>NZ_CADDIS010000002.1:0-1654569 GCF_902751245.1 Vibrio sp. Vb339 | reverse complement strand
GATGTACCAAGCGCGAAGATCGCCGAGAGTGTCGGTTTTTCTGTCCTTGGTACTTCTAGCGCGGCTATTGCTAATAGCCTTGGGAAGGAAGATGGAGAAAATATCCGTTTCAAAGACCTTTTGTCGATTGTAAAAGCAATTGTTAAGTCTACAGAACTGCCTTTGACCGTAGATCTTGAATCTGGCTACGGAGATACGCCTGAAATTATAGCAAAGAATATTATTGAATTAGTTAAAGTTGGAGTTGTTGGAGTCAACATAGAAGACAGTGTCGTGGTAGACGGTGAAAGAAGCTTGCGTGACAGCTCCCTATTCGGTAAAACAATAGAAAAAGTTAAAGAATGCATTCGCGAAGCAAGTCTTGATACTTTTATTAATGTCAGAAGTGACGTGTTCTTACTTAATGTTGAAAATCCTCTTGCAACTAGTATTGAGAGAATTAATAAATATCAACAAGCGGGCGCAGATGGCATTTTTCTACCCTGTATTAATAAAAAAGACGATATAAAATCAGTTGTCGATAGCACGCCACTACCGATAAATGTGATGTGTCTACCGGGATTACCTCGTTTTTCAGAACTGAAAACTCTCGGTGTAAAACGCATAAGCATGGGTAATTTTGTACATGAATCAATGCTTGCCTCTCTATCCTCTATCTTGGCCTCAATCAAAAGAGAGCAATCTTTTGATACATTGTTCATCTAGCTCATATTCGTTTCAACCAGTTCTGACTGAAACACTCTCAGTGCGATCATCGCTAACAAGGGTTTGCTCCGTTACGAGGTTTGAGGTCCAAAGGAACGAAAACGTACGGTAGGCCCCAAGAAAGGTGTCTACTAAATCAATTTTTACACAAATGCGTCTATTAATTGCTCATTTTCTATTCCTCTTAACTTGGGGCTAAAAGATTTGCATCACCTCTAAGGAGTGTCAACAACAAGAAAGTTAAATATGTATAAAATGCCACATGTAGTGGTCAACAAATTCCGGACACTGACTTAAGCCGATTTTCAGCATTCACTGGCGACAGCCCATCATTTGCTTGATGAGGCCGTTGCCGATTGTAGTAAATCATCAGGCAATGGCTGATGTCTTTCTTAGCTTGATCTGAATGGAACATCACGTTCTTCGGACATCCTCTTTGCTCCCAGGCCATGTCCAAAGCTTTAGAGACTAATTCGGTATCAGGCTTATCGGATAAAGACCACCCCACAACGCGTCGGCTAAATAGGTCAAGCACTACCGCTAAATAGCTCCACTTCGAACCTGACCAAATATAAGTAATATCGCCACACCAAATACGATTAGGAGTACTCACAGAAAACTCACGCTCCAGTAGATTTGGAATGCCTAACCTCTCTACTTTTGCATGTCTATATCGATGTGAACCTGGCTGTTTACTCATTAAATCAGCTTCACGCATTATCTGGCGAACCTTAAATCGCCCGGCTTTTATGCCTTATGCGCTCAGCATTGAGACAAGAGTACGACTGCCAGCAGAGCCTCGACTCATGTTGAAGAGTTCTTTAATTTGGCTAGCTAGACGAATACGATTGGCATCCGGCTTGCGTTGCTTAAACTTGTAATAACAAGACGAAGCTACGTTGAACAGCTCGCAAAGCATTTTGACCGATTCATGCTCCCTCAACTTGTCTATTAACGAGAACGTTCGAGTTCGTCTGACATTAAGAGAGCGGTGGCCTTTTTTTAATATGGACTTCTCTCGTTCTGACCGGTTAATCCGGGCTTCTAACTCTTGGATTTTCTTTTGCTCAGGCGTGAGGGCTTTAGTTACTGGAGTCACTCCATCTCTCTCAACTTTGAGTTGGTCGACCCATCGCCGTAAAGCTGTTTCACCTACGCCCATAGAGTTAGCTGCTTCAGGTATGGAATACTCTTGGTCAAGAACCAAACTTGCAGCATCTAGTTTGAACTCAGCTGAAAATGTACGTCGTTGTCGTTTTGTCATTGAACACCTCATTTATGGTGGAGACTTTACCACCTAATTTGGTGTCCGGGATCATTAGACCACTACACTTGTCGAGAATATCGAGGTATTTATGTCAGAACATAACAACGACCAAATCACACAGAAAGACCTACTCAAACTATTGTTTGATCAGGCACAGCATAACGCCACGCATGAAGAAGTCCAAGCGGTTCAAGAAGAAATCAAAACGACTAATAAACGATTTGAAGGCCTTGCTACACGTGAAGAGTTAAAAGTCGAGGTTCAACAACTAGACTCTAGAATAGAAGCTAGTATTGATTCGCTACGGACGGAGATGGAAAAACGTCTAGACAAACAAGATATACAAATCGCTAAGCTGGACAATCATTTTTCGCTAATCGATTATCAATATTGATACATATTTTTTCGAGGGTTTAAATCGTTTTAAATAACC
The DNA here is from genome assembly GCF_902751245.1 of Vibrio sp. Vb339. Lineage (NCBI taxonomy): Bacteria > Pseudomonadati > Pseudomonadota > Gammaproteobacteria > Vibrionales > Vibrionaceae > Vibrio > Vibrio sp. Vb339. The sequence goes on along the minus strand of NZ_CADDIS010000002.1, from coordinate 1,652,164 downwards.
AATTTTTACAAAAAAACGCCGTGGGGACGGCGTAAAAAACAAATAGGCGGGAGCCTGTTAAGATAACAAACACAATTAACGCGGCGATCTGACGATCAACTTCAATATACTCAGAATGCTGCTATTTTGTTAGTTTTATTTTGTAAATGTTATTTTTCATAATTGGTAATGGAAAAACAAAGCTGTTGATGTAATGTTTATGTAACAGTGGTAAATGACTTTTTAATTTTGTTGTCAGATAGTCATTACTATTTGGATTACTTGTCGGTATTGTAAATACCGCATCCGTTATAATGATGCGCTTTTTCATGATAAATTTATGTGTGAATATATGGTGTGGTTTGGGCCTTTGATTAAGAAGAGCTTTGTTTAGATTAGTATCGTATAGGAAATGTGAAATGGTAATATATTCTATTAGTTATATCTTAAATAATTCTGGACGTAAGTACGAAAAATTTATTCAGTGATACGAAGTTTTGGGGGATAGAATCATATAATGGAGTCAACATGGCTGATATCTACATCGTTATCGGCATCTCAAGTAGTTGGTAAGTTGACCTCATATCTTGACAACAATGACAAAGTGTTTATATCCAAAGTCAATACAGATGAATATCAAGGATGGTTAGATGAAAATACATGGAAGGGTATTAAAGAGCATACTTGATAAGAATAAGCATGTGGCGTTGGATGAACGTGGTATCTCTATAAATAAACTGCTCTACCATTTATCGTTGGTTCATCGAATATACGCAGAAGTTACGTAAAAATCAGTCCATGCTGTCAGATCCTTAGTGGTAGTTTAATAAACTCTAGGTAAAGGAAAGTTGTTCGATTTTTATTTATCCCACAAACGCAATTATTAAACAGTTTATGAGTTTTTAAAGCTCAGCCTTCGACACAATCTATTCTATTGATCCAGCTTACTACTCCGATAAAGAAGTAAGAGTGGTTATCGATGGTTTTAAAGTTCGTAAACGGCTTAGGTTACGCCTCCAAGGTCTAGAGTCGTTGGGAATATTAAACAATAGACAATCTGATTTAAAGTCAGTTCACTTTTTAAAGCTATATGCCTATTCGAAACTAGGTCCTCTGTTACACAAAGCGCAATACCTTCCCCCTCAATGCGACATCAGGGTATTAGTAAAGAATGAAACAACACCTATGGAGAGATGAGCTTGAAAGATTCTAGTTTTATATGGAAAGCTAACGCTGTTGCTGCAATTTTTGTTTCATTTATGTCAGCTTCTTTCGCGACAGAATCTGATGAATCAAACAAGGAGAATTCTAACTGGACGGGTTACATAGCAACAACTTATAGGGACAATTGGGTAGACGACTACAGAAGCGAGCCACAAGTCGACATTGACTTGAAAGTCGGTTACGAGTTTACGGACGACTTCAGCGCAGGTGTAATTACAGGCGAGTACTACTTAGATACGAGATATTGCTCGACACATACGAAAGACTATTGGTGTGTATCTCCTACTTATCTTTACAGCAAGTTTTCAGATATCTATAAACTCGGAGACTTTGCGAATATTGACCTAAAAGGTAATATTCTGTTGCCTACAACACAGTATGCGCAAGATACGCACCTTTATTTAGGTGTCATTCTAGCGACTCCTTTGGATATAGATGTAGACAGATATGTTGATGATCTAGATTTAGTTTTTACCCCGTCTATTACCAAATACTTTAACAAATATAAGACCGCTGGCAATACCAATTTAACTGAATACATGTTTAGCCTAGGTCTGTCTAGCAGCTATCAAATCATAGATCAATTGACCTTTACTTTTAGCGCATTAAACAGTCACTACGTGACTTATAAGGGGGATACTTTGTACCCAAGTATTAGCCACTCAGAAGAACTGGGATATGACATCAACGATGATCTTTACGTCGGAATTGGTTATTCCAATAACGCCCAGTTCTACAACCCAGACAGAGGTCCGAATCCAATCTCAGGATTGTTTGATGACAAAGACCCTCACTATTACCTTACTTTTAGTTATAGCTTTTAGTCTTATAGCGCTCAGTTTCACATGAGAGAAGCATTGACAGGCTGTACTCGACTCATTTTGACTGCTCGCGGTGTGAGTCGTGCTGTTTGTCTTTTAAAGAAAATACTAACAGGATGTCACAACGATGAAGAAAAAATTTTATTGTACTGGTGCATTGGTAGTTGCCGTTGGACTGGCTGGTTGTGGGCCAAAAGATGAGCCCTATAAAGTAGTAGAGCGCTCTCCTTATGAGCTATCAACTTCTGATATTGATAATTTATCTAACGAAACCTTTCTATATCGACGGATGATGGGGGAGACTCCTCGCTATCTAACTACTGTCGGCGGAAAAATGGGCATAGGCGGCGGAGTTGATGACACTAAATTAGTAAAACTCATTAAGACCGAGAACGGGATTCAAGTTGCACAAATTGACGGTGACGTTATTGGCGAAGGTCATGAAGGACGATTTAATACGGACAACAATCTCATTCCAATTTTGACTATCGGTGGTGATTACGTCGACTATAAATGTAAGGAAGACAGTTATGATAAATGCACCAATAAAGAAGAAGTTGACGACAGTGACGCTCTAACATGGGATAAAAAACGCTACTTTGTTCCTGACTTCTCAAAAGTTAGCATTGCAGAGCAAACATTTACCAACTTGTTTGACAGGAACTGTTCCGTTTCTGTCGACAGCAAAGTGTTAGCAACAGATGAAAGCCAAAAGTGGAAAGGTTATCTTTTGGATTTGAACAATGGCGTTATCAACTTCGAGATTAAATCGACCTATACAGTGCCATCTATAAACTGTATTTCAAGATATAGTTCAGGTTGGGACGTGGACAAATTGAGCTTCACAACTACCCAATACTTCTCGATTGTTGCACGCGATAAAATTGTATCGCCTAACTACAAAGCGATCCCTTACCAAGAAGGTGATACCAACTTATACGGCTACTTCTCCCACAGTAAAACATATCGAAGCAATGAAAATTTAAGCAACGCTGACGGCACAAAACGCACGTACCTTCGTCGTTTCAACCCTGATAAGGGGTCCTTAACTTACTACTTGTCGAATAGTTTCTGGGATGAAAAGAACGCTATTTTTCTAGCAGCAGCAAAAGAAGCTGAAACGATCATCAATGTTCAAAACCGCATGTATGAGACAGGCTTACCAGAGATTAAGTTTGAGCAAGCCTATAACAAACGCTATGGTGATCTACGTTACAACTATCTTCGCTTATTCGACCAACCGCTAGACAATGGTCTATTAGGCGTTGCGAATCTTAGTTCTGATCCGCTCACAGGTGAAATTGTAAGTGGTGGCTTTAACCAATTCAGTGGCAACTTCCTAGGCAATGCATATTCCCAGTATAATGTCATCGTAAACGACTACAATTTTGGTCGAATGAATGCTGACAAAGTGAAAGAAATCTTAGACATTGATCAATACCCTCTAAATGGCAAGCCACAAGAACTTCCTGGTGTTACCAGCTTCACCACAAATAGCATTCCACCAGAGATTCCAAAAGATGACTCCGAGTCTAGTTCTAAGACCGTAGCTCAAACCGCATCTTACTTAAAATATTTAGACGAAACTAAGGCGCGCCCGACACAGAAAAAGTTGGTAGATAATGCCCAAAGCAAAACTCAGTTAGAGACTTGGGACGACGGTTTCCCACTTCTACAAGAGATACTTCGAAATAAACAGAAACCTGTTACACCGGCTTCATTAACTGTGCTATCCGACAGCGTTGCTCAGCCGCTAGTAAACCCAACTCCGGATGAAAGAGCTAAACGTAATCATGATTTAATAAAGCTTTACAGAGAAAAACTTCGATACCTTTCTGAAAACAACATGTTAGTTGCTGATGCTGCTAGTTTGGGTGGTGGTATGCGATCTCTGCCTCGGGGGGTAAAAGGGTTTACTATCGATTGGAAGAACCCTGAACTATGGGTGAATGGTGTTGTTGGCTCAAGACTGAAAAAAAACAATCAGCTTTCAAAATCTTTGCGTAGCAGCATGGTACAGAAAACTGCAGGCGTTGGTTTTATTGGAACCATTATTCACGAGTTTGGACACAGCATCGGTCTTCGTCACAACTTCAAAGGAAGTCTTGATCAAGAACACTTCTTTAGCCAAGAAGATATTGCAAAGCAGAAAGCCAAATTGAGTGACGCTGGTTATCCAAATGCTAGCCTTTCTACAGACTCAACATCAACTATGGAATACGGCGTAGACATGATGGGAATGGGCTTCGGGCCTTATGATTTGGCAGCAATTCGATTTGGTTACAAGCGTGAAGCTCAGGACAATAGAGCAAGCTTAGACGATTGGAACAATCCTAAGTATTGGCACTCACTGAAAGAGTTTGATGAAGCACGCCGTGCTGAGTGGGCGAAAGATGAAGATAACGGCGCTACTCGTCTCGGCTCTGTTAAGCTACTAAGCGAGAAAATCGCAAGTGAGGTTACAGACTTGAATCCACAAGATTCAAGTAATAGATGGAGCAATTTCATTGGTATGAAATATTGTACTGACGGAAATGTTTCCTTAAATAGTAACTGTAATAAGTTTGACGTTGGCTTCGATATTGACCAAATTAGCCAATACTATATCGAGCGTTATCTAAACAGCTACGAATCTCGCAACCTACGTAATGAGCGCCGCGCCTTCCACACAGACGACTATCATTCCTACATCCCAGATCGTATCAACGAGTTCGATAGAATGCATGAAGTAATTGAAGATACAGCCGGCTTAGAAAAACGCATGGGTTGGAATGAGAACTCCTTTGACAAGGGGTGTTATAACTCGCCAACCAGATGGTACTGTACTCGAGTCAGCGCAAAAGATCGCGTTACCAAATTCTTTTTGCAGGTTCTAACTCAGCCAAATGCGAGGGTATTGATCAATTTCAGAAATAATGAATCCGGAGAGCTACTTCTAACGACTCCATTGGAGTACTCTTTAGACAGTATCGAGCACATGTACGCCAATGGTGTTTATGATGGTTCATTTGATAAAACACGCCTAACGAAAGATGAGCAACTAAATATGGGGCAGGTTATCACCCAATACGCCGATGCTCCAAAATGGTTTGATGAAATCGCATTTCAATTGCTATATACCGGTCGCAATGAAGAGCAACTCCGCGCTTCAGAAACTCCGGTAATTAAAGTTGTTGGTTGTCGTTTAAACTCAGCAAAAGCGAAGATATCTGATCCACAGCACCCATACTCCAACGAGAGAGACGTACTTGGTATTTGGCCAGATCGCTTAATAGCAATGCAGCAGTTAGTTACTCGCCATACGTCCCGATACAGCGATACTCTCACTTATGCAGCACTAGTGGATTACGGCCCTATCAATCGTATTTTCAAAAGCGTTCTGTGTCGAATGGCAACTGGTGGGGCGAACAGTGCAATATCAGATCTAGTTAATACCGAGTCGGTGTGTAACCAGCTAGCCATTCAAAAATTGGTTAAATCAGAGGTGCCAGTTCCTTCAGGGTATGACTATGAAACCATGCAAATGTCAGATGGTACTCCTTGGAATGGTATTAATAGCATCGACGATATTTATCCTTACTATGAGGATACTTCGAAGCAGTACATCGAAGGACTATCACCTGCATTGACTCGCAGTGTTGAATCATTTGGTTTCGATGAAAATGCTGGCGTGACTAAGGGCGAAACAAACTTGTTTGGTGCATTAATGAACCAAATTGTCCTTTACTCAACTGATAGTGACAGCCGTGGTCAAGAAAAGGCTCGTCTAATTCGAGAGTTTGTTGGTGTTCACCCGTCAACGGACAACGTTAATGGTCTCACTACAACGATCAAGGGCAAAGATTACATCATTACTGATGAAAATATCCTAGCGTTCAGCCTAGCTAGTGAAGTTACGAAAATTAATACACGACTTGCAGATAAAACTGATACAAGCAGTGAAAAGTATAAGGAACTTCTGCGAGACAGATTGCAACATACAAAATTTGTGTTGGGACAATTGCCGGTTCTTTAGTTTAAATTTAAATATATGAACGGTGGGAGATAACTCTCCCACCGTACTAAACCAATAGCCTTATCTAAATCCAAATAACTTTATACGCCTCTTAAATAAGTAGTTTGTCCTATTCGTTGGCTTTGAAAAACGAATTAATCGTACAGATTGCAAGTTTAATATTACATAAATACAACCCAAAATAGTGAAATTAATATTATGAAAAAATATATTCACTCCCTGTTAGTACTGCTGCTTGTGGCTACTTTCAGTGCGCACTCAGTCGAGGTGAAAACATTTAAGTTTTCTGATAGCGGCACACCAACCACCTTTGACCCCGCACAGTCATCAACCGGTTACAGCAACACTATTGTAACTGCTGTGTATGACACACTGTATGAATACAAATACCTAAAACGTCCTTATGAGTTAAAACCTAACCTTGCGACGGCAATGCCAAAGGTTTCAGAAGATGGCTTAACCTATACTATCAAGATTAAGCCGGGGGTTCACTTTATCGACGATGCTTCATTTGTTAACGGCAAAGGTCGCGAAGTACACGCAAGCGATTTTGTCTACTCGATTAAACGCCACTTTGATCCGAAAAGTCGCTCACAAGGGGCTTGGTTATGGGCCGATAAATTGGTGGGTATGAAAGAATGGAAGAAAAACGGTGCGAATTATAGCCAAGTTATTGAAGGCGTAAAAGCGCTAGATGACTACACTATCCAGATAAAACTCGCCATGCCTTATCCGCAGTTAACTTATACCCTAGCCATGGCATTTTCTGCAATTGTACCGAAAGAAGCGGTTGAAAAATACGGGCGTGAGTTTGCAACTCATCCGGTTGGCAGTGGTCCATTTAAACTGGTGTCTCACAACAACACCAAGACTATCTTAGTGCGTAATGAGCAATACCGCGATGAAACCTTCGACTTAGCAAAAGAAGGCTATGACCCTGCAATACACGGAATTACTGGTCTTAAAGAACTGCAAGGCAAAAAGTTGCCTATCGTAGACCGAGTCGAAGCTAATTGGATTAAACAAAGTTCAGCACGTTGGAACTCGTTCACTAAGGGTAACGAAATTGTAAACACTACGCTACACAACGACATGCTAGACGAAGTACTTGAGTCGCGCGATCCGGTTAAGCTCCGCCCTGAGTATGCTGAAAAATATAACTTTCATGTATCAACAGAGCTTGGTTATGTCCATAATAGCTTTAACTTTGATGATGATTATTTTGGGCATTCTGATAACCCCAAAACCAATGCCCAAAACAAAGCACTACGCTGTGCTATTATCAAATCATTTGACTGGCCAAGACGCATCTCGCGCTTCTATCTAGGTATGGGGCACGCTTTCCCTGGACATATCATTCCAGGTACCGATGGCTACGATCCTAATATCGACACTGATTCTATTACACAAGATATTGCCGGTGCACAGAAGCTACTGAAAGACAATGGTTGGAACGCAAAGACGCTGCCAGTACTTACTTATCCTTCAGTCTCAAGTGTGCTTGCTAAGCAATTCTTTGAGCAGTTCCGTGGTAACCTGATTAAGATTGGTTACCCAAAAAACAAGGTTAAGTTTAAAGCCTACGCTACCTTTGGCGATTTTTCTCGCGATATTAATAACAGTCAGACTCAAATTATCCCTATGGCGTGGGGCTTAGACTACCCAGATGCACAAAATACTCTACAGCTATTCTATGGCCCAAATCGCTCGCCAGGCTCAAATTCTGCGAACTACGCTAACCCAAAATACGACGCACTGTATGAAAAGGCATCAGAAATGCAGCCTAGTGCTAAGCGCAGCGCTATATATCAGCAAATGAACCAGATCCTCATTAATGATTGTGTCAGTATTTCAGGTTTCTCTCGCACAAGTGTGAGTCTATGGCACAAAAACGCCATTATGTGGCCAGAGCGCAATATTCTTGGAAACTACTTCAAATACGTTGATATTCAGTAAGGAGCTAATGTAATGGAAACGTTGAAGTATTGCTTACGAAAGCTTATCTACAGTGTACCGCTATTATTTGGTGTTACTCTGATCAGTTTTATCCTTATGGTCTACTTTGCCCCAGATAAAACCTATGATTTGCTCGGCCGTAACCCATCTTTGGAACAGATCGCAGAGGTGCGTCATCAACTGGGCTACGATCAGCCTTTTACCACTCGTTATCTACATTATCTCCATCAAATCTTTACTTTCGATTTTGGTTACTCAGATTCAAGTGGCGAAGAGGTGATCAAAATACTTAAGCGCACCATTCCAATTTCAATCATGTTAGGGTTGCCAGGCTTCGTGCTTGGTCACATTATTTCGATTGGACTGGGATTGTTTGCTGCTAAGAATCGTGGAAGCTGGATTGATAAGTTGGTCATGTCTTCTTCTGTGGTCGGGATGAGCATTTCTTATCTTATTGTCATCATTGCATTGCAGTTAGTGTTTTGTTCTAGCTATGGCTTGAATATGTTTCCTGTATACGGATGGGACGTTTCTAATCTACAGGATTATCTGTATTACGTTACAGTTCCAACCTTGTGTTCTGTGTTCGTAGCGGTGGGGTATACGACGCGTTTTTATCGTGCAATCTTGGTTGAAGAAACCAACCGCGACCATATTCGCACCGCCAAGGCGTTTGGTCATTCCTCGACGAGCATTTTATTTAAACACGTATTAAAGAATGCCATGATCCCAATTATCACCCGAATAGTATTTTCGATTCCATTTGTGATGATTGGTGGCTCGTTATTACTAGAAAGCTATTTCGGTATCCCAGGGGTCGGATTGATTACTTATGATGCAACCACTACCGGTGACTTACCAATATTAAAAGCAGTAATTGTGTTGATTACTTTGCTGTTTATTTTGATCGTCAGCACCGTAGATATTATCTACAAAATATTCGACCCGCGAATTTCCTTAAAATAGAAATGACATAATGACAACAGTAGTAAAAAATCATATCCCAGCAAAGGGAAAGCGTGAATCCTTATGGATTAAGGCGCTGGTTAAGTTTCGTAAAGATAAGATTGGTCTCATCAGCCTGAGTGTCGTGGCTATCTATATGTTTATTGCCGTGCTGGTATGGAGTGGCGTCATTGCTCAGCAATGGGACGAGCTGCTGGCTATGGAGCAGATGGGCCCGAGCAGTGAATATTGGTTTGGTACCACCATTAATGGTCAGGATATCTTCCAACGTGCCATATATAGTATTAAAACTGCATTTGAAGTTGGGCTTTTGGTAGCCATTTTTGCTACCTCGTTAGGCGCGGTTACTGGCTGTATTATGGGCTATAAATCAGGTAGCTGGATTGATGAGTTCATTTTGTGGTTGATTAACAGTATCGATTGTATTCCATACTACTTGCTGGTTGCGGCGATTGCCGTAGCACTGCAAGACAACGCTTACAGTATGCATATTGCGATGATCTCGACATTTTGGACTGCTACTGCACGTGTTGTGCGTGGTGAGGTTATCAAGTTAAAAAATATGGAATTTACCGAAGCTGCGCACTCGTTAGGGGTGTCAAGTTGGCGAATAATGTTTAAGCATTTAATGCCAAATACCACCCATATTTTGTTAGTTGAGATGACCTTACTATTTATTACCGCGATTAAGAGTGAAGTAATCCTTAGTTTCCTAGGTTTGGGGGTCAAAGATAGTATCAGTTGGGGGCTTATGCTTGCTGAAGCAAGTAGTGAGGTGACAGCAGGTCACTTTTGCAACTTTTTTGCTGCATCAGGGATGCTATTTGTACTGGTTCTGGCCTTTAATCTCTTCTCTGATTCACTACAAGATGCACTTGACCCAAGGAAAGTTTAAGCATGACTAAACCATTACTAAAAGTCCAAGAGCTTACTGTTGAGTTCAAAACCGACAAGGGAACTGTAATCGCGATTGATAAAATCAGCTTTGAGGTCTTGCCTGGTGAAACTGTGGCACTCGTTGGGGAGTCAGGCTGTGGTAAGTCTGTGAGTTCGCTTTCTATCATGGGGCTTATTCCAAGCCCTCCCGGAAAGATTGTTCATGGTAGTGTCCAGTATAGGGGACAAGAGCTGGTAGGGCTGGATGAAAAAGCCTATCGTAAGCTTCGTGGTAATGAGATATCTATGATCTTCCAAGAGCCGATGACAGCCCTTAACCCTGTGCTTAAGCTAAAAACTCAGATGGTCGATGTTATTCGCAACCACACCAAGCTAAATAAGGCGCAAGCGAAAGATAAGGCGATTGAGATGCTAAAAATCGTTGGTATTCCATCTCCTGAAAAGCGTATCGATGAGTATCCTCATCAGCTTTCTGGTGGTATGCGTCAGCGTGTAATGATTGCTATGGCATTGTCATGCAACCCATCGCTACTGCTTGCCGATGAACCGACAACCGCATTGGATGTAACCATACAAGCACAGGTCATGCGCGAAATGGTTCGCCTACAAAAAGAGCTCCAGATGGCTGTGGTGTTAGTCACCCATGATCTGGGTGTGGTTGCCGAGTCCTGTGAGCGTGTGGTGGTGATGTACTGCGGTCAGATCGTAGAGCAAGGCAAGGTGACGGATATTTTTGTTAACCCTAAACATCCTTATACCAAAGGGCTGCTAGAGTCTATCCCTGTGGTACGGGATAAAAAACTCTCTCGCTTACCGTCTATCGAGGGTATGGTGCCAGATTTATTCCATCTACCAAAGGGGTGTCGCTTTGTCGACCGTTGTGATCGCGCTTCACTGCCATGTCATCAGGCGTCGCCGTCTCTCACTAGAGGTGAACATAAAGTAGCTTGCTATCATCCACTTGATTCAAATGAACCGTTGGAGGTTACTCAATGAGTGAAACACTACTTGAGGTCAATGACCTACAAAAACAATTTGTGGTTGGGAAAAGTTTTTTTAAGAGCAATCGCGCTGTGTGTAAAGCGGTAGATAAGGTCAGCTTTACCATCGATAAAGGAAAAACCCTAGGGCTGGTAGGTGAATCTGGTTGTGGTAAATCAACCCTAGGTCGTTGCATATTGCGCCTAATTGAGCCAACTCATGGTCAGGTTAAGCTAGAAGGTCAAGATATCACAACCCTAAATGTCAAGGAGCTTAAAGCCCTACGTAAAGATGTGCAAATGATTTTCCAAGACCCATTTGCTTCATTGAGCCCACGCATGACGATTCACCAAATCCTGCGAGAGCCATTGGACATCCACAAGATAGGCACGGTTGCTGAGCGCGAAACAAAAATTGCCGAGGTTATGCAGATTGTAGGTTTGCGCCCAGAGGTGTTGAACCGTTATCCGCATGAATTCTCAGGCGGCCAAAGACAACGTATCGGGATTGCTCGAGCATTGGTTTTAGAGCCTAAGTTTATTGTAGCCGATGAACCGGTTTCGGCGCTGGATGTATCAGTGCAAGCTCAGGTTTTAAATTTGATTGCTGAGTTGCAAGAAAAACATCGCATCTCTTTTTTGTTTATCGCGCATGACCTCGCAGTTGTACAGCATATCTGTGATGAAGTTGGTGTGATGTATCTTGGTCGCCTTATTGAAAAAGCCCCCGCTGAGCAGCTGTATAGTAACCCTAAGCACCCATATACTCAGGCACTTTTGTCTGCTATTCCAGTACCTGATCCAACTCATAAGTCAATGGCGATCTCGCTTGAAGGAGATGTGCCTTCAGCGTTGTCTCCGCCATCTGGTTGTACCTTCCGAACGCGTTGCCCTAAAGCAACAGAACATTGTGCGCAGGAAATTCCTGTAGCAAGTTGTGACGGTGAACATATGGTTCGTTGCCATCTATACACAGATAATAAAAATAAAGTGTAAGCGCCTTTAAATTGGTTCATCGCGTATTAGCGGGAACTAAAAACAAAAACGGTAGTAAGTGATATGGTTTTAGTCGCCAAACAAAAATCATACACAAACTACCGTTTTCATGCCGAATCATACTTGGTTCTGTCGCAAATTTTGATAGCGACATGGCAGAGCCATTCTCCTTTCACTTTGACGTAGGTCTCATCCATGCGCCACGAAGTAGAGACGGGCTTTTTCTTTGCTCTCGCTTTATGTTCTAAGACAGGTGCAAATTTGATAACCCAACGATCAATCGTTACATGATCCACATTCACACCACGCTCCCTCTGGATATCTTCAATCTCGCGATAGCTAAGTTTGTAAGCGAGGTCATAACGGACGGCTTCGAGAATAACGTCAGAGGGAAAGTGGCAGCCTTTAAACATTATAATTCAGAGTGTCGAGTCGAAATTGGGCGAATATTAACCTACAAAACCGAAGTTAGTGAGGTATAACATAGATCGCCCTACGACTGTTTCAATAATCCGAACGGAGTCAGTCCCGAAGCTATCAAACATTTTGTCTCGAAACTCACCATCTGAGCTGATATTGAACTCTTCTGGGCTTTTAACCTGTGACGCATGGAAGAACATCAATTTAATCACGTAACGGAACTGCTCATCATCTAGAGCAGTTTGCCATGATTGGATAAACGCTTCTTCTGATGAAAAGTCTTGACTGTTAATGATGATCGACAGCATGTGTTGATGTAACACGGAGCGGATAGCACGAGTCGATGGATAATAGCCCTGAAGCGTCGTTAAACTAATGCCAATTTCCTGAGCAATCCTTGCATAAGTTAGTGCTTCGTGTCCTTCCGCTAGAAAAAGGCTTAGTACGATCTCATCGTAGTGCTTTTGGTTTTCTAGTTTCTGTACTTGGGTAATTCGAGCCATTATTAATCTCTATTGCACGCAACATTCTGTAAATAAAATATTAAGACTTTCTAAATTAGAATTCAAACTAAAGAAGTAAGGAAATGGTTAGTTTATCGTCAAAAGACGATGGTTGTGATTTGTTCGATTTATTTTCAAACAAAAAAGTGGTGTTTTCTTTTAAGTGTTTGTTTAAATGAGACCTAGAAAGGGTACCAAAACAAATTAGGCATCAAGGATGCGTTTTACGATTGCCAACATTACGATTAAATCAAATAATAAATAAAGTCGACACGTTTAAGTGTAGCGTAGCTGTACCAGGTGCGTGATTTATGTCTGCCAAAGCCTCGTAGTGTCATGACATTGGATATTTCATCTGCTCTATCCAAGCTCGAGAAATTAGTAGTCCTAACACTTTAGCAGCATTTTTAATACGGGTGAGAAGCGGAGCTTTCTTAGACAGCTCAACCCCACGGGCTTGTTGCGCGTGCATGATTTTAACGAAATCTTTCTTAACCTCTGGTAGGTAACGCAGAGTTAAGTTTATCGCATAGACAATCTTGTAAGGAACACCAATACGGTTGAGGCTAGCTGCAAACTAAGTTGGGTGCGTTGTGAATACAAAGATTAACGCGATCGGAAAAATACTTATGACACCACACTAAAACTTTCTCACAAAACCTCCTATAAAAGATTGCTATAGTTTATAAACTATTGTTTTTTATTAGTGATGATGTCAGAGATTTATATTGCTTAAGTTGACACTCGGTTAAGCAGGAAAAAAATGCTTCATCAGTATTTTCGATGGCTAAGATGGCTTTGAATATTAGATCGCTTCCTTCTTTTGTGAACTGTACATTGGTATTTCTCGCATCAGATAATGAGGGCGTGCGTTCGACTAAACCATTTGATTCGAGCTTTCGAATTGCTTTAGATATTGTCATTTTGTCAATTTTAGAGTGCTCAGTTAAATTTGTTTGTGTGGTTGGTCTTTGGTTATCTTGAAACCATTTTAATGAAGCTAGAATTGCAAATTGAGTTTGGTTAATTCCAAAACTCCTTAATACAATCGCTAATTTTTTTTGCCAAAGTGTAGTTATTTTCCAAAGTAGAAAGCCTACACTGTCATCTGCTACTTCATGCTTAAAAGGAGATGATTTAGACATTTCTACTTTTCTCAATCAATTGCGATAATTGATGATCCATTCCACTTGCAATGCTTTCGGCAACAAGTTTTTTCCATAGCCATGATAGCGGACCTTCGATTTTTAATGTCGATTTAATTTCCAATTGATTACCGTGTTCTATTAGTTCATGAGAATCATACATCTTGGCAAAAGGGAACTTAGTCAGATCCATGAACATTGAGCTCTCTCTGACTTCTATTAGTTCAATGTTAATCTTTGGTCCTCCTTTAGGCTTAAATTTCAATACAGCCCCTTTTTTAAATTCACTTTCCAATGTCGCATATTCAATGTCGCCTTGCCAAGTGTGCCATTGGTTGACATCAGCCCACACTTTCCAAACCTTATTCGCACTCAATCCGTCGACGATCAGACTCGTTGTTTTAGTCCACATAATAATTTCCCCCTTTTAAAGATAAAAATGGTAAACCAGTTTACTATTATTGTCACCTCCATTTTTTAATGGTGTGTTTAGGCGCAATGTATTGAATCGGTTGTATGTTGGCTATTTGTCTTTAGGGGGGCAATTATGTGAGTAACTCATTTCTGGGTTCTGTCGCAAATTTTGATAGCGACATGGCAGAGCCATTCTCTAGACGCAATTAGTCTGCGAGGGCATAAAATTGCTTAAAGGCGTTGTTCCCCCCAAGGTTAATTTGACCTCGTTTAATCATTGTCCACAATTCTTTACCATGAAGACTGGCCGTTGCCCCTTCTAGTGATTTCCATCCAAGGGCTTGGCGGGTTTTTTGTTTTACCCACCGATGACTTTGCTCCACAATATTGTTCAGTTTTTTGATATCGAGTATCTCTATCAGTGACAACATGAAGCCTGTTAGCCAGAGTTGAACGTTCATTGCATCAATAGCCGCGTGGTTGCTTTTACTCCCATCAATGACCACTTTCTCGGGGAGGCCATGTGAGCTATCGCCTTATTCAGAAAGGCTTTCGCGGCAGCCTCATCGCGATTGGAGCTGAGATAATCATCAATGACGTTTCCAAACTTATCGACCGCTCGATAGTAGTAAAGCCATTCTCCTTTCACTTTGACGTAGGTCTCATCCATGCGCCACGAAGTAGAGACAGGCTTTTTCTTTGCTCTCGCTTTATGTTCTAAGACAGGTGCAAATTTGATAACCCAACGATTAATCGTTGCATGCTCCACATTCACACCACGCTCCCTCTGGAGCTCTTCAATCTCGCGATAGCTGAGTTTGTAAGTGAGGGTATTTCGAGAATAACTTCAGAGGGAAAGTGGCAGCCTTTAAACATTATAATTCAGGGTGTCGAGTCGAAATTAGGCAAATATTAACCGATAAAACCAGACTTTGCGACAAAACTCCCAAGAAGCTCATTATAGGTACCGGCGGTTTTAAAATACGAAAGCGAGCCTGGTTAACCCTTCAGGGATTCGAATCCTTACGGATGTTGAACAAAGGGCAGTTTGATTTCTGGTTACGTCGTGATGAACCTAAAGTCGTTGTGCGGGAGCGAGCCGCCTTCATGAACCGCCTCTTCAATGTTGAGGTTGTTTACCAGTAATCATGAAGCCTATCACTAGGCAGCTCTGTCTTATCTGATTTTTGCAACAAGCCCCTTCAAAGAAAGGTCATGTTATTGAATGAATGAATGAATGAATCGTTGAGTCGAAATGAGTCTCAGCAGAATTTCAACGTCTGGACATATGGCAGTAAGGGGCAATTGGCACGAGATTCTGGATTGTATGTACCACAAGATGGAGTTACATTTGAACACCATTTCTTGCTTCCCAAAGATGGCGCTAGCTTTGACTTTCTTTCCGGTAACTATGAACTAAAACTATATGCCCAAATGGTTGGTGGGACGGGGCTGAGCCGAGTGAACTTCTTTCTATTGATATAATTGTTTCTGATGTGTTGGCAGATAAAAGTCCTAGCGTCAAACTGAGATTTATTTTGATTGGTGAGTTGGTAATCAAAAGTATCATTCTCACTGTGTTGATAAGCCGTCTCAAGATAAAGACAATCAAGTGGAAGAGTTAGCTTTAAAGAGCTTTGAAAAATATCATAGGGCTATTTAACGTAACTGCACTCATGTATCAAAGGTTTGCGACAAAAACGAAAAACTACACCTCTGAGCTATTTGCTACAGAACTGTAAAAAGTCTAATATACATTTTTTTTATCGATAAATTCTATTTGTAAGTATTATCTATATTTTCAATAGTACCTATCGCTAACCTAAATGGCAACCTAAATATCATGAATAAAATAACATTACTTGCCTGCATTTTGAGCACTCCTGTGCTGGCGGCTGATATATCCCCTCAGTTTTTTATTGGAGCTAAGGGGGGATATCAATGGGCTCTAGACGACAATTACAATCACTCAAATCCAGAGGGCACAATTTTAGGTCTCTATAGCGGGTTACAGTTTACTCCCTCTTGGAGTTGGGATTTAGGCTACCAATATCACGATGAATTAAAGGCGGATGCCACATCGGTTAATGTTAAAACTTGGTTGATTGAAAGTGCTCTTCGTTACGATTGGTACCTACAAGATAATCTGAGTTTGTACGGTCGACTTGGTGCTGCTTACTGGGACATGGAAAAAACGAAACTTTCTTCAAATAAGAGCGATGCCACTGGTTTTTCTCCTCTCGGGGAGATGGGGATTAACTATCACTTTACCCCTAACGTCCGATTATCAACGGGCTATCAGTACATTGACAGTATTGGTAAATCAAATACGGGTAAGTATGATAGTCATGGATTGTTGGTCAGTCTAACTTATACGTTTGGCAATACAGCCCAACCAGCGTCAACTCCTCTCATTGAAGATAGTCCAGTTAAAGAGACAGTCACTGTAAAAACACCGCCTAAAATACAGACATTTTCACCGAGAACTGCAGTTGGATTATTGGGTTTTGATTCAATCGAGCCTAGCCGAGAGTTTATTAGCCAATTAACGGAGGTCTCTTCAGTATTAAACGCTTACCCACAAGCTCAAGCCATTGTGGTTGGGTACACTGACTCAACAGGAGCGGCACCCTATAATCAAAAGCTTTCCGAGCATCGCGCCCAAGCGGTTGTCAATAAACTGATTGAATTGGAAGTCGCACCGACACAACTTGAGTGGGAAGGTGAAGGGGAGTCTCAACCTGTTGCGGACAACAATACTGCAGAAGGGCGAGCTAAAAATCGTCGAGTTGAAATCACCATCCCTAGCTTCCAGTTTCAAGAGTAGATTGTATTATTATGAATAAATTCTTTAAAGTCCTATTTTCAATAGTGATTTTCCCACTATTAATGCTATTAACCGGTTGTAATTCAGAAGGCGCCTTCTCTGAATCAACGGTACATTTAGAACGTATAGATATCGTCGCATCGCCAATAACAACGAAAGGGGTGAATGAGCTAACACTTGTGATAGGCAATCAACAATCTTTCGAGGCTACTGGGTACTACTCTGATGGTTCATCTCGTACATTGACGGGATTAAGTGTCAGTGATTGGCATACAAGCGATCTCGATACCGGTTACTTCAATACCCCTGGTATGTTGGTGGGCGGTGATAGTCCTGGCATTGTGGCGGTAACCGTCACGAAGGACGGCATTACCAGTAATACGGTGAGTGTCAATGTGACGGCCGCGGTGATTACAGCCATTCAAGTGATGCCTACAACGGTCAATGTCGCGAGAGGTCAGACTCAACAGCTAACCGCAATAGCCACATACAGTGATAATACATCATCCGACATCTCCAACTCTGCGACGTGGACATCAGACGATATAAACACAGCAACGGTAACATCTACGGGCTTACTATCAGGCGTTGATATAGGCACGATAACCGTAACAGCCACGAAGGGGGGCACTATCAGCAATACGGTGAGTGTCAATGTGACAGCAGCGGTGATTACGGCCATTCAAGTGACCCCTGCAACGGTCAATGTCGCGAAAGGTGGGACCCAACAGTTAACCGCAATGGCCACGTACAGTGATAACTCATCATCCGACATCTCCAACTCTGCGACGTGGACATCAGACGATATAAATACAGCAACGGTGACATCATCTGGTTTATTGTCCGCGGTTGAGGTGGGTAACACGACACTCACGGCCACGAAAGACGGCGTGACCAGTAATACGGTGAATGTGGATGTGTGTGACTTAGTTAGTGCATGTGTTGATATCTTCGATACAGGTAGTGGTAAACTATTTACCGGCTCTCCATCAGTGTCCTACTTAGACAGTATTGGTGGCAGTGCAACAAATGGTATTCATCCTGAAAATGGAAGCGCCGGACCAACAGGTGATTTTTACCTATTCAATTGGACTAACGCAAAAGCACTGTGCGATACCTACAGCGCCAATAGTCTCGGCGGACGAACGAACTGGCGTTTAACGACAGGAGACGAGTTAAAAGTGGAGCTGTTTGATGCATACGGCAATATGTTTAACGCGCGCGGTTGGCCGGTTGGCAGCTTCTATTGGTCGTCGACTCCTAATGTTACTAACTATGACGTTGTGGCCTTCCTCAATGGCAACGTCGGCAACTACTATTGGAGCCTTCCGCTCTACGCGTCCTGCGTCTCAGAGCTGTAACGTTTAAGCTTTTTGACTTTAGTTTGAAGTGCCAGAGTTGCCCCTGGCACTTTTTAGGAGCAGGCAAGTGAATATTGAAGCTAGAGGAGAGACTCTGGTTCTGTCGCAAATTTTGATAGCGACATGGCAGAGCCATTCTCCTTTCACTTTGACGTAGGTCTCATTACATCTTTCGAGAGTTAGAGTGCCAAATGACAAAGGAAGAGATCGCTCAACTGTGTTTTGAATTTGTGAGGACCATCACAGGTTGGGACGAAGGAAAACCAATACCGCCAGAGTGTAAAAGGCTCATGAGAATGGCAAAAGGTAGGGAACTGAGCATCAGTGAAGACTGGGGATAGTTCAAAATATTGTACGACAGAATGGAGCTGCCGACTGGCCAAGTCGTGAGACCACAACAAATATTAGCAGGGATCGCGCTCTTGGGGATTCAATCTGAATTAGAGATTAAGACTTCGACTCAGCTACTAAAAATTGCCCGTTCAATAGCCAGGATAAAGTAGTAGCGTAAAGATGTTACGATATATTGAGGATTGAGATAGAGAGTTTTTGATACACATAAAGGGCTTTGTTTAGCCCTTTTGTGTAGTTATTACGAATAACAAGCCAGACTTTGTTGCCTAACCTTCGGTAAATAGCACGATATGAGTTCGATCATCTGTTGTAGTGGGTATCGGCTCTAATTTTGAGATACTTTTAAAGTCAAGCTCTTGAGTGCTCCAAGGCGTAAAAGTGCATACATACCCATGGTCTTTGGCTGCAAATTGCTCAATGATAACTTGCTCCACAGTGTTATATGTATACACCTCGTATTCCATTGATAGCCTTTCAGCCCAAAAAGTACATCCAGCTATGCTTTGGCAGTCATCACTAATTAAACAACCATAGAGACTAAGAATGAGGTCATAAACGAGCATTCCAAGACCTTCACTTCTATGTTCCTTATTTATGAAAGCTCCATAGATTTGCTTACCATCTAACAGGGTTCCATCTTTGTTTATTTGCATATCCGCATAGGCAAATTGCCCTACAGGTGACAGAGAAAACTCTTCACCAAAGACATTTTTTAGATGTTCAACTTTATCTTCAATGCTTTCATGGTCATCTTCGTCAATTTCAAAAGCGTAATCTATTAACCAGTCTGGCATTTCAAGCTTCGATAATTTTAATACCTGATTGTAGACAGCACCAGATACATTGAACTCATCTAACTTAAAGTAATTACCTTTATCATTGCTCAAAAAGAAGCTCCTACTGTAGGTTAGACTACTAGCAGGAGCTTCAGTTCTTTCTAAATCTTTAGAATACGGCCGTGGAAAAATTCTGGGCATAAGCCTTCTCGTAACAACTGACGGAATTAATTATTTTTTCTTTTATAAAGCTAGCCCGGTCATTAAGGTCAGGATATTGATTTTTAATATCAACCATGAATCTAGGCTTTTCTGCACTAAAGTAGACTTCAGCTACAGGTTTGATGCGAATATTAGATTTATCGTAATCAGCTAGAATTACGATAAAATGTTCTCGTTTCTCTCTAGCTGTTAGCCTACGAATGTCAAAGGTTACGTGAGATACAGGATCACAAAAGCGTTCAACAGATTCTGTCTCGTGCACGATGACACTTGTAGATCTTGTTCTTACTCTTAATTTTGTTCTCATATATTTAACCTCTTTTTCCAAGAATATCCTTGTAACATAGAAGATCTCTTAGTTTTATAAAAACTAAAAGGAATTTTCTTTATCATAGCAAAGATTTAGTATTATAAACAATTCAAATGAAAGTAACTTTGTTTTCTGCAAGCTGTAGCCCGATGTCACTTAGAATGTCGAGTTAGATACAGTGGTGTAGAACTAACAACTTCTTTCTCTACATCCCTAAAAAACCACTGGCCAACTAAAGATAACCCCCGTCATGTAACTTAAGAAGATAAGTGGCATATGAGGTAATTCGGCGATCTCGTGGTGTGAAATTGAGAGTAATGTACCCCTCCCAGATATACCCTTTAACATCAAACTCAAGTGTAAAATTTTTTTTATCGCTTTCAAACTTGAAGGTATATTCACCTTTTAAATCTTGTGCACTCTGCTGTCAGAATAGACTGCTCTCGTTTTTGAATACGAGTCCTTTATCAGGGTCGTCGTTACCCTCACATCCAGTCCAATGTCCGTCAATCTTCACACCTTGATAATGATCTGCTCCAGTTAGACTGGACACCGCATTAAGCGACATATTGTTTTTCAAAGTTAACTGGGCTTAGATACCCAAGAGCACTGTGCCTTCTTGTTCGATTATAATCAACTTCAATGTATTCAAAAAGCGCTTGGCGCATCTCTTCTCGGGTCATTATCGGCTCGTATTGGACGGCTTCTACTTTCATTGAGTGGAAAAAGCTTTCAACACCGGCGTTATCCCAACAATTCCCCTTCCTACTCATGCTTTGTTTTAGATTATGAGCTGCGATTAAATCTCGGTAGTCTTTTGAGCAATATTGGCTACCTCTATCACTATGGATAATCACGTCTTCTGGCATGCCTCTGCGGAACAATGCCATTGATAGTGCATCACAGACCAGAGTTGCGGTCATTCTGGTGCTCATTGACCAACCAACGACTTGCCGTGAGTACAGGTCGATAATAACGGCTAAATACATCCAACCTTCGCTTGTCGCTAGATAGGTAATATCTCCAGCCCATTTTTGGTTCGGTGCTGTCGCATTGAAATCTTGCTCAAGCAAGTTCGGGGCAACAGGAAGCCTATGCTTACTGTCTGTCGTACATTTGAACTTACGGGCGGCCTTCGCGACTAAGCTCTGGCGCTTCATGCTCGCGGCAATGGTTTTTACATCGTGCTTATTACCATTTGCCTCAAGTTCTTTTTGAATGCGCCTTGCACCGTCGCGTTCCTTTTTATCATCAAAGRCTTCTCGAACTTTGTTATCAAGCTGCTTGCGGTGCTCGTTGCGTTGAGTGACTTTATGGCGATTATCAATCCAATAATAAAACCCACTTCGAGAAACCCCAAACACCTTAGCCATACGGACAATCCTATATTGCATCAGGTGTTCGAGCATAAACTCATAGCAATCTATTTTAGATTTTTCGCGAAGTAGGTGGCGGCCTTTTTTACGATATCTAGCTCTTCAGCTTGCTCTGCTAATAATCGCTTGAGCTTGGCATTTTCAGTGGTGAGTTCTCTTTCTCTATCGCTGATTTTCGCGTCTTTTTTTACGGCTTTACGCCATCCATAGATTTGAGATTCATATAAAGATAGCTGCCGTGCGGCAGCAGCGACACCGACTTTCTCTGCTAACTTAAGTGCTTCGGCTTTAAATTCAGGAGCATGTTTGATTCGTGTTTTCTTAGTTGTCATTGTCCACCTCGTTAGTGATTGTATTCACTTAACTCAGTGTCCAAAACTTCTGGTGCGGATCAAAACGGGGCGTACCATACATTTTGGACAAAACTGTTTTACCGATCTTACTAAACTAGCACTAATGGATTACTTGAGGTAAAGCAATGTTTCTAATCGGTAGGCCGAAATCAATTACCCACTATATAAAAGAGTCGATGAAGCCTTGCTGAGCCCTTAGAGGTAAGGATAAAACGCGCTTTACCATGAGAGCGGTCGTGATAGCGATGTCATTAAACAATCGTGGTCGGCCACGTCTATTCTGTCTGGGCTGCTTCCACACAGCTATGGCCTCTTCGTCAATCCAAAACGTGAGTGAACCTCCCTGCTCTGATCGTAAAGTTCTGATTTAGTTCATTCGATTTATGCAACAATCCCCATTATTTGTTAAGGACTCTTGAAGCTTTTACGCTAAGTGCTAAGTGCTAAGTGCTAAGTGCTAAGTGCTAAGTGCTAAGTGCTAAGTGCTAAGTGTTTGATATTAATATAATTATCATTGATCGTTGAAAAGACACCCGCAAATTTAACAATGATATAACACTTAATTGGTAATTTCACCATTATATGTAACAAAATGTTAATTGCTGGGAAAGGGTCACAGACAATAGATTTCAAAGTTGGCCCATATCATATCCATTGATATTTTGATTTTGCTTAAAAAATAAGCACAACATCATACAGCTAACAAATTAAGGGAATTTATTATGAAAAAAGTAAACCTTGAAGATAAGAAAGCAGCTAACTGGACACCATTGAAAAATGTAAGTCTAGAAGATAAAAAAGCGGCCAACTGGACGCCTATGAAGAAGCAAAAATAGCAGCTAGTTGAAGGAGAGGTTCCAACTTGGAGCCTTTACTTATTCATGCCAAATATAGATTACTCATTTATAAAAATTATAGATAATAAGCTTATTCTTTGGGACTATCTTAATAGAAACCAATATGAGATTAGTCCAGAACTTGTAAGTACTATTTATAATTACATCAACAACTCTGGTGAATATGATGAAAGAGCCATTGATCACCTTCAAGAACTTAATATTCTTCGGGAAAGTGATAACGAACATTGGGGATGGGACTGTCTCTCTCATATTTACCATCATGGAACCAAGGATGTTTTCAATGAAGAAGTCATCGAAAGCGCCGATGCATGGGTAGAAGAAAATGATAGGGTTCAACTTCAAGAATCGGACTCAATCATGCCAAAGTTTCGGGAAATAGTAGATGAGAATTCTACGGGAAGACGGGTAGTGTTGTCTTGCAAACCGTCAAATCTCGATATAGAAAAATACTTAAATAACAGAAAAACCACTCGTGATTTCTTAGATTCTCCAGTGCCTTTTCCCTCTGTAGAAAGTATTTTAACGATTTGCTACAAAGCATCATTCGATTGGGATAATTCAAACGGCAAAGAGCCTTTGGGCAAAAAGAAAACTAGCCCATCAGGAGGCGGTTTGCATCCTACACAGACCTACGTTGTGGCGCTGAATGTAGATGGATTGGAAAAAGGGATATATTTCTATAATGACCTAGACCATGATTTATCTTACCTGCGTCCTTTCCCGAACGATTATCCACTTAGCCGACTGGTTGGCGGCCAGCCCTACGCCGAGAATGCGGCGTTTCTTATCATATTAACCACACGATTTGATTTGTCTTGGATAAAGTATAAACACTCACGATGTTATAGAGTCTCACTGTTGGATGTGGGTCACTTGTCGCAATCAACTCAACTGGTAACCTCAGAACTTGGCTTAGGGAGCTGGATTACGGGGCAACTTTGTGACTCGAATATAGAATGCTTACTGGGTTGCGACACTGCCGTCGAAGCCCCGGTATATTGTATTGCGATTGGTAATACAACGGGTAACTCGTTCCCTAACGATTAAGGTAAATTTATGGATCACGTTATAAACTGGATGCAGAAATCAATCATCACTTCTCATAAGTATAGATATTCAATGCAAGTCGATGGAATGAAAGGAATAATAAATACCGAGTGGATAGCAGACTCTTGGTACTCATATTTTCTTCCTTCAGTCATTGTAAGCAAATTAAACCGAGAAGAACGAGCCATTTTAGGTGCTTGCATATTGAGTAATTTCATGTCGTACACTGTTGAAGTGGAACATGGAATTGTTAACCCGATAGTGAACAAAATCAGCTTGGGTGAATCGCTATTTTTCACGGGCAAGCAAGAACGAATGACATGTTATGGAGTCTTTGCCGACGAAGTTTATCATGCCATGTTCTCTTATGATCTACTTTCTTCACTAATGTATAGTGGCGACATTCATAAGATTCATGACTTCGAGTTAGAGTCTAAAGAGAAGTCAAAAAAAATGCTATCACTGCACAACAGTGACAATAGCAGAGACACTGAAGTGTCAATGCTTGCATTAGGTGTTTACTCAGAAGTTTGCATCGCTACACAGCTGACCAATATACAAAAAAACACTATGTACGAGCCTGTCTACAACGCATTAAAAGATCACCTCGATGATGAAAAACGTCATGCTGCTATATTCATCGACCTTATGAGAACGTTTTGGAAAACATCAACTGTGGCCGACAAGGAACTGTTTATTTCAAAGCTGTTTGCAATGATGGAACTCAACGTATCATATATGGATCGGACTTGGGTGAAGAACTACCTTAGCTACATTGGTAAGGCTGACTTATATTTTCTTATGCCAGTCATCAAGCCAGAGAACAAGTATGAAGGGATTGCCAACTTTGTTGAAAGAACTTCTAAAGTGCTTTTTGCTGAGCTTAATAAACTTGGCACATGGGATGTTAAAGAACTCAATGATTTGTTGACTCACTACCGTTTAACGAAATTTGCAAAAGGAACACCCTATGCGTAGAAAAAAGATACTCGTCTGCCTAGCAGCACTGTCTATATTGTCCATGTTCCCGATGGACGTATTCGTGTCTTCTTTTTCAGACCTATCCGACCACTTCTCGATCTCCTATACCGATACCATATTTTCAGTCACTTTGTTTACCTACGGGTTCGGCGTGGGCGTAGTGATTGTAGGTGTTCTGGCAGAAAAACTGGGCGTAACTAACGTGTTGCTGGGAAGTTTAGTTTTTTTGCTGCTTTCGAACTTGCTCTCACTTGGCCATACCAATTACGAACTCTTCCTTGGTGCACGATTCATGCAAGGCCTGTTCTCATCATCATTTGTACTAAGTACATTTATAGTACGAAACTGTTTTGAAGAAGAAGAAGGGGTGAAGGTTCGCGCTTTGATTGCGTCAATCTCGGCGATTGCAATTACGCTTTCTCCGATGCTTGGAGCTTTATTGACAACTACGTTTGGGTGGGGCTCAATTATTGTTGTTGCTTCCTTGGCCTGTATATTTGCAATACTGTGCTTTTTGTCAATACTCAGTGATATACGTGATGCGAACAATAATAGTAGTGTGGTACAGAATAATTTTTTAAAGTCAACAGAGTTCTGGACTCTTAACATCGTGTCTACGCTGAATTTCTCCATTCACTTCGTTTTTGTAATGCTGTCAGTAAAAATTTTCACCCAAGACTTTAACGGCTCTCTACAAGACTACGGCTTGATGATGATCATTTATGGGACGGCACTCTTTGTTACAAACGTCATCATTACAAAGTTCAGCTCTAAACTAGCTTTTACTGGTGCTAATTATTGGTATTTGCTGTCCATAGCTGCTTTGGCTGGCATCATAATAAAGATGTCCATCCACGGCGATTTTGGGTTCTATAGCTACTTCCCGTTCATCATCCTCGCCACCTTTTTCAGTGTCTATTTATCGAACGTCACTCTCAACAAAGCAATATTTGCAGTCAACGGAACGCCGACCGTCTCTTCCGTTGTGGGAAGCATTAGATTTATAACCGCTGGTACTATTGGTTGGTTGGGGTTTAGTAATGGGTCAGGAATTATTTCGATCGCCTTGCTTTATTTAGCATCTTCGATCTTATCAATGATACTTCTGTGGTTGGTAAGGCCTAAGAATACCGAAGTTATTGCAAATATTCGTGGTCAGTAGTGAATGCTCCCATTCCTAAAGTTATCTATAGGTATGGGAGCAATAAGAAGGTCAATTATCGCCTTTAAGCTTTCAATGACCTCTTGTTATTTGTCCTGTAACTATGGACATATAGTCTATGTAGATGGCTGTCCACACTCAAGACCAGAGACATGTTGTCCTATTTTTCACATCGAATTGAAGACTGGTTAATCACCTCATGAGCGTGGTCGAGTGAAAAGGATTTATCTTGATGCTCTAGATAAAGACACGAATTATAAAATTCGCCAAACCGTTTTTGTCCCTTCCATGGGTGAAATCAATCAATGGTTAGAGGTATTTGACTATCCACCTCTATCTTCAAATATCAGCACAGTATCCGATGTTTAACTCGTAACAAGAATAAGGAGCCTATTTATGGCCCCTACGAAATAGAACTATCTCCGTTTCTTTACCCAAAACACCAGAAGACAAAGCGAAGGCGTTGGCAACGTGTTTGACCATGATAGAAAAATAGTTTGGTAAAGGCGCTATATTGAGGTCTTTTTATTTATAGCATTGTGGGAATTTTTCTTCCTCGGATTTCGACCAATCAGAAAAATTCAGATTAGCTAAAGCACTTCGGCGAGCGGTATATAAAATTGAACGATATCATTGAATATTTAAATGTTGTTTCAATCGCTTCAATTAATGGTTTTTAGGGGCTAAACTAGGTCGTTCTTTGCCTGTGTTTTTTAAGTCAAAGTGCCCCTGTAAGTGAAAATGTGCGTGTCGATCTAAAAGTAGTGTGGCCAAATTATACACCCCAACCCCTTTCAATAGGGGCTTTTTTAAGCAATAATTCAAGTTCTTAGTGAAAACAAAGACGAATTGTAAATTTCTCAATAAGTGGCCCTGATGTCTTTATTAGTTCCCCACACCCTACGGCGCATTGATTTCAATGCGAATGGTTGTCTGTGGAGAATATAAAGACAATAGAAACAATGAGTTACTAAGGTTTGCTAAGAGGAAGCAACCATCAAAAAAATTTTCAAAATCTCAACTAATTAGCCGCTGAAATCCAATGTAACTTTACATCATTAATGCATTGATTGTACTTAATCCCTTATTTGGGAAGGGCTGGAAGGGTGTTTAAATTGAATCTGATGCATGGTTGATTTAAATGTAATTAAGCCATTGTTATTTAATTAAAATAAAGGTTTATTCCGTTGTGATATGATTTACATGTAATGTAAAAGTAATGTATATTTGCAGTGTATTTTTTAGGTGGAAAGTGAAGAGAGGAGCACTGAATTATGACAAAAGCTTTTTCAGTACAGAGTTACATTCGGGGTAAATTAGAGCAAGATTTCAAGACGTTCAGAGATAGAGAAAAGTTGGGGGATGCTGAAGCGGTTAGGCAGCTTCTAACGTTAGCACTGCGTATTAAACTGAACGATAAGGAAGATGATCGCCCGTCTAACCGTGAGTTGATGGAGGAGATGTACTTGCGGATCAGAATGATCCAGGGGATTGGAAATTTAACCCATACTCAAAGTTTTGATGGCGTTGCATTTCATGAAAATAAAAGGGATGCAACTGAAATGCGCGATTTAGTTTCCGCTAATGTGGAAAAAAAGGTGGATGCTTATCTTGCAGGCGAAAAAAAAGGGTAGCGTGATGCTACCCTTATTTTATCGTTCTAATTCCCTGTCGATTTCTCTGCCCTCCCAATCACTTTCTTTCTCCGGATGATGAAAGTCCATCTCTTGCTGAGGTGAATATTCTTTCGACTCAAAGTGTTCCAGTGATTGGCTGTCGTTTTCTTTTTTCTCATTATAGTTGAAGGTGTCTAATTCGCTCTCTTGATGAGAAGTGTGTGACTCGTTTAATTCAATGTTATATGTGCTGTTATCTCGCTCTAATTTATCAAGGCACAGTTTTATTTCCTCTTTAAGATTATTATCTGACATGAATTGAATGTCTCTTCCATTAAAATTATCGATGATTTTCTCAATGTTATTTGGGTTTAAATCGTGATTGCCTTGGTTTAATACAATAATGACATTCTGTCTCAGTTCATCGGTGGAAAGGTTTTGAATGTCGTTTTTGTGATTGACGTTGATAATATCAATCTGTCCTTGGGTTTGGTCTCGAATTAAAAATGAGTTTTCAATTGAGGTGCTGATGATGGTGGTATTTAAATTCTCTCCTTGATGGAAGTGGGTTAATTGCTTGGATTTTGTCCCTAGCGTTCTAGGATTAATATCTAGTGTATTGTCTCTATTCCCTTGCGAATCTAAATAGATCACTTCAATGGCTTTGGTTTCACCCTGTTTATTGTGGATGTTGGTTAGCATGGCAGGGTGAAAAGTTTTATCTTCGGATGAATACACCGCAGGGTGATATTTCACGTTACTGTTTTCGATGTTATTAATGCCAAGGCTGTTTAAGTACCTTTGTGCTAGGGTGCCATTTATTGGCAAGCTTTCACTGATGTATTCCTTGGCCCTTTCTTCAAACTGCGCAATATGCCTTGGGGTGGTGCTCAGTAATTTGTCGTGTTTACTGTTTTCCTCTAATTGATATTTGTCCGGCTCATTGAGCATCTTGTGCGCTTCATTCATCGCGGCTTTATAATTCATTTCCTTATGACTCATGATTAGGTTAATCAATGCGCCTTTTTCGCCTGTGGTGTAGTCTTTAAAATAACCACGATACTCTCCGGTTAAGGTGACTTTAATGGCCGATTTACCAATACCAAAGGTTAAATAATCCCGGTCTGATTTGGATTGATTTGGCTGGCCTAATAACTGAATGGCGAGGCTTTCTGTGTATTTGGGTAGTTGTGTGTTGATGTGCTCCCTAAATTTGTTGTAGTCAAAGTCACCGCTTTTATTTTGGAATCGGACGTCCTCATGAGGCAGGGCATTGCGGTTAAAGTAAGTGGTGTTTTGAGGCGGGATTTGGTGGAGGGTTTCTATCGCACTGGCTTTGTGGCTCTCTTTGGATAACCAACTTCTGACCAGTTGCTGGGTGTTATCGGTATAGAGCCGAACATGCTGACTGGCACGGGTGACATCGATGCCGGCACGTCTTAGATTGGTCAGTGCGCCTTTGCTTTGAATGGCGGTGATCACATGGGGGTAGGTGGCCCCTTGCGCCATGTCGGCGGTTCGGCTGTACGCGTAATCCCAATGCCCGTCTTTTAGCTCATTAGGGGTGATTGTGAATGTCTGCCCTGTTGTCGATTGCGCAATGATGCTGTCTGAGCTTGCTTGCGTGATGCGGTACTCCACGTTGGCTTTAATGCCACGCTCTTTATCGGTAAAGCGAGTCACAATCTTATCGCCTTTTGAGAGTGGCTTTTCTGACACGCTAAACAGTGTCGTGAAGGTATGGTCTCGATTGCGGGGTAAGAAGGATTGAGTTCCACCTGCTGCATCTTCGAGTGTCACCACACCATGCTCTGAATCCACGTGAGTGAGTGTCGCGTACTCACCGGGTTTGGTGCTCAGTATCAAGCCTTTTTGATAGGGGAGCATGGTGGTGAGCTCTTCCCCAGTGGCACCGATAGAGCGTAACCGAGTTGTGATGACGTTCTCTTTGCCGATTTCTTGGTTTTTCATTAATCCGACCCGGATGTATTCGGTTATTGTGTCACGCTCCTTGTTGGTGTAGGCGATGATAAGCGTATTCTCTCGCGTCTCAGGTGTGCGCTCTAGATAGTCTTTAGCAACCATAAAGGGTAGCTTCTCTGTCGCTGTGAGCTGCGCTCTGCGTCGGTCTTTGTCGTTTTCGTCCAGCGTAGAGATGACATGTTGGTGGTTGCCTTGAGTATCAGGGGCTTGCTGTTGGAGTTTGTCTAGGGCGCTGAGCGGCTGTTTATCAATGGTGTTTTGCGCTGCATTAAGTAAGGTGTCGTTTTGCTGACGGATGATGTCGGTCATGTAAGCGGTATCGATGCGTCCTTGACTCATGGCCAGTTCAAAGGCTTACCAGCACTAAGCGATAGCAGCTGCTCTTTATCACCAAGGAAGGCGGTTTTGGACTGGCTGTCATTGACCAGTTTGGTGAACTCATCGGCTTGTTTGTTGCTGACCATGGAGCTCTCATCAAGAAAGAACAAGGTGTGTTGATAGTCGCTGGCGTCTCGATTGCCTTGCCTGATGTCAGACAGTAAGCTTTCCAGCGTTTGTGCTTTCACGCCCTTACTTTCAAGCTCTGTCACAGCGGCGTGAGTGGGCGCAAGCCCAATCACGTTTTGCTCAGGCTGTTGGCTGGCTTCTTTGACTAACTGGATAAGTTCAATGTTGGACTCAAGCATGGTGGACTTACCCGTGCCGGCTAAACCTTGAACCGCCACAAAGCTGTCTTTGGTGGTTGAGATAAGGGTAATGGCGTCCTTTTGTCCTTGGGTTAGGCGAGGTTTGGTACCGAGAAAGGTTTGCATTTGCTGAGTGGTAGCAAAGGGCTGATGTTGGTCTTTACCATCACTGATGTTTTGCAAGATACGCTTTTCCGTTTCTAGCGCCGCTTGTGTCGTCCAGCGTGTGCCGTCGGTATACTCTGCAGAGAGGGTGTCACTGCGTTTTTCCAGTTCGGTTTCAATTTGGTCTTTGGTGATAGAGCCACCGGCTTCTTCAAAAGCGTAACGAACCGCTTCGACCACTAACACTTTTTGGCTAAATGCGGCTTCTCGCTCGGAGAGGTGGTTCAGGGCAAAGCTGACCGCTTTCTCGATGAGGGGGGCGTTTGGCGCTTTTGCCAGTGCTGATAGCGCCTGACCGATATCTTGCTTTAACAAGGCTGGGGTGGTGTCGTTTAGGTAACGGTCGTTAATGTTTTGTGTCTGCAATACACGCTCAATCGCTGACGGGGAGACCTGCTCTTTTTCCAGTGCATGTTGGGCTTTGTTGGGCTTGTCGGTGAAGATATCAAGACGGCCTGTTTTTTCGGTGAGGTCATTTAACAGTGGTTTAGAGAGCGTAAACGCTTTTGCAGAGAGTAGGGTGTGCGCCTTTTTCTCGATATGGTTGGCGCCATGAACGTAGTCGTATTGCAGTGGTGCGTCTTTTAGGCTTTCTAAGCTTAGACGCTGAGTCTTACCGTGTCCCTCAAGAGTAATATTATCGTTGTTTATATCAGTGACAAGGTAACGTTGGTTCGCCTCTAAACCAGAAGGGAAGTGTTTGCCTAACGTACTCAGGCGCTCGCCTTTGGCAATGTTCAAACTCTGCGGTTTGCTGATTTGCATCTTCATGGCTTTAAAAGCCCGAGTGGAAGGGTCGAACGTGTGTGACTGTCCGTCCTGTTTGCTGAGTGTTGTCATGGTATTGTGCTCTTTATCGATGCTGGCAATGACAAAGCTTTGAGGTTTACCTTCATCCCAATGGGTGAGTGTCATGCCTGGTTTGTAGTGTTGAACAAGCGGTTGCTGCGCTTGAGAGAGGTAGTGGGGTACTTGAGTGAATAGGGTGGTTTCGTGCCTTCCCAGGGCGGCGGTGTTTTTGAGTCTATCCCGAATGGCTTCGGTTAATCGTCGCTGCTCAACACTGGAAGTGGCAATCACTTGGGTGTTGGCTTTGTCGGGGAGGTCGGCGTACACCCGGGCTATCCTATCGGTGTCATTCTCATGCAGTTTTACGTCTGTTTCGATAGGTTTGCTGCTGACCCAAGTATGGCTCTCGACATTGCCTTTTTGATACAGCGAGATGGCGTTGTTGGCTTTAAATCCTTGACGGCTAGAGACGCGGTTTAACATGACGACTTTGCTGTTGGACTGTTTGGCTTTGTCGGTCAGGGCTAACAGTTCATTGGTGCTCATCTTGTTGGCGTCATCGATGAGTAAGACGTCTTGGTTGGTCAGCGGCGTGTCACTTTGCAGCAAGCTATGGGGGGTGTGGCGCTGCTCTGGTGAGAAGGCATGGGCTACCCACGCCCCAAGCGTTTTGCTTTGCCTTTGTAGGCTCTCCACCCCTTCTGCTTTGGTTTTGGCGCTTTGTGAGACGAACTGGACCCGTTTACCACTGTGGTTTCCGACGTTAAGCAGCTGCTGCGCAATGCTTTGTGATGAGCCATGCACATTCACCACATGGAACTGCTTGGTGGAGTGGTAAAGGTCGGTAAGCATACGTTGCTGACTTTCAGGAATAGCGAGCTTGTTTAGGACTTTGGGTGCTACGTGGGTGCGCATGTGATGCGCTCGCCCTTGTGTGCTGTCGATAAGCGCTTTCTCGGTATCAATTAAGCCTTTGGTGGTGTATTGCCCTTTCTCTGTCAGTGGGATAAGCGTCCCTTCTTTTATCCATTCATCTGCGAGGTTTTTTACGTCAATGGCGTTGGCTTGAATATCGCCTTTGGTAAAATCAGAAACCGCTAATTCAACGATTTTTTCCAAGCGAAGGGCTGTATTGTTTTGTTCAAGATGAGAAATAGCACGTGACAGGGCTTCTTGAGCGATTAAGGCTGGCTGAAATTCTTGTTTAGTGAATTGTTGTGCATTCTTTACCAACTCTTCGGGCTTATACCCCATATCTTTAATTTGCTGCTGCCACTTTGTGGTGAGCTCACCGTTGCTCAGGTAGGTTTTACTTTTACGAGTATCAAGTGCTGCCATATCCCTTGCTGCTTGTGTGTCTCCAAAGTTTAAGGCTTGTTGGTTGATTTGCTGCGTTCGAGTGGAAGAGTTTTCGATGAGTGGTTGTGGTATACCAGATATGTCTATCTGTCCATTGCCTAGCCCATGGGTTTGATAGCCAATTCTTTCAACGTCGTGTGCTATCTTACTGTGAAATAGTGCTGTGTAATATTTTTGGAAGTGATAGATGCGCTCGCTTGTACCATTGATGACGCCGCCTTTTTGTTTGATGGTTGAAGCGAGTGAGCGTAGTTGCCCTTCCTGATCTCGTGTCATGTTTGGCGCTAACAAGTGGTAATGAAGCTGCATGTCGTTTTCACGGCTGGTCTTATGACCAATGGCTGCAAAAATCATGTTACCTGTATTGATGTATTCACGTTCACCTTCTTTATTGGTTGACGTGACTTGTGCGGTGTCTTTTTCAATTTCATCGGCGACAAACTTAACGGCGTCCTTGAGTATGCCAAGTAAGCGCATATCACCACCGCCTAATGCTGCAATGGAGAAGCCTTTCGATACGGATAAAGTCAGATCTAAGCCGCATTTATGATCGTCTCTTTTTCCCTTGATGGTTTCATCCCCAAGGTGGCCAGATAACACAGACTCTAATGTCTCCTGTTCGACGGCTTTGTTCAACAGTCCGGCTTCGTTAGCAAGCTTGCCATACCAGAACGTATTTTCTCCCTGGTCTTTTTCTTTGAGGTAGTAGTTATCGCTGGCGTCTTTCTCTAAAGAGACGTCAGGCAGGTCTTTGGGGTTTTCTTCGCTTAGGTAGTATTTGGCAGCGCCAGAAGCGGATTTTAGAGGGCTGATAGAAAGCATGTGTATATTCCTTATGCAACGCCAATTGCCGCTGGCAGCAAAGCTGAGCGGTGTGTCGTGGTTAAAATGAAATTAAAAAGCCTTGCTGCAGCAAGGCTTTTGATTGGTAGGAGTAAAAGAGGAGAACGTGGCCTATTTTGATATGCTGTCTATCTCAATATCTTGGGAGATAGACGCTTCATCAATCTCTTGTTGAGCTCGCTCTTGATAGTCACCTTCGGAGTTGAGTTTTTTTGCATCTTCGGTGGCAAGCGTTTTGACCGTATCGCTTTGCTGCGCCTTTTTGATTTGGTCGGTTTCCAGCTTCATCTCTTCGGGCGTCTCAAATTGCTTAGCTTGGAGTTCAGTCAATGCATTGCGATCTTCTTCGCTAAGGAAAATACCAGGCGCGACACACTCACAGTAAATCGCTTCTTGGTAGGCTTTGGCCATGGCTGGCGATGGGGTGTAATCGCGCTTGATAAAGGCGGTGCTGACATCGCGCATCTTATCGAAGTGCAAATCCAGTTGGGTGATAAAGCTACTGCCTGGTACGCGAAGGTAACATTGCAAATCATCCATAGCTTGAATTTCACTGCTCGACACGACAGGGCGAGTGACCGTCTGGTGGCCAATTGATACCCCGTCACGTAGTGTATTTGCACCGTAGGAGATATTTTCTCTTGAGATATCGACTTCTTGCTCACCCAAATCTTTGGAGGATATTTGCGCCATCTGCGCTGAGGGTGCACGAAAATAAAAGCGAGAGTTGAGCAAATCAAAGATGACGTCTGCGGTGTTCTTACCGTAGGTTTTCACTAGCTGCGCATAGGATTGGAGGCCAATGACATAGCAGCCCCCAAACTTGCGCACTTCGGCAATGATGGTGTCCAGTTCAGGCAGTTTATGGAGGCTTGGCATTTCATCCATAATTACCCAGATGCGGCGATCTTCATCGTCTTCGAGTCCCAAAATTGCGTTGGAGGCAATGGCAAGCCAAGTTGAAATCAAGGGGCGCAGTGAGGCGTGTTGCTGCGCATTACTCGATAAGAACAAAAAGCCTTTTTGTTTGTCGTCTTGTACCCAGTCTGTGATGGAAAAGGGTTTTCGTTTGAGCTTACCTTTGCCGTCTTTTTCATCCAGTCCATCGAGAAAGCGTAGGCTCTTAATGTAGGTAGCCAGAACAGACTTAATCGAGATGGCGGTTTTTTTGATGTCTTTGGAGACAAGGGAGGCCGATTCTGTACCTTGTAAAAAGTTGCCAAGGGTTTCGAGTTCGGATGTGAGTATCAGGCTGAGCAGTCTTGCGGTCGAACATGGCTTATTGTCTTGGCTCATGCGATAGGCGGTACTGGAGAAAATGGTTCGAGCGGAATCTACCCAAAACGGATCACCTTCACCATGTTGCGGGATAAGGGCGCTGGCAATGTTCTCAAAGTCAGGGGCTTCCTTGGCATCACACCACACATCCCAATTGGCGCAGCGCTCATCGAACGGGTTGAGTAAGGTGTCTTGGCTTGGGTCAAAGAACTTACTGGTGAAGGTGCAGCCTTTATCATAGACAATCGCTTTGTCGCCCCGTTTGCGTATCCAGCGCAGCAGCTTACGCAACATGACGGATTTACCGGCCCCGGTTGTACCGTCTATGAGGGTGTGCTGGACTTCGAATTCATCCTTAAACAGGGCGAGTCCGTCGATTTTAAAATCGGAAATCTTCCCTTTTCCTACGCCTTGCTTTTTCAGCTTTTTAGCGCGCTGCTTTAAATCCTGAGTGAGTCTTTTTGGCTCAGCGTATTGAAATCCCCTTACGTGAAAATCTTCACTTTGCTTTTCGCCTTGGCGTCTGAAAAAAGCCATGGCGCCCATTAAGATAGCGAAGGCGATGCCTAAGGCGATTAAGAAGTTGATTTGTGTCTGGCGTATGACGTTGTCGTAGAGAGTAATGAGTTGAGTGTTGTTTAATTGAGAGGCTAGGGTGCCGACGTAGCGCTTTCCATTCCAAAAAGTGGTCACATCACTGTTGAGATCGTGGCCAAGGCTGGCATAGATATGGTTGCGCCAGTAATAGAACACAGACCAAAAAGCATTATCAGGGGCACGCAACCAAGTGAGAAGCCCCGTAAAAGCAATGACTGCCCAGATGGCGGCGTAGATCAAGGTGTTATTGACTTGAAAGAACATGCGAATGGAATGGAAGGTGATTTGTCCACCACGGGTAAAGTGGTTGCCTTTGGAGCGTGAAGGTTTAGACATGGTTATCTCCACTGAATAAAACGGTTGAAATAATGAACAGGAGTGGTACGTTGTAAAGGCTTGATTAGGGGAGTACTGTTGGCCCCTTTTGCTTGAACAGGCATCTTGAGAAGTACACTTGCGTCAAAACACCCTCCTTGCGAGGGTGTTTTTTTGTTTTGTAGATAGATGTCGTAGGGCAATAAAGAAAGACTATTTTTAACGTCTATTGAGCTACTAAAGAGTGGCGAGCTACCTCATTAATGCCCCTTTTTTACTTAGAGGAGTTGCTCACAGCACTGTAGAGGCTTGCTATTTGGCTTAGTATTTCTAATGTATCAATATGTATATAGTTGACCAGCGCTCCTCACCTAACAGCGGGCTTAAAAGAGAGGGCAGGCCATTTGAAATGGACAATTAGACGAAAAATTCCCTGAAAGCGTTAAAAACTTTCAAGGCTATTCTTTTAGTAATGTAAGGACAAGCTAACCAGTAGTCCTATGCGCTTCTCATCTATGATTTGATGATTACTTTCCATATTCAACGTTTACTGTTAAAAAACTGACACTTGGCATTTATGGTTATCATTCTTCAATTGCAGCCTTGGCACCATTGTACTTTGATCAAAATCATAAATGATTACTTCTGGGTGATGAGTGTCATAAGCCTGACCAATGAAAACAGCGGCTGCGTTTGAAACACAACTAAATAGGTGTACGGTTTGGACGCTATACTTAGATTTTAGTTTGTGGAAAATAGACTGAAGATCGACAGTCAACGCTTTTCCATCTTCAGGGTGTGAAATTGCACCATTACCCATATATTCTTTTTTGGCTCTTATAGTAATGATCTGAGCATTTTTGTTAACGCTTAGAGCTTTTGATGCATCAATGAGACATTGTGGCTCAGCAGTTAAGGCGATGTTTATGATGATGTCCGCATTTTCTTTTATATCGTTTAGGCCTTCAATTTCATAAATATTCCCTAAAGCAACATTACTAGGCCAAGACCAGTTTCCGCCTTCTCTAAAACGTAGCATAGGTGTAACGTCATTTTTATTACCCAACTTAGCTCCTAACCCAATAAGTGCAGATGTTGGTCCGAAGCCAAATAAAGCAGCATTGAAGCCAAACCCCTTTGTTTGTTGAATGATCTTGTCTGCTGCACTTTGAATTACGCTAGGCATCAATTGCCAAAGTATATCTGGGGAATCGATTAATAAGTCTTCGTTGTCGCTCAAAATGTTTATCTGTTCATGCATTCGACGTTTGATTCTTGATAGGCTACTGGCAACCTGAAGATAGGATGGTGGTGAAACAGTTTGAGAGTTTACTGGCCATAGTACAGCGTAAACTGGAACTGGTTGGTATTTAAGACCGTCCAATAAGCTATTAGCAACAATGCTAAACTCTTTTTTCATTGCAGATAGCATTGGTGCGGTATAGTCGCTTGCAGCTACTTTATCTATAAGTCGATGGTGCTTGTCACATAGAAGCAAAATGTTGTTAGGATCGTTGGAAAGTTTATTGGATAGTTCTGTGATCCCTCTGGCACCCTGCTCAGAAGACGCAACGTTATGGGCTAAGTAAGCATAGTTTCCAGTTGTCCCTGAAATAGTATCGTGGTCTAGCTTTTCACCACACCCGGTGAACATGCAGCGACCATAGCTTTCTCTCCATACAGTATTTTTAGTATCTACAGTAAAGTCTTTCCCTCTGCCTTTTTGTTTTCGATCATCCTCAAAACGTACGAATAAATTTTCTAGTTCATTGAGCTGTATATTGGCACTCTGTTGGACAGCTTCAATCCATATGCCACTAATTGAGTCTAGTGTTAACAGGTCATCACTCGTGATTTGATAACCTTGAATATTTCTGTAAGTAACAAAACTTTTGCTTTCAGATAAGTCTGTTAAACACTTTGCAGTATCACGCGGTTCTAAACATAACCTTAGCGTAGCTACTACTTCTTCATTAAGGCTAAGTAAAATAATGGTATTTCTATCATTGATGTCAGTCAAAATCCCTACATCATCCCATTTTACTTGCTTCTTAAGGTTTGTGTGGTATTGATGAAAATTATCCAGTGAATCAATTGGAGAACTCGCTGCCTGATTATAAAACTGATCTACTTTATTACCCATTGACTTTCCTAAATAATTTTTCAAATTCATTAGTGATATAAATGTTTAATTGTCCTCAGCCGACAATAACAAAAAAGCTGGTCCGATTGCGTATTTAGTATCATAACCACTTTCAAAGTTGACATTCAGTACGACAATATAGAGCAGTCATTTAAGCTGTTTCCACACAGTTAGCAATCTTCCTCCTTAACTATTAATAGTTCGATGATTTTCCCCTTTTCTAGGGTGTAGGCTGACGTCGTTTTTATACCTACGACAATAAAAAACAATGGACGATCGGGATTGTCCTGTTCATGGTTTCGCCAGTCAGTTTTATCAGGACTTGAGGGTCGCGGCACATCTTGGGGGTGAGTGTGCCAGGTTCCAACGTAGCCCAACAATTGTTCTGATGTAGTAAAGGCTTCTTCAATTTCTGCCTGGTGAGACTGCGCATCTAGCCTGAACGTCGTCCGGGTTCTTTGATCAGTTGCTTTTGGTGTGGTAAAGGTATCTATCAATACTTCACCGTTCTGGTTGTAATACCCGATGAGAAGTCCTGCTGACTCTACAGAAGTTGGTTCTTCTTGCCGGTAAGTACACAATTTTTGATGAAGAGTCTGAGGCAGGTAAAGGCGCTTTCCACATTTGCTTTGATAGGTGATGAATTCCTTTGGTTGGCATATGTCACATAGAGGATGCCGTAAAGGCATCTTCTTTAAAGAGGATGTGAAAGTTTGATACCTTGGAGTGAGATTGAGGCCTTCGTGCTCTGCATCTGCGCTATCGCCTTTCCAGCTAACTTTCTTTGACTCAATCAACTTTCCTTCTAGATATCCGACGGCTAGATCTGCTGCGAGAAGAGCTGTTTGTGTGGAGCTGATTGCACCATACGGGATAAACATCTCACCACAGCCAGCGTAGTTTTTAACTACATTCTGATCGGGCTCTATAAAATTGAGGTTGGATGCTAGACCACGTATCCCACTCTTCGGCTCAACATATGCGCATCGCAAACATCCCGGTTGATGCGGAATATCAAGAACTGCATGTCCTCCAATTCCGTATCCTTCAAGCCAACTATAA
Organism: Vibrio sp. Vb339; assembly: GCF_902751245.1. Taxonomy (NCBI): domain Bacteria; kingdom Pseudomonadati; phylum Pseudomonadota; class Gammaproteobacteria; order Vibrionales; family Vibrionaceae; genus Vibrio; species Vibrio sp. Vb339. Next base: position 1,613,383 of record NZ_CADDIS010000002.1, on the reverse strand, counting down.
ATTACGGGGACCTTAACGCCCGATTTCACGAGATAATCATGGAATAGGCGCTCATGGGTCGGCACACCAATGGCGATGACGATGAGATCATAAGCCCTTAAAGCATCTTGGCTTCTGTAATCGAGTAAAGAATTGCGGTAACCATCTGCTTTCAACCAAGGAAACTTTGCTTGCAACTGAAACGCTACGGCAAGAGCTTTCGGCCAGTCGGTCTTGTAGCCGTCTAAGGTATGGCGGTATAAGTTAGACGTGCTAAAGCTGTCCGGATCTGCAATATCAATATGACCAATTCCTGCTGATCCAAGTTTATGTGCTATTTCACTTCCTACCGAACCACAGCCAATCAGCAACACTTTCTTGTTGTCAAATGATAGGTTAGCACCACTGCGTGGCAGCATGAGTTCTTTGTTGAAGACCTCAACAAAGATTGGCTCGATCTTCCACTGCCTCATTTTTTCAGAGGTCAGGGGAAATGTCCGCTTCTTATCCAAACTGAGCTTTACCCCAACCCAGGCTTTGCCTGATGGTGTTGCCATGTTCAATACTAGCCAGAACTCTTTAGCTCTGATAGGAAACAGCTCCTTGTCTGCCCAGCCTTTTGTTTCAGGAGGCAGCCTCTGGAGGGCGTCTAGCAACCATGTTTTCAATCCTTCAGCATTGTTGGAAATAACCGGGTCTATGGATTGCAACGGGAGAATACAGCCAGCGGCATCTTTTTGTTGCTGTCGTGACTCCATCTTAAAAAAGCGTGCCACATTTGGATCATTACCCTTATATGGCAAGGCAGTGAAAGATGCGGAAATGCTCATCACGCTATCTGGTGAAATAGGTTTGTAAATATCTAGTTGAGTAAAATTGGCCACGCGTGACGTGCAGTACAGTGTCTTTGGCGATTTGCTCATCAGGCCCTTAGTGTTCGCGTACCAGTTTGTGCTGAATTCCCTAAGCAACTCACTCTGGTTAAATTCGGAGTCTGTAATGAGTGAGCGTAGCAATTCAACATGCCGCCTGATGGATTCTTCGAAGGCCAGTTCAGGCCTCTCAAAGTTGACTGATACGGAGTCCAGGTGATTTACACAAATGGAGCCAAGCCCTTCTAAATTTTGAGTTGACAAAACATGGGCCAAGACCCCGAAAGATGCAGGGGCCTTTAAAAAAAAGTGCGGCAACTGCTGTAATTCATCAACGCAGAAATGCACCAAAGTGACAAGGTGGTCATCAATCTCTACGCAGACCGAAAGTGTATCCAGATTTGAGTAACTAGAGGGTTGAACCTCAAATTCACTGTCGAGGAAATACTCTAGAATAGATCCGTAGTCCACGTTATGCACCTTGCGATGTACCGGAAGCTCCTGCCGTGCTGAAGGGGGCGCCTCCCTTAGCCATGAACGATGAAGCTGCTTTGGATGATGATTGCTTTTCTTGCTTGGGCACCTCGAAATCGTCGCCAAACAGTTTATTCAAGATTTCGCACTGTGTTACTTCGTCCGTCTCGTCCAAGGCTTTTTGAAGCTCCTCCTGAAGCTTGAGCAGCTTGTTTCTAAGTTGGGTACCGACATTTATATCACTACCATCGGCATGCCCTCCTTCCACCTTATGTTGGAAAATATCGCGTTTAGGCATTTTTGGTAATCTGACATAAACGCGATAATCGTCTGTTCCCCATGGAGCTGAAATGTAGTCAGCATCAAGAATTGCATCAACCGTGCTTTTCAACGCCTGTAGATCGTCATCCACCACGGCTGACAGTGGGTTAGGGGTATATTGCTTTTTCAGCATGACAGTTAGGCCAATGGAGAAGACCTTCTTTCTTACCTCTTCAGAATTAAAGTTCACATCTCTCCAGCGTTTTATGTAGCGGATCAAACGCTTAAGTTGCTTGCGTTTTGCAGTAGCACCAAAAACAAAATCATCAACGCTATCGATCCACTCAATAAGTCCTTTCTGATCAGCTTCTGACCATTCCTTGTGCTCATCGCTGGAACCATTTTTACCGACAGCTAGGTAATAGGTATCATCGCCAAAGAAAGAGGTCTCTTTTTTGTATACGGTATAGTCAATATGTAGGTTGATTGATTTGTAGTCAGCTGTGACGCATGGCTTTTTGATTCTCGGATCCTTGAAGTTTCGCTTATCCAGCACTTCTTTGATGACTTTCTTTGGAGCAACAGGATCTTCAGGTGCCTTCTCTGCATCAATGACGATTGCGCGATCTATGTCAAAATCACCATCCTGACTGTTGATGGCAGTATTAACTGCAAATGACCCTTGCATGAATGAGTCGATTACAGGGTAGCCTGCTTCTTTGAAAGCGCTTTTGATTTCCTCGAAAATGCTTTTATCCTTTTCCTTTGCCTTTTTATATCCTTCTGAGTGGCTGGTTAGGTAGATTTTCTTATTGAACTTGTCGAAATGGGTTTGAATAGTCATGAGCACATGATCTCCTTGGCGATGAAATGAGTCAAGTAGTACATGGGGATATATACAGTAAATTTCAAGTGATTGAATGATAAACGAGACAAACTATTCAAAAAAACACAGAGGATTGATGGCCTCAAAACTGAACTCTTTGTCGCTTGCACTCAACTGTTTTAGTGCTTTAAAACTCTGCGTGTGTATAACCCCTTCGATGTAACTTGATTGTAATTTAACCGAAGCGATACTAAGAGTCAACCTGATGGATCGAAATGATACATAGTATTGAGTTTTAAGTGTATTTTGTTCGTCTTTTAATTACACTTAAGTTGTATCCTTGCTATGATGTCAAGCAAGGATGATCAATGGAAACTTCTCATGATTAAGAGTTCTCAAGACGATATAACCGCAGAAACTAGTCCCACTAACGCTCGGCTTGCTTATGTCGACTTTAAGCTTTTTTTCACGGGGCGCGTCAATAGAGGAGATCTGAAAGATGCGTTTGGGATAGCGGAAGCTGCGGCCTCTAGAGTTCTGACCGAGTACTCAAAATACAGGCCAAACAATAAAACACAAAAGACAAATACAATAATTAGAAGTTCTTTCGAACCACTCACCATAATTGATGCTGATCTCGCCTTAGGGATGCTAGCTAACGGGTTTAACAGCAACAAAATCTTTGGCGTTACTGAGCTCTCCTATGAAAAAATTGGAAAGATACCGAATCAATTGATTGTTAAAGAAGTTGCAATGATTACGCGGGCAATTTCTTGTAAGCACTCCGTTTCTTGTAACTATCTTTCGGAAAACAGTGCTAACCATCAAAGGAGAACACTTGTTCCTCTCGCCATCATGTATGATGGAACTAGCTGGATGTTCAGGGCGTATGACCGCTCTGATACAAAGGAAAATAAATTTAAGAACTTTCATTTTGCCCGCATTCGAAATGTAGTTGAAGAGTATGAGTCTAAAGAGACGAGGCAAAAAGAGCATGAAGCGTTATCACAGGATAAACTTTGGAACTTGAGGTTGCCACTGATTCTTAAATTGCACAGGTCTTTATCAGAAAAAGGTAGGAGTCAAGTCAAAACAGACTTTGGTATTCCTGAAGATAAAGATGAGATCTATGTTACAGAAAGGGCTGCCTTTCGATGGATTCTTGAAAAAAAATGGTATATCGATGCACGTTCCAACTCTAAAAAACTTGAAGATGATAATCATGGGATTAATCGATTTTACAAGTTTGAATTGACCAACTTGGAAATGATTAAACAGATGGAACAATCGTAGAAAGGGCTCACCAGAGCATCGGACTCGGTGGCATTAGATCCAACGTTCTAACAAGCTTTTGTCTATCATAGAATCCGCTAAATCTAGGCTGACTATTTTTTATATAAAGCGTTCAACTAATGGCTCACGTTCCCACGCGAATATGGGAACGTGAGTATAAATACAAGAGGCTCGGTGATAACCGAGCCTCTTCACTATTTGTGCATGATGATAGCAGTAACAATTTTCGCTGTGGCCATGATCAGAGCTTCTGCAACGTTAGGGCGGAAGATAGCCAGAACTATAAATGCCACCACAAATAGCAGAGACTTAACTATTTGCTTTGAAGATTTTGAGCATCACAGTCTTTCTAACAGCCGATCAGCAACTCTTATTTTCTTTTGTACTCATATAACTCTCACAGTTTAATAATGATTATTGAAGAATATGACTTTTATCGCACTGATAGTGGGCTATTTGACACCGATATTGTTTAATTCAGTGAAGGCGTAGAATGTAGTAGTCAGGTTAGCTTGGCCAGCAAATAAGAGGTTTTGCCTACCTGAGCTAATTAATTGACTGCTAATTTAGCAAAACCACTGACACGTTCATGTCCAAAGGCTTCATAGAGCTGAAGTTTTACTTGTGGCATTTTTCTCAAAAAAGTGCCGGCTAGCTCAGATCTGTCCCATTGCTCGATAGAGCTATGCGTTTAGTTTTTTATACTCCTGTCCTATCTGAATTTGGCAAAAGGTAAATCAAGGAACAAGGGTAGTGATATAGCTGACAATCCGGTATAACCGCTGACTCACGACTCAACTGAAATTAAGTCATTCGGCATCGGTTAACTATTCAAATCAATACATTGAAGTTTAATGTCTTGTTATACTTTATTAATGTCATTGATATATTTGGTTTTGTGCAAAACAAAGGAAGTCATCTATGAGTAAGGCAGGCATTCAATCCAATCGAGGAGACGGCTATCAAACGTTGGTTGCTCTGGATTTAGCCTTAACTGTATTGTCGGACCCTGATTACCAGTGGATCGAGGTCGATTCTGTATCCACTCCAGTTGATGACGTTGTGATTGGCAAAGCTGGCGGTAAACGGATCTGCTGTCAGTGCAAGAAAAACCAACCCTTACACAAGAGTTGGTCTTTCAGTGATCTTGAAGATGAACTGCAAAAGGCGATCAATTTGCTGGCTGAAGAGCCTAATGCCGAAGTTCGTTTTTATTCTCGAGATTCGTTTGGTGACTTGAAAGCCCTGAAAGAGTTCAGCGCCAACTTCCCAGATGCTCACAGCTACCAAGCACACCTGACAAAGGCCCATCGGGCTACCGACAGCAAACTCCACGCCTTGCTTCAAAAGCAAGATGTACACCTAACAACTTATCATGTCCTTCAGTGCATTACGTTTGAGATCAGCCCTGAATTAGAGCGAATGCAAGAGTTATTGAAGGAACGCTTACGAGTTCTGGTCAACCAACACGATGTGGCCTTCGACGCACTTTGGAGACGATTGGATCAACTTGGCATGCGAGCTCAGGGACAAGGGTTGACTGTCGCAGCGCAGTATCGACTAACCAAAAATGACCTAAAAGAGCTTCTCCTCAAATCTGGCTCCCTTTTTGTTCCACCTGTAGAAATACAGCGGATCCGTTCATCTTTTGAAAGCACTTCATCAATCGGGCGTTCCTGGTGCAGAGAGATCGGCCCAGAACGCCTCCCTATTCATACGGTTCATTCTGTAATCGAAGCCATCAAAGAAAAAAGACGTTCGATATTGTTGACTGGGAAGCCCGGCTCGGGAAAAACCTGCGTGATTCTATCAGTGCAAGAAGAGTTGGAATGTTACGCACAAGAACATACAGATCTGCAACCGTTATTCATTCAAGCCAGAGAGTTTGCTGATCTCCCCACAGCACAGGAGCGGCAAGCACAGGGGCTCGATGAACTCTGGGTTGAAGAAGTTGCGCGCTTGGCTGACGAAACCCATGTAGTAGTACTGATCGACTCGTTGGATGTCTTATCTATAGCCCGTGAGCACACCGTTCTCAGCTACTTTCTTGCTCAGATAGATCGTCTAACAAAGATTCCAAATGTCACGGTGGTGACTGCTTGCCGTGAGTTTGACAGTCGATACGATCGGCGTATCGCGCAACGCCAATGGGAGGAGCAGATCTCCTGCCAACCTTTAGACTGGAAAACAGAGATCATCCCTCTACTCAATCGGCTCAGTATCGAGACCTCGAACATTGAGCCTGTTATCCAAGAATTACTCTGCAATCCGCGCGAACTGGCACTCTTCGTTGAGCTCGCACAGCAAGGTGGCAGCTTTAACATCGTTACGAGCCAATCACTAGCTATTTGTTACCTAAGAACGATTGTCGAAGATAATTCCTTGCTAGGCAGACCTGCCTTAGAGGCCTTGGAAAAATTTGCCAGTGCAATGCTGGTATCACGCAGTCTTTCACTTTCCCCTCAGCGACTAGATGTCAGTGATCAGACAGCGCGTACTCTGCTCAGCTGTAATATTCTGCATGAAAGACAAGACAAACAGATCGAGTTCGGCCACCAAACACTGCTGGATGTATTAGTAATTAGTGGTGCAAAACGCAATGGACTAACTCTCAATGCCTTTATTCAGCAGTTACCCCCAGTCCCTTTCGTCCGCCCCACTATTCGCAACTTTGTGGAACAGATAGCCAGTGGTGATCGACGGGAGTTTAGGAAGCAAATAAGAACCGTCTTGATTGGTAATCACGCCTTCCACATCCGTCGACTAGTCGCAGAAACCTATGCAGAACGGCCACCACATGATGATGACTGGTCTATGCTCCGCGAATTACGCAATCAGAACAGGGATGTTTTCCAATCGATCTACAGTCGTGCTCGCAGCATTGAGTGGCATCACTTCTGGATGAGGAACTTAGTCCCTCACCTCAAGCTTACTCAAGATTCTACTGGTCTAATGCGACATGCTTATCAAGTATCACGATGGAAAATCGAAGACACTTCAGGTGTGTTTGCGTTTTGGCTAGACATTCTATCGGAGGAGTTCAATGAGAGGGACCAGCTCGTACATTCTCTAGCTGATGAAGTTATTCAATTTCCAAAGGATCGAGTTACTCAATGCACTACGTTGATTGAAAGACTACTTGAGGTGCCGATTTCTGATCACAGCTTTGTCGGCAGTGCATTGGCCTATGGCATCCAATATGGAGGTTTGTGTGCCTCTAAGCTTTGGGGCTATATCGCCGGTGATATCCAAGACCAAGACTTGGTCAGTTATAACTGGGAAGATAAGTTACGCTGCCGCCCACATGAGCTTGGCAACGACGATGACAGCTTTCTGCCACAACAGCTCAAGGAGTCTACCAAGCTGCTCGAGTTGGTGGTTTCAGATATTGAGCGCTGGAGCACTCTTGAGGCGGCTAGATACAGCGCTCCAACAAATATGTTTCGACATGGATTTTTAGACAAGACGTCCTTTGAAGATGCACATTCAGAGCGAGACCATCGGTATATCGATAGTATGCGGTCGTTGATGAACGCTGTCGAGGCTGCCATTTTACAGCACAGTAAAGAGGATTCTGTCTGGTGGAGAGCCAATCAAGAGCGTATATGCCTCAGCCACGAAGGGTCACTGCGCTACTTTGGTTTACTTGCTTGTGCAACCGCTCCAGAAAACAACCTGGGGATGATAGACCGTATAGTTGGCGAACTGAAATTATACAGTTCGGCTTTAGCCTATGAGCTAGGAACGCTAATCCAGGCTGCATATATTCATCTAACACCAAGTGCGCAGGATACTGTTATCTCGAACATCTTATCGACCCGCCAAGAGGATGCCGACAACCCTGAACTTCGACGATGGATGATACAGAAACAAGCTGAAATGAGCTTAGCTGTTCCATGTCATATGCGTACTACTGCGATACTAGCCATCCTGAAGGAGCACGAAAAAGCTTGCTGGCCATTGCTACGTAAAGCCGAGGTTACATCATGGGGAGGTACAGTATGTGCACCATTTTCCTATCAGGTCTTTCTCGACGCAGACGACAAAGCTGTCATGCGATTGCTAAGCCACTATCACGGGTACAACAGGCACAGTTCTGATGAGTTTCTGGTTGGTGGGGAGAATGAGGTCGGTCATCAATTGTCTATCGCGGTATCTTATCAACCAATTCGCTTTTTAGGGCTGCTTTCTAATCGTTGGGAGGAATTGACGGAGTGCTCCCGGGATAACATTTTGAACGGTTGCGCCAACCATTTAGCTTACAGATTTGGCAACTCAAGGCCGAGTGACAATAACTGGGCGCCTTTAGATATTCCTGAGGGTCAGGATTTAGCTGGGGCAATTCTCGACGAGCTAGAGTGCCATAGTCAGTACTGGATGCACAAACGTTCTAATGCCAACGCGATTAAGAGTTGCGCACATGTTGTCAGCAATGATTCAAATAGAGTTATTTCCATAGCTAACACATTTTTGTCGCTACAGGAGGAAAATAGCTCCGTTTCGGGCGACTCTGTCGATTGGCTCACGAAGGGAATCAATATGAGGCGTGGTAGAGCCGCTGAAGCGATGGTCATACTAGCCAATCAGCTAGAGGAAACTGGAATACCATGGCCTGGAGCTCTAGCCGATTCGCTGAAACTGTGGGCATCGGATCAACACCAGGCTATCCGCGCCGTGATATTGCACCGTTTACCGTACTTGCAAAGTCGCAATCCCGAACTTGGATGGGCCTTATTTGAGATGGTGATGAGTAATTCCACTCATGGGCTTTGGAAACTGGCCGAACGCTGTTTGTATTCCGCTTATTACCGCCAATATGAGCTTGTCGCACCCTATCTACAGCGCTTACGCCATGAAGGCGAAGAAAGTGACCTTGAGATATGGGGCCGACTCTCAGCACTCTGCGCGATGGCAAACCATATCACCTATTCCGAGCTACTGATGGACTTAAAGAGGCTAGGATCTGCTAGCGCCTGGCGTGGTGCTTCTGGTGTATGGACTCATTCCGGGAACGCTAAAGCACACTCTGATCAATGCTTCACAGGATTAGAACATGGACTTTCGACCCAAAACCACATAGCTAAAGTAGTTGCTAGGGAAATTGAAGGGCTGTTCCGAGATAAAGCTCAAATGCTTTCTGTTCCTCACCAATTGCTAGAGCACTATTTTTTTGTATTAAAGGAAGGAGAAGAGCAGCACAAAGGCGAGTTGTGGGGCTTTAGCGAATGGCTCAATGCAAAATCTCAGCACGATCCGATGCTGGCTCTTAATGCTGCTGAGCTGTATCTAGCTCATATCCGGAGTTCTAACGGTTACCTTTACGATCGGGACCATCACCTCACACAATTTTTAACTCGCTTGTTCGCTGAGGCTGAAGAGCAAGAGGAATTAGATGATGGCCAGATGCTGCAGCGTGTAGTTGCCCTGCAAGATATGTTGCTCGCTTTGGGCGTCAGAGGTATAGACGACTGGCTAAAAGCAGCGGAGCGACCATAATGAGCAAAGGTGTTTTGTAGCTCTGTTACCTCTGAAAAGAAAACTGTTGTGGTTTGGTAAATCAGGCCACCTCATTAGGTAGGTGTCAGTTCGTCACAAGTAACAATCTCTTTGCAATACTTGAGCTTATTAATAGATTACTAATTTAGTGGCCTCACTGACGCGTTCCTGTCCAAAAGCTTCTCAGGTTGAACTTTACCCGTAGCACTTTCTAGCTTGAAAGTGCCTCCTTCCTTGTTAGATCTTTTACTGATTAATATCTTATTAATCTGAAATTTTCCTACTTAAATTTATCCGATTGAATTGAAAACTTAGCGTTCCTGTTGTTAGGAAAAATTTTGCGACATAGTGCGTGCTATAAACCAAACTATTGATTATTAGTTGAACTAATGTAACTAAGAACTCATTATATAAGAAAAAAAGACGACAACTTGTCGGCTTATGAACGTTATGGCTCTACAGGAGAATTGATGTGAAGAAATTTTTTGATATCAGAAATGGTGAAATATTTACGTTCTTTTTTGGTGACAACGAATACAAATACTCAGAATGTCAAATTCTTGCTGAAAGAATCGACTTCAATCAATACGTTGTAGATGCAGTTGTTAAAACTGTAGATGGGTATTATTTTGACCTACTAATCGTGGGTGATGGACCTCACTCATTCGATAATGGGGTTCTCTTTGGGCATTACACTGTTGAAAGAATTACTGAAGAAGCTGCAACAGATTTGGCTGACCTTACTAATGCCTTTAGCGCCAAGGCATAACAAACAGTCAAGGTTTAAAGATATTTTTTCTAATCCAAATCTCGCACGTTAGAACCTATACTCTAACGTTCTTTTGTCCAAGAATGAGTTGTTATTAACAAATTTGATGACTATCTTTGTAGATACATACTTTGCTTACATCATTGTAATAGTTGCTTTGCCCACTTTCTTCCAGTCCGAGAGTGGGCTTTTTTACTTTGTCATACCTATAGTTATTCATTAACTGCTAGATTAGCAAAAGTGCTTGCTAATAATTGTTCAGAACTTCATCGAAACAGGTCTCATTGTACTGTCGTTCGGCAATAGAGATCACACCTCTTAGCCTCAGGAGTGACAAAAGAAACGTTTGACTGGTGTTGAGGGGGGAAATTAAGTAGGATGCTCGGGTTGTTTGATATGTATCGTATACTTATCAATAGAATAGACACTCTTTTAGCCGGCACTCTCTCTCGTGCTGGTTTTTTTTACCTGAAGAAAAAGGCACGCTCACTGGGTAGCCTTGGGCTGAGATTAATATTTCCAACTAGGAAGCTGTAATGATTTAGGGATAGGGCTGTAGCAAGGGTATTCGGTTTGCAACCCATACTCAACAATACCCGCCATTGATCCAGCGAATGAGGCTGCATAGTTATTTCTTCTATACTTCTGTGGATCGTTCTGAGCGGTTTTTTCTAACACTGTCCAAATCATGTATTCCATAAACTCAGGGTGACGCTTGGGATCGAGCGCCATGATATCGCGCATGCAAAACCAGTTATTGCCGCCTAAGTCTTGTTGACGACTGGCACTGCCAAAATACGCCGCTTGTAACCCCTGCAGGTAGGCATTCAGGCGCATCGACTCTATGGTGTCTGTTTCATCAATGTGCTGCAAAAAGTAAGGCAGTTTGGTGATGTCTGCCATATACCTACCTGAGGTTGCTAAGCTTGGATGTTCATACTGTTCTTGTATCTCGCTCAGCAGTTGAGTGAGCTCAGGAGAGTGGGGTTGAGCTTGCGCGCTCGCGCAGGTCAGCAGCAGTAAGGGTACGATTTTTTTCATGAGTCTTCTCTTCTTAGATACCTGTCCATAATGTCAGTGTTCAAATGGTGCATAAAGTCCCTTTTATGCGCCGTGATCAATACTACTTGTTTGGGTTTTGGGTGTATCGTGGCGCCGCAGGGTACGTTTGAACCGACGTCACGTATTCCGTCCTTTTAGGTCTGGCCACTTCAGCCTCTACCTCGGGCTTGATGGTCATCTCAATGAGGGGGGCTGGCTTGTTAATGGACTTTTGCGCCTGACTTTGCTGGTACTTGACGTTATCCGTCACCCCGTTAAAGCGCTCTTCATTAAACAGTCCACCGGTTCCTTTGTTGCGCAGTACATCGGTACGTGTTTGTGCGACCCTATCTTGGGTGTTATCCCATCTTTCCGCCATCGTTTTATTCTGCCCTGGTGTCAGATGAGGCTGACCTGTTGGTGTGCTGGCTTGATGCTCTTGGTTCATTCTTGCCACGACGCGCGCGCTGTCGCCATCGAGTCCCGCCATGGTCGCAAAGGCTTCCGTGCGAGTGAAGTTCTGCCAATTCATTTTAGCTTCCGCAATGTCTTGCGGTTGGTAAGCGGTCATCAGGCGTTGAATGTCTTTCGGATTATCAATAGTTTGTTCCAAGTAGTTCTGGAACCCTTGCACCGCATTGGCCGTGAAGCTGGCGCCGCCCGATTCCAAACGAGTTTGGGTGTTGGATAGGGCATGTAAGTCGGATTGACTTTGCATCACGCTGGCACCCAGCGATTTAGTGTTGCTGGCGTTAATCGCAAAGTCATGCGCAAACTGCTCAACCGACGTGCGCGTGTCTTTGTTGTCCACTTGCGTGCCAGCACTGGTGACGGCATTGGCTCCGTCGGTGTATTGTTGAGTGGCTTGCTCAAGCTGCTGCTTTTGCTCGCTGCTCATGTTGCTGTAAGCCGTACGCTCTTCATCTGACCATTTCACGCCACCGCTTGCGCTGCCGCCCAATGGCCCAAGCTTGCCTCCTACGCTGACATCCACACCGGCATAAGCGCTTTGCAAGTAAGCTTGCGATTGGTCTCTCGTCCAGCCCGTTTGCTTGCTGACGTTATCAATGGCGCTTTGCATGTGACTCATACCCTGACTGACTTGGGTATTAAAGCCACTGGTACTGCCTTCACCGTAGCTGAGGTTTTTACCCACACTGTCATGCCAGCGGTCGCTCAGCGATGCGCCCGCCTGAATGCTTTGCCCCAGTTGGCTGCTTTGTTGTGTTAGGCTTTGCTCGGTTTGACTTCGAGCATTGGAAACACTGTCTTGCAACATGGCAGAGGTGTTGGCGCTGATGTTGCCACGGCTGGTTGTTTGCGTGCTGTCGTAGGTGGTGCGTCCATCGGCGTGTTGGGTCGTCACAGAGCCGTCTTGGTTTTGGGTGTAGCTGTGTCCTTGGTTGATTAAGGTATTGGTATCAAACTTATTGGCATGGGTGTTGTTCATGCTGTGGTTATCAATTTGCATGCTACCAAAATCCAAATTACCGGTTGAAGCTGCCGCGCTTGCTCTGGCATTGGTGGCGTTGATCATACTTGATAACTGGTAGTTCATGCTCGACATGACCGATTGCCCGCCTTTGAGTATTCCCCCGGCGATTAACGGCACCCCTATCATCAAGATGCCGGTCATCCAAGCAAAGCGGCTGTGCAGTTCATCGGCCGCATCGACATTGGAGAGAACCAATCCACCAAATTGACCGGAGACATCGGTGGAGAGGGACTCTAGCCCCCAGAGCTGGAAGGCGTTAATGATGGCAAAGAGTGCCGGCCACGTCGCGAGAAAGGCAAACGTCCCAACGTAGTTTTTCAGTACCATCATGGTTAAGCCTGGAATGACCGCTGCGCCAGCAACAAAAAAGCCTAAGCAAGCAAACAGCATGAACAGCATGGTATGGAGCATGGGTAAGTATTCTCTTGCCATGAGCCCAAGTGACGCCCACATCGACGTGGTTTGCAGTTTGTTGGTGGTATAGGCGTAATTGAGCGCCGCTTGGGTTGGGTCAAGGCTGTCAAGGTTGTAACGCAGTTCATTCATCAGCATGTTTTGCTTAATGGTGTTGGAGGCGCTGGTACTGATGGCAAAAAACTTGTTGTAGTTACGCTGCAGCGATTGCACAATTTGTGGTTTATAACGATCCCCCATTTTTCCGAGTAAGTGGTGTGCTAACAAGGTGACGTTTTCGTTCGCGGCCGCATTAAACCGCTGCTTCACTATCGGGTACGCTTCTTCACACAGCTTGTAGCTGCTGCGACCGGCGCCTTCGTCAAGGTAAAGCGCACGCAGTGGGCTTTGCCTAATGCCATCGAGAAAGGCAAAGATATCGGGGGCGGCAAAGAGTTCATCCCAGGTGTATTTGCCGTTGATTCTGACGTCCCCAATCATGCAGTTATGAAAATAATCACTCCACAGTTTTTTGAGTCCAATTTCGCGCACGCTCGATTGTCTTGAGAGCTGATAGAGCTCAGAGCCAAACAGCATGCCCGTACGACCGTAACGCTCATCGTCTGAGGTCGTAAAGATGCTTTCCACCCCCTCAGCCATCCCCACCATGATAGAAGAGAAAAAATAAGTCGGCACGGCGACAAGGTAAGGGACGTTATCGACTTTGTACACTTTTCCTGGTTGGGTTTTGTCGATGACGAGCATGTCGGCTTTCATATTGATGAGAAACAGGGGCACCACAAAGAAGACCGCCATCCATTTGATGAGGTCTTTAGGGCGACGGGAAAGCATGAAAATAAACAGGCTGGTGATGAGCCCCAGCATCATGCACATCTGTAAGTAATCCCCAAAGGTATTGGTTCTGAAAAAAGTGGCAAGGGCGTTAAAGGCTTTGTTGATCACCTCGCCCGAAGTGTAGGTGTAATAGTCGAGTATCATAAGTTAGTTCCCATAAGCCGTCACAGGTTTGGTTGTCGTGCCAATGTCTTTCTGGCTTTGCTGCGCTGTTTTTCTTTGCGAGTCGATAAGTTGATTGCGGTTGTTGATCGCTTCAATGGCTTTATCGGCAAGACCAGCGGTAAAGCGTTTGGCGTTATCGATATCACGGGTGATGAGGGTGATATCATCTTGGCTGTTGTTGGTATTGGCCAGTGATTGGCTGGCAATACTCAACATGTTGGTGAGGTATTGGTTGAGCAAATCCACCGCTATCATTCGTGAGTAACTGCTGATATCCGGCGTTTGATTGGCGGACAAGTCATCAATAAAAAACGTTAATATGGGTGTCTGAGTCAGCTCTAAAAAGCTCTTTTGCTTATCCGTGAGTTTTTGGTCCGTCGCGATGCTTCGCAGTATTGAATCCAGCTGCTTGCGTATTTGGCTTTGAATACCGCTTTGCTCACTAATGGATAAGTGATGGCGTTTGGTGATAGTAATACACGCTTTGGGGGCGGTGTTTTTGCACTGGTAAATATCGGCTTGGCCCCCTTCTAGCAACACGTTGACCAAATTGTTGTTGTCGGTTAACAAACTCGGGTAGTAACGAGGGTTACCGTTGGCGTCGTACACGTAAGTCCCTGAAGGCTCATCATAAACTGCGCAAGGTTTTTATCTGCAGATAAAAACGCGTTGTTCATGATCGCAGACCACACCACATTGTGATTCGTTTGGGTGAGGTCTTTCAGGGCTGGGTCGCTTTTGGCGTTCGCCAATTGACCCGCGGCTTGGCCCCCTGCGCCACATTCATGTTGGGCTTGTACCCAATCTGAGAACGCATTGTTTTGTGTGCCGAGTGTGGCACAGACGTGCTTTTTGGTGGCGGGCGCGGTAAAGGCGGCCAGTCCTCCGATGGTGGCTTGCGCCGCTTCACAAGAGTTCACCGACTGGTTTAAGTATTTGTCGGCGATGGCTTGCAGGTTATCGAGGTTTTGCTTGAGCTGCGGGGCCCAAGTTTGCAACGCGAGATTGACAATAAAGGGCGGCGCATTGTGGATGATCGCTTTCCCCGCTCTGACTAATTGGTCTGAGTTGATATGAGAGAGCCCTCCCATGAACATATCAATGCCTGAGCACCCCGCACTGATGGCGGGCACAGTGACGCTAACCAGTTGCGCATCAACGATTTTATTGCGTACAAACACACTGCCTCCGGTGTAGTAGTGGGCAGATTGACCTTGATAGGCGGTCGGGTTCGAGACGTTGGCGTTGTACCCTGAACGGTCAAAAAAGCGGGCCAGTGAGTGGTCGGTGTCGGCATAGCTAATACTCGGTAACGTGATGAGTAATAAAGGAATAAGCCGCTTATGCACCGAAACGGTGGATAAGTAGTGAGTCAGTGAGCACCTCATTGCAACGCCTCCTGTACCCGTGGGTCATTGAGCGCGTTTCGAATGCTCTGAGCTAATGTGTTTTCTGGCACATCACCGATACTTAGGCGAGAAAACTTACGGCTGTTCACATTCATTAAGAAGGTGGCGGGCATGACCGCTTGGCCATTGGTTGGGAAAAAAGTGCGGCCTATTTTGGGGGTGACAGGGATAGGGGTTTCAAAGCCAGCCATGCCCGGCCCGTCAACAGAAAAAGCGTAAACTGGCAGCCCGAAGCGCTCACTAAGGCGAGTGATTTTAGGGGCGATCTTATGACAGTATGGGCAGGTGCTTTCAAAAAAGAACACCAGAGCGTATTGGTGGTGCATGTCGGCGTGTGCGCTGCCTGCGAATAGGGCCAGGCCGAGCAAAAGGGTGTGAATAAATGGCATAGTGCCTCCTTAATGGTTTAAAAATCGGATGGCTCAAAGTGGGTCGCCACGTTGTAAAAGCGCCCAAGCAGATCTTGTTGGCTTATCCAGCCATACGCCAGCGGCTTCATCTCTCCCGTTTTGGGGTGCACTAAAATCAATGCAGGGGTAAAGGGCACGGCGATTTTGCCTTGATTGTGGCGGTTCTCTTTGATGTTGGTGATGAAGGTGTCATCGTTGCTGATCCCCAGCAGTTCAAAGTGGTATTGATCCGCGAAAGCTTGAATGGAAGGGGCGAGTTGCTGACTGAGCGTATCGTTGCCGTCATAAACAAAGAAAAAGCCCCAACCGTCTTGCTTCATCTTCTCAACCGCATCGATTTTCTTTTTGTCTTCCAGTTCTAAATACACCTGCCTTGCCGCTTGCTCGGTCGGGTGGTCTTTGGTGTAAGAGAGCTCTGGCCTTTCCAGTAGTAGCGCTTTGAATGTCATGCCGAGTTGGTCAGTTTGGTGAGTAATAAATCGATTAAGTGCTAAGAACCGGGCCAGTTTTTCCTTATCTTTAGGGTGGAGGGCGGCATCGTTTTGCGCCTCCTTGTGCATGGCGTGGAACCAGTCCATTTGCGCGGTCGCTGACAAGCTTTTAGGACTGGATACGGTGGTTTGGGTGTTGCTTGGTAGCGGTCTGGTTTTGGGCGTTTTGGGTGCTTGTTTGGGCTCGTTGTACCATCGCCACCCTGGTGGCGTCTCATTCGCTAGGGTGGGAGAGACGTGAACCAGCAGCGCTAGGGCAATGACGCCAAGCAGTGGGCTTTTCATCATGATGACCTTGGTTTAGTGGATGGAAGAAGGAAATGGTTTTGTCTATTTTCCCGTCGCACTTTGAAGTCGTTGCTTGATTTCATCAAAGTTAGGCAAGTGGGTATTGGCGTGCATGTCTGGGTAGAACTCTGAAAAATCGATGTGCTCAAAGTTGATTTGACCGAGTTCTTCAGGCGTAATGGCAGCGCAAGTGGGGTGCTTGGCACTGCCCAGTCCTTTACCTAATTGCTGGATAGCGCCTTGCTCTTGAATGATTTTGGCCAGTTTGCTGTCATAGACGCAGTAGCTGCGTTTTTTACGTGTGCACACTCCTAGGACTTTTTTGGCGCAGTATTGCCCCACATACAGGGTTAACCCTTTCTCTTTCGCTTTTCCGAGCGCCTTTTCCCCTTCGCTGCATTTTGCGCCCAGATGGTGTCCCCAGCCTGAGTCTTTGCAGCAGTCATTAAAGCCTGCGAGTTTTTGGTCACACTGCATGGGTTTGCCAGTAAAGATTTTAGGTGGGTCGCCGACATCTTTTACCGCTTCGGCAAGTCCTGCCAGCGCTGCGACGGATTTATCAAAGTGGTCATTGAGTTTTGGCTCCGGAACATAGCAATCGCCATCAAGGCAAAAGGACTGTTCACCGCACTGCATTTGCGTGGCGCGACATGATTTTTCAGGACAACTTTTTTGGATTTCTTCTTCGACGCAAACCCCATTTTGTTGAAGGGAGCAAGCGCGAGATTGCTCGTTGCAGTTTTTGGGTAAACGGGCGCAGGAGTCTGCCAGCTCACAAAGATGATTCACTTGGTATTTCCAGCAATTCAGTGTGGTTGGCAAGCCATTCATAGTGTGGGTTGCCCGACCTTTGATACAGGTACGTTGCGTTTTTTTACATTCAGGTAATAACGTTGAACAACTCGATTGCCACTTCATGACGTTTTTCCTTATTTTGTAATGAATAGTGAATGTGCCGTTAAACAAACCATAATCATTGAGGACATCAATCGTGATGTTATTTGAGGTGCCTATCCCTGTTGCTTGATAGAAAGGGCTGTACTTTTGTAAACAATAAAAACCTGAACCACCCGATTTACATCGAACTCTCTCTGCTTGTGTGGTGTTGAAGTTTGAGCTACTAGGTTTTGTATGAATGACGATGCCATTTAAGCGAAATCGCACTCCTTTGTTAGGAATACACATTAACCCTTGGCACGTTAACACGCCTGGGAAATTAATCCCTGTCACCTCTGTGACGCCTTGAGGGAGTGAATAACGAATAGGTGTGAAGCCATTATAATGAAATGAAATACGCCCCGTTTTTATAATTTGCTTTGATACATAAGGCGTTTCAAAGCAAGTGACAGGGGTGTTCGTTGGTGAGGTGCACATGCGTGTGTGATCCTCAATCAAGCACTGCGTTCCTGTTTCACAATCGACATAGGCGTTAGACATGCCATGGGTCACTTCAAAAGCATTGTCTTGGCCAAGTAACGCAAAGCGCATCGTCGGATCGTGCTTTATATCAGGCTTCCCCTTATTGAAGGTATTCTGTATAGCTTGGGCGGTCTCATTGTTGGCAAAAGCGCGGTCTTTTTGGCTATTGATGTCGCGGTCAGAGAGGCGAGACTCGTTAGGGTTTTGTATCTCTTTTTGGCAAGCTGCGTCTTTGCAGTAATCGTCGATATTAAGTGGGAGTGAGCTGGGCTTTAGGGCTTGCTTTGCCGTTTGTTTTGCCCAGCTAGCGGCATCAGTGAAGGTTTGCTGTTCGCTGGTCAAAGCCGATGCAGAGAAAAGACTGAGCGCGAGCACGACACATAGATAGCGGCGCATAGGGAACACCTCATCAAAAGTGATGGTAAGAAAAACTCATTGCGAATAAAGGGTGCGCAGCAGAGGGGGAATGTTTTGCTGCGCATCGCCCGTGGTGAGATAATCCAGCGCTTGATAAAGTGAGATATTGCCGTAAAGAATGTCGTAGTCAGTCGTGGAGCAAGGTTGCTTTGGCAGGCAGCGCCCAGGCTTGACCGAAACAAAAGCGGGCACCTTGGTAATATCAAACTGCTTGAACCAATCCGGACTGATTGAAAATCCACTCTGGATAGGCGCTTGGTTGGGGGAGCGTATTAATGATTCGATGCGCTGAGCCGTGGCAGGAAAGCCTTCAGGCAAGACGCCACGTATCACAAGAGGGACGCCGAGATGCTCACTTTGCATCAACAATTGTTTCAGTGCTGTATCTGGCATGGTCAGTGACACAAACACCATTACGCCTTTGGGGGCTTGGTCTGGATTACGTGTGGGTTTTTGTATTCCCAATAAAGGAGAAAGGCTCTCTTCTTTTATCAAATCTTGAACATTGCGGCTAAGCGTCAGCGCTTCTTCTCGATAAGCATGGGCTTGGTTTTGTATGTCGTCTGTATCCCATGGCTTTGCTGTCTCTGGTTGTAAAGCCATGTCTTGCTCAAGTTTGGCAAAGGCTTTGAGCTCTTGCTTTGTGTAAGCATGGCTTGGCACAGAGACAAAAAAACACAGCAAAACAAGCGCGCGCCATAAGGCGCGCTCAAACGATGGAGTGGTCATGTTACCCCCTTGGTCATGGGCGTTTAAATGGTGGATAGAGGGTATAAGCGTCTTGAAAGCTGATGGAGTGTACTTTGCGGGCATTCAGCGCCTTGCAATACGAGAAACAGAAATGTGCCAAAGGAAAGCAGCAATAGATGTGCTTGTGAATCGCTCTATCCGTCTCTAAAAAGTCCTCAAGCGCGCTCACGTTGCAGGCAATAAACAGATCGAACTCGCCTTGTAATGTCGGTTGTGAGAACGTCATTATGGCCTCCTATAAAAATACACAGTTACGTTTTCGCCACTGAACGAAACCAAAATTATCTCCGGTGACGGGGTTGTCGTGGCCCGCTTCCCATAAGGTCGTGGTGGTCGTATAAGGGTGGCACCACACTGCATCAGGGATAGGTGACGACATTTGATAACGGTAGCGAGATTTAGGTAAGATCGGATCGGGGTATTGGTAACAAATGGTCCCATCTTCCCCACGCGTTTCCCACACAATGCCTTGCCGGTGAAGCTTGTAGTTGAGTTTTTCCATCAACAGTGTGGCGGCTTGGATCGGCGTATCTCGATAGTTGGTGGTGCCGGTCAGTGGATAAGCACTGCCCTGTGAGCCCAAGCACCAAAATAACGCATCAATAGGCAGCGTCACATTAGTGGAAGTGAGCATCGCTTCGGGGACACAAGCAAGTTGTGCCGTCAGATCACCAAAGAGTAAGGCTTCTGGGTTAAGGACTAGCGAGAGCTCGTCATCATCCCAAAGTGGGTCTATTTCCGTCATGTAGGCGACGTCAAAATTATCCGTTGCCATACAAGCGGTCGATTGCATCAATTGCAGCCAATAAATGACCGGGTATTTATACCAATGGGCATGGTAAAAGCCACCGTCGCTACTGTCATTGTCACGAGCGGTGACGCGTCCTCCTATTTTTTGGCGGTTGGCACCAGAAAGCTGTGTGCCCATATTCACCATACAATAAGGCACGCGGGTGACGTCGGTTAAGGCGTAAGGCTCCCAATAGCCGATATTGACGCCCACTTGAACAAAGACAGGCGGCGGTTTAGGGCAGTAGGATATCGGCATGGTCGGGTTATTGGTGTCGGGGTATTTCGAAGGCATGACCGTGGCCGATCCGATGGTCATGGGAAATAAGCAATCCCAACAGATGTCTGTGATGGGATTGATAAAGCGGCTTTTGCACGCCGCACTGGCGGCTTGGGTCGATGGCGCAATAAAAACCCATAGGCAGCACAGCAATAAAGGAAAGTGTCGTGGTGTCATAAGGCGTCCTTTTCCACGCGTGGCGTGGTACTCCTTTTGCCTCTACAAGCGGCTTCGCCTCGTTATCGCAGTCAAAAGCGAGCTCGATTAACCAAGTGCTTGGAAGCATAATCAAGGGGGTGTCATTTTCATCGTTTAGGGCTTGTCATTGGTTTATCTCCAAGGGTGACAAACCGGAAACGTTGACCTCATCAATGCGCCAGCGTGTACTTTCTTGATAAGCAATGGCGGGAACGTGAGTGATGTGCAGTTTTCTGGTTAAAAAGCCGTCTTGCGCAAAATAGATTTTGCTGTCCAGTAAGGTGGCCATTTTATTCGGACTGCCTGCGGTCAGTATCCACTTGATGGGCTTATCATTGTGGTACTCACTGGCAAAGCGCCTTTGCTGCGCGTCTCTGGCATCAAAAAAGACTAATACCTTACTCAGTTCAAATTGAGGTAGCGCATCCTTGTCGCCTGCCCTTGGCCAGGTTCGGCTGTCAAAGGGGTTAACCTTGGTGCCCGCTTTGGCGATGACTTGCCCGGTGGCGGGTACAACGATGTCTGTCGGGATCACGATGCTTGGGTCAACGTAAAAGGTGCGTGGGTTGGTTGTGGTCGTCAGTCCTTCGACGGGCGGCGGGTTTTCAATGCTTTCCTTGACTCGCTGGGTAAACGCCTCCTGCATGTCAGCCAGCTTACCATTGGCTTCAAATTGTCTCAGCCTGTGGTCAATCCATTCCAGCATGTCCATTTCTCCGATTGGAAAGACCGGGGCCACTTGCCCCAATGTTTTTCCATAAGCGTGAAAAGCGGCAACGCCTGTGACGAGGATAACAGCCAGCGAGCTAAGTGCTCGCCCCAATCGCTTGGTTAAATGCCTCAATTTCCTTGCCGTAGTAGTGCATGGAGGTCTGTTCAATGGCCTCTTCCAATGGCAAGCCTTGGTGATAAAGATGTTCACAGTATTCAAACTCCTTGGGCTCGGTTGAGAACATGGCGCGTTTTACTGGTGAAGCAAAAAAGCGATGGTAGGTCACGTGTCCGCCGGCTTTGATGCGGGCGCAGCTGTAGCCCGCAATGGCAGAGGGAGCAAAGCTTTTGATAAGCTGCTGCTCATACTTTGAAAAGGCGTCGGGGTTTTGGGTTAGGTAGTCATCAAACCCCTCACCTTGGCGAAGAATGATGTGGATATCGGAGTTGTTGTAACACGCTTTGGCTTCTTCACTGCTAAAGAAGTCTTCAATGCCTTGAGTCACGGTACAAAAACTGCCGCCGAATTTACGTGCGGTGCGATAGCCGGTGTTGATGAACGCTCTGGCTTGCTCGTTCGCCCCAGACAGCAAGCTCCATGCCTCTTCAATGATGCACATCTTTGGCGTCGAGCGAGAGCCAGATAGGTACATTTGCTGGTTAATTGAGACCATAAGAGCAAAGATAACAGGTCTTAGAACGGCAGGTGGGAACCCATCAAGCTCTAGGGTGGTGATGTCAACGTTAGGGTCAAGCATGGAAGGTTTGTTGAACACATCGCCATACATGCCGTCAGTGCAGAACTTTTTCAGCTGCACGGCAATGTCTTTGATGCGTCGATCGCTCTCTTCTCCGGCAATCTCAATCAGGGCATCTCTGACATCATCCACGAGTGCTTGGTTACCCTTGCGCTCCCATGCGGTCACGATGGCATCGCCTAATACACTTTGCTGGAATGCGGTTAATGGTGTGTATGGGGAGGCGATGGTTGCAAATAGGGCCGTGATGTTATCGAGCGCTTCCATCATCGGGTCTACTGGCTTGCCTTCGTCGTCCACAAATTCAAACTCAGCGTTTTGCATCGCGCCCAAATGGGTGAACGGGTTTAAGAAAATATTGGCGTGTGTCATGTAGGTGCCACCAAGACTGAGGGTGAGCTTTTTGTAGCTGGCCCCCTTATCGAGTATCCACACTTTACCGCCCATAGCATAAAGGGTTTTTGCTATCTCTTGAACTAAGAAGCTCTTACCTGCCCCAGAGCCTCCGGTTAAAGCGATATTTTGGTTATCACTGCCACAGGTGAAGGGGTTAAAGAAAGAGATTTGCTGGCGCATCGTCGGAAGCAATACCCCGCCTTTGAGTTGACAAAAATCCATGATGATCGGAAATAAGTTGACGAGGTTCGAGCTTTTTAATGTGCGAACCCGTCCGGCTTTTTTGCAATCTCGCCACAATCCTTCACTCATCATAAAAGGCAGCGTGGAAAGCAGCGCTTGTGGTTGATTCATTTTCAGTGGAATGATGTCGAGCCCGGCCTGACTGAATGACTCTTTCGCCGCCTGCGTGTCTCTCTTTTGGCTGTTTTTGTCCGTCAAGAGGGAGAGCGTCAATACCATGGAGGCGATGGTGAATTCTTTCGATAACAGGCCTTTTTGTAGGGCTTTGCGTTCTTTAAGTTCATCTTCTGCCGTTGGTGCGAGCAGCGCCATTTGGCTGTTCACCGTTTTGGTGAGGTCTTTTATTTTGTTGTCATTATCCGCATTTTGTTTACCGGTAGGCTCATGACGAAAACTCAATGTGACGCGGTGAGGGCAGGGGATATTACGTGACACATTGCGAAGAGAGGAAAACGCCTCTGGCAAAGCATAAAGACGATAATCCCCCGGCAGCCTTGACAGTCCCATGTTGACAATACGAGTGTGGACATCGTCCCTTTGGTCGTTGGTGTGACGGGTGGCAATATGCCCTCGATGGGTAAGCGCTTCAGTGTCTGGCGATAATGCTTGCAGATTTAACGGCTCGAGTGGGTTGTAGCTTTTTTCCTTTGGTCTGTCTTGGGTTTTGTCGAAATTTAAGATATCCCCAATGCCCGTAAGCAGCATTTCTGGTGTGACGGGCAGTAGGTCAAAGCCAAGCTGCGTTAATCCGGTCTCCAGTGTCGTGCGCGTATCCATCAGCTCTTGTGGGTCTTTTTCAGTGGTAGAGACAAAAAAGAAGGCATCGTAGTCACGAAGGTCGAAACGGTGGTTCTTTTGCCGATGCAAAAAGCCATGCTGCGCGGCGTAATGGGCATAAATGGCATCATCATTGGCCATCTTTTGGCAAATCCCCCCACGTTGACTGAGTAGCGCTTGATTACCTTCTAAGTAATGCGCCACGCGGTTATGACCAAACAGCTGCACTTGATAGTCCCATTTATCGCCTTCGGGTAAATCCCCCACGAGATGGCTGAGTGACTGAATTAAGTCGTCATTCGCACCGCCAAGCACACTGATTTTAAATCCAAAACCGCGAGAATGGGTGTTTTCAAAGACGCGCTCAACGGGATCATAGTCTCGATAGGGCAGTTCATGATGAAGGTGGTTTTGGGCGCGTTTTGCCTCTTGGAATAATGCTGACAGGCCATTATTGATGGTAGAAAACATGGTTAATCCTTTTTCATTGACCAAAACAAAGACAGTGGCCAGCTGGCGCAAGCATTCATACACGCTGATAGGTGGTGTATGAATGCTTTTTTTAGTGTTGGATTCATGGCTAATCCTTCCAAATTGCGCGAACTGGACGACCAGACCATTGGCTTTCATCTAAGACGAAGTAGACATCCATCGTATCGATGTAGTTATTGTCTTTGTCGATAAAAGGGAAGACGGTGAGTTTTTTGACCTCTTGTTGGCTTCGCTGTGGCTCTCCATCTCGGTTTCGTCTTGGCAGTAGGGTGAAAGCAGTGGGGGGTGTCGTTTTTGCTCGGTTGGTTACCGTGACATTGTCCCCCGTGTAACCGTACACGTTATCTCGTACCTCATTCATGGTGACGCAGCCTGACACGCCGCCGACTTTGTCGCAGCTGTATTCACTGTCAAAACCTGCGCTGCAGCCCGTTAGCGTGAATAATGCAAAAGATAAGTAAGATAAAATTTTCAATCTCATGATGGTTATTCCTCACGCCCAAAGCCCACGCTGTTTAACCCTTGTTGGGTGAGTTTTTGCGCTAATGGGTTGATGGGGGCGGTTGGGTTGACTTGGGACAGGGCGGGCGCATTGGTGATGACATCCAGTATTTGATTTGTGCTGGAGACGTGGTCGCGCTGCTCGTTGATACGTGTCTCGTACTCCTCAGCAAGAAGCGGATCGAGCGGAAAGCCTTTTAAAAAGACAATGTTCACCACGGCGCCGGGATTAACTTCGACAATCGGGTGGTACAGCTCGGCAAGCTTGATGTAGTAGTCTGCCAGCTTACTGCCCACGCTTTCGGTTGCGCCGCCTAGTAGGCTTAAGCCTATTTTGTCGCTGTCAACACTGGTGCTTGGTCCTAGAGCGGTTGGTGTGGTGGTTTGTGCTAGGGCTTTACCTGCGTCTCCCACCCCTTGCAAGATACCCGCAATACCGGCCATTTGAACGATTTTACCGTTTTTCAAAATGGTGGTGCCACGGATGCCGTTGCGACCAAAGTTAAAAACGGTCGCATTGACGGGAATATCTAAGATATCGCCGTTGTCTTGAATACAACTGATGCGGTTAGTGCGGGCGACGCCACGACTGGATGAGATTTCACCGTAAACGGCGCCAGTGATGGTGCAGTTACCCAGCTTCGATTTTTTACCATTGGGTAAAATACCCTGATTGACGGTCTGAAAGATTATCGGTGACGTATCCCCTTGACCTGAGACGCCCGCATTGGCATCGGCGCCGCCGGTGACTACGGCGGTAACAAAAGTGCCAGTAGGCACATAATTATCGGTTGTGCGACGGGATTTTTTCTCATCGATACTGGCTTGCCAATGAAATTCAAAACTATCAAACGCATCGCCGCTAAAGGCCATGTTATCTTGGTTGTGGTAGGTGAACTCATTCATGTTGGTGGCATCCACATCATCCCTAATGGCTGGTTTGGGTGGCCGTTTATATTGACCAAACACGTCACCTTTAGCCGTGTTCGACTCATAAGGCTGATTCGGGTTAATGATGGGACCTGCCGCAAGCTGCGCCTCTAACTCAGCTTTGAGCGCATCGACTTCATCAAGCTTTTGCTGCATCTGCTGCTCTAGTCCGGCGAGCTGCGAATCTTGATCGCGCTTTGTGGTGGTTTTGATGTTCTCTATCTCGGATTGTAAACTTTCACCAAAGTGATTGAGCGTGCCTTCAAACTTGGTCAGGCTTTGCTCAAGTTGGTTAATTTTATCTTGCTGAAAGGTGAGGGCCGATTGGTTGTCTTTATCCGTAAAATCATCAGTAACAATCTCGCCAAACCCGATCGTTTCATTTTGGGTTTGCTCTGGCTCGGAAGGTAAAGTGAATCGCCAAGTTATAAAGGTAATCACCCCCACCACGGTGAGTGCCACAAACGTGATGTTGCGGTTACGCTTTTGTGTGGCCGCATTGATTTCTCCTCCCTGCTCAAAGTCGCCATCAGTGTCTTTGAAAAACCGTTTCTTAAACTCGTTTAAGGCGTCTCTTTGTTTATCGAACATGGGCTGCCCCTCCTCCAGTGATGAGATAGAGCGTTGTGGTTTGCCCTGGTGCTAAGTGGTCAGCATCAAGCCCGGCTGAACGAGCGGAATAGCTGTAAAACTGCGCGGTGGTGAGAGGCATCTCGCTGCTGCCTTGATTTTTAAGCTGGTAAACCACGCCAGAGTAATCGCTGCCAACAAAGACGGTTTGAGGAATGATAGCCAGCTTACTGTCATCCTTTGGTAGCGTGTTGGGGTCAATGTCATGACGTTTGAAGCCGGCAATGGGGGAGCCATCATGAACAAAGTGCATCATGGCTTTGGTGAGTGCCGTCATGGCAGCGGGATAATCCGCTGCAAGCTCTATCGGACTTTGCTGCTCTTGGTCACTTTCAGACCACACAAACTCGGTCACTAAAGCCGGGGTGGCTTTGGGGGTAATAAATAGGGCAAATAAATGCCCCTTTTCCGTGGTCAGGTGCGCAGTAAACGGCAAGGCGATGTTGATTTTTAGTGTGATAGAGCCAGAGGCGTCTTTTTGGTTGCCTGATGAGGTACAAAACCCTTTTGGGCAGACAATCGCGAGGATGCGGTCATTTTTGACCACTAAGCGGTTGATGTTAATTGAAGAGAGTGCCAAAGGTATGGTGTCACCTTCGGCAAACTCATAGCTGACTTTAGCGACGTTCTTCGCCATGGCAAGGGGGGCAATAAAAAACGCCAGTACTAGAGCGATGGAGATGAAGTGATAGCGCCATCGCTGCTGTGGGGATAATGATTGTTCATCAAGATTCATCGGTGTTGACCTCGACTTCTTCAATGGAGAGTAAACCTATCACGCCATGTTCATAGCTAAAGCCGACCTGATACCATTTCATTTCTGGCTCTAAAGCACGCTGTCCTACGTACTTTTGCTGTTTGCCGTAGAGTTGCACTTGGAGGGTATCGAGCGAAATGCGGACTGACTCGACGGAAAACTGACTGCTGATGTTGTCTTTTTTAACGACTGTCGCCTCACGAAGTAGCTTAGGTTGCACGCTGTGCCAGCTTTGCTTATCGACATATTCAAGAAGCTGGCCAAACTGGCGTCCGACGTTGGCAGGGGTTACGTTAAGTTTGAGGTAGACAAAATAATCCGCCATCTGCTCAAGGTAAGGTTCATCGACGGCGTTATCAGAGACGGTGAACGCTTTTGAAACTGTAGGAGGAATGAGGGTTCGACTTTGATGGGTTAGGGATTGATAACTGGTGTAACCCAATACCAAATTGGTGATAAGCATAGCAAGAAAGCCTGTGTAGTGGTCTAATGATCCCGGACACCAAATTAGGTGGTAAAGTCTCCACCATAAATGAGGTGTTCAATGACAAAACGACAACGACGTACATTTTCAGCTGAGTTCAAACTAGATGCTGCAAGTTTGGTTCTTGATCAAGGGTACTCCATACCTGAAGCAGCTAACTCTATGGGCGTAGGTGAAACAGCTTTACGGCGATGGGTCGACCAACTCAAAGTTGAGCGAGGTGGGATGACTCCAACGACTAAAGCCCTCACGCCTGAGCAAAAGAAAATCCAAGAGTTAGAAGCCCGGATTAACCGGYYAGAACGAGARAARTCCATATTAAAAAAAGGCCACCGCTCTCTTAATGTCRGACGAACTCGAACGTTCTCGTTAATAGACAAGTTGAGGGAGCATGARTCGGTCAAAATGCTTTGCGAG
This sequence comes from Vibrio sp. Vb339, assembly GCF_902751245.1. NCBI lineage: Bacteria > Pseudomonadati > Pseudomonadota > Gammaproteobacteria > Vibrionales > Vibrionaceae > Vibrio > Vibrio sp. Vb339. The sequence continues at coordinate 1,585,917 of NZ_CADDIS010000002.1, read as the reverse complement.
CTGTTCAACGTAGCTTCGTCTTGTTATTACAAGTTTAAGCAACGCAAGCCGGATGCCAATCGTATTCGTCTAGCTAGCCAAATTAAAGAACTCTTCAACATGAGTCGAGGCTCTGCTGGCAGTCGTACTCTTGTCTCRATGCTGAGCGCAGAAGGCATAAAAGCCGGACGATTTAAGGTTCGCCAGATAATGCGTGAAGCTGATTTAATGAGTAAACAGCCAGGTTCGCATCGATATAGACATGCAAAAGTAGAGAGGTTAGACATTCCAAATCTACTGAAGCGTGAGTTTTCTGTGAGTACTCCGAATCGTGTTTGGTGTGGCGATATTACTTATATTTGGTCAGGTTCGAAGTGGACCTATTTAGCGGTAGTGCTTGACCTATTTAGCCGACGCGTTGTGGGGTGGTCTTTATCCGATAAGCCCGATACCGAATTAGTCTCTAAAGCTTTGGACATGGCCTGGGAGCAACGAGGATGTCCGAAGAACGTAATGTTCCATTCAGATCAAGGTTGCCAATATAGCAGCCGCAACTATCGCCAAAGACTTTGGCGATATCGTATAACTCAAAGCATGAGCCGTCGTGGTAATTGTTGGGACAACGCTCCCATGGAGCGGCTATTTAGAAGCTTGAAAACCGAGTGGATACCAGCAACAGGTTACCTGACACAAGCTCAAGCTAAGAAAGACATCAGCCATTACCTGATGAGTTACTACAATCGGCAACGGCCTCATCAAACAAATGATGGGCTGTCGCCAGTGAATGCCGAAAATCGGCTTAAGTCAGTGTCCGGAATTTGTTGACCACTACATCATTCCCTAGACTGACGAAGGAAGGAATAGGGAATCTCTTAATTACCTTTGACGCGATAGATTCCCAACTCAGTCGTTCCTCCTTCTTGGGAATGACGAGAGCATGTGGCTTAGGTAAGGTGCGATCTCTTTGAGTTTTTTATCTGTAGTGATTTGTATTATCCGTCATTCTCGAGACTGACGAAGGAAGGAGTCGGGAATCTCATTGTGGATTTCGAATAACAATAATTCCCCGACTTATTGATTCCCTGACACCACATATCTCGCACCAATAAGCTCATTATGGTATATATGTGCCTTATTCTAGTTCCTTCTTTTTCAACCGGCGAAAGGTGTTATGCGAATTTTTGCTTTAGTACTGCTCATAGTGTTTGGCTGGCTACAACACACACTGTGGCTCGGTAAAAATGGTATCTCTGATTACTACGGTGTGAACAACGAAATCCAAGTTCAACAGCAAGTAAATGAAAAGCTGCATATTCGAAATGCAGAAATGTTTGCTGAAATTGACGATCTACGCCAAGGCTTAGACGCGATAGAAGAACGCGCACGTCATGAACTTGGAATGGTCAAAGAAGGCGAAACGTTTTATCGCATCATTGGCGAGGAATCCCATTAATGTCGACTCAACTTCAAAGCGTGATTGCCGTTGTACCTGCAGCGGGCGTCGGTAGCCGAATGAAGGCAGACCGCCCTAAGCAATATCTCAAGATTCACGGTAAAACAATTTTAGAGCACACCGTTGAGAAATTACTGTCTCACCCACAAGTCGCTCAAATTGTCGTTGCGATCAGCGATGATGACCCATATTACCCTGAGCTAGCACTCAACCAGAATCCACAAGTGATCAGAGTGTCAGGCGGAAGCGAGCGAGCAGATTCTGTACTCTCTGCGCTAAACTATATCGCTGAGCAGCAGCTTAGTGATTGGGTAATGGTTCACGATGCGGCAAGGCCTTGTGTTCAGCTAAGTGACATCGACAAGCTAATTTCCGCTGCAATGAGCCATGATGTGGGCGCTATTTTAGCGGCTCCAGTTCGTGACACGATGAAGCGCGGTGCCCAAGGGCAGATTGAGCATACCGTTGAGCGTGCCGATTTATGGCATGCACTTACGCCGCAAATGTTCAGAGCAAAGCCTCTGTGGAAGGCATTAAGTGAGGCGTTGCAACAACGCGCTTCAATTACTGATGAAGCCTCAGCCTTTGAATGGAAAGGTTTATCGCCCGCTTTAGTGGCAGGGCGTTCAGATAATTTTAAGATTACTCAGCCTGAAGATTTAGCGCTTGCTGAGTTCTATTTAAGTCAGAATAAGGAATAATGATGATTCGTATTGGCCATGGCTTTGATGTACATAAGTTTGGTGGTGAAGGCCCGGTAATTATTGGTGGTGTAAGCATCCCTTACGAGCAAGGTCTTATTGCACACTCAGACGGTGATGTTGCTCTTCATGCGTTGTGTGACGCTCTATTAGGTGCGATTGCTGCGGGTGATATTGGTCGTCATTTCCCTGATACCGATGACGAATGGAAAGGCGCGGATAGCCGTGAACTACTGAAAGATGTTTACCGTCGAGTAAAAGCACAAGGTTACGTGATTGGTAATGCCGATATTACTATCATGGCGCAAGCTCCAAAGATGGCACCTCATATAGACTCTATGTGCCAAGCTATTGCTCAAGACCTAGAAACCAGCATTAGCAATGTGAATGTAAAAGCGACGACCACTGAGCGTTTAGGTTTTACAGGTCGCAAAGAGGGCATCGCATGTGAAGCGGTGGTCCTAATTACTAAAAGTGCGTAAGCACCAACACGAAAAGAACAGCATGTCAGATATTTTATCTTCATTGGCTTATCTAAACGGTAAACCAACTGCGAAAGCAAAACTAAAAGCAAAAGCCGAACACTTTGTCGTTAATGAAGACTTGGGTTTTGAGTTTACTGGTGAAGGCGAGCACCTAATGGTTCGTATTCGTAAAACTGGTGAAAACACGAGCTTCGTAGCAAACGAGCTGGCTAAAGCTTGCGGTGTTAAGTCGAAAGACGTGAGCTGGGCAGGTTTAAAAGACCGTCACGCGGTGACTGAGCAGTGGTTGAGTGTACACCTACCAAAAGGTGAGCCTGACTTTTCAGCTTTCTTAGCACAGTACCCAAGCATTGAAATCTTGGCGACAGCACGACACAACAAAAAGTTACGTCCGGGTGATTTAGTTGGCAACCAATTCGAGCTGACTTTGTCTGAAGTAACAGATTGTGATGATGTCGTAAAACGTTTGGAAAAAGTCGCTCAAGTCGGCGTGCCAAATTACTTCGGTGCTCAGCGTTTTGGTAATGAAGGTAACAACTTATCTGAAGCTCGTCGTTGGGGCCGTGATAACGTTCGTACTCGTAACCAGAATAAGCGCAGCTTGTACCTTTCTGCGGCTCGCTCGTGGATTTACAACCTGATCCTGTCAGACCGTATTGAGCAAGATGCGTTTGCATCGGCATTACTTGGCGATATTGTCATGAAAGACGGCGCTCAACTAACGGTAACAGCGGACAGTATCGAAGCAGTAAACCAAGACATCGCGAATGGATCTGCATTGGTTACTGTTGCTTTGGCTGGCGATAATGCTTTACCAACGACTGATGAGTCTCAAGCGTTAGAGCAAAAACATCTTGATTCTGAACCTGACCTAATGGCGCTGATTCGCGGTAACCGCATGCGCCATGACCGTCGTGAAGCATCGTTAAAACCAACCGATCTAACTTGGGAAGTGAACGAAGATAATGTCACTCTTAAGTTCTCTCTAGACGCAGGTTGTTTCGCAACCGCTATCGTTCGTGAGTTGGTTGAAGAAGTACACGTAGAAAGAACCTACGAGCAATAACGATTCTGCTTGGAGCTGGGTCACTTGATATTGGAATTTAAGTGACTTGGCCTAGCATGGGAACAAAAGAAAGGATACAAGATGAAGATTTTACTCAGCAATGATGATGGTGTGCACGCTCAAGGTATTCATGAGCTGGCAAATGAGCTACGTGATCTTGCTGAAGTTATCATTGTTGCCCCTGACCGTAATCGCTCGGGTGCGTCAAATTCATTAACTTTAGAACAGCCTCTGCGTGTTCAAGAGATTGCTGAAAATACCTATTCGGTACAAGGAACACCGACCGACTGTGTGCATTTTGCGTTAAACGAACTGCTAAAGAATGACATGCCTGATCTGGTATTAACGGGCATTAATCACGGTGCTAACCTTGGTGATGACGTGCTTTATTCAGGCACGGTGGCAGCAGCAATGGAAGGGCACTTTCTAGGCGTTCAATCGGTAGCGTTTTCTCTGGTGGGAAAAAAACATTTTAAGACAGCGGCAGCGATTGCTCGTCGTATTGTCGAACAACATTTAGCAAACCCAATCCCGACCAACCGCTTGTTGAACGTGAACGTTCCTGATTTAGCCTTAGAACAACTGTCCGGTACTCAGGTGACACGCCTAGGTGCTCGTCATCACGCTGAAGATATGATCAAGCAAAAAGACCCGCGTGGTAACGATATCTATTGGCTTGGTCCTCCGGGCAAAGAGCAAGATGCCGGTGAAGGTACCGATTTTTACGCGATTGAGCATGGCTTTGTGTCGGTAACACCGTTGCAGGTTGATCTGACGGCGCATGAGTCGTTGGGCGCGATGGCTACATGGTTAGGGGAGAAGTAAGTGAGTAATCCGCAAGCTGAGCGTTTAATTACTTTTCTGATTGAAAATGGTATTCAGGATCAAAAGGTTCTTGATGCGATCTACCTACTGCCGAGAGAGAGCTTTTTATCGCAGGCGATGTATCACCAAGCCTATGATAATAATGCGCTGCCTATCGGTCAGGGTCAGACAATCTCCCAGCCATACATTGTAGCTAAAATGACAGAGCTGCTTGAATTACAACAAGATAGCCGTGTCTTGGAGATCGGAACGGGTTCTGGTTACCAAACTGCGGTATTGGCTCAACTTGTTGATCATGTTTATTCGGTTGAAAGAATAAAGTCGCTACAATGGGATGCCAAGCGTAGGTTGAAGCAACTCGATTTCTACAATATCTCAACTAAGCACGGTGATGGTTGGCAAGGTTGGTCTTCAAAAGCCCCTTTTGATGCGATTATTGTCACTGCCGCTGCAGAGTCGATTCCTCAAGCGCTTCTGCAACAGCTGAAAGATGGCGGTCGTTTACTGATTCCAGTCGGTGATGACGAACAGCAACTATTGAAGATCGTTCGACACGGCGATGAGTTTTTATCGAGTGTTATCGAGATGGTGAGATTTGTACCTCTTGTTCCTGGTGAGCTAGCTTAATAAAAGACTAATGGTGTAGGTGGATAGAGAGTCGATGCGTTCGAAGTTGTTAAAAGGAAGTACTTTACTGCTTAGCTGTGCCCTTGTTGGGTGTGCAGCGAATTCGCCTGCGCCCGTTTCAAGCCTAAACAAGAATTACTCATCGATTGATCGTGGTAGTTACCGTGGCAGTTACTATGAAGTTAAAAAAGGCGACACCCTTTACTTCATCGCCTATGTCACCAATAAAGACGTTAAAGATCTTATCGGTTATAACAAGTTGTCTGCTCCTTACACTATCCACCCGGGGCAGAAGCTTAAGTTATGGCGTCCTAGCTACAACGCGCCAGCGTATGGTAAATCAACGGTAGCAGTAGCAGCAGTTGCTGCGCCTGTCGCTGCATCCACAACGTCATCTGCGGCAAGTAAACCGAAAACCACACCACAAAAGAGCAAAAACTCTAAACCAGCTCCAGCTCAAACTACCACCAAAGTGGTGAAAAAAGATCCACCAAAGAAGGTTGAACAATCCAAATCAAAGGAGTATGTTGGTTCTAAAGGTAAACAGAATGTTACACCGTCCACCAAACCAACAAGTGATAAAGTATCCAAATGGTTATGGCCAACTAAAGGGAGAGTAATCAAGAATTTCTCTGTAGGCGAACAAGGAAATAAAGGCATAGACATAGCAGGACAGCGAGGTCAGCCAATAGTATCTACTGCAGGGGGAACGGTTGTTTATTCGGGTAATGCACTACGAGGCTACGGCAATCTAGTGATTGTGAAGCACAATGATAATTACTTAAGTGCATACGCGCATAACGACCGACTATTAGTATCTGAAGGGCAAAGTGTGAAACCAGGGCAGAAGATTGCAACAATGGGAAGCTCTGGAGCCAGCAGTGTCAGGCTGCACTTTGAGATTCGTTACCAAGGTAAATCCGTTAATCCAAAACGATATTTACCTTAAATACAATATGCAAAAATTACGTATTGTATGGAGTGACATAGTCATTTAGCGACATATGAAGTTGTAATGTCATGCTAATTTCGCCAGGGGGAGGCGTTATGAGTATAAGCAATGCAGTAACCAAAGAAGAGTTCGATCTTGACCAAGCAACCACGGAACCGGAAGCTCTTGGAAAAGCAAAACGAACAGTCACTAAGAAAACCGAAGCAAAAGAAGAAGTTGAAGTTACGTCTAAAAGTTTAGATGCCACGCAACTCTACTTAGGCGAAATCGGTTTCTCACCACTACTAACCGCTGAAGAAGAAGTGCTATACGCACGTCGAGCTCTACGCGGTGATGAAGCAGCACGTAAACGCATGATCGAAAGTAACCTGCGTTTGGTGGTAAAAATTTCACGTCGTTATAGCAACCGCGGCCTTGCACTTCTCGATCTAATTGAGGAAGGCAACCTAGGTTTGATTCGCGCCGTAGAGAAATTTGATCCAGAGCGTGGCTTCCGCTTCTCAACCTACGCGACATGGTGGATTCGTCAAACCATTGAACGTGCGTTAATGAATCAGACTCGCACTATCCGTTTGCCAATCCATGTTGTGAAAGAGCTGAACATCTACCTACGTACTGCAAGAGAGCTATCACAAAAGCTTGACCATGAACCAACAGCAGAAGAAATTGCTTCTAAGCTAGATAAACCTGTTGGTGATGTGAGTAAGATGCTTCGTCTAAACGAACGAGTGAGCTCTGTTGATACGCCAATTGGTGGTGACGGTGAGAAAGCGCTGTTGGATATTATTCCAGACATCAACAATTCAGATCCTGAGGTTTCAACTCAAGATAGCGATATCAAGAACTCGTTGATTTTCTGGCTTGATGAGCTGAACCCGAAACAGAAAGAGGTGCTTGCGCGTCGATTTGGACTACTGGGTTATGAACCGTCAACATTAGAAGAAGTAGGCCGCGAAATCAGCCTGACTCGTGAACGTGTTCGTCAAATCCAAGTTGAAGGTCTTCGTCGTCTACGTGAGATTCTTATCAAGCAAGGTCTGAATATGGAAAACCTGTTCAACGTAGAAAACGACTAATTGAACGGATGATGCTTCTCTAAATAGAAGACAAATAAAAACGCTGACTTTAAGTCAGCGTTTTTTTGTTTGTGGCTTTGATATTTCATGCCGTCTAATCAAAATAGTAGTACGGTAATAACAAGCTACTTGGTAAGAAACTAAAGCAGCTTCTTCAAGCGGTAAAGTTCTTCTAATGCTTGGCGAGGAGTTAGATCATCAGGATCAACATTCGCTAGCGCTTGCTCTACTTCACTCGGCTCTGGGATCAGGCTCAGTTGGTTTGCGATATCGACACCGCTTGGCTTCGATGTTGGCGACTCGATACTTAACGCTTCTAGTTGAGTCAGCTTCGCACGAGCATTCTTGATCACCGCTTTCGGTACGCCAGCTAAACCTGCAACTGCTAGACCGTAAGATTTACTAGCTGCACCTTCTTGAACTGCGTGCATAAAGGCAATGCTGTCACCATGTTCTACCGCATCTAGGTGCACGTTAGCCAGTGTTGGAAGTTGGTTAGGCAGTTCAGTTAGCTCAAAGTAGTGCGTTGCAAACAGTGTCATCGCATTGATTTGATTAGCTAGCCACTCTGCACTTGCCCAAGCCAGAGACAGACCATCGTAAGTACTGGTGCCACGACCGATTTCATCCATTAACACGAGGCTGTTTGGTGTTGCATTGTGCAGAATATTTGCGGTTTCGGTCATCTCAACCATGAAGGTTGAACGACCAGAAGCCAAATCATCGGATGCGCCAATACGGGTAAAGATACGGTCGATAGAGCCGATGGTTGCGCTTTCTGCAGGAACATAACAACCGATATGAGCCATTAATGCGATGAGTGCCGTTTGGCGCATGTAGGTTGATTTACCACCCATGTTTGGACCTGTGATGATCAGCATCTTGCGTTGATCATTCAGGTCGATAGGGTTAGCAATGAAAGGTTCGTCCATCACTTGTTCAACAACAGGGTGACGACCGGCCTGAATTTGTACGCCAGCAGACTCTGTCATGGTTGGACGACAGTAATCAAGGGTATCTGCACGCTCAGCCAAGTTTTGTAGAACATCAAGCTGAGATACTGAAGAGGCGATATTTTGTAGGCGCTCTAGATACGGCAGTAGTAAGTCAAACAACTCTTCCCACAGCTGTTTCTCGATAGCGAGTGCTTTCGACTTAGAGTTAAGCACTTTGTCTTCGTGCTCTTTTAGCTCAGGAATGATGTAACGCTCAGCGTTTTTCAGCGTTTGACGGCGAACATAGTGTGGCGGCACAAGGTGGCTTTGCCCACGGCTTACCTGAATGAAGAAGCCATGTACGTTGTTGTAGCCAACTTTAAGCGTGTCGATGCCATGGCGCTCACGCTCTTCTTGCTCAAGCTTATCAAGAAATTCGGTTGCGCCTGCTGCAAGGTCGCGCCATTCGTCTAACTCGGCATTATAGCCTTCTGCAATCACACCACCGTCACGGATAACCACGGGTGGGTTCTCTTTGATTGCACGTTCAAGCAGTTCAGAAACCTCATCCACAGGAGATGCATATTGAGCAAGTTGAGTTAGGTATGGGTGCTTCAGTTGCGTCAGTGTTTCAGCAAGCTCTGGCAAGTATTCCATCGCTTGGCGAAGTCGTGCCATATCGCGAGGGCGAGCAGAGCGAAGTGCTAATCGAGCGAGAATACGTTCGATATCACCAATCTGCTTTAAGGTTGGCTGTAGCTCTGTGAATAGAGCCAAATCTTTCATCTCACCAATCGCATCTAAGCGCTGATCGAGTGCCGAGATATTGCGCATTGGTTGATGTAACCAGCGCTTAAGCATACGGCTACCCATTGCTGTCGCAGTGTGATCAAGTACTTCGGCAAGGGTGTTATCAGTACCACCACCAAGATTTTGCGTGATCTCTAGATTGCGTCGAGTCGCAGCATCAAGGATCACCGAGTGATCTTGTTTATCCATCGTCAGTGAACGGATATGTGGAAGCGCAGTACGTTGGGTATCTTTCACGTATTGGATCAAACAACCAGCCGCACATAGACCCAGTTTCGCGCTTTCTACGCCAAAGCCAACCAGATCGCGAGTACCAAACTGCTTATTCAATTGCTGCTTAGCGGTGTCTAATTCAAATTCCCATACCGGGCGGCGGCGGTTGCCATTACGGCTTGCCATTAGATTGACAGGTTCGAAATCTTCAGGGAACAGTAGCTCACGTGGTGAGGTTCTCTGCAGTTCTGCGGCCATTGCTTCTTCGGTTTCTGGCTCGCAGAGTTGGAATCGACCGGAGGTAATATCCAGTGTCGCGTAACCAAACTTACCGTTGTGATGGTAGATGGCCGCAATCAGGTTATCTACGCGCTCAGAAAGCAATGCCTCATCGGTCACGGTACCGGGTGTAACGATACGTACGACAGCACGCTCAACAGGGCCTTTTGAAGTTGCTGGATTACCAATCTGTTCACAAATTGCTACGGATTCACCAAGTTGCACTAACTTTGCAAGGTACCCTTCAACGGCATGGTAAGGAACACCCGCCATAGGAATAGGTTCACCGTTTGATGAACCGCGTTTAGTCAGTGAAATATCGAGGAGTTGAGAAGCTTTTTTAGCATCATCGTAGAAAAGCTCGTAGAAATCGCCCATGCGGTAGAACAGCAGAATTTCTGGGTTTTCTGCTTTCAGTTTTAGGTACTGCTGCATCATGGGAGTATGTTTTTGATCGGCTTTCACAGTTAACTTCTTTCGTTTATTTCTATTGCGGCTTAGGATACGTGAAAGCGTTTCGTGCGAAAAGCAGCTCAAGCGAAAAGATGCAAAAGCCCTAACAAAAAAACACCTCGTTAGAGGTGTTTTGTTTTTGAGCTGTCTGATTTTATCGGCTTATTTTACATGTATGTTCGCCATATATTCATCTTCAGCCCAGTACATTCGTTGTGCTACTTTGGCTTCTGGATTCAATTCAACACCGTCTAATACGCGTTCTTTGAATCTTAGGTAGCCACCTTGGTCAATGAGGTGACCCATATGTAAATACTTAGGAATACCTTTCAGCATTTCTTTCTCAAACTCAAATAGGTTTTCAATAACCTGATGAATCACTTCTTCGGTTACCCAATTTAAGAATAATTTACCCACACGTGGGGTTTTCTTCGACGTACGTCCACCTAGCTTAACCATGTACAACTGTTTTGGATTACGTTGCCATGCCAAAGTTGGGCAGGCAAGAACACACTCACCGCAACCGATGCACTTGCTTTCTTCTTTGGTTGCTTTGCCATCGACAATAGATAGGCAGTTCACAGCATGGTGGGAGCAAGCGTCAACACAAGCACCACAACCAATACAACGCTCTGATGTGAAATCAATCTTTGCTATGCCTAATATACCGAAGTCAGCCATATTGGCTTTAGCGCAATCATTAGGGCAGCCCGCAGCGACAATCTTCAAGTGATATTTGCTTGGGTATACGTGATGTTCTAAGCGCTGTGCTAGCCCAGTCGTATCGGTATTGGCTTTTTGACAAATTTGGCTGCCTTGGCAAGCAACAATATTTCGTCCACCAATTGATTGGTAACCTGCCTCAAGATCTTCCACTTCAATGCCACAAATATCTTGAGTAATGTCTTCAATAAATGGGCGCAGTGCTTTATTTACTTCTGGAATATCTTCGTAGCGGATACCTGGCATCGCCAATTTTTGGCGAGTTGTGAGGTGGATAACACCGTTACCCCATTTCTCGGCAATTTCTTGCGCAGTTGCAAGTAGGTGAGCGGGCATGATGCCACCAGGGATTCGAACACTGATCATGCATTCGCCACGAACTTTCGATAGACGATAGTCCGCATCAGCACGCATCTTGATAATATCTACATCTAAACTCATCGTCGTCTCCCTAATCAACCATTGACTGTGCTTCGTCGTATTGGAATACAGGCCCGTCAACACACACGTACTTTTCACCAATACGGCAGTGCCCACATTTACCTACCGCACAAGCCATTTTTCGCTCGTAATCTACCCAGATTTGCTTTTCTTTAAGACCAAGCTCTAGAAAAGCTTTTACAACGAACTTGATCATAATTGGAGGGCCAACAACAATCAGTTGCACGTCGTGTATGTCTGATAAATCAAGCGTTTCGATGTATTTAGTCACAAGACCAGTTTGATAAAACTCGTTATTGGACTCTTCATCCAGCGTACAAATCAGGTTGATTGTGTCGTTCCAATGCTTCATTTCTTCTTTGTAAAGGACGGCTTGATCGTTTTTGTAACCGACAACCACGTCCATTGATTTTACTAACTGAGTCTCGTGACTGAAGTGGTTGATCAAACCTTTTACAGGTGCGACACCAGTACCACCAGCAATCACGATTAAGTGCTTACCGTGGTATTTTTCCATTGGATAACCATTACCATGAACACCACGCATCCATATCATGTCACCAACATGTTTAGTAAATAGCTCATCGGTAACCTTACCGACTTTACGGATCAGTAGGTCGATATAGCCTTCACCAAAGTCTGAAATGGAGATAGGTGCTTCACCGAATAATGGTAATGAAACTTCAACAAATTGGCCGAATTTCACATCGAAGTCACACTCGACACGAAAGTTCCATTCGATCTCAGTATGCTTCGTGATGTCCAAGATCTTGTACGGTTGAGGTACTAATTGATTTTTACACTGGCACATTTTCGGCCTCATTCTTCAAAGTTAATTCAATTTGATCAGACATTTTATTGATGATGTTGCTGAACGAAATGTAATGCGGACAGCGGTCATCACAGCGACCACAGCCAACACACATATGGTGCACACCTTGGCGTGCTTTGAAGTCATTAACTTTGTGCAGAGCGCGGTAACGAAGTCGTTCGCCCGTCTTCTGTCTGAATTGGTGTCCACCAGCCATATCGGTAAAGTTGCCTGTCATACAGCTCGCATGCTGACGACGGCGCTCACCCACTTTAGCTTCTTGGTTGTAAACCACATCAAATACGCTGTAGCAGCTACAGGTAGGGCATGATGTTGTACAGCGACCACAGCCAATGCAGCGGTTGTCGTATTCATTCCAAATCGGGTTGCCTGTTAGGATCTCGCGAACCTTAATTGGGTCACCACATATTTGGTCAGGTGTGCGTACTTTTACGTGGTTTTCTTGAACAAAACCTGTTTTATGATTTGATTCAATGCCAACCTCAGCCAAGTATTTAGCAAAGACTTCATCTTGAGTTACCACATCAGCGCCGCCACCAGGAGAGAAGCGAATAGAGGCTGCAAAGTTAGTGGTCGTATTGGCATTCATTGATACGCAGAAGCAATTTTCAAAGCTTGATTCGCACTCAATTAAAACTAATTTGAGCTTTTCGCGTAGACGTTTGTAGTAGAAATCTTCATTTCCCCCATTTTTTAAGAACATGTAATCCAAGCTTTTTAGGGCATTGATATCGCAAGCTCGCAAAAATAAAACAACAGGTCGAGGGTCGACTTTTGACTCTCTGAGTTCGTTTCCATCTAACCAAAATAGAGTTTCAGTGATAGGAAAAACCACTTCTTTGGGAGAGAAGTGAGATTTTTCCTTCCAGACGATATCGCTAAAAGACTCTATTTCGTCGTAGATTAGGTTATCAGTATGAGCAAACCGGCCGCCCATACGTTCGTACATCGGTGACATCACTCGGTAGGTTTCTTTCAAATCTGAAATGACACCTTGGAGTTCATAATTAGTTAAAAATTTAGACATGTTCTGCCTCTGGCATTTTTGTGAAAAATCTGCGTACGTAACCATCGAACGTTTCACGCTTGGTGAACCAGTCAATGGTTTCTGAAAGTTTGACGACGTGGCCTACGACGATGACGGCAGGCATGGGTGGATTACAGATATCGACAGCATCGGGGAGTTCACTTAACGAGCACCGAATGACGCGTTGGTCATGTCGCGTACCGTTGCTGATAATGGCTGTAGGAGTCTCTTTTCTTAGCCCATGGTCGATGAGGTTCTTTGAAATGTTGCCCGCTTTGTGTAGACCCATATAAAACACAATGGTGTGATTTACATTCGCGAGACCTTTCCAGTTAATGTGGTCTGAATCATGTTGGTCGCGTGCAGTGACAATAGTGACGCCGTTAGATATGCCACGATGAGTGACGGGGATTCCAGCGTAACTGCAACAACCAACTGCAGCTGTGATCCCGGGGACTATGTCAAATGCTATGCCTGCATAGTCGAGAAAAAGCGCTTCTTCGCCACCACGCCCAAATACGAATGGGTCTCCACCTTTAAGGCGGCAAACTGTCTTGCCTAGCTCTGCGTGTTTTAGGATCTTCTGGTTGATCTCAGATTGAAGTATGCACTTTGAATTGAAAACTTTGCCGACGTAGACCTTTTCAGTCTCTTCGGGGATAAAGGCAAGAATGTCAGCTGATATCAGATTGTCGTAAATAACTACATCGGCTGTTGAAATGATGCGTAATGCCTTAACCGTAAGAAGGTCAGGGTCACCGGTTCCAGCACCAACAATATACACATGCCCTTTTTGTTTAATACTTGGGGTTAGTTTCATTTCATTACTCAAATTGTGGTTATGTGAGAATGGTAAATGACGGAAGTGTTCAGGAAAATTAAGTTCTAATTAACATGCGTTAATCATTATTGAATATTTAGAGATAAAAGATGTTGCGTGTGAATTAAGCAATAGCGACAACATTGAGTTGGAATTCGTGGAAGTTATGAGAGGCTGTTTGTTATCGAGTTTAGGTTTTGCTCTTTCGTTTACTGTGGTTGAGTAATACGATGTCGTAAATCAATTTTAATGATTATTTCCATCGTTAGTTGTTAAACATGAGAAGGAGTATCGTTGTGCAAATAGAAAAGACACTATGTGAGAAGCTAGGTGTATTACTAGTGAAACACAAACACGTGTTAGTGACGGCTGAATCTTGCACTGGCGGAGGTGTCGCGAGTGCAGTCACCGATATTGCGGGCAGCTCTGGGTGGTTTGATCGCGCTTTTGTTACGTACAGCAATGAAGCCAAACAAGAGATGATCGGTGTACAGCTTAAAACCTTAATGGAGTTTGGCGCTGTTAGTGAGCCTGTCGTAATAGAAATGGCGAGCGGGGCATTACAACATTCAAACGGGACGATCTCTGTATCAATCAGTGGCATTGCTGGCCCAGGTGGAGCGACCGAAGATAAGCCTGTTGGTACGGTGTGCTTCGCGTGGAAAGCGCTAAATGGCTGGGATAAAGTAGAAACGCATGTATTTACAGGCGACAGATCACAAGTACGCCAACAAGCCACGCACCATGCCCTGCAAGTTATTTATGATTACCTATCAATGGAAGGTAAGTAACATTTGTACAAATTATTTTCATACAGGTATAGACACTGTATGAATCAACAGTATAATGAAAGCCAATTAGTCACCCCTATGTGGGTTAGAAATAGATTCTAGATCGCTTGTTGAGACAACCGATTATGTGGAGATAGAAATGGACGAGAATAAACAAAAAGCGTTAGCCGCAGCCCTTGGTCAGATTGAAAAGCAATTTGGTAAAGGTTCTATCATGCGTCTTGGTGATAACCGCACAATGGACGTAGAAACTATTTCTACAGGTTCTCTATCTCTAGATATCGCACTAGGTGCTGGTGGCCTACCGATGGGACGTATCGTAGAAGTTTACGGTCCAGAATCATCAGGTAAAACAACGCTAACGCTTGAGCTTATTGCTGCAGCACAAAAAGTGGGCAAGACGTGTGCATTCGTTGATGCGGAGCACGCACTAGACCCTATCTACGCTCAAAAGCTTGGTGTTGATATCGATGCACTTCTTGTTTCTCAACCAGATACGGGTGAGCAAGCGCTTGAAATCTGTGATGCGCTGGCTCGTTCAGGTGCAATCGACGTTCTTGTTATTGACTCAGTAGCAGCACTAACACCAAAAGCAGAAATCGAAGGCGAAATGGGCGACAGCCACATGGGTCTTCAGGCTCGTATGCTTTCTCAAGCGATGCGTAAGCTGACGGGTAACCTTAAGCAGTCTAACTGTATGGCTATTTTCATTAACCAAATTCGTATGAAAATTGGTGTGATGTTCGGTAACCCAGAAACAACAACAGGTGGTAACGCACTTAAGTTCTACGCATCTGTTCGTCTTGATATTCGCCGTACTGGTGCGATTAAAGATGGTGATGAAGTTGTTGGTAACGAAACTCGTATCAAGGTCGTTAAGAACAAGATTGCTGCACCATTCAAACAAGCTGAGACTCAAATCCTTTACGGTAAAGGCTTCAACCGCGAAGGTGAGCTTATCGACTTAGGTGTTAAGAATAAGCTAGTAGAAAAAGCAGGCGCTTGGTACAGCTACAAAGGCGATAAGATCGGCCAAGGTAAAGCTAACGCTGGTAAATACCTACGTGAAAACCCAGAAGTTGCTCTAGAGATCGATACTAAACTTCGTGAGCTACTACTGACTCCTGCTGTTCTTGAAGAGAAAGACGTAGAGAAAGAAGAAGAAAACGAAGAGCTATAAGCTCACGTTTTATAGAGTGGATGTTTGAAAGAAGCATCCGCTTTGAAAGAAATTTAAAGCCTCGCATATTTTATGCGGGGCTTTTTTATTGGAGCAGCTCCGTCGAGCATGTATTTGGTCAACTCTCTTTCGTTGACTGAGTTTCTTCGGTACTAGGTCGTCAATTTAGTTCTGCTTTTCCACGGTTAGATATAGTGGAATATTCTTCATTTTATCGAATTCCCACTAAAATCCTGCCCAAGGGTGTCTTTTCTACAAGAAAACTAGTCGAAGCCTTAACCATGATCTACAATACGGCAAAATTCTAACTCGACTATTTTCAGGAAGAGCTGCATGTACATGAGCACTGATGAGGTTCGCAACGCGTTCCTTAAGTTCTTTGAGAGCAAAGAACACCAAATCGTAGACAGTTCATCGTTAGTTCCACATAACGATCCAACCCTGCTATTTACTAACGCAGGTATGAACCAATTCAAAGATTGCTTCTTAGGCGCCGAAAAGCGTGCCTACACTCGAGCAACTACGGCTCAGCGTTGTGTACGTGCGGGTGGTAAACACAATGACCTTGAAAACGTAGGTTTCACGGCTCGTCACCACACGTTCTTCGAAATGCTAGGCAACTTCAGCTTTGGCGACTACTTCAAAGAAGAAGCGATTGGTTTTGCTTGGGAATTCCTGACAGAAACTCTTCAACTGCCAAAAGACCGTCTGCTGGTAACGGTATACGAGACAGATGATGAAGCATTCGATATCTGGAACAAGAAAGTAGGTGTTCCTGCTGACCGTATCGTTCGCATTGGCGACAAAGAAGGCGGTAAACAGTTCGAGTCTGATAACTTCTGGACGATGGGTGACACAGGTCCTTGTGGTCCATGTACTGAAATTTTCTACGATCACGGTGAGCACATCTGGGGCGGCCGTCCTGGCACACCTGAAGAAGATGGTGACCGTTTTATCGAGATCTGGAACAACGTATTCATGCAGTTCAACCGTCACGCTGACGGCACAATGGAACCGCTACCTAAGCCTGCTGTAGATACAGGTATGGGTATTGAGCGTATTTCTGCAATCATGCAGGGCGTTCACTCTAACTACGAAATTGATGTATTCCAAAAGCTAATCAAAGCGACTGCGGAAGTTGTTGGTCATGACGATCTATCTAACCAATCGCTACGCGTTATTGCTGACCACATCCGTTCTTGTTCATTCCTAATCGCTGACGGCGTTATGCCTTCAAACGAAGGTCGTGGTTACGTTCTACGTCGTATTATTCGTCGTGCAGTTCGTCACGGTAACAAGCTTGGCGCACAAGGCGTGTTCTTCCACAAACTTGTGGGTGTACTGGCTGAAGTGATGGGCTCTGCGGCAGATGAACTTAAGAAACAGCAAGAGCTTGTTGAAAAAGTACTTCGCATTGAAGAAGAGAACTTTGGTCGTACTCTAGAGCGCGGCATGGTTATTCTTAATGACGCACTAGACGCACTTGAAGGCAAAGAGCTTGACGGCGAAACAGTTTTCAAACTTTACGATACATACGGCTTCCCAGCTGACCTTACTAACGATGTAGCTCGCGAACGCGACTTTACTATCGATGAAGAAGGCTTTGAGAAGGCGATGGAAGCGCAGCGTAAGCGTGCACGTGAAGCGGGCCAATTCGGTACTGATTACAACGCGACGATCAAAGTAGACACCAATACTGAGTTCTGTGGTTACACAGCTACTGAAGGTGCTGGTGAAATCTCTGCGCTATTTGTTGACGGCGAAGAAGTATCTTCACTATCGGCTGGCGACAAAGCAATCATCATCCTTGAAGAGACGCCATTCTACGCTGAGTCAGGCGGTCAGTGTGGTGATGCTGGTACACTAAAAACAGCGTCGGGTCTTTTCAAAGTACAAGACACTCAGAAGCTAGGTAACGCATTTGCGCACCACGGTGAGCTAGTTGAGGGTGTATTTGCTAAGGGCGATAAAGTAGAAGCAACGGTTGACGCTGAGCGTCGTGCTGCTATCTCACTAAACCACTCTGCAACTCACTTACTTCACTCTGCATTACGCGAAGTGCTAGGTGAGCACGTTGCTCAGAAAGGTTCTTTAGTTAAGCCAGACAACCTTCGTTTTGACTTCTCTAACCTTGAAGCGGTAACACCGGCACAGATTAAAGAAGTAGAGCGTTTGGTTAACGCACAAGTTCGTAAGAACCACGTGATTGAAACCAACATCATGGACATCGAGTCAGCGAAAGAAAAAGGTGCAATGGCACTGTTTGGCGAGAAGTACGATGATGAAGTTCGCGTTCTATCTATGGGCGATTTCTCTACTGAACTTTGTGGTGGTATCCACGCAAGCAACACGGGTGATATCGGCCTATTCAAGATCACTTCTGAAGGTGGTATTGCTGCGGGTATTCGTCGTATTGAAGCGGTAACGGGTGAAGCTGCTCTAGATGCAGTAGAAGCTCAGGCTAACGCTTACGAAGAGAAACTTGCTGAATCAGCTAAGAAAGCGAAATCGCTAGAGAAAGAAATCCAACTGCTTAAAGAAAAGATGGCTGCTGCAGAAAGCGCAAACATCATGGGCAAAGTAGAAGACATCTCTGGTACTAAAGTTTTGGTTGCTGCAATTGAAGGCGCAGACAACAAGAACCTACGTACTATGGTTGATAACGCTAAAAACCAAGTAGGTAGCGGCATCATCCTGATCGCGAACGTAGCAGACGGTAAAGTTGGCTTGATTGCTGGTGTAACCAAAGACCTAATCGGCAAAGTAAAAGCGGGTGATCTCGTTAAGATGGTTGCTGAGCAAGTTGGCGGTAAAGGCGGCGGTCGTCCAGATATGGCTCAAGCGGGCGGTACAGACGTTGCAGCACTGCCAGAAGCGCTTAAATCTGTGCGTACTTGGCTAGAAGAGCGTCTTTAAGCTTAAGTAATGGATACAAAGATGCCCAATCAGTTGATTGGGCATCTTTTATTTTGCCTATTGGAAGTGTGTTTAAACAAGGTTTGATTGAGATTAACCAAGAAGTCTAATGGTGGCGTTAGACTCCTTGGTTAATTTTTTATTGCTTCGCCCTGACGCGGAGTATGTGTTTTTTTGTCATATATAGACATTGGTCTTGGGAAGGTGAGGACGGGTGAAAATGCCTCTTATCGTGCAAAAATTTGGTGGAACGTCGGTGGGTTCAATTGAACGAATCCATCATGTAGCAGAAAAAATCATTGAAGCGAAAAATGAAGGGAACCAGATTGTGGTTGTCGTTTCTGCTATGTCTGGTGAAACAAATCGGTTAGTTAATTTAGCCACGCAAGTTGATAGCGTACCAAACGCTAGAGAACTGGATGTGTTGTTAACGGCTGGCGAGCAAGTTTCCATGGCCTTGTTAGCAATGACGTTACACAAGTTAGGTTATGAAGCGACATCGATGACTGGCTACCAAGCCAAGATACACACGGATTCTAATCATAATAATGCAGCGATTGAGCGTATTGATACTGCCCCGATTCAAGCTTTGCTAGATGACAATCAGATTGTTATTGTTGCAGGCTTTCAAGGATTCAATGCGAAAGGCGATATCACAACATTAGGCCGCGGTGGTTCAGATACTACAGCGGTCGCGCTTGCAGGTGCCTTGCAGGCGAAAGAATGCCAGATCTATACTGATGTAGATGGTGTTTACTCTTGTGACCCTAGAGTCGTAAAGCAATCTCAGAAATTAGATACTTTAGACTTCCCTTCTATGGAAGAGATGGCCCGCCGAGGCGCTAAGGTGTTGCATCTTCCGTGTGTTCAGTATGCATGGCAGAACAACGTGCCATTGCGAGTGCTTTCAAGCTTTGAACAAGGCGAGGGCACATTGATCGCGGGCAATCAGTGTTTGAATGATATTGCTGGCATCGCCATCCAAAGAGATATGGTGCGTATCGAGTGTTTGAATGAAGATTTACCGTCTTTCATTTCACATTGCCAACTGTTGGGGATCGAAGTCTGTAGTGTGATCGAGGAAACAGAACGGGCAGCACTCATTATTAAACAAGACATAAGTGCCAAATTAAAACTAGTTTTTGCTGAGAAAATCCGTAATAGTGAACAGGTTAGTTTGTTAACTGTGGTAGGAAGCCGAACACAAGAAATTGTGGTCAGTTCACATGGATTGTTGTCTGAAGGCGAAATTGATGTACAGCATCACTTATTGCAGCAGCAGTCTTTAACTTTGGTGATATCACCAACGCAAGTCGATATGGCTGCTAACATATTACACAATGCATACATCGTAGCGCGTGAAACACAGGGTTATCCTAAAAAAGAAGTGCATTTTGGTTAAATAAACTCAATCGATAGTTTACGAAAATATAACTTTTGTTGGATAATGCTCTCGTAGCTAGATAAATTTAGAGATTACTCAAGGAGCAAAGAATGCTAATTTTGACTCGCCGCGTTGGCGAAACACTGATGATTGGTGATGAAGTAACAGTTACTGTACTAGGCGTTAAAGGTAACCAAGTACGTATCGGTGTTAACGCACCTAAAGAAGTATCTGTTCACCGTGAAGAGATCTACATGCGCATTCAAGCTGAAAAAGGTAATGGTAACGTTGCATCTGGCAACTACTAATACTTTTGCGTAGAGAAGAGGCTAGCATTGTTGCTAGCCTTTTTTGATCTTGGGGAACCGAAACACTCATTGGGACATAGATGGGTTGGATAACGGATCGGTCTCAAAGTGGTGAAGTGAATGCTTTGTGATGCTGCGAGATACAGACAAGGTTGAACAGAACTGTTGCTCTGTATTTTGTTTGGCAAAACTCAAGTTTTATTCGCTTCCCCTATGGCGAAAATACGCATCCCGTAGTATTGTGCCATCAGCGGTAGCACTTGCTGCTGGAGAAATTAGATAATTGTTTTCGGCTGTTTATTATTGCCAATCTTTCACCTTAATTTTTAAGGGAAAAAGCGCGATTTGAATCTTATAAGTTCAATTTGCAAGCGCTTTGATTAAATAGCAAACGGTTGAGTGTTTTTGTCCAATTTTTTTCAATAAAGTGTTTGACATATTTTCGGTAAAACGTAATATGTGCCTCCGCAAGACGGTGAGGTGGCCGAGAGGCCGAAGGCGCTCCCCTGCTAAGGGAGTATGTGGTTTGTAGCTGCATCGAGGGTTCGAATCCCTCCCTCACCGCCATTTCTTGCGAGTCTAAAATTAGCAATTTAGACAATGTAAATGTGCGTCCTTAGCTCAGCTGGATAGAGTACCTGGCTACGAACCAGGCGGTCGGAGGTTCGAATCCTCCAGGACGCGCCATTCTCTCTTCTCTTACTTGTAAGTGATTTGAGAATAATGAATTAGGTGAGGTGGCCGAGTGGCCGAAGGCGCTCCCCTGCTAAGGGAGTATGTGGTTTGTAGCTGCATCGAGGGTTCGAATCCCTCCCTCACCGCCATTCATTACAGGCCGATGGCCTTTTTTTTCTTCGTAGCAAGAAGAATGTGATATATTTCACAACTTCATTCTTAATGAATGAACACCGTGCGTCCTTAGCTCAGCTGGATAGAGTACCTGGCTACGAACCAGGCGGTCGGAGGTTCGAATCCTCCAGGACGCGCCACTATTTAAGGGTTAATTTCTTTTAAGAATGAAAGTCCTTGTATTGACTAAGTTGATACTAAAACCGTGCGCTCTTAGCTCAGCTGAATAGAGTACCTGGCTACGAACCAGGCGGTCGGAGGTTCGAATCCTCCAGAGCGCGCCACTATTTAGGGTTTAGTTCTTATAAGAATGTGAATCCTGATATTGATAAATCGTTCGTCGAAAATTAATATCAAAAACCGTGCGTCCTTAGCTCAGCTGGATAGAGTACCTGGCTACGAACCAGGCGGTCGGAGGTTCGAATCCTCCAGGACGCGCCACTATTTAGGGCTTCTTTCTTATAAGAACAGAAATCCTTGTATTGAGTTGTTGTTTACAACGAATTGATACTAAAACCGTGCGCTCTTAGCTCAGCTGGATAGAGTACCTGGCTACGAACCAGGCGGTCGGAGGTTCGAATCCTCCAGAGCGCGCCACTATTTAGGGTTTCTTTTATGAACCCCTGATATTGGGAATACCGATATCGAAAACTGCGCGTCCTTAGCTCAGCTGGATAGAGTACCTGGCTACGAACCAGGCGGTCGGAGGTTCGAATCCTCCAGGACGCGCCACTCTTTAGGGTTTCCTTGTGAACTCCTGATATTGGAAATACTGATATCGAAAACCGTGCGTCCTTAGCTCAGCTGGATAGAGTACCTGGCTACGAACCAGGCGGTCGGAGGTTCGAATCCTCCAGGACGCGCCACTATTTAGGGCTTCTTTCTTATAAGAATGAAATCCTTATATTGATCTGTTGTTAGTAACAATGAATTGATATTAAAACCGTGCGCTCTTAGCTCAGCTGGATAGAGTACCTGGCTACGAACCAGGCGGTCGGAGGTTCGAATCCTCCAGAGCGCGCCACATTATTAGAAAAAGCCTCGTTTATACGAGGCTTTTTTTATGTCCGCTGTAAAATTGTTGCGACAATGTTAAATTTATTCGTTGTTTAACTTGTTGTATTTCAAGTAGTTCTTGATTGCTTCTTTGTTATTCCACCTTTCTCATATCAATTCCCAGAAAAGCCCCGTTTAAGTCACAGTTTAAATATCTAAAAATGACGTATTTGACAGATTTATGTGATCTGATAGGCGAATAATTAACCTTATGTGTGCGTTATCCGTAACAGAACCTTAAACAAAATTGACAAACTTTTACCAATCGAGATAATCCATGGGTCGGGATCACTATTCGCTGAAATCCTGTACGTATGTCAGGATGACGAAGAAAGGAAGCAACATGACTAATATTGGAAGCCTGCTAGGAGATGCGGCGACTCTAATGATAACGGGGATGTCCGTTGTCTTTATTTTCCTAACTATTCTAGTTTACCTCGTTCGGTTGATGTCAAAACTGGTACCAGAAGAAGTACCAGAGCCGATCGCAGCACCTAAAAAAATTCAAAAATCACAATCAAACCCTTCAGCTGTTAGTCCACAGGTAGTGGCAGCAATTTCGGCCGCGGTTCATCAATACCGTGCGTCTACTGCTAAGTAGCATTTAAAGGATTAAAAAGGAGTTTATGAGCATGTCTAAACCACTAGCTATCACAGATGTGGTACTTCGTGACGCGCACCAGTCACTATTTGCTACTCGTATGCGTATCGAAGATATGCTGCCAATTGCGGCAGAACTGGATAAAGTCGGTTACTGGTCACTTGAGACTTGGGGCGGCGCGACGTTTGATTCGTGTATCCGTTTTCTTGGCGAGGATCCATGGGAGCGTTTGCGTGAGCTGAAAAAAGCGATGCCAAACACACCAATGCAGATGCTACTGCGTGGTCAAAACCTATTGGGCTACCGTCACTACGCGGATGATGTAGTAGAAAAATTTGTTGAACGTGCCCATAAAAACGGCATGGACGTATTCCGTATCTTTGATGCGATGAATGACGTACGTAACTTTGAAAAAGCAGTGAAAGCAACGATTGACGTTGGTGGTCACGCTCAAGGTACGTTGTCTTACACAACGAGTCCGGTTCACAACTCAGATACTTGGGTTGATTTGGCCAAGCGCCTAGAGGACCTAGGTTGTCATTCACTATGTATTAAAGATATGTCAGGTTTATTAAAGCCGTATGAAGCAGAAGAGCTGATTACACGTATCAAAGCATCGTGTGACGTTCCTCTAGCACTGCATAGCCACGCGACAACCGGTCTATCGACTGCAACAGCGGTTAAAGCCGTTGAAGCGGGTATCGACATTCTAGATACCGCTATCTCTTCAATGAGCTGTACTTACGGTCATACGCCAACCGAAACGGTTGTTGCGATGTTAGAAGGTACAGAGCGCGACACGAATCTCAAACTAGACCAAATCGAACCAATCGCAGCTTACTTCCGTGATGTGCGTAAAAAGTACGCGAAATGGGAAGGTCAGCTGAAAGGTGTCGATTCTCGTATCCTGATCGCTCAAGTTCCTGGCGGCATGTTAACTAACATGGAAGGCCAACTTAAAGAGCAAGGCGCAGCCGATCGCATGGATGAAGTTCTAGAAGAGATCCCACGCGTACGTAAAGAGCTTGGTTACATTCCTTTAGTAACACCAACGTCTCAGATTGTCGGTACTCAAGCAGTTATTAACGTTTTAACCGGTGAGCGCTATAAGAGCATCACGAAAGAGACTGCTGGTCTACTCAAAGGTGAATACGGTCAAGCACCTGCTGAAGTGGATGCTGAACTGCAAGCGAAAGTACTGGATGGCGCAGAGCCGATTACTTGTCGTCCTGCTGATTTACTTAAGTCTGAAATGGATACGTTAACGACGGATCTGTTAGAGAAAGCGAAATCAGAGGGTATCTCTCTAGCTGAAGATACGGTTGATGATGTACTGACTTACGCGCTCTTCCCACAAGTCGGTCTTAAGTTCCTTAAGAACCGTCGTAACCCTGAAGCATTTGAACCAGCACCAACGCTAGAAGTTGCGGCTCCAGTTGCAGCAGCTCCTGTACAAGCTTCTGGTGGTATTGAAAGCTACAGCGTGAAGGTTGATGGCCAGGTTTACGATGTTGAAGTTGGCCCTCAAGGTGAACTGACATCGGTATCTCCATCAGCGAAACCAGCACAAGCGTCTCAAGCAGCACCTGCTGCGGCTTCTGATGCAGAAGCAGTTCCAGCTCCATTAGCAGGCAACATCTTCAAAGTGATCGTTCAGCCTGGTGCTGAGGTTGCTGAAGGCGACGTTCTGCTAATCCTAGAAGCGATGAAGATGGAAACGGAAGTTCGTGCTGCTCGTGGTGGTATCGTTCAAGAATTGAATGTTAAAGAAGGCGATGCAGTTACTGTAGGCGCTCCACTACTAAGCTTAGCGTAAGGGAGCACCATGGAAGGATTGATGACCTTATGGTCTGAAACAGGGATTGCGAACTTTGAGTTCGGCCAGATCTGCATGATGCTGGTTGGCTGCTTACTGTTGTTTTTGGCAATTCGCAAAGGATTTGAACCGTTACTTCTACTGCCTATTGGTTTTGGTGCTGTACTAGCAAACATTCCAAATGCTGGGTTTACTGATCCCGGCGGTTTGCTTTACTACGTTTACTACATTGGTATTGAAACGGGTATTTTCCCACTGCTGATCTTTATGGGGGTTGGTGCAATGACGGACTTCGGTGCGTTGATTGCTAACCCTAAAACGTTATGGCTAGGGGCTGCGGCTCAGTTTGGTATCTTCGCAACGCTATTTGGTGCGATCTTGCTGAACTATGTTCCAGGAATGGAATTCTCAATGGCAGATGCTTCGTCAATTGCGATCATTGGCGGTGCTGATGGCCCAACCGCGATCTTCTTGGCGAGTAAGTTATCTCCTGACCTACTAGGTGCCATTGCAGTAGCGGCGTATAGCTACATGGCTTTGGTTCCGATCATTCAGCCACCAATCATGAAAGCGTTAACGTCTCCTGAAGAGCGCAAGATTAAGATGGCTCAACTTCGTCACGTTAGCAAAGCAGAGAAGGTTCTTTTTCCGCTTGCTGTACTACTGATGACGATTTTGTTCCTACCTGCAGCAACACCTCTAGTTGGTATGTTCTGTTTGGGTAACTTAATGCGTGAAGCGGGTGTGGTTGATCGCCTTTCAAAAACAGCTCAAAACGAACTGATTAACGTTGTAACTATTTTCTTAGGACTAGGTGTTGGTTCTAAGCTTCAAGCGGATACGTTCTTGAACTTAGAAACACTGGGTATTCTAGGTTTGGGTGCGGTCGCGTTCAGTATCGGTACGGCGGGTGGTGTATTGATGGCTAAGGTGTTGAACCGATTCTCGAAAGAGGACATCAACCCACTGATTGGCGCAGCTGGCGTATCAGCGGTTCCAATGGCGGCACGTGTTGTGAACAAGGTTGGTCTTGAGGCAAACCCTCAGAACTTCTTGTTGATGCATGCAATGGGCCCGAACGTAGCTGGTGTACTTGGTAGTGCGGTTGCGGCGGGTATTCTATTAGCTCTCGTGGGCTAGTGGATTTGCTGGGTCATGTATCGTTACGTTAATTGGTCGTCAATTTACGAATGAGCGGTTAACTTCGCCTTATTAAATGGTTTATAGTCAAAGGGATGCTTTCGCATCCCTTTCTTTTTATTAATTAGGGTGCTTGCTCACTAGGGCTTTTATCAATCAAGGAAATGTGGAAATGGAAAATAAACAGATTGCGATTACTCAATTCGGCGGCGTCGAAAACCTAAGTATTCAAACCAGTGCGATCCCTGAGCCGAAGGCCGGAGAAGTGGTGGTTAAAGTTTCCTTTTCGGGCATTAATCCGATTGATGTGAAAACCCGTGCTGGCCTTGGTTGGGCAGCAGCACAAAACAAAGACAACCTTCCTTGGGTGCCGGGATACGATATTTCAGGGCAAATTGTCACGCTAGGCGATCAGGCTGAACGTTTTACTGTTGGTGATAACGTGGCTGGCTTTATTGGTTTTCCACTGCAAGGTGGCGGTTACAGCCAATATGTGTCTGTTCCAGAAGCAGCACTTAGCATGGTTCCTGACTCTGTCACCCTAGAAGCGGCAGCGGCATTACCACTTGCAAGTCAAACAGCAGCTCAAGCACTCAATAAAACCGAAGTGAAAGAAGGCGATCGCGTGCTTATCTTAGCGGGCGCAGGCGGTGTTGGTCACCTTGCGGTTCAAATTGCAGTGGCTGCAAAAGCCGAGGTTTACACCACCTGCAGTGAAGCTAACCTCGATTATCTTGCAACACTAGGCGCTCATGCGATCAACTATAAGTTTGCTCCAGCTTCAGAACGAGTTTCTGATGTTGATGTGTTGATTGATTTGGTCGGTGGCGATACCGCACTTGATGCATTGAAGTGCTTAAAAGATGGCGCGCGAGTCGTGACTGTGCCGACTCTTTCTGCAGAACTTATCTGTGAGAAAGCAACACTATTAGGTTTTACTGCATCAGGCATGCTGGTTGAACCAAGCCCTGAGCAAATGGACACTATGCTTTACATGGTCAGTGTCGGATTACTCAAAACAGAAATTCAAGGTATCTACCAGTTAGACGAGGCGCAGTCGGCGCACCTGCAGGTTGAAACCGGACACACCAGAGGCAAGGTGCTACTTAAAATGCAAGAAAGTTGATAGGCAGTGTTAGAATTTTTTAACTCCCTTTTTGAAAATATCGCGCTGTGGTTCTCGGACTCGGCGTTGTGGGTACTCTTCATTAGTGGCTTCTTGAGTGCCACGTTACTACCCGGTGGTTCAGAAGCTAGCCTTGTGGCTGCATTGAGCTTAGATCAGTTTTCAACTTCATCGATCATTCTAGTGGCGACATTAGGTAATACCTTAGGCGGCCTGACTAACTATTGGATTGGTTTGTGGTTGCCTAATCGAACTCAATCTGAAAAGCATGGTCATAAGGCTATGGCTTGGCTGAGTCGTTATGGCTACTGGACACTGTTATTTAGTTGGTTACCGATCATTGGTGACCCTTTGTGTCTAGCGGCGGGTTGGCTAAGAATGAAATTCATCCCTAGCGTTATTTTGATAGCGATTGGCAAAGCCGCTCGCTATAGCTTACTTGCTGCTATCTACTTCGGTTTTTTCTAAGGAGAACCTATGAAAAAGGTTTTACTTGGTACATTTTCTCTTATCGCCATTGCTGGCTGTTCTTACAATGTACCTAGCTCAACGCCCTTCTTTTCCTCGTTACCTGAAGGTGTCACTCTGTTAGAAGAGGTTAAGCCCTCTAAAGATAAAGTGGTGATTCCTTACACCAAGTATCAGCTTGAAAACGGTCTGACAGTTATTCTTTCCCCTGATGATTCCGATCCGTTGGTGCATGTTGATGTAACTTATCATGTCGGCTCAGCTCGCGAAGAGATAGGCAAGTCGGGCTTTGCTCACTTCTTTGAGCACATGATGTTCCAGGGTTCTGAGAACGTCGGTGACCAACAGCACTTTAAGATCATTACTGAAGCGGGTGGCTCGTTAAACGGCACGACTAACCGTGACCGTACTAACTACTTTGAAACCGTTCCATCTAACCAGCTTGAGAAAATGTTGTGGTTAGAATCAGACCGAATGGGCTTCTTGTTGGATGCAGTTTCTCAGAAAAAATTTGAGGTTCAAAGAGGCACGGTCAAGAACGAGCGAGCGCAGAGCTACGAAAACCGTCCTTACGGCTTAATGTGGGAACGCATGGGCGAAGCGCTTTACCCTGAAGGTCACCCTTACTCATGGCAACCAATCGGCTATGTGGAAGATCTAGACCGTGTTGATGTGAATGACCTCAAGGCGTTTTTCCTGCGTTGGTATGGCCCAAACAATGCCGTGTTAACGATTGGTGGTGATATCGACGTTGATGACACGCTAGAGTGGGTGAACAAGTACTTTGGTCCTATCCCTCAAGGCCCAGAAGTTAAGGCGGCAGAGAAGCAACCTGCTGTGCTAACAGAAGATAAATACATCACCTTAGAAGACAATATTCGTCAGCCGATGGTGCTTGTTGGTTGGCCAACAACGTATCGTGGTGAAGAGACACAAGCTTCCCTGAATGCACTGTCTAATGTGTTGGGGTCAGGCACTAACAGCTACCTGTATCAAAACCTCGTAAAAACACAGAAAGCAGTCAGCGCTGGATCTTTCCATGATTGTGCTGAGCTTGCATGTACCATGTATGTGTATGCGATGGGTAACTCAGGTGAAAAAGGTGATTTGACGGTTCTTAATAAAGAGCTGATGGATACCCTAGAGCAATTCTCGAAAGAGGGTGTTGAACAAGAGCGTTTAGACCAGATCACAGGCATGGCAGAAGCGAATGCCGTTTTTGCATTGCAAAGCGTTAAAGGTAAGGTGTCGCAACTCGCGTCTAACCAAACCTTCTATGGTCAGCCTGATCGCATTGAATCACAACTCGACCAAATCCGAGCGGTGACGCCTGAGAGCGTGAGCAAGGCATACCAAGATTTCATCGAAGGTAAGCACAAGGTGACCTTGAGTGTGGTTCCTAAGAAGCAACTCGATTTAGCGGTTCGTGAAGCGACCTTTACCACGCCGCCACGCACTTTGCCTGAATACAGCAAGGTGACGGAAGACCAACTGGATTTCAGAAAAGCACCAAATACCTTTGATCGCAGCGTGATGCCAGAAGTGAACTTTGGTGTTGAAGCTACGATGCCTGATTTGTACCGCATGCATTTTGCCAACGGTACGGATTTGATTGGTACCGTGACCAGTGAAACACCGACCGTACAGCTACAGATTCAACTTCCAGCCGGTGAGCGTTATGTTCGTAAAGGGCAAGAAGGCCTAGCGAACCTAACGGCTTCGATGATGGAAGAAGGTTCAACAAAACGAACGGTTGAAGAGCTACAAGCGACGCTAGATAAGCTTGGTAGTAGTGTGAGTATCAGTGCGGGCAGTTACACCACAGATATTTCAGTTTCTACGCTAGAGAAAAACCTGCCTCAAACCTTAGCGATCGTGCAAGAGGTTCTGTTTGAGCCTAAGTTTGATGAGCAAGACTTTGAGCGTGTTAAGAAACAGATGCTAGAAGGTGTTGTGTATCAGCACCAACAACCAAGCTGGATGGCGTCTCAAGCAACACGTGAGGTGCTGTTTGGCGACAGTATTTTTGCTCGAGCGAGCGATGGTACTAAAGCTTCTCTATCGAAACTCACTCTAGACGATGTGAAAAAATTCTACGATCAACACTACACACCTGAAGGTGCCAATATTGTTGTTGTGGGAGACATCTCGAAGAAAGAGATTGGAAAACAGCTACAATTCTTTGAAGAGTGGCAAGGCGATGCAGCTCCATTAACGCGTCCACAAATCGTCAAAGAGCTTTCAGGTCAACACCTGTATTTGGTAGACAAACCGGGTGCGCCGCAAAGCATTGTTCGCTTGGTTCGTAAAGGCCTGCCGTTTGATGCAACGGGTGAATTGTATTTGAGCCAGCTAGCTAACTTTAACTTAGCGGGTAACTTTAATAGCCGTATCAACCAGAATTTACGTGAAGATAAAGCCTACACTTACGGTGCAAGCGGTTACTTTGCGAGTACTCGTGAAACGGGCGCAGTAGTATTCAGTGCACAGGTAAGAGCGAATGCGACGGTTCCATCGATTCAAGAGTTCATTAATGAGCTGAACGAGTTCAGTCAAAGTGGATTAACTGACCAAGAGGTGAAATTTATGCGCCTCGCCGTCGGTCAACAAGATGCGCTTAAATACGAAACGCCAAGTCAAAAGGCGGGGTTGTTGAGTAATATTGTGGCATTGAGCCTTGATGAAGATTACCTACAACAGCGTAATCAGATAGTTGAAACGGTTTCAAAAGAGACCTTAAACGAACTATCTAAGAAATGGTTTGACCCGAATGATTATCAAATAATCGTTGTTGGTGACGCGGCCTCGCTTCGCCCGCGATTAGAAAAGTTAGATATTCCAATAGAAGAGCTTGAAATCATTCGTTAGAGTACACATTAAAGGGGGAGGGAAGAGACTCTACTTTTCTCCTCCAACCTAATTTATGATAGTTCTAATCAGAACGATATAAGATAAGTGAACTGAATTTTGACTGATTTTGCTGCGCGACTAAAGCAAGTTGCAACTAACCCTAAGACCTTCTCTCAATTTGGTCGTGGTGTTGAAAGGGAAACGTTACGCTACACGGAAGATGGCCATCTTGCTACTGGGCCGCACCCTAAAGCTTTAGGATCTGCGTTGATGAACGAATGGGTAACGACCGATTTTTCTGAGTCGCTACTGGAATTTATCACGCCTGTTTCTAATGACGTTCCGACGCTTTTGAATCAGTTGTCTGATATCCATCACTTCACGCAAACCAAGTTAGACGGCGAAAAACTATGGCCGCTTTCTATGCCTTGTTACGTTGGCAGTGAAGATTACATTCAGCTAGCGCAATACGGCACCTCTAACAACGGTAAGATGAAGACGTTATATCGTGAAGGCCTAAAGCGTCGTTACGGTAGCCTGATGCAGATTATCTCTGGTGTTCACTTCAACTTCTCTTTCCCAGAAAGTTTTTGGGATAGCCTGTTTGGAGAGCAAACTGAAGAAGCGCGTTGTGAATCTAAGTCAGATGCTTACTTTGGTTTGATTCGTAACTACTACCGCTTTGGTTGGTTAATCCCATACTTCTTCGGTGCTTCACCTGCGCTATGTTCTTCTTTCATCAAAGGAAGAGAGACAAGCCTGCCTTTTGAAAAGATTGGCGAGACACTGTACTTACCAAAAGCAACGGCACTGCGCCTGAGCGACCTTGGCTACACCAACAGTGCTCAAAGCGTATTGAAGATTGGTTTCAACAGCCTAGATCAATACCTTGAAGGTTTGAATCAAGCGATTCGCACACCATCAGAAGAATTCGCCGAGATTGGCACTAAGGTTGATGGTGAATACCGTCAGTTGAATAGCAACGTACTGCAAATTGAAAATGAGCTTTACGCTCCAATCCGTCCTAAGCGTGTGGCGAAGAGTGGTGAGAAACCATCTGAAGCATTGGCTCGCGGTGGTGTTGAATACATTGAGGTGCGTTCTTTAGACGTAAATCCATTCAGCTCAATTGGTATCAATGAGCAGCAGGTTCGCTTCTTAGACTTATTCCTAACGTGGAGTGTGCTAACGGACTCAGCAGAGATGGATAACTGCGAGCTTGAATGCTGGCGCGATAACTGGAACAAGGTGATCCTAGAAGGTCGTCAGGTTGGTCTAGAGCTGCAAATTGGTTGTCATGGTGAGCGATTGTCTCTGCAAGACTGGGCGAAGCGTGTCTTCAAAGATCTGCGTTCTATTGCCGAGATGATGGACGCTGAACAAGGTGGTCGTGCATACCAAGAAACGTGCGATACGCTTGAAGCTTGGATTGATAACCCAGAGCTGACCATTTCTGGCCAGTTGCTAGAAGAGACTAAGAAGTTAGGTGGCTTAGGTAAAGTGGGTTGCGCGTTAGGTAAAACGTACGCTCAGCAACACAAAGCGCACCAATACAAAGTATATTCAGCTGAGTTGATGGAAGCAGAAGTTCAACGTTCTGTGATTGCTCAGCAACAAAGTGAAGAAGCAAGCACTCAAGATTTTGATAGCTTCTTAGCGGATTATTTTTCGTATTTAAAAGCATAGCGAGACTTTGGTGGAAAGGAAGCAAGCCTTATTAGGTCAGCCTACTCGAGTGAGTAGTAAATGGTTACCTGTAGTGACTGTTGGTGTTGTCTCTAGCCTATTGGTTGGATGTGCAACGCCACCGCCAAAGCAGCAAGATAATTTGTGTAGCATCTTTCGAGAGCACCCTTCATGGTATGAAGATGCTTTGGATATGCAAGAAGAGTGGGGCACGCCGATTAACGTCGCGATGGCTTTTGTGAAACAAGAGAGTAGCTATCGTCATGATGCGCGCCCACCTAAAGATTACATTCTTGGCTTTATACCGTGGGGACGTGTAAGCAGTGCCTACGGTTATGCACAAGCTCAAGATCCTGCTTGGGAAGACTTCCAAAAGGCGACCAATAACGGTGGCTCAAGAACCAACTTTGATGATGCATTGATGTTCATCGGTTGGTATACCAGCGAGACGCGTCGTCAATTGGGCATCTCACTATGGGACCCATATAACCAATATCTGGCTTATCATGAAGGCCGTGGTGGTTATAAGCGCAAGTCATACAACAGCAAGCCATCGTTGATTAAGGTGGCGCGCAAAGTCGAACAGCAAGCAAAAGATTATGGATGGCAGCTGAAACAGTGCCGCAAAGAACTAGAAGACAATCGAAGCTGGTTTTTCTAAAACCAGCCGTCATGGAGAAGAGCAATGCCTTTATTAGATAGTTTCACTGTTGATCACACACGCATGAACGCACCTGCAGTTCGTGTTGCTAAAACAATGCAAACCCCAAAAGGGGATACCATCACTGTGTTTGACCTGCGTTTTACTGCGCCAAACAAAGACATCCTATCTGAGAAAGGTATCCATACTCTAGAGCATCTATACGCTGGTTTCATGCGTAATCAATTGAACGGTTCAGATGTAGAGATCATCGATATTTCACCAATGGGTTGCCGTACGGGTTTCTACATGAGCCTGATTGGTACGCCTACAGAGCAACAAGTGGCTGACGGTTGGTTGGCAGCGATGCAAGACGTACTGAAAGTTGAGAACCAGAATAAGATCCCTGAGTTGAACGAATACCAATGTGGTACCGCAGCAATGCACTCTTTGGATGAAGCGAAAGAGATCGCGAATGCGATCATCGCTGCAGGTATTTCTGTAAACAAGAATGATGAACTGGCACTACCAGAGTCGATGCTGAAAGAGCTTAAAATCGACTAGTCATTGATAGCTACCCTAGATAGGGCGAGTTAGATACTAAAAGGCCCGGTTCAATGAACCGGGCCTTTTTCGTCAACGTATTTTAGGGCGAGACAGAGATTCAGTGATAACTCAGTTAGCCGTTCACGATCTGTGGGAACACGCGAACCAGTTTGATGCGGTTCTCTTCAAGCTCAACAATTTCCATTGGGTGGCTGGCAACCTGAACACTTAGGTGACTCTCTGGAATATCTTCAAGATGTTCCAGTATCAAACCATTCAGCGTTCTTGGGCCATCGGTAGGCAGTGCCCACTGTAAGCCTTTGTTGATATCTCGGATATTGGCGCTACCTTCAATCAAGAAGCTGCCATCGCTTTGCGGAGTAATTTCTTCTGATAAGCTTGGGGCGATAGAGGTGGTAAACTCACCTACGATCTCTTCTAGAATATCTTCTAATGTAACCAAGCCGTTGATGTCGCCATACTCATCAACAATCAAACCGATACGCTGTTTATTGCGTTGAAACTTGAGTAGCTGAATGTTGAGTGGTGTCGCTTCAGGAATAAAGTAGATCTCATCTGCGGCACGCAGCAGTGTCTCTTTATTGAATTCGTTCTTTTCAAGCATCAGGCGGTAAGCTTCACGCAGCCTAAGCATGCCGACCACTTCATCTATTTGGTCACGGTACAGCACCACGCGGCCATGAGGCGAGTGGGTCAATTGACGAACGATAGATTTCCAGTCGTCATTGATGTCGATACCAGTTATCTCATTACGCGGCACCATGATGTCGTTCACGGTGACGTGCTCTAAATCCAGAATAGACACCAACATATCTTGGTGACGTTGAGGGATTAAGCTACCTGCTTCATTTACTACGGTTCTAAGCTCTTCGGAGCTCAAGTGGTCGGTTGCATCATGGCTGGCTTTGACGCCTAAGATACGAATGAAGCCGTTGGTAATAAAGTTCACTAAGATCACCAATGGTGATAGTACCTTCATAAGTATCATCAAAAGGATACTACTCGCGTAAGAGACACGTTCAGGGAATAGAGAAGCGATGGTCTTTGGGGTTACCTCGGCGAATACGAGGATCACGAGAGTCAGGGTACCAGTAGCGATAGCCACACCGATATCCCCGTAGATGCGCATACCAAGAATAGTAGCGATCGCAGATGCAAGAATGTTGACGAGATTGTTGCCGATGAGAATGAGGCCAATCAATCTGTCTGGGCGGTTCAGAAGTTTTTCTACGCGTTTGGCACCTTTATGACCCGTATTGGCCAAGTGCTTTAAACGGTAGCGGTTCAGGGACATCATGCCCGTTTCGGAACCAGAGAAATAACCAGAAATTACAATGAGACACGCGAGTAGCGCAAATAAGATACCCGTTGATATGTCGTCCAAAACTATTCTTTTCCTATTTGTGTATCTTGATTAATTTATGACCGAACATGGTCGAGATGTCAATTGAATGTCTTGCACTCAATATTTTAAAGGCAAGGTATGTGAGACCTTGCCTTTATTTTACAGACTAGTTCAGGATGATTTCCTGGACGAAGCGGCTACCGAAGTAGGCTAATGTGAGCATGCTGGCACCGGCCAGTGCGAACCAAGTGACTTTCTGTCCACGCCAGCCTTTCTGATAGTGACCCCATAGAAGGATGGAGTAGATAACCCAAGCGATAAAAGACAACACAGCCTTGTGTGCTTTTCCTTGAGCAAACATATCTTGTACAAAGATGAGACCCGTCAACAAAGTACCCGTTAATAAGCCATTACCAATCAAAATGATCTTGAAAAGCTGTCTTTCCACCATCATTAAAGGAGGTAGGTTAGGGTTTATCACTAAGGCTTTTTTCTTTTTAAGTTTGTGATCTAGCCAAGCAAGTTGCAGGGCGTATAGCGCACCGATAGTTAACGTTGCGTATGAGAATAGAGCCAAAGAGATGTGCACGAGCAGTTTTGGGTCATTCTCTAGATGTTTGATGAAGGTGCTTGGAAGAAAAGTGGCAGCCATCAAGTTTAGCGCAGCGAAGCTATAAACGACGGGCAAGATAAACCACAGACGGGTTTTGAGCATTGCACCGCTCATTACCACGGATATGATTAAACTGATTAATGAAGCAACGTTCAAGATACTGAGGTTTTGGCCACTGGCATTAAAAATCAAATCGCCAAGCAACCAAGCATGGAAAGCTAGAGCAAGTAATGCGCTGATAAACACCGTTTTTACACGGATTCCTGTTTGGTGCACGAGACCTGGAATGATCGTGGAAATCGCCATTGTATAAAGAAAGGCTGCTGCGATCGCAATAAGACTGTCCATGGTATCCATTTTAATGATTATTAATTGGCGAATTATACCTCGCATCGCTCTTTGGGGCTATGGCGAACCTCATTCAATTCCAAGTGAATAATGTCTCACATCACAAGCACGGATGATTAACGCTCTACAACGGGTATGACTCTAATCCGCGCTAATGTATACTCACAGTAATAGTCGCAGTTTTGAGCGAAGAGAAAACTATGTTTGATAATTTAACGGATCGTCTATCCAAAACGCTGAAGAACATCAGCGGTAAAGGTCGTCTGACCGAAGACAACATTAAAGAGACGCTGCGTGAAGTACGTATGGCGCTACTTGAAGCCGACGTTGCACTGCCCGTTGTCCGCGATTTTGTTAAGCGCGTAAAAGAAGGCGCTGTGGGTGTTGAGGTTTCTAAATCTCTAACGCCTGGTCAAGAATTCATTAAGATCGTTCAAGCTGAACTTGAAGCGGTGATGGGTGAGTCTAACGAGGCTCTTAACCTAGCAGCGCAGCCGCCAGCCGTTATCTTAATGGCGGGTCTACAAGGTGCGGGTAAAACCACATCGGTAGGTAAGCTATCTAAGCTTCTAACTGAGCGTGACAAGAAGAAAGTCTTGGTTGTATCTGCCGACGTTTACCGTCCAGCGGCAATCAAACAGCTTGAAACGTTAGCAAGCGATGTTGGCGTAGACTTCTTCCCATCTTCAGCTGATCAAAAGCCTCTTGATATTGCAAACGCTGCAATCGACCACGCGAAGAAGAAATTCTACGACGTGCTACTTGTCGATACTGCGGGTCGTTTGGCTATCGATGAAGAGATGATGGGCGAGATCAAAGAGCTTCATACTGCAATTAAACCAGTAGAGACACTGTTCGTTGTTGATGCAATGACAGGTCAAGATGCTGCGAACACTGCAAAAGCCTTTGGTGATGCGCTACCACTAACCGGTGTTATCTTGACGAAAGTTGATGGTGATGCGCGTGGTGGTGCTGCTCTGTCTGTTCGTCATATCACAGGCAAACCGATTAAATTCTTGGGTGTTGGTGAAAAGACTGACGCACTAGAACCGTTCCACCCAGATCGTGTTGCTTCTCGTATCTTAGGTATGGGCGACGTACTGTCTCTCATTGAAGACCTACAGAAAAACGTTGATACCGAGAAAGCAGAGAAACTGGCTAAGAAGTTCAAAGAGAAGAAAGGCTTTGACCTTGAAGACTTCCGTGAACAGCTAGGTCAGATGCAAAACATGGGCGGCATGATGGGCATGATGGATAAGCTTCCAGGCATGTCTCAGCTACCAGATAACGTTAAAGATAAAGTTGATGACAAGATGTTCAAGCAGATGGAAGCGGTCATCAACTCTATGACCATGAAAGAGCGTCAACGCCCTGACCTAATCAAAGGCTCTCGCAAAAAGCGTATTGCCGCTGGTTCTGGTACACAGGTACAAGATGTAAACCGTATGCTTAAGCAGTTCACCCAAATGCAGAAGATGATGAAGAAGATGCAGAAAGGTGGCATGAAAGGCATGATGCGCAACATGCAAGGCATGATGGGCGGCGGTGGAGGTATGGGCGGAATGGGTGGTGGCTTTAACCCGTTTGGTCGATAATCTACAAATGTAAGCTTTAGCTACGTTACTTTTCATAGTGTTAGCCGTGTCACAGAAAGTGTACGGCAGCTATGTTGGTGAAAAAATAGCTAAAGCCCTTGCATTGCACCGGAATAAGAGTAAAATTCCGGGGCTTTAATTTGGCACGAGACCCCAAGCTATTTACTTATACTTGGGGTTAATTATTTTATTAAGAAAGCAAAGAGGACGACATGGTAACCATTCGTTTGGCACGTCACGGTGCAAAGAAGCGCCCATTTTATCAAATCGTAGTTGCGGATAGCCGTAACGCTGCAACTGGCCGTTTCATCGAGAAAGTAGGTTTCTTTAACCCTACTGCTCAAGGTCAAGAAGAAGGTCTACGTCTAGACCTAGATCGTGTTAACCACTGGGTTGGTCAAGGCGCATCTCTATCTGATCGTGTAGCTAAGCTAGTTAAAGACGCTCAAAAAGCGGCTTAATTCTTTTTTAAAGAGAAATAGCTTATGTCGATGAAGGGTAAAGAAACTATGAGCGAGCAAAACAATAGAATTGTCATGGGTAAACTTGGGTCTACCTATGGTATTCGTGGCTGGCTTAAAGTGTTCTCCTACACAGACAATGCTGAAAGCATATTTGATTACAGCCCTTGGTATTTAAACCTAAAGGGTAAGTGGGTTGAGTACAAAGTTGAGAGCTGGAAACGTCATGGCCAAGGTTATGTATGTAAGCTAGCGGGATTAGATGTTCGTGAAGACGCGCAACTGATGACTAACTTTGAAATTGCTATTGACCCTGCTTCGTTACCTGAATTGTCAGAAGATGAATTCTACTGGCGCGAATTGTTCGGTATGCAAGTTTTTACCACTAAAGGTTACGACCTTGGTGAGGTCACTGACCTATTAGAAACTGGCTCGAACGATGTTCTAGTAATCAAAGCAAATCTTAAAGATGCTTTTGGCCAAAAGGAACGGTTAGTACCGTACCTTGAAGAGCAAGTGATCAAGAAAGTTGATCGCGAAGCTCGCCGGATCGAAGTTGACTGGGATCCTGGATTCTAACTCCAAATTACAGAGCGAGAGAACACATGTGGGTTGGCATTATTAGCCTTTTTCCTGAAATGTTCCGTTCTGTTACTGATTTTGGAGTAACAGGTCAAGCGGTTAAAAAAGGTCTTTTATCTATTGAGACATGGAATCCTCGTGATTTCACTCATGATAAACATCGCACTGTTGATGACAGACCTTACGGTGGTGGTCCTGGCATGTTAATGATGGTTCAGCCTTTGCGCGACGCTATCACAACTGCCAAGCAAGCAGCACCGGGAAAGACGAAAGTTATCTATCTTTCACCTCAAGGTCGTAAACTCGACCAGAAAGGTGTTGAAGAGCTGGCAACAAACGAGAATTTACTTCTTATTTGTGGTCGCTACGAAGGGGTAGATGAGCGCATCATTCAATCTGAAGTTGACGAAGAATGGTCGATTGGAGATTTTGTGATGACGGGTGGCGAACTGCCAGCCATGACGCTGATTGATTCAGTATCTCGGTTTGTTCCGGGTGTACTTGGAGATTTCGCTTCAGCAGAAGAAGATTCTTTTGCAAATGGTTTGCTAGATTGTCCCCATTATACGCGCCCTGAGGTTCTAGACGATAAAGATGTGCCATCGGTACTCAAGTCTGGAAACCATAAGGACATTCGTCGCTGGCGATTAAAACAATCGCTGGGCCGAACTTGGCTAAGAAGACCAGAACTCCTGGAAAACCTAGCTCTGACTGACGAACAGGAACAATTACTGGCTGAATTCATTAAAGAGCAACGCTCTTAACGAAAAGCAAGCAGTAACCTATTAAATTTAGTATCAGTTTATTCTAGGAATTTATACAAATGAGCAACATCATCAAGGCTCTTGAAGAAGAGCAACTAAAATCAGACCTTCCTAAATTCGCACCAGGTGACACTGTTGTAGTTCAGGTTAAGGTAAAAGAAGGTGACCGTGAGCGTCTACAGGCTTTCGAAGGCGTTGTAATCGCTATTCGTAACCGTGGTCTACACTCTGCATTCACAGTTCGTAAGATCTCGAACGGTGAAGGCGTAGAGCGTGCGTTCCAAACTCACTCTCCAATGGTTGATAGCATCGAAGTTAAACGCCGTGGTGCAGTACGTCGTGCCAAGTTGTACTACCTACGTGAGCGTTCTGGTAAGTCAGCTCGTATTAAAGAGAAGCTTACTAAGAAGTAATTCTTTTTGCATTCTATCGATAAAAGCGGAGCCATTTGGCTCCGCTTTTTTGTGTCTGTTATTTGTAGCTTAGCAGGTAAGAGATCCCCAATTCGCTCGTACCTCACTCTTGAGGATGACGAACCAAACCGAAACTCATATTTAACCGTCATTCCCTAGACAGACGAAGGAAGGAGTAGGGAATCTCTACTAGCGCCGTGTTATAGGCAATAAAAAAGGATTGACGTTAAACGCCAACCCTTCAACATTTACTCGCTACTCGCTACTCGCTACTCGCTACTCGCTACTCGCTACTCGCTACTCGCTACTCGCTACTCGCTACTCGCTACTCGCTACTCGCTACTCGCCTAGTACGGATCTTCCGACCAACCATCGCTATCCGACATGTCTGGTGCGCCAGCGATGCTGTTCTCTTCGTCTGCCCATTCACCGAAATCAATCATCTGACATTGCTTGCTGCAAAACGGGCGGTGCGGGCTTTGTTCACCCCATTCAACGTCAGTATTACATTGAGGGCATTTAACGATGGTGATTTTCTTCGACATAGTGATTCTTAATTTGAGGGGGTAATAATAGTGAGTTTAGGCCCGAGTGAAGACTCAAGCCAAACTATAAAAGGAAATCAATTAGGTGCAGATCGCCAATTCAAATTCGATGTCTTGAGTACAGGCTTGCCCAGTTTCAAAGCTCATGAATTTAACTGCAAAGCGGTTCTTGTGACCTGAGATCATCGGGTAGGCACCGTATTGCATTGGAATAGACAGACGAAGGATATTCGCTTCATCGGCATCGCTCTGGAAGAAGCCAGCACGAGCGATTTGCTCTTTAAAGTGACCAGTCTCTCTGGTGAGCTTCAACCACAGTGTTAGCGCTTCATACAGAGGCTGTAGGCTATCCATCCAAGCTTTGGCATCTCTCATTCTCTTATCGAGAGGAAGGTGCAGCCAATAATGTAGTGCCGGTAAATCAAAGCAGCATGAGCCACCTGGAAGATTAAAGCGCTGGCGAATCGCACTCAGGAAGCGGTCTTCTTTAAGTGATTGGCCAAAACGCTCTGCCTGCATCAGATCACGATAGATGTTACCAATGTCATTAAGCAGTGATGTCAGCATCTCTTGATCGACACCTTCAACATCCAACCAACTTTTGTAGGTTACACGTTGCTTCTCAATATCTTTTGCTAGTTCGCTCTTGAGTTGGATCTGTTCAAAGATTTCAATCAGATCAAAGATGGAACGGAAAAAGAGTTGATACTGTTGAGCATCGGAAAATGTAGAAGACAAGTGTAGCTGCCTCAAGAGTGATTCGACTCTTAAGTAGATGCGTGTTTTCTCATTTAGAGGATGTTCAAATTTATGGGTGATCATCGAGCAAACCTTCATTCAACATTGTTCTATTCTGACCCATCTACAGCACTGATTGCCAGATACTTTTGATGTAAATCTGTGATTTGAGGCAAAAGTTCTTGGTTTTTAGTATGGTTTTTAATCACGTCATCTGCAACTGCTAAGCGTTGTTCTCTTGAAGCCTGTGATTTTAAAATTGATGCAACTTGTTCCCTAGAAACATTATCACGACTCATCGTACGTTCTATTTGAACTTCTGCTGGCACATCAACAATTAATACGCGATCGGCCATGCCTTGCATTTGGTTTTCTACCAATAGCGGTGCAACTAATAAACCATACGGGGATGTGATTTTAGACAGGTCACTGTCAATTTTGTCACGGATCATGGGATGAAGGAGATCATTGAGCCACTGCTTCTCTTTAGGATCTGAGAAGATCAGCTCGCGCAGTCGACTTCGATTGAGTGTTCCATCTTCAAGCAAGATAGACTCACCAAAGTGTTCTGTAATCTGTTTTAAACCGTCACTGCCCAGCGCAACCACTTCACGTGCCACGATATCAGCATCAACAATATCAATATTAAAATGCTCATTGAACAGGTTAGCGACCGTGGTTTTGCCACTGGCG
The DNA here is from genome assembly GCF_902751245.1 of Vibrio sp. Vb339. Taxonomy (NCBI): domain Bacteria; kingdom Pseudomonadati; phylum Pseudomonadota; class Gammaproteobacteria; order Vibrionales; family Vibrionaceae; genus Vibrio; species Vibrio sp. Vb339. The sequence goes on along the minus strand of NZ_CADDIS010000002.1, from coordinate 1,544,745 downwards.
ATACCACCGCTTAATCCGATAATGATTGCCATGGTTAAATTCCTAGTACAGAAGTGAAATACCAACCCATGATGTCGTTACCCCATATCAAGCTTACCCAACCCGCAATTGCAAGGTAAGGGCCAAATGGAAAGGCTTTATCGATGCCTTGCTGTTTCAGGCGAAGTTGAATCAAACCAAACACAAGGCCTACGAGCGAAGATAAAAGGATGATCATAGGCAAGTGCTGCCAACCCAGCCATGCCCCAAGCGCAGCCAGGAGTTTGAAGTCACCGTAACCCATGCCTTCTTTACCTGTGAGTAGTTTGAACAACCAATACACCGACCACAGAGCTAGGTAGCCAGCCATTGCGCCAACCACGGAATCTTGCAGCGATACTGGGCTGATATTAAACAGTGCTAAAGCGATACCGGACCATACCAAAGGCAAGGTGATTTGATCAGGCAACAACATAGTATCGAGATCGATAAAGGTCGCGGTAATCAATGCGAAGGTGAAAAAAATTAAAGCAATGGCGTAGTAACTGAAACCAAAGTGGCTAGCAACCATTGTGCAAAGTATTGCGGTAAGCAGTTCGACCAAAGGGTAGCGAGCACTGATTGGATTAGCACAGCTGTGGCACTTACCCTTTAAGAACAACCAGCTTAACACTGGAATATTATCGACGATTCTTAATTGGGTTTTGCATTTCGGGCAGGTTGAACGAGGAATGCTGAGATTGAACTTTCCCTCTGGCGCTGGAATTTTATATTGAGAGAAATATTCCGAGCACTCTTGTTGCCATTCGCGTTCCATCATAATCGGTAAACGGTGTATGACTACGTTGAGGAAGCTGCCGATAAGAAGGCTAAAAATGAAAGCTAATACGGGGAATAGCCAAGGATAGTAGTGAAATACTTCCATAGTGTCCTTTACCACTTAATCAAGGTGAGCAGAGATTGCTGCTCATGGGTGTTTAGTTGCTTTTAACTATCCTAACACACTCATAAGATTAAAGATCGGTAAGTACATCGCAACCACAAGCCCACCAACGACAGTACCTAAAAACACGATGATCAGTGGCTCTAGAATCTTGCCCAAATTGTCGACGGTGTTGTCGACCTCAAACTCGTAAATGGAAGCGACTTTATTGAGCATATCATCAAGGTTGCCTGACTCTTCACCTATCATCACCATCTGTAACACCATTTCAGGGAAGGCATTGGTATTGCGCATCGCGATATACATCGGCATTCCAGCTGCAGTTTCACGGTGAACTTCAATAATCGCTGATTCATAATGTAAATTGCCTGCGGTTTTTGCGGTGGTTTTAAGGCTCATGAGAATCGGAATACCAGAACTAAAACTGGTGGATAGCGTGCGGCTGAATTTGGCAATAGAGGCTTTGGCCATCACACCACCAAGCACTGGGAAGCGTAAGCCTAAGCGACTGGCTGATAATCGAATCGAGTAAGAGCGCTGACACAATTGATGGACCAATAGCGCCAACAAACCTATGCCCACAGCAGTATAAAAACTGTAAGCCTGCATCCAATGAGAAAGATGAAGAACTTGTTGAGTAAACCAAGGGAGATCGGCACCAAACCCTGAAAACATAGATTCAAATTCGGGGATTACCATGGTTAGCATTAGGTAGGAGACAGTTAGTGCAACAATGACCACCATCGCTGGGTAGATCAGTGCTTTTATAACCTTAGACTTTAACTGTTCACTCTTTTCTCGATAAGTTGCCAAGCGTTCGAATACTTGCGCTAGATTACCGGAAAGTTCGCCCGTCGCGACTAAGTCGGTGTAGAGATCATCAAAGTGACGGCTTGCGGTTCGCATCGCTTTTGATATCGGAGTGCCTGCTTCTACACCTTTACAGATATGCGAAAGGATGGACTTCATTTCAGCCTTACGATGATTGTCTGATACCAACTTGATGGCCTGCACGATAGGGACACCAGTCGCCAACATAGTCGCCAATTGTCGAGTCAAAATAGTGATGTCTTTGGGTTTTACGCGATGTGTTAAACGAGTCAGCGCAGAGATGCTTTTCTTTTTTATCTTCTTGGTTTGAATGTGCTGATCTTTGAGCTTTTCTCGCACCTCTAGTTCGGTGAGCGCTAAGGTTTGCCCAGACACTTTCTTGCCTGAGCTGTTAATGCCTTTCCAGTGATAGCTTTTTAGTTGTGATTGTTTGGACTTGCTACTCATTGGTGCTCCATTGGTTATATGTACAGAACTCGTTGCAGCTCTTGATAGCTGGTGGTGCCTTCAAGCAATTTATCTAACCCTGACTCTTGCAGAGTTCTCATGCCTTCTCGACGAGCCAAGTTTTCAATGGCTAACGCGTTCGGTTTGTCGATCAGGCTGCTTTTCAGTTGATCGCTAAACAGCATCACTTCATAGATACCCACTCGCCCCGAATAACCTTGGTTACACTCATTACACCCTTGAGGATTCGCTTTGTAGATGGTTTGGCTGTTAGGGATCGAGTGACGCAGAAATATGCCTGGTGAATCGTCAGTTTCTTTGCAGTGGTTGCACAACCGCCTTGCCAGTCGTTGGGCGATAATCAAACTCAATGAGGAAGCGAGGTTAAAGGGTTCTATCCCCATATGAGCGAGTCGAGTGACGGTTTCTGCGGCGGAATTAGTGTGCAGTGTCGAAAGCACCAAGTGACCGGTTTGCGATGCTTTGATCGCGATCTCTGCGGTTTCCAAGTCGCGGATCTCTCCAACCATCACAACATCAGGATCTTGTCGTAAAAATGATCGCAGTGCTTCAGCAAACCCAAAGCCGATCTTAGGTGTTACTTGTACCTGGTTGATACCACACAGGTTAATCTCCACTGGGTCTTCAGCTGTTGAGATGTTGCGTTCCGTAGTGTTAAGCACTCTAAGGCCAGTATATAGGGAGACGGTTTTTCCGCTGCCAGTAGGCCCGGTCATTAAGATCATCCCTTGCGGGCGTTTTAGCGCATCGAGGTAGAGTGCTTTTTGATCTTCGGTGTAACCTAATTTATCGATATCTAGATTGGCCGCGCTGCTATCAAGCAGTCGAAGAACGATCTTTTCACCCCACAAGGTCGGCAGCGTTGATACACGCATATCAATCGCTAAGTCGTCATTTAGACGCAGTTTAATACGACCGTCTTGAGGCAAGCGGCGTTCAGCGATATCAAGCTTGGCGAGGATCTTTAAGCGAGCTGATAGACGACGACTTAAGTGAGAAGCGGGCTGTTGAATTTCGACAAGGATGCCATCGCAACGTAGACGCACGCGGTAGTTTTCTTCATAAGGTTCGAAGTGGATATCCGATGCGCCTTTACGCACCGCATCAACCAGTATCTGATTGATAAAGCGACTGACAGGGGAGTCATCTTGGCTGAGATCTTCAATCGAAGTTATCTCGTCATCAGATATCTCAACAAGGTTAGCGAGCTCATCTTGAGTGATCTCTTTACGCTTGGAGTCTTGTCCGGAAATAGAACGGCCATACAGCTTTCGTATTGCGCCTTCTAATTCAGAGTAATTAGCGACAACCAATTCAATCTGTAATCCTGTCGCGAATCGAAAGTCATCTTCAGCTTGTAAATCCGTAGGGTCGGCAGAAGCGAGTGTGAGAGTGGAGCTAGAAACTGAAATTGGAATGGCGCGATACTTGGCGATCAACTCACGAAGCCCCAATTGCTCACACAAGGTTTCGTAGTTAGTACTGGCCAGTTGCACTAACGGTAAGCCGAAGATGGTTTTGATGTTTTTTGCTAAGGAATCGCCGCTGAACAAATCCAGAACGAGCAAAGCTTCAGGTGTAGATACACCTGAAGCATGTATATGTTCCGCAACGGCTTGTTCTTGAACCAGGCTAAGTAAGTTAGCTTGACGGAGAACGGTTGGGAGGTTGGTGAGCATTCTCTAGCTACAGCCCTTTGGTTTGTCATTACTGCCATGGTCTTCTAACTTACATGTCCAACCATGATCGTCATCTCTTTCATATGTAAACTTAGCTCCAGAGACGGCGCCCTTATTATGAGTAAAGGTTATCTTCTTATCTGTAATGGCTATAACCCCCAAACTATTTGAACCTGCAGAAACACCTAAATCACTCGGTGATGCACTGGAGATAGATCCGTTCTCTTGTATATATAACTCTGCAGGTGTTATCACTGATTTTATGGTGGCAAATCCTGATGCTAATTCACTTTTTGATACGTAATCTTTATAAGCTGGCACTGCAATCGCCGACAGCACACCAATAATCGCCACTACGATCATCAATTCAATCAGCGTAAAGCCTTTCTGAGTTGTTCTTTTGTTTTTGTTATTCATTGTCCTATTCCATTGTTTAGTTTGTTTCAGCGCAAGCACTGGTTGTTGGAAAGAATAGAATTTGAGGTGGGTAAGTGGAATGGTGTTCAGGTGTGGTCGCGAGCGGTTTTGTACTTATTGGTATCTTGTTTCATATGGCGCGCAAATTTATGCGATCAACTTAAATAAGTGATTGAAATACTGATAAATTAGGCAATAAAAAAGGCTCGGTAGTTAACCGTGCCTTTATAAATAAGTTATTTATATTTCAATAGATTAAGCTTTGAATCTCATTGATAAATCCATCGCTTTTAAGTGCTTAGTGAGTGCACCAACAGAGATGTAATCAACCCCCGTTTCAGCGAATTCTGCGATAGTGTCTAAAGTAACGTTACCTGAGTTTTCTAATGCTGCACGGCCAGCGTTGATTTTCACAGCTTCACGCATCATGTCTGTGGTGAAGTTGTCTAGCATGATGATGTCTGCGCCAGCACTGATCGCTTGCTCTAGCTCTTCTAGGCTTTCGGTTTCAACTTCCACTGGCTTACCTGGGTTCAGCTCTTTTGCAGTAGAGATAGCCTTCTCAATGCCACCACAAGCGATGATGTGGTTTTCTTTAATAAGGTAAGCATCGAACACACCAATACGGTGGTTGAAACCGCCACCACAAGCCACCGCGTATTTCAGTGCGCTGCGTAGGCCAGGAATCGTTTTACGAGTATCTAACAAGCGGCATTCAGTGTGTTTGATTTTGTCTGCGTAGATAGCCGTTGTAGTCGAACAGCCAGATAGCGTTTGAATGAAGTTCATTGCGTTACGCTCACCCGTTAATAGCGCGCGTGCTGGGCCAGTTAGCGTGCAAAGCGTTTGGTTCGGTTCAACCTTGTCGCCATCTTCTACATTCCACTCGATAGTCACTTCACCGCCCAATTGCTTAAACACTTCATCAGCCCAAGCTTTACCGCAGAACACGCCGTGCTCACGGGTAATGATGGTTGCAATGTTGATTGCGTCTGCTGGGATTAGACTTGCCGTAATATCAGCCGATGGATCTAACGTTCCACCTAGATCTTCTTTGATGGTCTCAGCGACTGCACGAGTGATCTCTAGAGGCAGTTGCTCTTTTAAGTAGTCTAGGCGTTGGTGGCTGTTATGTGTGTTTTTCATCGCAAATCTAATCTTGAAAGGGAGTGGGAATGGAATGATACTCTTGCTTAACTTCAAATTAAAGAGGCTAGCGCGACTGCTCTATGGGCAAGGTCACATCTTATTGTGCTAGCAGAAACGAAAGTGAGACCAAGATGACGATCAGCTCCAACGGATGGTATGACAACGCTCGGCATGTTCCTTCTCCGTATTTTGATGCTCGACCGAGTGCCGACGATATCTCGCTGCTGGTGGTTCATAACATTAGCCTGCCTCCGGGGCAATTTGGTGGGCCTTACATCGAACAATTTTTTACGGGTAAACTCGACGCTTCGGAACATCCATTTTTTAAGGTGATTCACCAAATGGGCGTATCGGCGCACTGTTTGATTCGTCGCGATGGGGAAGTGGTGCAGTTCGTTTCTTTCTTAGACCGAGCTTGGCATGCTGGCCAGTCGAGTTTTGCAGGGCGTGAAAGGTGCAATGACTATTCGATTGGTATTGAACTGGAAGGCAGTGACTTTGTGGCTTACACCGAGCAGCAGTATCAAGCGCTTAGCCAACTAACAGCAACGATCGTATCGACGTTCCCTCAAATCACCAGCGAACGTATCACTGGCCATCAATACATAGCGCCTCTGCGTAAAACTGACCCTGGCTTGGTGTTCGATTGGCAGAAGTTTAAAAAAAATCTCAAAGTTTAAGCCTCCGTTTTTGACGATGGCCTTACCGCTGGTGGGCGTTGAATAGTCAACGCCTAGCATAATGACTTGTGAATTTTTGTTGTTGCGATGTAAAGAAAGTGGTGGAGAGAAGCGCATCAATAAATTGAGAGTGTGACGAACTTATCAAACACTCATTTATTAAAACTTATGAACAGAATTTCCACCCTAAATGTGCGCTTGGTTCGATTTTTAAACAAGTGACGCTAATCTTTCTGAAACAATTCATTTTTATCCTGAAACTTTCTAGCACGAACACTCCCCAAAAGTATTACCCCTGTAAATGGTAAGACCAATTTGGTTGCTGTTTTAAATTTCATTTGTTAAATCATGGTTAATTCACGCTGTATTCTATGATGCAGGTCAATTTTAGGCTGGACAGTGGCGTTTTAATTATGTTAATTTCTGCCCAACTTAAAATTGGTATTACCAATTGTCAGCGAAGAAAAAGAAGAACAACAAACTATGGCTTATCAAAGGATTCGTCAGCCAAAACTCTCCGATGTTATCGAACAAGAGTTAGAAAGGTTGATAGTGGAAGGAACACTGGCTCCAGGGCAGCAGCTGCCGCCTGAGCGCGAACTGGCGAAACAGTTCGATGTGTCTCGTCCTTCAATCCGAGAAGCGATACAACGTTTAGAAGCAAAACGCTTGCTTACTCGCCGTCAAGGTGGAGGTACGTTTGTTAGCGAAAATATCTGGAAAAGCTTTTCAGATCCTTTGCTTAATTTGTTGTCGTCCCATTCTGAAACCCAGCTAGACTTGTTGGAATCGCGTCATGCGATGGAAGGGATTTCGGCTTACTTCGCGGCATTGCGTGGCACTGATGAAGACTTTGCTCGAATTCAAGCATGCCAAGAAAAAATTCGCGGTGCGCAAGATAAGGGTGATATTGAAGCCGAATCTGCAGCAGTGATGGCTTTTCTTATTGCTTTAACAGAGGCAGCGCACAATGTGGTGTTATTGCACATTGTTCGTAGCTTGGCTCCGTTACTCGAACAAAACGTCTTAGAAAATTTAAAGCTGTTGCATCGTCGTAAAGACGTTGTGGAGAAAGTGAGTATACATCGAGCTAACATTGTGGATGCGATCGTTTCAGGACAGCCAGAACAGGCACGTGAAATGTCACACTCTCATTTAGCTTACATCGAAGAAACATTGATGGATTTGACCAAAGAAGAGTCGCGTCGCGAACGTTCTTTACGTCGAATTCAACAGGGTAAATAGCCGTAATACTTCGGTTATTTACGTGTTTAGTAGAATCCAACTAACAAAAAGGATAGATCGCCATGTCTGACATGAAGCATGACGTTGATGCTCTGGAAACTCAAGATTGGTTAGAAGCTCTTGAGTCAGTAGTACGTGAAGAAGGTGTAGAACGTGCACAGTTTTTACTAGAACAAGTTCTAGATAAAGCGCGTTTAGATGGTGTTGATATGGCTACAGGCATCAACACAAACTACATCAACACAATTCCAGCAGCACAAGAGCCAGCTTACCCTGGTGACGTAACTCTTGAGCGTCGTATTCGTTCGATTATTCGCTGGAACGCAATCATGATCGTATTGCGTGCTTCTAAGAAAGACCTAGACCTTGGTGGTCACATGGCTTCTTACCAGTCAGCAGCAGCGTTCTACGAAGTATGTTTCAACCACTTCTTCCGTGCTCCAAACGAGACAGACGGTGGCGATCTAGTTTACTACCAAGGTCACATCTCTCCAGGTATCTACTCTCGTGCATTCGTTGAAGGTCGTCTAACTGAAGAACAGCTAGATAACTTCCGTCAAGAAGTTGATGGTAAAGGTATCCCTTCTTACCCGCACCCGAAACTGATGCCTGAGTTCTGGCAGTTCCCGACAGTATCTATGGGTCTTGGCCCTATCTCTGCTATCTACCAAGCGCGCTTCCTTAAGTACCTTGACGGCCGTGGCCTGAAAGAAACTTCAGCGCAACGCGTATACGCGTTCCTAGGTGACGGTGAGATGGATGAGCCAGAATCACGTGGTGCTATCTCTTTCGCTGCGCGTGAGAAGCTAGACAACCTATGTTTCCTAATCAACTGTAACCTACAGCGTCTAGACGGCCCTGTAATGGGTAACGGTAGCATCATCCAAGAACTTGAAGGCCTATTCAAAGGTGCAGGTTGGAACGTTGTTAAAGTTATCTGGGGTAGCAACTGGGATTCTCTACTAGCTAAAGACACTACTGGTAAGCTTCTTCAACTAATGAACGAAACTATCGATGGTGACTACCAAACATTCAAATCTAAAGATGGCGCATACGTACGTGAGCACTTCTTTGGTAAGTACCCAGAAACAGCTGCACTAGTTGCAGACATGACTGATGACGAAATCTTCGCTCTTAAGCGTGGTGGTCACGATTCTTCTAAACTGTTTGCTGCATTCAACAATGCTAAAGAGACAAACGGTAAGCCAACTGTAATCCTAGCTAAGACTGTTAAAGGTTACGGCATGGGTGATGCAGCTGAAGGTAAGAACATTGCACACGGTGTTAAGAAAATGGACATGACTCATGTTCAACACCTACGTGATCGCCTAGGCCTAGAAGACATCCTTTCAGATGAGAAGATCGCTGAACTTCCTTACCTGAAATTGGAAGAAGGTACGCCTGAGTACGAATACATGCACGCTCGTCGTAACGCTCTACACGGTTACACACCTGCACGTCTTCCTAAGTTTACTCAAGAGTTCAAGGTTCCTGAGCTAGACGCATTCGCACCTCTACTAGGTGAACAGAAGCGTGATATCTCTACAACTATGGCTTATGTACGTACGCTAAACATCCTTCTTAAAGATAAGAACATTGGTAAGAACATCGTTCCTATCATCTGTGATGAAGCTCGTACATTCGGTATGGAAGGTCTATTCCGTCAGGTTGGTATCTACAACCCACACGGTCAAGAATACACACCTGAAGATAAAGGCATCGTTTCTTACTACAAAGAAGCAACGTCTGGTCAAGTTCTTCAAGAAGGTATCAACGAACTAGGTTCTATGGCTTCATGGGTTGCTGCTGCAACTTCATACAGCACAAACGATCTACCGATGATCCCGTTCTACATCTACTACTCAATGTTCGGTTTCCAACGTATTGGTGACATGGCATGGCTAGCAGGCGACCAACAAGCTCGTGGCTTCCTACTAGGTGCTACTGCAGGTCGTACAACACTGAACGGTGAAGGTCTACAGCACGAAGATGGTCACTCGCACATCCAAGCGAACACTATCCCGAACTGTATCTCTTACGACCCAACGTTTGCTTACGAGCTAGCGGTAATCATGCAAGACGGTATCCGTCGCATGTACGGTCCTGAGCAAGAGAACGTTTACTACTACCTAACAGTAATGAACGAGAACTACGCAATGCCAGCAATGCCAGAAGGCGCTGAAGAAGGCATCCGTAAAGGTATCTACAAGCTTGAATCTCACGCTGGTGCTAAGGGCAAAGTTCAACTAATGAGCTCTGGTACTATCATGAACGAAGCGCGTAAAGCAGCTGAAATTCTAAGCGAAGAGTACGGCGTAGCATCTGACGTATTCTCTGTAACGTCGTTCAACGAACTAACTCGTGACGGCCAAGCGGTAGAGCGTGACAACATGCTTCACCCAGAAGCTGAAGAGAAAGTACCGTACATCACGACTGTTCTTGGTAAAGAACCTGCAATCGCAGTGACTGACTACATGAAGAACTACGCTGAGCAAGTACGTGCGTACATGCCAACTGAGTCTTACAAAGTACTTGGTACAGATGGTTTCGGCCGTTCTGACAGCCGTGCAAACCTACGTCGTCACTTCGAAGTTAACGCTGGCTACATTGTAGTTGCAGCTCTAACTGAACTGGCTAAACGTGGTGACATCGAGAAATCTGTAGTTGTTGAAGCAATTGCTAAATTCGATATCGACACTGAAAAAACTAACCCGCAATACGCATAAGACTGGCATTAAGGTAGGTAAATACAATGACAATCGAAATTAATGTACCAGACATCGGTGCTGACGAGGTTGAAGTAACTGAGATTCTTGTAAACGTTGGCGACAAGGTTGAAGAAGAGCAGTCACTGATCACTGTTGAAGGCGACAAAGCTTCAATGGAAGTTCCTGCGTCTCAAGCGGGTATCGTTAAAGAAATCAAAGTAGCAGAAGGCGATTCTGTTTCTACTGGTTCTCTTATCATGATCTTCGAAGCGGAAGGTGCTGCAGCAGCACCGGCTGCTCCAGCAGTTGAAGCGGCGGCACCAGTTGCAGCAGCTCCTGCAGCGGCAGCTGAGCTTAAAGAAGTTCACGTTCCTGACATCGGCGGTGATGAAGTTGAAGTAACTGAAATCATGGTTGCTATCGGTGACGCAGTAGAAGAAGAGCAATCTCTTCTTACTGTTGAAGGCGACAAGGCTTCAATGGAAGTTCCTGCACCATTCGCTGGTATCGTTAAAGAAATCAAGATCGCTTCTGGTGATTCAGTATCGACTGGTTCTCTAGTAATGGTATTTGAAGTAGCGGGCTCTGGCGCTCCAGTTGCAGCAGCTCCTGCTCCAGCGGCGGCACCAGTTGCAGCGGCTCCAGCAGCATCAGCTGAAAAAGAAGTAAACGTTCCTGATATCGGTGGTGACGAAGTAGAAGTTACTGAAATCATGGTAGCGGTTGGCGATACAGTAGAAGAAGAGCAATCTCTAATTACTGTTGAAGGCGACAAAGCTTCAATGGAAGTTCCTGCACCATTCGCTGGTACAGTAAAAGAGATCAAGATTGCAGCTGGCGACAAAGTGTCAACTGGCTCTCTAATCATGACGTTCGTAGTTGAAGGCGCAGCGCCTGCTCCTGTTGCAGCACCTGCACAAGCAGCAGCTCCAGCGGCGGCACCTGCTCCTAAAGCAGAAGCACCTGCAGCGGCTCCAGCAGCTGGCGACTTCCAAGAGAACGGTGACTACGCGCACGCTTCTCCAGTAGTTCGTCGTCTAGCTCGTGAATTTGGCGTTAACCTTTCTAAGGTTAAAGGTACTGGTCGTAAGAGCCGTATCCTTAAAGAAGACGTTCAGTCTTACGTTAAAGATGCACTTAAGCGTCTAGAGTCTGGTGCAGCGGCATCTGGCAAAGGCGGCGACGGTTCTGCTCTTGGTCTACTACCATGGCCAAAAGTTGACTTCAGCAAGTTCGGCGAAACTGAAGTTCAGAAGCTTTCTAAGATTAAGAAGATCTCTGGCGCTAACCTGCACCGTAACTGGGTAATGATCCCTCACGTTACACAATGGGACAACGCAGACATCACTGAGCTAGAAGCATTCCGTAAAGAACAGAACGCAATCGAAGCGAAGAAAGACACTGGCATGAAGATCACTCCACTTGTGTTCATCATGAAAGCTGTTGCTAAAGCGCTAGAAGCATTCCCAGCGTTTAACTCTTCTCTTTCTGAAGATGGCGAAAGCATCATTCTTAAGAAGTACGTAAACGTGGGTATCGCTGTTGATACACCAAACGGTCTAGTTGTTCCTGTCTTCAAAGACGTGAACAAGAAAGGCATTTACGAGCTATCTGAAGAGCTAATGGCTGTTTCTAAGAAAGCACGTTCTGGTAAGCTAACAGCGGCAGACATGCAAGGCGGTTGTTTCACAATCTCTAGCCTTGGTGGTATTGGCGGTACTGCATTTACTCCAATCGTAAATGCTCCAGAAGTAGGTATCCTAGGTGTATCTAAGTCTGAAATTAAGCCAGTTTGGAATGGTAAAGAGTTCCAACCACGTCTACAGCTTCCACTGTCTCTATCATACGACCACCGTGTGATCGATGGTGCTGAAGGTGCACGCTTCATTACTTTCCTAAACAGCGCACTATCTGACATTCGTCGTCTAGTACTGTAATTGAGAAAGTAATTATTAAGGTGACTTTCGGGTCACCTTAATTCTTTATATAAAGACTATTTTTAGAGAACAGTTTCCTGCATTTCTCATAATCTGATAGGGAATTGTTGTCTAGCTCACAGGCTAACTTAAAGCTACTTTCACACTGTTAACATCTCTGTAAAATGTTTCCTGTTTGAAAGCCCAATAATTTTAAGAACATCTACTCAGCCTGTTAGGGATAATGACTACAAGAGGTCACAATGAGCAAAGAAATTAAAGCCCAAGTTGTTGTACTTGGTTCAGGTCCTGCTGGTTACTCAGCGGCATTCCGTTGTGCGGATTTAGGTCTAGAAACAGTATTAGTTGAACGTTACAGCACTCTTGGTGGTGTATGTCTAAACGTTGGTTGTATTCCATCAAAAGCACTTCTTCACGTTTCTAAAGTAATCGAAGAAGCTAAAGCGATGGCAGAGCACGGCGTTGTATTCGGCGAGCCACAAACGGACATCAACAAGATCCGTATCTGGAAAGAAAAAGTAGTTGATCAACTAACTGGCGGTCTTGGCGGTATGGCTAAGATGCGTAACGTTACTGTTGTTAACGGTTTCGGTAAGTTCACTGGTCCTAACAGCATTCTTGTTGAAGGCGAAGGCGAAGCAACAACTGTTAACTTCGACAACGCAATCATTGCTGCGGGTTCTCGCCCAATCAAACTTCCTTTCATCCCACATGAAGACCCACGTATTTGGGATTCTACGGATGCACTAGAACTAAACGAAGTACCTGAAAAACTGCTTATCATGGGCGGCGGTATCATCGGTCTTGAGATGGGTACGGTTTACCACTCTCTAGGTTCTAAAGTTGAAGTTGTAGAGATGTTCGATCAAGTTATCCCTGCTGCGGATAAAGACATCGTTAAAGTTTTCACTAAGCGCATTAAGAACAAGTTCAAGCTAATGCTTGAAACTAAAGTGACTGCTGTTGAAGCGAAAGAAGACGGTATCTACGTTTCAATGGAAGGCAAAAAAGCACCAGCTGAAGCTGAGCGCTACGATGCTGTTCTTGTTGCTATCGGTCGTGTTCCAAACGGTGCACTTATCGACGCTGAAAAAGCGGGTATCGAAGTTGATGAGCGTGGTTTCATCAATGTTGATAAGCAAATGCGTACTAACGTTCCTCACATCCACGCGATCGGTGACGTTGTTGGTCAACCAATGCTTGCTCACAAAGGTGTGCATGAAGGTCACGTAGCTGCTGAAGTTATCTCTGGTAAGAAGCACTACTTCGACCCTAAAGTAATCCCATCAATTGCTTACACTGAGCCAGAAGTTGCTTGGGTAGGTAAGACTGAGAAAGAAGCGAAAGCTGAAGGCATCAACTACGAAGTTGCTACTTTCCCTTGGGCTGCTTCTGGTCGTGCAATCGCTTCTGACTGTGCAGACGGCGTGACTAAGATGATCTTCGATAAAGATACTCATCGCGTAATCGGTGGTGCTGTTGTTGGTACTAACGGTGGTGAACTTCTTGGCGAAATCGGCCTAGCAATCGAAATGGGTTGTGATGCAGAAGATATCGCACTTACTATCCACGCTCACCCAACTCTACACGAGTCTGTTGGTCTAGCTGCGGAAGTATTCGAAGGTTCAATCACTGACCTTCCAAACAAGAAAGCAGTGAAAAAGAAGAAGTAAATACTCTTCATACTTGAAGCCGCAGCGTTGTTAACTGCGTAAGTTCACCCTAATCACATAGAACTCCTATGCTCATAGGGCTGAACTTACTTGTTGCCTAGCTGCAACTCCAATTATTTTGAGTATATCTAGATTATAAAAGCCGCTGATTCGTCAGCGGTTTTTTTATGTCTGAAGAAAAGAGCAGGAACGTTTCACTCCGAGATACGAATACGCTGCGCTTCGGGATGCGAAGAGACATTCCATTCTACAAAAAAGGGTTGACCCATTAGGCCAACCCTTAAATTATTTACTCGAATCTCGAATCTCGAATCTCGAATCTCGAATCTCGAATCTCGAATCTACTTATAAATGCACAGCATGTTCAAGTAACTATCCGTTAAGCTTGAAAGCTCTTCTGGCGTTTCTACACGCTTCGCTTGGATGAATAGCGAGTAGCAAATGCCGTGGAATAGATTCGCTAGATGTTTCGGGTCGTGATCGTCACAAACTTCGCCACGTTCAATCGCTTTGCTAAACATGTTTTGTACTAACATTTGGTTAGTGCGGTTAGTTGTTACGAATAGCGGCCATACTTCATCACGAGTCGAAGCGCTCCATTCGAACCACACATTTAACCAATGGCTATCTTGAGCCACTAACGTCACCATTTCAGTCGCAATATTATGTAGGTTTTGTTTTGCGTGAATATCCAGATCGATATTGTCTGAAAGGAAGTTAGAGAATTGGCGTACAACGTGATTTAGTACTTCATCAACCAGATCTTCACGGGTAGGGAAGTAGTTAAATACAGTTGCGACAGACACCTGAGCGATGTCTGCAATATCAGCGTGTCCACCACGACCGATACCGCGGCGAGAGAATACCTCAAGAGCGATTTCCATCAATTGAAGTTTTCTTTTTAAAGGTGAAAGCCTAGTTCTAGGTCTCTTAGATATTGAGTCCATTTTATTTTCCTTGCCAACGAAATTTTTATATTAATGATTTTATTATTATTTAAGCCAAGATGAGTGTAATGGTGCATATGCGAATGGTCAATCCTTTCAGCTTGTTTTATAGACAGTTACATCAAACTTGATACATAAAGCGTGATCAGCATTGATGTGAAAGGAGACGAGTATTGGATAAGGCACCAGCGCACATTTCGTGGAGAATCTGACAGTAAATTCGAACCATAAGGTGGTGTGGGTATTTGAGCAGTGCTAGACTTACGCACAAAATTGAGCGACACAACTGACGAAACTGTCAACATTCGTCGCAATCACCAAATAGAATGAGAGCAGTATGAAGCATACAGTTGAAGTCATGATCTCTGAGCAAGAAGTTCAGGATCGAGTGAACGAACTAGGCAAACAGATCACGGAACACTACAACGGTAGTGAAGATCTAGTTTTAGTTGGCTTATTGCGTGGATCTTTTGTCTTTATGGCAGATCTTGCTCGTGCTATCGATTTAACTCACCAAGTTGATTTCATGACCGCGTCTAGCTACGGCAACGGCATGGAAAGCTCACGTGATGTTCGTATTTTGAAAGACCTTGATGATGATATCCAAGGTAAAGACGTTCTACTTGTAGAAGATATTATCGATACAGGTAACACGCTGACTAAAGTAAAAGAGATTCTGAGCCTACGTGGTCCTAAGTCTATCGAAATTTGTACGCTACTAGACAAGCCTTCTCGTCGTGAAGTGACTGTAGATACAAAATGGATTGGTTTTGAAATCCCAGATGAGTTTGTTGTTGGTGTTGGTATCGACTACGCACAAAAATATCGTCACCTACCGTACATCGGTAAGGTAGTACCTCAAGAGTAATCATTACGCTTGTAGTTTAGAAGTCATTAAAAAGCCCGCATCAAGCGGGCTTTTTGTATATATGACGGAATGGGTTAGCTTTGTTGACTAAGAAGAGGCGTCGTTAAGATCTTATTCAATGCATCTAAGTGACTGTTCTCTAAGGTATCGTTACTTGAACAACGTACGCCAAGGTCCTGCAGCTTGCCATCGCCAATACCATAAACCACACCATGGATTTCAACGTCTTGGCCACGCTCCCACGCATTTTGCATAATGGTTGAGTTGCCTAGGTTATAAACCTGTTCTGCGACGTTAATTTCGCACAACTTGTCACCCCATTGCTCACGAGGAAGCCCCTCGATTTGCTTACGGTATTTTAGGTAATTGTCACGGATGTGCAGTAACCAGTTGTTGATAAGACCAAGTTTAGGGTTATCAATCGCCGCGTTAACACCGCCACAGCCATAGTGACCGCAGACAATGATGTGTTTAACTTTGAGTACATCGACGGCGTACTGTACCACTGAGAGGCAATTTAGGTCGGTATGAACCACTTGGTTTGCCACATTTCGGTGAACAAACAGTTCGCCAGAGTACAAACCAGTGAGACGCTCGGCCGGAACACGGCTATCTGAGCAGCCAATCCATAGAAAACCAGGGCTTTGACCCTCTTCAAGCGTTGTAAAATACTCAGGTCGTTGAGATCGAATTTCTTCTGACCATTTAGAGTTGTTTTCAAAAAGCTGTTTAATCTCTGGCATTTTGCGTCTTACATCCCTTAATTAAGAATCTCAACTATACACAATGTTACAAATTCAATCTCGTAAAAACTGTGTCAAATAGTACTCATCTGACGTGTACTCGTCGTTAAAATCATTAACTTAGCGTAGAAGCTATGATCCGGTTATAAGACATGAATAATGTGATTGAATTAACACTTTCTGAACACTTGATACATTTGTTAAAGTGATAAGGTTTGTCATTTCATCATCAGGAAGGTGTGTTTTGTTTGGAAGTCGTTTTACGGATATCAATCTCAAAGGGGATATGTTTGGTGGTGTTACTACAGCCATCATCTCATTGCCTTTAGCATTGGCATTTGGTGTTGCTTCTGGTGCGGGCGCGGAAGCTGGCCTCTGGGGTGCCATCATGGTTGGCCTATTTGCGGCATTGTTTGGTGGATCGAGCAGCCTGATCTCTGAACCGACCGGCCCGATGACGGTGATCATGACAGCCGTAATGACCAGCATGGTCGCGAAATATCCTGAAACTGGCATGGCAATGACCTTCACAGTCGTGATGATGGCAGGTGCATTTCAGATATTGCTTGGCACGTTAAAGCTCGGAAAGTACGTTACTTTGATGCCATATAGCGTGATCTCCGGATTTATGTCGGGTATCGGCGTTATTCTAATTATTCTTCAGCTGTCGCCTTTATTAGGACATGCCGCCCCTTCTGGTGGGGTGATGGGCACGCTCTCTGCTCTTCCAGATACGCTAGCAAACTTAAAAGTGAGTGAACTGTTTTTAGGTGCATTGACGCTCGGTATTCTTTTCGGTTTTCCGGCTAAATATCGTAAGTATGTGCCTGCTCAACTGGTCGCTTTGGTTGCTGTGACACTCTTGTCCGTCATTATTTTTGATACCGACTCTATTCGCCGTATTGGTGAAATCCCAGCTGGTTTACCTTCTCTCGTTATCCCTACGATCAGCGCAGAACAGTTCACGACCATGGTTATCGATGCCTTGGTGCTTGGTACATTAGGTTGTATTGATACGCTTTTGACCGCGGTTATCGGAGATTCACTGACTCGTAAAGAGCATGACTCAGACAAAGAGCTTCGTGGCCAAGGCATTGCCAATATGATCTCTGGCCTGTTTGGTGCGCTACCTGGTGCGGGCGCCACTATGGGTACCGTAACGAATATTCAGGTGGGAGCGCGTTCTCCGCTTTCAGGTGTTATTCGAGCTTTAGTACTTGCGCTAGTGGTATTGGTTGCAGGTGGCTTAACAGAACCGATTCCTATGGCAGTGCTGGCTGGTATCGCGATGTATGTTGGTTTCAATATCCTAGATTGGAGCTTTATCCAGCGCGCGCACAAGGTTAGCTATGCCGGCATGGGCGTGATGTACGGCGTGATGCTACTGACTGTGTTTGTCGATTTGATTATTGCTGTTGGACTGGGCGTGTTTATCTCGAACATTCTGATTATTGAAAGATTGAGCCGAGAGCAAGCCAGACAAGTTAAGGCGATCAGTGATGGTGATGATGAAGATGATATCCCATTGACTGATAGCGAACGTCAGTTACTCGATAGTGCCAATGGTAAGGTGCTGTTCTTCTACCTTTCAGGGCCGATGATATTCAGTGTTTCAAAGGCGATCTCACGTCAACACTCAAGTATCTCTGACTATGAAGCGATGATTCTAGACCTGACAGATGTCCCTATGATTGATGTCACTGTTGGCCTTGCGCTAGAGAATGCGATTAAAGATGCATTGGATGCGCAGTGCGAGGTGTATCTGCTGTGTCCTAATGAGAATACGCGTCAGCAACTAGAGAAGTTCCACGTGATTGACCTAGTGCCGGAATCCAACACTTATCGATTCAGATATGAAGCCCTGACGGCAGCAACAAGCTATGTCGACAGAGATGAGCATCAATTTGAGTCAGTTTAATTTTTCAGTAATAAGCGAACATGAATGAGCTGATATGAATAATCTAATATGAATAAGCCATAGACGCTCACTTCAAGACTGATCATTAATGCCGTTAAGTGAACCACTTAGCGGTATTTTTATATCTATTGAACGTTGATTTAGCCTTCACGTAGCCAAGACGCTTATTTGTTTTCGAAAGAAACTCTCACACGATATTTGTATTAATCGTCAATCAACGATAAACTTGTTTGCAAAATGGCCGAGTAAACAAGTTTGGGTTAGTTTTCTGCTAGCTCGTTTTAAGCATTACTCTCTTCCTCAAGCTCGGTCGTCTACATCTTATCTATAGCAAATGGCAGTCTATCTCTATGTATGCATTAGAAATTGAGCAATTAAGAAAAACTTATGCTGGGGGCTTCGAGGCTCTTAAGGGCGTTAGTTTACAAGTAGAAAAAGGCGACTTTTACGCACTACTTGGTCCAAATGGTGCGGGTAAATCAACCACCATTGGTGTTATCTCTTCACTGGTAAATAAAACGTCAGGCAAGGTTAAAGTGTTCGGCTACGACATTGATACCGATCTGGAGTTGGCGAAGCAGAACTTAGGCCTTGTGCCTCAAGAGTTTAACTTTAACCCGTTTGAGACCGTTGAACAGATCGTGCTGCAACAAGCGGGTTATTACGGCGTGCCAAAAGGCTTAGCGAAAGAGCGAGCGAAAAAGTACCTATCTCAACTCGATTTGTGGGAAAAGCGTGGCGAACGTGCGCGTAACTTGTCTGGTGGTATGAAGCGTCGTTTGATGATCGCGCGTGCATTGATGCATGAACCTCATTTGTTGATCCTTGATGAGCCAACAGCAGGCGTCGATATTGAACTGCGTCGTTCAATGTGGGAATTCCTAAAAGAGATCAATGAGAAGCAGGGCATTACCATTATCTTGACCACGCACTACCTAGAAGAAGCAGAAATGCTGTGTCGCAACATTGGTATCATCAATCGCGGTGAGCTGATTGAGAACACAACAATGAAAGCGCTGTTGGGTAAATTGAGTGCTGAGACCTTTATTCTGGATCTGGAAGAGGGCACGACTGAACCTAAGCTTGAAGGGGTGAATAGCCAAGTGATGGTCAATGGGTCGCTAGAAATTGAAATCGACAAGAACCTAGGTTTGAATACCATCTTTGCTCAATTGAGCGAGCAACAGGTTAAAGTCCTTTCTATGCGTAATAAAGCAAACCGTCTAGAAGAGCTATTTGTAAGTATCGTCCGTGAGGGGAGTAAATAATATGTACAGCCTATATTGGACCGCTTTCTGCAGCTTGTTGACCAAAGAGATCAATCGCTTTACGCGTATCTGGGTGCAGACTCTGGTGCCACCAGCGATTACCATGACGCTTTACTTCATCATCTTCGGTAACCTGATTGGTGCTCGTATTGGTGAAATGAACGGCTTTAGCTACATGGAATATATTGTTCCCGGTCTGATCATGATGTCGGTGATCACCAACTCATACTCCAACGTTGCTTCATCCTTCTTTAGTGCCAAATTCCAGAAGAACATTGAAGAGCTGCTTGTAGCACCTGTTCCTAACTACGTGATTATCGCCGGCTTCGTAATGGGTGGTGTGGTTCGTGGCTTGTTAGTGGGCACTATCGTAACCTTCGTGTCTCTGTTCTTTGTCGACCTACAAGTTGACCATTGGGGCGTGATCATTGCGACGGTATTTTTAACGTCGGTAGTATTCGCTTTGGGTGGCTTGATTAACGCGGTATTCGCACGCACGTTTGATGATATCTCTATTATCCCAACCTTTATCTTAACGCCGCTGACCTACCTTGGTGGTGTGTTCTACTCGATCAGTCTATTGCCTGAATTCTGGCAAGGCGTATCGAAGTTGAACCCTATCGTGTACATGGTAAACGCGTTCAGATATGGCTTCTTGGGCGTGTCTGATGTGGGTATCGTGACGTCATTTGGCGTACTAGGCGTGTTTATCGTGCTGTTGTATGGCATTGCACACTACTTAGTGACAAAGGGTATCGGCTTACGTAGCTAACTTTTAGTTATCCAGGATCTATTAGTTATCCTGAATTGCAGGCAAAGAAAAAGGTCGATATTACATCGACCTTTTTTGTATCTTTCGTTTGTGCTTTTACTTTGCGTTAGAAGCTGGTTTACGTAAAGAGAAGAAAGCGATTATTCAGTCGCTTCTTCTTTCACTTCTTCTTTGGTTTCCGTTACCAAGTCGAGAACTTGGTTATCGATAAGACGGGTCTTACCTAGGAAAGCCGACATTAGAATCACTGCTTGAGTTGATTCTGAAGTGATTGCTTGCAGTGTTTTCGCATCGCAGATGAAGATCTCATCTGGCTGAAGATCTGCAGCGCGCAGCTGGTCAGTTGCATCTTCAATCACTGATGCGTAATCATCGCGGCCACCACGAATGGCACTGCTGATCCAGCGCATAGTACGCGCTAGAACTGGCGCTCGTTGGCGCTCGTCAATCGTTAGGTTGCTATTGCGAGAGCTCATTGCCAAACCATCCATTTCACGAACGGTCGCAACGCCGACAACTTCAATGTCTAACGCTAAATCAGTGGTCATCTGGCGAATAACAGCAAGTTGCTGAAAGTCTTTCTCGCCGAAGCATGCAAAGTCTGGCTGAACGATATTAAACAGTTTAGTGACAATGGTTGATACACCACGGAAGTGGCCTGGACGAGAGGCACCTTCAAGCATGTGAGATATGCCAGGGACCTCAACAAACGTCTGTTTGTCTAATCCATCTGGGTACATCACCTCTGGCGTTGGTGTAAATACTAGCTCAACACCTTCACCTGTTAGCTTACTTAAATCTGCTTCTAACGTGCGAGGGTAGTTGTTTAGGTCGTCGGCACGGTCAAACTGCATTGGGTTTACAAAGATGCTTACCACAACGATGTCGGCCAGTTCACGAGCTTTCTTTACTAGAGTCAGGTGGCCTTCATGCAGGTTTCCCATTGTCGGTACAAAAGCAACCGTACGTCCATCACGCTTAAACTGTTTAATCTGCTCACGAAGAGCCGCTATTTCAGCAAAAGTTTGCATACTTACTCCTAAGCGATTGTATGAGCTTCATCAGGGAAGCGCGCGCTCTCTACTTCTTGTTTGTATAGAGCTACTGCTTTACGCATATCACCTGTTTCTGCTAGGAAATTCTTAGAGAACTTCGGCATGTAGTTCGCAGAAATACCGAACATGTCATGCATAACCAAGATCTGACCATCGGTAACATTACCTGCGCCGATACCGATAACCGGTACGTCACAAGCTTCTGTAATTCGTTTTGCCAATGAAGCTGGCACACATTCAAGTAGAACGATTTGAGCGCCTGCGTTTTGCAGTGCTAACGCGTCAGCAACCATTTTGTCGGCTTGCTCGTCGTCACGACCTTGAATCTTGTAACCACCAAAAATGTTCACAGACTGGGGCGTTAAGCCTAAGTGTGCACATACTGGTACTGCACGTTCTGTTAGCATCTTCACAGTATCAACCAACCAGCTTCCGCCTTCGATTTTTACCATGTTCGCACCAGCACGCATCAAAGTCGCTGCGCTCTCACAAGCTTGTTCTGGCGTTGCGTAGCTCATGAAAGGCATGTCAGCCATAAGAAGACAATTTGGGCTACCAGAACGCACTGAGCGAGTATGGTAAGCAATGTCTTCAACGGTTACTGGTAATGTATCGTTATGGCCTTGTAGAACCATACCCAGTGAATCACCGACAAGCAGAACTGGCATTTCTTGGCTTTCGAATAATTGAGCAAAGCTCGCATCATAAGCTGTCGAAGTCGCGAATTTACGGCCTTCACGTTTGCATTTGATCAGGTCGTTAATGGTTACTTTTTTCATTGGTTTTCCTTAATGCGCTTGGCTATTGTTGCCAAACATTGAGCCCGTTCTTATCTACTATTTTCAGCAGTTCTGTCAGCTCAGTCCCATCAGGGAGTTGTAAACTTGGTGCGATTTCAGCAAGCGGGTAGAGTACAAACTCTCGTTCTTTCATTCCATAATGAGGAACGATTAAGCGCTCTGAATCGATCACCTCATTGCCGTATAGCACAATGTCGAGATCCAAGGTTCTTGGTCCCCAACGTTCGTCTTTACGGACGCGCCCTTGCTCTAGCTCGATTTTTTGAGTGCAATCAAGTAGTTCAATTGGCGTTAATTCGGTTTGGATAGCGACTACCGCGTTGATGTAGTCGGGTTGATTTTGCGGCCCCATTGGAGTGCTACTATATAGCTGAGAGGTCGCAATAAACGTTGATCGCGGTAGGATTTTTAGCGTTTCGATAGCCAAATTTGCTTGGCTAACTGGGTCGGCAAGGTTGCTGCCGACCGCAATGTAAGCCGTTATCATTCGGATTGCTTACTCTTTTTGTTTCGGTAAGTCTTACGGCGACGATGGCCTGACTTTGATGGTGCTGCAACGTCGTTAGCCATTGCTTGACGCATGTTGCGACCTGCAGTCTGATAACGCTCCCACCATTTTGCTAACTCTTTGGTTTCGCCACCTTCAATCTCACCACGCATTTCTAGGAAATCGTAGCCTGCACGGAATTTGTTTAATTCCATTAGACGAACAGCACGTTTACCGTTACGGCGAGGCAGTCTAAGTTGCAGTTGCCAAACTTCGCGAATGGTGGCGGTGTGACGGCGAGGAATAGCAATAGACTTTACTTGCTGATCAAGAATGATGTTACTCGCTTCCATGATCGCATCGTAGTGTGCCATACCCTGTTCAGCGACAAGTTTGTCTGCCAGCTTGTTCATTGGGTACCAAAGCATCGCTGCGAACATGAATGCTGGGTTTACTCGCTTACCGTCTTCGATGCGAAGGTCGGTTGAATCGAGAACCAAATCAAGCATCTGCTCTGTGTGAGAGTCATAATCTTCTGTGAAGTGCTCAGCCACGGCTGGGAACATCTGTTGGAACAGGTTGTACTCGCGCATCAGGTGGTAGGTTTCTAAACCGTGACCTGATTGCAGCAGTTTTAGAGACTCTTCGTAAAGGCGCGCTGCTGGGATGTCTCTTAGAAGGTGCGCTAACTCTTCAATCGGGTCAGCCGTGTCTTCTTCGATGTCGAAATCCAGTTTAGCGGCGAAGCGCATTGCACGTAGCATACGTACTGGGTCTTCGCGGTAACGCGTTTCTGGATCGCCAATCAGGCGGATCAGTTTATCTTCTAAATCTTCTACACCACCCGCGTAATCGTGGATGCTGTAGTCTGCAATGTTGTAGTACATCGCGTTGATTGTGAAATCACGACGTTCTGCATCTTCATCAACACTGCCGTACACGTTATCGCGCAGTAGCATGCCTTCTTTCGATTGTGCAGAAACATTTTTCGATGGTTCTTGGTGGTGACCACGGAAAGTTGCTACTTCAATGATGTCACGACCAAACATGATATGTGCCAAGCGGAAACGGCGACCGATAAGACGACAGTTTCTGAAGAGGTGTTTGATTTGCTCTGGCGTTGCGTTGGTCGCAATATCAAAATCTTTTGGCTGAGAGCCTAATAAGATATCGCGCACACCACCACCGACTAGAAATGCGTCAAAACCCGCACCATTCAGGCGATATAGCACTTTTAGTGCGTTGTCGCTGATCTGCTTGCGTGAAATATTGTGCTCTTGACGAGTATAAATATTCAGAGCTAATTCGTGGAATCCGCGTTGTTCGCTTGGGGTATTGTCGTTTGTATTCATTAGTTTAGAACAAAGTAGGTATCGCCAACTTTGTTTTTCTCTTAGTCCAAAGTGGTAGTGCAGAGTTTAATTGCGGCTAATAATAGCTTAGCGCGAGCCATTTGAGAACATCGTCTGCTTAACCACAGTGGTTGGTTATGGCATTTTTATGTGTCGTTTTTGCTATTTGCCGTGAGTTTCGAGCTAATTACAGTGCTCTTTTTGTAAACTATCAGGTAACTGACTGACGCTCCATTGTTGGCAGCCCCACAATAAAATCTCGTCCATTGAAGCCTCACAAAGAGCCGTCGGGATATCAAAACCTAAGAATCGCATCGCGTTGAGTAACGTTGGTTTTGGGTTATCGAGATCTATCGCGGTGGCATGGTTCTGTTTTGACAGTTTATTCCCCAAGCCATCGGTTGCCAATGGTAAGTGCAAGTAGCTCACTGTTTTTTGTTTGAGCGTCTTATACAAACTGATTTGTCGACCAGTTGGTTCTATCAGATCTGCGCCTCTTACGACTTCTGTCACTCCTTGGTCGATGTCATCAAGAACAACGGCCAAGTTATAGGCAAACAATCCATCTCTGCGTTTAATAATAAAATCTTCTGCAGCTAATGCTTTAGGGATTTGAATGGTGCCGTGGCGAACATCATCAAAGGACTCTACTGGAAAGTCCATGCACAAGCGCACCGCCTGTTCACCTGAATCGATTAGGCCTACATCTCGACAGTGACCATTGTAAAAGCCGCCCAAAGCTTTTATCTGCTTGCGGGTGCATTGGCAGTAGTAGGCTTGATTGTCAGCGACCCATTGATCGATTTGAGCTTGATAGAAGCCATGACGCTGGCTTTGATAAACGACTTCACCATCCCAAAATAGGTGGTAAGCCTCAAGCGTCTTAAGAATGAGGTCTGCAGCGCCGGCCATTTCTCTTGGCGGATCTAGGTCTTCCATACGAACTAACCATTTTCCTTGGTTAGATTTCGCTTGAAAGTAGCTACCAAGAGCAGCAACAAGTGAGCCAAAATGAAGAGGACCTGACGGTGATGGTGCAAAGCGCCCGATATAATTCATGAGTGAACAACCTAATCTAAATGGTACCGCAGTAGCCGATTCTTAAGACGTTTAACAAGAGCTTTAATGCGTAGAACTAAGCTTCAATTTATAGAACAAGGTTTGATGTATAGAACTAAGGCTTAAAGCTGCTATTTACTATCAAGCGTGTGAAATACTTCGCTTGGATAACAAACAAAAAAGGGAGCCAAGGCTCCCTTTCTTTACATCTGCAAGAATTAACCTTGCATCTGTTTCTCTTTGATCTCTGCAAGTGTTTTACAGTCAATACAAAGATCAGCAGTTGGACGAGCTTCAAGGCGACGAATGCCAATCTCGATACCGCAAGAATCACAGAAGCCGAAATCGTCTTCTTCGATCTTGTCTAATGTCTTCTCAATTTTTTTGATAAGACGACGCTCACGGTCACGGTTACGTAACTCTAGGCTGAATTCTTCTTCTTGAGAAGCGCGGTCAACTGGGTCTGGGAAATTCGCTGCTTCGTCCTGCATGTGGTGCACAGTACGATCAACTTCTTCCCTGAGCTGGTTGCGCCAAGCTGCTAAAATTTTTGTAAAATGTTCCGTTTGCTCAGGTGACATGTACTCTTCACCTGGCTTCTCTTGGTACGGTTCAACACCTGCGATGGCTAGGATGCCTAGCGCTTTTTTCTTAGATTCTGGCATACAGCATCTCCTATTTACACCTAGTCAACTGCAAAGCAGCTAATTTTAAGGCGGGTATCTATAGCAGAAAGAACGAATGGTGGCAAATACTCTTATTCAAACTTGCAATCAATGTGATTAGTTCAGCATCTTTGCTTAACTATTGATAAATTCAACAGCTTGTTTTAGTTGTATTTGAGTACTGCTGAGCTCTGCTTTATAGCAAAGCACTTCAACTCCAGCGTCTTGTGCTTGTTTTAGTAATAACGAATATTTGGCGTCTATATGGTGTGCCGCAGACACTTTTTCAATACCTGAATGTAAAACAGTGAATAAAAGTACGGCTCTATTTCCAGATTCGACCATTTCTGTGAGTTCACGCAGATGTTTTTGGCCTCTGGTTGTGACCGCATCAGGGAAAAAACCTTGCCCTTTAGTTGACGTTTCTAGCTCGTCGAGCAAAGTGACGCTTTTCACTTCGATATAGCAAGGCGGCTTTTCGTTATCTTCAAGCAGAATATCAATGCGACTATTCTCACTACCATATTTCACTTCGGTTCGTAACGCGTTATAACCTAAGAGTTCAACTATAGTCCCATTTTCAATTGCTTCCACTGCTAGCTGGTTTGCCCGCGCAGTATTTACACAAATACGATGACCTTTGTCTGTTTCTGAGATCTCCCAGCTGTTTGGGTACTTTCTTTTTGCATTATCTGAGGTTGAGTACCACACCGTATTACCAGGAGTCGCACATCCTGTCATCGCTCCAGTGTTAGCGCAGTGGATAGTGCGCTCGCTACCGTCTGGAAGTTGGATGTCAGTGAGAAAGCGTTTATAGCGTTTAATAAGAGTCGCTGGCTCTAATGGAGGATTGAAGTGCATATTACTTATTTAGACAGGTAGGTTTTTATGTACAATGTTGCCAACATTACACCACAAGGTTCTCCCATTGCCACAACTGCCCATAGAAGCTGTGATGCCAGATCTGCTCGCTGGCGTAGAAACACACACTCAACTTATTCTAAAGGCCGCTCCCGGTGCGGGTAAGTCAACATTCTTCCCTTTACAGTTAGTTAAGACCAACGCCGTTCAAGGCAAAATCATCATGCTTGAACCGAGGCGTTTGGCTGCAAGGAATATTGCCACTTATTTAGCGAGCCAATTGGGAGAAAAGGTGGGGGAGAGCATTGGCTTTAGAGTTCGTGGTGAATCTAAAACCAGCAGTGCAACTCGCTTGGAAATCGTCACCGAAGGGATCATGACGAGAATGATCCAAACCGACCCTGAATTGACTGGGGTTGATATGGTGATCTTTGATGAATTTCATGAGCGCAGCATTCACGCCGATACCGCATTGGCGTTTAGCTTAGAGATCCAAGACGCGTTGCGTGATGATCTAAAAGTGGTTGTGATGTCGGCAACCTTAGATCAACAAGCTCTGCAAACTTTGCTGCCGAATGCCAAATACGTTGAATCACAAGGTCGCACCTTTCCGGTCGATTTCCGTTATCAGCCTCTTAACGCAAATGAATATCTAGCCCCTAAAATGGCCAGCGTGATTCGTTCGCTTATGGAGAAAGAGTCAGGCTCACTTCTGGCCTTTTTGCCGGGTGTTTCTGCGATTAAGCAGGTGGAATCTCAACTAGAGCAACTTGCCAGTGATATCGATGTGTGTCCTTTGTATGGGCAACTCAGCTTTCCTCAGCAGCAGAAAGCGATCGCGCCATCAGAGAAAGGGCGTCGAAAGGTGGTGTTAGCGACCAATATTGCTGAGACTTCTTTGACGATTGAAGGCATTCGATTGGTGGTTGATTCCGGGCTTGAACGTGTGGCGAAGTTCGATCTGAAAACCGGTATTACTAAGCTTGAGCAAGTGAAAATCTCGCAATCTTCTGCTGAACAACGGGCGGGGCGTGCGGGACGAATTGAAGAGGGCTTGTGCGTCCGTTTGTACAGCGAAACGCAGCTGATGCAGCAACCAGCTGTACCAGAACCTGAAATTCTTCATTCTGACTTGTCTTCGCTGGTGTCTGAATTGACGCAATGGGGTGCTGCGAGTGCCGACGAGCTGCAATGGTTAGACGTTCCACCAAAAGCGTCTATTGGGCAAGCCAAGCAACTCTTACAGACTCTGGAATTATTAGACGAGAATGGTCAATTTACGGCACTAGGAAAACAGGCCCAACGTTTAGGTTTAGAGCCTCGTATTGCCAGCATGTTGGTTAAAGCGCAGCAAGGTAGTCCTGCTTTATTGAATGTCGCGATTGTTGCTGCCGCTTTGCTGGAAGAGCCGGAACGCAATGTGACGGATATTCAACACTCTTTGCATCGACTTAAGCAAAGAAAACATTCCAAAAATAGCGTTGTGATGCCGCGAGCGAAAAGTCTCGCGAGCAAACTCAATCATCACTTAGATTTGTCACAAGCTGACGAATCATTGCTACCATTAGTGCTTTGTTTTGCCTTCCCAGACCGGATTGCACAAGTGAGAAGCGCGACCAGCAGTGCTTTCCTTTTGGCGAATGGTCACGGCGCTGAGGTTCGTGATGATGATCCACTGGCGAACAATGACTATATCGTAGTGATTGATTTGATGCGCAGCACAGGGCGAGCCAGTCAAATTTTCTTAGCCACTGCGGTTGATATCGTGCAGCTAGAAGCTGAATTTCCAAAACTGTTTGTGCGTTCCGATTATGCCGATTGGGATGAGAAACGTGGCCGTTTAGTTGCCGAGCAGCGTGTATCTCTGGGCAAGTTGATTATCAGCACCAAAGCTTTACCTGATCCCGATGCGAATCAGGCGAGCCAAGCGCTGCTCAATTATGTCGCTCGATGCGGGCTGGATCGCTTAAATTGGACAGCTTCGGCTAAGCAGTTGGTTGAGCGTGTACGCAGTGCACAGCTTTGGATGCCTGAGCATGATTGGCCAGCGATGGATGATGCGAGTTTGATTGAACACCTTGATGAGTGGCTATCTCCGTATTTGAATGGCATTAAGTCGGCAAAAGGGCTGGCTAGTGTTTCGATTGAGCAAGCATTGTCGGCTTATCTTGGCTGGCCTTTGAATCAAGAAATCGACCAATGGCTGCCAACGCACTATCTGATGCCAACAGGCAGCAAGAAGGCCATTCGTTATCAATATCAATCTGAACCAGTGATCTCAGTGCGAATGCAGGAAGTCTTTGGCGAACAAGACTCGCCATTGATCGCGCAAGGGCGTAAAAAAGTAGTGCTTGAGTTACTTTCTCCAGCACAGCGACCACTGCAAATTACTCAAGATTTAGCCGGCTTTTGGGCTGGCGCGTACAAAGAAGTACAAAAAGAGATGAAAGGCCGTTACCCAAAACATCCTTGGCCGGATGACCCTGCTAACCATGTAGCAACCACTAAAACCAAACGACAGTTGAATCGATGATGACCAAAATGTTAACGCCAAAAAAGGCACCACCTAAAAAAGCGCCAGCAAAGAAGTCACCAGCGACCAAAGCCAAGCCAAGAAAACCAAGAGCGGCTGCGAAAAAGACCAAACCTAAGGCTAAGAAATCTGGCAAAAGAGGTTGGTTGAAGATCCTATGGGGCATTTCTTGGAAAGCGGGCTTAGCGCTTGCGGCATTGCTGTTGTTCGTCGGTATTTATCTCGATTCTGTGGTTAAGCAGCGCTTTGAAGGTCAGCTGTTTGATTTGCCAACCGTGGTTTATGCGCGAGTGCTAGACCTGTCTCCGGGAACTCCGGTGAGTTTGGTTCAGGTTAAGAATGAGCTCGATGTACTTAATTATCGTAAGGTGAACGCGCCTCGTCACCCAGGCGAATACTCCTCTTCTTCCACCAAGATTGAAATGATTCGTCGTCCGTTCGAGTTTGTCGATGGACCGGAAGCGGATCGTCATGTGATGCTGCATTTCAACGGTACCGAGTTAACTCGTATTCAGTCGTTAGAGAAGAAAGGCGACATGGGCTACCTACGTGTTGAACCAAAAATGCTTGGCATGCTTGAGAAAAGTAACGATGAGCAGCGCCTGTTCTTAAAACGTAATCAATTCCCAGAAGTGATGGTTGATGCCTTATTAGCAACCGAAGACCGAAATTTCTATCAACACGATGGAGTGTCGCCACTGGCCATTGCTCGTGCAATGGTCGTTAACGTCAAAGCTGGGCGAACGGTACAAGGTGGTAGTACGCTGACACAACAGTTGGCAAAAAACCTGTTCTTGTCCAGTGAACGTACATTGTGGCGTAAGGTTCGTGAAGCCTACATTGCACTTATTTTGGACCATCGTTACAGCAAAGACCGAATCCTAGAGGCTTACTTAAACGAGGTTTACCTTGGGCAAAATGGTGGACAAGCGATTCATGGCTTCGGCTTAGCGTCTCGCTTGTACTTCGGTCAGCCAATTCAAGAGCTCCGTATCGATCAGCTAGCACTGCTGGTGGGTATGGTGAAAGGACCGTCGTATTACAATCCGGTTCGTTATCCTGAGCGTGCTAAGACTCGACGCGATTTGGTTCTTCGCTTATTGATGCAACAAGACATCTTAACTCCGCGACAATACGAAGAGGCGGCGAGTCGTGATTTGGATATTCAAGACAACCCACGCATTGCTAGCCGTCAGCCCGCTTATTTCCAACAAGTAAACATTGAGCTTAAGAAGTATGTCGGCGATCGATTTGAGGCGAAAAAAGGGATTCGAGTCTTTACCTCTCTGGATCCGGTATCTCAAGACAAGTTAGAGAAGTCGATTGCTCGTAAGGTGCCTGATTTATCGAAAACCGCAGGTAACAAGCTGGAAGCAGCAGCTATTGCCGTGGATAGAAATACCGGTGAAATCCGGGCGATGGTCGGTGGTAAGCGTACTGGCTACGATGGCTTTAACCGTGCCTTGAACGCGAGTCGCCCAATTGGTTCTTTGGTCAAGCCTGCAATTTACTTAACCGCACTAGAGCAGCCTCAGAAGTACACGTTGGCGACAACATTGAAAGACACGCCACTGAGCTTGAAAGGCAGTAAAGGTAGCGTGTGGAGCCCGAGAAACTTCGATCGTAAGTTCCGTGGCGATGTGCCTTTGTATGTGGCGCTTTCTAAGTCTTACAACGTACCTACTGTTCGTTTAGGCATGCAATTAGGCATTGATAGTGTCTCGGATACGATTGGAAAACTGGGGGTCGATAAAAATGAAATTCGCCCAGTACCGTCGATGTTTTTGGGGTCGTTCTCACTGACTCCATTCCAAGTCGCGCAGATGTATCAAACTATCACCAACTCTGGCCGTATCGCACCTTTGTCTGCACTTCGCTCTGTGGTTGATAACGATGGCGAGGTTCTGTATCAGTCGATCCCTCGTGTATCACAAAGCGTTGACCAGCAAGCCGCTTGGCTAACAACCTATGCAATGAAACGTGGCGTATCGGAAGGTACGGGGCGTTTCCTACAAGGTCAGTTTGCATGGGCAGGATTAGCCGGCAAGACCGGTACCAGTAATGACAGCCGAGACAGTTGGTTTGTGGGCGTTGATGGCCGTGAAGTGACGACCATCTGGCTAGGGCGTGATGATAATAAGCCGACTAAGCTTACTGGTTCGAGTGGTGCGTTACGTGTTTATGCCGATTATCTCAAACAGAGAACACCCGAGCAGTTATTGCTGCCTTGGCCGACAGGAATTGTCACCGCTAACTTTACTCGAACTTCTCAAGGGGCTTTAGAGTTTGATTGTGATGGCGCAGTCAAACTGCCAGTTTGGGATGAGGATGGAAACATTAAAAAGGGTTGTGAAAGTCAACCAAAACAGTGGCTAAAGAAGCTTTTTCAGTGGTAAAGTCGTAACAAGAAAGAATGACAAGGACAGTTAAAATAATGATTTCTCGTTGGTTAGTGAGTGGCTTAGGTGTTGTCGGTACTGTGATCAGTTTTCAGCTGTTTGCATCCACCGCGACACAGATTGATCAATCTCAGCAGGCTGAACAAGCTCATAAAAGACCAACCGTTGCTGTCGTTCTTGCTGGTGGTGGGGCAAAAGGTGCAGCTCACATTGGTGTGCTTAAAGCTCTAGAAGAGATGCAAATCCCGGTTGATTATATTACCGGTACCAGTATGGGCTCATACGTTGGTGGTCTTTATGCGACAGGGATGAGCGCAGACGAGATCGAGAGCTTTATTTATACGGTCGATTGGAATCGCGGTTATCGTGATCGCGTTAACCGTAGTGATCGCCGTGTACGTGACAAAGAATATGAAGACCGCTACCAACTGAACACCGATCTCGGCTTAGGTTGGGGCGAAATCAAAGCAAGGAAAGGGGTGGTGCAAGGCCAGAATATGTTACGTATTCTGCGTGAGACCACAGGTAATCTATCCTCATTCGATTCTTTCGACCATCTTGCGATTCCATACCGTTCCGTCGCAACCGACATTATCGAACTTGAAGAGGTGGTCATCGACCATGGTCACCTTGTTGATGCCATGATGGCCAGTATGTCAGTTCCCGGAGCGCTTCCCCCTTATGAGCTAGATGGTCGAATGCTGGTTGATGGTGGTGTCACCAATAATATGCCCGTCGACCTAGCCAGAGCGATGGGTGCAGACATCGTCATTGCGGTGGATATCAGTACCAACTACAAAGGCAAAGATGATTTCACGAATTTTCTAGCCGCAGCTGACCAACTCTCTAATTATCTTGTTCAACGCAGCACCCAAGAGCAAGCTGAAACACTCACAGACGATGATGTCTTCCTGCGCCCAGATGTTGGGGAAATGGAGACGACAGAATTTGATAAAATGCCATCGGCTTTCCTCGCGGGTTATGAATCTGCTAAGCAGCATACTGATGAACTTTCTAAGCTATCGCTCTCAAATGCCGATTATCAGCATTATATCGAGGACAAACAAAAAGCGCGCAGACAGCTGAAACACGGCGATCAGACCGTCGTTGACCGAGTTGTCATCAATAACAATACCCACTATTCCGATAAGCTGATCGAAAACCGTTTAAACCTTGATTCAGGTGAGGTTCTGAAGACCAGTGAAATTGAATCTAAAGTACAAGACCTCTATGCGCTAGATAGATTCGAGTTGGTGACTTATGAATTTGACACTGTAGATGGCGAGGAGCAACTGCAGGTCGATGTGAACGAAAAATCTTGGGGGCCAAACTACCTCAACTTTCGATTCTTTCTTGAAGATGATTTCTCCACTACCAGTCAGTACTCGATCGGTGTTTCAGCCAACTTTACCGATATCAACTCGCACGGTGCAGAGCTAAGAACCAATATCGAGATGGGAACGGATAAACGAATTGAGGCGGAACTCTATTCGCCATTTTTTTCGAGTCAAAAATTGTTCACTTCTGCATCGGTTGTTTATAGCAAGGAAAACAGAAATCTACCGGTAGATATTGACGATATTGAAGAGCCGACACTGGACGTAACGAAAGACTACTTTCCAATGACCTATAGCGAGTATGTCGGTGAATTAGCGTTAGGCTATCAACCTACCTTATGGCAAGAGCTGAAGTTTGGTGTTCGTTATACTGATGGGGATGTTGAGGTGGCTTCTTTACCTTCGTTAGGTAATGGTGGTTACACGCGTATTGGTGGATTTATCAATTATCGATTGGATACTTTGGATAACTTCAGCTTGCCAACTGAAGGTTATTTTGTTGATTTAGAATACCTTGTTTCTCATGATGACTTTCAGAATGATAGCTCGATTAACGAAACAGAGTTGACGTCTGAGAGCGATACGGTTTATGAGTTTTCGGCTAATTTAATGGCAGCAAAGAGTATCGAGAAGCATACTTTAGTCGCAAAGCTCGATTACGGTATTGTAGAGAGCAAAAATTCGATTTTCCCTATTGATCCCAAAGAGCTTGGTGGCTTCTTAAACCTATCAGGTATTCCAAGGAACAGTATGATTGGTCAGAACTTGGCCTACACCAGCCTTATTTATCGTTATAAGTGGTTTGAAAATGACTTCGGCCTCTTTGAATCACCATTCTACGTGGGTGCATCCATTGAGCATGGTGGTGTTTGGTCGAACAATGATTTGAGTATTGATGAAGCGCCAATGTACACCGCGGGTTCTGTTTTCGCAGGTGTCGATTCACCAATCGGGCCGATCATTTTAGCTTATGGCCGAACCGAAGATAATTTCGATTCGGTGTATCTGATTGTAGGTACGTCCTACAAATAATCATGCGCAGAGTCGCCATTTAAGTGCGTAATTAGGCAAAAATAGTGGGACTTTCGTCTTAACTTGCTATGTTGGTCAAAATGATAAGATTTTAATTTAACGTTAAATTTGCTATTCTACCGCCCACAGTTTGGCCTCTATGACGCCGCTCATCAATACAAATTGAATGACAAAAATGGCAATGGAGAGCCAAGTTTCCAAGGATGTTCACTTCTTTATTTTACTAACAATTATGAAGGGAAGAAGTGAACCGCAATGAGAGGAAAAAAGTCGTGCTTGAAGCCTACCGTAAACACGTCGAAGAACGTGCTGCCGAAGGAGTTGTTCCAAAACCACTAGATGCTGAGCAGGTAGCTGGCCTAGTTGAACTTCTGAAGAATCCACCTCAAGGTGAAGAAGAAATCATTCTTGACCTACTAGAAAATCGCATTCCACCGGGTGTAGATGAAGCCGCTTACGTAAAAGCTGGCTTCCTTACGGCTATCACTAAAGGTGAAGTAGCTTCTCCACTAGTAAGCAAAGCAAAAGCTGCAGAATTGCTTGGTACCATGCAAGGCGGCTACAACATCGAATCTCTAGTATCTCTACTAGACGATGCTGAGCTTGCTCCAATCGCTGTTAAAGCTCTATCTCATACTCTACTGATGTTCGATGCGTTCTATGACGTAGAAGAGAAAGCGAAAGCTGGCAATGCATCTGCACAACAAGTGCTTCAATCTTGGGCTGATGCTGAATGGTTTACAGCGAAAAACAAAGTAGCGGAAAAGATCACCGTTAAAGTATTTAAAGTTACCGGTGAAACGAACACCGATGACCTATCTCCAGCGCCTGATGCATGGTCACGTCCTGACATCCCAGTACACGCGAAAGCGATGCTGAAGATGGAACGTGATGGCATTACTCCAGATGAACAGGGTAGCGTTGGTCCAATCAAACAAATTGAAGAAATGCAAAAAGATGGCATTCCACTGGCTTACGTTGGTGATGTTGTTGGTACAGGTTCTTCACGTAAATCGGCAACAAACTCAGTACTTTGGTTTATGGGTGAAGATATCCCATTCGTACCAAATAAGCGTACTGGCGGTGTTTGTCTTGGTGGTAAAATTGCACCAATCTTCTACAACACGATGGAAGATTCAGGCGCACTACCCATTGAACTGAACGTACAAGATATGAACATGGGCGATATCATTGATATCTACCCGTACGAAGGTGTTGTTCACAAGAACGGTTCTGTGATTTCAAACTTTGAGCTAAGCAAAGTACTTCTTGATGAAGTGCGTGCTGGTGGCCGTATTCCACTGATCATCGGTCGTGGTCTAACGGGTCGTGCTCGTGACGCTCTAGGTCTAGAAGAAACGGATCTGTTTGCTAAACCAATCGACCCATCTGCATCTGATAAAGGCTACACGCTAGCTCAGAAGATGGTTGGTAAAGCATGCGGCGTTGAAGGTGTGCGTGCTGGTCAGTACTGTGAACCTAAAATGACGACAGTCGGTTCTCAAGATACGACCGGTCCTATGACTCGCGATGAGCTTAAAGATCTGGCGTGTCTTGGTTTCTCTGCAGACCTTGTAATGCAATCTTTCTGTCATACATCGGCATACCCTAAACCAGTCGATGTAAACACTCACCATACGCTACCTGATTTCATCATGAACCGTGCGGGTGTTTCACTTCGTCCGGGTGATGGCGTTATCCACTCATGGCTAAACCGTATGCTTCTTCCTGATACTGTAGGTACAGGTGGTGACTCGCATACTCGTTTCCCTCTAGGTATTTCATTCCCTGCGGGTTCTGGCTTGGTAGCATTTGCTGCAGCAACAGGCGTTATGCCTCTTGATATGCCTGAATCTATCTTGGTTCGCTTTAAAGGTGAAATGCAACCGGGTATCACGCTACGTGACCTAGTACATGCCATTCCTCTTTACGGCATCAAGCAAGGCCTACTAACGGTAGAGAAAGCCGGTAAGATCAACGAATTCTCTGGTCGTGTACTAGAAATTGAAGGTGTTGAGCACTTATCTGTTGAGCAAGCATTTGAGCTTTCTGATGCATCTGCTGAGCGTTCTGCTGCAGGTTGTACGGTTAAGCTATCTCAAGAGTCTATCGATGAGTACCTGAACTCGAATATCGTTATGCTTAAGTGGATGATTGCTGAAGGTTACGGTGATGTTCGTACGATTGAGCGTCGTATCACAGCAATGGAAGAGTGGTTAGCGAACCCTGAGTTGCTATCTGCTGATTCAGATGCGGAATACGCGCATGTTATCGAGATTGATCTTGCTGACATCGATCAACCTATCCTATGTGCACCAAACGATCCAGATGATGCTCGTCTTCTTTCTGACGTTCAAGGCACTGAGATTCAAGAAGTGTTCATCGGTTCTTGTATGACCAACATCGGTCACTTCCGTGCTGCAGGTAAGATGTTAGAAGAGTTTAACGGCTCGCTAAATACTCGCCTATGGGTGGCTCCGCCAACGAAGATGGATAAAGACCAACTGACAGAAGAAGGCTACTACGGCATCTTCGGTCGTGCTGGGGTACGTATCGAAACTCCTGGTTGTTCACTATGTATGGGTAACCAAGCTCGTGTTGCTGATGCTTCGACGGTTATGTCGACGTCAACGCGTAACTTCCCGAACCGCTTAGGTAATGGCGCGAACGTTTATCTGGCTTCTGCTGAGCTTTCTGCTGTTGGTGCGATTCTAGGTCGCATCCCAACGAAAAAAGAGTACTTAGAGTACGCTGAGAAGATTAATGCAACGGCTGCTGATACATACCGTTACCTGAACTTCCATAAAATGGGTCAGTACACGGAAAAAGCAGACACTGTTATCTTCCAAGAACCAGCTTAGTACCTCGTTATATTTGTAGCTGCAGCGTTGTTGACTGCGTACGTTCACCCTAATCACATAGAGCTTCTATGCTCATAGGGATGAACGTACTTGTCGCCTAACTGCAACTCCAACTATTTAGAGGAACCCAAATGATAGAACGTCTACTTCGGTAGGCGTTTTTTTATGTCTGAATTCTGGACGACGAGCGACTCGATCTCTTGATGACTTCGCTATATACTCTCGCCTCATTTTTGCCACAACCCTTTTATTGAGTCTCTTTTTATTAGAGCTTTGGAGCCTTATGGAATTCGAATTTACTAGAAACACTCTAATGGGTGAATACTATGTGAAATGCAGCATGGGCCATGAGATTGTTGGCCGTTGGCTTCAAGAAGAGATCGGTAAAGATAAGCAGAAATTAGATCATGTGATGGCGTTGATTGAGCAATCTCGACAGGATCTGAGTAATGAAGTGACGCTGCTTGGCAAAGAGATTAGCCTTGCGATCAATGAAGATGAAGTAACGATTCAAGAAAACGTGTTAGCGCATGAGCAAGAGATGGAAGAGGGCAGTGAATTCG
The DNA here is from genome assembly GCF_902751245.1 of Vibrio sp. Vb339. Taxonomy (NCBI): domain Bacteria; kingdom Pseudomonadati; phylum Pseudomonadota; class Gammaproteobacteria; order Vibrionales; family Vibrionaceae; genus Vibrio; species Vibrio sp. Vb339. The sequence continues at coordinate 1,507,516 of NZ_CADDIS010000002.1, read as the reverse complement.
ACTTCTATAACTGTGAAAGCCAAGCAAGCTGCGGAATCGATGATTTCGAACTGCTCATCGAACGCTGGATGGATTTTTTAGGTTACTAGTCTCTAATACCTATTTGTTAGTCACTCAGAGCTTTGAAGGCTCCGTTGCCCAAAACTGGAGCAATAAGAGCATTACGCATTAAGATAGTGAAAAGGCCGCACCATATTGGTGCGGCCTTTTTCGTTATTACGACCTTATTATCTTTATATCATTTAAAATCAATCACTTAACTTTTTGGCACGCTACTTGGATTGTAATAAGAGAATTAACGGATTAAGTAAGAATTTAAGGAACGAATATGAAATTAATAAATGCCATTGTTAAGCCATTCAAATTAGACGATGTACGCGAAGCGCTCTCTGATGTGGGTATTGAAGGTATGACTGTTTCTGAAGTGAAAGGCTTTGGTCGTCAGAAGGGACACACTGAATTGTATCGTGGTGCAGAGTACCAAGTGGATTTCCTACCAAAGGTGAAGCTAGAGATTGCTACCCAAGCTGAAAATGTTGACCGAGTTGTTGAAGCGATTAGCCAAGCGGCACACACAGGAAAAATCGGCGACGGCAAAATTTTTGTGTATGACCTAAGCCAAGCCGTACGAATTCGTACTGGTGAAATGGATGCTGAAGCACTTTAAAGAATTACAAGGACTGGAGACTTTAATATGGAACTTACAACAACAGTAACGGAACTACGTTACGCACTAGACACTTTTTTCTTCCTCATTTCAGGTGCGTTGGTAATGTGGATGGCAGCAGGCTTCGCGATGTTAGAAGCTGGCCTAGTTCGTTCAAAGAACACCACAGAAATTTTAACTAAGAACATCTGTTTGTACGCAATTGCTTGTACTGCTTTCTTAGTGGTTGGTTACAACATCATGTATGTCGACAACGGTGAAGGCGGTTGGTTGCCATCATTTGGTACTCTAATTGGTACACAAGGTGAAGGCGCAGACCACTCTCTAGAATCAGACTTCTTCTTCCAGGTAGTCTTCGTTGCAACAGCAATGTCTGTAGTATCTGGTGCGGTTGCTGAGCGTATGAAGCTTTGGTCATTCCTAATCTTCTCTGTAGTGCTAACAGCGTTTATTTACCCAGTTGAAGGTTACTGGACTTGGGGCGGTGGTTTCCTATCAGAAGCGGGTTTCAGTGACTTCGCAGGTTCAGGTATCGTACACATGGCTGGTGCAGCAGCAGCGTTGGCTGGTGTTTTACTACTCGGTGCTCGTAAAGGTAAATACGGTAAGAACGGTGAAATCTACCCGATTCCTGGTTCAAACATGCCACTTGCAACGCTAGGTACATTTATCCTTTGGTTTGGTTGGTTCGGTTTCAACGGCGGTTCTCAACTGATGGTTTCGGATTTTGAGAACGCAACAGCAGTAGGTCAAATCTTCCTTAACACCAACGCAGCAGCAGCAGCAGGTGCAATCGCAGCACTACTAGTATGTAAAACAACTTGGGGTAAAGCAGACCTAACAATGATTCTTAACGGCGCGTTAGCGGGCCTAGTAGCAATCACTGCAGACCCTCTATCACCATCACCTCTATTTGCTGTAGCTATTGGTTCGGTATCTGGTGCATTGGTTGTATTCAGCATCATCGCTCTAGACAAAGCTAAGATTGATGATCCAGTAGGTGCTATCTCTGTACACGGTGTATGTGGTTTCTTCGGTCTAATGGCTGTGCCACTAAGCAACGCTGATGCAACGTTTGGTGCTCAACTATTAGGTGCAGCAGTAATCTTTGCATGGGTATTCGGTGCTAGCTTAGCGGTATGGGCAGTGCTTAAAGCAACAATCGGTATCCGAGTAACGGAAGATGAAGAACTTGAAGGTATGGACATGCACGATTGTGGTGTCGGCGCTTACCCTGAGTTTGTATCAGTAAAATAATCAACAGTCGTCGCCTAATCTGAATTGGGTAGGTTAGACAAAGAAAGCCCCGTAACTCTTGTTGCGGGGCTTTCTTGTATTTACGGTTGCACAATATATAAACACGAACGTTGAAGTTAGGCTTATTGTTTAAGGGGGATGACAAGACACAAAGTTGAAATGGTTTGTTACAAAAGTGAGAGTTTAAATGGTCTGAGTAGACGGATTTTTTGTTGGTCGTCATTGTAATTATGTTAATGATGAATATAATAACGCAACTGATAGACATTATCATTTCGATATAAAGGATTTTACAATGAAGAAACTGCTAACACTTTCAGCTCTAGCGTGTGGTGTAATTGCCCCGACAGCAATGGCTGCGGAAGAAGTAAACGTATACTCTTACCGTCAACCTTTCCTTGTTGAGCCAATGTTCAAAGAGTTCACAAAAGAGACTGGCATTAAAGTAAACGTTAAGTTTGCTAAAAAAGGTTTAGCAGAGAAGTTAGCTCAAGAGGGTGAATACAGCCCAGCTGACGTTGTCTTAACTGTAGATATCAGCCGTCTATCTGAACTAACTAAACAAGGTCTAGTTCAATCTGTAGAGAGCGATGTACTTGAAAAGAACATCCCTGCTCAATACCAAGATACAGATAACGAATGGTTCGCTCTAACAACTCGTACACGTAGCGTTTATTCTTCACGTGACCGTGTTGGTCGTCTAGGTGAAGAGTTCACTTACGAAGATCTAACTAAGCCTGAATTTAAAGGCAAAATCTGTACTCGTAGCGGTAAGCACCCATACAATGTTTCTCTAGTATCTTCGATGATTGCTCACAAAGGTGAAGCTGAAACGAAAGAATGGCTAGAAGGCGTAAAAGCAAACCTAGCACGTAAGCCTCAAGGTAACGACCGCGCGCAAGTTAAAGCGATTAAAGAAGGTCTATGTGATGTTGCTCTTGGTAACAGCTACTACCTAGGTAAGATGGTTAATGATAAAGAGCAAAAAGCTTGGGCTGACTCTGTTTACATTAACTTCCCTAACCAAGAAACAACGGGTACTCACGTAAACATCTCTGGTATGGCAATGGCTAAATACTCTCCAAATGAAGAGAATGCCGTTAAGCTGATGGAATTCCTATCTGGTAACACAGCACAAAGCATGTACGCAGAAGTGAACTACGAATACCCAGTGAAAGCAGACGTTAAACCTTCTGAGCTTGTTGCTTCATGGGGCGAGTTCAAAGCGGATACTATTTCTCTAGATGAAATTGCAAACCACCACGCGGCTGCAATCAAGCTATTAGACGAAGTTAAGTTCGATCTATAATTTATTACGGTAGGCTTCGGCCTAAGTAAAATGACAACCTCAAGTCGCCATTTTGGCTACTTGGGGTTGTTTGTTATTGGAAAATCACTTTTTGATACAAAGCACCCCGTTGATCCCTTGAGTTATTAGCATCTCACCTTGAAGTCATTAGAGTATATGGGTATAAATAACCCCACCATTAAAAGGATATGAGATGTATTTGCAAATGCATTTGTGTTTCATTAAGCCTCGTTGTAGTTAGGCGATGAAAGAAAAGAATTATTTATGGATCACCAGTAGCAGCATTATTGCTGTATTACTGGTTTTACCGATCTTAGCGATTTTTACGACGGCTGTTGGAGAAACGGATGAGCTATTTTCTCATCTGATGTCCACAGTGATGCCTACCTATGCCTACAATACGGTGGTTTTAGTCATAGGAACCATGTTCCTGTCTTTAGTTTTTGGTATTCCGTCGGCTTGGGTTATGGCAATGTGCCGTGTTCCGGGAGAGCGTGTTTTGCAGTGGGCACTCGTCCTGCCATTAGCAATGCCAGGCTATATTGTTGGCTATATCTTTACCGATTGGTTCGACTTTGCTGGTCCTGTTCAGGTTTTACTGCGAGATCTTACTGGGTGGGGACCTGGAGAGTATTGGTTCCCTGATATTAGAACCTTATCCGGCGCTATTATTGTTCTGTCTCTCGTTCTCTATCCTTATGTATATTTGCTGTGCCGCGCGGCATTTATGGAGCAAAACGTCTCCTTATTGCAATCCGCTCGTTTGCTTAAATGCTCACCTTGGGAAAGCTTCCGTCGTATCTCTTTACCACTTGTTCGTCCATCAATGGCGGTCGGTTTATCGCTTGTTGCAATGGAAACCATCGGTGATTTTGGTACCGTGAGTTACTTTGCGGTAAATACTTTAACGACTGCGGTTTATGATACTTGGCTTGGCTACTCAAGCTTAACGGCAGCAGCGAAAATATCGGCAATCATGTTGGTTATCGTGATCCTACTGTTGAGCTCAGAGCGATACAGTCGGCGTAAGCAGAAGCTATTCCAGAATCAGTTCAGCAGCCGCGAAGATTTTCGTTACGACCTTTCTGGTTGGAAAAAATGGCTGGCACTATTCTGGTGCTGGGGATTAGTTTGCGTTGCGTTCTTATTCCCTCTTGGCCAGCTCATTATTTACGCCTACAAATATTTTGCTCAAAGCTGGACCCCTGAATTCAGAGAGTATGCCATCAACAGTCTTTACGTTTCGGTAGCTGCTGCGATTATTGGCGTGGTTATCGCGATGATTGTTAACTTTAACCAACGCGTTAGTCCTAGTAAGAAAAATCAGGCTTATATGCGTCTCGCTTCGATGGGTTATGCCGTTCCTGGCACCGTGTTAGCGATTGGGGTGATGGTACCTGTTTTGTTCATGGATCACTTGGTCAATGACATTGCGAAAGTGATGGAGTGGGGGCGACCTGGTTTGATCTTCTCTGGCTCCATGTTCGCGCTAATTTTTGCCATGGTCGTACGTTTCTCTGCAGTGGCAATTGGCAGTATTGAAAGCAGCTTGAGTAAAGTATCCCCTTCATTGGATATGGCCTCAAAAACCATGGGTTGCAATACCAATCAGATGTTACGCCGTGTTCATTTACCTTTGATTAAACGTGGCGCATTGATCGCTGGTTTACTGGTGTTTATCGAATCAATGAAAGAGTTGAATGCGGCATTGCTGCTGCGTCCTTTCAACTTCGAAACATTGGCGACTTATGTTTATAACTATGCCTCAGATGAGCACCTAGAGTTGGCGGCGATGCCTGCTGTATTATTGGTGTTGGTGGGTTTAATTCCTCTGATCATCGTAAACCGTTCCTTGGAGCAGAAAAACTAATGAGTTGTGCATTATCAATTAAAGATCTGACTTGTAAGTATGAGTCGCAAACCATTTTGGAAGCGCTCTCGTTAGAAGTTGAGCATGGTGAAATTGTTTGTCTTCTTGGTGCGAGTGGCTGCGGTAAAACGACCTTACTGAAGGCGATTGCGGGCTTACTTCCATTAAGTAGCGGTGTGATGAGTTTGAACTGTCAAACCATTGATGATGGCGAGAATTGGTTGCCACCAGAGCAGCGTAACATTGGTATGATTTTCCAAGATTACGCCCTGTTTCCGCACCTGACGGTAAACCAGAATGTCGGCTTTGGCTTGAAAGACCTTTCTGAGCAGCAAAAGAAAGAGAAGGTTCAAGAGATGCTGGAGCTGGTTCACTTAGATGAGTACGGTGACCGCTACCCACACCAACTTTCAGGTGGACAACAGCAACGTGTCGCGATTGCTCGTTCTTTAGCTTACAAGCCAGACTTATTGTTATTGGATGAACCATTCTCAAACATCGATACTCAGGTTCGTCATGAGCTAATTTCTCAGATTCGTAAGATCTTTAAGAAGCAGGGTGTTACAGCTATCTTCGTAACTCACAGCCGTGAAGAAGCGTTCGCGTTTGCAGATAAGATGGCAGTAATGAACCACGGTGTGATTGAACAGTATGGTTCGGCATCTGAGTTGTATTTCCATCCTTCGAGTAAGTTCGTTGCAGACTTTTTGGGCGGCGGTAGCTATCTCAATGCACAGCGTATTTCAGAGCATGAATTTGAAACCAGTTTGGGTATGGTTGAAGCCAAACCGCAAACGGAGATTGAGTTCGGCAATACATGTGAGCTTCTGCTAAGACCCCAGCATATACAAGCAAGTTACGAGCAAGATAGTGCTATTTCAGTGCTCGAGCAGCAATTTATGGGCGATCACTGTCGTTATGTAATCGAAGCACATGGTCAGAAGTTATTAGCAACCTCGTCAGAAGCACTTGAAGTGGGTATGCCGGTCAACGTAAAAGTCGATACCAAAGGCGTATTAGCTTTTTAAAGAGATATAACGCGATAGTAATCGTTACAAGAATCGCGATAAAAAAGCCCAGCACTTTAAACAAAGTACTGGGCAAGAGTTCTTCACTTATAGGCTTTAACAAGGCAGTGATTTGTTAAGTCCCATACAAAACTGCTGCACTCTATAAGCCTATAGAGAGAGGAAGTCTTTCACTTTTTGAAGAACACGTTCTGCAGTGTCTTTATCTTCCATTTCTGCGAAGATTCGTAGTAACGGCTCTGTTCCTGAGAAGCGAGCAATTACCCAGCCGCCATTCTTGAAGTACACCTTGGCACCATCTTCATAGCTGACTTTTTCAATTTCGTATTCAAATTCAGGCAGTTGCTTCTCGACGTAGATCTTAGTGTAGAGCGCTTCTTTCTCTGAAGGTTTAAACTTACAATCGCCTTCTGCGGTGTAGGCATAGCCATATTTAGAGTAAATCTCATCAAGTAATTCAGACAGCTTCTTGCCTGTCACACTGATCATCTCAACCAGTAAGCTTGAAGCAAATACGCCATCCTTACCTTTGATGTGACCACGAATAGTTAAACCACCTGAACTTTCGCCGCCAATCAGAGAGTCATCAGCCTCCATTTGCGAGCTGATATGCTTAAAGCCTACAGGAACCTCAAAGCTCTTCTCACCATGATCTGCCGCCACTTTATCCAATAGGTGTGTGGTTGCGATGTTACGAACGACAGAGCCCTTCCAGCCTTTGTATTCCAGCAAGTAGTAGTAAAGCAGGAGTAGTACTTCGTTAGGGTGAATGAAGTGACCTTTCTCATCGATGATTCCCAAACGGTCGGCATCGCCATCAGTACCAATACCAATGTCATAGCCTTCTGCTGCAACTAAGTGCTTCAAGCGATAGAGCGTTGCAGCATTTGGCGATGGCATCAAGCCACCAAAATCTGGGTTTTTGCCATCGTTGATGACGTCGACATCACAACGACCGTTAATCAGCACGGTTTGCAGAGCATTTTTTGCCACGCCAAACATTGGATCAATCAGTACACGTAGGTTAGCTTTCTTGATCGAATCGATATCGATGAAGTTGATGATTGAATCAACAAAGTCGTTCATCGGGTTGATGATCTCGATTTCTTTGTCGTTTAATGCTTGTTCGAAATCGACTCGGATAACATCTTCGTTGGTCAGTGTTGCGATTTGCTGTTCGATCTTCTCTGTGATGATCTCATCGGCATCTCGGCCGCCTTCAATGAACACCTTAATACCATTGTAATCAGCGGGGTTGTGAGAAGCGGTAATACACGCCGAGTAGGTGCATCCCATCTCTTTCGCTTGGAACATCACGATAGGAGTTGGAACGAACTTATCGATGAAGCTCACTTTGATGTTGTTCGCCGCAAGTACTTCTGCAAACCAACATGCGGCTTTATCGGAAAGGAAGCGACGGTCATAGCCGATCACAAACCCATTCTTGGCTGCATCTTCGTTGTTAATGATGTTTGCGAGCGCTTGTGCTACCAAACGGACGTTTTCTCTAGTGAACTCTTCACCAATGAAAGCGCGCCAGCCACCTGTACCAAATTTAATCATTAGAAAATCCTTTTAGTCTCATTGTCTCAAGCCCGTAAAGACTTGAGACAAGAGCTGTTCGTTAAATTGCGTGACTAGCCTAGAACAACGACAACATCGTTCACGCTGCCTTCTGCTTGTACTGGGATTGCGCCTTCAACTGATTCACCATTGATAGTGATAGAGGCAACGCCTTTGCTTACTGCATTCGGGTTTTGCACTGTGATGTTGTAAGTCGCGCCACGCCATTGACGAGTAACCTCGAACTCTGGCCAATCAGTCGGGATACAAGGATCAACCGTTAAGCCTTCAAAGCCTGTACGAACACCAAGAATGAAGTTGGTTACCGCGAAGTAAGCCCAACCAGAGGTACCGGTTAACCAAGGGTGGTTTGCACGGCCGTGGTCTTGGTGATCTTTACCCATGATGAACTGCACGTACGAGTATGGTTCTGCGTAACGCGTTTCAATCATGTCGTTTTGGTTGTAAGGGTTCAGTGCGTCGTAGAACTTCATCGCGCGGTCACCACGACCTAGTTTCGCTTCTGCCACCCAAGCCCATGGGTTAGGGTGAGAGAAGATTGCGCCGTTCTCTTTTACGCCTTGGTAAACGCGAGTTACGAAACCGATATCATCGTTTGGTGTTGCAAATGAAGGAGAGTTTAGGTGTAGGCCGTATTCTGAGAAAAGGTTCTCATCAACAGCGTCCATCGCTTTCTCACCGCGTTCTTGAGAAACAGCACCAGATAGAACCGCGAGCGTGTTTGACTCAAGGTGCACACGACCTTCAGCTTGTTGAGCGGTACCGATCTTGTCGCCATTTTTAGTCAGACCACGGATGTACCAACCACCCTCGTCATCCCAAAGATGCGTTTCACATGCTTCGCGAACGTTAGCAGCCATTTCAGTATATTTCGCAACGTCAGCATCGTTATTACGGAACTTAGCAAGATCTAGGAATTCTTGTAGCGCCCAGAAGTGTAGGAATGAAACCATTGAAGATTCACCGCCACCTAGGTTCAAACAGTCATTCCAGTCAGCTCGAAGACCTTTACAGATACCCGTTTGACCCACGTATTCAGCAGAGAAGTTCAGTGCCGCTTTCATGTGTTCGTAAACTGTCGCCTCGCCACCGTCTGCGTATGGAATCACTTCATCGAAGAAGTCGTGTTCACCGGTTTCCATTACGTATTTGATGATGGTCGGAACGATCCATAGGTGGTCATCAGAACATGTGTCTTCAATGCCGTGGATCTTGTCGTCATCTGACGGTGTTGGAACAACCGTTGGTGATTTTGATGGCTCAACGTCGGCTTTCTCTGGATCGAACCAGTCTGGATCGAACAAGTGTAGACCGTAGCCAGCTTTCACTTGGCCGCGAAGCAGGTCGATAATGCGCTTCTTGGTCATTTGTGGGTTAGCATGAGGTACTGAAATAGCATCTTGCGCCGTATCACGGTAACCAAGACCAGTACGACCGCCAACTTCGATGAATGATGCAAAGCGTGACCAAACCACACAGGTTTCCGCTTGGTATAGCGTCCACGTGTTGATCATTGTGTCTAAGCCTTCGTTTGGCGACTTAACTTGGAATTTGTTGCAACGCTCGTCCCAGTGATCTTTGATGCCTTGGAAAGCGGCATCTACGTTTGCTGTGTCTTGGTACTTCTCACGTAGGCGTTCACCGTTGCCTTTACCGATACCGAGTACATACGCAAAGCGAACTTCTTCACCGGGTTGAATCGTAAATTGCTTGTGCAGAGAACCACAATGGTTGTAACAAGTTTGAGCGCTGTTAGAACACTTACCGTTTTCAACCGCAATTGGATTTGCTTCATCACGGTACATACCAAGGAAGTTGTCACGTTGGCCATCGTAGCTGTCTGGTGAGAAAGTTGAAGCTAGGTAATAGAAGCCTTCAAAGTCGTTAGTGTTGTAGTACAGGTCGTATTCCAGAACACCTTCTTGGTAAGACGTGCCCGCAGAGTACAAAGACATCTGATGGTTTTGATTGTCTGATTGAATATGGCTGAAAGAGAACTCAACAAACGAGAAAGTGCTGATGGTTCTTGGCTTGTCAGTGTTGTTCTTTAGTACAACGTCCCAAACTTCTGCATCTTCACCCTTAGGTACGAATAGCGTCTTGGTTGCGGTAATGCCGCTGTATTCACATTTGAATTTTGAGTATGACAGGCCGTGACGAACTTCGTAGTTCGCTTCATCGAGGCTCTTTGCCACTGGTTGCCAAGAGATAGACCAGTAATCACCCGTCTCATCATCACGCAGGTAAACATAGTGTCCTGGACGGTCAAAGGTGCCGTTTGGACGGAACTTAGTAACACGGTTGTATTCCGGAGAATTGTAGAACGAGTAACCGCCCGCATTGTGCGAAATCACGGTACAAAACTTTTCAGTACCTAGGTAGTTTGTCCAAGGTGCTGGTACATCAGGGCGAGTGATGACGTATTCGCGATTGTCGTTATCGAAATAGCCGTATTTCATTGTCATTTCCTTTTTAACAAACTGCATCTATGCAGCTAATTTTTAAATAGTGATGCTGAGTCGTATCTAACTGAGCACCTTAATTTGAGTCAGCAACCACTCGATGTGAGTGTCGCTTTGGTTTGTTTTATTAAGCTTTCCAAGGGTTGCGATAATCAACATTGAGTCTGTCGAGTAATGGCAGATGCCCCTTTAGGCGAGATAGGTAATCTAGCCAGTTTCGGTTGTTTTTATGTGTCCAACATCCTTCAGCTAAAGCGCTAATTCTTGGGAGTACCATGTAATCCATACGCTTTTGGTTGGTGACGATCTCACACCATAGAGCACACTGAATTCCGCGGATCCGCTTACGAATTGGGTCGGTGTCGGATATCTCAGCAAGTGCTTCGTAGGTATAAGCTTGTTCTAATGGGATAACGGCAGCCCAATCTACGCCCGGTTCTTCCGGTGCATAATCTTGGGTCATGTCGAGATAGGTAAACTGTGCAGGTTGCAACACCACATCAAAGCCTTGGCGAGCGCAATTGACAGCCGCTTCTTCACTGAGCCATGAGTAGATGATGGTCTCTTTGCTCACCTTGTCGCCGTGCTGTGCTTCTTCCCAGCCGACCATGCGTTTGCCGAGTTGCTTGAGTTTGTTTTCGGCATAGCGGAATAGGTGGCCTTGTAGGTCTTTGCTGTCTTGGTACTGGTGTTCTTTCATCAATGCTTGAGCAGCAGGGCTGTTGGTCCACACGCCCGGTGGCACTTCGTCTGCACCCATGTGAATCAATTCGCTCGGGAACAGCTCTGCGACTTCTTCAATAACCGCATCTAAGAATTGGTAAGTGCCGGGCAAGCCTGGGTTTAGGACGTTGTCGTTGTAGTGCTGAATGCTCTTGTATTGAGTGGTATCAGCTTGCTCTACCAGCATGTCAGGCAGTGATTTGATTGCGGCGCGACAGTGTCCCGGAATGTCGATCTCTGGGATCACCGTGATGCTGCGTTGCTCAGCGTATTCAATGACTTCACGAATCTGTTGTTGTGTGTAGAAGCCGCCATAGTTGTCCGCAATGTGGGTATATTGCGGCTCTAGTGCATGATCAGGGCCACGCCAAGCGCCAATTTCTGTTAGCTGAGGCAGGCTCTTGATCTCAATTCTCCAGCCTTCATCATCGGTTAGGTGCCAGTGAAAAACGTTGAATTTGTACTGCGCTAGTTGGTTGATCAATCGCTTCACTTGATCCACTGAGTGGAAGTGACGAGCGCAATCCAACATCATGCCGCGGTACTTAAAGCGAGGTTGATCGGCTATCTGGCAGCATGGTAGAGAGAAGTTCTTTGCATTCAGTTGTTGAACTAATTGAATCAAGCTTGCCACAGCGTGTGTAAAGCCCGACTGGCTGCCTGATTCAGCAATAATCTGTTGTGCAGTGATGGTCAGCTTGTATTCGGCTTCATCTAGCGTCGGGTTGCTGCGAAATAGAATGTCGCCGCTTTCGTCTTTTGAAAGTTCAGCTGAAAGCGCGTTCGAAAGAGACAACTCAAAGGTCGAGAGCAATTCTTGCTGGAACCAAGATACTGCCTTATCAGCAAGATGAGATTGAACCTCAATTCTGCAGTCGTTATTTAGCGCGAAGCTACTTAGCGCGAAACTGCCTTGCTGAAGTTCGATATGATTCGGTTGAGGAATCAATGCAACCTCAGCAGCGTTAACTTCGGGTATTTGATTGCGTTCACGGTATGGCGAAGCCAGTACAATGGGTGATATCGCGACAGGCAGTACCGATGTTTCTCCATCATGATGTGACTGGATAAAGGCATCGTTAAGGCCATCAGAATAGAAGCGGAATGGGGCGCTTTGAATACTGAATTCAAGGTAGTAATGGTTGTTGGCCTTTAACACTGACGAACTTGGTGTGAACGAGCAAAAGCTGCCAACTTGAGTCAGCTCTCCTTGCGATAAACTCTCTGGAAGGATGAATCGATCAAATGCAAAGTGCAGAGACCAATCTTTTACGTCGAGGTCACTTAAGTTATGTACCGTAAGGCCAAATCGGCAGTTATTTTTTTGTTCAGAAAGAACAGCTAAGTCGATGCGATAATTCATATAACTTCCCTGCTAAGCCTGTTGATACAAGTTGTGTTGTGGTTTTCCGGCAAACATCAATGCGCCTTCAATAGCGTCGAATTGAGGTTTTACGATCCATTGTTGTACTGGTGGTGATAGCCAGTTGAGAATACGCTCAGCGATACTTCCCATTAAGCACACCTTGTCAGCGCCTTTTCGATGCAGTGCTAAGACAAACATTTCGATATCAGCCGCGGTTTGCTTGAGCATATCGATAGCCAGTTCGTCACCTTCGTTAGCGAGTTGAAAAATCACTGGTGAGAATTGACCGTAATCCTTTGGAATCGCGCCTTTTGACCATTCGACAATGGCATCCACATCATTATTAAAGTGATTCATCACATGTAGAGTCAGTGGGGTTTTGCTGCGAATACCGTCTTCTGCAAGCAAGACTTGTTGAATCAAACGAAGGCCCATCACTGCGCCTCCGCCTTGATCTGAAATCGGAAATTCACGACCGCCAACCACATGTTGCTCGCCGTCTTTTAGGTAGATACCGCAAGAACCCGTACCACCAATCATGATTGCGCCGTTTTGGCCATTGTGAGCACCAATGCAAGCGCCATAAGCGTCGGTATTTAGTGTCATGCTTGCGAAAGGGTGCGGTTGTGACATGAAGTCGAACCATGCTGATTTTTGCTCAGCACCAGCCAGTGCTAGGCCAACATGCATATTTGAAAAATCGTTAGAGTTAAGTTGCCCTTCTTGTGCCGCTTTTGTGATGGCATCAATAATTGAGCTCATCGCAACATCAACACCCAAAAGGATGTTGGCACTGCCACTTTTCGCTTCACCAATCAATTTGCCTTGGTCGTCACGAATACGAGCACGACAAGAAGTACCACCACCATCAATACCGACGTAGTAAAGAGTCATGATTATTGCTCCTTACGCTGAGCTAAGAAGTTGAACTGTGCAGCGGTGGCTAATAGGAACCACGCACCATGAGGGATCCATTGTTCGCCCCAGCGCCAGTTTTGAAGCATGTCATCTTTTTGTGCTGGAGGGTTGAACGCAATGTCTTGTTCATCTTCAAAACCAGCCGTGATGCCATTACAGATACCGCCTTTCGCATTGAAGAAACCAAGCTGAGGCAGGTAGTCTGGGTTGTTATGGCCATGACCATCGAGCATGCACATGTGGTATGGGTTGAGGCCCAAGATCCAATCAAGGCTATTTTGTGAAAGCTGGATTAAGCGTTCTTGAAGTTCGCTATCTTTAATATGTGGTTGAACTAGGTAAGCCATGGTGGCGAGTGAACCAAGGCGTGCGTTCTCGCCTTGCCACCAGTAACCGGTTTCGTTCTGTTGAGCTACGAAGAAGGCATCACGTTTATCACCATCGACAGATTTAACGTACTGTCTTGGGTAGCCGAATGGGTTGGTGACTTTGTCGGTGATGTTGATTTCGAACTGACAAGCTTGTTCAACAACTGTGCGAGCCTGTTCTTTTAGTTCAGCATTGGTTTCGTTGTCGATGTATTCACATAGTGCAATCACCGGAAGGCCGGCTTCTGCTGCATGAAAGTATGGTCGAGTGCCATCAGAGTTCGCAGACCAGAAGTGCTCAAATGAATCATCTGAATGTTGGCGAGAGATTAAACGAGTCGCCCAAGTTCGGGCTTCTGTTAAGTATTGCTGATCTTGAGTTACGCGATACAGCTCATTGGCTGCGAGTAGGGCGCAATACTCATCGATGATGTTCTCTTCACCATCGTTTAGATACTGTAGGTTGTACTCTTTTAGGTGCCAGTAACCCTTAACAGCCGTTTCAAGGTATGTGTGGCTCGAGTAGCTGCCAGAGATTTCAAGCTCAGAAGCTGCGGCTAGTGCTGCGATAGCAACACCTGCACCTTGTCGGTAGCCCGCTTGTAAGTCCGTTGATTTATGACCTTCTTGAGTCGCATAAGCGCAGATATCGCGTTGGTTGATATCTTTACTCCATTTGTCGAATACCGTCATATAGAAGTATCCGTCAGCGTCTTGCATACGCACTAAGAAGTCGGCACCGAACAGAGCCTCTTCCGTTAGACGAGTCATGGAGAATTTCGGGAAGTCTGGATTATGGCAAGTCAAGCGTACGCTTTTTAGCATGTTCCAAACGACCATTGGAATTTGTTGTGGGTTTAGGTAGTTACCATAAGACAGGTGGCTAAAATACTTACTGACATCACCAGATGCGTCATACCATCCACCGTGGACATCGACGTATCGGTCGGTACCTAGAATTTGTGCTTGTCGATCTTTTTTGTCGAAAATACCGCCACAGCGTTGTGACTTAAAGTAATGAAGCACATCAGAAAACGTGTGGTTCATTAATAGGTTGCTACCAATCTCAAACACTTCAGAGCGCAGATTGTCAAAGCGCAGATAGTAGCGACCAGATTCAGTGGCTGAACTGAAATCGATAGTGAAGAATTGCCCTTGATGCCAATTTGCTACGCGGCCTTGTTTAACCACATCAAAACTTCCGACAGTCATATGGTTGTCTGCACAGACGAGCAGAGCCGTTGTGCTAGATAGGCGAGCTTTCTTAGTTTGTAGGATAGCTTGCTTGGGGCCTGTGGACTCATAGCCAATATGGTTGGTCAATAACAGCATCAATATTCTCCGACAGTCCTAGTTTCTATTGGCTAGGTACTTGAATTTTTTTGGATATAAATAGTTAGGGTCCGCAGACCCTAACTTGGGTTTTATTGCTTAGCTTTCGTGTAGGTAACAGCGCACAAAGTGGTTATCAGCGAGCTGCGTAACCCCTGGTAGCTGCTCTTTACACTTATCCATTGCATGAGTACAACGACCTGCAAATGGGCAGCCTGCTGATACTGGTGTCCAAAGAGGAATCTCACCTTTGTTGCCAGCAAGTTGCTCGTGGATCGATTTCTTAGGATCTGGAACGGCCGAAACCAATAGCTGAGTGTAAGGGTGTTGAGGGTTAGCAATAACGTCATCGGTATCGCCCCATTCCACCATGTGTCCCACGTACATCACCGAAAGGTCTTCAGCGATATAACGAGCAGTTGCGATATCGTGAGTGATGTAAAGCAGAGACATTTGCTTCTCAAACTTCATCTCTTCCATCAGGTTCAAAACACCGGCACGAATCGATACATCAAGCATTGATGTTGGTTCATCGGCTAGTACAACTTCTGCACCTACCGCGATGTTGCGCGCTAGGTTGACACGTTGACGCTGACCACCAGACAGTTGGTGAGGGTATTTCTTCGCCGTCTCTTTTGGCGGAATGAGACCAACTTGCTCTAAAAGATCGTAAACACGTTCTTCTAGTTCTCTCTTGTTGCCCGGAGATACTTTCTTGTGGATCAACAGTGGTCGAGCAATGTGGTGGAAGATATTGTGCGTTGGGTTTAATGAACCAAACGGGTCTTGCCATACCATTTGCACGCCTTCACGGTAGTGCATCAGATCTTTTCTGCTTGAGATCTCTTGAATATCACGACCTTTGTATTCGATCGTGCCGCCCGAAGGCGCGTACATTTTTGCGATCATTTTTGCGGTTGTTGATTTGCCTGAACCAGACTCACCAACCACTGCTAGGCCACGGCTTTTGTACATCTTGAATGACACGTCGTTAATCGCACGCATCATTGGGGTTTGAATGGTGGTACTGCTTATTGGGAAGTCTTTTACGACATTCTTGCCTTCTACCAATAATTGACCGAAATCTTTGCTCATAATTGTCTCCAGAATCCTTATTCGCTTTGCTTGTTTTTAGGCGGTCGAGCCGCCTTGTTCGTTATTCACGCTGAGTCAGCGTGCAAGCTATAGCTTCCTTTGTACTATTGGGTCACCGTACAGGTGGCAGTTAGACAAATGTCCCGGGTCGATAGAACGCAACTTGGTTGGCACCTTGGTACACGTTTCATGTACACGGTCACAACGAGCTTGGAAACGACACCCTTCAGGGATCTCTAACAGGTTCAGAGGGTTGCCCGGAATACCTGCTAGTTTTGTCTTTGGCCCTGTCAGTGGAGGGAAAGAACTTCCCAGCCCTTTGGTGTAAGGGTGGTAAGGGTTTTCTAGAATATCTTGAGAGTTAGCCACTTCGATTAGCTCACCTGAGTACATGATGCCGATGCGGTCAGAGAACTCGACCATCAATGACAAGTCATGGGTGATGAACAGAATCGAGAAGCCAAACTCTTCTTTCAGTGCATAGATCTTTTGTAGGATTTCACGTTGCACAACTACATCAAGTGCGGTTGTCGGCTCATCCATGATGATCAGCTTTGGATTCAGTGCTAACGCGATAGCGATAACCAAGCGCTGACGCATGCCACCAGAGAATTGGTGAGGGTAATCACTCAATCGGCTCGGGTGAATATCGACGATTTCAAGTAGACCTTCAGCACGTTGTTTAGCTTGCTCACGAGTCATGTTGGTGTGACGCATAATTACGTCACAGAACTGCTCTTCCATCGGTAGTACTGGGTTGAGTGCGTTCATCGCGCTCTGGAATACCATCGACATCTCGCTCCAACGGAACGACTGCATACGGTCGTCACTGTATTCAAGGATGTTCTCACCGTTGAAGATAACCTCACCACCACTGATGTAAGCGGGCGGCTTATGAAGACGCATAAGGGAGAAAGCGACCGTTGATTTACCACAGCCAGATTCACCAGCTAGGCCGAATACTTCACCTGGAGCGATGTCAAAACTTACGTTGTTACACGCACGAACATCGCCTGACTCTGTGATGTAATCCACGCATAAGTTGCGGATAGAAATTAGTGGTTCAGACATGATTATTTATCTCCGCTCCAAAGTGCATTTTGTGGTGGTAGTTCTGGTTCACGTTCTTCTTTGTCTTGAGCTGCTAGTTTCTTCCAACGCTTCATGCCTTTGTGAGAACGCAGTTGCGGGTTAGCAATTTCATCGACAGCGAAGTTAAGTAGAGCAAGGCCAGTTACAAGTAGTGTCAATGCGATACAAGGAGCCAACAGTTCCCACCAAGCGCCAATCAGCATTGATGAAGAGGTTTGAACGTTGTAAAGCATGATGCCCCAGCTGATTGTGTTCGGGTCACCAAGACCTAGGAACGAGATGGTTGCTTCCATCATGATTGCGTACATCACCGAACCGATGAAGCTTGCGCCAACGATAGAGATAAGGTTTGGCAGAATCTCTACGAAGATGATACGGAATGAAGATTCACCCAAAACTTCAGCGGCTTTTACAAACTCTTTTTCACGCAGTGCTAAGGTCTGGGAGCGAACAACACGGGCGCCCCAAGCCCAGGACATAAAGCCGATAACCAAGGTTATGGTGAGTGGCCCTGCCTCACCGATAAAGGCTGCTACTACGAACAGTAATGGGTATTGAGGGATTACCAGCATGATGTTCATTGCGGCTGTTAGAATGTCATCGACACGGCCACCGAAGTAACCTGCAGAAACACCAATAACCGTTGCGAGTAAACATACGGTTAGACCCGCACCAAAACCTACAGCAAGAGATACGCGTGCGCCGTATACCACTTGAGACCAAACGTCACGACCCATACGAGTTGTACCTAGTACGTGGTCTGCCTTTTTAGACATGATCAGTGTACGACGGTCGTCTGCTAAGTTTTGAGCAACCCAGCCATCAGGGTTAGTTTGTGCAGACTTCACTACGAAACCAGGGTATTCGTGTGGGTTACCTGTACGTTTGTCTGGTACATGTTTTGTGATCAATGGAGCTGCAATCGCGCCAAGAATAAAGATACTTAGGATGATGACGCCTGTTAGGGCCATCGGGTTACGCCAAATGAGTTTTAGAAAGTCTTTCATGATTATTTACCACCCTTACGAAGACGAGGGTCAAGAACAACGTAAAGCATGTCTGCAACTAGGTTAAAGAACAGCATGAATAGCGTCATGATAAGCAGCTGACCTTGCAGTACTTGGTAGTCACGAGCGTTAATTGCGTTGAAAAGTACGCTGCCCAGACCTGGGTAGTTAAAGATGATTTCGATAATTAACTGACCACCGATTGCCATACCTAGCGACATTGAAAGGGCTGTCACACTAGGTAGCATCGCGTTACGAGCTGCGTAGTTGAATACCACTCGGTTTTCGCTCAGGCCTTTGCCTTTCGCCATGGTGATGTAGTCTTCGGCTAGTAGGTTGATCATGTTGTTACGCATGTTTACTAGGAAGCCACCAATTTGAACAACAGAAGCACAGAACAGTGGTAAGAAGGCGTGGTAAGCAACATCTTTAATGAATGCCCAGCTTGTCCAGTCAGGCATAGTACCTGCGGTGTAGGCATAACCTGTTGGGAACCACTTCAAGCCAATTGCAAAGGTAAATAGTGCAATCATTGCGATAACAACTTGAGGAACGGCTTGTAGAATCAGCATCCCTGGAGTTACGAAGGCATCGTACTTACTGCCGCGTTTCCACGCTGCGAAAATACCTAGGATTGAACCAATCGAGAAAGAAAGAATAACTGCGGTGCCGGCTAAGAAAAGCGACCAACCGAATGCTCCACCCAACAGTGTGTTTACAGAAAGTGGGTAGAATTGAATTGATGTACCTAGTTCCCAGCTAAGAATGTTCTTCATATACGCTACGTATTGAACCAGTAGACCACCATCAACGAAGCCTAATAGTTCTTTCATTGCAGCAATACGCTCTGGAGTAACTTGTACAGAAGCGTTCGCAAACATCATGGTAACTGGGTCACCAGGCATTGCTCTTGGAATAATAAAGTTTAACGTCGCAGCAACTAATAGCGCGACAAAATAAAATGACAAACGTCTTAAAAAATAACCCATAACTCACACCTTACTCACCCAGATTGTTTCCCTGTTTCTGGATTCAGGTCGCTCCTAGCGAAATTTGGAACGAAAAATCCCCTGACGACTAGCGCCATACTTTCAATTGAGAGTGTGGGGATTTTTATAAGCGGCGTAAGAGGTTACGCCGCAAGGATTGAACGATTACTTATTTAACTGGTTTTAGGTCCAGTACATGAAGTAGACGCTCTGGAATACCAGCCCAAATGTTTGGACGGCCTTTTGGATTTTCTTCGTTCCACCAACCAGTGAAGCGAGTTGTGTTGTATTGGTACATGTAAGCACCAGACATCACAGGGATTGTCACTTGGTCTGCAGCGATGATTTGCTGGATACCGTGTGCAATGTCTAGCTGCTCGTTCTTATCAGCTGTTTTGTAGAAGCTGTTTAGAAGACCATCTAGCTTTTCGTTTTTGTAGAAGTGCATTGCGAAACGAGGCATACCATCACCAGATTGTAGTGATGAGTTGTAAGCACTGTTCCAGTACGTGTATGGATCCGCACCGTGGAAGTAGTTTGTGTATGCTACGTCGTATGTACCTTCAAGCATTGCTTGGTTGTAAACAGAGAAGTCAGGTGTACGAGCTTTCGCTTTAATACCGATTTCGTTCAGCTGTTCTACCGCTAGTTGAACTGTGTTGTTGAAGTCAGTCCAACCGTTTGGCGATTGAATCATTAGTTCGAAAGACTTGCCTGATGGAGTGTCAACAAAACCATCTTTGTTTACATCTTTGAAGCCAGCGTCAGCAAGAAGCTTCTTCGCGCCTTCAGCGTTGTAAGTGTTGAAGCCTTTGTACTTGTCGTGAGTTTTTTCATCAGACCAAGCTTCAAACGCGTAGCCAAGACCCGATGCGAAATCGTTCACAGTACCGCCGCCGTAGAATGCGATGTCGATGATAGTTTGACGGTCAAGAGCCATAGAGAAAGCACGACGGAAGTCAACGTTGCTCAATGCTTCATGCTTCGCAGCATCAGGGTGCTTGAAGTTAACGATGAATGCCTGTGTACCTGCTGGCGGGTACCAGTAGTGGTGTTTAGGGCTAGCTGCTGCGTATGTACGGTCGATATCTGGAACGAAAGAAGACGTCCAGTCCATTTCACTGTTTACAACTTTACCTAGGAATTGGTCGTTGTTCGCAATTTGTGGAACACGTAGACAGTCAACATCTAGGTTGTCTGCATCCCAGTAGTTCGGGTTTGCACACTGGATGTAAAGTTGCGCTGTAAACGTATCGATTTCTGTAAATGGACCAGAACCTACCGGGTTCTCATTGGTAAACGTTGATGGATCTTTAACGTCTTTCCAGATGTGCTTAGGTACTACAGGTACTTTAGCAATCTCGTAAGGTACGTTTGAGTTTGCTTCTGTTAGTGTGAACTTAACTTGGTTGTCGTTCAGTTTTTCTACAGAAGTTACCCAAGAGTTGATACCAGATTGATCAAGCTCTGGCTTCTCTTTTACAAGGTTGAAAGAAAAAACAACATCATCAGCAGAGAAAGTTTCTCCGTCAGACCATTTAACACCCTTACGAATGTCGAAAACAACGCTCATCAGATCATCTGACATCTTGAAGTTTTCAGCTAGACGGAACACTGGAGTGTTACCGTGCATTTCGTTAAATACTACTAGCGGCTCGTACATGAAGTCAGTTGTAGTATGTAGGTTAGTAGCACCAAGGTACGGGTTAAAGTTACGTACGAATGTAGTGTACTCTTTCGGGTGTACGGTCAGTTCACTGCGCTCTGCAGCGGTTGCTACTGATGCAAAACCTGTTGTAGCAGTTGCAATAATTGCTGTTGCTATTGCTGTTTTTTTTATATTGGCAAGCATAGCTGTTCCTTACTATTTGCTTTCATTTCACTAATGGATTGAATGTTATCTGTCGCTAAATTGTTTAGTAGATACACACTCTGGTTAAAGGCCTACCTCTTCTTCGTTGCTCCAGATTCATCGTTGATTCTGAGAAGTGGTAAGAGTGGCCTGTAGGCCTTTGGCAGGAGTAAGAAAACACCTTATCGATGAATTAATCAAACTCGTTTCCCGTCAAAAACGTTAAAAACACACAACCTCACGTCATTAACGTCAAAATAGGTTGCTTTGGTGGTTTTTTGTGCGCAATTGTTAAGGTGATGTGACTCGCATTTGGTTTTGTGGTTATTGCTAGTTGTAAGTAGTCACTAACTTTAAAGGCTTTTTATTATAATGCTTTACCCTACGTTGGTATAATTGTAGATCTCGGTCACTTGCCAGTTTTACGTTAAATTTCCCTAGAAAATTAAATCTGCCGTTCTGTTGTGACTCGCTTCTCAAACTGCAACAAAGAGTCAGATAACGGTCAGATATGATTGAGAATAGAACGAAAAGTACTGACGGTTACCAGCACGCACTGTGCGTAATTGGCGTGAATTCCTCCTTGTTTAAAGACGTGAAAAAAGTGCGTTGCAAGCGTTGGGATTCTACTTTTTGTGATTATTAGGCGTACAAAAAAGCCCACGCTAGGTGGGCTAATAAGGTGATGTTGGTTCAGGGATTAACTGGTCAGTAGTTTCTGAAGTTTATCTCTTAGCATCTCAATATGGGTTCTTTCTGGCGTCTGTTCTTTACAGTGTTCCAGTATGAATTCGATTGAGCTCAGTACCGTTCGCCAGCGAGGGGTTTTCGGTAGGGTTTCTACGCGTAGGTATTTGTCTAGCGTTCGAGTTTGCAGCGTACTGCGGTCTAAGTAGACGCGCCACAAGCCACTCTTCTCGGCGAAAGCAAACTTGGTTTCCCCAGTCACCGATTCCCAGTAGATGATGGCATTCGTCATCGCATCGACCAGTACTTCACGCATCAACTCTTGTTTGTTTTTACCTTCACCGGTTGCCTTGTCAGCAAGACGAGTAAATTCTCCGCCAAGCTCTTTCAGCTGTTGTAACTTATCTTTGTCGCCTTCAAAGGCATAACTAGAAAGAGCCTCAACCGCCGTTTCAAGGTTATTGATTCGGTTGGAGTTAACACCACCACCTACATTAAAGATATACATGGTGTCGAGCCCTGAGCCTTCAGGCAGCTTAAGGATGTCACTTGGTATGCGCTGACGTGTGTCATCTATATAGATATCAATGTCACCGCAGTAGTGGGCTTGTTCCACCTTAAGGTATTTAGGCGCAATGATTTCGTCAGCCATTGAGCGTTTAAGTTGTTCTTGTCCGCGTCTGAATAGCTTCGCCGCCGCTTCGTTAGCAAAGCGAATACGTTGGTCATCACGAATACAGATGATGGCTTCAGGTGCCGATTCTAGTTGCTCTAATAAGCGGCCTTGAGTTTCTAGCAAGTTAGCTTCAACCATCGCTCTATGTTTGAGCTCGAGTTGCAGCTGGTCGTTTTCAAGGCGTCTCTGTTCTGCTTTACTTGCTGATAGATGCGCTGTTATTCGAGCCGCTAATTCTTGTTTGTTGAACGGTTTAGACAAGTAGTCATTGGCACCCGCTTCGAAACCTCGAACACGGTCTTCTGCTTGGTTGAGGGCTGTTAGCATGATGATTGGCAACTGAGCATGGTCATATTGTTTACGCAGTGCTTCACAAACCTGATAGCCGCTCATTCCTGGCATCATGATGTCGAGTAGAAGCAGCTCTGGCTTCTCTTTTTCAATCAGTTCAATGGTTTCAGGGCCATCACATGCAGTACGTACTCGATAACCTTCTAATTTCAAGAAGCTGTCTAATACTCGTAGGTTCACCGGCTCATCATCGGCGATAACCAATAATGGGCCATCTGGATTCTCACTGATAACACTATTTTCTTGTTGGCTGTTATCAATTAAATCCGGCGCTTGGAAGTGCGAGTAGTGACCAGATTCGTTGTAACTGTCCAGCTCATCTTGAGTCGCTAGGGGCAGGGTAAAGCTAAACGTAGTGCCAAGCATTGGTTGGCTACTTACGTACAGTGAACCGCCCATTAACTCGATGAGCTGACGACTGATCGATAATCCAAGCCCTGCACCTTGGCGGTAGTTACTCGCATCTTGGCCTGCTTGAATCAATGGCTCAAAGATGTGTTCAAGATACTCGGCCGGAATACCTTGGCCAGTATCGACAACTTGTACACGAATGTTGTCATCGATAACGCTGGCAGAGATAACAATCTTACCTTCTGAGGTGTACTTGATGGCATTGCCGACCAAGTTATACATCACTTGCTCAAGTCGTTGAGGATCCGATGAAACCAGCCCTAAATCACTTGGGACTTGGTTAATAATACGGATTGGCTTATTGCCCAATAGGTGATGAGACAACTCTAGGACCAAGCTGGTGGCTGCAGATAAATCAACGGCTGATTTCTTTATGTCTAAGCTGCCATAGCGCATCTTGTGATAATCAAGCAGATCATCAACCAAGGTCGCCAATCTCTGACCACTATTGATGATGATATCCAACTGATACTTCTGATTGGCAGGAATAGGGCCGTTCGCTCCAGATATCAAGGCTTCAGCGATACCCACCATGCCATGCAGTGGTGTTCTCAATTCGTGTGAAGTGGTCGCTAAGAACTCATCTTTAAGTTTGTTGGCCAGTTGCAACTCTTCGTTTTGCTTTTGAATGGTCTTAAGGTTGTCCTCAAGCTCATCATTTTGACTTTTGATGAGCTGCATTTTTTCACGAATCGAGCGCTGCATTCTTTCGAAGCTCACCGCGAGTCGGCCTATCTCATCTTTGCGCTCGGTATTGATCATGGTTTCATCTAGATCACCCGCCGATACTTTCTCGGCAGCCCAGGTCAGTTTAAGTAGTGGGGAGGTGATGAAGTTAGACAGATAGTGCGATGCAACAACGACGAGAATGATCGCCGTTAGCATCACGATCACGAAGATCTTTTCTAACTGATGAATACGAGCAAACGCCTCTTTTTCTGGCAGCTCTACGACAAGAGCCCATGTTGCGTATTTCAGCTCAATTGGTGTATATGCTGCGATAATCGCTTGATCTAGGGTGTTGTCGAAGGTGCCAACCGCCGTTTCGCCAGCCAATGCTTTATCAACAACGTCTAGGCTCAAGTTGATAGATTCTTGTGAATGGGCAAGGCTACGCGGCAGGTGATCATCACCTACAAGCAGCGTTTGAATATTCGAACTCTTGTTGAGATCCGCAATCAGCTTAGTAATGCCGTTGATTGGCAGCCTAAACATCGCGTAGCTGTGCAGGTAGCCTTGTTGAACGATAGGTGCGCCTAGCCATGCGGTCTGCTTGCCGTTTTCGTCTTTAAAATCAGACACGATAACCGGCGTGTAATCTTCGTTAGATTTACGTCGGTCGGTTACGTCTTTGGCTAGTCGTTGAAAGGTAATACCTAGGTTGGAATCCTTGTATTTCCCTGTCAGCAAGTTGGTGCCGTAATCGTCATTTTTAAAGACGGAATAAGCGACGTTACCGTTGATATCAACTAAGAGAATATCCTCAAAATCAGAGCGTTTAAGCAGTTCTAGGTAAGCATTATGGTAGCGCTTGTGCAGTAAGCGATAACGTTCGCTGCCAATAAAGCTGCTGGACTCTGGAAGAATCGACGTTTTGATTTGATCGCCAGACCCCTGAATGTAGCGCTGCTGCGCATTACCGCGAGCCTCGTCAATATCTAACCCCAATCGTTGGAATGCATTGATCAAACCATAAAATCGCCCGCCACTGGCATTGGCCAATTCTGAGCGAACAAAGCCCATCACTTGGGATTCTTGAGCTTGTAGGTAATCGACAATTTGCTGCTGTTTAGTATCACGAACCGAAACAAGGTGTGAGGTGCTTTGTTCCTGGAGATCCTGACTGTGCGATTGGAGGAAAAATATCGCGATGAGTGTCACTGGAGTAATACTGAGGACAAGAAATGCCAGCATTAGGGTATTTTGAAGGCGCTTAAACTTCTGCTTACGATAGAATCTAAACATAAATTGGGTACTACTTTCCTTTGATGTACTGCTAAAAGGGGCGAAAACAAGTACAGAGAATAGAATTAACGGGTTCCAATTTAACGAAATTAACGAGTTTTTTTACTTTGACAAGTAAGTGGTATTTAAAGCGTGTGCAAAAGCTCATTTTTATAGAGTTTTGACAAAAATATGAACAAACAGCGCAGATAATGACCCTGCGCTGTGCTAGAGAGGTTATTTGTTTGCGTGATAGATCGCGAATTTAGTGGTCTTATTTAGAGTCGCGCATTTTCCAAACGCTTGTTCAATAATTGGAATGTATTTTAAGAAACTGTTCGCAACAATAATCATCTCACCAGAACGCTTCAAATGCTTAGGAGCCTGAGCAAGCAAGGTCTCAGTCGCGCTGTAGCTAGTGTCTAAACCTGAATGGAATGGTGGGTTACTGATGATGAACTGGTAGTCTTCTGCAGTATC
The DNA here is from genome assembly GCF_902751245.1 of Vibrio sp. Vb339. Classification (NCBI taxonomy): domain Bacteria; kingdom Pseudomonadati; phylum Pseudomonadota; class Gammaproteobacteria; order Vibrionales; family Vibrionaceae; genus Vibrio; species Vibrio sp. Vb339. The sequence goes on along the minus strand of NZ_CADDIS010000002.1, from coordinate 1,482,048 downwards.
AGAATAGACATCTGAAGCGAAGACTTTACCCGATAAACCATTCGCTTCTAGTGTTGCTTGGCTTGATGCCACGGCAAACGCACTGATGTCGCACATTTCTAGCTCGATATCAGGGTTACGAGATGCCATTACCGCGCCTAAGACGCCTGCACCACAACCAAAATCCAGTACCTTGCCTTTTAGTTTTGGCAGAGTGTCCAACAGAAGTTGGCTACCGACATCGAATTGACCGTGACTGAAGACGCCAGGAAGGCTTTTTACCGTCAGAGGTTGTTCATCAATGTTAACCGTGTAGGTCTTAAACCAGTCTTGTAGGTTAAATGCTTGTGGCTGCTCGAAGCATTGACCCCAGTAGAAAGAGCAACGACGCGCTGAATCGTATTTAACAACTTTGCCGTAAGGAGCAAACATCTTCTCGATGCTTTTCACGCCTGAACGGTTTTCACCAACCACGACGATCTCGGTATCTTTGCCTAGCTTGGCAAATAGCATCGCCAACAAAAATTCCGCTTCCGCTTTGGCTTTTGGCCAGTACAGCATCACTAAGTCGGCTTTGGTCTCTTCGGTAAACTCCGCACCGTAAAAACGTTGGATGGTGTTGTAGCCTTCTAATTGACGGTAGTAGCTGTAATTAGAAGTAAACACAGAGACAGATTCACAATGCTTCGCTAACTCAACAGGGAATAAGTCTTCAGCCTCACCGGCAACTAAAACATGTTTGCCTTCAAAGTAGGCAAGTTGGCGCTCAGCAATCTGGCTTGGGGCAATATAAGCTGACATAGGACACTCTATTGAATCGTTAGCAAAAAATGAGGGCGGATTTTCGCATAATCCGCCCAAAGCTTGAAGTGTTTAATACTCGTTGGGCAAGTAAGTGATTGAAGAGCGGTTTAACTCTTGTCTTGCTGGTTTAAAAAGTCCTTAAACTCTTCATCGTAGATGTTAAATAGAACAATGGTAATCGCAAAAATCAGTGGGCCGTAGATAAGACCAATCAAGCCAAACAGTTGAATACCGCCCAATAGTGAGAAGAAGATCATTAGGGTATTCATGCCTGCGCTGCCTTGCATTAGCAGCGGACGCAGAAGGTTGTCAATTGAACCAACGATCGCCACACAGTAAACCGTTAGGAAAATTGCCCACGTGGTATCACCCGTTAGGAACAAGTAAGTTGCAGCTGGGATCCAGATTAATGCGGTTCCCACAACTGGGATGAAAGAGGCAAAGCCCATCATAGTGCCCCAGAATAGACCTGGGAAACCGGCAATCCACATACCTAAACCGCCAGCAAAACCTTGCGCGATGGCGGTTAAGAATGAGCCCATTACTGCTGATTTAGATACTTGCTCTATCTCTGTTAGAAGTTTGTCTTCTTGGCTACGAGACAGCGGCAGAATATGACGAACCACACTGATGATTTTGTCGTGATCTCTTAATAAGAAGAACAAAACGAACAGCATCAAGAAGAAATCCATCAAGAAATTGGTCGCATCACCTAAGATTTTCGCACTGATACCAACTAGCTTAGAACCAAAGCTTGTCGCAAACTCACCGACTTTTTGTGCGATGGCTTGGGGCTCAATGTTGTCGAAAGGCAGGTAGTTATTCACAAATGACAGCGCTTTGACCACTAACGGGTGAGCAAACAGAGTTTGAATGCCACCGTGGGTCACCCATTGGTAAGTGTTCTGAGAGAACAGAGAACCTTGCTGAACAATTGCTGCGAATACTGCCAATAAAGGGATAACAATAATGAAAGTCAGAATCACACAAGACAACAGAGAGACGATGTTTTCTTTATTCGGGAGCTTTTTTTCAAGCCACTCATGGATTGGGAACATCAATAGTGAAATTATAAAGGCCATCACGATAGAGTTAACGTACGGCTCGATAAGCAGGTAACAAGCATAAGCTGCCGCGAGTAGGGCGATGATGATCACCCAGTGGCTGGTATTGATTTTGAGTTTTTCTGACACGGTAATGGTCTCTATATTTGCGTTCTGAGTTTATAATGGCTGCAAAACAGAGAGTTAGCAATGAGGAGTTTTGATAATGGGATGCTGTAATAAAGATAAGAAATGCCAATACGAAGAACAGCAAACAAAAAAAGAGATCCCTTGGTTCAGAATGTTCCTTGGTACCTTGATGTTGTTGGTTTTCCTTTTCTGGGAACGTTAATCGCTTTGGGTTCAGCTTTAGCCTTAGTCGACGGCTAAATAAGCTGTCATATTTGTGGCTGGTGAGCGCGATATATAAAAAAGGGCTGCATTTAATGCAGCCCTAAATTCAATCGGTTAGCGACTTATAAAGTGCTTTCGATTATTTGCTTTCAGCAGCAATGATCGCAAGAGAGCGGTCAGCAGCTTCTAGTGTTGCATCAAGTTCTTTTGAACCATGAGCAAGAGAAGTAAAGCTTGCTTCGAATGCTGAAGGTGCAAGGTAAACACCGTGATCTAACATTAGGTGGAAGAAGCGCTTGAAGCGTTCTACATCACACTTAGTTACATCTTCGTAGCACGTCACAGTTTCTTGATCTGTGAAGAAGAAACCAAACATACCGCCAACTTGATGAACTAGCATCGGGATGCCGTGCTTGTCAGCAAGTTGCTTGAAGCCTTTTGCCAACTGCTTAGTTTTTGAAGCTAGACGCTTTTCGTTGCCTTCTTCTCGTAGAAGGTTCAAACATGCGTAGCCAGCAGCCATTGCAACAGGGTTACCTGAAAGCGTACCCGCTTGGTAAACAGGGCCAGTTGGTGCGATGTATTGCATCACGTCTTTACGACCACCGAAAGCACCCACAGGCATGCCGCCGCCGATCACTTTACCAAGACACGTTAGGTCTGGCTTGATGTTGTAGTAAGCCTGAGCACAACCTTCAGCAACGCGGAAACCTGTCATTACTTCATCAAAGATTAGCAATGCACCTTCTTGGTCACAGATTTCACGTAGACCTTCGTGGAAGCCTTCTACTGGAGGGATACAGTTCATGTTGCCCGCTACTGGCTCAACGATGATACAAGCGATCTCGCCTTTGTTTGCTGCGAAGATTTCACGTACTGAATCTAGGTTGTTGAAGGTTGCTGTTAGCGTTAGTTTCGCAAAATCAGCCGGCACGCCTGGAGAGCTTGGTTGACCTAAAGTCAGTGCGCCAGAACCCGCTTTTACCAGTAGGCTGTCTGCGTGGCCGTGGTAACAGCCTTCAAACTTAAGAATTTTGTCACGACCAGTGAAGCCACGAGCAAGACGAATCGCGCTCATTGTTGCTTCTGTACCTGAGCTCACCATACGTAGCTGTTCCATTGATGGAACCATCTCAGATACAAGTTCAGCCATTTTGATTTCAGTTTCGGTTGGAGCACCGAAGCTAAGGCCGCGTTGAGCTGCTGCAATCACAGCATCACGGATAACAGCGTGGTTATGACCAAGGATCATTGGACCCCAAGAGCCAACGTAATCGATATACGCTTTACCATCAGCATCAAAAATAAGTGGGCCATCAGCGCGTTCAACGAAGATTGGAGAACCACCTACGCCATTGAATGCACGAACTGGAGAGTTTACGCCACCAGGAATAGTTTGCTGTGCTTTTTCGTACAGCTCTGCTGATTTGGTCATTGATATATCCTCTTTTGACTGTCGGACCAATTGGCACGCATTGTACCTATCCCTAATCCAACTAGGAATGCTTTCGCCCAGATAATCACCCGAATCTGGTTGTTTTGTGTGGTTACACGTTTTAATTGTTAGATATTGGCGAGTTTACAGCAGTAAAAGGACCGATCCGGTGGTGAATACTTGAACGTTTCAGTCAGGTATTAGATAATCACCCGAATATAAGAAAATACTCAACAACACTGGTCTCGAATTAGATTTGTATCATGTTGTTTTTGACACAGGTAAGAGAGGTTGTCGTGAGCGAAGTAAATATCCCATTGTCTTTTTCTGATGCAGCAGCTACCCGCGTACAAACGCTAATTGCTGAAGAAGAAAACCCAGAACTAAAACTACGTGTATACATTACAGGTGGTGGTTGTAGTGGTTTCCAATACGGCTTCACATTTGATGAAAAAGTAAATGATGGCGACACTACGATTGTAAATAGCGGTGTAACGCTGGTTGTTGACCCTATGAGCCTACAGTACTTAATGGGCGGCATGGTTGATTACACAGAAGGCCTAGAAGGCGCACGCTTCTTTGTGAACAACCCGAACGCGACAACAACATGTGGTTGTGGCGCATCATTCAGCGTATAGCATGAGTTGAAAATAGCTTGAGCTCAAAGCTGCATTAGAAACATTTCAAACGCCGAACTTATGTTCGGCGTTTTTGTTTTTATATCCCCAAATTTCTCTTCATAACAAAGCTCTGACCCGTCCTGATATGGGTTGACACTTGATTGACTAAAACGCTCGATGTACTTCATCGGGCGTTTTGTATTTTAGAGCTGTGTGAGGCCTATATTCATTATAGATTTTTACTGATTCAGCGACCATTTTCTTTGCTTCATCTAAATCATTAGGCTTATTCAACAGATACTCCATCTTCAGTATTCCGTTGATCCTCTCTGCCAACGCATTCTGATAACAGTCATAGCCATCAGTCATTGAGCAAGATACACCATACTGTCGATGCAACTCTTGGTATTCAACAGAGCAGTACTGAACACCTCTATCTGAGTGATGGACAAGCTCACCTGTATTCTTCCGCCCTTTCACGCGTTTAAAAAGGCCTGCTTGACCGTGCGAGCTTTCATATCATCACTTATGTGATAGCCCACGATTTTTCTTGAGTAAGCGTCCGTCACTAAACTGAGATAAGTACTACCACGCCGCGTTGCTAGATAAGTAATATCGGCAACCCATAATTGCTCTGGTCTTTCCGGGATTAAGCCTTCCTTAATTCGATTTGGATGGCAGTAAAAGCGATGATTACTGTTTGTAGTTCGATGATAAGCCCTTCGATTCTGTACTAATAATCGATTCATTCTCAGCAGAGAGAATAAGCGGTCTCGCCCGATTTCAATATCGTTCTGAGCAAGTAAATACTTGATCTTACGAGTCCCTATACGAGGGTGCATCATCCTTTGCTCCTCCACAAAACCGAGTACGGATTCATCTTTCTTTGTCTGATGAATTTCTGCAACACAGCGTTTGTAGAAAGCTTGTCGTGTAATACCTATGAAGTGGCAAGCTTTAGTGACGGTCAATCTTCTGACCGTTTTTTCCTTAATAAATCGGCCTTGCGCTTCTTTGAGATTCGGACTCCGAAATCTCGATCCATGACTTTTACAACCGCTTCAAAGAACTCAGCTTTGAGCTGAGTTTCTTCTAATTGCTGCTCGAGTTCTTTGATTCGTTGCTCTGGGGTTTGAGTTGAGGGAGAGTTTGACATAGTCGCTCCTAACGCTCTCGTTTGTTCTATTCCTTTAGACCAATCTAGTTGACCATGTTTGCGAAGCCAAACTAAAACGGTAGAGCGACCTTGGATCCCATAACGTTCTTGAGCTTGCTTATAAGTCATTTCGCCTTTTTCAACTTGGCTTACGACTGCCAATTTAAAGGCAAGAGAATAATCTCGTTGAGTACGTCTACTTGTTGTTTTCATGACACTCTCCAATTTCATGTTGGAAATGTGTCAACCATATTTAGGACGGTACACTCCTTTCTTAGCAAGGCTCTTGTTTTTCACGCAGCCTCAAAATTGCTAAGACATATTAAGTTATTGCTTTTAAAACCATTCCAACCTTCTATTTTGTCATTTTTAGTACACGGCATATTTTTTAAACTGTCGATAGCGTCCAACTTCGTTGAGGATTGGTCTGTTAAGGTTACCTTTGTGCATAAGGAAGTTGCACATCACGCTATTAAGCCAACTAGCGCGCCTGAATTACATCGGACAAAAGGATTTGTTATGCCCACTCTATTTTCTAACTCACCACTTTTTCAGAAATTGAAGCAGCCGTGGCTGGTTTCTCTGACTCTAGTCGTGTTGTTGTCGATCTGGCTTGGTTTAGGCGTAGGGCAAGCAGAAGAGTCACCTGAAAAAAAGGCGACAGAAATTCCGTTTGCTAAGGTTTCCTTTCAAACATTCACCTCATCACCGACCTTTAAAACGATTGATCTCTATGGAAGAACGGCGCCCGATCGGCATGCTCGTCTAGGTGCAGAAGTCGCGGGCAAGATTGTCAGATTGAACGTTGTTAAGGGGGATATGGTTAAAGCTGGACAAGCCATTGCCCAGATAGATAAAGGTGATTTAGAGATTCAACTAGAACGAGCATCTGCGTTATATCGCTTGAAGCAGAAAGAGTTCAAAGCGGCGCAGTCACTGAAGAAAAGAGGGCTGCAAGGTGAAATCGCCTACACCACAGCTGAGGCTTCATTAACAGAAGCAAAAGCCATGATGCGTAATGCGGAATTGGCTTTAAAGAATACTGTCATTACTTCGCCTTTTTCGGGTGTGGTTCAAGACTTGATGGTTGAGCTTGGTGACTTTGTTGGGGTTGGTGATCCGGTTGCGGGCGTGATTGACCTCGATCCTCTGGTCATCGAAGCCGATATCAGTGAACGTCATATCCAGCATTTGTTAGTCAATCAATCCGCTTTGGTTCGCCTGTTAGGGAGAGAAGAAGCAGAAGGTCGTCTACGTTATGTTTCTCGAATCTCTTCTGCTTCTACCAATACTTTTCCAATCGAGATTGAAATCGATAACTCCAAAGGCCTATTACCTGCAGGTGTCAGTGCTGAAGTAAAACTCAACCTAGAAACAAGAGACGCAATCAAGATAACACCGGCGATGCTGGCACTGGATGAGGCGGGTAACCTCGGGGTCAAAACCTTGGTTTCAGTCGATGATTCACCAATCGTGAAGTTTGTAGGCATTCAGCTAGTAAAGGCAGAACAAGATGGAGTGTGGCTCACTGGGCTAGGTCAACGCGTCGACATCATCACCGTAGGTCAAGGCTTTGTGCGTGATGGTGATTCTGTGATTGCTGTTAAGCAAGGTGCTGAACTCTCAAATGTAACCGCTGAGTAGGAGATTGCCGATGTATTCAATTATTGATGCAGCTTTGTCTCGTGCTCGAACAATGCTTTCCCTTTTGGTGTTAATCCTCGTAGCTGGTGTCGTCACCTATATCACGATCCCCAAAGAATCGAGCCCAGACATTACTATCCCTATTATCTATGTCTCTGTTGGGCACCAAGGTATTTCGCCAACCGATGCCGAACGCTTATTGGTTCGGCCGATAGAGCAAGAGCTGAGGTCGATTGAAGGCGTAAAAGAGATGACAGCAACCGCAGCAGAAGGCCACGCCTCTGTTGTGTTGGAGTTTAATGTTGGCGTCGATCTCACCAAAGCAATGGCCGATGTGCGTGACGCGGTTGATCTGGCTAAACCAAAACTACCAGAAGACAGTGATGAACCGACCGTAAATGAGGTGACGCTGGCTTCTGAACAGCCTGTTCTGTCTGTTGTGCTATTCGGTACCGTTCCTGAGCGGACTATCGTACAAATAGCACGAGAAGTAGGAGACAAATTAGAAAGCTATCGCCAAATCCTTGAAGTGGATATTGCGGGCGATCGCGATGACATCGTTGAGATCATTGTCGATCCGTTATTGATGGAGAGCTACAGCTTAGATCAAGCGGATATCTATAATCTGATCGCTCTGAACAATCGAGTGGTTGCCGCTGGTTTTGTTGATACGGGGTATGGGCGTTTCTCTGTCAAAGTCCCTTCGGTGTTTAACTCTTTAAAAGACGTGCTCGAGTTGCCTATTAAAGTGGATGGCAAGCAGGTGGTCACTTTCGGCGATGTCGCTACGGTTCGTCGAGCGTTTCGAGATCCTGAAAGCTTTGCTCGTTTAGATGGCAAATCTGCGGTGGTGTTGGATATCAAGAAGCGTGCAGGCGAAAACATCATCGAAACGGTTGAGCTAGTCAAAGCAGTAATGGCAGGCGCTCAGCAGCAAGCGGAATGGCCAAATAACCTGTTGGTCAAATACACCTGGGATGAATCTAAAGATGTGAAGATCATGCTTAATGATCTGCAAAACAATATCTTATCCGCCATTATTCTGGTGGTTATCGTTATCATCGCGATTCTTGGTGTGCGTACCGCTTTGTTAGTGGGTATTTCAATCCCTGGCTCCTTTCTTACCGGGCTGCTAGTGCTGTCTGTGTTCGGCTTAACCGTCAACATCGTGGTGTTGTTCTCTCTGATCATGGCTGTGGGTATGTTGGTTGACGGTGCGATTGTGGTGACCGAATTTGCAGACAGGCGAATGCAAGAGGGGGAAGGGCGCAAAGCCGCTTACCGAGATGCAGCGAAACGGATGGCGTGGCCAATAACCGCATCCACAGCCACAACCTTAGCCGCATTTGCTCCGTTACTGTTTTGGCCGGATGTGACGGGCGAATTCATGAAGTTCTTACCACTAACTCTGATCGCGACATTAACTGCTTCGTTAATTATGGCGCTGTTGTTTGTGCCCGTGCTAGGAGGTTTGATTGGCAAACCTCAATACGTATCGTCTAAAAGCCAAGCTCGAATGGTCGCACTACATAATGGTGACTTTTCACAAGCCACAGGCTTAACTAAGGCGTACTACCACACACTGTCGATTGCAATTAAACACCCGTTTAAGATTCTTTGTAGTGCGATACTGCTCGCGGTTGCAGTTGGGTTTACTTACTCCAAAGCGGGCCTAGGTGCAGAGTTCTTCCCAGAAGTTGATCCGCCATTCTTTAACGTCAAAGTTCGTTCTCATGGTGACCTGTCTATCCAAGAAAAGGATGACATTATGCGCGATATTGAACTGATGATGCTCAATCATGATGAGTTCGATACCGTTTACACGCGGACTGGTGGTGATGACCAGATTGGTTTGATCTCGATAACACCTGTTGACTGGCAATATCGCCGCAGCGTTAAAGCAATTATTGATGAGCTAAAAGTACAGACCGACCAATACGCTGGTGTTGAGATTGAATATAAGTTTCCTGATGCTGGGCCTCCGGTTGAAAATGACTTAGTGATTGAGCTGTCAGCAAGAACGCCAGAGCAACTTAATCAGGCTGCAAAGATCGTAAGAGGTTGGGCAGATGGCAATCAAGCACTGACCAATATTAGTGATACCGCGAGTAAAGACGGCATCGATTGGAAGGTGGATATTCGCCGCGATGATGCCGCGCGTTTTGCTGCTGATGCGACCTTGGTGGGTAATACAGTTCAATTCGTGACGAATGGTCTCAAGATTGGTGATTACCTGCCCGATGACTCTGCAGAAGAGGTCGATATCTTAGTGCGTTACCCGAATGATAAAAGGGATATTGGACGCTTCGACCAGCTGAGAGTCAAAACACCTGCTGGCTTGGTGCCGATCACCAACTTTGCTCAGATTGTTCCCGACCATAAGCAAGATACGATTAAACGCCTTGATGGTAAGCGTGTGGTGAACATCATGGCGGATATGGAAGAGGGTTATAACCTTGCCCTTGAATTACCAAAGATTGAGCAAGCGTTGAGTGAGCTGGGGCTACCGAGTAGTGTAGAATTTCGTATCCGCGGTCAAAACGAAGAACAAGAAAACTCGTCAGCCTTCTTACAAAGTGCTTTCTTGGTTGCTTTGGCGGTAATGGCGTTGATTCTGATTACTCAGTTTAATAGTTTCTATCAAGCATTCCTGATTTTGAGTGCGGTGCTGTTCTCGACGGTTGGTGTGTTTGTTGGTCTGCTTATCTTTCAGCGCCCGTTTGGCATAGTGATGTCTGGTATTGGAGTGATTGCACTGGCAGGTATCGTGGTGAACAACAATATCGTGCTGATCGATACCTATAACCAGTTGATTAAAAGAGGCTTGGATAAGCGAGATGCGATTCTAAGAACCGGTGTGCAACGTTTAAGACCTGTAATGCTGACTACGGTCACCACCATTTTAGGCTTAATGCCGATGGTGTTAGAGATGAACATCGACCTGATTAATCAAAAGATAGAATTCGGCGCGCCGAGCACGCAGTGGTGGTCGCAACTCGCTACGGCAATTGCGGGAGGTTTAGCGTTTGCAACGGTACTTACCCTGGTGCTGACGCCTTGTTTGCTGATGTTAGGGCGAGATAAGAAGCCCGATGTGATCCCAAGCAACGACGGTGAAAGATAAGTCCTAGTTCGACGGAAATAAAAAGAGCGCCTTAGTGGGCGCTCTTTTCGTGGGTTTATATGGCTCTTAATCTAATTGGTCGCCAGTAACTGGCCGTATCGCTCTAGGTTATTCAGTCGAATCTCTGAGTTGGCAATAAAGGTTGCTTTTGCTTTACCCGTTAACGACTTAGATTGAGGCAATTTCACGGTACGCGCATTCTTATGTACGCCATTAACCAAGAACTCATAGTGTAAGTGCGGGCCAGTTACACGACCTGTGCCACCCAAAGTACCAATGGTTTGGCCTTGTTTTACACGCTGACCTGTTTTCACCATACGTCGCTTCATGTGCAGGTACTTGGTGATGTAGGTGTTGCTGTGGCGGATAAACACGTAGTTACCATTGAATTGGTTGTAACCCGACTTCTGAACAATACCGTCACCGGCTGCCCAGATAGGCGTGCCAACAGGAGCCGCGTAGTCAGTACCGCGGTGAGCTCGTACCTTACCGGTTACTGGGTGTCTCCTGGTAGGATTAAAGTTCGATGTTACGCGACGAAAATCAATTGGTGAGCGCAAGAACGCTTTCTTCATTGCTCGACCATTTTCATCGAAGTAGTTGCCGCTCTTATCATCCAATACTGCGGTAAATGAATCGCCTTGGTTTTTGAATACGGCTGCCATGATCTTACCGCGACCAACCACTTCACCTTCAACCACTTTCTCTTGGTATAAGATTTTGAAGCTGTCGTTCTTACGAATATCTAACGCAAAGTCGATATCCCAACCGAAGATGCCCGCCAGTTCCATAATTTGGTTTGCGGTTAAACCTGCGCTTACGCCAGCGTTCCAGAAGTTAGAGGTGATGTTGGCTTCGGCATAATTGTATTGGTATGCCACTTCTTTTTTGTCGAAACTTGATGAGAATGAATCGCCAGACTTAGTGATCTTGAAGCTTTCAAACGCACTAAGTTGTCGTTTTAACTGAATAAGGTCGTTGTTTTCATCAAAGCCGAACTGCAAGACATCACCAGGTCTTAGATTAGACAGCTGCTTCTTAATATCATTATTGGTATTGAGTAGCGTGATCAGCAGACGGTATGAGAGGCCAATACGTTCAAATAAAACAGAGGTGCTTTCGCCAGAGCGAACGGTGTATTTCTCCCAATTGAGCACTGCCGTCGGTGGAGCGTCACTTGAGCTAATAAGCGCAGAGGCATTGATAGTCAGTGGGTAATGTTTTCCCACAACTAAAGCGCCCGAATCGTCACGCAAACTGTTGACGTCGGGGAGTAAGAAAATCGCGACGAAAATTATGGCACTAAAAAATGCGATAAAAGCCCGGTGCAAAATAGGAAGGCGTGCAAAAATAGACAACATGTTCCGGTTCGTTCTGTAAATATTATGAAAATCGACGACGGAATAGTGTAACTGGTTTCAAAATACATCGCTATTCAAGTAAGATGTCTAATTAATGTATTTTTGCCAAATCTGTGGGAGTGAACAAGAATGGCGAGTATTGAAGCTGCACTAGCCGAGATCAAACGTGGCGTAGAAGAACTGATTCCAGAAGACGAACTGATTGCAAAACTAAAAGAAGGTCGTCCTTTACGCATTAAGCTGGGTGCCGATCCAACAGCTCCAGATATCCACCTAGGCCATACGGTTATCTTTAACAAGCTTCGTGCTTTCCAAGAGCTTGGTCATGAAGTGACATTCCTTATCGGTGATTTCACTGCAATGGTTGGTGACCCATCAGGTAAAAACTCAACACGTCCACCGCTCAGCCGCGAAGACGTATTGAAGAATGCTGAAACTTACAAAGAGCAAGTATTCAAGATTCTAGATCCTGCGAAAACGCAAATTCGTTTCAACTCTGAATGGCTATCTGAGCTTGGTGCTGAAGGCATGATTCGTCTTGCTTCTAACCAAACTGTTGCTCGTATGCTTGAGCGTGATGACTTCAAAAAGCGTTACGCTGGTGGTCAACCGATCGCAATCCACGAATTCATGTACCCACTTCTACAAGGTCACGACTCTGTTGCACTAGAGAGCGACGTTGAGCTTGGCGGTACTGACCAGAAGTTTAATCTTCTAATGGGTCGTGAACTGCAAAAAGCAGCAGGTCAAAAACCACAAGCGGTACTGATGATGCCACTACTTGTTGGTCTAGACGGCGTTAAGAAGATGTCTAAGTCTGCGCACAACTACATCGGTATCAGCGAAGCACCAAGCGAGATGTTTGGTAAGATCATGTCTATCTCTGACGATCTAATGTGGAGCTACTACGAGCTACTGTCTTTCCGTCCCCTTGAAGAAGTTGCGGAACTGAAAGCTGGCGTTGATGCAGGTAAGAACCCGCGTGACGTTAAAGTACTTCTTGCTAAAGAGATCATCGCTCGTTTCCACAGTGAAGCAGATGCTGAAGCTGCTGAGCAAGAGTTCGTTAACCGTTTTGCTAAGAACCAAGTTCCTGATGAAATGCCGGAATTTGAATTCGAAGCAGGCCTGCCAATTGCGAACGTTCTAAAAGAAGCGGGTCTTGTAAACTCGACTTCTGATGCGATGCGTATGATCAAGCAAGGCGCGGCTAAGCTTGAAGGCGAGAAGATTGAAGACAGCAAATTCGTACCTGAAGCAGGTACTGCCGTTTACCAAGTAGGTAAGCGTAAATTTGCTCGTATTACTATTAAGTAATAATGCACATCAATAATTGAACCAAAGGCATCCACGGATGCCTTTTTTATTGACTTAAAATTGACGAAACTTTGAAACGCCTATTGCTACACTATGCGCGCTGTCAAATTGACAGTAATTCTGGAGATTTTTATGAACAATACCGACCATCCTCCTAGTTTGAATGGAGAAGAATAACCTGTCTCGGTATTGATCTATTGTCCTGCCGTTCAGGTAGGGTATCTTTGTTTTTCCCCCGCATTCTTTTCCACACACTAGATTCTAACAAGTAGACACACCAGTAGCTTTCAGCTCTTGGTGCGCATAAATCTATAAATCTATAAATCTATGCTATTTGTTTTGATGGTCGTTACCTTTGCCAATCGGGAGATTCGCCATGACGGTAATGAACAACACTTTTTTATCTATTGAAGCTCTGTACTCAGAGCAAGACATCCAAGCTGTATCGAATGCATTTCAACAGTACGGACGTGAACAACAAATTAATCTTTTGAACCGAATGCCGCTCGAAGATGCGGTGCTAGTGCTGGGGCAATGCTCTCTTAGTACGATTCAGACTTTACTTAGTGAGTTAGAAGAGCAGGGCTTTGAGAAGCGCTCTCGACATCTAGCTCACCAACTAGGGCTGATCTACTCAGAGGTGGAGCCTCAACAGGGCTACCTTTCTACTGGCGTCATGAGCCACGTAAGACAGCGTATCGGTTGGATTATTGCGCTAGCACTATTGGGGATTGTCTCAGGGCTTATCATTGCTCAGTATGAAGACATTCTCAGTCAGTTGGTTCTTTTGGCAATCTACATGCCGGTAATTGCTGCTGCTGGTGGTAATACCGGAACACAAGCCGCGACTTTGGTGATCAGAGCCTTAGCCACAGGTGAGTTGAAAAAACGCCAATGGGCTAACGTTCTATGGAAAGAGTTTAGAGTTGCTATTTGTTTAGCTTTAGCGATTGCTGTAGTGATGATTGGACGTATTTTACTATTCAGTGAAAACCAATCGACAGGTGGCTATGACATCAACATGATTGCGTTAGCGATTGCGGTAGCGCTGTTTATTCAGGTGACCATATCAACTGTACTCGGCGGCGGGTTACCGATAGTCGCTCGGCTATTTAAGCTTGATCCAGCGGTGTTAGTGAGTCCAGTGCTTGCTTCGATAGTGGATATCTCAGGAATGTGGATCTACTTCACTGTCGTGAACTCATTCCTAGGAATCGCTTAAAAGCTGATAAAAATAGCTAAAATACATCTGAGAAACAAAAATGGTGCTGAAGATTGAAGGTCTTCAGCGCCATTTTTATTATTAAACTAGAAGCTTACACAGAGCTAAGCATTATTTAGATTTGCTTTGTGTTTGACTGAATTCGACTACATCTTTGTAGAAAGCACGTTCAAACTGGGTGATTGGTGCCTCCACTGGTTTGTCTGGATCTTGTTCTTCAGGGAAGTAATCACGGACAAATTGCACAAATAGAGAGTTTGGTTTTCCCGCCTTATCTAATCCGTATCCAGCCATGTTGTAACTGCCGTATAGAGAACCACTTTTGGCGATAATGTTGCCTTGAATCGGTTCTTTTCTCATGCTTTGACGGTATTTGAGCGTTCCATTCGTGCCAGATGTAGGCATAGCCTCAATCAGGTTGAGCTGTTGATCGTTTTCCCAGATATAACGAAGCACCTGTGCCATGGTCTGCGACCTCATCCGGTTATTTCTGGATAGCCCTGAACCATCGACGAGCTGCGCTTTACTGAGGTCAATATTAGCCTTGGTCAGCAATATCTGCTTTATCGCTTCAGTGCCGTTATTGAAGCTGCCCGGTTGAACATAAAATGTGGCTCCTAGCGTTTTAGTTAGATTATCTGCGATAAGGTTATCTGACTTCTTGAGCATGATATCGAGCAGTTCAGGAAGCTTTTCTGAGTTGTGACTAGCGACTAACGTGGTTTGGTCTGCTTTCTCTTTTTTACCAATAATCACATCACCTTTTACTTCTATTTTCAGTTCTTTGAGAAGCGACGTAACGACTTGATAGGTGTAAAGTTCTGGATTTTGAATCGCGAACTTGAGTGGCAGTGGCTTTTTACGTTCAACTAAGCAACCAGAGAGCTTGTAAGCGTTATCTGGTGTCGTGATGAGCTCCAAGTCGCATTGTGTTGCCTTCTGCCCAGAGCGAGTTACAGTGGCGGCAGTGGTCGTCACGTCTATCGGATAGTGAGCGGGAATATAAACGCGTGTCGCACCATTATCTTTTGTATAAATAGAGGCTTGTGCGCAGTTGCTGTCTAAGGTCATTGCACTCGAAGGCGCGCTGTAACAAACCCCTAGAATGTCCCAAGGCCACCCCACCGCTCTCTGATAGCCCGTAAAAGTCGAGTTATCGAGGTATAAGTTGCCTTTGATGGTTCTGGATTGAGATTTTGCGTATTGAGCTAAAAGGCTTTTTAGTTGTTCTCGTTGTAGGGTCGGGTCGCCACTAAATGAAATGATTGAGTCATTACCAGAACGAACAATGCTGGTCGTGTAGTGAAAGTCATCCCCTAACTCCAACTTAGCCGCCAAAGCTGTCACCAGCTTCAAAGTACTGGCGGGTGGATAGAAGCCATCACTGTTGGAATTCATTTTCTTAGAATCGCTACTCAGAGATTCCAAAATAACACTGGTGCTAGTGCCGGTAGGCAATTTATCTAGTGGGGCGTAAGCGAAAGCGTTAACTGAGAAAGCGCTAATGGAAAAACTACATACAAGTAGTGTGGATAGAAGGCGCATAGAAGATTTCTTGGATGGCTGATGTTTTCAGTATACAGATATAAAAAACGCCCGCTAGATAGCGGGCGTTTTGATTCTCAATTAACTAATTAATCAATTAGATAATCAGAATTAGAAGTCGTAACGTAGACCTAGAGCTAGCTCGTCTTCAGCGTCAGCTTTAGATGCAGTACCGTTACCTAAACCTACAGTACCAATCGTGTCATTTTCGCTGATTAGGTTGAAGTTGTACGAGATGTACGTACGGAAGTTAGGCTTGAAGTAGTATGTTGCATCGATAGCAACGTTGTCAGCTGAAGTTTCACCGTCAGTTTCTGCATTGTTGTACGTTAGAGTAAACGCAGTTTTATCTAGCGTGTAAGCCGTTGCGAATTCGTAACCTGTGTAATCACCGTTTCTCTTCGCTAGCTCACCGTCTGTGAATGTACCAGCAAAGTATAGAGCTTCAGTGCGGTAAGATGCCGCTAGCATGTACTCGTTTTCTACGTCTTGATCAGCGTAACCTGCACCTAGCTTAAAGCCAGAGTCGCCGATTGAGTAGATACCAGATAGAGAGTAGCCATCTTCGTTGTTGTCTGAGTAACCGCCGTCAACTGAATCCGTACGGTCTGCGAAGCGGTAGCTTGCTTTTACTGCTAGGTCTTGGAATTCGCCTTTGTAAGAAAGCATGTTGTCAGTACGGTCTGCTGCAGCAATTTTGTATGCTGCTGAGTTACCGTGGTAAGACATGATATCGGTAAAGTCTGTGATAACGCCTAGTGCGCCGTCGTTTTTACCGTATGTAACTTCACCGAAGTTACCGCCGATACCAGCGTAAGTGTAACGGTGATCAATATCGCTACCAGAAGTAGCTTCGCCGTCAACAACTACAGTGTTGTCAGCTGTAGTGTATTCACCTTCGTAGAAACCAACACCGTATAGACCGTCTTGGATTTCAACTTTACCTAGGAAGTTAAGACGTACACGAGAGTTGTCTTGTGCTTTGCCATCTTTTAGAGATAGACGAGCTTCCGCACGACCACCGATCTCTAGAGATGTGCCGTTTGAGCTGTATACAGAAGTACCGTCAATACCACCAGCTTGTTTACCGTCCGCTGCCACTGCGTTAGTAGCAAGAGCTGCAGCAGATACAGCAAGCGCGATCATAGTCTTGTTCATGTTATTATTTCCTAATTACTGTCCATAGAAGTTTTATCAAGGATTTGAACCCTTTTGTGTATTGCCTGTATTAATCAGGCTTCATAATCATGATTAGAACAGAAGTCTGAAAAATGCCAGTGCAATCCATGGGTTACTTTTTACCTCTAAAGTTCCATAGTCAGTTAGTAAAATGATATAAAACTAAAAAATGAACACTGTTTTATTATATCTCTTGTTGTTTAAGTGATTGTTTTTAAGTGGTTTTTATAAAAGTGTGATCTGTGTTTATTTTGTTTGTTTTTTGTTTTTTTAGGTATTTAACTCTCCACTTATTGATGGGGGGGTTATTATTCATTTTTGTGATGTCTGTAATTTAGACCTAGATAAAGCTTTTATAACGCAAAGTGGAATAAAGGTGATTTAGCCATAAAGTTTGTTTACACTAAGCCAAATCGTTTTGTTTCTATCACCCAATAAATACGTTGGGTGTATTTATGTTGGCCAAAGAAAGCTTTGGCATAGAGGTAAAAAATGGAAAAGGTTCCAATGACAGTACGTGGCGCTCAGCAGCTACGTGACGAATTAGATCGCCTACTTAAGCTACGCCCTGTTATCTCAGCAGCTATTGGTGAAGCTCGTGAACTAGGTGACCTGAAAGAGAATGCTGAATACCACGCCGCTCGTGAAGAGCAGGGTATTTGTGAAGCTCAGATCCGTGATATTGAATATAAGCTATCACTGGCTCAGATCATCGATGTAACGCAAATGGATAATACGGGCAAGATTATCTTCGGCACGACAGTGACACTGATTGATGTGGATACCGATGATGAGTTCCGCTACCAAATCGTTTCAGAAGACGAAGCAGACATCAAAACGGGTCGCATTTCTGTGAAATCGCCAATTGCTCGTGGCCTTATCGGTAAAATGGAAGGCGACGAAGTCATGATCTCTACCCCTGGTGGTGACAAAGACTTCGAAATCGACAAAGTAGAATATATCTAATTGAATTTTCTTTGTTTCTGATAAGTAAAAAGGTCGCTAAATGCGACCTTTTTCGTTTCTCACGCTACACTAAAAGATAAGCGCTGTGGCTTCCTATTAGTGAAGTTAGCTTATATTAAGCTCGCTTATTTACGTGGAATCTCGATTTTACGTGCTTCTGACTGACGGAACAGTACTAGAACTTTACCGATAGTCTGTACTTTCTCAGCTTTAGTTTCACGTACAATTGCATCGATAATCAGTTGCTTAGTCTCACGGTCTTCTGATGCAACTTTAATCTTGATCAGTTCGTGGTGGTCTAGAGCTAATTCGATTTCCGCTAGAACAGCTTCAGTAAGTCCATTTGCGCCCATTAGCACAACAGGTTTTAAACTGTGAGCTAGGCCCTTTAGATGCTGCTTTTGTTTGGTACTTAGGTTCATTACGCGGCCAATTTTCTTTACTATTAGGGTTGAAAAAACCTATTTTAACGCCATCTAAAGCTGAAGACTATAATTTATTCAGCAATTAGTACTTTCCTCCAATTTAGGTATCCAATGAGCAAACAGAAACACTCGGCCAGTTCAGGCCGTTGGTTGAAGGAACACTTCGACGACAAGTACGCAAATGAAGCAAGAAAGAAAGGCTATCGTTCACGTGCTTATTTCAAAATGGAAGAGATTCAAACGAAAGATAAATTGCTGTCTCCTGGGATGACCATTGTGGATTTGGGTGCAGCACCTGGCGGTTGGTCTCAATATGCTGCTAAGATTGTTGGAGACAACGGACAAATCATTGCATGTGACTTGTTACCAATGGATCCGATTGCTGGTGTTAGCTTTTTACAAGGTGATTTTCGCGAAGAAGCTGTGCTAGATGCCTTGTTGGAACGTATACAACCAAACATGGTTGATGTCGTGATGTCAGATATGGCACCTAATATAGCAGGCAACAATTCTGTGGATCAGCCAAGAGCTATGTATTTAGTTGAATTAGCTTTGGATATGTGTCGACAAGTTCTAGCTACCAATGGTAGTTTTGTTGTAAAAGTATTCCAAGGCGAAGGGTTTGACCAATACGTTAAGGACGTCCGTGAGATGTTTAAAACAGTAAAAGTTAGAAAACCCGACTCTTCTCGAGCTCGATCTCGTGAGGTGTTTATCGTAGCCACTGGTTACAAAGGTTAACGATTCTCTTCCAAGAGTGAGAGTTAACAACATGGCTACAGGTTACAAACTGTAGTACCCTACCTTTAATTACAATTAGTTATCGAGAGGCTTACACCTTGAGTGACATGGCAAAAAATTTAATTCTGTGGCTTGTTATCGCGGTAGTGTTGATGTCGGTATTCCAGAGCTTCGGCCCTGGGGAAAGTAACGGCAGAGCAGTAGATTACACCACGTTTGTACAGGAAGTTGGCCAAGGCCAGATTCAAGACGCACAGTTCAATAACAGCGAAATCACTTTCACACGTCGTGGTGGTGGTTCTAAGTATGTAACTTACATGCCTGTTTATGATCAAAAGCTACTTGATGACTTAATTAATCAAAACGTAAAAGTTCAGGGTACACCACCTGAAGAGCAGAGCCTGCTTGGCACTATCTTCATCTCATGGTTCCCAATGATCTTACTGATTGGTGTATGGATTTTCTTCATGCGTCAAATGCAAGGCGGAGGCGGCGGTAAAGGCGCTATGTCTTTCGGTAAGAGTAAAGCTCGAATGATGAGCGAAGAACAAATCAAAACGATGTTTGCTGATGTTGCTGGTTGTGACGAAGCAAAAGAAGACGTGAAAGAGCTTGTGGATTACCTTCGTGACCCAAGCCGCTTCCAAAAGCTAGGTGGTAAGATCCCGACAGGTATCCTGTTGGTTGGTCCTCCTGGTACGGGTAAAACATTGCTTGCAAAAGCGATTGCCGGTGAAGCGAAAGTACCGTTCTTTACTATCTCTGGTTCTGACTTCGTTGAAATGTTTGTTGGTGTTGGTGCATCTCGTGTGCGTGACATGTTCGAACAAGCGAAGAAAGCGGCACCTTGTATCATCTTTATCGATGAAATCGATGCTGTAGGTCGTCAACGTGGCGCTGGTGTTGGTGGTGGTCACGATGAACGTGAACAAACACTGAACCAAATGTTGGTTGAGATGGATGGTTTCGAAGGTAACGAAGGTATTATCGTTATCGCTGCGACTAACCGTCCAGACGTACTAGACCCTGCATTACTTCGTCCTGGTCGTTTTGACCGTCAAGTTGTGGTTGGTCTACCGGATGTACGTGGTCGAGAACAGATCCTAAAAGTACACATGCGTAAAGTGCCACTATCAGGTGATGTTGAACCATCACTGATTGCTCGTGGTACTCCAGGCTTCTCTGGTGCAGATCTTGCGAACCTTGTGAACGAAGCGGCGCTATTTGCTGCTCGTGGTAACAAGCGCAATGTATCTATGGTTGAGTTTGAACTTGCAAAAGACAAAATTATGATGGGTGCAGAGCGCCGTTCAATGGTTATGTCTGAAGAAGTGAAAGAGTCAACGGCTTACCACGAAGCGGGTCACGCAATTGTTGGTCGTTTGGTGCCTGAACACGATCCTGTGTACAAGGTTTCAATCATTCCACGTGGTCGTGCGCTTGGTGTAACTATGTACCTTCCAGAGCAAGACCGCGTAAGCATGTCTCGCCAACATCTAGAATCAATGATCTCTAGCTTGTACGGTGGTCGTCTTGCTGAAGAACTTATCTACGGTAAAGACAAAGTTTCGACTGGTGCGTCTAACGATATCGAACGTGCAACTGATATTGCTCGTAAGATGGTAACGCAGTGGGGCTTCTCTGAAAAACTGGGTCCTCTTCTATATGCTGAAGAAGAAGGCGAAGTTTTCCTAGGTCGCGGTATGAGCCAAGCGAAACATGTTTCTGACGATACGACTAAGCTGATCGATGAAGAAATTCGTATTCTAATCGACCGCAACTATGCTCGTGCGAAGCAAATTCTTGAAGAGAACATGGATATCATGCACTCGATGAAAGACGCGCTAATGAAGTTTGAAACGATTGATGCAGGTCAGATTGATGACTTGATGGAACGTAAAGACGACATTCGTGAGCCAGCGGGTTGGGGTGATCAGGCGAAAGCAGAACCTGCAAAGGAAGAAGCTAAGCCTGAAGCGAAATCCGAAGAAGCAACAGCTGAACCAAAAGCTGAAGAGTCGAAAGTTGAAGAAGTTAAATCTGAAACAGATGATGCTCAAAACAAAGATTCTTAATTGCTAAGCTTTAAATTAAAACCCTGAGTACGCTCAGGGTTTTTCTGTTTATAGCCCAAGATGTTTTTACCTTTAAGACCCGCCTTTCATGATATTAAAAGCACATAATAAAACGCTCGTTTTAGACCGCCCACATGTGATGGGGATCCTCAATGTTACGCCTGACTCTTTCTCTGATGGCGGAAAATTCAATTCATTAGATAATGCTTTAGTGCAAGCAGAGCGAATGATTCAAGCTGGTGTTAGCATTATTGACATTGGTGGTGAATCAACTCGCCCGGGAGCACCTGACGTTCCTTTAGAGGAAGAGCTCGCTCGTGTTATTCCTGCCATTAAAGCAATTCGCGCCAAGTTTGATGTGTGGATCTCCATTGATACCAGTAAAGCTGAAGTGATGCGCCAAGCCGTTGAAGCGGGGGCTGATTTGATCAATGATGTGCGCGCACTGCAAGAGCCCGGAGCTTTAGAGGCGGCGGCCGATGCTAATGTGCCAGTTTGCCTGATGCACATGAAAGGTCAGCCGAGAACCATGCAAGCCAACCCAAATTACGATGATGTTCTAACGGATGTTGAAGCGTTCTTAAAAGAAAGGGTGGAGGCTTGTGAGGCTGTTGGCATATCAAAAGAGCAGCTGATTCTGGATCCTGGTTTTGGCTTTGGTAAAACCATTGAGCATAATTACCACCTATTAGCGCACCTTGAAAAATTTCACACGCTTGGGTTGCCCGTCTTAGCGGGGATGTCGAGAAAATCGATGATCTTTAAGCTACTAGCCAAAGCTCCAGCAGATTGCATGGTCGCTAGCGTCACTTGCGCTACCATCGCTGCAATCAAAGGTGCACAAATTATTCGCGTTCACGATGTTGAAGATACATTGGAAGCGATGAAGATAATCGAAGTGATGAATAACAATCACTAATCATAATTAAGGAAAATCAATATGTCTGATAAGAGACGTTACTTCGGCACAGATGGTGTACGTGGCAAAGTTGGCCAGTACCCGATTACACCTGATTTTGTTCTGAAGCTTGGCTGGGCTGCGGGTCGTGTTCTTGCGAAGCAAGGCACAAAGAAAGTCATCATTGGTAAAGATACTCGTATCTCTGGCTACATGTTGGAGTCTGCGCTAGAAGCTGGCCTTGCTGCTGCTGGTCTTCAGGCTACGTTTACTGGCCCAATGCCAACACCTGCTGTTGCTTACCTAACTCAAACCTTCCGCGCTGAAGCGGGTATTGTTATCTCTGCATCGCACAACCCTTACTACGATAACGGTATCAAGTTCTTCTCTTCTGAGGGAACAAAACTGCCGGACGATATCGAGTTGGCGATTGAAGCTGAATTGGATAAAGACATCGAATGTGTTGACTCATTCGAACTTGGTAAAGCGGTACGTTTGAACGATGCGGCTGGCCGTTACATTGAATTCTGTAAGAGCACATTCCCAAATCATATGACGCTTGCAGGAATGAAGATTGTTGTCGATTGTGCACATGGTGCCACTTACCATATTGCTCCTGCTGTATTTAAAGAGCTGGGTGCAGAAGTTATTGCGATTGGTGTTGAGCCAAACGGTACTAACATTAACCACGAAGTAGGTGCGACGGATGTACGTGCTCTGCAAGCAAAAGTGCTTGAAGAGAAAGCGGCATTAGGCCTTGGCTTTGATGGTGATGGTGACCGTATCATCATGGTTGACGAGCTAGGCAACAAAGTGGATGGTGATCAAATTGCTTACATCATTGCTCGTGATGCACTGCGTCGCGGTGAGTTGAAAGGCGGCGTTGTTGGTACACTAATGACCAACCTTGGTATGGAAAACGGCCTTAAGCAGTTAGGTATTCCGTTTGTTCGTGCTGCTGTTGGTGACCGTTACGTGATGGAGCAGCTTCTTGCTAAAGGCTGGAAGATCGGTGCTGAAAACTCGGGGCACGTTATCCTACTGGATAAAGTGACGACGGGTGATGCTATCGTTGCTGCTCTGCAAGTGTTGGCTTCAGTTGTTGATAGCGAAATGACACTGAATGAGCTGTCTCAAGGCATGACGTTGTACCCTCAAGTTCTAGAAAACGTTCGTTTCAGCGGAGATTCAAACCCATTGGAAGCCGAAGCGGTAAAAGCAGCGGTTGTTGAAGTGGAAGCAGAGCTTGGCGAGAAAGGTCGTGTGCTACTACGCAAGTCTGGTACAGAACCACTACTGCGTGTCATGGTTGAAGGCGAAGATGCTGAGCTTGTTCAAGCGTCCGCGCTTAAGATTGCAGATGCAGTAAAAGCAAACTGCTAATTTAACCTTTTACTTAGCTGGCGCAGCGAATAGCGCCTGTGATTAGAAGTGGTTGACTTATATCACGGTCAAAAGATATAACGGTCAAAAGAGACGTAAATGAGTTTTGTGTCGCTTTTGACCTTTTTTTGACCATTCACTTGGTAAAGGCTTATTTTTTAGCAAATTCTCCTTGTCAGCCATCGTCGCATTCGCTAGTATTGCTCGGCCTTCAGTTAGGAGGTCGCTAGCCTTGTTCTTAAAAATAGTTTTTTGAACGGCGCTGGCTCAACAATTAGGAACATAGGTGGAAAAATGTTTACAGTTCTACTTGTGATTTACCTGTTGGCAGCGCTTGGTGTAATTGGCCTAGTGTTGATTCAACAAGGTAAAGGCGCAGATATGGGAGCCTCTTTCGGTGCTGGCGCTTCAAACACTGTGTTTGGTGCTGGTGGCTCAGGAAATTTCCTTACCCGAATGACTGCAATTTTTGCAACTACATTTTTTATCCTTAGCTTAGTGCTTGGTAATATGTCTACACATAAAACTGAGTCACAGTGGATTGACCCGACCCAAGGTCAGGTAATTCAACAAGCTGATGATGCAGTGAGTGAAGTTCCGGCGCAAGGCGAAGAAATTCCACAATAATCTGTAAAGATTTGATGCCGAGATGGTGAAATTGGTAGACACGCTAGCATGAGGTGCTAGTGCCTTAGGGTGTGAGGGTTCGAGTCCCTCTCTCGGCACCATGTTTACAAACTTGTAAAACATCTTGTTGGGCGTATAATGCTCGCAAGTCGGACGCGGGATGGAGCAGTTTGGTAGCTCGTCGGGCTCATAACCCGAAGGTCGTCGGTTCAAATCCGGCTCCCGCAACCAATTTCAATGCTATTATATAGCTTGTATTGGTAGCAAGTTTGCACAGTGTGAACCTCACTGTGAGTTAAGTGCGATATCGAATGTGATGGCACTTAACATATAAGGGTCCAGCAACAAAAACCCCGGCTTATACGGGGTTTTTTGTTATCTAAGCATTTGTAAATGTATTTAGATAATGTTTGCTTGGAATTTAAATTGGGCTTTGAGCCCTTTTTTTGTTTCTGGAGTGGTTAAATGACTGGTTTAGAAAGACAACTTACTGAAATGCTTGACGCTCCAGTAGCAGCATCAGGTTATGAGTTAGTTGGATTAGAATTTATTCGTGCTGGTGAGCACTCAACGCTACGTATTTACATCGATTCACCAAACGGTATCAATGTAGATGATTGCGCTGAAGTTAGTCACCAAGTAAGTGCCGTAATGGACGTTGAAGATCCAATTTCAGTGGCTTATAACCTTGAAGTGTCTTCACCAGGTTTAGAGAGACCACTGTTCAAAGCAGAGCATTACCAACAATTTATTGGTCACGAGGTAAGCATCGTTTTGAAAATGGCTGTCGGCAACCGTCGTAAATGGAAAGGTGATATCCAATCTATCGAAGGCGAGACAGTGAAAGTATTGGTTGAAGGACAAGAAGAAGAATTCGTCCTGAGCAATATTGCGAAAGCTAACCTGATCCCTAAATTTTAGTTCTCCTAGAGAGAAGAGCTTAAGAGGCTAGATTAATGAACAAAGAAATTTTGGCGGTAGTAGAAGCTGTTTCAAATGAGAAAGCAGTTCCTCGTGAGCGTATTTTTGAAGCGCTTGAAATCGCGCTTGCAACGGCAACAAAAAAGAAAAGCGAACTAGAAATTGAAGTTCGCGTTGAAATTGACCGTAAAACGGGTGATTTCGAAACTTTCCGTCGTTGGGAAGCTGTTGAGGAAGTTGAATTCCCAACAAAAGAAATCTCTATTGAAGCTGCAAAGTACGATGACCCAGAGATCGAACTTGGCGGTTTCATTGAAGATGATATCGAATCAGTAACGTTTGACCGTATTACGACTCAAACGGCTAAGCAAGTTATCGTACAGAAAGTACGTGAAGCTGAACGCGCTCAAATCGTTGAGCAGTTCATCGATAACGAAGGCGAGCTAGTAACTGGCGCAGTTAAGAAAGTTAACCGTGACACTATTATCCTAGACCTAGGTAACAACGCTGAAGCGGTAATCCTTCGAGATGACCAACTTCCTCGTGAAAATTTCCGTCCAGGTGACCGTGTTCGTGGTCTTCTTTACGCAGTTAAACCAGAAGCTCGTGGTTTCCAGCTTTTCGTTACTCGTTCGAAGCCAGAAATGCTAGCTGAACTATTCCGTGTTGAAGTGCCTGAGATTGGTGAAGAGCTAATTGAACTTAAAGGTGCTGCACGTGACGCTGGTTCTCGTGCTAAAATCGCTGTGAAAACAAACGACAAACGTATTGACCCAGTTGGTGCGTGTGTTGGTATGCGTGGCGCACGTGTACAAGCTGTTTCTAACGATCTTGGTGGTGAGCGTATTGATATCGTTCTTTGGGATGATAACCCGGCTCAATTCGTAATCAACGCAATGGCTCCTGCTGATGTTGCTTCAATCATCGTTGATGAAGACGCACACTCTATGGATATCGCTGTTGAAGCGGATAACCTAGCACAAGCGATTGGCCGTAGCGGTCAAAACGTACGTCTAGCGTCTCAACTTACTGGTTGGGAACTGAACGTAATGACTGTTGCTGATCTTGAGAAGAAGCACCAAGAAGAAGCAGTTGCTTCTATTGAAAACTTCATGAAGCACCTAGACATTGAAGAAGACTTTGCTCAAATGCTTGTTGAAGAAGGCTTCTCTACGCTTGAAGAAGTAGCATACGTTCCTGTGAACGAGCTTCTTGAAGTAGACGGTCTAGACGAAGGTATCGTTGAAGAACTACGTAACCGCGCAAAAGACGCACTGACTACTCTAGCGCTAGCGAAAGAAGAAACTTTCGACGGTGTTGAGCCTGCTGAAGACTTACTTGCACTTGAAGGTCTTGAGCGTGAAATGGCTTACAAGCTAGCAGCAAAAGGCGTTGCGACATTGGAAGACCTAGCTGACCAAGGCGTTGATGAACTAGAAGGCATCGAAGACCTAACTGCAGAGCGTGCAGGCGAGCTAATTATGGCTGCGCGTAACATCTGTTGGTTCGGCGACGAAGAATAATTCAGCAAGGAGAGAAAGCGGTATGACACAATTAACAGTTAAAGCACTGAGTGAAGAGATTGGTACGCCAGTTGACCGCTTAATTGAACAACTTGCTGATGCAGGAATGAAGAAAGCAGGGTCGGATCAAGTGACTGATTCAGAGAAGCAAACATTGCTAACGCACCTTAAAAAGGAGCACGGCGATACTTCAGGTGAAACAGAACCGACTCGTTTAACTCTTCAACGCAAGACCCGCAGCACGCTAAGTGTTGCCGCTGGAGGCGGTAAGAGTAAGGATGTTCAAGTAGAGGTACGTAAAAAGCGTACTTACGTGAAGCGCAGCACTATTGAAGATGAAGCGAAACGTGAAGCTGAGGAAGTAGCTAATCGTGAAGCGGAAGAGAAAGCACAACGCGATGCTGAAGAGCAAGCGAAACGTGATGCTGCAGAGAAAGCACAGCGCGAAGCCGAAGAAAAAGTAACACGTGAAGCGGATGCAAAACGTGAAGCTGAAGAGAAGGCTCAACGCGCACAAGCTGAAAAGGCTAAAAAAGACATGAATTCAAAAAATGCAGACGCTAACGCACAAGCGAAAAAAGAAGCGGATGAACTTAAAGCTCGTCAAGAGCAAGAAGCAACTCGTAAAGCAGAAGCTGAAGCAGCTAAGCTTGTTGAAGAAGCTCGTAAGTTAGCAGAAGAGAACCAAGAACGTTGGTCTGAAGAAGAGAAGAAGAAGAAAGAGCAAGAGAAATCTGCGGATTACCATGTGACTACTTCTACTTACGCTCGTGAAGCTGAAGATGCGGCAGATAAGAAAGATGAGAAAGCACCTCGTCGTCGCAAGAAGAAAGCAGCTCCTGCTAACCAACCTGCAAACAACCGTGGTGGTCGTAACCAACGTGGTCGTGGCGGTAAAGGTAAGCTTGCTAAACCAACTTCAATGCAGCAAGGCTTCGATAAGTCAGCAACTGTTGCTAAATCTGACGTTGCTATCGGCGAAACTATCGTTGTTTCTGAACTGGCTAGCAAAATGTCAGTTAAAGCAACTGAAGTTATCAAAGTAATGATGAAGATGGGCGCTATGGCGACTATCAACCAAGTGATCGACCAAGAAACAGCACAACTTGTTGCTGAAGAAATGGGCCACAAGGTAATCCTACGTAAAGAAAACGAACTTGAAGAAGCAGTACTAGCTGACCGTGATAGCGATGCTATCGCTGAAGGTCGTGCTCCTGTTGTTACTATCATGGGTCACGTTGACCACGGTAAAACTTCAACACTTGATTACATTCGTAAAGCACACGTTGCTTCTGGCGAAGCTGGCGGTATCACGCAGCACATTGGTGCTTACCACGTAGATACTGACAACGGCATGATCACTTTCCTTGATACTCCTGGACACGCGGCGTTTACAGCTATGCGTGCTCGTGGTGCTCAAGCGACAGATATCGTTGTACTTGTAGTTGCAGCAGACGATGGCGTAATGCCACAAACAATCGAAGCAATCCAGCACGCGAAAGCGGCAGGCGTTCCTCTGATTGTTGCTGTGAACAAGATCGATAAAGAGGGTGCAAACCCAGACAACGTTAAGAATGAGCTAGCTCAATACGACGTTATCCCTGAAGAATGGGGCGGTGAGAACATCTTCGTTCACATCTCTGCAAAACAGGGTACAAACATCGATGGTCTTTTAGAAGCAATCCTTCTTCAGTCTGAAGTTCTTGAACTTACAGCGGTTAAAGAAGGTATGGCGTCTGGTGTTGTTGTTGAATCTCGTCTTGATAAAGGTCGCGGTCCAGTTGCAACAGTACTAGTACAGTCTGGTACTCTAAACAAAGGCGATATCGTTCTTTGTGGTCAAGAGTACGGCCGTGTTCGTGCAATGCGCGATGAGAACGGCAGAGACATCGAAACTGCAGGTCCATCTATCCCTGTAGAAATTCTAGGTCTTTCTGGTGTACCTGCATCAGGTGACGAAGCGACTGTTGTACGTGATGAGCGTAAAGCACGTGAAGTTGCGAACTACCGTCAAGGTAAATTCCGTGATGTTAAACTAGCTCGCCAACAAAAAGCGAAACTAGAGAACATGTTCGCGAACATGACGGCTGGCGAAGTTGCTGAGCTTAACGTTGTACTTAAAGCTGACGTTCAAGGTTCTGTAGAAGCGATTGCTGACTCTCTACTGAAACTGTCTACTGACGAAGTTAAAGTGAACATCGTAGGTTCTGGTGTTGGTGGTATTACTGAAACTGATGCAACTCTTGCTGCAGCTTCTAACGCTATCATCCTTGGTTTCAACGTTCGTGCTGACGCAACTGCGCGTAACACGGTTCAGAACGAAAACCTAGATCTACGTTACTACTCAATCATTTACCAACTAATTGACGAAGTTAAACAGGCGATGGGCGGTATGCTTGCTCCTGAATTCCGTCAAGAGATCATTGGTCTTGCACAAGTTCGTGACGTATTTAAGTCGCCTAAACTTGGTGCAATCGCTGGTTGTATCGTTACTGAAGGTACGATTAAGCGTAGCAACCCAATCCGCGTACTTCGTGAAAACGTTGTTATCTACGAAGGTGAACTAGAGTCACTTCGTCGCTTTAAAGATGACGTACAAGAAGTTAAGAACGGTTACGAGTGTGGTGTCGGCGTTAAGAACTACAACGACGTTCGCGTTGGTGACCAGATCGAAGTATTCGAAATCGTTGAGGTTAAACGTACTCTAGACTAATCAGTCTGTACGACTCGACATATTGACTAAGGTTACTAACATTACTAGTAAAGGTAATAAGTAATCGGTTGTTGAATACACCATGGGGGGCTGGTAATTACCAAGCCCCCCATCTTTCTAAGTGAGAAAAGAAAATGTCAAAAGAATTTAGCCGCACACAACGTGTGTCTCAGCAGCTTCAAAAAGAGCTTGCGCTTATCCTACAACGTGAAGTTCGTGACTCACGTATTGGTATGGTAACTATCTCAGACGTAGAAGTGTCTCGTGACCTTGCTTACGCAAAAGTGTTCGTGACTTTCCTGTGTGTTGGTGAGCAAACTCCTGAATCATGTCTTAAAGCTCTTAAAGAGCATGAAGTGCCAGTTCGTATGGCTCTTGGTAAGCGTATTCGCCACCGTCTAACGCCTGAAGTTCGTTTTACTTACGACAACACACTAGTAGAAGGCATGCGTATGTCTAACCTAGTAAGTGAAGTTCTGAACGACGACAAGCGTAAGCAAGAAGAAGCTGGCCGCACTGACGAAACTCAGTCTAAGGGCGAAGAGTAATGGCTCGCCGTCGTAAAGGTCGCCCTATCAACGGGGTAATTCTATTAGATAAGCCGACTGGTATTTCGTCTAATGATGCACTGCAAAAAGTAAAGCGTATTTACTTTGCAGAGAAGGCAGGGCACACCGGTGCTCTGGATCCTCTTGCGACTGGCATGCTGCCAATTTGTCTTGGTGAAGCGACGAAGTTCTCTCAGTTTCTTCTAGATTCTGATAAGCGCTACGTTGTTATCGCTAAGCTTGGTGAGCGTACCAATACCTCTGACTCAGATGGTGAAGTGGTAGAGACACGTGATGTTAACGTGACTCAAGAACAGCTTGAGCGTTGCATTGCGAGCTTCAAGGGTGAAACCGATCAAATACCATCAATGTTTTCGGCATTGAAGTATCAAGGTAAGCCTTTGTACGAATACGCACGTGCAGGTATCGAGGTTCCTCGTGAGTCTCGTAAGATCACTGTGTACTCTATTGAACTGCTTCGCTTTGAAGGTGATGAAGTTGAAATGGAAGTGCATTGTTCGAAAGGCACATACATCCGCACAATTACCGACGATCTTGGTGAAATGCTAGGTTGTGGTGCTCACGTGACTATGCTTCGTCGTACTGGTGTAGCGAAGTACCCATACGAGCGTATGGTGACTTTGGATCAGTTAAACGAGATCCTAGAGCAAGCACTGGCGCAAGAAATTGCACCGAAAGAGCTGCTTGATCCACTGCTGATGCCAATGGACACTGCTGTTGAAGACTTACCAGAAGTAAACTTGAACGCGGAACTGACTGACCTAGTTCAGCACGGTATGCCAGTTCAGGTTGCTGGTGCGCCAACTGAAGGCACGGTTCGTATGACAAGTGGCGAAGAGAAGCTGTTTGTCGGCGTTGCTCAGATTGCTGAAGATGGTCGAGTTGCACCGAAGCGTTTGGTTGTTTTCAGAGATGAAGAGCAACAAGCGTAGCGCTTACATCGTGTCTGATCTTAGCGCTGAGTCGTGAAAAGCGAGCAAATAAGACAGAAAGCGAACGCCTAATTTAGGTGGTTCGCTTTTTTCGTTTTTAATGGGTTCGATTGTTATTGCACCAACTGACAAACTTCCCTATAATCCTCGGCTCGCGTAGCGGCTGAATCAGAGATTGGCTGCTACAAATATAAACTTACTCTTATCAGGAGAGAATTATGTCTCTGAATGCAGAAACTAAAGCAGCAATCGTTGCAGAATACGCACAATCTGAAGGCGACACAGGTTCACCAGAAGTACAAGTAGCACTACTTACTGCTTCTATCAACCACCTACAAGGTCACTTCAAAGCGCACAAACACGATCACCACAGCCGTCGTGGTCTACTACGTATGGTTTCTAGCCGTCGTAAGCTTCTTGATTACTTGAAAGGCAAAAACCTTGCTCGTTACCAAGACCTAATCAAGCGTCTAGGTCTACGTCGCTAATAGCGATGTCTGCAAAGACAGTTTGAAGAAAAGGAGCATTTATGCTCCTTTTTTTGTGCCTGTAAGAAAATGCTAGGTTGGATGCTCAGAATATCATCTGGCTTTTTCTGATAGGAAATATATCTCCTAATAAAAATAGTTTATACTACGCCCGCCTATAGCGTTTTCAGCGTTTGGCAATCAACCTCTCAAGAGATTACAGTCACAGATGTCGGCCAATAGGTCGCGACTATTCAAAGGCGGATTTGGTCCTAATTCGGCGTATGAACTCATACAAAGAGTCACCATCCTAAGTCCCTTTTCACTAGTCGCGATTGGTAATGTCTTGAGTCATTATTCACTTAATCTAAAGTCTGACTTTAGAGCTAAGGATATACAATGTTTGAAAAACCAGTTGTAAAATCGTTCCAGTACGGTAACCACACCGTTACTCTAGAAACGGGCGTAATTGCACGTCAAGCTACTGCTGCTGTAATGGCGACTATGGACGATACTTCAGTATTCGTTTCTGTTGTTGCTAAGAAAGAAGCAGTTGCAGGTCAAGACTTCTTCCCACTAACAGTAAACTACCAAGAGCGCACATACGCTGCGGGTAAAATCCCTGGTGGTTTCTTCAAGCGTGAAGGTCGTCCATCTGAAGGCGAAACACTAACAGCTCGTCTGATTGACCGTCCAATTCGTCCACTTTTCCCAAGTGCGTTTAAAAACGAAGTTCAAGTTATCGCTACGGTTGTTTCTATCAACCCTGACGTAAACCCAGACATGATCACTATGATCGCAACGTCTGCTGCACTTGCTATCTCTGGTGCTCCATTCAATGGTCCTATCGGTGCTGCACGTGTTGGTCATATCGACGGCGAACTTGTTCTTAACCCATCAAATACTGAGCTTGAAAATTCTAAACTAGACCTAGTTGTGTCTGGTACAGAAGGCGCAGTACTTATGGTTGAATCTGAAGCAGATAACCTATCTGAAGAAGAAATGCTTTCAGCTGTTGTTTACGGTCACGACCAACAACAAGTTGTAATTAAAGCGATCAACGAATTTGCAGCTGAAGTTGCAACTCCATCTTGGAACTGGGAAGCGCCAGCAGTTAATACTGAGCTTAAAGCTAAAGTTGCTGAGCAAGCTGAAACTCGTCTATCTGACGCGTACCAGATCACTGAGAAAATGGCTCGTTACGAGCAAGTTGGCGCAATCAAGAACGACGTTGTTGAAGCTCTAATTGCACAAGACGAAAACCTAGATGAGCGCGAAATCCGCGGCATGCTTGGTTCTCTAGAGAAAAACGTAGTACGTAGCCGCATCATCGCTGGCAACCCACGTATCGATGGCCGTGAAAAAGACATGGTTCGTGCGCTAGACGTACGTACTGGTGTTCTTCCACGTACACACGGTTCTTCTCTATTCACTCGTGGTGAAACTCAAGCACTTGTTACTGCAACGCTTGGCACACAACGTGATGCTCAAATCATCGACAGCCTAATGGGTGAGAAGAAAGACAACTTCCTTCTACACTACAACTTCCCTCCATACTGTGTAGGTGAAACTGGCTTCGTTGGTTCTCCTAAGCGTCGTGAAATTGGTCACGGTAAGCTTGCTAAACGTGGTATCCAAGCAGTAATGCCTTCTGTTGAAGAATTCCCATACACAGTTCGTGTTGTATCGGAAATCACAGAATCTAACGGTTCTTCTTCAATGGCTTCTGTATGTGGTACATCTCTAGCGCTTATGGATGCTGGTGTTCCAATCAAAGCTTCTGTTGCGGGTATCGCAATGGGTCTTGTTAAAGAAGGCGACGATTTCGTTGTTCTTTCTGACATCCTTGGCGACGAAGATCACCTAGGTGACATGGACTTTAAAGTAGCAGGTACTAACGCTGGTATCACTGCACTTCAAATGGACATCAAGATCGAAGGTATCACTAAAGAGATCATGCAAATTGCACTTAACCAAGCGCAAGGTGCACGTAAGCACATCCTTTCTGTAATGGATGAAGCTATCTCTGGTGCTCGTGAAGATATCTCTGAATTCGCTCCACGTATCCACACAATGAAAATCAGCTCTGATAAGATCAAAGATGTTATCGGTAAAGGCGGCGCAGTTATCCGTGCTCTTTGTGAAGAAACGGGTACTACAATCGAAATCGAAGACGATGGCACAATCAAGATTGCTGCTACTGAAGGCGCAGCTGCTAAAGAAGCTATCCGTCGTATCGAAGAGATCACAGCTGAAGTTGAAGTTGGCCGCATTTACCAAGGTAAAGTTGCTCGTCTAGCTGACTTCGGTGCATTCGTTACTATCCTTCCAGGTAAAGATGGTCTAGTACACATCTCTCAAATCGCTGATAAACGCGTTGAGAAAGTGTCTGACTACCTAACTGAAGGTCAAGAAGTTCCTGTTAAGGTTCTTGAAATTGACCGTCAAGGCCGTGTACGTCTAAGCATGAAAGAAGCTGTTGAAACGCCAGCTGAAGGCGAAGCACCTGCTGCTGAGTAATTCTCAGTGTGTCGATGGTGATATCGCTTTTTAGTGATTTCTAACCTATCGTCAACAAAGCATGTTATAAAGGGGAGCATATCGCTCCCCTTTTTTATTGCGGTCATAACAGGAGTAATTATTTGTGAAATGGTTTCAAACCGCGAGTATGTGTTTACTGCTTGTACTAACAGGTTGTGCGACAACATCAGATAACACCTCACGTTGGGTTTATCCACCGATGGCTGTGCCACTGCAACCAAGCGTTCAGCAAGAAGTTCAAATTGCACGTCTTAGTCAGTTATTACAGCGCCCAGATTTGAACGATGAAGTTCGAGCTAAGATGCTGTTTGAACGTGGTAACTACTACGACAGTGTTGGCCTGCGTGATCTCGCGCGTCTCGACTTCAACCAATCTCTTTCATTGAACCCTGCTCAACCTGATATCTTCAATCTTTTGGGTGTTTACTTTACGCAGGTAGGGGAGTTTGATGCGGCTTATGAATCTTTTGATTCTACGTTAGAGCTTGATCCTGCAAACTCTTACGCAGAAAGAAACCGCTCTATCGCGCTTTACTATGGCGAGCGTTACGACTTAGCCAATGAAGAGATGATGAAGCACTATGCCGATGATCCTAGTGATCCGTTTCGCGCTCTTTGGTTGTACATCATTCAGCATGAGCTGACGCCAGAGCAGGCTAAGCTTGATTTACAAAAACGTTACGAGAGCCGTGATGAGCAGTGGGGCTGGGTATTAGTCGCGATTATGCTTGATGACATCACTGAAGAGCAGGCTTTCAAGGCGATCTTAACCGGTACTCGTGACAACACGTTACTTGCGCAGCGCCTAACAGAGACGTACTTCTACCTTGCTAAGCGTTACCACATGAATGGTGACTACGCGAATGCGATCTCTTTGTACAAGTTAGCGGTTTCTTTTAACGTGTATGAATACGTAGAACACCGTTACTCTTTCTTAGAGTTAAGCCGTATCTTCACCACGCTTAAAGCTGAGCACTTAGCACAAGTTAAGCTAGCTGAGGCCGAAGAAGAAGCCAACGCTAAGTAAGCAACACATTTTGATTCCGAAAAGCCGCTGCCTGTCAGCGGTTTTTTTATGCTCCTTTTTTATAAACGGGGCTCGTTTTTGATTGCTTTTTATTTAAACAATACTAAAATAGTTAGCCTTGCTAACTAAATGCTATTCTTGATTAGGTGAGTATGCTGAACCAGAATTTAGAAAAGATTGAGCGCTTCGCCTCTAAGATATGGCGCACTCAGGTAAATGAAGATCCTATTTGCCAATTGAGTTTCAATGAGTATGACTATTTGAAGGTCATACAAGCCTCTCCTGAACCGATCCGATTGACGGATCTGGCGATTGAGATGCAGGTGACCAAGCCTTCTGCAACCACTATGGTTCAAAGGCTAGAGAGAAAGGGGCTTGTGGAGCGTAAAGCTTCGCTCGAAGATGCGAGATCTAAGTTGGT
This sequence comes from Vibrio sp. Vb339, assembly GCF_902751245.1. Lineage (NCBI taxonomy): Bacteria > Pseudomonadati > Pseudomonadota > Gammaproteobacteria > Vibrionales > Vibrionaceae > Vibrio > Vibrio sp. Vb339. The sequence continues at coordinate 1,447,036 of NZ_CADDIS010000002.1, read as the reverse complement.
CGTACTGACCAGCAAAGCGGAAGTCGGCTTGGAAGAAGAAAGTAAGATCTATCAGGTCATGGCACAGATACTGGAAAGTCGTTTGTCTGAGCAAGAATCTCAGCAGCTAAACCTATTATTAAATAAAGCTTTGAAGTAACTAATTTAGATATTTAGTTAGCCTTGTTAACTAATTTTTCGAGTCATATCTTGTTGATATACGACTCACAAATGAAAGTAGAGTAAGAAATGAGTAACTCAATTAGTCGCCAGTTTTGGCGATACACAATCCCTACCGTGGCAGCCATGTTGGTTAATGGCCTGTACCAAGTGGTGGATGGCATCTTCATCGGCCGCTATGTGGGGGCTGATGGACTTGCAGGTATCAATGTTGCTTGGCCTGTGATTGGTTCGATTCTCGGTATTGGTATGTTGGTGGGTGTGGGTACGGGGGCGCTTGTCTCGATTCGCCAAGGTGAAAAAGATACTCAAGGCGCTAAACAGATCTTAGCAACGGGCTTAACCTTGTTGTTAGCGATAACGCCTATTGTTTCTGCATTGCTGTTCTTGTTTGCTGATAACTTCTTGCTTTGGCAGGGCGCTGAAGGGCGAGTGTATGAACTTGGCCTGCAGTACTTACACATTCTGATTGCTGCCAGTGTCTTCACGTTAGGTTCGATCGCGATGCCGTTTCTACTGCGTAACGATGACAGCCCTAATCTAGCGACGATACTGATGATCGTTGGTGCGGTGATTAACATCGTGCTCGATTACCTGTTTATCGCTCTCTATGGCTGGGAGTTGATGGGCGCAGCATTAGCAACAGCGATTGCCCAGTTTGTGGTAACAGCTCTCGGCTTGGCTTACTTCTTCTCACGTCGAGCAAACCTACGTTTACGTTGGAATGAGTTGAGACTGAAGCTGGATGTGATTCCACAAATCTTCGCTATTGGTACATCAAGCTTCTTTATGTACGCTTATGGTTCGATGATGGTGGCGCTACACAATGCGTTGTTCTCTCAATATGGCGACCAGTTGATGATTGGTGCTTACGCTATTTTGGGCTACATCGTGACGGTTTATTACCTCACGGCTGAAGGTATCGCTAACGGCATGCAACCATTGGTGAGCTACAATCATGGTGCGCGTAACCAAGCGAACATCCGTAAGTTACTTAAGATAGCGATGATGAGTTCGGTATTGATTGGTGTGGCGTTCGTGCTGCTTCTGAACGCGTTCCCACGTGAGTTTGTATCAGTATTTAACTCAGACGAACCTCAGTTAGTTGAGTACACCGTGTTGGGTATTCGACTTCACATGTTTGCACTGGCGCTGGATGGCTTCTTGGTAGTAGCAGGTGCTTACTATCAGGCTGTGAACAAGGGCAGCAAGGCGATGTTTGTGACGATAGGCAATATGCTTATCCAGTTACCTTTCTTGTACATTATGCCCAAGTTGTACGGTGTGCCGGGGATCTGGATTGCGTACCCACTGTCTAACATCGCGCTAAGTGTGGTGGTGATGGTGATGCTCTACAAAGACTTAAAGAAGCTCAATGCCTCACCGATGGAAACAGCGACGGCATAGGTCGTGTTTCTTAAGTCGAATTAAAAAGGTCTAGCGAATGCTAGACCTTTTTTGTATCTGTTGCTGGTTAGTTCAATGCGAGGAACTAGATGTTCTTAACGTCTAAACCTGCAAGCTGATGCCAGTAACCATTGCATTGGCGGCTTTCAATCTTCATCGGTTTTTGACCTTGCTCGTTCGCTCTGAAGTTGTTGATTTCAGAGAAGGTATCGATACCGAGTGGGCTTAAACGAATCACATCAACCAAGTCGTGCATGTTCGGCAAATCATTGACTAGGTTGTAGCAGTAGCCTGATTGCGTCTGGATACCATTAAGATTGAAGACTGATTGGCCTTCTTGGCTTTCTACTTGTAGCCCTGTTGGGTACTTGATACAGCAGGTTTCGCAATCGTCTTTAGCTTTGTTTTCCGCGCGAGCGGTAAAGCAGCGTGCTGAGTAAGCAAGCGGCAGGTAGCCGTGGCTAAACACTTCTACTTCGAACTTATTACGGATGTTCAGTTCTTCACACTGGGTCATTACGTTGCTTAGCCATTCGCGAGAAAGCTCAACCGGCATACACCAACGCGTCATACCTTGTTTCAAGAACAGGTTCAGGGTGCGCGCGTTGTAGGTGTTCACTGCTGGGCCAACCACGAAAGGTACTTTGCTTTCGCTGGCCAGTTGAATTGCAGACACATCATTGGCTTCGATAGCAAAGTCACCGTTATCAATGTACTTCTTCATGATGTTGACTTCGCTTGGCGCTTCGAGCAAAGCCATGGTCGAGAGGACTACTTGCTTACCTGAAGCAGACAGCTCTTTGGCAATGTCCATCCAGTGTTTCGCTTTCATCTCACGACGTTTTGAACACACAGCTTCACCTAGATAGATGATGTCAGCAGAGCTTGATTTCGCTTGCTCATAGAAGCTTTCAACGTCTTGTTTTGGCCAAAAATAAAGTAGAGGGCCTAATGCGTATTTCATTGAGTTCTCCATTTGGCTCTATTGCCATTTACGGTGATAAGCGCCAAGCGTGGTTTGTGTACCTTCCGATACATTCGCCAGTGTCGCATTCCAAGCTTGTTCCACTTGGTATTGTTCTGGGTTCGCTAAGTAGCGATCGATAGCAGCGCGCCAAGTGCGAGTGACTTGTTCAACATAAGCAGGGCTGCGTTGGCGACCTTCAATCTTCACTGAGGCAACATTCGCCGCGAAAAGCTCAGGCAGCATGGATAGCGTGTTGAGGCTGGTTGGCTCTTCAAGTGCGTGATAGCGCTTACGTTCACCATCGATATCGGCTTCAAAGCGGCCTTTACACAGCGTTGGGTAACCTGCGTTCTCACCTGCTTCATACTTATCGATAAGGATTTCGTTCAAGCGAGACTCGAGGCCAGTTTCTGTTTCTTGCCAGCGAACGTATTTCGCCGGAGAACAAGCACCAACAGTATTTGGTGATTCGCCAGTCATGTATGAAGAGAGGTAGCAACGGCCTTCAGCCATGATACACAAGCTACCAAAAGCGAATACTTCAAGGTCAACGTCAGAAGTGATATTACGAGAAAGCTGTTTGACCTGATGAATCGACAATACGCGAGGCAACACGACACGCTTAACGTTGAAGTTTTTATGGTAGAAGTCGATAGCCGCCGCATTGGTCGCAGATGCTTGCACTGATAGGTGCAGTTCTAGATCTGGATACTTATTTGCTGCGTACTCAAGCACCGCGATGTCTGCGATGATCAGTGCATCAACACCCAGTGCAGCGGCGTTGTCTACGGCACTGGTCCAACGGTCGAAGCCATTTGGGTGAGCAAACGTGTTTAGGGCAACATGAATTTTCTTGTTGTGGTCATGCACATACTGCACAGCACGATCGAGCTTTTTACCCGCAAAGTTTAGGCCTGCAAAGTGTCGGGCATTGGTATCGTCTTTGAATCCGATATAGACAGCATCCGCACCACAATCAATAGCGGTTTTCAAAGCAGGTAAGTTACCCGCTGGGCATAAGAGTTCCATTTGCTCACTACCAGTAGAATTAAGTTGAAGCGAGCATTTTATGAAGAATTGTGAATGACGGAATTGATGTAAGGCAGGTTTAGATGGATAAATCTGCTTTTACTCCGTTTGAGGTACTGACGAGTGACCGTTTTACATGTTGGCTTGGTTTAAATTTGAGGTATTTGATTAGTTCTTATGACGGCGGTTTTGGGCAAACAACTCTTCGACATCTTGTTTTGGTTGCGGACGATAGAAGTGGAAGCCTTGAATCGAACTACAGTTGAGGTTAGACAGCAGAGTCGCTTGCTCACTGGTTTCGACACCTTCTGCAACCACGGTCAAATCGAGAGATTTACCTAGGTTGATGATGTTTTCAATTACGGTGATTTGCTTTGGTAGGGTGTCGATATCAGAGATGAAAGCACGGTCTATCTTAAGCTCATCAATTGGGAAGCGAGCAAGGTAAGACAGTGAAGAGTAGCCGGTACCAAAATCATCAATCGATAGAGCAAAGCCAAGTTTCTTGATGGCGTTAAGCATTTGCAGTGTGTGTTCACTATCACTCATCACCGCACTTTCCGTCAACTCGAATGTAATCGCACTTGGATCAAGCTCGGTCGAACGCAGTAATTTTTCCATGTAATCAATTAGCTTTGGATTACCAAACTGTTCTGGTGAAAGGTTGATCGCGACACGACCTGGAAGGATACCTTGCATCTTCCAGCGCTTAACCGTAGCAAATACTTCGCGCATCACCACTCGGCCAAGTTGTTCAATAAGTCCTGCTCGTTCTGCTACAGGAATGAACGCGGCCGGGCTGATATAACCTTCGACAGGATGCTTCCAACGTACCAGAGCTTCAGCGCCGTTGATGGTGAAATCACGGGCATTCACTTTCGGTTGATACCAAACCTCAAGTCCATTTTGTTGCAGTGCTTTTTGGAGCTCTATCTCAAGCCACAGTCTCATACGCGCTTCTTTGTTCATCTGTTCGTTGAACTTGATTAGACGATTGCGACCACGATCTTTCGCTTCATACATTGCTGTGTCTGCATTTTGCAGCAAGATACGAGCATCAGTACCATCTTGAGGAAAGCTCACGCTACCAATCGAGCAGGCTAAGCGCTTGCTAAAGTGGTGAAGATCGAAGGGTTGATTGATCAGGGAGATGATCTTTTCAGCGAGCATTTCAGGTGTTCGCTGATGTTCAGGTTCTGGCAGGATAATACCAAACTCATCCCCACCTAAATGCCCAATCACGGCCTTACGAGGCAGTAAGCGTTTAAGACGCGAAGCGACCTCTTTAATCACCTTGTCACCGATGTGATGACCAAGTGAGTCATTGATATTCTTAAAGTTATCAATGTCTAAGTAGAGCATCACCACCGGCGTATCGTTGTGAATGAACTGCTCAAGACGCTTAGTAAACCCAACTCGGTTGTAGAGCTTGGTCAGTGCATCGATGTAGGCATCTTCACTGTTTGCCGGAGTATATTGTTTTGCGGTTTCTTGTGCGTCTTGGATAAGCATTAATTGAGTGTTGCTTCCAAGAACAGTGGTGGAGTCGATGTTGAGCTGAACCTTACGTTCAAAGCCGCATCGTGCACCCGTTAAGCAAACCAAACCAGACTCAGAAATAATAGAGCTGAGGTTATTATTGAAGACTGTTTTGGTTTGTTCATCGATAAATAGGCGCCCCAACTCTTCGCCAATTAACTCTGTGGTTGAGTTAAAGCCTAGCAAGCGTGCTGCTGCTGGGTTGGATGACAAAATGTAGTCACTTTCAACGAGCAGTAATCCATCTGGAAGTAGTTGAGATAGCTTGTGGAATTTGGCTTCGGACTCTTCTAAAGAACGGACAAGTACTTGGTTTTCTGAAGTGTCGAAGGCGTGAAAGACGATGTAGTCGGTTTTGTTGCCATTGGTAAGCGGAGATAGGCTGAAATGAAGGCTGGTATCGAGATCAGTTTCGTTGAGGGTGACTTCGGCCTCAATCGTTTCGCCACTGAATGCACGCTCATAGTAAGGCTTGAGATGTTGGTAGAACTGTTCGCCCAATGTTTGGCGGTCATTCATGCCTGCAAGCTCTATTTGACTTAAACCAGCAATATCGCAGTAACGCTCATTCACCATAAAATAGTTATGTTGAGCATCAAGTACTGCAAAAAAGAACGGACTATTTGCAGTTAGCTGGGTAAACCAATGTTGTAGTTGCTGGGGAGGCATCAAAGTACTACCAATTCTCCAAGAGCTTGAATATTCACTATCGATAAATATTTATTACTTTTTGTGTGGCTATCGATATTTACCTGTGAGTGCAGCGATCCGCTGTAATTCTCATTACCTGAGTTACTATAACTGTGATTTTCAGGATATTAAAGGTCGAGTGTCAAACAGAGGTTAATTTGATACATAACAGTAACTGAGATCTCAACATCATCTATGATGCATTCCATATTATTGACAAAGTTACGGATAAGTCACGTGATAAACAAGATTCGCACTCAACTAGTTCAAAATGCCGCATCAATTTTGCGATCTCCAGTCCAGTTATTGCCTAAAACAGTACAAAAAAGAGCCTTATTGGAGGCGCTTAAGAATGTCTTCAAGGAAGCTTTAGAGGACGGTGACTTTGAGTTTTTAGAAGACAAATGGCTGAAAGTCTCAATAAAAGACATGGGGTTAAGTTGGTGTATTAGCTACAAAAATGAGCAACTGGTTGTAGCTGATAAAGAGGTGACTGAAGATGTAAGCTTTAGCGGTAATCTTAACGATCTTGTGTTGATTGCGGGGCGTAAAGAAGACCCTGATACGCTTTTCTTCCAGCGTAGACTGTCTATTGAAGGCGATACCGAGCTCGGTTTAGAAGTTAAGAACTTGATGGATAGCGTAGATTTGGACTTATTGCCGACTCCTATGAAAACTTTGTTAAATCAATTAGCTGATTTTGTGCAGAAGGGGGTACAATCCCCAGATACACAAAGTGAGGTAATGAATGCTTATTCGAACTGAAGCACCGGCAGATATACTTGTCATTGATCGTTTATTGAAATCTGTTTTTGAAACAGATGCAGAAGCTAACTTGGTTATGAGCTTGCGTGAGAATAGCCATTTAACGCTATCGCTGGTGGCTTGTTCTGATGAAGGCGAGGTGGTTGGTCACCTGATGTTTAGCCCTATCACTCTTGATGGCGACGATCATAACTGGCAAGGGCTTGCGCCTCTCGCAGTGAAAGAAGAGTTCCGCAACCAAGGCATTGCCAAATCTCTAGTTGAAGATGCGTTTTCCACTTTGGTTGATTTTGGTTACCCAGCTTGCGTTGTGTTGGGTGACCCTGCTTATTACAGCCGCTTTGGTTTCAAGGCAGCGAGCGAGTTTGGCCTGAGTTGTGTTTGGGATGTGCCTGAAGGCGCTTTCCAAGCGATTGAATTGGTAGACGGTGCGTTTGCTGGACATGCTGGTGAGATTGTTTACAGCCCAGAGTTCAACGACTTATAAGCTGATTTATCACGCAATAAGATACAAACTGATTTAGTCTAAATAAAGGAGCTTGATGCTCCTTTATTTTTTGTTAGTATCAGCCCAGTTCTAATAAGCTTCGGCTCTAATCAACTTAAGGTTACTACCGCTAGATATGTCACAAACACACGCGCAATACCTACAAGAGATGGGCATTAGCCAATGGGAGCTAAGTCATCCAGAGCGTTTAGCGGGTTATGAATCTGAATTGACTCCGCTCTCGAACGATTGCAAGTTACTGTTGGTTTCGCCTGAAAAACCTCAGGAAGATCTCGCCGTGATGTTTGAGCGAGTACTCAAAAGTATCAAGCTCGACTTATCTCAGGCTTTACACCTTCAACCGCAACACTTGTCTACTGTGGATTTAGGTTCGGTTGAGTGGGTATGGTTTGCTGGTTGCGAGTCACCTCAAGAGCTGAAGGCTAAAACACTTCAATCGCCATTACTGTCTGACATTAACGGTAACAACCAACACCGCCGCGACTTATGGCAACAAATTTGTGCTTATGACTAATCAACTTTTACCGACTTCACAACAACACCTAGATGCCATTTGGAAGATAGAGCAGGCCGCGCATTCTCACCCTTGGTCTGAAAACATGATCCGAGATCTTGATAGCCGAGGCGCTTGTCATCATGTGCTTGAAGTCGATGGGCAAGTGGTCGGGTACTTCTTCGCGCAAAACATCGTTGGCGAAGTCACGCTGCTTAATATCGCGGTAGACCCAAACCAGCAAGGCAAAGGGTATGGAAAAGCGTTAACTGAATATTTCCTTGATATGTGCGAACAAGCTGGCGCGGAAAGCGCTTGGCTAGAAGTTCGCGAAAGTAATGTGAATGCGTTTAACCTTTATGAAAAGGCCGGCTTCAATGAAGTTGATCGCCGTCGTAACTATTATCCAACCAAGCAAGGCAACGAAGACGCCATCATTATGAGCTATCTTTTTATGTCTTTTAGCTAAGCTGAGAGTACACTAAAAATAGGGTGTAAACTGACCCTTTAGAAAGTGACACGCTTTCTGTATAATCCGCACACAGAATTCAAGGGCAAGTATTATCTACTTGCCCTTTTTACGCTTTAGATCAGCAAAGGGCGACTATGTCTTTCCAACAAGAAGTGAGCAAACGTAGAACGTTTGCGATTATCTCTCACCCGGATGCGGGTAAAACCACGATTACTGAAAAAGTTCTTTTATTCGGAAACGCGATTCAAAAAGCGGGTACCGTAAAAGGCCGTGGCTCTAACCAGCACGCTAAATCTGACTGGATGGAGATGGAAAAAGAACGTGGTATCTCGGTAACTACGTCGGTAATGCAATTCCCATACAATGATTGCCTAGTAAACCTACTAGATACTCCAGGACACGAAGATTTCTCGGAAGATACGTACCGTACGCTAACAGCGGTTGACTCTTGTTTGATGGTTATCGATGCTGCGAAAGGTGTCGAGGATCGTACTCGTAAACTAATGGAAGTAACACGTCTGCGTGATACGCCAATCGTAACGTTTATGAACAAACTTGACCGTGACGTTCGTGACCCAATGGAAGTGCTTGATGAAGTAGAGAGCGAGCTAGGTATGGCTTGTGCTCCAATCTCATGGGCTATCGGTTGCGGTAAAGAGTTTAAAGGTGTTTACCACATTCACCGTGATGAAACGATCTTGTATGAATCTGGCCACGGCCACGAGATCCAAGAAGTTCGCATCATCAAAGGTCTAGATAACCCTGAGCTAGATGAAGCGGTAGGTGCTGATCTTGCGGAAAGCGTACGTGAAGAGCTAGAGCTTGTTATCGGTGCTTGCCCTGAGTTTGATCACGAACTGTTCCTTGCGGGTGAATTAACGCCGGTTTACTTCGGTACTGCATTAGGTAACTTTGGTGTTGACCACATGCTTGATGGTCTAACTAAATGGGCTCCAGCGCCTCAAACGCGTCAAGCGAACGAGCGTGATGTTGAAGCGACAGAAGAGAAGTTTTCTGGTTTCGTTTTTAAGATCCAAGCAAACATGGACCCTAAACACCGTGACCGTATCGCATTCATGCGTATCGTTTCGGGTACTTACAACCAAGGTATGAAGATGAACCATGTTCGTACAGGAAAGAGTGTAAGTATCTCTGATGCGGTAACCTTTATGGCGGGTGACCGTGCACGTGCTGAAAAAGCATACGCGGGTGATATTATCGGTCTACATAACCACGGTACTATCCAGATTGGTGATACCTTTACTCAAGGTGAGAGCCTTAAGTTCGCTGGTATTCCTAACTTCGCACCTGAGCTATTCCGTCGTATTCGTTTACGCGATCCACTTAAGCAGAAGCAACTTCTAAAAGGCTTAGTTCAGCTTTCAGAAGAGGGCGCAGTACAAGTATTCCGTCCTATGCAAAACAACGACCTGATCGTTGGTGCGGTTGGTGTACTTCAGTTCGACGTGGTTGTAGCGCGCTTGAAAGCGGAATACAACGTAGAAGCTATCTACGAAGGTGTTAACGTTGCAACAGCTCGTTGGGTTGAATGTGATGACGCTAAGAAACTAGAAGAATTCAAACGTAAGAATCAATCTAACCTAGCGCTAGATGGCGGTGACAACCTGTCTTACATCGCACCAACTATGGTGAACTTGAACCTAGCTTCTGAACGTTTCCCTGAAGTTCAATTCCGAGCGACGCGCGAGCACTAATAGCGACAGTTCTACATAACACTGTTGGATAATATTAAAGCCGAATTGCTTCTAGCATTCGGCTTTTTTGTTACACTAAGAGTACACCGTTTTGATGGAGTAAAGCGTGTTTGATCTCAATTTAGTAAAGCCATTCCTCTCTGTATATCAACAAAGATCGATAACCAAAGCTGCTGAATCGTTAGAGCTAACTCAACCTGCGGTCAGTGCTGCAATTAAGAGGTTTGAAGCGGTGGTAGGCTATGCGTTGTTCGTAAGAGTAGGGCGTTCAATAGAACCAACGTCAATGGCTCACAAATTGGCAGGTCAATTATCTGATGCTTTAGAGTTGATGGAAGGTGCAGTATCAAGAAAGCGTGATTTTACCGTTTATATGCCAGCAAACCTTCTCCACAAAATGCCTATGCTCAATGGTGTTCAGCTGGTTGAATCTCCAATTTCTGTAGAGAGCGTAGTCGAGGATATCCGACTCAACCGAGTAGATTTAGTGGTCGATACTGGTTTGCCTAAACAGACAAGTTTAGCGTCTGAATTTGCAACTACCGACAGACTACTTCTTATGAGTGACCCTGAGGTTGGTCAGTTTCGCGAGCTGATTTCTATGGATGATTTTCTTGCAGCAAGACATGTAACTTTAAAGTTACTTCGCCAAGATACTCAAATAGTCGACTTTCTTTCCGAAAAGAGCTTCACCCGTGATGTGGCAATTGAAGTCCGAAACCTAACGAACTTGATCTTAGCTGTAAAGGGGACGGACTATATTGCTGCCATTCCGGTTAGCATGATCGATTTAGCTAAAACCATCGGTTTACAGATTCATGAGCCTCCATTTTCAATGCGTCCCGTGGAGTTTGAGTTTTTCTATCACAAGAAGTATCAAACTAATGGACAACATCAAGAATTGCGAGATGAGCTTAAGCAGTTATTAAATCGCTAGAAATCGAAGGCTAGGCCGAATTCAACATAGTTTTTACTTTCAGGATATATCGTATAGGTGACAGACGGTTTTACATACTTCAAATTAAAGAATACAGCGACCTCGTGATAATGAATGTTGGTCCTAGTTTCATTTCTGATATATCCAGGGCTCGTAGCAGTATCATCTTTGATGTAAAAATCTTGAGTATCTTTTTTGAATCCAATTTCTTGATTGAATTTGTAAAGAAAATCAGCATATTGAATCGGGCTCCACAGAGCGCCTGCACTATAATCGAATGTGTCAGAGACTTTATATTCCACGCATAAGTTTGGAAGACAAGCTTCGAAATCTCTATCCATATAGTTGTAGTTAATATCTCCAAGCAGTGTCCAATTTTCATGAATTAACTTAGCGATAAAAATGCCTGTTGTGATCTCATGTTCGCTGACTTTTATTGTGTTTTCTGTGTAGTACGTGTCCCCCTGCCAGAATGAATATCCCAATCCAGCTTGCCAATATTCTTGAGTATCAACTTCTCCGAAAACACGCAACTTATCATTGATTTGATAGTTTATATCAAGAGTGGCAACGGTTTTTTCGCTGTCTGGATTTTGAGATAAGCTGACGGAAAAGATATCTGTAAAACGCTCAATAGATTCAACAAGGGTGTCATTTGCAGACGAGTAAAAAGGGAAGGTCAAAGCAAGTATTAGTAGAAGGCGTTTCATATTCAAATTCCGAATCGCTTTCCTTAGCTAGTGAGTACAAACACCCGATAATAGGAGTAACTATTATCGGGTGAACTGGTTTAACTTGGTTTTAGATTAACCGCGCAAACGCTGTTGGATTGCTGATTTAGCTTTCTGTAGCTTGGTTGGGTCGATAGATTGAACCCTGTCTTTTACGTTGTTTTTAACTGCTGGAGGGAGTGTTACATCACCTCGGTCATTTACAACAATACCGTTCCCAAAAGTAACTGTTCCATTTACTTCATCTATGTAGCCTTCACCCACAATATTTCCATGGCGATCTTTGATGTGAACGACACCACGGTCATCAGCCTCAGCTGTATAGTCAGTCGTTTGAGATTTACCATTTATCGTTACAACAATGTTGTCACCTTCTAACCCAGCAGAAATAGTTGGCTTCGCAGGGGCGTCGATTTGTGGCATATCAGCAGGCTTCAAGTGCTGCTCGATGAAATCTTTAGCTGCAGCAATTTTAGAACCGTCGAAGTGCTTCCAATCACCACCATTAATGCTGACATGAACACCACCATCGTGTTTACGCTGGTCGTTAACTTCAACTGTTTTTACACCGTCTTCAGTCACTTTTTCAAAGCGGTAGAAGTCTTGAACACCCGCGCCAATGTCGACACGAGTCCAACCCTCAYCGAYAATKCCGTTGCCGTATTCTGGGTCAGACAGTTGAGGCATATCAGCAGGCTTTAAGTGCTCATCGATGAAGTCTTTAGCTGCAGCAATTTTAGAACCGTCGAAGTGCTTCCAATCACCACCATTAATGCTGACATGAACACCACCATCGTGTTTACGTTGGTCGTTAACTTCAACTGTTTTTACACCGTCTTCAGTCACTTTCTCAAAGCGGTAGAAGTCTTGAACACCCGCGCCAATGTCGACACGAGTCCAACCCTCACCGACAATTCCGTTGCCGTATTCTGGGTCAGACAGTTGAGGCATATCAACAGGCTTTAAGTGCTCATCGATGAAGTCTTTAGCTGCAGCAATTTTAGAACCGTCGAAGTGCTTCCAATCACCACCATTAATGCTGACATGAACACCACCATCGTGTTTACGCTGGTCGTTAACTTCAACTGTTTTCACACCGCCTTCAGTCACTTTTTCAAAGCGATAGAAGTCTTGAACACCCGCGCCAATGTCGACACGAGTCCAACCCTCACCGATAATGCCGTTGCCAAAGTCAGGTGTATCGCCCCAATCAGGAATATCTAAGTCTGGATGGCTAACTTGATCTACTCGGTAAAGCTCATCTCCATTGATTCCTACTATAAGCTTGCGATCGTTCACGACAATGGTTGCTGTACCATCGTTGTTAAGTGTCACATTGCTTGAATCAACATAAACCTCTTGCCCAGCAAGAGTCACAATATATCCACTGTCATTATCCGCGACTTTCCATGTACCAACACTGTCCATTGAAGTAGTGACTGGAAGCTCTGGGATTGTATTACCGTTGTCAGATGAACTGGAAGATGAAGAACTACTTAACAGCCCTGCAACCAACGCAGCTGAAGCGGCACCAACTGCAGCCCAAGTGCCGTTAGATTGTTTTTCGTAAGTTACGTCATCGATTGTAGCTGTCGTGCCTGGAGTCGCATTGGCATATTGTTCGTTTAATTTATACTGAACAGAAGCATCAATAGCGTTCATCTGCCCGTCAATAAGTTGAAGTGTTTGTTGGTTTGCTAGTTCTACGTCAACTTGAGGTGCAGAAGCAAAAGCAGGTGCTGCTAATACGCTAGAAATTGATATGGCTAAGAGTGATGCTTTCATAAAGTAGGATCTCGTTATTGAATGGAGCGTCTTGCTATCAATGCCTCCTTGGCAAGTGCGTTTATTATTCGCTGTGGTGAGATTTTCAACAATATAGCCAGCTAGTGTTAATATATAAATTTAATTTATATATCTGATTGTTTTTGGGTGTTTATTGAACTCATTTGTTGTTTTTATATGTTGTTATGACGCTTTGCTTTATGTGTTGGTTTGTCATGAGTATTGAGTAGACTTGAGGTAAGTATGTTGGGTTGGATAAAAACTTGGATTAAAAAATACGATAAGTGGTGCGAGGAGCTTGGTTTAACGCCTGAGAATAAGCGCAGCTGTGTGCCTCATCGTCGTGATCCTCAAGGGAAACAAACGGAGAGTAGGGAAGATGACACAGCAAATAAGTGACTTTCCGCTGTTTGATACTCATTGCCACGCGGATTTTGAGGCGTTTGAGCAAGGTTTTACACCTGGTCAAACTATTGATGGCTATCTTAAAGATGCGAAACAAGCCCAAGTTGAGAAGTTAATCATCCCTTCTATTGGCCAAAGTAACTGGAGGAGGCTTGATGAAATCGCTCAATCTCACACCAATGTTTACTATGCATTAGGCTTCCATCCATACTTTTTAGAGCAGGCCAATGACGAACAATTTTCGGAACTTAGCCAGTTACTCTCTTCAAAAAATAGCCAATGTATCGCGATAGGAGAGTGTGGGCTCGACTTCTTTGTGGACGTTGAACGAGAGAAACAAGAGCGCTTTTTCATCCAACAAATGGAACTTGCCAAGGCGTTTGAGCTGCCTTTAATCATCCATGAGAGGAAGTCTTATAACCGACTTATTGCGTTGTTAAAGCAACACAAGTTTACTTTTGGAGGGGTGATTCACGGTTTTTCAGGGAGTGAACAGCAAGCTTTAGCGTGGATCAAGCTCGGCTTCTATATTGGCGTCGGTGGAACGATAACTTACCCAAGAGCGCAAAAAACGCGCACAACCATCGCAAAACTGCCCCTTGAATGCTTGGTGTTGGAAACGGATGCTCCGGACATGCCCATGTATGGAAATCAAGGAAATGTTAACCATTCCAAACATTTAGTTACGATCTTAAATGAACTTTTTTTGCTTAGAAAAGAGTCAAAGCAATCGATTGCAGCGCAAATTTGGCAAAATAGCCATCGTGCATTCGGTATATGTGAATAAAATCGAAGGTTTTTGTTTATCGTTTGCGTAAATTGCACTGAGCTTGTGATTTGGGTCACATTTGCGTGTGAATGGTACATGAATCTTCTACGAAAGTGTGAGGACGGCATTACTTTATTAGTGGTCGCATGAGTATAATTGCCTCCGCTTTATAGCCCCATTTTGTAACACGCCAATAAATAACTAATAAGGAAGTCATAAACTATGAGCCTGTTTATGAGCCTAGTCGGAATGGTTGCACTGATCGCAATCGCAGTACTACTATCTGACAACCGCAAAGCTATTAATCTAAGAACAGTGGGTGGCGCTTTCGCTATCCAATTCGCACTTGGTGCATTCGTACTTTACATCCCTTGGGGTCGTGATCTACTTGCAGGTTTCTCTGCTGGTGTAGCAAACGTGATCGACTACGGTAAAGACGGTACTGGTTTCCTATTCGGCAGCCTAGTTAACTTCTCAGTTGACGGTATCGGTTTCATCTTTGCTTTCCAAGTACTACCAACTCTGATTTTCTTCTCTGCACTTATCTCTGTACTTTACTACATTGGTGTTATGCAAATTGTAATCAAAGTTCTTGGTGGTGGTCTTCAGAAAGCTCTAGGTACTTCTCGCGCTGAGTCTATGTCTGCAGCAGCAAACATCTTCGTTGGTCAAACTGAAGCACCTCTAGTTGTTCGTCCATTTGTTCCTAAAATGACTAACTCTGAACTATTCGCAGTAATGTGTGGTGGTTTGGCTTCTGTAGCTGGTGGTGTACTAGCAGGTTACGCATCTATGGGTGTACCTCTAGAGTACCTAGTTGCAGCGTCATTCATGGCAGCACCTGGTGGTCTACTATTCGCTAAAATCATCAAGCCTGAAACAGATACGCCAGACGACAACATCGCTGACGAAATGGACGGTGGCGATGACAAACCAGCTAACGTTATCGACGCAGCAGCAGGTGGCGCATCAGTTGGTCTACAACTAGCACTTAACGTTGGTGCAATGCTACTAGCATTCATCGGTCTAATTGCTCTAATCAACGGTATCCTAGGTGGCATCGGTGGTTGGTTCGGTATGGAAAACCTAACTCTAGAACTTCTTCTAGGTTGGATCTTCGCACCGCTAGCATTCATCATTGGTGTTCCATGGGAAGAAGCAACTATCGCTGGTTCTTTCATTGGTCAGAAGACAGTTGTTAACGAATTCGTTGCATACCTAAACTTCGTACCATACGTTGGTGAAAACGCTCAAGTTGTTGCAGCAACTGGTCAAGTGATGTCTGAGAAGACTCAAGCTATCATCGCATTCGCACTATGTGGTTTCGCAAACCTTTCTTCAATTGCGATTCTTCTAGGTGGTCTAGGTGGTATTGCACCAAGCCGTCGTCACGACATCGCACGTATGGGTGTTAAAGCGGTAATTGCTGGTACTCTATCTAACCTGATGGCAGCAACAATTGCTGGCTTCTTCCTGTCTTTCTAATTAGTTAGAAATCGATATATAGACGCCATAATAATATCGCCCCGTAGCAAGAAATTGCTGCGGGGCTTTTTTGTTTTTAGGCCTAGTGATTCTTTGGCATAAGCATCAGCTTGAAGTCGATTAATGGGTCTAGAATGTTTTTTTGAGATACAAACCGTTTGCGTTCTAAGGAGCACTACAATTTATTGATGGATACCTATAATGTATAAGCTAAAGGGATAGGATATCTCTGTTGGCAAGAAAGTAACCTCGAAATCAACTCGAACGTTATTCTTCTGGGATTAAGCCAAAATTAGCGATACGCTATAGATGTTAGACACAACATGACTGATTTGTTGTGCCATAGACCAAACTGGTACTGTGCGGTGACAAGGATTGCAATTGGTAGCGAAAGTTATCAAGTCTTCAGGGAACCAAGTCCGTTCATTTGTGGCTACTGAGCATTACTAAAATATCCATCTATACTGGATGGAGGGCGAAGTAGTTAACTATTTGAATATATTGATCGGAGATAGAAATGAGCGATTTAAAAGCAGCAGCTCTACGTGCACTTAAACTTATGGACCTAACTACGCTAAATGACGATGACACTACAGAAAAAGTAGTGGCGCTTTGTCATGACGCGAAGACTGCAGTAGGCAACACCGCTGCAATCTGTATTTACCCTCGCTTTATCCCAGCAGCTAAGAAAGCGTTGCGTGAGCAAGGTACTCCAGAAGTACGCATTGCGACTGTAACTAACTTCCCTCATGGTAATGACGACATCGAAATTGCTGTTGCAGAAACAAAAGCAGCGGTAGCGTACGGCGCAGACGAAGTTGACGTAGTATTCCCATACCGTGCTCTTATTGCTGGCAACGAAGAAGTTGGCTTTGAGCTAGTTAAACAGTGTAAAGCAGCTTGTGGTGACATCACGCTTAAAGTGATCATCGAAACAGGTGAACTGAAAGAAGAAGCACTGATCAAGAAAGCTTCTCAAATCTGTATCGAAGCAGGTGCAGACTTCATCAAAACTTCAACAGGTAAAGTGCCAGTAAACGCGACTCCAGAGTTCGCGCGCATGATGCTTGAAGTTATTCGTGACATGGGCGTTGCTAAAACAGTTGGTTTCAAACCAGCTGGTGGCGTACGTACTGCTGAAGATGCAGCACTATACCTAGCAATGGCTGATGAGCTACTAGGCGCTGAGTGGGCAGACAACATGCACTACCGTTTTGGTGCTTCAAGCCTACTAACTAACCTTCTTAATACATTAGAAGTGACAGACCAGACTGCTGATCCAGCAGCATACTAATTTACCCGTCATATTTGACGTAGCAGCGTTGTTGCCTGCGCAAGTTCCGCCTAATCACATAGAGCTTCTATGCTCATAGGAATGAACTTGCTGCCCGCCTAGCTGCAACGCCAACTATATAGGGTGTAACAATATTTAGTCTGTTTGATGGAGTGGCGTTAAGTCACTCCATATTACCTCTTTCCCTACAAACCATACTCACTAGAGTTTGGGAGGCACTAATGTATCTACCTCAAGAAATTATTCGCAGAAAACGTGACGGTGAAGTCCTAACAGCTGAAGAAATTAACTTCTTCATTCAAGGTGTGGCTAAAAACACGGTTTCTGAAGGCCAAATTGCAGCATTCGCAATGGCTATCTTTTTTAATGAAATGACGATGCCAGAACGTATCGCACTAACGTGTGCAATGCGTGATTCAGGCATGGTGATTGACTGGAGCCACATGAATTTTGATGGCCCAATCGTTGATAAACACTCTACTGGTGGTGTTGGCGACGTTACTTCTCTGATGCTTGGCCCAATGGTGGCAGCATGTGGCGGTTTCGTTCCAATGATCTCTGGTCGTGGTTTAGGCCACACTGGCGGCACGCTAGATAAGCTGGAATCTATTCCGGGTTACAACATTACACCAACCAACGATGTGTTCGGTGAAGTAACGAAAGATGCTGGCGTGGCTATCATCGGTCAAACAGGCGATCTAGCTCCTGCTGACAAGCGTGTTTACGCAACTCGTGATATCACAGCAACAGTCGATAACATCTCGCTGATCACGGCTTCAATCCTATCTAAGAAACTGGCTGCGGGCCTTGATTCTCTAGTGATGGATGTAAAAGTAGGTTCAGGC
The DNA here is from genome assembly GCF_902751245.1 of Vibrio sp. Vb339. Lineage (NCBI taxonomy): Bacteria > Pseudomonadati > Pseudomonadota > Gammaproteobacteria > Vibrionales > Vibrionaceae > Vibrio > Vibrio sp. Vb339. The sequence continues at coordinate 1,429,041 of NZ_CADDIS010000002.1, read as the reverse complement.
GCATTCATGCCGACTTACGAAGCATCTGAAGAGCTAGCGAAATCTATCGTTGCAGTAGCAAACGGTGCGGGCACGAAAACAACGGCAATCCTAACGGACATGAACCAAGTACTGGCTTCTTCAGCGGGTAACGCAGTAGAAGTGCGTGAAGCGGTTCAGTTCTTAACAGGCGAATATCGTAACCCTCGCTTGTTAGAGATCACTCTAGCATCGTGTGCTGAAATGTTGGTGCTGGGTAAACTAGCTAAAGATTCAGACGAAGCGCGCGACAAACTGATGGCAGTACTGGATAACGGTAAAGCAGCAGAGTGCTTCGGTAAGATGGTAGCGGGCCTTGGTGGTCCAGCAGACTTCGTAACGAACTACGATAACTACCTAGAAAAAGCAGAAATTGTTAAGCCAGTGTACGCGCTAGAAAGCGGTGTGGTATCAGCAATGGATACTCGTGCAATTGGTATGGCTGTAGTTGGTATGGGCGGTGGTCGCCGCGTAGCAACGGACAGCATTGATTACACAGTCGGTTTTGATCACTTCATTCGCCTAGGTGAAGTAGCAAGTGAAGATAAGCCATTAGCAATGATTCATGCTCGCAACGAACAACAGTGGCAAGAAGCTGCAACTGCATTACAAAATGCAATCACTGTGGGCGGAGAATATACAGCAACGCCAGACGTTTACCGTCAGATTCGTTCTGAAGACGTGTAAATAACAGATATCGGTATGCCTCGCGTATACCGATAAACAGAGTTCTGGTGCAAAGAGCAATAAGTTGGTGAAGAAAATGAAAAGAGCATTTATTTTAGTTTTAGATTCATTCGGTATCGGTGAAACAGCGGATGCAGACAAATTTGGTGATGTAGGTTCTGACACTATGGGCCACATCGCAGATCATTGTGACCAAGGTCTTGCAGACAATGCAGATCGTAAAGGTTCACTGACACTGCCAAACCTGTCTAAGCTAGGTCTAGCGATGGCTCACAAAGAGTCTACAGGTCGTTTTGCTCCTGGTATGGACGCAGACGCTGAGATCATTGGCGCTTACGGTCACGCTGCTGAGCTGTCTTCTGGCAAAGACACGCCATCAGGTCACTGGGAAATCGCCGGTGTTCCTGTACTGTTTGACTGGGGCTACTTCACCGACAAAGAGAACAGCTTTCCAAAAGAGCTGACTGACCGCATCCTTGAGCGTGCAGGCCTGTCTGGTTTCTTAGGTAACTGCCACTCATCTGGCACAGAGATCCTAGATAACCTAGGTGAAGAGCACATGAAGACTGGCTTGCCTATCTTCTATACTTCTGCAGACTCTGTTTTCCAGATCGCTTGTCACGAAGAGACATTCGGCCTGCAAAATCTATTAGACCTTTGTCAGATTGCTCGTGAAGAGCTAGAAGATTACAACATTGGTCGTGTTATCGCTCGTCCGTTCATTGGCCCGGGCAAAGGTCAATTCGAACGTACTGGTAACCGTCGTGACCTTTCTGTTGAGCCACCTGCAGCTACCATTCTTCAGAAGTTGGTTGATGAGAAGGGCGGTAACGTTCATTCAATCGGTAAGATCTCTGATATCTATGCGGGTTGTGGTATCACGCAGAAAACTAAAGCAACAGGTATCCCTGCGCTATTTGAAGCAACCAAAGAAGCGATCAATGAAGCAGGCGACAACACTATCGTGTTCACTAACTTCGTTGATTTCGACTCAGCTTACGGCCACCGCCGTGATGTTGCTGGTTACGCAGCGGCACTTGAGTACTTCGATGGTCGTATCAATGAAATCATCGATATGATGAAAGAAGATGATGTGCTTATCCTAACGGCTGACCACGGTTGTGATCCTACATGGCCAGGTACAGACCATACTCGTGAGCACATCCCTGTGATTGTTTACGGTCAGAAGGTTCCAGCCGGTTCTTTAGGCCGTCGCGATACGTTCGCTGATATCGGTCAAAGCTTAGCGTCTTACTTTGGTACATCGCCAATGGAACACGGTACAAGCTTTCTATAATAGTTAACGAAGAGAGAGGGAAACCTCTCTCTTCTTTTTTTGTTTTGAGATTAAGGATATTTTCAATGGCTACTCCACATATTAATGCTGAAATGGGTGATTTCGCTGACGTAGTTTTAATGCCAGGCGACCCGCTACGTGCTAAATACATCGCTGAAACCTTCTTAGAAGAAGTGGTTCAAGTGTGCGACGTTCGCAACATGTTTGGTTACACCGGTACTTACAAAGGTCGTAAGGTTTCGGTAATGGGCCACGGTATGGGCATTCCATCTTGTTCTATTTACGCGACTGAGCTGATCAAAGACTTTGGTGTGAAGAAGATCATTCGTGTGGGTAGTTGTGGTGCAGTGAGCGAAGATATCAAAGTGCGTGATGTGGTGATCGGCATGGGCGCATGTACTGACTCTAAAGTGAACCGTATTCGCTTTAAAGATCATGACTTTGCGGCTATTGCGGATTACAAAATGGTGCGCGCGGCAGAAGATGCAGCCAAAGCTCTCGGTGTCGGCGTAAAAGTCGGTAACCTGTTCTCGGCTGAGTTGTTCTACACGCCAGATCCAGAGATGTTCGAAGTAATGGACAAATACGGCATTGTTGGCGTAGAGATGGAAGCAGCTGGCATCTATGGTGTATGTGCTGAATACGGCGCAAAAGCTCTAACGATCTGTACTGTTTCTGACCACATCAAGACTGGTGAGCAAACGACATCAGATGAACGTCAAACGACTTTCAACGACATGATGGTTATCGCACTGGACTCTGTGTTGCTTGGCGACCAAGAATAATCTTGATTTGTCTTAGCTTGATAAGTTAACAGATAACAAAAAGCCCCGTTGCTGCCTGAGCGTCGGGGCTTTTTATTGGATTGCGATATTTATTCTCAATCTAGTGTCTTTATTGTCAGCCTAGTGTGATTATGAGCTTACATTCTTCAACAGTAAGTTCTCACCAGACTTAGTCGGTCTTCTGCGAATCAGCATGATGAACAACACGCCACTCACAAACCCCATCAACACCATACCGATCATGTAGCGATCACTTTTTCGGTAGTGGTGATCAGAAATCGCCGTCATCTTCCCGGTTTCAAAAGTCACTCGAATAAAGCCGATGATCGTCTTCTCTGGTGAATAAATAGGTTCAACTAATTGTTGTCTGCCGATACTTGCTGTTGAAAGTGGCGTATCTAAGCCAAGAACCTCACGTACCGAGAGGGCTTTTTCACTCGAAGCCAGTCGAATACCCTCTGCATCATAGATGGTGGTATCGAACACCAGTCGGTCTTGAGATAGCTGGTTAGTCAGATCAAGCAATCGCTCTTGGTCTTGTTGCGTGATCATCTTGCTGGCTGAAAGTGATGCCTGAGAGATAAGCAGCTTGGTAAGAGTTTCCAACTGTTTTGCTTGGATCTTCTCGTTACCTTTACTGATCACGACCGTATTTTTAATCGTTACAACGAACATGGTAGCCAACAAAATGAGGGCTAGCATTCGTAAAGCGTTACGTATTGAGAACAATGATTCATTCATGTTTCACGAAGCCTGAAATAAACAAATGTTATGATTAAGACATATTGAGACTTGCGTTTTCAAATTGCAATAGGTTAACGTTTAGCATAGTTAATTAGGAATCATACACATGGACGCTCAGAAATATCTGCCGATAAAAAGGCATACGACATTATTAACTCGACTCCCCGAGACTCGTTTCGCTTCTCAACTCGCTAAATCCAAAGCCAATTGGATTGTGTTTGGTGAGTACTTATCTCCACAATCTTTCGATGACATCGACTTTTTCACTGGCACTTACAACACCATCCTCGATACGTGGAAGGTTGGGCATTATGAAGTGGCTTTGATGTCAGGCAATCTAACGCCAGCACACGAAGAAATCCTCCAAGCGCTAAAGCTTGATTATGCTTGCCTTAGCGAGGTCCCAGACTTATCTAAGCCAGGTTTGATCGTGATGGATATGGATTCCACAGCGATTCAAATTGAATGCATTGATGAGATTGCTAAGCTAGCTGGAGTGGGAGAGTTAGTCTCTGAAATCACAGAAAGAGCAATGCAAGGCGAGCTCGACTTTGAACAGAGCCTGCGCCAACGAGTAGGAGCACTGAAAGGTGCGGATGAGTCGATATTAGAGCAAGTGCGTCAGTCATTGCCATTCATGCCAGATTTGGTCGGGCTGGTGAATACTCTGAATAAGCTTGGCTGGAAAACAGCGATTGCATCAGGCGGTTTTACTTACTTCTCTGACTACCTGAAAGATACCCTTGATCTTGACCACGCTCAGTCAAACACGCTTGAGATCGTCAATGGTAAGTTGACGGGTGAAGTCTTAGGTGATGTTGTTTCGGCGCAGACCAAAGCGGATATCTTGGTAGAGTTGGCTGAAGAGTACGAATTGGAACTGCACAATACCGTTGCCGTTGGTGATGGTGCCAATGACTTGGTGATGATGGGTTCTGCAGGGTTAGGCATTGCCTACCACGCAAAACCAAAAGTAGAGCAGCAAGCTCAAACCGCTGTGCGTTACGCAGGTTTAGGTGGGGTGCTGTGCATCTTGTCGGGTGTATTGGCTAAGCAGCAGAAGATCAGCTGGCAAGCGAAACCTTAGGGGTTCTACCTAAGTGCTATTGGCTATGTATCTTATTTAGCTATAGTGGCTCAGACACAAAAAAAGCAGGCTATCAGCCTGCTTTTTCTATTTTCATGCTTAAGTTAAGACGCCACTCGAAGTTAGCGTGTTAGCTCCAATCGAATCAGCACTTCATCGGTAATGTCTTCTATCTCGCCATAACCGATAAACGCCGTCACTTCATTCTCTAGTTTCTTAGCTTGATGCATACTGATGCGTGAAAGCTCTTCTAAATCAGACTGGAATAAACTCGTTAGCGGATTAAAGATAGGTGCCGTGGTGACTCGCAATACATACACGTCACCTAAGTGCTGCGCTTTCTTGATGAATAAGATGCGTTCCTTTGCTGAGGCGAAGTCTTTGACCAATTTGGTGTGTACCGATTGGATCTTGTCGCCAAACTTTACCGCAGCAATGTACACGTCATGATGCTTCGGTTCTGCACCTTCAATTCTTTTTAGTGGCTCAGCCAACAGTGAGTTGGTGTGACCCTTGAAGATTGGCTCCAGTGAGAACTTTTGGTTGTGACCAAGTTTAGCAAGTAACGTTAGATGCTTATTCAGTGGGAAATTCACACCAATGATCTTACAGCGCAGCGTTGAACTTGGCTTATCAATGAATATTGGGTTACTGACCATCTTGCTCAACAAAATGTTGTGCAGAGATTCGAGTAGCGAATGCGTTGGCAGTATCTCTTGCTTCTTAATCAGCTTACTTTGGTTTTGATCGATAAGCCCATTAAGAAAAGCGATGGTACGCATTGTCTTGGCGTTCTCAGCAATAACCAACTGCACGTTACGGCCATTCGGGCTCACTCGGATCACGTGGTAAGGCACAGTGCTCAGTGGCAGGTTCTTGTCATAGAGCTGCAGTTCATTGAAGTTCACTAATACCGGATCATTAATCTTGAGTACCATTGGGTGTTCAAGGCTAATGCTCAGTCCACGTTTCGAGATATCTAAGGTGTGTCCGTTCGCCGCTGCGCCATCTTGTGATGTAAGTTGCAACGGTGACTTAAATTGGTATCTCGGCTCTTTACGACGAGTCTGAGAGTCAAAGTAGATGCTTTGAATATTACCGACGACAGTACGCGGGTGACGGAAGCGGTTTAATTCACTGCTTGGAATGCGTGGCTTTTCACTTAGAAGATAATCAGCCGCACTTTCGTGATCGCCGATCTCTTGCAAGATTCCGCAATGCGTCAGTTGAGCTGAGCTTTGAGCCAGCGTATCCGAGTGTTTAGCTAATGCTTGTCGTTCTGTGTCTGACAGTTCGAAAACCGAGAACTTGAACGCCTTCCAACTTTTACGTTTGCCACCAATGTGCCAGAACAGCTGTCTTTGTTCACGAGAGGCTTCAGGCAGCATCATTGAATAGAACAAGGTCTTGTTTTGGTGTTCATGGGTAAAAGAGTAGATAACGTTACTGGTTCCCTTCACTCCTGGTTTCGCCAACAGGTTCATACGTTGCTCGTTGAACAGGGTGCCCAGTGCTTGTTGATTTCGCTCGTCGTGCCAATATTGCCATAACGGATGGTTGTTATCCGTCAGTAGGGCAAGCTTGAGTTCGCTGCCGCTGAAAAACAGGGGAAGGTTACAAGTGTGCTTTAGATAGGTGTGTTCGATTCCTCGAGTACGAGTTCGAATGACCCTATCTTGATTTTCATGGCTGGTTTTCTTACTGGTGCTATTTAAAGACTCATCGAGTAAGCGAGCCACAATATTGTTGTCGCTTACCTTGATGGTTCTTAGAAATTTGACCGCGTTGTTCTCATAAGATTCGTCGATACCTAAAACACGAAACTCAACCGCTTGGTTAATATCGTTTTCTTGGGACTTTTCGATAAGCTCTGAGAACTTAACGCTGATGATCTCGCCGAGGTTGTATCGAAAGGCGCTCGGCACCTTGAACTTTGCACCCGACGGGGAGATATCAACCGTTACACCGTGTAGGCTTTGCCCTTTCGATGTGGTGATCTCGACCTGCGAGCTAATTTTGAGTCTGTTCTCTTGGCGCTTTAAGTCGTAACCTAGGTTAATAGCTTCAGCTTCATACGGGCTATTGGCGCTAGTAATGTCGTGGTTACCTTGAGAAGATGTTTTAACAACGCTCAGAGGCTGAGTTCGCGGAGTCATTACTAACTCCCATGCGCCTTCTGTGTAACCTTTAAACTTTTTAGTACCACGTTGATACGCGTTTAACGCGATGTCATCGAGCCAGTGCTTACGGCCGTCTAACGTGAACTGACGACATTCATTATCAATGCGCCCACGTAAATCAATGCTCTTTGTACACGGAGCCATGATACGATTCAGTTCCATTTTAACCAGCAGTTTTAGAGACGGAGATTCGCCTTCTGTCATTTGAGAAAGAAGGAATTCGAAATCTTCGGCGTGGTAGGCCGGGATAAGACGTTCTGCTACAGATAGAATTTCAGATTGCTGCATACTTTTCTTGTTAGAATGGACGGTGCATTTATGTTATCGACTAGTTTAAATCGATCTTTAAGTATAAGTGGTATGACTGCAACGTTTATTTTCACCCGTACGGTCAAATAAGTCACAAATTGACAACATCATTGTGTAACTGAGTAAATTATTGAGGTTTTATGGCTAAGGCAAAACGAGCTTATGTGTGTAATGACTGTGGTGCTGACTTTCCACGTTGGCAGGGGCAGTGCAACGCATGTGGTGCTTGGAACACGATTACAGAAGTTAGGTTAGCCGCTTCACCTCAAGTAGCGCGCAATGAAAGATTATCTGGTTATGCAGGTGCAGTAACAGAATCGAGCGTTCAGACATTATCTGAAATTAATCTACAAGAAGTACCACGCTTTAGTAGTGGCTTCAAAGAACTCGATCGCGTACTCGGTGGTGGTGTTGTCCCTGGGGCTGCGATCCTGATTGGTGGTAACCCAGGCGCGGGTAAATCAACATTACTATTGCAGACCATGTGTCAGCTCTCTTCTCAACTGCCGACTCTTTATGTAACAGGTGAAGAATCCTTACAGCAGGTTGCAATGCGCGCCTCTCGACTTGGATTGCCAAAAGAGCACCTAAAGATGCTCTCTGAAACCAACGTAGATAAGATCTGTCAGGTTGCTGAAAAAGAACAGCCAAAGATCATGGTTATCGACTCCATCCAAGTTATGCACGTTGCTGATGTTCAGTCTTCACCGGGCAGTGTTGCTCAGGTTCGTGAATCGGCAACCGCATTAACGCGCTACGCAAAACAGAATAACGTTGCTGTGTTCTTAGTTGGACACGTAACTAAAGACGGCACCTTAGCCGGGCCAAAAGTGCTTGAACACATTATTGACTGTTCTGTTCTATTGGATGGCGGAACCGATAGCCGCTTTAGAACACTGCGCAGCCACAAAAACCGTTTTGGTGCGGTCAATGAGCTTGGCGTGTTTGCTATGACAGGCCAAGGACTAAAAGAAGTCAGCAACCCATCGGCTATTTTCTTGTCTCGTGGTGAAGAAGAAACCTCGGGCAGTTCGGTGATGGTTGTGTGGGAAGGTACTCGTCCATTGCTTGTTGAAATCCAGGCGCTGGTGGATTATTCCCAGCTGGCTAACCCGCGTCGTGTCGCCGTTGGCCTAGAGCAAAACAGGCTTTCGTTGTTATTAGCGGTGCTGCATAAACACGGCGGCTTACAAATGGCTGACCAAGATGTGTTTGTGAATGTCGTCGGTGGTGTTAAAGTAACCGAAACCAGTGCTGATCTTGCGTTGGTGATGGCTCTACTTTCAAGTTTCAGAGATCGCGCATTGCCAAAAGATGTGGTGGTATTTGGAGAAGTAGGCCTAGCGGGTGAGATTCGACCGGTACCAAGTGGGCAAGAGCGTCTTAATGAGGCATTTAAACACGGCTTCAAGAAAGCGATTGTACCGGCGGCTAACATGCCTAAGGGAGGTATTCCAGGAATGCAGATCCATGGCGTGAAAAAATTATCAGAAGCAATTAATGCTTTTGATGAGTTGTAATTGAGCTCACTTCAGCTACTCTATACAGCAGAAATTCAGTCTAACTTAAAACGCCAATTGCGCTTTAGATTAGCACTAAACTAAACAATCATTTAGATTGTTTCTACAGATTGCCTTTTTCTATATGTTAGAAAAAGGCAAAGTTTTTTAGTCCCAAATGCATGCAAAGCTATCAGTCTTCACAGATTGTGATATACTCTGCGCGCATTTTATATCCTATTAACAGAGTAAGACAATGGCAGATTTATCGAAATACAGAAACATTGGTATTTTCGCGCACGTTGATGCGGGTAAAACAACTACCACTGAGCGTATCCTTAAGCTAACTGGTCAAATCCACAAGACTGGTGAAGTACATGATGGCGAATCAACTACTGACTTCATGGAACAGGAAGCTGAGCGCGGTATTACTATCCAATCAGCAGCTGTAAGCTGTTTCTGGAACGGTCACCGTCTAAACGTTATCGATACTCCTGGACACGTTGACTTCACAGTTGAAGTATACCGTTCTCTTAAAGTACTTGATGGCGGTATCGGTGTATTCTGTGGTTCTGGTGGTGTTGAACCTCAATCAGAAACTAACTGGCGCTACGCTAACGAATCAGAAGTATCTCGTCTGATCTTCGTTAACAAACTAGACCGTATGGGTGCAGATTTCTACAACGTTGTTGACCAAGTTAAAAACGTTCTAGGTGCTACTCCTCTAGTTATGGTTCTACCAATCGGCCGCGAAGATGAATTCGTGGGTGTTGTAGACCTTCTAAGCCGTAAAGCATACGTTTGGGATGACACTGGTCTTCCTGAAAACTACGAAATTCTAGATGTTCCTGCGGACATGGTAGATGACGTTGAGCAATACCGTGAAGAGCTAATCGAAACTGCTGTAGAGCAAGACGATGACCTAATGGAAGCTTACATGGAAGGTGAAGAGCCTTCTATCGAAGACATCAAGCGTTGTATCCGTAAAGGTACTCGTGACCTAGCGTTCTTCCCAACTTTCTGTGGTTCTGCATTCAAGAACAAGGGCGTACAAATCGTTCTTGACGCTGTTGTAGATTACCTACCTTCTCCAACTGAAGTTGATCCTCAACCTCTAATGGACGAGAACGGCGAAGAAACTGGCGAACACGCTATCGTTTCTACAGATGAAACTTTCAAAGCGCTTGCATTCAAAATCATGGATGACCGTTTTGGTGCTCTAACTTTCGTTCGTATTTACTCTGGTAAACTGAACAAAGGTGACACGATTCTTAACTCATTCACTGGCAAAACAGAACGTGTTGGCCGTATGGTTGAGATGCAAGCTGATGACCGTAACGAACTAACTAGCGCACAAGCTGGTGACATCATTGCGATCGTTGGTATGAAGAACGTGCAAACTGGTCACACTCTATGTGATCCTAAGCACCAAGTAACGCTTGAGCCAATGGTATTCCCAACTCCAGTAATCTCAATCGCTGTATCTCCAAAAGATAAAGGCGGTTCTGAGAAAATGGGTATCGCGATCGGTAAAATGGTTGCAGAAGATCCATCTTTCCAAGTTGAGACTGACGAAGAGACTGGCGAAACTATCCTGAAAGGTATGGGTGAACTTCACCTAGACATCAAGGTAGATATCCTTAAGCGTACATACGGCGTTGACCTAACTGTAGGTGCTCCTCAAGTTGCTTACCGTGAAACTATCACTCAAGCAATTGAAGATAGCTACACGCACAAGAAGCAATCTGGTGGTTCTGGTCAATTCGGTAAGATCGATTACCGTATCAAACCAGGCGAAGCAGGTTCTGGCTTCAAGTTCAACTCTGTAGTTGTGGGCGGTAACGTTCCTAAAGAATTCTGGCCTGCAGTTGAGAAAGGCTTCGCATCTATGATGGAAAACGGCGTACTAGCTGGCTTCCCAACTCTAGACGTTGAAGTTGAACTTTTCGATGGTGGTTTCCACGCAGTCGATTCATCTGCAATCGCATTTGAAATCGCAGCGAAAGGTGCATTCCGTCAATCTATGCCTAAAGCTGGCGCGCAACTTCTTGAGCCTATCATGAACGTTGACGTGTTCACTCCAGACGATCACGTTGGTGATGTTATCGGTGACCTTAACCGTCGTCGTGGCATGATCAAAGATCAACAAGCTGGCGTTACTGGTGTTCGTATTAAAGCTGACGTACCTCTTTCTGAGATGTTCGGCTACATCGGTCACCTACGTACTATCACTTCTGGTCGTGGCCAATTCTCTATGGAATTCGCACAATACGCACCATGTCCAACTAACGTTGCTGACGAAGTGATTGCAAAAGTTAAAGCAGAAAAAGAAGCTGGTAAGTAATTAGCCCTTTTCTCAATTAGCTAAAAAAGCCCCGCAAGTGAAAGCTTGCGGGGCTTTTTATTGCTTGTAACATACTGCGAGATGCGAGATGCGAGATGCGAGATGCGAGATGCGAGATGCGAGATTGATATGGCCCCTAAAAAGTAGACACAGGGGGTGTCCCGTATTTAATCAACACGGGACAGATAAAGTAGGGAGAGACTAACGCTTTAAGTCGATGTAAATCTGCTCTACCTTGGTACGTGCCCAATCTGTTTTACGCAAAAACTTTAAGCTCGATTTAATGCTCGGGTCTTTTTTAAAGCAGTTGATGTTCACCATGTAACTCAACTCTTCCCAACCGTAATGTTCAACCAATTCAGTCAGTAGCTTCTGTAGAGTGATACCGTGAAGTGGATTATTGTCTTGTGTCATGAGATGTTCTCGCCATTTATTTGAGCTAAGTATACCAGTTTCGCTTTATGAATTATCTGACCATTTGAGTTCGTAATTGGTGTGGATAATCGAAAGCTCTTCTCTACCTGTATTACCAAATAATCTAACCTGAGCCTGCATCCATTCTTCGAAACGTTTTATCTTTTCTCGATGAAAGTAACCCGGAGGCGCGCACAAAAAATAATTGTATTTAGGCTTCAGCGCGATGTTTCCGATTCGCACCAATTTCTTTTCTTGTAAATAACGGTATACCAAGCTGTGCTTAACAAGCGCGACACCTTGAACGGATAGTGCACCTTCTAACACAAAATGAGAGCCATCAAATTGCAATGATGTGCGGCCAGCTTTTACCCCTGCGACTTGTAACCAGAGATTCCAATCCATATCAGGCCAACGGTCTTCAATCAGTTCAGCTTTATGCAGATCGTCGATGTCATAGATACCATGTTTCTCTTGATAGATAGGGTGGCAAACCGGGTAAATGACCTCGTCCATCAACCAGCGTGATTCGATGTTTGGGTAATCTCCATGACCATATCGAACGCAGATATCGACATTAGAATCTTCAAATGTGACTAGCTTATTGGTCGGCTCAATTAACATGGATAGATCAGGGTGGCGATCGCGAAAGTCGCCTATTCTCGGTACGAGCCAATGCTGAGCAAAGGAAGGCACGGTAGAGATCGACAGCTGAGTGGGGGTAGGATCTTGGTTGATTCGTCTCACCCCATCTTGAATATGAGCAAATCCTTTCTTCGCTTGCAGGTAAAGTACTTCTCCTTCATGGGTTAATACTATTTTTCGGTGCTGGCGAATAAACAGATCTGCGCCTAACCACTCTTCAAGTTGGCGAATTTGTTGGCTGACGGCAGCTGCCGTGACAAATAGCTTTTCTGCTGCGAGTTTAAAACTGCCTGTTTCTGCAGCCGTGTAAAAGTAATAGATCCCTTGGAATGGTGGGGTTCGTTCTCTCACATTAGTTTTCCTTAACTGAATGCCAGTATCTATCGTTTGTCGATGTTGCTCTGTTGGTCGATTATTAACCATAGCAAAGCAAAAGATCAACAGGAGAAAGGCTATGAATACGATCACAGCAACAACAAATGCCAACCATTCATTTTTGTCATCATTATCAATTAAGAAATTCTATTCTAAATTAGGCCTGTACTTTCAAAATCGTAGAACCAGAAAGCAGCTGTCTGAGCTACCCGATTATTTACTGAGAGATGTCGGGATTACGTCGGAACAAGTCGAGAAAGAACTGAAGAAGTCATTTTGGGAGTGATTCGAGGCAACGTAGCTTTTAACTCGACGTTGCTTTAACTCAACATAGTTTTGTCGGTGTCGGGAGGTTTACGTTACCGTTCTATGTTGAGTTAGGTTTATGGTTTATTTAAGCCTATTCCTTGTTTAAGTAATTAGTAGGTGAGATCTAATTCTCCAATAGCTCGTTTACTTCTTCATGCAACCAATTGGTGAACGCAGTAATACGCTCTTCTCTCGGGGAGTTAGGATCAAAGCACAGGTTTACTTGAACACCAGGTGTCATGCCAATATCAAAAGGCTTCACTAGCAAGCCGCGTTCGATGAAGTCACCAGCTAAGCTGTCTGTTGCCAAGCAAACCCCATGCCCCGCCATGACCGTGGTTAACCCCATATCAAAGGTACCGACTTCCATCCACTGAATGGCGCTGCTTTGAGTCGATATGTTTGCTTGCCTAAACCATTCCTCCCACGGGAAACAACCGCTATCAAACTGAATCAGCCAACATTTGAGGAGTTGTTCCGGTGATGTGAAGTTCAAAGAGTTTGCGAGTTCAGGAGAACAAAAAGGGTAAACCGGTTCGTTGATTAGCATCTCTAGAGTCAAGCCTTCTTCAACGTATAGATCTTCGCCCTGCAGAATAGCCACATCAATCTCGCCATGTTTTAAATTTGGGGTATCAGACCCTGTTAGCACCTTAATTGGGATTTCTGGGTGCTTTACCGAGAACTTCCACAGCCTAGGCAGTAACCAACGAGAAGCAAAAGAAGGGGGAGTTCTAACAACAAGCAGCCCTTGAATAGGTTCTGATTGGATCTTGTTTAACCCCAGCAGAACCTCTTGAAATCCATCAGAGACATGTCTAAAAAGTGTGTGCCCTTCATGCGTCAAAGTCATTGCACGCCCCTTACGAATAAAGAGCTTACATCCAATCTGTTCTTCTAACTGTCGAATCTTCTGGCTGACGGCTGCTTGAGTGACGAACAGCTCTTCAGCCGCTTTGCTGTAATTGCTCAAGCGACCCGCAACTTCAAAGTAACGGAGACCTGAAAGGTGACGCAGTCTATTGTCCATAATCTCAGCTTATAGTCCTTGTTAATAATGGTTGTTCGATTATCGAACAGGTTGTTTTCATAATAGCGATAAATAAACAGGGAATACAAGAGAGAGAACATGAAAGCAATAACCTGCTGGGTCGGTATATTTGTTACTCAGGTACTTAAAATCAATGATAATACTAAGGTGAGGAAGCCGACTAAATCTAGACAAGTTGTTTGCTTGGAATCGTTAAGTCATCGAATGAGAAAGGATGTCGGCTTAGATTACGAGAGTAGTGATGCCGCGGATTATACTAAGTACTTATAATGTGAGCTTACAAAAAAAGGAGCCATAATGGCTCCCTCTCGATTTTGATTATTCTTCCCAAACCACCAATTTATCTTTCGGCCAGTTATGACCAACTTCATGGTATTTCTGCTCCAGGATATGTCGCTTGATTTTGAGAGTAGGGGTTAACACGCCATTCTCAATGCTCCATGGTTCCTTAATCATCAATACACCTTTGATCTTCTCGTGTGAACCGAGCTGCTCGTTCATTTTCTCGATAACGCGCTTTGTCGTTTTCTCATAGCGAGCTCTATCGAAATTAGGGAAGTCATGCGGTACCACAAGTAGGATTGGACCTGGTAGGCCAAGCCCTATCAAACACATCATTTCTACGCGGCTGTACTCAAACAGTTTGTTTTCGATTGGTACAGGGGCAACAAACTTACCTTTAGCGGTTTTAAAGGTGTCTTTCTTACGTCCACGAATCGTTAGGTAACCTTCGCTGTCGATATCGCCGATATCACCAGTATGTAGCCAGCCATCGGAGTTAAAAGACTCTTGGGTTGCAATATCATTCTTGTAGTAACCAGAGAACAAGCCTTTGCCTCGAACTAGAATTTCTTCGTCTTCCGCTATTTTGAGTTCGATCCCTGGGCCTGCATTACCAACCGTACCGATCTTATCGGCTCTGAATGGGTAGTTGAGCGTGCTGTAGGCGAAAGACTCTGTCATGCCCCATGCCTCGGTAATGTGCAGGCCAACATTCTCATACCATGCGAGTAGAGCGGGTGATACAGGTGCAGAACCACATCCAAGAACGCGAGCTTGGTCTAACCCTAAGCCATCAGCAAGCTTCTTCTTAATGATGTTGTTGATAAACGGAATCTTCAGCAAGAAGTTCAGTTTCTTCTGTGGCAATTTATCTTGGATTCGCTGCTGGAACAGAGTCCATAAGCGAGGAACTGAAATAAACAGTGTAGGGCGATGCATTTTCACATCATCAATAAAGGTGTCTAAAGATTCAGGGAAAGCCGTAACCACGCCCCCCATTACTGAAGAACCAAAGATGTAAACGCGTTCTGTAATATGAGCAAGCGGTAGGTAAGAAAACAGGCGGTCGCCAGGTTGGATTCCAATATGGTCAATCAACCTTTGAACAGACCAAGTAAACGCGCCGTAGGTGAGCATTGCGCCTTTTGGTAACCCTGATGTACCCGATGTATAAACAAGTGACATCAGCTTATCGTCGTGATGCTGAGGGCGTTTGGTTGATGGTTCATGTGTATCAATGAGCTGTTCGAAAGTGTGTTGGCACTTCGCTGCGCTGTCGTATGGCAGTGAAATGCTCACCAAGCTTGGATTGTCATCAAGTACTTTTTGAGTGGCTTTAGGATCGTCAAGCTTACCCGCAATCACAATTTTACTTTCACTGTGTTCAATACAGTATTGAATGGTATCTGCACCCGCTGTAGGAAAGATTGGGACGCTGACAAAATCTCCTAACATCATGGCAAGATCGCAGATGAACCACTCTGCACAGTTTTTCGATACGAGAGCGACTCGATCGCCAGGTTGGGCTCCGAGTCCTTCTAGTGCTGACGCCAGTTTCAGTGCTTTGTCGGCTACTTCTTTATAAGTAAATTCGACAAATTGGCGGTTAATAATCTGTTTCAAATAGACTTCATCTGGGCGTTCTTCTGCCCATTTTAAAATCATATCATTGGGTGTAGGGAGAGCTGTTGCTTGTTCTTGGCTAAACTCGTTAGGCTGAATCATTGTCTAACTCCATGTTTTTCGCTAAGTTATTTTTGGTTATTTTTGTTAAAATCATGTTAAATGTACCATGATTTTTTCTTTTAGGGAGTAAAATTAGCGTTTTCTGTTATCTGTGCAGGCACGCCTGTAACTTGCTGGGGTTACACCTGTCCTTTTCTTAAAAATTCTCGAAAAATACGACACATCCTTGTATCCACATTGATAGGCAATTACAGCAATTTTTGACTTGGTATCCGCCTCAATCAATTTTTTAGCTAGTAGAACTCTTTTATCACAAACAAAGTCTCTAAAGCTTACCCCAAAGTGTAGATGAAACTTTTTCGAAAAGTAGGTTGTTGAACAATGGCACTTCTCGGCGATCTCCGTTTCTCTGATTTCTTTGTTTATGTTATCCATCACATAGTTAACAACCTCAGAAGTAAACAATTTGGCAGGCAGTTGATTGTTGTTATTTATGTCTCTGTCGAAATCGAAGTGAGGTTCGAAGATATGCTGTGTTTTACGCTTAAGTTCTTCGAATGTACTGGTCAGATGATTACTGTTTGTTTCGATAATGAAAAATATATTCTTATGATTTCGAACGATATTAGGTAACTGGTCCGAGCAAATAATGACTATTCGCTTGTTCAAGTTTTTACAAATAGATAATGCCATTGTAAGTAGTTGAAGTTTATCCGGTCTATTCAAGATAAAAAATACCAGTCTGACATCTAAGTTACTGATTATAGATATATCTTGCTTATAATTTTCAATGGGGAAGTAGTGATTTATTTTATTGATAATAACAGAATTAAATTCACTGTCTTTATCTGATAATAAAGGTGTTACTACTTTCATATAAATACCAACTCTATTTCATATTAAAATTAGCGTTTAAAAATAGATAAATTAAGATGCATAATAATTAGATTAGAAGTACCACAAAAAAGTGCAAGTAAATGGCAAGAAAATCCTAACCTAATATATCTCTCACCTCTAGATTTAGTTTACAGGTAAACAAAGCCTGATACGTAAATCAAGGAGAGGTTATCATGGATAAGTTTTTGAATAATTGTAAAGAATTCATGAAAGATGAAGAAGGGTTGACTGTAATCGAGTATGTAATCGGTGCAGCTTTATTGGTATTAGGTTTGACAACCGTATTTTCTGGTTTGGGCAGCACTTTAGCAACCAAATTGAATACTATCGTTGCCAATGTCGGCACTACCTCGTAGTTCATAGCGTCATGGATAAGAAAAGGATTGGACAACAAAAAGGACTTACAACTATTGAGTATGTGATCGGTGCTGCCTCACTTGTTCTCGCTGTTGGATTCGTTTTTTCTGGGATGGCAGCGGCCTTACTTAGTAAATTCCAGAGTATCATATCGAGTGTGTGAATTTTATTTATGATTAATGAGCCTTCAGTTTTTTGGGCGTTGTTAATTGCAGTTTCGGTATACGATGTTGAGAAACATCGTATACCAAACAAAATATTGATACTGTTTTTGTTCGTGTACTTTTTGTCAATGTTTAACCGCAATTACACCTTTGATGTTTTTTTAATGTCCTTAGTTGGATTCTTGGTGCTTTTTTGTTTTGGATTACTCTTATATTTCGTAAGAGCTATGTCAGCAGGAGATGTGAAGCTATTAGGTATTGTGGGTATGTATCTCGGGTGGGGACAATTACTTGATGCGTCGTACTTTATCTTACTTTCTGCTGGAGTTATCGGGACTTTCTACCTGCTATATAACTTTGCCAATTCGAGTAATTTCACTGTTAAAGGTTATTTTGAAAACAAGTTGATCGCGCTTGGTGGAGTCGCCCCTGTAATAGATAAAAGTGCGAGTTTTCATGCTAGGTATTCAAATAAGGTGACGATGCCTTTTGCACCCTCTGTTGTTATGGGATTGGCGATGTATAGCTACTTTACTTAAACCTGTTGTTGGTTAGCTTTGTGGAGAGGAATAATATATGGATATTATAGGGCGTACAGCTCCAACAACTTTGAAGCCTCAAATTTCAGCCCCTACCGTTCCGACATCTCTTGATATGTTGGGTGTTCCTGAAGTTGTTATTGAAAACCTCGTACTCAAGCATTTGTCTGCTTATCCTAAATCGGATGTGTTAGAGCTTTCTAATTATTTGTGTGTTGTTACCCATATAGTGGAAAGTGCTCTAGCCGTTTTGAGGAAGAAGTCATTAATTGAGGTGTTTCAACCTACCTCAGACCTTTCTCTTTCATCAGTCTCCCATAGTCATGTCCGTTACTCCCTTTCTGAGAAAGGACTTGAAGAAGCTGATCTTGCCTTTAAACGTGATGCTTATTTAGGGCCCGCGCCAGTTTCGCTTGACCAATACAGTGATGTGGTCAAACAGCAAGACCTGAGAGTAGAGCTAGTCACTAGACCACATGTCGAAGCTGCTCTGGATGATGTATATGGTGTCGACAAAATGATTTCAGTGCTAGGGCCTGCAATCAATTCTGGACGTGCTTTGTTGTTATATGGGCACGCTGGTACTGGTAAAACCTTTGTCGCGAGCCGTATTGTGAATGCTTTGCACACCTCTGTATTTATTCCTTATGCAGTCTATGCATTAGGTAACATTATCAAGGTGTTCTCGGCGCAACATCATAAACCGTTGGATAGTAACGGCAGCGATCAAAGCATTTCCCTCAAAGATCAGTACGACAAGCGTTGGCTTAACTGTGAGAGACCGAATATTCAGGTGGGTGGTGAGCTTACTATGGATATGCTTGAAGTGAATCATTCAGAAAATAGTCGAGTCTGGTTAGCACCAGTTCAAATGATGGCAAATAATGGGATCTTTATCATTGATGACCTTGGTCGTCAGCCCATGCCGGTGGATGCGCTTCTTAATCGTTGGATTGTACCGATGGAGTATTCCTTCGACTATTTGTCGCTGCCTAATGGTCAGCAGATAACGATGCCATTTGTATTAACTCTTGCCTTTTCTACCAATCTAAACCCCAAGAAAATAAGCGATCCTGCCTTTTTACGTCGTTTGGGTTACAAGATTGAATTCAAGCCACTTAATCAGCGAGATTATGAAGCTTTATGGATGAGTGTCGTTGCTGATAAAGAGGTAGAGCTTCAAGACGGTTTTTTTGAGCGTTTGTCTCAAATGCACACGCTTCTAAAAGTGCCACTTTTCCCATGTTTACCGAAAGATCTCGTTGGTATAAGCAAAGACATTCTTTCGTTTGAGCAACTCCCACCTGTTATCACATTCGATATTCTTTCCATGGCATGGGAAGTTTATTTTACCTCTGATGGACACGAGGAAGAGAATAATGAATAAGAGTCAAGTTTTCCTACTGTTTTTACTGTCCGTAGTATTCGGCTTAGCGGCTGTATTTTTTGCTAAGCAGTGGATGGATGATCAAGTTCAGCCAACCGTTGAAGTTGAAACGGTCGAGCGTCACCCCGTTGTTGTCGCATCACAAGAAATTGAAGCCGGAACTATTATCGAGGATCAGTTTTTAACCACCAGATTGATGGAAGTTGATTGGATTAATGAAAATAACTATTCGGATAAAGCAGAGCTGATTGGCAAGGTTGTTGCGAATACTGTCTATGCGGGAGAGGTGCTTCACAAGTTACGATTTACTGTACCAGGAGAAGGGTCAACGCTTGCAGCTCTTATCCCTGAAAATAAACGTGCGGTAACGATACGTGTTGATGATGTTATTGGTGTGGCGGGTTTCTTATTGCCGGGTAACAAGGTTGATATTCTTAATACGGTTTCTTACGGAAAAAACTCTGCAGCGACTCAAACAGTATTAAAAGACATTAAGGTTTTGGCTGTCGACCAAACGGCTAAAACGAAAGAAAACAGTCCGATTATTGTACGAGCGGTAACACTTGAGATGACGCCGAAAGAGGCAGAGAAACTTCTCACGGCTAAAAGCAAAGGCGATATTCAGCTGACTTTGAGAAACCCACATGAAGTTGAGAAAAAAGTGGTTCGTCGATATGTGCCTAGACCGAGTGTCACCATTATCAAAGGTACAGAAACATCTAATGTGCGCGTCAAGGATTGAGGTGAAATATGAGAATATTAATTGCGTGTGTTTTGAGCCTGATTTGTATTTCGACGGCCAGTGTAGCGGCGTTACAAACGGGAAAAACAGTCACGGTTCCACATCATAAATCTACGCATGTCGTGCTGTCGGGAAAAGCGGCGAAGGTTTCTCTTGGTGATCCTGAAGTTTTAGATATTGTAATTTTAAAATCAAATGAAGTGTTTTTAATTGGTAAAAAATTAGGTGCGACAAACCTAATGGCTTGGGACTCTCGAGGTCGGTTGATTGAGTCTATTAACATTGAGGTTACTCATGATCTTAATAGCCTCAAAGCTAAATTATATGAGTTCCTTCCTGATGAAACTATCGAAGTGCACAGTGCGCAGAACCGTCTATTATTGAGCGGTCAGGTCAGTAACCAACAACAAATGAATGTGGCGATGCGAATCGCAGAAACCTATTCGTCAGGGCAGGCTGCTGACGCATCAAAAGAAAGTGGAAGTGAACAAGCTGCAGCGACAGGTGTTATTAATTTGATGTCGATCGGAGGGGCTCAGCAGGTGATGTTAGAGGTAACGGTTGCTGAGGTTCAAAGAAGCTTGGTAAGAAAGTTTGATGCGAACTTCCATTTCTTCCAAACCAGTGGATCTGACTTTTCTTGGGGGGCGTCTTCAGTCCCTGCCGGTGTGTTAGGTGCAACCCCTATTTTCAATATTCCTACCTCTACTGATTACGGTATTTTAGGTTCTTTCATTGATAGTAATACATTGTTTACTTTCGCATTGGACGTAGCAAAACAAAATGGTGTGGCAAAAGTCTTGGCTGAACCGAACTTAACCGCGCTAAGCGGTTCAAAGGCTGAGTTTTTAGCGGGGGGAGAATTTCCCATTCCGGTGCCTGACGAAGATGGTATTACCATTGAATATAAAGAATATGGTGTAGGTTTAAAGTTCATCCCCACGGTACTCAGTGACAAAAAAATCAACCTAAACTTAGCGGTTGATGTGAGTGAGATTGCCAATAGTAGCTCGTTAACGATTGATCCTGGTACCACCAATGCGACTTACTTTATCCCTCCTATTACCCGAAGAAGTGCATCGTCGACGCTTGAGTTAGCCGACGGTCAAACCATCGGTATTGCGGGGTTGTTGAGTGAGAATGTTAGGGACATCAGTAACAAGATGCCCGGTTTTGGCGATGTGCCGATTTTAGGTCAGCTTTTCAATAGCCAAGAGTATGTATCTGGCGAAACAGAGCTCGTTATTCTTGTTACTCCTCGACTCGCTAAACCTATTGACCGAACGAAAGTGACGTTACCAACTGATGCCTTTGTTGATCCTAATGATTTGGAATATTACTTGTTAGGCCGAAGCGCTTACATCGCTGAACCGTCTGAATCTGATTCAGAACAATCTCAAGCTTCACAGGATATATCACCGACCGATGGTGGTAGCGAAGGCTCATTTGGGCATGATTTATAAGGGGATAGATATGACTAAAATAATGATGATCTTTCTCACAATGTTATTGGTTGGCTGTGCGAACGATGCTCGTTTAGGGCACTCGGTAGCACTAGTGAAAACAGAGCAAACGTATAACCCTAATGCGACCCAAGAGAATTTACTCGAAGTACCTGATGGTACAGGGGAGCGGATGCAGACTGGTTACGACAGATATGTTGGCAGAGGTGAAAACGATCTGTCCGGAAGTAGTAGCCAGATCTTAGAAGATTTTAACTAAATCTGGAGGTACTCATATGTCGTATCGAGTATCACAAAGCCCTAAGAAACAACAAGGCTTAGTTGCGGTGATGATTACTGCTGCCTTGTTGGTTTTTCTCGCTGTCTCAGCGCTAGCTGTAGACATAAACCATATGGTTGTAAATAAAACGCGCTTACAAAATGCAGTTGATTCTGCAGCGCTGGCTGCTGCAACCATATTAGACAATAGCAAAGATAAAGACGCGGTAGACGCGGAAGTCGGTACGGCGCTCAATGCCATGGCGGCTTCAACAGGGAACCAAGAAATTGATTTCTCGACCGCTTCTATAAGCATTGATTATTCGAATGACCCACAAGATTTTACTGGCACGGTGACGTTCGGTGCAAGTGATGATGTTTATGTGCGAGTTCGCGTAGATGCACTAGAGATGGATGAATTTTTCATTCATATGTTTGGTCTTGATAAGGAAGTATCGGCAAGTGCCGTTGCTGGGCCAAGCTCTGGGCAAGATGTAGTTAATAACGTTGTACCCATTGGGGTGTGTATTGGTGATGGCACTTCGGATAACGATATTGACCCAGAAGATGGCTATCACGATGTGACAGGTGAAGAGATAGTTAATGTATTTGGCTATGAAGTCGGTACCGTTCATGCTCTTAAGGTAGGAGATAACAAACTATCTGAAATGGGCAATGGTAACTATCACCTATTGGATTTCGGTTCAGGTGGTAAAACCGTCAAAGAAGGCTTAGGTGGTAGTTATGACCAGCCAGTCAAAATTGGTGAAGATATTACGACAAAACCTGGTGGCACGGTTGGTCCCACAGGCGATGGTTTGAATACTCGTTTTGGAGATTATGGCGGTGGCTTATCGGCATCTGATTACCCTTCAGATTATGTAACCACAGAACCTACCAATGAAATCACGATTGATGCTAGCACGGGAGAGATCGATTCTGACGGAAGTTATACCTATGCTCAATATGAGTCAGATACTAATGCCTGTATAGCAAGCGGTGGTTCTGGGTGTGTATCTAATGGTGTTGCTTGGAGAAGAATTTTGCCGATTCCTATGGTTGATTGCTCAGGTAAAAGTGGTGGTGCAACTGACTTTACCGTACACAAGATCGGCTGCTTTTTCTTGTTGCAAAAAGCACCAACTAACAACTCAGGTACACCCGCCGTTTTTGGTGAGTTTATCCACTCTTGCAGTGTTGCTGGTGGATCAGGTAGTACAACGTCGACAACGGAAGGGACTTATAAGATTGTTCTGTATAAGGACCCCAATAGTGGGGAATCTTGATCATGAAGCAATCTAATCAATTTCAACAGGGATTTGCTGCCGTAGAGATGGTCATTGCGACTCCCGTTTTACTGTTTTTTCTAGTCTTAGTTCTAGAGTTTGGCAATATTCTTGTTCACTACAATGTGATATCGAAGTCAGTGCAAAATGGCGCTCGTTATGCGGTTAGTGAAGTGTATGGAACCATTGGTGGAACCATCGCACCGACGTCTGAAATTCAGAATGTCGTGGTCTATGGTCAGAACAGCGCAGGAACAGCTGTATTATCTTCACTGACGGTATCGGATGTGACTGTAACCCCCCCTTCAGGAGACAGTTATGTACGAGTTAGTGTGACGTATGATTATGTTCCACTCTTCTTGTCTATTCCTTTTTCGAACGAGAGTTTTGCTGTTCCATTAAGTGTGACTTCCGTGATGAGGGTGCTGTGATGATAAGGCTTAAAAGACGAACCAAAGGGCTGGCCATTATTGAGTTCACTTTGGTCTCATCATTAATTTTTCTACTGCTCTTTCTCATTTTCGCGTTGGGTGCCTATATATTTTCGCTGCAAATGGTCAGTGAGGCGACTAGGAAGGCTGCTAGGTTAGCGACGGTCTGTTACGTCTTAGATAGAGATAATATTGCCGGAATGGTGGTGGATGATATTCCTCTTGTTGGGTTTACTAATGCGAACTTAGAAGTGGCTTACTTAGACGCGAGCGGGGGAGAGATTGCTTCTGATTTTGAAGCGAACTTTGGTGATATTAAATTTGTGCGTGCTAGGGCTACGGGCTATGGCATTCAGTTAATCAGTAACCTAAGCTTTCTAGGAAATAATGGATTTCTTGCAGCCCCTGCGTTTGAAACAATACTACCAGCAGAAAGTTTGGGAGTGGTGAGGCCTGAAACTGAAACTAGCCCTAATATATGGAATAGATGCCCATAAGCGGTTGTTTAAAAGGAGATAAATGTATGGGGGAAGCGATCAAAATAACGCCGAATGAAAACGATAAGGATATGACTCGTTTAAGAACGAATCTAAAGGTTTGGTTAGTCCATAGTACTGACGGCTTTCACTCGCATATGAGTCAAGAGCTAAAAAAATGCCGAAATGTTCATGTGACGTCGTTTTCTCTTGCGGCAATGAGTGAAGAGTACTTAAAAAGTGCGGATGTTCCAGAGCTTATTTTCGTTGAAGCTCACGGGAATTGGGCGCAAAAAATGGTTGAGTTGCAAGGGTATGATTTGTCTTTAGAAGACAAGGACTTGTCTTTAGTTGTGCTCGGTGATGAAAGTGATAATGGGTCACTAAAAATCGCACTGCGTTTAGGAGCTTCAGATTTTTTGTCTCACAATGTGACCCTATCAGACCTACTGCCACTCTTGAAGAAAACGGCCTCTGAAAAGCTTGAGAACTCCAGTTACGGAGAGTTTATCTTGTTTTTGAACACCAAGGGAGGGATGGGAGCAACCACCTTAGCGTTAAATACTGCCATTGAAATGGCCACGCAACATCCTAACGAAGTGCTTTTACTCGATATCGATCTTCAATTTGGCGTGATACCTGATTATTTGAACATAACCCCTACTTATAGTGTTTCGGATGCGATCAACAGTTCTAATGATTTGGATGAAATGTCTTTGGGGTCATTGGTAAATAAACACGAATCGGGTCTCCATGTTCTAAGCTTTAAGCATGAAAATAACGCAGATGATTTCGAACAGGCTCAGAAAATTGGCAGATTACTTCCAATTCTGCGTCGTTTCTACCCTTATGTGATCATTGACCTGTCTAGAGGCTTAGATCACGTATTTGCATCAGCAATATCACCCGCGACTAAAGTACTTTTGGTTTTGCAACAGAGCTTAGTGTCAGTAAAAAACACAAGCCGACTAATTAAATCTCTGAAGTTTGAGTACGGCTTACAAAGTGACTCAATAGAGGTCATTCTCAACCGTTATGAAAAGCGACATTCAATTAAGTTGAAAGACATTGAGCAAGCAGTGGGTAACCACGACATACACCTTATGCCAAATGATTTTAAAGTCGCGCTAGAGAGTGCCAACTTGGGGCAGCCGTTAGTTCAGTCGAGAAAAAAAAGCTCTATTACTCGCTCTATCATCGACTTATCTCATGTTCTTTCACCACCGGAGCAGGAAGAGAAAGGGTGGCTGAAAAAGTTGTTTTCATAATGGGTTGATGAAAAGTAAACACGAGGGATTGTGATGTTCTTTAAACGAAAAAATGTAAATCCAGAGTTTGAAAAAAAAGTAGAACAGATTTCGCATGATTCAGAAGATGCCAATCCTGTTGAACGTTTATCAAGTGTTGAGACGTCCAGTAACTCTCGGACAGAAGCGAGTGTTGAAAAGGAGAAAGCGATCGATGAAGCTCGAAAAGTACTGGAGCAAGAATTATCAATCAAACACTTCTTTCACAAGCAGTTGCTTGAAACGTTAGACTTAGGGTTACTTTCTAGCTTGGAGAAAGAGCGCGCCAAGCTAGATTTGCATGAAGCTATCGTTCAGTTGATGGCTGATGATGGTAGTCATGCACTCAGCGCAGAAGGTCGTAAGCGGGTCATCAAACAGATAGAAGATGAAGTTTTTGGCCTTGGTCCGTTGGAGCCCTTATTAGCTGATCAAACTGTATCGGATATATTGGTCAACGGCCCTAAAAGTGTTTACGTGGAGCGAAGAGGTAAACTTGAAAAAACACCCTATACTTTTCTTGATGATCGCCATTTAAGAAACATTATTGACCGTATCGTCAGTCAGGTTGGCCGTCGCATAGATGAAGCGTCACCTATGGTAGATGCGCGCTTAGTTGATGGTTCACGTGTTAACGCAATTATCCCGCCTCTCGCACTTGATGGCCCTTCCGTTTCTATCCGTCGCTTTGCTGTTGACCGTTTGACTATGGATAACTTGATTGACTATAACTCAGTGTCTCCTCAGATGGCTAAGTTTGTCGAAGCTGCGGTTAAAGGTGAATTAAATATCTTAATCTCCGGAGGGACTGGCTCTGGTAAAACGACAACACTTAACATCTTTTCTGGCTTTATTCCTCGAGATCAACGAATTATTACCATAGAAGACTCGGCGGAATTACAACTTCAACAACCTCATGTAATTCGCTTAGAAACCCGCCCTGCTAACCTAGAAGGGAAGGGAGAAATTAGCCAGCGAGAACTCGTAAAAAATACCCTGCGTATGCGGCCCGACCGAATCGTGGTTGGTGAGGTTCGTGGTAGCGAAGCCGTTGATATGCTGGCTGCGATGAACACGGGCCATGACGGCTCACTTGCTACCATTCATGCGAATACCCCTCGTGATGCCTTGAGTCGTGTCGAAAACATGTTCTCGATGGCTGGGTGGAACATATCAACCAAAAACTTACGAGCTCAAATAGCTTCGGCTATCCACCTTGTTGTTCAAATGGAACGCCAAGAAGATGGTAAGCGTCGTATGGTGAGTATCCAAGAGATCAACGGCATGGAAGGTGAAGTGATTACGATGTCTGAAATATTCCGTTTTCAGCGTAAAGGTATTGATGAAGATGGCAATATTATCGGTTATTTCACTGCAACGGGGGTTGTGCCTCAATACCACGACCAGTTAGTCAAACGTGGACTCGATCTGCCTTTCGAGCTCTTTAGTGAGACCAAAGGTTAAGGAGAGATTATGGACAATGTAAGCGTTTCATTAGGTCTATTGTTTATCGCAGTACTTTTTATTTCCCAAGCGTTGTTGTTACCTGCTGCAGGTAAGAAAGCGAAGCATAAAGAGCTGTCTCGCCGCTTGAAAGAGACGCAACGTAATATCGATGCAGAGAGTTTGTCATTACTCAAAGAACACTATAACAAAGAACTTTCCCCGCTGGACCGTAAGCTCATCGTCATCTCTTTTTTCGCGGGCTTGAAAAAAATGTTGGAACTTGCAGGTATGAAAGTGGCATTAAGCCGATTCTTACTGATTATTTCTCTTTGCGCTGTGCTGCTCTCATTAATATCGATAATGACCAACCAAGTATGGTTCATCAGTCTGGGGGCGTTCATTTTTGTTTGGGTTATCGCCTATCTATTTGTACAAAATCGAGTGACTTACCGAATGGCTCGATTTGAAGAACAACTTCCTGAGGCGTTGGATATTATTCGACGTGCCTTACAAGCAGGGCAACCGCTCGTTCAATCATTTAATGAGGTTGGCGAAGAGCTTCCTGACCCAATCGGTACCGAGTTTAAGAACACCTATAACTTACTGAATTATGGTTATGACTTACGTTTAGCGATTTTACAGATGACAGAGCGAGTACCCACCGTATCAATGTTGGCTTTTTCTAGTGCCGTAATGTTGCAAAAAGAGACCGGGGGTAACTTATCTGAGAACCTGCAAAAGGTATCAGAAGTACTTAGAGCGCGTTTCAAACTGGAAAGGAAGGTAAAAACACTCTCTGCTGAAAGTCGTTTATCAGCATGGATATTAACGTTATCGCCTTTTGGTTTGTTTTTCGCATTGAGGGTAGCTAGCCCAGAGTATATCGAGCCACTTTATAAAGACCCACGCGGTTTATCGATGGTCAGTGTCGGTATTGTTCTTTTGGCCATCGGGGCCTTGTGGATTAAAAAGATCATCAGCATAGAGATTTAACTTATGGAACTACTCAATATTGAAGTCTGGAAGCAGATGTTAGAAGAGTTTGGGATCAGCTCTCAGGTAGTTATTTATGCGATGATTTTGCTCACTACTGTCTTGTTAACATTGACTGTTGGGTTTCTGTTTTTAGGTGCTCGATCTCCTTTAGACAAGAAGCTTAGACAAATATCTGAAGAGGGAAGTGTCGGTGGCCGCAAACCCTATGATTTCTCAAATACGCTTGAATCATTAAGCCCTTTTTTAAGTAAAGGTAACAAAAAGGATAATGAAACTTACTCAGAAAAGCTGATGCATGCTGGGTTCCATGAGAAGAGTTCATTATCAGTTTTCTATGCGTTGAAGGTTTTATCTAGCTTAATAGGTATCGTCGCTGCTTTTATGGTCTATTACATATCGTTGGGCGGAGATTACAATAATTTGCTCATCATGACTTGTGTTTTTCTCGGAACATTCACGCCAAATATTGTTCTGAACAAGTTACAAAAAGAGCGTCAGAAAAAAATAAGAAATGGTGTCCCTGATGCGCTTGATCTTCTTGTTGTGTGTACTGAGTCTGGGCTTGGTTTTAATGCAGCCCTTGGCCGTGTCGCATCTGAGCTCTATGTCTCTCAGCCGGAGCTTGCGGATGAACTAGAGACTGTGTTTGCTAAAATCCAAGCGGGTGTCACCATGCCTGATGCGCTTAGGCAGCTTATCGAACGAACCGGTTTAGTCGAGTTGGAAGGTTTGGTTTCTTTGCTTTCTCATGCATCGAGAATGGGCGGAAGCTTAGCGCAAACGCTCCGTGACTATACTGAAGATTTTAGAGATAAGCGTCAGCAAGCCGCTGAAGAAATCGCGGCGAAAATACCGACTAAAATGTTATTCCCCATGTTGATATTTATTTGGCCTTGTTTTTTCATTGTCGCACTTGGCCCTGGACTCTTGATCGTAATGGACGCATTAACTGCGCCGGGAGCAAGTTTATGATGCTATACAACAAGTTTATTCTTCTACTATTGCCAATTTTGCTACTTGGTTGTGCTTCTTCGGATGAGCCGACCAATCAATTTGATGCAGAATTGTATTCTGGTAAACCAATCGATTCTTTAACTAGTGATGATCCACCGCTAAATGAAAAAGAAGCAATTATGCGCGGTGACATTGCTCTGCGAGACAACAATATAGACTTGGCCTTATATGAATATATACGCTCTTTGTCCTTCCCTGAAAAAGAGTTTCACGATAAAACCTTATTCACTATTGGCCAAATACATTCGTCTCGCGGTAATTATGCGTTGGCCGAGAAAGCTTACCTAGCAGCGCTAGATTTTAACCCTGCCCACACTGAAGTACTGGAACAGTTAGGTGTTCTATACACCAAACAACGTCGTACAGATGAAGGTCGAAGCTATTTCTTTAAAGCGATAAATTCAGACCAAGTTCGTTTAAAAAGCAGTGAAACTATCCAAAACTACCAAGCGTTGAGCCAAAGTGAAGTGGCCAGTTTGAAGGTAGACAGCATGTCCCCAGCATTGGCTTACATGGGAATTGGTGTATTGGAAGATGTTGACGGAAAGCATCAGATCGCACAAGAGTACTTTAAAAAATCGCTGACGATAGACAAAAGTTCAGTCAAAGCTTTGTTGAATATGGGCTACTCTCATTACATGTACGGTAATTATAAGGAAGCGTATCAGTACACGCGCTCAGCTTTAGAGTTAGAGCCGAATAATGAAAAAGCTCAGAATAATCTGGCGCTTATTTATTTAGCCTCTGGCGATATTAAGAAGGCAACTAACGTATTCATGAGGCACATGGACACACCGGAAGCGTTGAATAATGTTGGGTATTTCCTAATATTACAAGGTAAGCCGGATGAAGCCGTTCCTTACCTTCAGCAAGCAATAGACAAGAAACCATCGTATTACAGAGTTGCGAACGAAAACTTAAACAGAGCACTAGCGGAAGTGAGAGAGATGGAGCAATAGTCGTTTAAATTTTGGCTCAGTGAAAAGGATATTCATGTCGCCTAAAAGTGAGAGTTTTAATAAAGATATCATTGTTATCTCTGTCATTTGGCTAGTTTGTGCCACAGTTATCTTTATTTACAAGTGGGAGAGTGTTTCAGCTCTTAAGCTGAATGACAATGACGACTATATGCGTTTCGTTCAATTTCAGGATTGGATGGCAACTGGACATTGGTACCTAGAGCCAATGAATAATTTTAATGCCGCTGATGGCATTGTTATTCATTGGTCTCGCTTTCCTGATTTAATCTTATCGCTCGTAGCTTTTCCATTGTTGTTTATCGTCGATGATAATCTTGCTTATACAATATCCATTTCTCTTGTCCCTCTGCTTTACTTGCTACTTTTTTCGCTGTCATGCTTTTACCTAGCTGACCACCTCTTCGGTGCCAAGTATCGCTTTATTAGTATGATGTTTGCGATTTCTTCGCCTTCAATTATCCATTTTTTACCCGGTTCTATTGATCATCATAATATTCAGCTGATCTTCGCGGTCCTATTTCTAGCTTTAACGCCATTGAATCATGAGCAGTTGCGCCATGCGTGGCGTGTGTATGCGCAATCTATCTCGCTGTCTCTATCTTTATGGACGGGGCTTGATAATGTTTTGCTATTCATGTTTTTTTTCGCGATTTACACCGTGTATTACGGTCTTGTTCGCCATGAGTGGTTTGGCTATATCTCTAAGTTGTATGCGAGTTCCGCTCTGTTTGGGATTTGTGCGGTTTTATTAAATCGGCCTTACGATGAGTTTTTCGTTTTTAAGTACGACGAAATATCATTTGTTCTCATCATCCTTTTCTTCTGTGGCTGGCTTTTCGTTAATGTTTATCATCGGTTTATGAATGAAGATAACAGTCTACTGCAAAAGGTTTTTCTGTTCGTATTTCTAGCTGTTCTATTTTTAATCCCAGTGGCAGTGCTTTATCCATCACTCAGCAGTGCGTTGTTAATTGATTACCCTCCAATACTTAAAGTCTATTGGTTAGACCAAGTGACAGAAGCGAAATCGGTCGTTAGATATGTCGCAAGTCATGGTTTTTTCTCGATAGAGAATTACGCTTTGCTCGTGATTCCTGCCACTTTGTATCCACTTTTTAAGCGTAAAAATCACCACTGCACAATTTTGTATCTCATCTTTATGTTCAATTTAGCCCTTGCGATCTTTTGGCAGATTAGAGTCATGAGGTTGTGTTTCGTGCTAGCTGCTCCCCTGCAAGCATACGTGATTCTTCAGTTAGCTGATTACATCCGTTCCTCCATCATAAAAGCAACGGTTATTACTTCTGGAGCACCACTAGCGGTCGCCTTTGTCATTCTCGCGTTGTCGCCAACCGAAGAAATTACAACTACCCTTGATCAAAAGGAGCAATCGCTGAAGATTCATAAGGTGTTAAAAGATAATGATATAAATTCGCACACCATACTTTCAGGGATTGAAACGGGGGCTCCAGTGTTAGCAAAAACGGATAATCGAATTATTGCTGCTCCTTACCATCGAAATATTGTAGGGAACCAATTTCTTATTGAGGTGATGCTAGAGGAAGATCTGAGCTTAGCCGAACGGAAAATCATAGAGAAAAGCATCGATATCATTGTTATTGGCAATGATCCGCATTTGTTGATTTTAAAGGACTCGGCTAGCGAGGAGGCATTGATCAATAAGCTGTACAGCTCAGATACGCCGACTTGGTTGGAGGTTGTGCACGACAACATCGAAAGCGGTTACCGAGTATTTCGAGTTAGGGGGAGTACATGAAAGAACAAACCATTGCAGTGTTACTCCCGTGCTTTAACGAAGCTGGGGCTGTTGGAAAAACTGTGGCTGATTTTCAATTGGCTTTACCCAGCGCAACTATTTATGTGTACGATAATAATTCTACTGATGGGACGGTCAAGGAGGCGTTACAGGCTGGTGCCATTGTTCGTCATGAATCTCGTCAAGGTAAAGGCGAAGTTGTGAGGAGGATGTTTTCGGATATTGATGCTGACATTTACATTATGGCAGATGGTGACGATACCTACGATGCGTCAATATGCCCCACATTGATCGATCAGCTCGTAACTGAACAGCTCGATATGATCATCGGTAGCCGAGAGCGTTCTTCAGGGGCTTACCCCAAAGGACATATTTTCGGTAATAAGATGTTCTCGACACTTATCAACCGAGGGTTCGGCGCTCAATTGAGTGATGTATTTTCGGGCTATCGAGTTATGAGTCGTAGGTTTGTTAAAACAGTTCCAATTTTTAGTGATGGCTTTCAAATTGAAACGGAATTAACCGTACACGCGTTGCACCATAATATGTCAATCAAAGAAGTTCCAACTAAGTATCATTCAAGACCTGAAGGCACTGCTAGCAAGCTGAATACATTGAGTGATGGTATTAAAATCCTTAACTTTATTTTGTTCTTATTAAGAGACGTAAAGCCGATGTTTTTCTTCGGTGTGTTGTCAGTGTTGCTTTGTTTTATTTCATTAGGATTAGGGATTCCCGTTATCCTAGATTTTATCGATACAGGGTTAGTTGAAAGAGTACCTACTGCTATTCTGTCTAGCTCAATTGCACTTATTGCGGTGATGTCTTTCTTTTGTGGCTTGATACTCGACAACGTGTCACGAGGTAGAAGAGAGATGAGAATCCTCTCAATATTAAGAAGTCACGATCACAAGCTATCAAAATAGGGTTCTGGTATGAGAATAAGCAAGGACGAAGATAAAGAATGGCTCAACTATTTATCTCGATTCAGTGACGAATATGATGAGCGGGTTTACAGCGGAAATACAACGGGTTATGTGATGAGAGCTGGCCATGTAGCGTGTGAAAAGCCATTTGGTGAAAGTGAACACTTTTCGAGAGTATTAGAAGTGGGATCCGGAACGGGTGAACACTTACTGCATGTTAAGCACACTTTTGATGAATATATTGTAAGTGATGGTGATGCTGCGGCACTTGAGTTGGCCCAAAAGCAGCTCAATCATATCAACTCTTACGATAAACTTACTTTCGATGTGACCAATGCTAGGCAATTAAACTTTGAAAATAATAGCTTTGATCGAGTGATTGCAACTCATATATTGGAACATTTGTATGAGCCCCATTTAGTTATCAAAGAGTGGTTAAGAGTGTTAAAGCCCGGAGGGACTCTTTCGATTCTGATTCCTACTGATCCTGGAGTAGCATGGAAGATTGGTCGGTACTGTACGACGAGGAAGCAAGGTCTGGCAAAAGGTTGGAATTACGATTATATAATGGCAAGAGAGCATGTAAATCCATGTAATAATCTAATTGCGTTCTTAAGGTACTATCTTCCTGAACATCAAAAATCATTTTGGCCGATGAGTTTTGTGCCTCTTATTGACTGCAATTTATTCTTCAATTTTCACGGGATTAAGCCTGATTCTAGTTCTGAAAAGAAGTAAGAAGCAAGCGACTCGCTCACTTCTTACTATAAATCTTTAGACTGCTAAACCTGTCATTGCGCCAAAGACCATGAATAATCCGACAAGCCCTACAATAGGTAACTTCAGGGTTTTCAATAACCACACACCGATAATTATCAGAGCGAAGTCTATGCCGCTGCTCACTGCACTTGTGAAGATAGGTTGATAAAGGGCTGCAAGTAGTAGACCTACAACTGCCGCATTCACACCAGTAAGAGCGCCAGCAACCAGAGGTTTGCTCGCAATTGCTTGCCAGTTTTTCAGTACACCTAGTAGTAATAAGAAGCCCGGTAAGAACACAGCAATCGTCGCTAACAGTGCGCCTGTGATCGGTGCTGACGGCATCAATACATAACCTAAGTAAGTCGCGAGTGTAAACATAGGCCCTGGTACTGCCTGTGCTGCTGCATAACCTGTTAGGAAGGCATCTTGCGATAGTTGGTCGCCAATACCATTTTGTAGCAATGGGAGTACCACATGGCCGCCACCGAATACTAAGCTACCTGCTTGGTAGAATAGGCCAAACACTTCAATACCTTGAGAGTAAGCACTGAATAGAGGTAGACCAACCAATAACCCAACAAAAATCACGAGAGGCGTTACCGATATTTTTTGTGTTGAAGGTGTCGTTTTTAGCTCTTGAGACGTCAAGAACCCACTACCAACCATCGCTGCAAATAGAAGCACTAAAACTTGAGGCCAGATGCCTGGAATCAGTAGTAGAACAATCGCGGTGATCACACATAAAGCGGTCGCTATCTTCGATTGGCAAAAGTTCTTGTACATACCAAAGGTTGCATCAGCTACAACCACTACCGCTAACAACTTAAGCCCGTGAATGATTGAATTGAAAAGTGGTGCTTCCAATAGTTGGTTGCTCACTAACGCCAATATCAACATCAGAATCACAGATGGGGAAGTGAAGCCGACAAATGCAGCAATAGCACCTGTTAATCCACCTTTCTTGTAGCCAACCGCAAAGCCAACCTGACTTGAACCTGGGCCCGGTAGAAATTGACTAAGAGCGACAATCTGCCCGTATTCTTCGTCGGACAACCAATTCAGTTTCTCAACAAAGGTTTTACGGAAGTAGCCAATGTGTGCTGCTGGTCCACCAAAGCTAATCCAGCCAAGCCAAAAAAAGGTTTTAAAAATTGAAAGCATGATCGATTCCAGATAAATGTTTAGCGTAATGTAGGTGGAGTTAGACTATGATTCAAATTAATTGTTTTAATTATGAACATGAATGAAATGGGTTGCTTGGTATGACTGATTTTAATTGGAAAGGGATCGACCTTAACTTGTTGATTGCACTGCAGGCTTTGTATAAAACGAATAGCGTGAGTAAGGCTGCCGAGCGTTGTTATGTTAGCCAATCTGCGATGAGCCATAGCTTACAAAGGCTACGAAAGTTGTTTGATGACCCTTTGTTTGAGCGTGTAGGTAGCAAGATGGAGGCGACCGATCGAGCCATTGAACTATCAAGCACCGTGGACACGCTACTGAATACCATCCAGTCTGAAGTTCTGTTATCTAAACATTTTGAGACCGAGAGTTTCAAAGGTAGTTGGAAAATAGGGCTGACGGATTACGCAGAGCAGATGTTTGGCCCAATGATATTCGATTTGATCAAAGAAGCTTCACCAAACTCTCAAGTCGCATTTTTTAACGTTAATCGAAGCAACTATCAACAAATATTTGAAGAGGCAAAGCTTGATATCTCGATAGGTAGTTTTGGAGAGGTGCCTAAGCTGTTTGGTATCGAGCAACTCTACACCGAGCAGCATGTTTGCTTACTTGATAGCTCAGTGCTTGGTGTTGAGCTACCGATGTCGCTAGAGACATTTGTGTCTGTCGAGCATGCATTAGTTTCCCCTAATGGTTCTCTAAAAACGGGCGTAGACCTTAAATTAGCTGAACTTGGTTATACGAGAAAAGTGGCGATTGCATCGAGTAATTTTTTGACGGTAAAACGACTGATAAGTGGCAGGAAGTTGCTGTGTATTGTGCCTAAATTGGTCGCCCGAACAGACCCTAATGTTGACAGCTCATTGATAGCGGTTCCGCCTCCTATAGATGTTCCTGATTTCGATATACAGCTTGTTTATCGCAAAGGAAAGCAATTAGACGATAAAAACACGCACTTGAGGAAAGTAATTACCCAAGCGGTAGAGGTTGTCATTGCTGAAGGCTGATTGGGGCTGAGTTCTTTCTGAGTAAGTAACCGATCAAGTGCCAGAGGATAACAACAAATAGAGTGCCGACATAGCCATCGATGGCGTAATGCCAGGCTAGATGAACAGAGCCAATTTGAATAAAGAAGGCGTACAGCCATGCTGTGTAACCGAGTTTCTTATTTAGTCTGAATGATGCCATCGCTATCAGCACAGATATTGTTACGTGCATACTGGGCATGGCTGATATTCCAGTCCCTATATCCCCAATACCTCCTTCATAACTTGCCCATAAGGCATCTTGAGTGCTGAGAGCCCACAAAGAAAACAAACCACGCTCAGTGAGTTCTGCGCTCTGCATGTCTAATCTTTGCATCAAAGAGAGATACAAATCTTGGTCATTGAAGTAGCTAATATAAACAGGTCCAGCCGATGAAAGAAGGGTCGCCATAATGTTGCCAATGATAAACCACGAGCTCAAGAAGGTGAGCAAAAACTGGTTACGAAGTTGGTCATCTTTACGGTGAATAACAAAGTAAAGTAGCATCCCCCACATGATAAAAAACCATAAGTTATACAAGATATTGATGGCGAGTGAAGCTATCGCATTAGGCAGGAAAAAGTGGGTAATTTCCCAAGGTGAAATGCCAAAGTGCAGCCATTTATCTAGATTGTAGAAATCGAGATCTAAAAAGTATGGATTAAGGTAAGGGATTACCGATTTTAGGAAGGTGTAGCTAGAGAACGAGATATTCAAAACGAGCATCAACAGAACAAAATAGATCGGCTTTGATATCGGGAACAACAGTGTTCTGATTTTCTTGATAAATTGTTTTGTGGGTCTTTTTTCTCGATTAAACAACAGGTAGCAGTAGTAGTATGTTGCCCATAATATAAAGGTGACATAGCAGACTGTCGCCAAAATCTCTAAGTAGGTATAGATGTTGTACCGAACTTCGTGAGGCACGAAATAATTTACAATCAGTGTTACCGGAGTTGTGAATGCAACATAGTACAAAATCAGTTTGTTTCTTCTGAATTCATAAAGTAAAGATGATAACAAGCTTGATTTATCTTTTTGAGGAATGGGTTTAGCGGTTGTCGTCTCTGGATCCATGTAACCCCTCATCAAGATTTCCTATCATGATTAAAGGTTAGTTCATTTAAGCTCCTTTGCTACTTTAGCTTTATTCGCTTTAGCAAAAATAAACGAAATAATTCCTTCCATTTTTCACAACCCGACTATACTTAATTTACGACTCAAAGCAGTCGTAAAGAATAGGCTTTTTGATTTACCTAAGTAAAAAATTGGTTATATCTTCATGATATAGCTTAAAAATCTACCAGGCTAAACGGACTTAGTTGGTCTTAAAAGCGCTAGCTCCCCCTAGCGCTTTTTTCTTTCAGTTGGATTCTGGTAATAGGCTCTGAATCTTCTTCAGCAGTTTTTCGATCTCTTGTTTTTCATAATTGGCAGTCACCTTAGACTGGCTACTTTCTCTTGGAAGCAGTGTGGTTTCGATATGATGTTGTAACAAGGCATCTTGCGAGTTGGCGTTGAGCTTCTCTGCAAGTCTCACTGCTTGCTGGCCTATTTTTGTGAAATCTTGTTTGATGGTTGTAAGAGGCGGATTGAAGAATGCGCTGTCTTCAATGCCATCAAAGCCGACGACCGCAACCTTGTCAGGGACTGGAATCTGCAGTTCTTGCAGAGCACGTAAAACCCCTAATGCCATTTGATCACTGGCGACCAACACAGCATCAAACTGGATTTGTTTCGCAACGGCGTCTCGAATGCCAAGGTAGCCACTTTCTGCTTGCCAGTTTCCTTGATGTTGAAACTGTACCTGACAGTTTGCATCTGATAACACACCCAACCAACTCTGAAGACGGATTTGTGAGGCACTGGACTCATTAGGCCCGCTGATCAACAAGTATTCACTGCGACCATTTTCAATAAGATGTTGAGCCGCCAGCTTTGCGCCCTCGGCATGATCGCCGCATATATAGTTAACTTGGCTGTTAGAAGGGACATCAATGAAGATGAGGTTTAAGTGTTGATATTGTTCTACCAGCAATTCGGCGTCTGCACTCTTTAAAGGCACATTGAGAATGATGCTGTCGACCTGTTGGGCGATCAGTTCACGAATGGCTTCGCGGGTGTTGGTGAGATTTGGTTCTGATACCACAGAAAAAGCGGTGCCATACCCCATATCGTGAGCCTGCATTCGCACACCATTGGCGATCATTGCGGCGCCGTGTAAGGCCATATCGAGAGTCACTAACCCTATGCTGGTGGACTTGGATCGGCTGAGCATTTGAGCACCTTTATTCGGCACATATCCAAGCTTCTTTATCGCAGCATTCACTTTGTTTCGAGTGGATTCTGCGACATCCTGCGAACCGTTCGTCACCCTTGATACTGTTTGAGTCGATACGCCAGCCAGCTTCGCCACATCTTTAAAAGTTACACTCATCACACCGTCCATCGAATATTCCTGTCGTTCGATGAGCTTATCCAATTTAGCGAAATGAAACTCTGCTCCCTTTCAAGAAAATGTCATTTGAAACATTAAATATGTTTCCGAAAACAGTCGATCTTGTGCAAATTTTAGCAACGAATAAGTGTTTTTAGATCACGTTATTTAGCCATTTTAGTACTAATTCCAGTCTTCAAGTTCACTATTAATCTTAGTTTATGTTTACGAAAACAATATGAGATTGGCTATGAGCGAATTTATTCATCTAACAAGTAAAAACCACAGTTTGATCATCAAATCGGGCCGTACTCCAGAGGTTCTTCATTGGGGCGCTAAGATCGCCAGTATTGATGAAGATCTTTTGTTATCAACTGAGAGACCGATATCTCAAGCACGCCTTGATGTCGATGTACCGCTTTCTCTTTGTCCTGAATTGGGTAGCGGTCATTTTAATGCGCCGGGAATTGAAGGGCATCGTGATGGTTTTGATTGGGCTCCCGTTTTTAATACCGTCCGCGCAGAAGCTCAGGATCAGCAAGTCACTTTTGTTCTAGAAGACACCGTGTCTAAGCTTGAATTGACGGTCGAAATTAAACTGGATTACGAATCGGATGTGGTTCAAAAGCGCGTCACAGTAACCAAT
Organism: Vibrio sp. Vb339; assembly: GCF_902751245.1. Lineage (NCBI taxonomy): Bacteria > Pseudomonadati > Pseudomonadota > Gammaproteobacteria > Vibrionales > Vibrionaceae > Vibrio > Vibrio sp. Vb339. The sequence goes on along the minus strand of NZ_CADDIS010000002.1, from coordinate 1,390,848 downwards.
AAAGGGGACAGTAAATACTCTTTAAATAAGCTGTCATCAACGTTGCCGCTGCCAAACCACGCCAATGAATTGATGACGTTCCATGGTCGCTGGTGTCATGAGTTCCAAACGCAACGTCAGCGTTTTGAGCATGGTGGCTTCATGCAAGAGAATCGCCGCGGTCGTACGTCACATGAAAATTTCCCAGGCATGTTTGCTGGAACGCAAGGTTTCTCAGAGCAGAACGGCTTGGTGTGGGGCTTCCATTTAGGTTGGAGTGGTAACCACCAAATGCGCGCTGATGTCCGCAGTGATGGTCGCCGCTTTGTACAAGCGGGAGAGTTATTGCTAGCGGGTGAATCGATTCTAGAACCAGAGGCAGCTTACCAGACACCTTGGCTCTACGGCTGTTACAGCAACTCTGGTTTGAACGGTATTGCTCAACGTTTTCAGCAGTTTGTTCGTGACAACATTATTCAATTCCCTACCGATAAACCTCGCCCAGTGCATTTGAATACTTGGGAGGGCATCTACTTCGACCATAAACCGGAATACATCATGCAAATGGCAGCCGAAGCCGGTGTGATGGGTGTTGAACGATTCATTATTGATGATGGTTGGTTTATTGGTCGTGATGGTGAACGAACGGCCTTAGGCGATTGGTATCTTGATGAAGTGAAATACCCAAATGGCTTAGAACCAGTGATTGAACACGTTAACCAACAGGGCATGGAATTTGGTTTGTGGGTTGAACCTGAGATGGTCAGCCAAGACTCAAACCTATACCGTAACCACCCTGATTGGGTACTAGGTTTACAAGGTTATCATCAACCCTCTGGTCGTTGGCAGTATGTTTTAGACTTGCAGAATGAAGCGTGCTTTGACTACTTGTTCTCTCGCCTTGATGCGCTTCTGACTACGTACAATATCGGCTACTTAAAGTGGGACATGAACCGTGAATTGGTTCAGCCGGGTCATCAAGGTAAGGCGGCGGTACATGGTCAAACTCAAGCCTTGTATCGTCTCGTTGACCAACTGAATCAAGCGCACCCTAAGGTTGAGATTGAATCTTGCTCATCAGGCGGTGGTCGCATTGATTTTGAAATCCTCAAGAGAACACATCGATTCTGGGCATCCGATTGTAACGATGCATTGGAACGCCAAGCGATTCAAAAAGGCATGAGTTACTTCTTCCCACCTGAAGTTATGGGTGCGCACATTGGCCCTGCTGAGTGTCACTCAACCAATCGTCGTCACAGTATCAATATGCGTGGTGTCACCGCTTTGATGGGGCATATGGGTGTTGAGCTTGATCCGGTTAAAGAGTCGCAACAAGAGAAACAAGCTTTCTCTCACTACATCTCTCTGCACAAGCAGTTCCGCCATATTCTGCACTCAGGCCGCAGCTTCCGTATGGATCCTGCGGACAAAAACCAGAACATTTATGGGGTGCAGAATGATGATGAAATGCTGATCACCGTGTGTCAGTTGGCGATGCCTGAATATGCTCTGCCATCACCACTTCGTATTAGCTGCGTGGAAGACAGTGCGCTGTATCAAGTGAAGTTGGTGGAGATGCCACAAACCAGTTTCCAACTCATGAAGCAACGCCCTCAATGGTTAGATAAAACACTGACTTTAAGCGGCGATAACCTTAAAGAGATTGGATTGACCTTACCTATTCTCGACCCGGAGTCTGCCTTGATTGTGCATCTAAAAAAGATGTGAATCTCTGACTCTGAGTACCCCTACAAATAAAAATCTAAATATAAAAATTATAATCGGCAGCGAGGTATTGCTGCCGCAATAACTCAACTTAAGGAAAACAAAATGTCTATTACCGTTCTGTTGTCATTTTTGTTATTTACTGGGTTTGTAGTCGCGTTTACCTACAACAAAGTGAAAAATGACAAAAACACCTCACAAGATGGTTTCTTTCTTGGCGGAAGAAGCTTAACCGGCGGCTTAATCGCCAGCTCACTTATCTTAACAAACTTGAGCGCCACCAGTTTCGTGGGCATGAGCGCACAAGCTTATACCCACAATATGAGTGTCATGGGGTGGGAAGTGGCCTCTGGTGTCACTTTGGTGATCATCGCTTTGATGTTAGTTCCTCGTTATTTGAAGCAAGGCATCACCACTATTCCTGATTTCTTAGAGAGCCGCTACGACATGTCGGTGAAGAAGTTTGTGACGTTACTTTTCCTGTGCCAATACGTGATCAACATTTTGCCTACCACACTTTACGCGGGCGCCGTTGTTTTGGGTGAAATCTTCGATGTTCAGGCCTTGCTCAATATTTCAGAGTTTAGTTCAATCGCACTGATTTCGGCGACGATTGGCTTACTTGGCTTCTTTTACGCGATTTATGGCGGCCTAAAGGCGGTTGTGATTGCAGATACCATTAATGGCGTAGGCTTGATTGTTGGCGGCATGATGATCCCTGTATTTGGTTTAATGGTATTGGGCGAGGGGAGTTTCGGTGCTGGCTTAGATATTCTGCTTTATGCCGCGCCAGAGAAGCTTCAATCGGTGGGTACAGAAACCGATCCACTGCCGTTCTCAACATTGTTTACAGGTCTATTATTGGTGAACTTGTATTATTGGGGTACTGACCAATCCATCATTCAACGCGCATTGGGTGCTAAGAACCTAAAAGAAGGTCAGAAAGGTGTCATCCTTGCTGGTGCGATTAAGGTTATCTCTCCATTGTTCTTGATCATTCCAGGTATCATCGCTTTCCACATGTTTGGCGCTGATGCGGGCAACCCAGACACCATGTACACCCGTTTAGTGAATGAAGTTTTGCCTAAGCCGTTGGTTGGCTTCTTTGTCGCGGTGATGTTTGGTGCGATTTTGAGTACCTTTAATGGTGTGTTGAACAGCTCAACGACTCTGTTTGCATTGAACGTGTATAAGCCGCTATTTGGACAAGGTAAAACAGATGAAGAGCTAGTGGGTAAAGGGCGTATTTTTGGTGTCGTGATTGCGATTATCTCGGTATGTATCGCACCATTCATCATGTATGCACCAGAAGGTTTGTTCCAATATCTACAAATGGTGGCAGGTTTCTTCAGTGTGCCAATCTTCACTATTGTGTTTGTCGGCTATGTATCTAAACGTGTTCCAGCTGTAACGGCGAAAGTGGCGTTGGTGGTGTTTGTAAGTTCATACGCAGCAATGCAGCTAGTATTTAAAACACCGATTCACTTCCTACATCAATTAGCGATTCTGTTCGTGGTATGTACTGCGTTGATGTTCATCATTGGTTACTTTATGCCGCGTGAGTCTGAGTACGTGATGCCAGTCAATGAGAATATTGATGTGACACCTTGGGAGTTCCGTTTTGAGGCTTCGGCTATCATTCTCTACATGGTGTTAGGTGCTTACGTGATGTTCTCTGATGTGGGCTTTGTCTCTGATGATCCAACCATCATGCAGGTTTACGGTGTGTGTGGCATCGTGATGTTAGTCGGTATCTTTGGCCGATTAGCAAAGCGTAAGAAGGGCGTTGAAGTAACGGTTTAGTTACTTGATTTAATACCCTAAGTGTTTGATTTTATTGTTATATGGTGAGTTTGTAGTAAAAGGTTCATCATAGGCTAATTACTATGTAGCGAATAACAAAAAGCCGCGCCATGAAATGATGGTGCGGCTTTTAATGTTTGGAAAGGGCCAGTGGAGATCTAAATATAAATCGAAATTGAGCTTTCGATTACGCTAGGTCGTCTTTACCTTCGATAAGCGCATGATGGCTAACTGAACCTGCAGTGCGTGCAGCTAAGTGTGGCACGTAACCAGGATCATTCATGAAATCTACGGCTGCTTGTTTTGACGGCCACTCGATGATAATACGAAGCGCAGGCTGCTCTGCGTCGCCTTCAAGGCGTTCGTGGCTAGAAGTACGTGCTAGGTATTTACCGCCGTATTGAGCAACCAGTTTGTTTGCAGGCGCAATGTAATCGGCAACCCATGCGTCTGTAGTGGGTGTTACTTCTAGTACTGAATAGTAAGACATAGTGATGTTCTCCACGGTGTGCGCTCTGAATGAGCATGCGCACTTTAGTTATTGGTTGTTTTAGTCGCTGTCTTGCTAACGTGTTGGCTAGCGAGTGAAATAATAGTAGTTCGAGCGAACCTGTTTGATAATCCCTACGATTGCAGAATCTTTATATAGAAAACGTTGATAATAATATTTGAAAGTCAGTATTGTTACGTCAATTGAAAGCAATAGTGATGTTGGATGACGATTAAGGAAGGGCTGTTTTTATCGGTGATTAGTGAAGCCTGTATAGCAATAACTTGGATAGATCATCGTAGTCAGAATATGATGAAAGGTACCTCAATCATGACAATTGAGATACCTGGCGTATTGTTTAACCTATTGTATTTATAGTTCTAAAAAGAGAATCGAGTCCATTTCTTAGCTCGCCAGCGATAGGCCATGATGATTCCGCGGAACCACTCGTCCATCGCGATTGCCATCCAGGCACCCAATACGCCATAACCCCAGTGCACGCCAAGCAAATAGCTCATGGCAACCCCAATGCCCCACATGCTGAGAATACCCATTTTGATCGGGAATTTAATGTCGCCAGCGGCCTTTAGACAAGAGATAAAGATCAGGTTAAATACTCGGCCAGCTTCAAGAATGATGGAACCAGCAATCAGTGCAGCAGTTAGCGCAATGATCTCTGGATCTTGAGTGAACAGATCGAGAATTTCGAAACGGAACACATAAACCATGCAGGTAATCGCAGTTGAGGCGATAAAGCCAACCACAAAGTAACGTTGCACGCGCTTGGTAATCTCGTCGATCCAACCCTTACCAATGTAATAGCCTGTTTGGATTTGGCTGCCTTGACCAATTGCCAGTGCAAACGCAAAAGAGAGACGAGCGATGTTTTGTGCGTAAGTAAACGCAGCCAGTGAAGACGTGCCCATCTGCACTACAAAGAAGGTAATGCTGATCTGAGCCATGTTATAAGAGAGCACTTCTCCGGCGTTCATCGAGCCGATCTTAATGATTTTTTGATAGATGGCTTTCGGCACAGATTTAAACTGCTTCACTGGTAGATCAATCCCTTTGCTTCTGACCACACCAATCAAGATCAACATCCCGATCACTTGGCTAATGACGGTCGCGGTCGCAACCCCTTGCACGCCGTATACAGGTAAACCAAAAGGTTGATATAAAGCACAGTAGTTACCGAATACGTTGATGACACCTGCAATCATATTGATCACCATCGGTGACTTTGAATAGCCATGACTGCGCAAAATAGTGGTGAGAACCACACCTATAGTTACATTGAAGGTGAGAGCACCACTGATGAACAGGTATTCTTGCGCGTACTGTTCAACTTGAGGTTCGAGTTGATAGAGCGGGATAAAATATTCAGCAACAAGAACGGCAATAACACTCAGTAGCACACCGGCAATAATAGCCAGAATGATACTCGCTACGCCTACGTGAGCGCTCTCTTGAGTGCGAGAGGCACCATTGTACTGCGCGATTAAAATACCCGTACCACTGCTGACCATGGTCGAGACAATGATCAAGAAAAAGGATATCTGAGAAATAACACCAACGGCAGACACGGCTTTGTCCGAGTATCCCGATAACATGAATACATCACTGGTGTTGAGTGCGGTTCTTAAAAGAACTTCGATAAAAATTGGCCAGGTGAGCGCAACGATTCCCATACGTTTATTTAGGGTGGAATCAGCATTAGGCATTTAGGTTTTCTCAAAAAAGGGGTAGGCGACACTATAGTTTAGCGATTATTTAGTAAACGACTATCAAATTAATGTCCGGAAGGCTAATAAGGATAAATAAAATTCGAATAAGTCTTCATAACCCAATATTTCAGTGAGAGTGATGAAATTTTTGAGTGGGATTTCATAGCAAGAGAACTCTTTGCTTTTTGTGAGTAAAAGCTTGCCAGTGTTAGCGGAGTACAGCGAATTGAGTAAAAGGATCATGGTAGGCTAAAAAGTCTAAATACTTGTTTGTTCGCTTATTTGGCTTCAAGTATAAAAAAGGCACTCAGCGAGATACTGAGTGCCAAAACCTGAAATTTATGAGGTTATCTTTTCATTGAATTCCAGAAGACAGGTATAGGTTTGATTTACTCTGCGTCAGTAAAGAAATCGTTGTAAAGCATGTACAGGTGAGCCGCACTCCAAGAGAAGTTTGGTGCGCCTTGTTGTTCACCGTTCAATGGGTTGTAGTTCTCACGGATAGGACCGTCTTGAACTAACCCATCTGCGTGGTCAAAGAACGCGCCTGCCATTTCAATTGCGTCATCACGGTAGCCGTAGCTGTCCATGCCTTTTAGACCGAAGTAGAATTGGTCTACCCAAACGCGTCCACGCCAGTAAATATCTGGGCCGAATGCTGGGCTAGAAAGCGCTGCTGTGCCTAGTGGAACGTAGGTGTTGAACTCATTCTTGTCTTTCATCACAGAGAGAACCGCATCAGCGTGACCTTGCGTTGCTGCGCCATTGAACAGTGGTGACCAACCCTCAGGGCCTTTACCACGTTCTACAATCGGTTTACCTGCACAGCCATTGGCTAGTGGTTTGTCTTCGATACGAATGTCGTAGAAGAAGTTAGTGCCTTCGTCGAACATACAAGTGTTGATGTAGTTCGATAGGTGCTCTGCTTTTTCACGGAACTCTTTCGCTTCTGCGTCTTTACCTAGAATGTCAGCCATTTCTGCTAGGTACTTGTTATCGCTGTACATGTAGCTTGCTTGGTCGACAGATTCTTGCAATAGCGAGTAGCCTAGCAGTGTGCCGTCTTCAGCGCGGTTTTGAGCGAACTCAACATCCCAGTCGCTGCGCTTACCACCGTTTGCAACGTATGCGTCTAGCTGGTCTTTATCGATGAAACCGAATGCGGCTGCATCGTCACGACCTGACTCCCAAGACGCGGCAGTTTGTGCTGGGCTCTCGATGTAATCGTAGTTGCCTTCTGCTACCACTTTATCCAGTGCTGCTTGGCCTACGACTGTTTCGTGCTTATCGCCACGAACCACGGTGAAGTACATTTCACCTTCAGGTGTGTTGTGTGCTTTGTCGCGTGCTGCGCCGTATTCAGGAACACCGTTGCCGTTGTTATCACGGTTGCGTAGCCACCAATCATGGTATGCCACTAGTTTTGGATACATCTCTTCAAGCCAAGCTTCGTCGCTGGTGGTCTTGTAAACTTCCATTACCGCCCATGCCGCTAGGCTTGGTTTGGTGTTACGCTCATTCCAGTTACCGCCGTCGCCGCCACGTTCTGGGCTTAGGTTGTAAGCGAGTAGATCGGGCACGTAGCCTTCATCCCAAGGGCGAACGGCATCGTCTGCCTGAATTTGGTAAGCGAACATCGCGCGGATGTTATCTTTCGCTACATCTGGGTTGAAGTGAGCCATTGCGTAGGCTTGCTTCCATGTGTCCCAAGGCCAAGTTTGGTTGCCCGAGAACCAACGCGCCGTTACTGATGGTGTCACAGAGTCAAACTCCATCGCACCTGCAGCGCCACGCCAGTTACCGTTTAGGGTTTCCATCGCTTTAACCGCAACACGCTCTTGCTCTGGTGTCGCGTTCGGGTTGGTTAAACCCATCTCAAGATAGCCTTCCCAACGCTCTGCTGATGTAGCTAAGAAATCGGTAGGGTTTGCCATGATCTTTTTGATTTCTGGCTGTTCCGCTTGCGCTTCTTCTGCCGTTAGAACATGCGAGTAAGTCGTGTAGATGGTGGTTGATTCTTCAATGCTTGCGGTTGAAGTAAACGTTAGGCCATCAACCTTGGTTTGGGTTGGAATCGACTTGTGAACTTGGTACTCAGACTCACCAGAAGTCAGTAGATCCCATGTTGAGCGCACCTTACCAAAGGTTACTTTTAGGCCATCGTCAGTTGCGACGATTTGACGGTCATATTCAGGGTAAGTTTCAGCAATGGTTTTGTCGGTTTGCGAAACGCCTTCTTTGGCGTGGGTCTTTTCTAGTAGTTCACCATCCCACACTAATTCGACAGGGGAGTCAGTGGTGATTTTAGTTTCTAGTAGAGAGGTGCGGTTTGAAGCAAAACGCATCGTCATTTCTACTGTCACATCGTCAGATTTTAGTGTCTGAACCAATGCGCCCGGTAGGCTGTAAGCTTCCATAGTGAAAGCCACTTTTTTGCCATCTTTGAACACGCTTAGGCGGTCGAAGTTATCAGCCATGAAGTTGATGTATTCTTCGGTAAGCAGTGCTGTACCTGGGAATCCGCCCATGCCTTCTGCACTGTCTGGCAGTAGGTGACCGTGCCATGCGCCGAGGTCGAAGAATGGGTTAAAGCGTTGGTGGTCATCGAAGTCGTAATCTCGCATGTATTCTGGTGAGCCAGTACGGTCGATAACGTTCTTAAATTCGCTGGCTTGCAGTTGTTCTGTGTCAGAAGCTGAGCCAGAGATGGAGTTTGATGCACAACCAGTAACGACAAGGGCTGCACCGATAGCGAGAGCTGCGAATGATTTATTCAGTTTCATGATCAATTCCTGTTATTACCAGTAGAAGTATTGCATTGCGAACACTTGCGCGTCGCCGATTTCAGTGTCGCTGCCTACGCCAAAGCGGCTATCGAAAGCAGTCGCAAATGTGCCGTTTCCATATTCGTACCAAACGCCCGCGTTGATGTAAGAGGTGATTTCTTTGTCGCCGTTGTCACCATCAAAGTTTGCGTAGTTGTAGGCTGCTGAAAGGTAAACGCCCTGAGCCGCTTCGTACCAAGCACTGGTTTGAATACCTGATTCGCTGCCAAATGATTCTTGGTTGCCTTTATCTGTGTCGTGCCAAATACGAGTCGCAAAGTTTTTGTATTCAGCACCCAATAGCAATAGTTCACCGCCATCGTTGTTACGCACTTCACCACCACCCATTAGGGTTAAGTCATCGGTCAGATCGTATTGGAGGTAACCGTTGACCATGGCGTTCTTATCTTTCCATTGGTCTGCAAAGTTGTCGTATTTACCGAAGTGAATGAGAGCATCGTCTTCAGAGAAGTCAGACTCTGGCGCGAATGAAACGCTGTAGCGAAGCTTGCCTTCTAGGTTTTGGATCTTCACACCAAGGTGTACGTCTCGCGTGTTTGAGATCGCGTAACCGTATTCAACCGTAGGGTCACCCCACCATTGAACGTCATCTAATGAAGAGTCCATACGACCAATCATGAATTCTGTTTTGTTGTCGGTGCGGTAGCCAGCGTAAAAGCGGTTAAAACCACCTTCGAAGCCGCCCCAGCCGTGGCCAGTTGCCCAAGCGTTGCCTTCGTCGTCGGCTTGCACTGTCCAGCCTTCCATGTAAGCAAGACCGAACCAATTACCGTGCTCGATAGCCAAGCCTGCTTCGATGTAAGTACCGTCTGCATAACGGCCTTTGTCATCACCTTCTAGTGCCACGTGACCACCAAGGCCAAGCTCACCATAAAAGTTAAATAGGGTTTCAGTTTCTGTTTTAGGGGGCTGAGTATCGCTGTGGTTTGCTGCGGACTCTTCCGCGTGGGCAGTGGTACTTAGGGCAGCAAGAATACAGCTTGTAATAAGAGTGGTTTTAGTAAAACTACTTTTCATTTTAATCACTTCTGTGTCGGGTTATAAATGAAGGTTCGTAAGCAGTTCTGACTTCTAATATGGGGTGCTCTTCAAGGCGTATTGGTCAGGTTACTTACGATCGCAAAACCGATATTAATGATAATTTTGATGTTTAAAATTAATTCAGTTTAAAAGTGTGATCTATTTTTAGTAAATATTTACTTTGTTTTTATTTTGACTTTAAGTTGAATGTGTAGAGGCATGGCTAGGGTGATAGCTATTCAGTTGGTGAATTGCTTTATAGGCGGTTAGATTGTTGACTCGAATGTCTTCTTTCTTGAAGGCTTTGGTGAAATTTAGGTGTTGAGTGGGAATGTACCGACAAATAAAAAGGCACTCACCAAATGCGAGTGCCTTAAGCTTTCAATCAGAGCACAGGGTAAAACTAAGCGTTCGCCGGTTCAGGCTTTGCTTCTAGTTTTTTCTCTTCTGGAGATAAGCTTTTCTCGTATTGACCGTACTTCCACCATGCGTAGCCAAGGAAGATCACTATCCCGCCCACGTTGTAGAAGATGATGGTCATGATGTCTGCGCCTGTTGGGAAGGTAGAGGCGAAGAAACCAACGGTGAAGATAGCGATAAGAATCGACACAGCAGTAATACCGACCGTACGAGAACCCATGCGGAAATCACGAGGAAGGTGGTCCAGTTTCACGCGTAGGTGAAGGTAAGCAATCATGATGAACAGTGGCGGTAGCATAGAAGCTGCTGCAGTCATGTTGATGATGGTGCTCATCAAGTCTTGAACGGTGTCAGACGCCAACGTTGGGATGAACATCAGTGGAATCACGATGAAGAACTGAATCCATGCCGCGCGCTCTGGAACGCCTTGTTTGTTAAGCGCGACAGTTTTCTCGCCGAAGATGCCTTTAGGGATTTCAGAGAAGAAAATCTTAACGGGTGTTGCCGTCCACATCAGCAGAGAGCCCAACATTGCCGTGAATGAAACCACACCAACGAAACGGTTCATCAAGATTTCAGAAAGGCCAAAGTGTCTTGCTAGCCCTTCAAATACCTGAACTGATCCGCCTGTGAATTTAAGTTCTTCACGCGAAACAAACACGTTCGCTAACACCGACCCTACCGAGTAAAGCGCGCCGATGAAGATACCCGCGATAATGATTACCTTAACGAAAGACTTGTGACCGCCTTTGATGTCGTTAACGTAAACCGCGACCGATTCTGCACCGCCTGCCGCCATGAATATCCAAGTGATTACGCCAAGGAATGCCCAGTTGAAGCTTGGTGTCATGGCTTCAATGGTGATTGGATCCGCTGGCTCGATACCGCCTACCAAAGCCCCGCCAGATAACAAGATGTAAGACATCGTTAGCAGCAGCATCAGTGAGGATGTTAGTGAAGTGATAGGGCCCAGTAATTTCGCACCGTTGTTAGAGATATGAGTCGCGACCGCAAACAAAATAGTACTCAGAATTGCGGTGGTCATTGGTGTGAATATGTACTCGAAACCTAAGAACGCATACGACGCATAAGCGATGATTCTAGGCAGCAGAGAGGTGAAGAAGAACAGGTTAACAAACCAGTAGGTGTAAGCTGAAATAAACGCCCAGCGACCGCCTAGAGAGCTTTTAACCCAAGAGTAAACACCCGCTTCAGAGTCTTTATTCAGTGACACAAACTCTGCAACGATCAAACAAAATGGCACAAAGTAAAAAATGGTTGCTAGAAAGAACATCGGAGCCGAGGAAAGGCCGATCTCGATGTTGTTATTAATGATGTTATTGAAGCTGTATACCGCCGCGAAGGTCATAGACAGTAGGGCAAATTTGCCTATCGTACTGCGTTTATTTTCGGACATGATGTTCTCCGGTGAATCACGTTGATGATCGTTATAACTTGGTCCTAGAGAGGGAAGCTCTAGGCCGCACTTTTATTGTTATGTTGGTTTGGCAAACACCCGCTTTGTTTTGTCAGGGTTGGCTCATTGTTGTTTTTATAGATTTACGATCGGACTTCTTTGGGCTTTTTCTCTCTGGAATTTCAGTAAACTTATTACCAAAACAAAGAGTTAAAGATTAAGAAGTTCATTGAAGAGATTGTTTGTTTCATGAGCGACGATTTATAAGGCTTGTAGGGGCTTTGTGTCGCTTTTTTCATATGAATCAGTTTGTCTCTTCAGCAAGAAGATTAAAGATTAAGCGGCGGGAAGTTAATCGAAATTGATCAAATATGTGACCTTGAGTAAATAAATTTAGTTAATGTTTTACTTTGGTTTTTATTCGAGTTTTATTACCTATTAATTGGTGTTTTTCGTGAACTGAAACCTTGACGGAACGCCGTTTTTATTTCTCGGATTTTATTTTAATTATCTGATTTAAAACAAAAAAAGCGCCTTGGTAGGCGCTTTTGTAGTTGGGGGAATGCAGAGTGCTACGATTGCTTAGCTGTTTCTAGCTTTGCGTCTTTACCTGCCTGCTTTTTTTCAAAGCGAGAGATCCACCACCAAGCAAGACCAGAGAATACCGCTGTCATGAATACGTTGATAAAGAAGGCTTGAACTAGGTCAACACCTGTTGGGAATGCAGATGCCGTCATACTCACAACGAAGATGCCGATAAGTACAGAGACAACAGCCATACCTTGAACTCGAGTACCCATGCGGAAATCACGCGGTGTATCGTCATGCTTCAAGCGGAATACAAAGTACGCCACCATGATGAAGATAGGCGGAAGCATTGCTGTACCAGCGGTTAGGTTGATTGCTGTGTTCATCATGTCTTGTACTGATTCAGAGCCGAAGCCGTTAACCACAAGCATCACGAATACAAACGCGAATTGCCACCAAGCTGCACGTACTGGCACGCCGTGTTCGTTAAGCTCTGTTGTCTTCTCGCCGTAAACACCTTTAGGAATTTCAGAGAAGTGAATTTTTACTGGAGCTGCTGTCCACATCATCATCGAACCGAACATGGCTACGAATAGGATAATACCGACGAAGCGACCCGTTAGAGATTGTGAGATGTCGAAGTAGTTCGCCATACCTGTGAAGATTTCAACCATGCCGCCAGCGTAGGTCAGTTCATCGCGAGCAACGAATACGTTAACAAGCAGAGAGCCAACGGCGTACATTGCGCCGATTGCGATACCTGCACCAATGATAACCTTGATAAAAGACTTGTGACCGCCCTTAACATCGTTTAGGTAAGCGGCTGCAGTTTCAGCACCACCGGCTGCTTGGAAGATCCAACACATGATACCTAGCGTTGCCCAGTTGATGGTCGGTGTCATTGCTTCAAGCGTGATTGGTTCTACTGGTTCATGGTTGCCGCCCAGTGCCATTAGTGCACCGATAACGTAGATTGCAAATAGAGCAAATACACCGTAGGCCACGATCTCGGCAATCTTACCTAGCCAGCTCGCGCCTTTAGTTGAGATGTGAGTTGCTGCCGCAAATAGAGCAATCGAGATAGCCGATGTGACGACTGGCGAGAAGGCGTATTCATAGCCCAACATCGCGTAAGACGCATAGGCGATTACGTTTGGTAGCAGTGATACAAACCAGAAAAGGTTTACGAACCAGTATAGGAACGAACCTAAGTAGGCTGCTTTTGAGCCCAGCGGTTTTTTAAGCCAGTCATACATGCCTGACTCAGAATTTTTATTTGCAGATACGAATTCAGCAATGATGAACACGAATGGAATGAAGTAAATAAGGGTAGCGAGCAAAAAGATAGGGGCTGAACTCAATCCCAATTCGATGTTGTTGTTTACAATGTTGCGAACGTTAAATACCGCTGCAAATGTCATGGAGAGTAGGGCAAATTTGCCTAACTTACCGCGTACAGATTCAGACATAGTGTCCTCCAAGGGTCACGTAATTATAGTCGTTATATCTTTAAGCTTCCTTGTAGGGAAGAAGCATAAAGGCGTTTGCAGTGTGGCTGAGTCTTGAACGGCAAGCCTCAGTCACACTGTGAATAGATCTTGTGGTTGCTACTTTCGGCTGTTTGGCTTCGGTAGCTTGTTTTCGGTTACTTATTAAGGAAGTAGCCGTCTTCGATAGTCACTTTCAGCACCACTTTGCGAACTCGGTTATCACCGTGAAAGCGGTAAGCTTTGCTGTTATCAAAGATCGCCACTTGGCCTTCAACTAACTCACGAGTCTCGCCGTTACCCATGAGATGTTCACGGTCGGTTTCATCGCTGTAAGCTTGGGTCTTTTCAAGTTGAGACTTATCTGCAAACTCAACCGTTTCACGACCTTCCAAGTAGTAGTGCACATCAAAGTAACGGCGGTTACCGGTGAAGTTTTCTGTGTTACGAGCCACACCGTCTTCAATCATGTAAGCCAGTGAGTCACCAATGGAATACATCACGCCATCTTTGATGTTGCCGGTGTTTTCAATCGCTTCTACACAGCGCTGCCATTTACGACCGTCGCGGTAAACGACTTTAAATTGCTCTAGGTTGTCTAAAACGATCATCGCTTATGCCTCGTTCTGTTGTGGTTGAGTTGTTGGCGTATTTGCCATGAAGAACTCGTCACCAAAGTTGTGATTGATTAGGTGTGGTGCGTCGCAATCGCCTGCTTGGAATGGAATCAGAGTTAGGCCGTAACGGAACTCGTCCATGTACACGCGGTAAGAATCCAACACTTCGCTGCCCCAAGAGTTTGAGCCTAGGCCCATCACTTGGTGGTCTAGGTTTAGGGTGATGTAGCCACTCTTCTCTAGTTCAATCGTGTGTTGTGCTTGATGCAGGTTTTGGTTGGTGTAGAACCATGCGCTGAAGTTGATTTCTTGCTGTGGTTTTACTGCAATACCATTACCCGCACGGCTTGAAAGCGCAGCCCAACGAACGTGTTGGCGGTTGCCGTTGTTTTGTGGGAACGGGTAGTTCTCGAACATGTCAGCCACGGTTGATTGGTAAACATCAATCATGTTGGCTTGCTTGCTGTCTTGGTAGTTCTCTTCAGGACCGCGGCCGTAGTATTGAACTTGGTCGAAGTCGCCGTTGATGCCCATATCGAAACCAATGACTGGAATCACGTGAGGGTAATCACCGTAACGCTCGCCGCTCAGTTCAACGTTTAGCTGACCTTCTGCACTGATCTGGTAGCGGTATTCACAACGCATACCGAAATCAAATACCGGTGGAGCAATGATGCTGGTGGTGGTGATCTCTACCTTGCCGTTTACCTGCTCGACATTGACGCACTCAAGTTCAATGCTACGGAAGTGTTCCTGCATGATCTGTAGGTGTGCAGGTTCCCAGTAACCATCGTGCTCTTGCTTATGGTTATCGATCATTGGCTTGAAGAAGTTCAGCTTAGGCTCAGACTTAATCAGTTCCTCGCCATTGACTAACCATGACGTCAGTTTGCCGTTCACTTTCGAGAAGTTCAGAGCAAAGTTGTGACCTTTGATTAGGTAGGCTAAGCGAGATTCTTCAACATTCAGTGCTGTCGCATTGTTGTTGGTGAAGGCTTCAAGTTGTGCTGTATTCTCTTTCACTTGGAACTGGTAAACCGCGATGTCGTGGTTCGCTTCGCTGTATGAAGTACGAGAATCCTTACGAACCGTAAAGTTTACAAACACTTCACGCTCATCAAGCTGTGGCAAGTTTAGAGTCAGTTCACGGCTAGAGTTTTCAGCCAGCTCTTCAACCTTGATGTGCTGTACGGCAATGGTTTCACCTTCAGCACGGATTTCCGCAGTGATGGTGTAGTCATCGATGTTTGAGAACCAAAGCTTGTTGTCTACTGTGAAGGTACCCGTTTGTGCATTGAAATCGCGAAGCTTCACTGGGGCAATCACTTGCTTGTACTCTTTCAAGCCAGGGCCTGGCGTTTGGTCTGGATAGATCAAACCGTCCATGCAGAAGTTGTAGTTGTTCGGGTAGTCACCGTAGTCACCGCCATATTTGTAGAATTCTGTGCCTGCTTCATCACGCGCCAGAATGCCGTGATCACACCATTCCCAAACATAGTGACCTTGAATTGCGTCATGCTTGTAGAACACGTTTTGGTATTCGGTTAAACCGCCCGGGCCGTTACCCATTGCGTGTGCGTATTCGCAGATGATGCGTGGTTTTTCGTGTGGGAATTCACCGAAGGCATTCATCAGTTGAGCGCGTGAGTACATGGTTGAAATGATGTCGACCACTTCAGCATCACGGTCTTCTTCGTAGTGAACCAAACGCGTGTCATCAATTGCTTTTGCAGCATCGTACATAGAGCGGATGTTGCAGCCGTAACCAGACTCGTTACCTAGAGACCACATGATGATAGAAGGGTGGTTCTTTTGAGCGTGGATATGACGTTCGATACGTTCAACAAACACCGCTTCCCATGCGGCATCGTTAGTGATGCGGCTTAGGTCGCCAACGTTAGCAAAGCCGTGTGTTTCAACATCGGTTTCGCCCATCACGAATAGGCCGTAGATATCACACAGTTCGTAGAAGCGTGGGTCGTTCGGGTAGTGCGCAGTACGTACTGAGTTGATGTTGTGTTGCTTCATCAACACTAAATCTTTCTCTACGCGATCCATCCCAACCGCACGACCTTTCAGGTGGTCGTTGTCGTGACGGTTTACGCCGTGCAGCATCACGTATTTGTTGTTGATGTAGAACAGACCATCGCGAACTTTAATGTCGCGGAAACCAACGCGCTGTGGAATCACTTCCAACACCTTGCCGTCAGCGTCTTTCAGCGTAAGCAGCAGTTGGTACAGGTAAGGGTTCTCAGCGTTCCATTGAACAGGGTTAACCACATCGATAGAGAATTGAGTATCTACATTGCCATCGACACTTAAGCTATCTACAGAGCCTTGCGAGATAACTTGGCTGCCATCAAGCAATGCGTACTCAAGGGTTGCGTTTGCCGCTGCTGCTAGGTTTTCTAGTTCCACTTTGCACGACAGGGTAGCGCTTTGGTAAGCATCGTCGAAGTCAGTGCGAACGGTAACGTCTTGAACATGCAGCTGCTCTTTACCTACAAGGTAAACGTCACGGAAGATACCGCCCGTCCACCACATATCTTGGTCTTCAATGTAGGTTGAGTCGGCCCACTGCATCACTCGAATAGAAAGTAGGTTGTTGCCTGCTTTTACCTGGCTAGAGATATCGAACTCAGCGGTTAGGCGGCTGCCTTTGCTGAAACCTACGTATTCGCCGTTTACGTAAACTTCGAAGTAAGTTTCAACGCCATCAAACTTGATGATGGTTTGTTTCTCGTCCCAGCTTTCGCCAAGGAAGAAAGAGCGTTGGTATGCGCCGGTTGGGTTGTCTGATGGTACGAAAGGCACATCAATTGGGAATGGGAAACCTTCATCAGTGTATTGAAGATCGCCGTGGCCTTCCATTTGCCACATGTTTGGAACCGTGATGTTGCCCCAGTCGCTCATTTCCTGAGAATAGAACTCTTCAGGAACCAATAGCGGATTGGTGAAATAGCTGAAATTCCATTGACCACTCAATAGTTGGAAGTGGCTGCTCAGTTCACGCTGAAACGTTTTTGCATTTTTTTCTGATGCGTACGAGAAGAAGTATGCACGCGGTGCCATACGGTTCTCATGTAAGTTCAGGAAGTTTTCCCAGTTGTTCACGTTGCCTCTCTCTCGGTCTGAATGCAGTTTGCTGACCGACGTTCTTATGTGTAATTGGGTCGTAGTGAATACGAGTATTTTTGGACTGAGGTAATTATTAGTAAAAGTTTTACTAAATGAAATTGGTGAAAACGTTTTACTTTAACTTCATCACGTTTTTTATGGTCTTTTTACAGTGCTGTGTGATCCACTTAAAAGAATGCTATTGGCTGTTTTATGCAGCAGATTAAAGAGGGGGATATGTGTCGATTGATGTATGTGATGGGCACAAAAAAGGCCACCTTTAACAAAGGTAGCCTTTATTTATCTACTTGATATATTTAATTATTTTGTTGTATCGCGCAGCTTAAGTTTGCTTGGTACATAGACGCGTAATGGGATGGTTCGGCCGTCACGTACTTTCTCGATCAGCAGGTTAACGCCTTGAATTCCCATTAGTTCAGAGTGAATACGAACAGTCGATAAAGATGGGAAGGTAAATTTAGCTGTTGGGATGTCGTTTACACTGATCAGCGCAATATCTTCAGGAATGTTTAATCCGTGCTCATGAACTGCTCGTAAAACGCCAATTGCGATGGAATCTGACGCAATAAACATGGCTTTAGGGTAGTCGCCCGTCGCGAGCATCTGTTTTGCAAGCTTGTAACCTGAAGAGCTAGAGAAGTCACCACGGTAGATGTCTTGTTCACTGACAACGTTCTTGAGGCCACCATATTCAGCAAAAGCGACTTCACGAATATCAGGGGTATTGACGTCGTCTTGACCACCAATAAAGCCGATGCGCTCATAGCCTTGGTTGATAAAGAAGTTGGTGATCTCTTTGCTGATCAAAGCCAGGTCGATATCGACAGAGTCATAAGGTTCTGAGTGATCGGTAAAATCGACATAACAGATATTATCGCTCAGCTTTTTAGCTTGCTCTATAACCTCTGGTGTCATTCTTCCTACTAACAAAACACCTGTGATTGGCGCTGAGTTAATTTGTATTTTGCTTTCATAACAGTTGGTTAGCTTAACTTCCATCTTTTCGCATTGGGTTTCAATCCCGTGGCGAATCGATAGGTAGTAAGGGTCGTTAACTTCCGCTTCTTGTTTGTAGTTATACAGTGCTAGGAAGTGATGGTTTTGTTTTTTACTGCTAACGGTTTTTCGTGAGCTGCTGGTTTTGTATTCCAACTTCTCTGCAATTTCAAAGATACGCCTTTTGGTCTCTTCCTTGACGCTTAATGTTGGATCTTCATTGAGAACCCTTGAAACTGTAGCCAATGATACATTCGCTTCAGTCGCGATATCTTTTAACGTTGCCATACTCACTTCCTGTTATTGGAACATTGCGCTGCTTTGAAATTGGTATTTAGTAAAAAAGCAATGCACCTCTTTATTCTACAGACCTATTGTAATCAAACTGGACGTCATTGCATTAACTTTTAGTAAAATAAATGCTCAACTCATCTGTGATGTCTCAAATCTAACTATCTATAATTATCTTATTAAAATTCAATGAATTAGAGGTTAACAGCTATACGTTCTCTCTATGTCATGATCAGTACCAATGATGAAAGTCAGTGTAAACGTTTACACTTCGTGGTTTTGATCACAGAATTATAGTCAAAATGGCTGCTACTATTTCTGACATACGGTGCTACTGAGCTGAATGTCAGTTCGAGTTAGCCCACGAATGACGACAAAGAGAGGTTGATTGTGAAAGTACTGGTTACGGGCGGCATGGGTTACATCGGAAGTCATACATGCATTCAAATGATACAGGCAGGTATGGAGCCGATCATTGTTGATAACCTTTGTAACAGCAAAGAGCTAGTGCTGGAACGAATCGAGTCGTTAACTGGCAAGCGCCCAACGTTTTATCTTGGCGACATTCGTGACCAATCTTTTCTAGATAGCGTGTTTTCAGAAAACGATATCCAAGCGGTGATTCACTTTGCTGGCCTGAAAGCGGTAGGGGAGTCGGTGGCTAAGCCTTTGGAGTACTACGATAACAACGTCAATGGTTCACTAGTGTTAGCTCGCAGTATGAAGAAAGCGGGCGTGAAAAGCATCGTATTTAGTTCTTCGGCTACCGTTTACGGTGATCCAGAAGTAGTGCCGATTACTGAAACTTCACCAACTGGCGCGACAACTAACCCTTATGGTCGCAGCAAATATATGGTGGAAGAGTGCTTGAGCGATCTGTTCAACGCGGAGAACGATTGGAGCGTCACTTTACTGCGTTACTTCAATCCAGTTGGCGCACATCCATCGGGCACTATGGGTGAAGACCCACAAGGTATCCCAAATAATTTAATGCCGTTTATTGCTCAAGTAGCCGTCGGTCGCCGTGAAAAACTGGCTGTTTTTGGAAACGATTACCCAACAGTCGATGGCACAGGCGTTCGTGACTATATTCATGTAATGGATTTAGCGGACGGTCATGTCGCAGCACTAAAAGTGGTTGGCGAGAAAGCGGGTTTACACATTTACAATCTAGGTACGGGCAAAGGCTCAAGTGTACTCGAGATGGTTGAAGCCTTCGCACAAGCATCGGGTAAACCGGTTCCTTATGAACTTTGCCCACGCCGCGCAGGTGATATTGCCGAATGTTGGGCAAGCACTGAAAAAGCAGAGCGCGAGCTTGGCTGGAAGGCGACGCGTAGCGTGATGGAGATGACGGCGGATACGTGGAACTGGCAGTCGAATAACCCGAACGGCTATTCCCCTTCGTAATTGAAGCCGCAGCGTTGTTAGCTGCGCTTACCAATTCCAATCACATAGAAGATCTATGCTCATGGATATTGGAAATCTTGCTGCCTAGCTGCAACTCCAATTTCTTTGGGGAAGGTAAAGACAAGATATGAGAAAAGAGAGATTCCAGATATCTCGTACCTCGATTCTGGAATGGCGGATGAGCACAAGATTATGAAGCGGCTGCCTTTGCACAAATAGCACAACGAGATTACACGTCATTCCCTACAGCGAGGCACGAGCGTGATAGGGAATCTCCTTGTAGAAGAATTATTCATCTTGGTGAATTGACCAAGACACAAAATTTGAGAGCAATCTAAACATGTCAAAAGTTGAATTTAACCCAGTAGACCACCCGCATCGTCGTTATAACCCATTAACGGGTCAGTGGATCTTAGTCTCACCGCACCGAGCAAAACGACCTTGGAGTGGCCAAGATGAAAAAACATCGACCGCGCAGCTTCCTGCGTATGAGAAAGAGTGTTTCTTGTGCCCAACCAATACGCGTATCTCGGGCGACGAAAACCCAGATTACGACGGCACTTACGTATTCAGTAATGATTTCGCGGCGTTGATGCCTGATTCACCTGATGCTCCAGAGTCTGAAAACCCTCTATTCAAGACTCAAGGTGTTCGCGGGTTGAGCCGCGTGATCTGTTTTTCTCCGGACCACAGCAAAACGCTGCCAGAATTACCAGTAAACAAGATTCGCGGTGTTATCGACACATGGAATGAACAGATTGAAGAGCTAGGTAAAGATTACCTATGGGTTCAAGCGTTTGAAAACAAAGGCGAGACCATGGGCTGTTCTCAGCCACACCCACACGGTCAAATCTGGGCAAACAGCTTTTTACCTAACGAAATTGAACGCAAAGAGAAACTGTTAAAAGAGTACTTCGAACAACAAGGTTCGAATCTTTTAGTGGATTACGTTGAAGCTGAAATGAAAGACGGCTCTCGCACTGTGGTTGAAACTGAACATTGGATTGCTGTGGTTCCTTATTGGGCGGCGTGGCCATTTGAAACCATGTTGCTACCAAAAACACACATCCGCCGTATGAGCGAACTGACTGACGAGCAGCGTGATGATTTAGCGCTTGCGATTAAGAAGCTGACGAGTCGTTACGACAACTTATTCCAATGCTCATTCCCTTACTCAATGGGCTGGCACTATGCGCCGTTCTTTGAAGAAGGCACGGACATCGATCACTGGCAACTGCATGCGTTGTTCTACCCGCCACTGTTACGCAGCGCTTCAGTTCGTAAGTTCATGGTCGGATACGAAATGCTGGCAGAGTCTCAGCGTGATTTAACCGCAGAACAAGCCGCGCAACGTCTGCGTGATTTGAGTGACGTTCACTATAAAGAGCAGGAATAGCCTGTTTCGTAGATAACGAGTGAGATTCCTGATATCTCGTCCCTCAATTCTGGAATGACGGCAGATGAAAAGCCCATAAGTTTAAGAGCTTAGAAGCATAGAAGCATAGAAGCATAGAAGCTTAGTCGCTGATGTTGTCATTCCCTACCGTGAGAGACCAACGAGATAGGGAATCTAAAAGAATGAAAGTGGTGCCGTGAAGGGACCATAACCAATTGAACAAAGAGTTTAACCAGAGAGTTTACTTATGTCTGACCTAATCCAAAACGTGAAAGCATCTTTTGAGCAAGTCCTTGGTTACCAAGCGACCCATATTATCCAAGCGCCAGGTCGTGTGAACCTGATCGGCGAGCACACTGACTACAACGATGGTTTTGTTCTGCCGTGTGCCATTAACTATCAAACGGTAGTCGCCGCGGCTAAGCGTGACGACAACATTGTACGTGTTGTATCAGTGGACTACGGTAATGCAGTGGATGAGTTCGATTTAACTCAAGAGATCACCTTCCAACAAGACAAGATGTGGGCTAACTACATTCGTGGTGTGGTGAAGTGCTTAAAAGGTCGCGGCTTTGAATTTACAGGTGCAGACATCTCTGTAACGGGTAACGTGCCTCAAGGTGCAGGTTTAAGTTCTTCTGCGGCACTGGAAGTGGTGATTGGTCAAACATTCAAGGTGCTTTACAACCTAGAGATCAGCCAAGCCGAAGTGGCGCTTAATGGTCAGCAAGCAGAAAACGAATTCGTGGGTTGTAACTGCGGCATCATGGATCAAATGATCTCTGCTGAAGGTCGCGCAAATCACGCGATGCTTTTGGATTGTCGTAGCCTAGAAACTCAAGCGGTTTCAATGCCAGAAGATATGGCTGTGGTTATCATCAACTCAAACAAGAAACGCGGCTTGGTCGACAGCGAATACAACACACGTCGTGAACAATGTGAAGAAGCGGCGCGCATCTTTGGTGTTCCGGCACTTCGTGATGTGACCATTGAGCAGTTTAAAGCGAAAGAGTCTGACTTGGATGAAATGGTCGCAAAACGTGCTCGTCACGTGATTACTGAAAATGACCGTACCGTTGAAGCAGCTCAAGCTCTACGCACTCATGATATGAAACGCATGGGTGAGTTGATGGCTGAATCGCATGCATCAATGCGTGATGATTTTGAAATCACGGTGAAAGAGATTGATACGCTGGTTGATATGGTCAAAGAAGTGATCGGTGAGCAAGGTGGCGTGCGTATGACTGGCGGTGGTTTCGGTGGTTGTATTGTGGCATTGGTTCCACCTGCATTGGTTGATGAAATCAAAACAACCGTTGAACAGAAATATCAAGCGGCGACGGGTCTAAAAGAATCTATTTATGTGTGCCAAGCGAAAGACGGAGCAGGCTTAGTTGAAGTAATCTAACGGCTTCGAGACTTAATATAGAGCTTACCAAGTAAAAAGATCATGGTAGGCCAAATGCTAAAGCCTTTACTTCAGGTAGAGGCTTTTTACTGGCACTAGAAGGAATTTAGAATGACACAAGAGCAAAACCTGCATCAATCCATGACGCAGACTCTAGCCTATGATGGCCAACCCGCTCAGTTAGTGACGCTATCAAATACGCATGGCATGCAAGTGACATTCATGGATATTGGTGCAACATGGTTGAGCTGTATCTTGCCAGTAAAGGGAAATAAAAGAGAAGTTTTGTTGGGTGTTAACTCAATGGAGAACTTCGATAAACAAGCCAGCTATATGGGCACAACGGTTGGCCGCTATGCTAACCGCATTGCTAATGGTCGTTTTAAAATTGATGGTCAGAATTACAAGCTGGAAACCAACCAAGCGGGCAATACCTTGCATGGTGGTCCGAACGGATTTGATAAACGCCGTTGGAATATTGCCGAGCAAAGCGAAACGTCAGTGGTGTTTACTCTAGAGTCTGCTGATGGCGACCAAGGATTCCCGGGGAATTTGAATGTGTCGGTGCGTTATGACATCACCGAAGACAATCGAGTTTCCATTAATTACTCTGCAACCACAGACAAGCAGACCGTGGTCAACCTAACGAATCATGCGTACTTCAATCTACTTGGCGCAGAAGCCGGACACGATTGTTTGTCACACATTGTCAGCATCAACGCCAATCAATTCTTGCCGACCAACTCGGTGGGAATTCCATTAGGTAACCTTAAATCGGTCAAATCGACCAGCTTCGACTTCAATCAGCCTATGATGATCTCAGAGCGTTTGTTGGGCGATGAACAGCAGAAAGCAGCAAAGGGTTACGACCACTCTTTCTTATTGGCTGATGGCTGCAAACGCACTCAATGCGCTGCGACCGTAACCTCACCGGATGCGCTCGTCACACTAAAAGTATTTTCAACCAAACCTGCGATGCAGCTATACACCGGAAACTGGCTTGGTGGTACACCAAACCGAAGTGGTGGTAGCTATGAAGACTACGCTGGTTTGGCACTAGAAACCCAGTTCTTACCTGACTCTCCTAACCACCCAGAGTGGAAGCAGGACAGTTGTATTCTCAAGCCTGAACAAGAATATAACTATAGTACCTGTTACCAGTTTGAATTTTCGGGGGATTCTTCAAACTAGTACGCTCTAGCTCAAAGCGGTTACGCCAATATCTTTTGCTTGTGAATAGGACGATGTGAATTATCGCGTTGTTCTTGGGGGATGAGCAAAAGTGGCGCTCAACAAGAGTGCGGTTTATTAAGCGCGATTGTTGAGTATCTGAGTAAGGTAGGAAAGCCCTAACAGAAGCGATTCTGTTAGGGCTTTTTTTTGATTATTGCTTGATGAGTCGACCAGAACTTAGACTTTCTCTACCGAATTGCGGCGTACCAGAGTTGGAGAGAACATCATTGGTTCAGTAGAGGTGTTTTCACCTTTGGCTAAGTGCAGCGCGAGTCGTGTCGCTTTCTCTGCCATCATCTGAATCGGGTAGCGAATGGTGGTGAGCTTTGGATGAACATAGCGGGCAATCAAGCCATCATCGAAACCGATGATCGA
Organism: Vibrio sp. Vb339; assembly: GCF_902751245.1. NCBI lineage: Bacteria > Pseudomonadati > Pseudomonadota > Gammaproteobacteria > Vibrionales > Vibrionaceae > Vibrio > Vibrio sp. Vb339. The sequence continues at coordinate 1,366,545 of NZ_CADDIS010000002.1, read as the reverse complement.
CATTTTGTCCGGCGCTTGAATACCGTTTTCATCAAGGACAGACAAAGCACCAGCTGCCATGTAATCGTTGTACGCCACAATACCAGTGATTGGCAGTGACTTAGTCAAAAGATTAGTCATGGCGTATTCGCCACCGTCACTGGTGGGCGCTGAGTATTCAATATAGCTGTGAGAGAGCGCTATTTTGTAATCTGAGAGTGCCGCTAAGTAACCTTGGATACGTTCATCGGCATCTTCAATGCTATGCGAAGAGGCGATACAGGCAATGTTCTTATGGCCATGACGGATCAGATATTCCGTCGCAAGATACGCGCCTTTCTTGTTATCCAAGAAAATACAACGGTTGGCAATCTCAGCAATATAACGGTTGATCAGTACTAAGCCTTTGACCTCTTTTGCATAGGCGATCAGTTCTTCGTCTGTCAGGCCTTTTGAGTGGATCACCAAGGCGTCACAACGGCTATTAATCAGCAACTCAATCGCTTGTCTCTCTTCTTCACGATCGTGTGAGCCATTACCGACAAGGATATGTTTTCCGTTCTCACGAGCGACATTATCGACAGCCTTAACCAGCGTGCCAAAAAAGGGATCGGAGATGTCACCGACCAATACGCCAACAGTGTTTGTGCTTTGGCTTACCAGCGCTCGAGCATTGGCATTCGGGCGATAGCCGAGTTTAGACATCGCTTTAGTTACAGACTCTACCGAGCTTGCACTCGCCTTGGGAGACTTGTTGATCACTCGAGATACGGTTGCAACAGAAACACCAGCTTCCTTTGCTACATCTTTAATTGTTGCCATTTTTAACCTCTATACATTGCTGCATCTATTTAACACCGACAATGATAGTAAGGCAACGAAACTCTCATTTTACTTCCAGTAATGAGATCTTTACCGCTTGTAATTATTAGGCTTAATGCTAGTGTAAACATTTACATTTTACTTAATTTTAGTAAATGATTTAATGAGTGAAAACAAATCAATATAGGAAGTGAGAAATGGATACTGTCTCTTATGGTGACTTTGCTAAGTTAGAAATGCGCGTGGGTAAGATCATTGAGGTTGTGCGTCATGAAAACGCCGACAAGCTCTACATCGTGCAAGTGGATGTTGGTGATAAGACGCTGCAAACGGTGACCAGCCTAGTCCCTTACTACACAGAAGAAGAGTTGATGGGTAAGCAGGTTGTTGTTTTGTGCAATCTAGCGAAGGCGAAGATGAGAGGCCACACTTCTGAGTGCATGTTGCTATGTGCAGAAACGGAAGATGAATCTGAAAGTGTATTGCTAACACCTGAACGTGCGATGCCAGCAGGTATTCGTGTCGTTTAAGCTCACTTTAGGTTGGTGAGCCTATGTGTTCACCAACCTAAATCAACTAGCTGCGCACGGTCAGTATCAAGCCATCAATCACACTGTGGTGGTGATCGGAAACCCCAGCAAGGTTGCCGTATTTAGGCTGGTGGCGATCATTTTCTAATGGGTGATGCCAACCTTGTGTGTGTTTAACAAAGTGCGCCGCAAAGCTTTCAGACACCTCTAAACATCCTGCTAATACCGTATCGACATAAGTTTGAACGATAGGGCTGTTTTCGCAAGGTGCTTCAATCTCGTCTTTGATGTAAACCCAGATCGGTTGATCCTGTTTGAATTCATCTTGGCTTTCTATCTGAGAGGCCTTTAATTCGATACGGTGATAACCACGCTCACGGCGATCAAACTCAGCAAGTGCAATATCATCCACCTCAAGCAACACACCATTCACTTGTCCCTCGCCGAGATTGACGATCAAAGGTGATAACACATAGCTGTCATCGATCTTGCTCCAATGGCGAATTAAGCCATGAACAATCGCAGGGATCGCTTGCCCTGTCTGACCGGTAAGCTGGCGTGAAGATGAGTTGATTAAACTGCCATAACCAAAAATATACATCGCATTCCTTGTCTGAGTTGTTCCATTTAAGTCTAGTCTTACTATATGTGGCGAGATACCAAAAGTCAGTAAGTTTCTATTTATACATCTATAGGTCTTTATGACTCTTTTGGTTGTGTTTTTTTGACTTGTTTATTGGCTGGTAAATCTCGTGAGTCGCTGTTTTTACTGGTTTTATCTAATTGGCGCGTTTCATGCAATGTGATCTGCATATTGCATCGGATTTGATGCACACCAAATTTGGTTTAGGTAATACCTTGGCCGCTTATCTGAGAATTAGGAGCGAGTTTGTTAAATATCACAGATAAAAGTGTAGAAGACGCGATTCCAGCCTACCTGCGTTTAGGCTTTCGACCTTTCTTCTTTTTAGGCAGTCTCTATGCCGTGATCGCGATTGTCGCTTGGGTCATCATGTTCCAAAACGGTCAGCCAGAAGTGCTAAAAGTACCGGCACTGTGGTGGCACGTACATGAAATGCTGTTTGGTTTCTCAATGGCGATAGTGGTTGGTTTTGTGTTAACGGCGGTACAAACGTGGACGGGTGTCAACGGCACCAAGCACTATCGATTGGCAGCCTTGGTTGGTTTATGGATCGCACCTCGTATTCTGTTTTGGACCCCCGCACCGTTATGGCTTATCTCGTCGGTTGAGGCGCTGTTCTTAATCTTCGCTGCCTACGAAATTGGTTTCCGAGTCGTGAAGTCGAAAGGCTGGAAGAATCTATTCTTTGTGCCGCTGTTTATATTGGCTATCGTGGCGAACTTTGCTAGTTACGCGACCATTAAGGGGATGCCTCCATTCCCATCGTCTGCAGTTTGGCAGGCTATGTTGTGGTGGTTTACCTTGCTGTTATCAGTGATGGGTGGGCGAGTGATCCCATTCTTTACGGCGCGTCGTTTTGAGTTTGAAAAAGCGCAGCCATTGGTTTGGTTGGAATGGTTAGCGAATCTACCTTTGGTTGGCTTATTTGTATTGAGCTTCTTCCCATTGACCTTTGCTCAAGTAGGTAATGAGTTAATGGTGTTTGCTGGCGTGACTCAGTTAGTCCGCTTTATCCGTTGGAAGCCTTGGACAACCTTGTCTGAGCCTTTGGTGTGGTCACTGCATGCGGCTTACTTGTGTATCCCTCTAAGCTTGTTGTTACGTGGTCTGTTAGATAACCCATTTGCGAGTCATAACATGCTGCACTTGTTCGCAATTGGTGGCTTGAGTGGGTTAATTCTGGCGATGATTACGCGCGTGACGATGGGGCATACTGGTCGTGCTATCTATAAAGGGCCAAGCATGGCTTTGGCGTTCTCGGCTATTTTTATTGCGGCACTCGTTCGTAGTTTAGGTGTGACATTCTTCCCAGGGTATTTATTTGAGATGGTCAACATCAGTGCCGGTTTATGGACGTTAGCGTTCGGGCTGTTTATCTGGAAGTTCGGCATGATGCTGTTAACGCCAAGAGTGGATGGTCACCCGGGCTAAACCAATTAATTATCGATTGATACAGAAAGGGAAGCTCAGAGCTTCCCTTTTTTAATCTTGATAACTCATTAAGTATTTGCAGCAAGGTATTGGCGTACCTGTGTGATGAGATCTTCTTTGGCGTGAGGCGAGATGAAACTGGCTTCGATGGCATTAATACTGAACTGCGCTAATTCGTTTTTGGTCACAGGGTGAGCATTGGCGACCGCGAGGAAGTTATCATTCATATAGCCGCCGAAGTAAGCCGGATCATCGGAATTGATGGTGACGCACAGCCCTTTTCTCAGCAACTCGACGATGTTGTGTTGTTGCATGGTCTCAAACACTTTGAGCTTGGTATTCGACAGCGGGCAGACTGTTAGAGGTGTGCGTTTTGCTATTAGCTGTTTCATTAGCTCTTCATCTTCTACACAGCGAACGCCATGATCAATTCGGGTAATGCCTAACAAGCTCACTGCGTCGATGATATTTTGTGCTGGGCCTTCTTCTCCGGCGTGTGCGACAGTCAGGAACCCTTGGTTGATCGCTTCTTGGAATACATGTTTAAACTTCTCTGGCGGATTGCCCTGTTCTGATGAATCTAACCCAACGGCAATGATCTTATCTTTATAAGGAAGGGCTTGTTTGAGTGTTTCAAAAGCGCTGTCTTCATCAAGGTGACGCAGAAAACACATGATCAGTTGACTGCTGATGCCAAGTTCTTGCTCTGCTTGATTCAAAGCTCGAGTGATCCCGCTTACGATTACTTCAAAGGCAATGCCGCGTTCAGTGTGAGTTTGAGGGTCAAAAAAGATCTCAGTATGCACCACATTATCTTGCTGGCACTTCAACAGATAAGCCCACGTCAGGTCGTAAAAATCTTGTTCATGAATCAGTACGTTTGCACCTTGATAATAGATATCGAGAAAGGATTGAAGATTGTGGAACTGGTACGCGTCTCGAACTTGGTCAGGGGTCTCAAAAGGAATCGACACGTTATTACGCTTGGCGAGTTGGAACATCAGCTCTGGTTCTAGTGTGCCTTCTATATGTAAGTGCAGCTCAACTTTCGGTAAATTTTTGATGAAGCTATCCATAGCAACTCCTTAGCTATTTTAATTATGGGCGGAGTAGGTGAGACTGTAGAGTCTATAAACCTGAGCAAGCAGGTATCTCTTTCATTTATCTCTGTTTGAGCATAGTCCATTTCATTGTTGTCGATAAAACAGGATAGAAGTTGATGGTGAACCGAGAGTTATGAACCGATTGAAATCAGGCGCAAACGATTTGCAGCATTGGAGTGTGATCCGCTGCAAATATTTGCAGCAATATTCATTGATTTGTGCTCTAATACCGCGCTTACCAAGGGATGGTGTTAAAAGATGCTCACTTAGATGGAGTTATCAAAGTTGACCGATCCCTTAATGATCTCCCTTAGGAAAAAATAGAACATGTCTAAGAACAAAAAATTTGATATCCGCCTTACAGAAAAACGCAACGGTTGGTGTGCAGAGATTACTCGTCAAGTAACGTCTCGCAGCACTACAGTATCTAAGCGTGAGTCTGGTTTCGAAACTGAAGCTCTAGCACAAGAGTGGGCAGAGAAAGAGCTAGCATCTTTCATCGCTAACCAAGCTGAACGTAACGAGCGTAAATCAGAGCAGCGTAAAGAGCGTGACGAACTACGTCACACTAAAGAGCTTAAAGCTGAGCAAGCACGTGAAGCGCGCGCTAAAGCTCGTGCAGAAGAGCAAGAAGACGCTGAGTAATTCAGTGCATGACTAATTTATAGATCCCTTAATTTTAAGATAAGGGATTTGTGAAAAAAAAAGCCCCGATACAACTTTTTTCTTTCTAGTTAAAAGTGTATTGGGGCTTTTTAGTTTGTGGAGTTCTGTTTTATTGTGTTTAAGAGCACTGTTTTGGCTTCTCGCTTTTAACGTCGAGCTCTTAAACTTTTAAGCATTGTCTGATCAGTTATTCAGTGCAGTTAGCCAATCGTCTTCTGCCACTTCTTCAATGTAGCTTTCTACTGATTGCCCGACTTCTTCATCGTCTTGCTTGAAGTAAGCGATGTGGAACACAGCATCACCTTCGTTGACCAAAGGTAGAGTTTGCTGACCAATCACGATACCGCCTTTGGTTGTGATCACTTGGCCTTCTTGGTGACCCAATGGAGAGCTGATGTAAGCAAGGGTTTGTCCCGCTTCAACTTGTTCGCCAAGTCTTACCATGTTACGCAAAATACCGTCTGATTCAGCGCGGATCCAGCTGGTGGATTTACTCAATACTGGCTCTGGTAACTTCTTACGGTTAGGGCGCAGCATACCTATTTCTTTCATCACTTGATGCACGCCAAGGTAACCCGCACGAATCGCTAGGTGATCAAAACGCAGCGCTTCACCACCTTCGTAAGTTAATACAGGAATACCCAGTTTTTCCGCTTCGCTACGCAGTGAACCGTCACGCAGTGGAGAATCAATGATCACGGGTGTTGCAAACGCTTTTGCGATGCGCAGTGTTTCAGGGTTCGATAGGTTTGCACGAATCTGTGGCAGATTGGTACGGTGAATCGCGCCCGTGTGTAGATCCAGAATGTAATCACAGTGCTTTGCCACGTTCTCGAAGAAGGTGTAAGCGATGCGTGATGTTAGCGATCCTTTCTCACTGCCAGGGAAGCAACGGTTTAGGTCACGACGGTCTGGTAGGTAACGAGATTTATGGATAAAGCCAAACACGTTAACGATAGGCACAACAATTAATGTCCCTTTCAGTTTCTTTGGATCAATCGCATTGGTCAGCTGTCGTGCAATTTCAACACCGTTTAGCTCATCGCCGTGGATAGCCGCATTTACCATCAGTGTTGGGCCTGCTTGGCGACCGTGAATAATTTCAATCGGGATCGAAAGTGGAGAATGCGTGTAAAGCTGAGCCGCTTGCAGTTCAATCTCCATTCGCTGTCCTGGCTGAACAGTATAACCAAGTAATTCGAATGGTTGATTAGGTTTTAGTCTTGCCATTTAGGTTGTTCTCAACATGGTGATAATTCGTTAACACGGAATGTAGCAATCGTTGATTTTTAGTACGAATCAATCGCTTTACGGTGACGACAAAAGTTTTTTATGAAGGGGCTTCTGAATTGGTTTCAGTTTTTTATTTGGCTAATTGAAGGGTGTTTCAAATTGTGAATTTTCTGACAATACATTGATTTAGCGCTGATATTTGTCATTCAGTTCGTTGGTATTATCCACCGCCATTTTTTGGCGGCCAAATTCAAATATTGAGATCAAAATGAAAAAAACAATTTCAAAAGTTGTAGCACTAGCGGTGGTATCTGTTGCTTTATCTGGCTGTGTTGGTAGCAACGCAGTAACGGGTTACCTAATGAAGTTCAACATCAAGGCTGTTGATAACCGTTACGCTCGTGGTGGTTTGAACATGCTACTTGCACCTGCATACGGTCTAACGGTTGCTGCCGACTACCTAGTATTCAACTCACTAGAGTTCTGGACAGGTAGCAACCCACTAACAGGTGCTCCGCACATCTTTGATACTAAGACTGATACTTACCTAGACATCAACCACCAACTTGATCCGTCTCTAACGGAAGCGCCTGTTGGTCCTATCACGAGTGCAGATGTGATCGAAAAAGGTCAAATGCAGCAGATTGATGAAAACACGATCCAAATGGACATTACTTACCAGTCTGGTGAGCGTGCGACGTTAATCGGTGTTCGTGATGGCGAGATGGTGACGTACTTCATCGATGGCGAAGTTGTGGCACAAACTTCAATTGATGAGCTAGAAAGCTACGCGGCTTCACGCGCTTAATTGCTTCTTTAGTCACAAATAGTCGATTACAAAGATTAGATACAAAAACAGGTACTCATTGAGTACCTGTTTTATTTTGTGTCGATAAACGGTGTTTACTGTAAAACACCATTTACTGAACAAACATAGCTTATCGAATTAAGCTTTTTCTGGGATCGCTTCAAGCAATGCAACCATTTGGTTCCAGAATAGCTCAACGGTGTCGATCTTCACTTTCTCATCAGGAGAGTGCGGGAACTTGATGGTTGGGCCGAAAGAAACCATATCCATGTTCGGGTAAGGTTCTTTGAATAGACCACACTCAAGACCAGCATGGATAACCATGATGTTTGGCTTGTGACCGTAGATACCTTCGTACATGTCGCGGAAGATATGCATGATTTCTGAATCTGCGTCTGGTTTCCAACCTGGGTAAGCACCAGAGAACGCGATGTTAGCGCCTGCTAGTTCAGCAACAGAGTGAAGCATGCTTTCTACTTGTGAGCGACCTGAATCGATAAGAGAGCGGATCAGGCAAAGCACTGTGATTGAGTTCTCTTCTGTTGTGATAACACCTACGTTTAGAGACGTTTCCACAACACCTTCAATCTCGTCACTCATACGAATCACGCCGTTTGGACATGCGTTAAGTGCCGCGATAAAGCGAGCTTGGTCTGCTGACGCAAGTGCGCCCATTTCTACAGAAGCTTCTTCATTGAAAGTCACGATGCTGTCTTCTACTTTACCTAGCTCTGTTGAAAGCAGCTCAGTGTAGTAGTTGTATAGTGAAGCCAGTTTTTCTTGGTTTGCCGCAGGAACAGCAACCGTTACGAAGCCTTCACGAGGGATCGCGTTACGAAGGCTGCCACCTTTGAATTCGACGATGCGAAGGTCTAGCTCTTTTGCGTGACCCGCTAGGAAGCGAGCAAGCAGTTTGTTTGCGTTTGCACGACCTGTGTGGATGTCACAACCAGAGTGACCGCCTTTTAGGCCTTTTAGCGTTAGCTTACGTGTTACAAAGTCAGCTGGAATCGCGTTACGTGCAATTTCAAATGTCATTGCGCCGTCGATACCGCCAGCACAACCCATGTACACTTCGCCTTCTTGCTCCGAATCGGTGTTAAGAAGGATATCGCCTTCTAACCAACCCGCTTCAAGACCGAAAGCACCAGTCATGCCTGCTTCTTCATCTACTGTAAGTAGAACTTCGATAGGGCCGTGCTGGATTTCGTTTGAAGCAAGAACCGCTAGGCAAGAAGCCATGCCCATGCCGTTGTCAGCGCCAAGCGTTGTGCCTTTAGCTGTAACCCACTCACCATCAATGTATGGTTGGATTGGATCTTTAGCGAAGTCATGAACTGTGTCTTCGTTCTTTTGTGGAACCATATCGATGTGAGCTTGTAGCACGACACCTTTTTTGTTTTCCATACCCGCCGTTGCAGGCTTTTTGATGAATACGTTGCCCGTTGTGTCACGACGTACATCTAGGCCTTGCTCTGTTGCCCAAGCAATAATGTATTGAGCAAGCTCTTCTTCATGCTTAGAAGGGTGTGGGATTGAGCAAATCTTATCGAAGAACTGCCAGATAGGGGCAGGGGATAATTTACTGATCTCAGAATGGAATTCAGACACGGATGACTCCTTTTTTATTTAATAACCATATATTTAGGTTTTGTATGGGTAAAAACCTAGAACAAAAATCTAAAATATGGATCTGTTTTGATGGCAACAGCATACCACTTGAGCGTTTTGACGAGTAGCGGTTCTAAACCTCAAATAGCTCAAATTTTGAAAGCGATCTTGTCCACCTGATCACAGCTAAGCGCCTTGATGCTTATAAATGGCGCAAGCAAACGTTTGTTTAATTCTATTCTGTAATTTAATTACGAAAATAAGTTTGCAAAATAACCGCAAATGGCAAAAAGTGTGACGTATAGCAAAAAATACTTGTAATCTTTTTTCTTTGGGGTATATTAATAACCAACTTCTGAGATGAAGAGTAAATGCTCAAAGGATGAGTCCGTTTTATCGCCTCCAAGGAACCGAGAAATCAAATTCGTTTTTTATTGATTTATTAAGGTGATAGTTATGAAAGGTTTACCATCTGCAATGTTCTGGATTAACAGCTCTGTTTACACTAGCAACTTTGCATACCCTACAAGCTTTGGTTACTAATACCGTAAGCATGTAACTCGAACAGTTTTGTTCACCCCTATATATTGGAATTCTTTTACAGCCCTTTTGGTTGACAGATTCTACCGCCACTCAGTTTTGAGTGGCGTTTTTTTTGCCTGCTACTTTTCCAAACCGCTTTCGCTTGTCACTTTCCCTGCAGTTCTGCGTGGTTGTTTTTTAAACGCCGAAATATCAATTTGCACCTTATTACTGATCCTGTTGAAAAATACATAACTATTGTGGGTTTGAATTCAGAATTTACTGGCTAGATTCTCAATGAAAATAACCGATGGTAGAAAAAACAACCAACTAATTTCATTGAATGTAATGTTGTTAATTGTTTGTTTTTAAACACTATTTACCGCTAATGTTTTTATTTTTAATCGCTTTGTTTCATACGGCATTCTGATAAATATCGATTAGAGCCTTAATTCTATCTGGAATTTGTTATTTGATAACTTTATAATCCACAGCCAATCGATTACGCAACCGTTTACTTTTTACCCTTATAGGATTCGATAATGTTCGAAAAGCTATTCAAACTCAGTGAAAATGGCACCAATGTGCGCACTGAAATCATCGCAGGTCTAACAACCTTCCTAACAATGGCTTACATCATTTTTGTAAACCCAATGATTCTAGCTGATGCTGGTATGGACCATGGCGCTGTATTTGTAGCAACCTGTTTAGCGGCTGCTATTGGCTGTTTCATCATGGGCTTTGTTGCTAACTACCCAATTGCTCAAGCTCCAGGCATGGGTTTGAACGCATTCTTTACCTACGCTGTTGTAATGGGTATGGGTTATACGTGGCAAGTTGCTCTGGCAGCGGTTTTCGTATCAGGCGTAATCTTCATCTTCTTAAGTATCTTTAAGATCCGTGAATGGATTATCAACTCGATCCCTATGTCTCTGCGTGTTGGTATCTCTGCAGGTATCGGTCTTTTCCTAGCGTTTATTGCTCTTAGCAATGCAGGCATCGTTGTTTCTAACCCAGCAACTAAAGTTTCACTGGGCGACATTACCGCGATTGCTCCTATCCTAGGCTCACTTGGTTTCTTCCTAACGATTGCTCTTGTTCACCGTGGCGTGAAAGGCGCAGTTATGATTGCGATTCTAGCTATCACAGCTCTTGGCATTGTTATTGGTGACGTTCAATACGGCGGCATCATGTCTACACCACCAAGCCTTGCACCGACATTCATGCAGCTTGATTTCTCTGCTGTATTTGAAATCGGTATGATTTCAGTGGTATTCGCATTCTTGTTCGTCGACTTGTTCGATACAGCGGGTACTCTGGTTGGTGTTGCAACGAAAGCAAACCTAATCAAAGAAGACGGTAAACTACCTCGTTTGAACAAAGCACTGCTTGCTGACTCTACAGCAACATCTATTGGTGCACTGCTAGGTACATCAAACACTACTTCTTATGTTGAGAGTGTTGCGGGTGTTGCTGAAGGCGGCCGTACCGGCCTAACTGCTGTTGTTGTTGGTATCTTATTCCTATTGGCTCTTTTCTTCTCGCCACTTGCAGGTATGATTCCGGCTTACGCAACATCAGGTGCACTTTTCTATGTAGCAATTCTGATGATGTCTGGCTTAGTTGGCATTGATTGGCGTGATCTTACGGAAGCAGCACCAGTCGTGGTAACATGTCTGCTTATGCCGTTGACGTACTCTATCGCTGAGGGTATCTCACTAGGTTTCATCGCTTACGCTGCAATTAAGCTGCTAAGTGGTAAAGGTCGCGACGTTTCACCTGCTGTGTGGGTAATGTCGGTTATCTTTATTCTTAAATACATTTTCGCTTAATCGTCTAGATTTCTGCTTAATCGCTGAAGAGGCTATGTTTGAGATAGCCTCTAATAACATGACAAAATTATTAGGTTTTATACTATGAGCAACAAATTCGTTATCACTTGGGACAACATGCAGACTTACTGCCGTCAACTTGCTGAAAAGCAAATGCCAGCAGAGCAGTGGAAAGGCATCTGGGCAGTAAGCCGTGGTGGTTTGGTTCCTGGTGCAATCTTGGCTCGTGAGCTAGGTATTCGTCACGTAGATACGATTTGTATTTCTAGCTACGACCACGATCACCAACGTGATATGACAGTAGTTAAAGCACCTGAAGGTGACGGCGAAGGCTTCCTAATCGTTGAAGACTTGGTTGATAGTGGTGACACTGCACGTAAGCTTCGCGAAATGTACCCTAAAGCGAAACTGATCGCTGTATGTGCAAAACCATCTGGTGCTGATTTGCTAGACGAGTACATTGTTGATATCGCTCAAGACACATGGATTGAGCAACCTTGGGATACTAGCCTAAGCTACGTTGAGCCAGTAAATCGCAAGTCAAAATAAGCGTAAACTTAGTTTTTTGAGAAATGACCCTTTATAGGGTCATTTTTTTTTATATTATTAGTGACAACCATTTCTTATTAAGTATCCCAATGTCTGAACCAGAAGAAACGAGCTCGAACCTTTCGGAAACTTTGTTTGTAAAGCACAAGCAGGCGAAAGAGACCTCAATGTTGACACAATACATGCCAAGCTCTGAAGCGTTATTGGATGAGAAGCGTGAACAGCAAAACTCATCATGGTATCGAAACCTAAGACGTCTTCAGTGGGTATGGCAAGGCGTTAATCCAATAGAGCAAGAAGCGGTATTGGCTCGCATCGCGTCATCAGGTAACTCTCGTACAATCGACGAGTGGCTTGATACGGTCATGGGTTACCGAAGTGGTAACTGGGCATACGAATGGACCAAGTTGGGTATGCAGCATCAAAATCGTTCTAATGAGAAGAACGGTGAAGAGATGGCTGAAGAGCTATTTTCAGCATCGTTGTGCTTCAGTATTGCGGGTTACCCACATCTCAAGAACGACAACTTGGCGGCTCAGGCTCAAGTGTTGGCCAACGCAGCCTATTCTGAAGCGATCAAGCACACTAAGTTGATCGTCAAGCAGATTGATATTCCATACCAAAACAAGAAGATCAAAGCGAACTTGCACCTAACCAAGACAGACAAACCACAACCGGTTGTGATTGTCAGCGCAGGTCTAGATAGCTTGCAAACGGATATGTGGCGCTTGTTTAGGGATTACTTAGCACCAAAGAACATTTCCATGCTAACGGTAGACATGCCATCGATAGGGCACAGTGCACATTGGCCGTTAACAGAAGACTCATCTTGTCTTCACCAAGCAGTGCTGAATGAATTGCCTAACATCCCATGGGTCGATCACCACAAAGTCGGCTTGTTTGGTTTCCGCTTCGGTGGCAATGCGATGGTGAGATTATCTTTCCTCGAGCAACATAAGATTAAAGCGTGTATCTCTTTAGGCGCGCCAATTCACGACATCTTCGTTCATGCAGACAAACTGAAACAGATGCCTAAGATGCATCTAGATGTGTTGGCTTCGCGCCTTGGTAAAGGGGCGGTCGATATCAATAGCCTTTCTGGGCAGTTGATGGCGTGGTCACTCAAGGTACAAGGTTTGCTGTCAAACAGTAAAACCAGCGTTCCTATCTTGGCATTGGCTCTGGAAGGTGACCCGGTTTCACCGCCAATGGATAATCAACTGGTTGCTATTTACAGTGATTACGGAAAAGCGAAGAAAATCAAAGCTAAGTCAATTACACAAGGTTATGAGCAATCCCTCGAATTGGCGATAAAGTGGCTTGAGGATGAATTATTTAGATGACATTTCTCCTAAATTAGTTAAGCATGAAAAGTGTACAAACTAAGTACCTGATACTCAGAGATAATTTATAAAATCCAAATGCGTAGTTTCTACGTATAACAGTCTGAGTAACGTCATTCTTAACATTGAAAATGGAGATTCAATATGTCAGAAGTGACACAACAACCTACGCATTACCGCTTGTTGAATGTTTTAAAGGCGATCGGGCCTTACTTAAGGGAACCGCAATCAGAAGAAGGCCACTATATCTTTGATTGCTTGTCTGTATGTGTGAACGATAAAAAATCACCAGAAGAACGCGAGTTCTGGGGCTGGTGGCTGGAATTGGATAAGTCGGAAGAGGGATATTCGGCGAAGTACAATATCGGCAAGTACAACATCGATGGTAACTGGGATTCTTTGCCGTTACCTAAAAAGGCGGTCGCTGAGGTATCTCGAACTCAAGAAGCCTTCCACAAAAAATTGGTTGATGAACTTCAAAGTAAGTTTGAAATCAGTATCCAATTAGACGAAGAGTCTGTCGAATTCGTCTAATTTTAAAGGTTACTCTTCTATATAAAGCAAAAAGGTGCGATTTCGCACCTTTTCTGCTTGTGAATTCCCCTTTTGATTGCTAAAACATCACCTCTTATTTGTTTTATCCATAAAAGACTTCATGACAACAAATCATCAAAGCGGGACAACAACACAGCGTAAAACTGTCGTTGTTAAACTGGGTACCAGTGTCTTAACTGGTGGAACATTGGCATTAGACCGCGCTCATATGGTTGAGCTGGTTCGTCAATGTGCTGAATTAAAAAAACAAGGCCACTCTGTGGTTATGGTTTCGTCTGGCGCAATTGCAGCAGGACGTGAACACCTTGGTTACCCCGCACTTCCCAACTCAATGGCGAGCAAACAGTTGCTTGCGGCAGTTGGGCAAAGCCAGTTGATTCAAGTTTGGGAGTCTTTGTTTGCTATCTATGGCCTTAAGATTGGCCAGATGCTACTGACTCGTGCTGATCTCGATGATCGCGAGCGTTTTCTTAATGCACGTGACACGATCAACGCACTGGTTGAGCACGATATTATTCCGGTAGTAAACGAAAACGACGCAGTAGCAACCAACGAAATTAAAGTAGGCGACAATGATAACTTGTCGGCCTTAGTGGGTATTTTGTGCGGTGCTGATAAGCTTTTGCTACTAACAGACCAAAAAGGCCTGTTTACAGCTGACCCTCGTAAAGACCCAAATGCTGAGCTCATCAAAGAAGTGAAAACCATTGATGACACGCTGCGTAAGATCGCAGGCGGTAGCGGTACGACGTTAGGTACCGGCGGCATGGCAACAAAACTGCAGGCAGCTGATATTGCTCGTCGTGCAGGTATCGAAGTGATTATTGCTGCGGGCAGTGCTGAAAATGTGGTGTTTGACTCACTGAGTGATAACCCACAAGGCACACGTTTCTTGCCTTTAGCGGAAGCGCTTGAAAACCGTAAACGCTGGATTTTAGCGGGCCCTGCTTCAGTTGGTGACATCGTGGTTGACGACGGTGCAGTAAACGCAGTCAACACCAAAGGCAGCAGCTTGTTGGCGAAAGGGGTTGTTCGAGTTAAAGGCGAATTCTCTCGTGGTGAAGTCACCCAAGTCACAGACAGCAAAGGCAAAGTAATTGCGCGTGGTATCGCCAGTTATTCAAGCCAAGACCTAGCAAAAATTGCAGGCAAGCACAGTAAAGATATTGGCGACATTCTTGGATACGATTATGGGTCAGAAGTCATTCACCGTGATGACCTAGTTGTGATCCAAGAATAGCTCGTGATGATGAGGCGAATCGCCTTTTTGCATCCAAAGACAGACAGAATTTAGGGAGAGTTAAACGTGGATTTAACTAACATGGGTATCGCAGCAAAAGACGCTGCTTTCCACCTAGCGACCGCATCTACGGCGCAAAAGAATAAAGCATTGGCGATCATCGCTGATGAGCTAGAAGCAAACGCAGCAACGATTTTAGAAGCGAATGCGAAAGATATCGAACTTGGCCGTGAAGCCGGTCTAACTGATGCACTGCTTGATCGTCTACTTCTTAATGAAGAGCGCTTAACCGGTATCGCTAATGATGTGCGTAACGTGATCAGCCTGAACGACCCTGTAGGCAGCGAAATCGACAGTAAGGTACTGGAAAACGGTATGTCACTGTCTCGCCGCCGTGTGCCACTTGGTGTGGTGGGTGTCATCTACGAAGCGCGTCCGAACGTAACTATTGATATTGCAGCTCTGTGTCTGAAGACAGGTAACGCAAGCATTCTACGTGGTGGTAAAGAGACGTTCTTCTCGAATATGGAACTGGTTAAGGTTATCCAGTCTGCATTAGAGAAAGCGGAGCTTCCAGCGGCTTCTGTTCAGTACATCGAGAAGCCTGATCGTGAATTAGTTTCTCAACTGCTTAAACTGGACGACTACGTGGATATGATCATTCCTCGTGGCGGCGCTGGCTTGCATAAGATGTGTAAAGAGAACAGCACCATCCCAGTTATCATTGGCGGCTTTGGTATCAGCCATATCTTCGTTGATGAAAGTGCGGACCTTGAAAAGTCGGTAGATGTTGTCGAAAACTCTAAAGTTCAGCGCCCATCAGCGTGTAACTCGTTAGATACACTGCTAGTGCATGAAGCGGTTGCTGAAGCTTTCCTAATTAAGCTGAAACAGCGTTTAGCAGGCAAGGTTACCTTGGTTGCTGATACCAGTGCAAAATCACTGCTAGCGGGTTTTGAAGACCAACGTGATGCGGTTGAAGGCGACTTTGACACTGAATGGCTAAGCTACACGCTAGGCGTGAAAGTGGTAGCGGATGTGGCAGAAGCGATTGACCACATGCGTGTACACAACGCGAGTCACTCAGATGCGATCATGACCAATAGCCTAGAGAGCTCAGAGCGTTTCATTAACTCTGTTGGTTCTGCAGCGGTTTATGTGAATGCATCAACACGTTTTACTGATGGCGCACAATTTGGTTTAGGCGCTGAAGTCGCCGTGTCTACTCAGAAATTGCATGCTCGCGGCCCAATGGGCTTAGAAGAGCTGACAAGCTACAAATGGGTAGGTAAAGCGAACTATTTAGTTCGCGGTTAACGCTGGTCGTTAATTTTACTCCTCAGCTCATTTTTGAAATGGCGATCGAGTAGCAATAATCAATGAATCACCACACAAAAGGGCCTTAATTGGCCCTTTTTCTTTCCTAACGTTTGGCAATTCCGTTACACTGATATTCAATTATTTGGAGGTGATATGCATTGTCCTTTTTGTTCAGAGAACGACACTAAAGTAATCGATTCAAGACTGGTAGCCGATGGCCATCAGGTTCGTCGTCGCCGTCAATGCCTTGCATGTAGTGAACGTTTTACTACGTTCGAATCGGCAGAACTTGTGATGCCTAAGGTCATAAAGTCGAATGGAAACCGCGAACCATTTAATGAAGATAAAATGGTGGGTGGTGTACAGCGCGCCCTAGAAAAACGCCCAGTGAGTGCTGATGCGATTGAACTTGCGATCAGTACGATTAAGTCACAACTCCGTGCAACTGGTGAGCGTGAAGTACCAAGCGAGATGATTGGTAATCTTGTGATGGGCCAATTGAAAGAATTGGATAAAGTGGCGTACATTCGTTTTGCCTCTGTTTACCGCAGCTTTGAAGACATCCGAGAGTTTGGCGAAGAAATCGCTAAATTAGAGGATTAACTCCTCAATCATGTCAAACTTTACTCCCCTAGATTTTCAAATGATGTCGCGTGCTATTCAGTTAGCAAAACGCGGCATTTACACTACTGCACCAAACCCGAATGTGGGTTGTGTCATTGTACAAACTGATGGTCAGATCGTTGGCGAAGGTTTTCACGCGAAAGCCGGTGAGCCTCATGCTGAAGTACATGCCATGCGAATGGCGGGTGACAAAGCAAAAGGTGCGACGGCTTATGTCACGCTAGAGCCTTGTTCTCATTACGGTCGAACGCCGCCTTGTGCAGAAGGTTTGATTAAGGCTCAAGTAGCTAAAGTGATTTGCGCAATGCAGGACCCAAACCCAAAAGTCGCAGGTCGTGGTATTAAAATGCTACGCGATGCGGGTATTGAGGTTGAAATCGGTTTGCTAGAGCAAGACGCTCTCGACTTGAACCCTGCATTTATCAAGCGTATGCAAACTGGCATGCCATTCGTTCAGCTAAAGATGGCCGCTAGCCTTGATGGGCAAACGGCATTGGAAAATGGTCAAAGCCAGTGGATCACATCGCCAGAAGCGCGTCGTGATGTTCAGAACTACCGAGCAAAATCAGGCGCTGTGTTATCAACTAGCCAGACGGTGATTGAAGACAACGCGTCGTTGAATGTTCGTTGGGCAGAGTTGCCAAGCAGCATCAAAGCTCACTACGCTGAAGACGAGCTGCGTCAGCCGATTCGCGTGATTCTTGATCGTCAAAACCAACTGCGTCCTGAACTCAAGTTATTCCAGACTCCAACATCCGTGTTGAGAGTTGCCGAAGCATCTGCTGATATTGAAGTCGCAACCACAGATGCAGGTCAGCTCGATTTGCACGATCTGATGCGTCAATTACCTGCCAATCATATCGACCATATTTGGGTCGAAGCGGGCGCAACATTGGCAAAAAGCTTGATTGAAGAACAACTGGTGGATGAGCTAATCCTCTATTTAGCACCTAAACTTATGGGCAGTGACGGACGAGGTTTGATGGGCGCATTAGGGCTCACTTCAATGTCTGACGTTATTGACCTAGAAATTAAAGATGTTCGACAGGTTGGTGTGGATATTCGCATCGTTGCGAAACCCGTATTTCGAAACTGATAGTAACGCAACCATAGTGGAAATAGTTACTCCAACTGCATACGTGTCGTTGACAACAAAAAGAGTTTTAAAATGTTTACAGGAATTGTAGAAGCCGTAGGTACATTGAGTGCAATCACTCCCCGCGGAGAAGACATCACCGTAACGGTTAACGTTGGCAAGCTTGATATGGCTGACGTTCAGTTAGGCGACAGTATCGCAACCAATGGTGTGTGTTTGACTGTGGTTGAATTTAACGACCACAGCTACAGTGCAGACCTTTCGCTTGAGACCCTGAAAAAGACGGGTTTTGTCGATTACCAAGCAGGCGATAAAGTTAACCTTGAGAAAGCAATGTTACCAACCACGCGTTTCGGTGGACACATCGTGTCTGGTCACGTGGATGGCGTGGGTGAGATTGTTGAACGTAATCAAGTCGGTCGTGCGATTGAATTCTGGGTAGAAATGCCAGCAGAAATCTCAAAATACGTGGCTCAAAAAGGTTCAGTAACGGTCGATGGCATCAGCCTGACTGTGAACGATTTACGCAAGAACGCATTCAAGCTGACTATCGTTCCTCACACTTCTTCAGAAACCACCATCGACCAATTCAATGTCGGTCGTAAAGTGAATCTAGAAGTTGATGTATTAGCGCGTTACATGGAGCGTTTACTGCAAGGTCAGCAACAAGAGTCTGAGCCTGAATCTCGATTAACGATGGAATTCTTACAGCAGAATGGTTTTGCCTAGCCGTTGATACAAAGTGCGTAAAGCGAGACTTTGTAAAGCGAAGCAATATCATCAGGTTTAAATAGTGTCGGTTCTAGGAAGCAGAACCATTTCAAAGGATATAGAACAATGCCAATTAGTACTCCTCAAGAAATTATTGAAGACATTCGCCTAGGAAAAATGGTTATCCTGATGGATGATGAAGATCGCGAGAATGAAGGCGATCTGATCATGGCAGCAGAACATGTGACGCCAGAAGCGATTAACTTCATGGCTATGTATGGCCGCGGTTTAATCTGTCTAACGCTAACCAAAGAGCGTTCAAGCCGTATGGGTCTAGCGCCTATGGTTCAAGACAACAATGCACAATACACCACCAACTTTACGGTTTCGATTGAAGCGGCTGAGGGTGTAACTACGGGTATCTCTGCATCAGACCGTGCAGTGACGGTTCAAGCGGCAGTGGCGAAAGACGCGAAAGCGGCTGATCTTGTTCAACCTGGTCATATTTTCCCACTGACAGCGCAAGATGGCGGTGTTCTGACTCGCGCAGGACACACAGAAGCAGGTTGTGATTTAGCTCGTCTAGCAGGCTGTGAGCCAGCATCTGTTATCGTTGAGATCCTAAATGACGACGGCACCATGGCTCGTCGCCCTGACCTTGAAGTGTTTGCTGAAAAACACGACATCAAGCTAGGCACGATTGCTGACTTGATTGAATACCGCAACAATACAGAAACAA
This sequence comes from Vibrio sp. Vb339, assembly GCF_902751245.1. NCBI lineage: Bacteria > Pseudomonadati > Pseudomonadota > Gammaproteobacteria > Vibrionales > Vibrionaceae > Vibrio > Vibrio sp. Vb339. Next base: position 1,347,188 of record NZ_CADDIS010000002.1, on the reverse strand, counting down.
CGATTGAGCGTGTAGCACAATGCCATTTACCAACTGAATTTGGTGATTTCGAGCTGGTGACTTACCGCGATACAATTGATAACCAGATCCACTACGCGATGCAAAAAGGCGACCTATCTGAAGGTGCTCCTTTGGTACGTGTTCACCTGCATGACACGTTCACTGATCTGCTTCATTCAGACCGTGGTACGGAGCGTAGCTGGTCGCTAGATAAAGCGATGAAGCGCATTGGCGACGAAGGCGGTGTGTTGGTTATTCTTGGCAACGAAGAGTCTTCTGATTCTTTGATTCACAAAGTGAAGACATTCGAAGCGCAAGACAAGAACGAGCAGCCAACCATGGCGAAGAAGCAGGGTACCTCGCGTCGTGTTGGTGTCGGTTCTCAGATTCTTCAAGACCTAGGCGTGCACGATATGCGTCTGCTTTCTTCAAGCTCTAAGCGTTACCACGCATTGGGTGGTTTTGGTCTTAACGTTGTTGAGTACGTTTGCGAATAAATCATGCGTCAGCGAGCAGACGTTTCTCCGTTTGTAGCGACATAATTTACCGATGATTTCAGTGACTCTTTTGGTGATAGATCTTGCCAAAAGAGCAAAGTAGCCAAGTTCGACTCAAAACGTGTTCAATACACAAACTTGGCTCCTCGCTGTTCCTATATGCTTGGGATCAGCGCTGCATTATCATCTTTACATTGCCGGTGTCTGTTCTTCTAAATTACCATTAGATATTGCTCACAGTTTTGTGCTAGAATCCGGCGATTCTCACTTGATGAAAATAGTTAAAGGAAGGCTTATGAAAGTGATCGAGGGTGGCTTCCCAGCGCCAAATGCAAAAATTGCTATCGTTATTGCTCGTTTCAACAGTTTTATTAACGAAAGTTTACTTTCTGGTGCAATCGATACTTTAAAGCGTCATGGACAAGTAAGCGAAGACAACATCACTGTTGTTCGTTGCCCTGGTGCAGTAGAACTTCCACTTGTAGCGCAGCGCGTTGCAAAAACAGGTAAGTTCGATGCGATTGTATCTCTTGGTACAGTAATTCGTGGCGGTACACCTCACTTTGACTATGTTTGTAGTGAATGTAATAAAGGTTTGGCACAAGTGTCTCTGGAATATTCTCTTCCAGTAGCGTTTGGTGTTCTTACTGTTGATACGATCGATCAAGCTATTGAACGCGCAGGAACCAAGGCTGGTAATAAGGGTGCAGAAGCAGCACTTAGCGCACTTGAGATGATCAACGTTCTTTCTGAAATCGATTCCTAATGGGGGCCAGTGTGAAACCAGCCGCACGTCGTAACGCACGTCAATTTGCTCTACAAGCAATTTATTCTTGGCAAATTACTAAAGAAAATATTGCTACCGTTGAAGAACAGTTCTTATCTGGTGGTAAGTATGATGAAGAAGAGCATCATGCTGCAGAGCCTGCTCTTGCTATGCCAGAAACAGACGTTGCATACTTCCGCGACCTACTAACTGGTGTTGCTCTTAGCCACATGGAACTTGATAGCAAGCTTCGTCCATTCGTATCTCGCCCTATGCAAGATCTGGATCTGATGGAACTAGCGCTTCTACGTTTAGCTATGTACGAGATGACTCGTCGCGAAGATGTACCATACAAAGTGGTTATCAACGAAGCTATCGAGCTTGCAAAAGTATTTGCAGCAGAAGACAGCCATAAGTTTGTTAACGGTGTGCTTGATAAAGCTGCACCGCACGTTCGTAAGAAATAAGACGTTCGTATATTGAATCTAAAGGTCAGCTTTTATGCTGGCCTTTTTTGTAACTAAATTTCTGTAATATCCATGATTACGGCGATTTTTATGAGACTAAAGATAGGGCATGTGATGTCTGGCGAATTTAACCTGATTGAAAAATATTTTGTAAATCGACAACCACAACGTAAAGACGTTCTTCTGGCTGCTGGCGATGATTGTGCTTTGGTCAAAGCGCCGGGCAATGTTGAGATAGCGATCAGCACGGACACCTTAGTGGCGGGTACCCATTTCTTAGCTGAGGCAAATCCAGCTTGGGTGGCGCACAAGGCGTTGGCTTCCAATATCAGTGATCTTGCCGCTATGGGCGCGACGCCGGCTTGGGTGTCATTTGCTTTAACCATGCCTGAAATCGATGAAGCATGGCTTGCTCCTTTCTGTGACTCCTTTTTTAAACTCGCAGACTACTTTGGTATTCAGTTAATTGGTGGTGACACCACCAAAGGCCCACTAAGCCTGACACTGACGGTACAGGGCTTTGTTCCTGAAGGACGAGCGCTGCGCAGAGATGGCGCGAAAGTGGGCGACTGGATTTACGTAACAGGTAATCTAGGTGACAGCAAAGCTGGCTTAGAAGTGTTACTTAACCCTGAGCAGAACAGAGCGAAGCCCTATGCTGCTGAGCTTGAAGAGAGACATTATGTGAGCGCTCCACGAGTGTTAGCGGGTCAGGCTCTAGTGAACCTTGCTTCATCGGCGATTGATATCTCTGATGGCGTTATTGCTGATTTAAAACATATCCTTAAGCGTTCTCAAGTTGGCGCGAGTATTGATGTAAGCACGCTGCCTATCTCTGCAGAGTTACGTCAGTTCGCTCCTGATATCATTTCAGCTCAGCAGTATGCGCTGACCAGTGGTGAAGAGTACGAACTGTGCTTTACTGTACCAGAAGAGAATAAAGGGTCGTTGGAAAGTGCTTTGTCACACACTGGTACAAAAGTCACCTGCATTGGCCAGATAAGACCTGTAGAATATTTTGAATTACACAATAATGGTGAACCACTAAGCTGGAACTTAACTGGTTACGATCACTTTAAGGTTAATTGATGACAAACCCACTTTCTCTTATTTCTCTTAAAAACCCTTGGCACTTCTTGGCAACGGGTTTTGGTAGTGGCTTATCGCCTATTATTCCCGGCACAATGGGCACGCTCGCGTCTATTCCGTTGTACCTGTTGTTGGTTCAGTTACCGTTTCCTGCTTACGTTGCCGTGGTGGTGGTAAGCTGCATTATTGGTATTAAGATCTGCCAAGTAACGTCTGATGATATGGGCGTGCATGACCACGGTTCTATCGTTTGGGATGAGTTTGCGGGCTTTTGGATCACCATGAGCTTAGTGCCTATGCTGAATATCCCTGCCGATGACTGGAAATGGCTTCTGACTGGTTTTGTGCTTTTCCGCTTCTTTGACATGGTAAAACCTTGGCCGATTGGTTGGCTAGATGCGCGAATTCACGGCGGCTTGGGTATCATGATTGACGATATTGTAGCGGGTATTATGGCGGCTATTTCGTTGTATGCCGTGGCACATTTCGCTGGTTGGTTAGTGTGAGTTAGCTGAAGGGCTAAGGTTTCGCTGTCGATACACCAAACTAACTAATTGATACAAAAAAGGTTGACCCTAGGGCCAACCTTTTTTGTTTTTATTGCTTACGAGCTTACGAGCTTACGAGCTTACGTATTAAGACTACTTAGCAAGGTAGTTAGAGATAGACTTCTCAATGCCTTTCGCATCCAAACCAAGCTCTTCATGCAGTTCGCCTTGAGTACCTTGAGCAATGAACTTGTCTGGTAGGCCAAGGTTCAATACTGGCATCAGTAGTTTCTCTTGCATCAAGAACTCAATCACACCTGCGCCCGCACCACCTGCAATCGCATTCTCTTCGATAGTTACCAGAACATCGTGGTCAGCAGCAAGCTGTTTGATTAGAGCTTCATCGAGTGGCTTCACAAAGCGCATATCTGCAACAGTTGCATCGATAGCGTCAGCGGCTTGAAGTGCACTCTCAAGGAAAGTACCGAAGCTTAAGATAGCGACTTTCGAGCCATCTTTTGCCTGTTCGCTTTCGCGAACTATACGGCCTTTACCAATCTCTAGCGCAGTAAACTCACTTTGAATCTCTGTACCCATGCCATTACCACGAGGGTAACGAACGGCACTTGGACCAGTGTGCTGGTGGCCTGTGTAAAGCATTTGGCGACATTCGTTTTCGTCGCTTGGCGCCATGATCACCATGTTTGGAATACAACGCATAAAGCTTAAGTCGAACGCACCTTGGTGTGTTTGACCATCTGCGCCGACAAGACCTGCACGGTCAATAGCAAACATGACCGGTAAGTCCATGATAGCCACATCGTGGATCAGTTGATCGTAACCACGTTGTAGGAACGTCGAGTAGATAGCGACAATCGGCTTGTCACCTGCGATCGCCATACCCGTTGCTAGCGTCACAGCATGCTGCTCAGCAATCGCTACATCGAAGTATTGTTCTGGGTACTCTTTCGAGAAACGCACCATGCCAGAGCCTTCACGCATTGCAGGCGTGATCGCCATCAGCTTAGGATCTTGCGCGGCCATATCACACAGGAAGTCGCCAAAAATCTTTGAGAAAGTTGGTTTAGAGCTGGTGCTCTTAGGCAGACTTGAGTGTGCTGGATCGAATTTCGGTACGCCGTGGTAACCGATTGGATCTTTCTCAGCTGGCTCGTAGCCTTTGCCTTTCTTAGTCATGATATGCAGGAACTGAGGGCCTTTAAGGTCTCTCATGTTCTTAAGCGTTTTAATCAGCTCATTGACATCGTGACCATCAATTGGGCCAATGTAGTTAAAGCCTAACTCTTCGAACATGGTGCCAGGGACTACCATGCCTTTTAGATGTTCTTCTGTACGACGAACCAGCTCTTTAATCGGCGGAACGCCTGATAGCACTTTCTTGCCGCCCTCACGAATTGACGTGTAAAGACTGCCAGAAAGAACTTGAGCTAGGTGGTTGTTTAGCGCACCTACGTTTTCAGAGATCGACATCTCGTTATCGTTCAGGATAACCAGCATGTCATTGTGAATATCGCCCGCGTGGTTCATGGCTTCAAATGCCATACCCGCAGTAATCGCGCCATCACCAATCACACTCACGACTTTACGGTTCTTGCCTTCTTTCTTCGCACTGATAGCCATACCAAGTGCAGCACTGATCGACGTTGAAGAGTGACCAACAGAAAGGGTGTCGTATTCGCTCTCTTGACGCCATGGGAATGGGTGCAGTCCATCTTTTTGACGGATAGTCGACAAGCGGTCGCGACGACCTGTAAGAATTTTGTGTGGGTATGCTTGGTGGCCAACATCCCAAACCAACTGGTCAAAAGGCGTGTTGTACACATAGTGCAGAGCAACTGTCAGCTCTACAGTACCTAAGCCTGACGCTAAGTGACCACTTGACTGGCTCACTGAGTTAAGAAGATAGGTACGTAATTCATCACAAAGCTGTGTCAGCGTCTCTTTTGGAAGTAGACGCAAATCCTCTGGCTTATCAGCCAAAGCAAGAGTTGGGTACTTTGATATATCAAGAGTCATAGGTAATGCGCGCTTATTGTCTTAGTTCTTGCGCTCGATGACGTATCGGGCGAACTCTTCGAGTGACTGGGTATTGTATGGGATTGCAGCCAAAGCTTGAAGCGCTTCCTGTAGCAGAGTTTGCGCTTTTTCTTGAGCGCCCTCTAAACCTAACAAAGAAGGGTAGGTGCTTTTGTTCAATTCTTGGTCAGAACCCTGTGGTTTACCCAAAGTTTCAGTATCGCCAGTAATATCTAAAATATCATCTTGAACCTGGAATGCTAATCCAATGGCATCGGCGTACTTGTCTAATTGAGGCATCACTTCAAGCGCTTTTTCACCAGCAGCAAGCGCACCTAAACGAATCGCACATTTCATTAGCGCGCCCGTTTTATTGCGGTGAACTTCTTCTAACTCTTTTAGCGTGACAGAGCGGTTTTCAGCTTCAATATCAAGTGCTTGCCCTATACACATACCTTGTGCACCAGAGGCTTCAGCTAGGCGTTGAATCATTCGAACGCGATTGCTTTCACCGTCAGCACTTAATGTACCTTCCGCAAGTATAGTAAACGCGAGAGTTTGTAGTGCATCGCCAGTTAAAATTGCCGTTGCTTCATCGTATTTGATGTGACAAGTCTGATGGCCACGACGCAGTTCATCGTCGTCCATTGCTGGAAGGTCGTCGTGAATCAGAGAATAGGCATGAATACATTCGATTGCAGATGCTGGAGTGTCGAGTTCTTCAGCGGTGCAGCCGAGCATTTCCCCTGTAATGTAGACAAGAAATGGACGTGCGCGTTTACCGCCTAAAAGTAACCCATAACGCATCGCGTTGATCAGGTTCTGATTTTGGTGTGGTAGGCGATCAAGCCAAAGGCTCAATTGCTCGTTATTACGTGCTTGATAAGACAATAAAGTCTCGATCATAGGGGATCTCATACAATTCGTTATTCTGGTTGTGGGTTAAAGTCACTAAGTTCTGCGTTTTCATCATTTTGCAGTAGGATGCTAACACGCTGTTCAGCATCATTTAGTTTGCTTTGACCGGCACGAGCGAGGGAGATGCCTCGTTCGAACTTTTTCAGCGCATCATCTAAAGCTAGATCACCATTTTCTAGTTGATCAACCAAGCCATCAAGCTCTTCGATTGCTGCTTCAAAGCTCATATTTTCAGGTTTCTTAGTAGCCATAATAAATCTGCGTTTGGAAAGATGAACGAACGTTACCCTAGGCCGCTGAGATGGTCAAATGTAACCAAGAAATTTTGCTAGAAAGTTCGTTTTTAAGGGGCTTGAACGCACTTTGCTTGAATAACCTTAGCTTTATCGAGTTTATGCGCTACGTATAAGAGCAAAGTAAGCCAATAGTTGGGATTCAAAAACGAAAAGTGTGATACTTAGGCCAAGAATTTACTAAAAGATCTTATAGTCTTGCCGATACAAAGATTATCGTCGACATAGAGCTACAAAAAAGCATGAGGAGTGCTCAGTGGATTTAGCAACCCTAATAGGTTTGATTGGTGGATTTGCCTTTGTAATTATGGCAATGATCCTAGGTGGAAGCCTCGGGATGTTCTATGACACGACATCCATTTTGATCGTAGTTGGTGGCTCAACTTTTGTTGTTCTAATGAAGTTCACCATGGGACAGTTCTTTGGTGCGACTAAAATCGCAGGCAAAGCTTTTATGTTTAAAGCGGATGAGCCTGAAGATCTTATTGCGAAAGTTGTAGAGATGGCTGATGCGGCTCGTAAAGGTGGTTTCTTAGCACTGGAAGAGATGGAAATTAACAACAGTTTCATGCAAAAGGGCATCGACCTTTTGGTGGATGGCCATGATGGAGATGTAGTTCGTGCTGCACTGCAAAAAGACATCGCATTAACCACAGAGCGTCATGAGCAGGGCGCAAAGGTGTTCTCTGCATTTGGTGATGTAGCACCCGCGATGGGTATGATTGGTACCTTGGTTGGCTTGGTTGCCATGCTTTCTAACATGGATGATCCAAAAGCGATCGGTCCTGCGATGGCGGTGGCACTTTTGACCACTCTATATGGTGCGATTCTTTCGAACATGGTGTTCTTCCCAATTGCGGACAAGCTTGCGCTGCGTCGTGACCAAGAGACCCTCAACCGTCGTTTGGTTATGGATGGCGTACTCGCGATTCAAGATGGTCAGAACCCACGAGTAATCGATGGTTACCTGAAGAGCTACCTAAACGAAGGTAAGCGTACGATTGATGGTGAACCGGCGTAAGAGGAGTTGAAGATGGATGAAGAGAATCCATGTAAATGTCCTCCTCCAGGGTTGCCTCAATGGATGGGGACATTTGCTGACTTGATGTCACTGCTGATGTGTTTCTTCGTACTACTGCTCTCATTCTCTGAGATGGACGTACTGAAGTTCAAGCAGATCGCTGGCTCGATGAAATTTGCGTTTGGTGTACAAAACCGCTTGGAAGTGAAAGACATTCCTAAAGGCACCAGCATCATTGCACAAGAGTTCCGTCCTGGTCGCCCAGAGCCGACACCGATTGATGTGATCATGCAGCAGACGATTGATATTACGCAACAAACGCTTGAGTTTCATGAAGGTGAATCTGAGCGTGCTGGCGGTACCATGCGTGACCAAGGCAAGATGACCGGAGGCAAGTCGCCAGAGGTTTCGACTCACGACAATCAAAACTCTGAGTCAGACCAACAGCAACAACAAGCTGAAGCTCAATCGCAAGAGATGGAAACCTTGATGGAAAGCATCAAGAAGGCGTTGGAGCGAGAGATAGACCAAGGCGCGATTGAAGTTGAAAATCTTGGCCAGCAGATTGTGATTCGAATTCGTGAGAAGGGTGCATTCCCATCGGGTTCTGCTTTCCTACAGCCTAAGTTCCGACCTTTGGTGAGACAGGTGGCTGAGTTGGTGAAAGATGTTCCGGGTATCGTTCGAATCTCAGGGCACACCGATAATCAACGTCTTGATTCCGAGCTTTATCGCTCTAATTGGGACTTGTCATCACAGCGAGCAGTGTCTGTTGCTCAAGAGATGGAAAAGGTGCGTGGTTTCTCTCATCAACGCTTGAGAGTACGCGGCATGGCGGATACCGAGCCAGTCGAGTCGAACGATACTGAATGGCAACGTAGCCTCAACCGCCGCGTTGAAATCAGTATCATGCAGGGCGAGCCGCTTTACAGTGACGAAGTACCTGTTATTAATGAATAGCCTATACGTGCTCACGCGGTAACATGCAGATAGCATCGAAAGCCCAACCTTATAATGAGGTTGGGCTTTTTGTTTGCTGGTCTTCAATGGTTCTCTGCGGTATTTATGTCGTTTCGAAACCTGCTACTGTTAATAACAAGCGGTTTAATGAGGGTGTTACAGCAAGCACTCTTTTCCTTGCTTCACTTTCTCATGTATAATTCGCGCCCTTAGATTTAGATATGATCTATTCTTGCTTCAAGTGCTGTGTAAATTCTCTAATTTACTTGGCGATGAGCGTTTTCAAAATTTTGAACATTAATGTTGTGAAAGTACTATGAAATTTATTGTTAAGCCCCATCCGGAAATTTTTGTAAAAAGTGAATCGGTGCGTAAGCGCTTCACAAGGATTCTAGAGTGCAACATTCGTAACGTTATTCAACGTCGCTGTGAAAGTGTTGCGGTATTCAACCGTCGCGATCATATCGAAGTGACGTCTGAGAGTGACCAGTACTACGCAGAAGTGTTAGAGGCTCTGACTCACACTCCAGGTATTCACCACTCTCTTGAAGTACAACAGTCTGAATTCAAAGACTTGCACGATATTTACGAGCAAGTACTAGAACGCAGCCGTGCTGACATTGAAGGCAAGACTTTCTCCGTTCGTGCTAAGCGTCGTGGTAAGCATGACTTTACCTCTATTGAACTTGAACGCTACGTAGGCGGCGGTCTAAACCAAGCGGTTGAGTCAGCTAAAGTTCGACTTAAGAACCCTGATGTAACCGTTAAGGTTGAAGTGGCTAACGATAAGCTAAACCAAGTTCTAGCTCGTCACAAAGGCCTAGGTGGTTTCCCTCTTGGTACTCAAGAAGATCTACTAAGCTTGATCTCTGGCGGCTTTGACTCTGGTGTTTCAAGCTACCTGCACATCAAACGTGGCTCTAAGGTTCACTACTGTTTCTTCAACCTTGGTGGTCCAGCGCACGAGATTGGCGTTAAGCAAGTGGCTCACTACCTATGGAATAAATACGGCTCATCTGCAAAGGTGAAGTTCATTTCTGTAGACTTTGAACCCGTGGTTGCTGAAATCCTTGAGAACGTAGAAGACGGCCAAATGGGCGTTGTTCTTAAGCGTATGTTCATGCGTGCTGGTGGTATGGTTGCAGAGCGCTTCGGTATTGAAGCTCTAGTCACGGGTGAAGCACTTGGTCAGGTTTCTAGCCAAACGCTAACTAACCTTCGCCACATCGACAACGTGACAGACACTTTGATTCTTCGTCCGCTTATCAACTGGGATAAAGAAGACATCATCGACCTTTCTCGTATCATCGGTACTGAAGACTTCGCTAAAGTAATGCCTGAGTACTGTGGTGTTATCTCTAAGAAGCCAACAGTGAAAGCGAAGAAAGGCAAACTGGAAGCAGAAGAAGCTAAGTTTAACTTTGAAGTGCTGGATCAAGTGATCGAGAACGCTCGTGTTATGGATATCCGTGACATCGAGAAAGAGAGCCAAGAGCAAGCGCCTGAAGTTGAACAAGTTCAAGCTGTTGCTGAGCACGCTATCGTTCTTGATATCCGTAGCCCAGAAGAAGAAGACGAAAGCCCACTAGAGATCGAGGGTGTTGAAATTAAACACATCCCATTCTTCAAGCTTTCGACTCAGTTTGGCGACCTAGACCAAGCGAAAGAGTACTTGCTGTACTGTGACCGTGGTGTAATGAGCCGTCTACAGGCGCTTTACCTACAAGAGCAAGGCTTCCATAACGTTAAGGTTTACCGCCCATAGTGGGGTGTTGACCAACCGTTAATTATTTTGCAAAGCCGCTTACTGAAAAGTAAGCGGCTTTTTTATTTTCTATTGTGAATGATTTACAGTAGTCAGACAGAGGCATGGGTTTGGGCGTGCTATCGCCATGCTCAGCTTTGAAATTTTTGATTGATAGCAAGAGTAAGCTCTAAACGGGCTTATAAGTACCGAAGATGAGTGAGTATCTTGAAGTATTCTGTTACTTTTTAGTGCAACTCAATGATGCTATTTGTATGTGTTCAGTTGATTATTTGAGTGGGTGTCTGATTCTGTGATTGGCGATGAAAAATAATAAAGATTAATTAGTACAGCTATTGATAAACTTGTTGTTACATTTCTTTGCACATAAAAAAACACCGCCCATAAGGCGGTGTAAACAAATTTGACAGACAGGTCAAAATAAATACAGGAAGTACATGCCTCGTTTCAGTATAAACTGCAACAAAACATTTGGTAGAACTCTACCCAACTCGAAAAGAACGAGTTTGCAAACACAACATCGCAGGAGCTAAGCCAATTGATTCTAGAGAGAATCAAGCCGTTCAGGCTAGCTGCTGCGGGATGAAATATAGAATTTCTCTGGCCGCTAGGCAATGGACAAATTATAATGTTTCAGATAAAAAAAACTAATGCTTATTTAGAGAGTAACTATGTCTCGTCGATTACCCCCATTAAACTCGCTAAGAGTGTTTGAAGCAGCAGCTCGACACTTGAGTTTTACGCGTGCCGCAGAAGAGTTGTTTGTTACTCAAGCGGCGGTCAGCCATCAGATCAAAGCGCTTGAAGAATTCTTATCTTTGAAGCTGTTTCGCCGAAGAAACCGCTCTTTGCTGCTGACTGAAGAAGGTCAAAGCTACTTCTTGGATATCAAGGATATTTTCACATCACTGGCAGAAGCGACGGATAAAGTGCTTGAGCGAAGTGAGAAGGGCGCATTGACCATCAGTTTACCGCCGAGTTTTGCGATTCAATGGTTGGTACCAAGGCTCGCTGACTTTAATCAGCAAGAACCTGATATTGATGTAAGAATCAAAGCCGTTGATATGGATGAAGGCTCGCTGACCGATGATGTAGACGTCGCTATCTATTATGGCCGAGGTAATTGGTCGGGGCTCAGAGCCGACAAGCTTTACCAAGAGTACTTGATCCCTCTTTGCTCACCTTCCGTGCTGCTAGGAGTAAAACCATTAGAATCTCTCAGTGATTTAGCATGTCATACGCTATTGCATGATACTTCTCGAAAGGATTGGAAACAGTTCGCTAAGCAAAATGGCATCGATGGGGTAAACGTTAATCACGGTCCTATCTTCAGTCACTCAACCATGGTGCTACAGGCAGCGGCTCACGGCCAGGGCATTGCTCTAGGTAACAACGTGTTGGCGCAGCCTGAAATCGAAGCGGGTCGTTTGATTGCACCTTTTGATGAAGTGTTGGTGAGTAAGAACGCCTTCTATGTGGTTTGTCATGAGAAACAAGCCGACATGGGCCGTATCGCCACTTTCCGCGACTGGATGCTAGCGAAAGCGCAAAGTGAACAAGAGGACTTACTCGATGAATAACGTCATCATTGATGGTGAAGACAATCCGATCACCTTTATCTTTGCCCATGGTGCAGGCGCAGGCATGGAGCATGAGTTCATGCAGTCGGTAGCCAAAGGGTTAGCCTTTAAAGGGATACGGGTAATTCGTTTCAATTTTCCTTACATGATCAAGCGTGCTGAAGATGGTAAGCGTCGTCCACCTGACAGAGCACCTAAGCTACTTGAAGCCTACCAAGAGATTATTGAGCAGGTTGATGCCGATAAGCTTGTGATTGGTGGTAAGTCGATGGGAGGGCGTATGGCGAGCCATTTGTCTGAAGTTGATAAGGTGGCCGCAATGGCGTGTTTAGGCTTTCCTTTCCATCCTCCAGGTAAGCCTGAGAAGTACAAAGGTGAGCATCTGGCTGAGTTAGCAAAGCCGTGCCTCATTTTACAAGGTGAGCGTGATACCTTTGGCAAGCGTGAAGAGTTTGCTGACTTTGATCTGTCTGATTCTATTCGTGTTGAATTTATTCCTGATGGCGACCACAGCTTTAAGCCGCGTAAGAGTTCTGGTTACACCGAACAGCAGAATATTGCGTTAACCGTTGAAAAGTTATCAGCGTTTATCAAAGAGGTGCTCAATGAGAAGTAAGTATTTACTCACGTTTGCTGGCATCTCTGGCGCGGTTGCTGTGATGCTTGGCGCCTTTGCAGCTCACGGTTTGAAAGCTATCTTGCCTGAATATCTGCTAGGCGTGTTTGAGACTGGTGTTCAGTACCAGTTTATCCATACTCTGGCGATATTGGCGTGTGGTGCTCTGCTGCAGATGAAACTTGGCGCTAAATCACAAAAATATTTTTTCATTGCGGCAATTTGCTTTATCATCGGCATCCTTTGTTTTAGTGGCAGCCTTTATGGCTTGGCACTGACAGGAATAAAATGGTTTGGCCCTATCACTCCGTTTGGTGGTCTACTATTTATCATTGGTTGGGGAGTCTTCTCCTTCGCTGCTTTGAATATAAAAGAGGTAACTCAGTGAAACACGTACTACTTTATTGTCGCTCTGGTTTTGAAAAAGAATGTGCTGGCGAAATTCAAGACAAGGCAACACAACTGGAAGTGTTTGGTTTTCCTCGCCTAAAGAACAATACAGGTTTTGTATTGTTTGAATGTTACCAAGCAGGTGAAGCGGATAAGTTGATCAAAGAGATCGATTTCCAATCACTGATCTTTGCTCGTCAAATGCTGGCAGTGGCTGTTGAAATTAAAGATCTGCCAACCGATGACCGTATTTCTCCAATTCTTGAGGCGCTTTCTGAGAAAGAAGGTTTCCCTCGTTGTGGTGATATTCGTATCGAAACACCAGATACTAACGAAGCAAAAGAGCTTTTGAAGTTCTGCCGTAAATTTACCGTGCCGATGCGTCAAGCGATGCGTGGTAAAGGCCTGATGACTGCGAAAGATAACGCTAAGAAGCCTGTGCTTCATTTATGCTTCATCGCTCCGGGTCACTGTTTTGTTGGTTACTCTTACCCAACGAACAACTCACAGTTCTTTATGGGTATCCCTCGTCTGAAATTCCCATCAGATGCGCCAAGCCGTTCTACATTGAAGCTAGAAGAAGCATTCCACGTATTCATCCCTCGTGATGAGTGGGACGAGCGTCTGGCTCCAGGTATGTGGGGTGTTGATTTAGGTGCGTGTCCAGGAGGTTGGACTTACCAATTGGTTAAGCGCTCGATGTTCGTTCACTGTGTTGATAACGGCATGATGGCAGACAGCCTAATGGAAACGGGTCAAATTAAGCACCACATGGTGGATGGCTTTAAGTTTGAACCAGACCGTAAGAACGTAACTTGGATTATCTGTGACATGGTTGAGAAGCCAGCTCGTGTTGCACACCTTATGGGTGAGTGGATCATCAAAGGCTGGGCGAAAGAAGCATTGTTTAACCTTAAACTGCCTATGAAAGGCCGTTACGATGAAGTACTGCAAGATATCGAGAACCTAAAAGTGTTCCTTATTGAGAACAAAGTGAAGTTTAAGATGCAGGCTAAGCACCTTTACCACGATCGCGAAGAGATCACGGTTCATATTCAGGCGCTTTCAAACATCTCACCGCACTAATATTTACGTTAGTGTGTCAGTGATAAAAAATGCTCCTTTAAGGGGCATTTTTTGTATCTGAAGTTAGGTAAACGCTGGGTTGAATCTATGGCTATATGTCGCCAGAAGTCGCATTTATTAGTCAGATATTGGTGTTGTTATAATCAATGCAACTGACATGAACATCGCTAAATTTCCTACATTAGCCGTGATCTGAGATGAAAAAAGCCGTAAGTGAACGAGACTTACGGCTACCTAATTCAGGGGTGATACGAACAAGGCTTTATTCAATAATTCAGCAGCAAAACGAAGTAAGTTTTACAGCCAAAACATGTTAATCAAATTCTATTTTATTAAAAGTAAGTGAATGTAAGTAAAGAATGTAAATGATAAGAATTATCATTCAAATTGTGTAATATTCACACCTCCTCACTCAAGCTTATAAAATATAAAAATAGAATATGAAACTTAAAGCATTATCAGTGGCCGTAACGGTTGCCTTAACTTCATTTACAGCACTTGCTGCCGACGAACAAGAAACCGTAGTGGTTATCGGTTCCGCTCTTGATCAACTTGTTCAGACTGAAATCAACTCAGACACCCTTGAGAAGAAACAAGCATCAGACATCAAAGATGTTCTGAACACCATGCCGAGTGTGACGGTAGACGGAAACGCACGTTACTCACGTAAAGTTTATGTACGTGGTATGGAAGATAAATTTGCCGTTGTGACGATTGATGGCGCTCGTCAAGAAGGGCAGCTATTCCATCACTCGGGCGATCAGGCGATTGACCCTGCGATGCTTAAGCGTGCTGAAATTGAGCTGGGTGGTAACTCAGCGCTTTCGGGTTCTGGCGCGATCAACGGCTCATTTAGCTACGAAACCAAAGACCCAAGCGATCTGCTTAAACCGGGTGAAAGTGTTGGTGCTCGAGTAAAAACAAGTTACCAAACGGCTTACGAGCGTTTCGCAACCAACGTTGCTGTGTACGCAAAAGTGAACGACAAGCTGCAGTTCATGGGCATTGCAAATTACTCAGAAGATGGCGATTTGCACATCCCAGATCAGGAAGCGGTGACTTCAAAGCAGGGCGAATTGAAATCTGGCTTGGCTAAGATTGTTTTCATTCCCAATGATGCCAACGAATTCAAGCTGACTTTCAACCGATACAATGATGGCGGTAAGCGTCAATTGTCAGGTGAGAAGGCTGGTGCTCTGTATGCTGATGATGAACACAACTACCACTCGCTCAACCGCGATACTGTGACTCTACAGCACGAATACGATGCGGGTAGTGACTTGGTACATCTGAAAACCAATATTTACTACAACCGCCAGTACATGGAGCGCGATGCGCTTGTTGATACGGCGTGGGACAAAGACGCGAACGGCAACTGGATCAAAGATGGCACGATTGCTATCCCAGACCGTGAATACAACGTGACGACCATCGGTGGTGATATTCGTAACATCTCTTGGGTTGGTCAGCATGAATTGACTTACGGTTTAGATGGTTACAAGGCTGAACAATGGATTGATGCTGGCGATGGTGTGTACCAAAGTGGTTCGCAACAAGGTCAAACTAAGAAGTACGGCATGGACGGCGGCACTGTGACTGCTTACGGTCTTTACGTACAAGACATGTACGAGTTCAGCGATTTCCGCTTAACGAGCGGTTTGCGTTACGACGTTCATAAACTTGGTGGTGTTTACGATGGTGATTTTGATCAGCTGTCTCCAAAGTTCAAGGGTGAATACCAAACCACGGATAACCTAAAACTTAGTGTGGGCTATGGTCGTTTGTTTAAAGGTGCATCATTGCCAGAAGCATTGACGATGAAAGCTGCACCTGATGTTAACCAGTCTAATACCAAAGCGATGACGGGTAACAACTACGAAGCGGGTTTTGATTACGAGCTGACACGTCTGCTTGCTGCTGATTACGCTATCCTAGGTTTTACGGCTTACACCTACAATCTTGATAATCAAATGCATCCAACTAAGAACAACTCAACATTAGCAAACCAATATGATGTTGAAGTGTGGGGTGTTGAAACCGTATTGAGCTATGAGCTAGATGCGTTAAGTGTTTACGCTAACCACTCATACTCTGATGGTGACCAGAAAGACCTAGAGAATGGCAAAACGAGCCATATGAGTAAAACAGGTATTCACAACTTCAAAGCGGGCTTTAACTACAGCCTAAACAGTGAGTTTGTGTTTGGTTGGGATTCACGCTTTGTACCGGGTAATGACTACATGGACGAAGATGGTGAACAGGTTAAACGTGCTGGTTTCGCTACGCATAACATTTGGGCGGCTTACACGCCAACGTTTGCTAAAGATCTAGAAGTGAACCTTGGTGTCGACAACCTGCTTGATAAGAAGTACGCAGAGCATACTGGTTTTGGTATCTCTTGGGGCTCAGATAAGTACACCAGCTACGAAGCGGGTCGTAATTTCAAAGCGTCTATCGCTTATAACTTCTAATCATGCGACTGAATCCGCTTAGGCGGCAGCCGTAAATAACAAAAAGCCTTAGTGTGAACTAAGGCTTTTCTGCTTCAGAAGCTTTGTATATAGAGAGTAGGGATCTAAGAGTTTGCTTCGTAGCGAATATCTTGCAGGTTGAACCCTAAATCAATGTCTGTTTTGAGTGCCGATACTTGTTTACATACACGAGCGGATTCGATGTGCTCGTCGAATTTCTTGCGATATTTCTTCGGCAAGTCTTCTGCTTGGTAGGCCGCTTCGATATCTGGGTAAGTGGTTAATATCTCTTTGGCTGCTTTTGGTCCGACACCTGGAATCCCCGGTACTTGGCTTGAGCTTACGCCCGTTAATCCCCAGTAATCCGCCAGTTGTTCAGGTTTTACGCCAAACTCAGCTTCGATAAAGGGTTTATCTAACCAGCGGTGCTGGAAGTAATCTCGGATCTGCAGCGTTGGTGACAACAGTTGGCAGTAGCCCTTATCCGTCGAGATGATGGTGACGGTTTCTCCGTGGTCAGCCACTTTCTTTGCCAGTGTTGCGACGAGATCATCCGCTTCATCGCCATCAGATAGCAGTGAATCAATGCCTAATTCCCACCAAGCTTGTTGAATCGCATCAAGGCCTTTCATCAGTGGCTCTGGCATCGGTTTACGGTTCTGCTTATAAGAAGGGAGCACGTCTGCGCGCCAGCCACGGTCTTGTAAATGGTGATCAAATACCGCGATGATGTGGGTGGGTTTTGATTCATTCAGAATCTTATTGAGAGTGCGAGTTGTCGTGGTGATGGTTCTTGCTATATCGGTTGGGTCCGGCTGAACAGAGTGCACGCGTCGGATGAGGTTTAAGGCATCGATAATAACAAGATGGATAGACATAAGTTTCCACTAAATAGGCAATAAAAAAGGGGCTGCTAGCCCCTTATAGTAACGTATCACTTGGTGAGTTGAAACGTTAGCGACGTATACGTCATGACTTGTTTAGTTTTACGCTTGTCACCTGTTATCACTCACTTAGCTACTCGTTAATGAGTGTGCCTATTCGCTCGGTGCGATTTTATAGCAAGGCACGTAATCAGAGCCGCCCGGTAACTTCATTCGATGTTGCTCAACAAAGTCATTCAGCAGTTGGTCCATCTTGGTCATTAGCTCTTTGTCGCCATCAATTAGGAATGGGCCGTGCTTCTCGATCTCGAGAATACCCTCTGCTTTGACGTTACCCGCCACAATGCCTGAGAACGCTTTACGTAAATTAGCGGCTAGGCTCTCTGTTTTTTGGTCCATGTGTAGGTCGAGCGCCGCCATAGATTCGTGTGTTGGGTCGAATGGCAGTTGGAATTCAGGCTCAATATGCAGTGACCAGTTGTAGCTGTAGGCATCACCGGTCTCTTTACGGTGAGAACGCACATCTGGCATCGCTTGTTTCATGATTTTCGCAGCGCGTGCTGGATCATCAATCACGATTTCATAATGTTTCTGCGCATCAGGCCCTAGAGTCTCACCAATGAACTTATCGATTGAGCGGAAGTAAGCTTCGCTCTCTTTCGAGCCCGTTAACACAATCGGCATTGGTTGTTCGGCGTTATTCGGGTGCATCATGATCCCTAAGATGTACAGTAGCTCTTCCGCCGTGCCGGGGCCGCCTGGGAAAATGATGATGCCATGCGCCATACGAACAAACGCCTCAAGACGCTTCTCAATATCTGGCATGATCACCAGTTCGTTCACGATTGGGTTTGGTGGCTCAGCTGCAATAATCGAAGGTTCGGTAAGCCCCAGGTAACGATGATCGGTGTAACGCTGCTTCGCGTGACCAATGGCAGCCCCTTTCATTGGGCCTTCCATCGCACCCGGTCCACAACCGGTACAGATGTTCAGTTCACGCAGGCCGAGCTCATTACCGACTTCACGAGTGTATTGGTACTCGCTGGCATTAATAGAGTGACCACCCCAACATACAATCAGGTTAGGCTCGATGCCCGGCGTCAGCGCCCCTGCATTTCTTAAGATACCAAACACAAGGTTGGTAATGTGAGTGGCATTAGTTAGATTGAGCCTTTGGTTATCGGCTAAGTGCATGTTGACGTAAACAATGTCACGCAGCACTGAAAATAGGTGCTCTTGAATACCCTTGATGATTTCACCATCGACAAAGGCATGCTCTGGTGGGTTGCTTAGTTCGAGCTTAATACCACGCTCACGGCGAACGACTTCGACATCGAACGACAGATATTTGTCGAGCAACTCTTTGGAGTTGTCGGTATGGCTACCCGAGTTCAGGACCGCTAACGTACAGTTACGATACAGTTGGTACAGATCACTAGACGCGGTTTTCTTAAGACGCTCAACCTCAAGTTGAGAGAGTAAATCCATGCTACCGGCAGGGCTGATATGAGTGATCATAGTGCCTCCTTATTGAAAAGAGCAGGGGACGTTGAAGTGACCCTCTGGCTCGAGAGTGAGAAGCAAACGTTGAAAGTGTTTGGTTAAAGGTAGGAGAGAGTTAACCAGACGAAACGGATACGACAGCGTTGCTTGCCAAGAATGCTTGTTAAGCGAATGTTAATCATTAGCTTAGCAAACATTGAGGGAAATGGTATGTGATAAGTATTTGAAAAAATGAAATAAATTAAATCTAGGGCTGGCCTAGTGCCAAACAAGTTGGTTGTTACCGCGTTGTTTTGCTTTATTTAGCGTTGTATTGAGTCGCTCTAACACTTCTTCCGGTGTATCTGACTCTTTAAACTGAGTACTTGCCGCACATAAAGTGATCGTGATTTGTTGGTCACGGAACTTAAAGGGTAAGCGGCTTACTTGAGTTTGAATGTTTTGAATTACCTGATGGCAATATTCATCGGTTTGTTCTGGTAGCAGTAAGACAAACTCTTCACCTGAAAAACGAGCCACAGTATCAGTGGTGCCGGCTTCTTTGGTGATGGTTCTTGCGATGATCTTGAGTGCTTTGTCGCCCGCGGTATACCCAAAGCTGTCGTTAATTGCTTTGAAGTTGTCGATGTCGAGCAGTACTACGCGTAGCGAATGTTGCGCGCGGATCCAGCGGCGATATTCAAGCTCTAAGCGATCAGTAAAGGCAGTGCGATTGTAAACCTTGGTTAGAGGATCAAGCAGCATACGCTGAGCCTGATCTTCCAAGCGCTTACGGTAATCTTGCGTCACTTCATAGAGTGAATCTAACTGAGTCTTTCCGTAACTCATTCTCTCTATCAGAGCTTGTTCTTTTTGCTCTGCGTGGTTCAGCCTTTCCGAAAGAGAGGCGATTTCACTGAGTAGCGGATTAATCGAAAGCTTTAAACTATCAATATCTTTCGCTTTATCTACCGAGCTTTGGCTTCTTGTGACAAGTTCATTCAACTCAGAGTTCAGACCTTGGCGGTGCTCAAAGTAGCTCTGGCTCTGGTCGGCATTTTGATCTGCCGTTTTGATGCTGGACGCCAGAGAAGCATTAAGCTGATCGATGAATTGTTCAGACTTCTTACGTTCTAGGTTGGTGCCTTCAATAACCAGTTTGAGTATCTGAAGTGTTAGCTCAAGTAGGTTTTGTGTAGAAACACCAAGCAGCAGTTTTGCTCGAATATCGGTAAGCAGATCACCCGATTCACCCTCGAAGTCGAGTTCAGTGATCAGATGTTGTAATTCGTTTGATAGGTCGGAAAGGAGTTCTTGTTCCGGAGAGTGCGCACCGTCGGCAAAGTGGGTGCGTGAGTTATTCGCCATAATCTTTATGGCACGCTCATAAATACCGAGAAGTTTCATGGCATGGTCGACTTTCTGACTGCCATTGCATTCGGAGAAGCTAAGTAAGTTTCGTAGGTCGCGTTTTAGCTGTGCTGGAAGGCCAGTTATGCGCTGCAGCGTTTCCCCACTGTGCTTAATGCTATCGTCCAGATATCCGTTCTGTTTATCCATAGCCAACGTTTTCTGCTTAAGCATCCTTTCTAATACTGCCAGCTTTGGGATCATCGAGCTAATGTCTTTTTGCTTTTCTAGCTCTTCCCTAAGGGCAATGAGGTTTTCATCTAAATGGCTGTTACTGCCAACACATGCGTCACTTAAAGATGTGACGATACGCTTTAGAACTTTCTGTTCTCTAATAAACTTGAACGAGGTGTCTCTTTGCGTCAAACGGACCTGCTCCAACTGAGATTTCAGCTGGTGGAGTTGCGCCTGAATGTCTTTTTCAAGAATGCCCATAGATGTATTTATTAGCGCCGCGTAGACCGATCTCGATCATTTTGATGAAATTCCGTTACATCGATAATAACAAAACTAAAAATAAGGTCACGACTTGCTGCTCTTAACCGCTCGCAAATCAGTCATCTTTTAGCATTTTTTTGATGTTGTCCTCATTCTGGTACGAGGATTGTATTTTTATTAACCCTTGATTAATCGCATGTTTACACGCTTCTCTTATGTTACCAGTTGCAAGGCTCGCTGCCGGTGCATTATCGATAGCTTTTAGATAAACCCATTGGCTACTGCGCTCTTTGAGACTGATCTCACGAGCTAGATTGGTCGACATCAACAATACGTCGAGCAGCTCTTGATCGTTAATTGCGGTGTATGCGCGTGGTAAAAACGGGTAGTCAGCGATACCCATACGGACCGTTCGGTTGATGTTACGCTCTGTTTCGAAGTCATTCACCCAAGATTGAATCTTTCTGAACATGGCTTCCGGCGACAAATCACGGTCCGCGTTTGGCTCGATATAAAGCAGGTTCGCATCCGAGAAGTGGTAGACACGAGCTGGGCCTTCAAGCTTAGATTTTAGGAACTCACCGAAAGCGTCTTCCAGTTCTAGACCGGCTTTGTAACCGTTCTGCGTATACATATTGCGTAGGAACGGTAAATCAATCATCACGAAGCGTAAACGGTCGTTCAATGGTTCATGAATGAGCTCGCCAAGTTGCCACTGTTCGAAGGTCTGGCTGGTTTGTTCCAGTGAATTTGAGAGCTTCGCATTGAGCATTCTTAAGTTAGGAAGCTTTGAACGTGAGTGCGTAAATAGGTCGGTGCGCAGTGAGTCCACTTCTTTGGCTAAGGTTTGAATGATGTAGCCTCGGCGCAGCACAAAGAAGAACAAGACAATGCTGAACAGGAATAGGGCGAACGATATCTTTTGGAACTTACGATGCTCCAGTTTGTATTTTTCTAGCTCTTGCGCTTGGCCAGCGTAGTGCAGGGTTTGTTCGGCAAACTCTTTTTGTTGACGGAACGCATCTTCGCCAACACGGTTAAGCTTTTGCTGCTCTAGAGAGACAAGGCTATTGTACTGCTTAAGGTTTGCTAACGCTTGCTGTGGGCGACCAGCCTGCTCATAACCTAAAGAGAGTAAGTAGTATGAGCGTTGCGACAGGCGCATATTTTCTATCTGACGTGAGATCTCAAGTGCACGTGTCGCATGCTTTATCACGTCTTCGCTTTCTTGTAGGTGATACGCCAACCCTGCTGATAACAGTGCAGCACGACCTTCCAGCTTTGGAATGTCGGTATATTCCAGCAGCTCAAGGGCACGGGTTAGGTACTGTTCTGCTAGAGGGTAATTATAAAGACGTAGGTAAGTCGCTGATAGACTTAGGCGGATATCAATGACTTGGTGGATATCTCGGTCAGTGCTTTCGTGATCAAGAACGTTGAAGAAGTGCACCAAGGCAAGGTTATATTTCCCTTGATAGAAGTACACATCACCCATTTTTTTGAGCACTTGTGCTAAGACAGGAGAGTTTTCAAAGTTATCATAGAAATCAGCAGCTTGAGATAGGTGTTCTAGCGCTTTATCTAACACTTGGCGCTCAAAGAAAAGCTGTGCAAGCAGGCGGTTTACCTTAGCTAAACGTGAACTCAGATTACCTTCTACCGATTTCCAGTAGCCATACAGCAACTCAGATAATGCGTGGTTGTACTCTTTATGGGTTAGATAAAACTCACCGACTGAGATGTGGTAGTCGATGGTGACTTTTTCAGAGTAACGCTGATCGAGATAGGTTTTGGCTTCTTGATAGAACTTCTCGGCTTCATCGACCTTGTTGTCGTAAGAAGCGATATCGGCTTTCAACATGATCAAGCGATAGGTGATGCCTTCCGTCAAGCGTAAGGTTTTATTCACCGACTCTAGATTTGCTTCAATACCCGCTAGCTCTGTTTTTGCTTTGGCTGATTTTCTATCACTCAGCCACAGTAAGCGAACTTTTAGGATCTGAAGATCCAGTTTTAGGTAATCAAGCTTATAGGTTTTCGCTAGCTCAGAGGCTTTGTCGATGTGCTGAATCGCAATACGCATATTGCCAAGGTTGTATTCCGCCTTAGCTAAGATTTTATACGCATCGATACTGCTGTTTGGTGTTCGAATCGAAGAGTCTGTCTCTTCGCGAGAAATCGCTGAAGGGCTTTTCTCGCGTTGATCAGAAAGGACACGAAGCGTTAGGTAGCTGTTGGCCATTTGTTTTGCTTGGCTCGGCTCGATCTCAACCAAGTTATTGGCTTCATTGAGTAGCGCCGACGAATAAACCGACGCATTGACCGATGTGCTTAAGCTTAAAATAAATAGACTAACAACGTATAACCAACGCATTTCAATGTCCCTTTAAAGATTTGGTAGGTTCAAATAAGTGTGGGTGGTTCTCGCCTGATTATTGGCGAGCCATACGCTTATTGTGGCTTGGTCTATCTTGCTCTGTTGAACGGTATGGGTTGATATCCAGACCACCACGACGTGTGTAACGTGCGAACACAGTTAGCTTCGAAGGTGCACAGTATTTCATGATGTCAGTGAAGATACGCTCAACACATTGTTCGTGGAATTCATTGTGCTCACGGAAAGAAACTAAATAGCGTAGCAGAGCTTCACGGTCAATTTGCTTACCAGAATATGCGATCTCAACGCTGCCCCAATCCGGTTGATTGGTGATCAAACAGTTCGACTTCAACAGGTGGCTATGCAGTGTTTCTTCAACGTCTTGTTCGCCAGCAGCGCCTTCAAGCAGTGACGCTTCAAAGTCGTAGCTAGTGATTTGGATGTCTTGGTTGTCGATACAGTCACCTTCCATCGTCACGATAGGTTGGTTGGTGTAGTTGGTTACTGAGTTTACATTCACAATCACCGTTTCGCCTGCACATGCCGACAAATCTTGGGTCAGGCGCTCAGTGACTTGATCCCAGTTTTCAAATTGAGTTTGGTTGTAGCTGTTCAGGTACAGCTTGAAAGATTTTGATTCAATTAAATTTGGGCTGGTTGCTGGGATGAAAACTTCACCGACAGCCACTTGTGGTAGGCCATTGGTGTTTAGCCACGAAAGCTCGTACATCGTCCAAATATCATGACCAACAAAAGGCAGCTCGCCGTTTAGCGCAAGATCATCGCGATTAAGGCTACGAGGCACTGGTTGCAATAAACTTGCATCGTATTGGTTAGAGTACTCAGTTTTTTGGCCAAGGGTTAAACCCGCTAGCTCTTTTGCGTCAGAATATTTGCTCATACTTTCGTTTCAAATTCGATTAGAATGGGGTCGATTTTACTGAATCCCCCTTACCCTGTCATTAAGTCATCGCTTAATCGGCGCAGAAAGGGCTCGGATTCTATTTATTATTTTGTGTTTAGGAGATTTTCATGACTCAACGTGCTCAAGACGCACTACTTTCTTTCAGTCAGCGATACGTTGACGCGTGGCAGCAGCAGCACCAAAGTTTACCTCGTAATGAGGAGTTGGTGGACATCGTATCGCCATGCGTAGAAGAAAAGAGTGGCGACGCCGTGTTGTGGAAGCACTATCCACGTGAGCAATTCGCGGATTTCACCAACGTTGAAACCGGTATTGAGTTGACTCTCCATGAAGACATCAAGACTTTCTACGGCGCACAATTCAGCGCAGATATGAATGCAACTTTTGATGGTAACGATTTGATTCTGTTACAGATTTGGAGTGATGAAGACTTCGAATGCCTACAAGAAAACATTTTGGGTCACCTAGTAACTCAGCGTCGCTTGAAGCTAAAACCAACGGTTTTCATTGCCGCGACCGATGCAGAGCTGGATGTTATCTCTATCTGTAACCTAACGGGTAACGTGATTTTGGAGCGTTTAGGCACCAAAAATCGTGATGTACTCGCCGAGACATTGGCAGAATTTTTAGAAAAGCTACAACCAGCGGTATAAATAGATGTACGTACTAGAACTTCAATTTGAGTGTTTTGATAACACAACGGTAAGCGCTGTCGACAAGGCTGTTAATGGCTTAATGGATGCACTTCGTTATAACGGACAAGTGTTAGGTCGTGAGTTCCCAATCGTGATGGGCGACGGAGAATTCTATGTTCGCGTTGTGTGCCCAGAGCAAGACAGTTTACACCCGCGTAATCATTCAGATTTCGTAAAGGTCTGTTTTGAACGCTTATCAGCTGCGAGCTTATTAGCGCCTAAGATGCGTTTGCTAGGTCGAGATCTGAACTCAGAAGAAGTGGCAGAAGATGAGACGCCGAGCTGGCAGGTGCTATACACGACTTTCGTGCACACCTGTTCACCGCTGCGCAGTGGCGATAGCTTGCTACCAATCCCTTTGTATCGTAATCCACCTACATTCAATGGCGACCATAAAGCCGTATTGAAATGGCAGACCGAATGGCAAGCCTGTGATGAAGTACAAATGGGTGGGGGTTGTCGCGCTGAACATGCAACGCTAACCGAGATCAGTGATACTAAGAGTGTCCTGTTTAAACGCGGTTGGGGTCTAAGAGGGCGTATTGAATATCTGACTAAGGTTCCAACCTACTACTACTTATACCGTGTTGGTGGAATCAGCCTGAAAGATGAAAAAGAGCGCAAATGCCCGCAATGTGGTGGTGAATGGCTGCTAGATGCGCCTATCCACGATATTTTCTATTTCAAGTGTGATGACTGCCGATTGGTGTCAAACATCTCTTGGGATCACCTGAAGTAGTCTTCTTGTCGTTATTTAGCGTCATGCTTTAGATATCGGAGTGCAATTTAGTGCTCCGATATTTTTTTCCTTTTATATTAAATGTTTAGCACCTTGTATCATCCCCGGTGCCGTGACTTCGTTACCTGTCTTAGCTCGATTTTTATTACTCTCTTATCGTTACCCTTTTCCCCTTTAAATACGCACAGAACGTGATATTGAGCTCTTTCTGTAGCGCCAATGTATTCATTGAAGTAATCCAACACCCATCAACTTTTAGTTATCTCAATAGTTAGCCGGATCACAATAATCAATCAGTTCTCTTTCAATTTATATTCTGCTTAATATAAATGGGATCGATCCCATGGGAATGTTCCCATTTATAAATAATAACCTGATTCTAGATCTGAAAGGAATGGACGATGAAACTGTTACCTATTGCTGCTGCACTCTCTACTGCTTTACTTGCCCCTAATTTATACGCTGATGAAACCACGCCATTGGAGTTCAATGGCTACATGCGCGGCGGCGTTGGCCTGAGTAATGAAGGCGGCTCAAACAGCAAGTGGGAGGTGAGTAAAGTTGGCCGACTCGGCAACGAAAATGACCTGTATGGTGAGTTTGGCTTTAAGAAAGAGGTGTATGCTGAGGACGACGTTTCATTTTTAGTTGATTCCATGTTGTCGTACTGGCAAGGCCAAGATGAGAATGCCGCGGATAAAAGCGTGGATGTGGTGCAATTGAATGTTCAAGCGGTAGGGCTTTTTGAAGATAAGGACATTGGAATTTGGGCGGGTGAGCGCTACTACCAACGTCATGATGTGCACATCGTTGATAACTACTACTGGGATGTAAGTGGTATTGGTGCCGGCGTTGAACACATCAACCTAGGCCCTGGTAAATTATCGGTGGCTTTGATTCAAGACACGGTGACTGGCGATGTGTTTGATGGCAAAGAAACGACGGCCATGATTGCTGATATACGTTATGCAGGCATTCCATTGTGGAACAATGCTGATCTTGAGGTCGGTATTGATATGAACTTCGCCAATGAAAAACAAGGTCAAACGGTGGATGCGGATGACAGCGTAATGCTAACGGCGAGCTTGAATCAAAACCTATCAGGCGGCTTCAACAAAACCATTCTACAGGTTGCTAACTCTGGTTATGCCGAGCAGATGACGACTTTTGGAACGGGTAAAGGCATCGTTCGTGATGCAAACAACAATGACGCCGATGGCTTCCGTTTGATTAACTGGGGCGTGCTTGCGATTGGCGAGAATATTGAGTTTGGCCACACTGTGCGTTATGCCGCGTCAACCGGTGTGGGTGCTAATAACAGTGATGATGACTCTTTCAGTGCCGTCATTCGTCCGCTTTATAAGTGGGACAAACGCATGCGTACCATTCTTGAAATTGGTGGTTTTGTAGAAACGATTGATAACAAAGATGGGGCAGGTGGTAAATTCACAATCGCTCAGGCTTGGGTTCCTCAAGTGGGTTTCTGGTCTCGTCCTGAATTCCGTATCTTCGCCACTTACCTGAATGATGCTGAAAACGACAATGCCTTCGGTGAAGGTAAAAACAGTGAAATGAGTGTTGGTATGCAAGTGGAAGCTTGGTGGTAAGTCGAACTTTCTGGTAAATCCTAACCAATAAAAAGGGGCTGACGTTATGTCAGCCCCTTCGGGTATCTATACAGTGCTGTCGTTTAGTTGATTACCAACCTTTAACGACGCCACCTTGGAAGATGTCAGAAGCTGCGTTGTACACTTCTTCAGTTTGGTAAGCTTTAACGAAGTTTTGTACGTTCTCAGCGTTTAGGTTGTCTTCACGAGAAACGATTAGGTTTACGTAAGGAGAATCTTTGTCTTCAACGAATACGCCATCTTTTTGTGGAGTCAGGTTGATAGAGCTCGCGTAAGTTGTGTTGATGATAGATAGAGCAACATCATCAAGAGAACGTGGCAGTTGAGCTGCGTCTAGTTCAACAATCGTTAGGTTCTTAGGGTTACCCACGATGTCGCGAACTGTAGCTAGAAGACCAGCGCCTTCACGAAGTTCAAGAAGACCTTGTTGCTCAAGAAGAAGTAGAGAGCGACCTAGGTTTGTAGGGTCGTTTGGTACAGCAATACGCGCACCGTCTTGGATTTCGTCTACTGATTTCACTTCTTTAGAGTAACCCGCAATTGGGTAAACAAACGTGTTACCAGCGATAGTTAGTTTGTAGCCACGGTCAGCCACTTGCTGATCTAGGTACGGTGCGTGTTGGAATGCGTTGATGTCGATAGAACCATCATCTAGAGCTGCGTTTGGTGTTACGTAATCTGTGAACGTTACTAGCTCAACATCTAGGCCGTATTTCTCTTTCGCTACTTTCGCTGCCACTTCAGCAACTTGAGCTTCTGCACCTGCCATTACGCCAACTTTTACTTTAGAAGTATCCACTTCTTTATCACCACAACCTGCTAGAACTAGCGCTGAAGCTGCTGCTGCGATAGTTAGTAAACCTTTAAGGCTAAATTTCATAATAATCTCCTTTTAATAAATCTATTTAATTTGGTTCAGACGACTCTAATCTTTATGCGTGAGTCTTTATCTGTGGTCAACGCGGCGAACTAATGAATCACCGATTGATTGAATAATTTGTACCAGCACAATCAACATCACTACTGTTACAGCCATGATGGTCACATCGTAGCGGTGGAATCCGTAACGAATCGCGACATCACCTAGGCCACCACCGCCCACAGTACCGGCCATTGCTGAGTAGCTCACCAGAGTCACTAGCGTAATCGTTACTGAGTTGATGATAGTCGGTAGTGCTTCTGGAAGCAGAACCTTATTGATGATTTGTGTTGGTGTTGCGCCCATTGATTGAGCTGCTTCTACTAGACCTGTTGGTACTTCAAGTAGTGCACTTTCGATAAGTCGAGCCACGAATGGGATAGCGCCAATCGTCAGTGGAACAATCGCTGCTGTTGTACCGATGAAGGTACCAATCAGCATCTTAGTCAGTGGGATAATCGCAACCATCAACACTAAGAAAGGCACTGAACGACCCACGTTCACAATCGCACCTAGAATCTTGTTTAGTTTGGTGTTCTCTAACAGGCCACCTTTTTTAGTCGTGTGTAGAATCACGCCTAATGGAATACCGACAGCAAAGCCAACAATGCCCGCAACTGCAACCATGTAAAGCGTCTCGCCGGTTGCACCTAATAGAAGGTTACCGTTAAGGCTGATCCAGTCAGCAATCTCGTTGAAACTAAAGGACATAACCAAGCACCTCTACTTTTACATTGTTGTCGCGTAGGAATTGGATAGCAGCATTATCATCTGCTTCATTGCCGAACAGTTCAGCAACCATCATGCCGAACTTCACGCCGCCGGCGTAATCAAGGTCAGAGCTTAGGATGCTGACATCGATATTGAATTTGCGTGCAATCTGAGTCATCAGCGGAGCATCAACCGTTGCGCCTGTAAACTCAAGGCGTACTAGCGGGTAGCTGCTGTTTACGCGAGTCTCTTGCAGGCGTGCTTGGTAATCTTCAGGGATCGTCAGATCCAGCGTTGAACGAATGAATTGATGCGCTAGTTCAGTCTTCGGGTGAGCAAAGATGTCACCGACTGTTCCTTTCTCTACCAACTCACCGCCACCAATGATCGCAACTTCATGACAAATGCTTTTCACTACATCCATCTCATGGGTAATAAGCAGGATAGTGATGTTCAGCTTGCGGTTGATTTCACGCAGCAGCTCAAGGATAGATTGAGTTGTTGCTGGGTCCAATGCGCTGGTTGCTTCATCACATAGCAGTACTTTCGGGTCAGAAGCCAGTGCGCGAGCAATCGCCACACGCTGCTTTTGACCACCACTTAGGTTTGCCGGGTAGGTGTCACGCTTATCAGCCAAGCCAACCAATTCAAGTAACTCGCTGACTTTCGCTTCAATAATCGCTTTATCTTTACCTGCAAGTTCTAGAGGCAGTGCTACATTGTTAAATACAGTACGAGAAGACAGCAGGTTGAAGTGCTGGAATATCATGCCGATGTTACGTCGCGCTTCGCTAAGTTCTGATTTGCTGAGTTTTGTTAGGTCGATACCGTCAACAATCACTTCACCAGAGGTCGGAGCTTCCAACATATTTACACAACGGATCAGAGTACTTTTGCCTGCACCAGAAGAGCCGATGACTCCAAAGATTTGACCTTGAGGAATGTGGAGGTTGATATCAATTAAGGCATTGATTTCTTTAGTGCCTTGATAAAAAACCTTGTTGACTTGATTCACTTTAATCATAGAGAAACCCGTGCAGGTAGAACAGAATAATATGTCGATAGCTCGCTCGATTTACAGACGATGCTATGGTGTTCTATGATCTAAGTCAATAGATATTTTTACGTCTAGACGGCTAAACGTCGATTGTATGGCTAAGCTAGAAACAAATCGTTAACGAACGCAAAACTAAATAGATAGTGATGAAGCAAATAAAGCGTGTAATAATTAATGATTAATAGAGAGTTGATAGAGAACAAAATTTTGTCTAAACCTGCTGTTTTTTTAGATCGTGATGGTGTGATTAACGTTGATCACGGCTACGTACATGATGAGCATGACTTTGAATACATCGATGGTGTGTTTGAAGCGGCGAAAGCGTTTAAAGATATGGGTTATTTATTGGTGCTAGTGACCAACCAATCTGGTATTGCTCGCGGCATGTTTAGTGAAGACCGTTTTCTTTCTCTGACGCAGTGGATGGATTGGAACTTTGTCGATAACGGCGTTGAGCTTGATGGCATCTATTACTGCCCGCACCACGCGGAACACGGTATTGGAGACTACAAGCAAGATTGTGAATGTCGTAAACCAAAGCCAGGCATGTTCATTTCTGCTCGTGACTTTCTGAAGATTGATATGGCTAACTCGGTCATGATCGGCGATAAAGCGGAAGACATGATGGCTGCAGAAGCGGCAGGTGTTGGTACTAAAGTCTTGGTAAGAACGGGTAAACCCATTACTGAAAAAGGTGAAGCGTTGGCTAGCGTGGTACTTGATAGCATTAAAGACGTACCCGCTTTCTTAAAAGGCTAAACGTTTTATTTATCACTAAGGTATGGACCTATCATTAGGCACTTACATTAGGTTTGTTCGAACCTGTGAATAGGCTAAGTGTCGTTGACTATATAAAGATGAGGAACGAAGTATGAAAGCTATGTTGGTAGCATCTCTATGTACAGTAGCATTGGTTGGGTGCTCTAAATCAGCAGCCCCTGAGACTGATAGCGCAACATCGAATGATCAATTCGTGACTTATCAATGTGAGTCTGACGTTTCGTTTGATGTGTCTTACCTTGATAATGAAAAAGCGGTACTACGCTTGCCTGATAATGAATACCGCCTGACTCAAGTTCCAGCGGGCTCAGGAACCAAGTACATCTTAGATGATGGCACTTCAGAGATGATTAACAGCATCACTTTGCGCACGAAAGGTGACAATGCGCGTCTAGAACTTGGCCGTGTAGTCTATCGAAATTGCCAAAAGTAAGTCATAGTAAGAACTGCTAGGATTTACAAACAGTTAAGTGAGGGAATCTACCCTCACTTTTTCTTCTCTTCCCTTTAACGTTAGACTTTTTATGAGCAAAAAACTCACTATTCTTGATATTGCAAAGCTGTCCGGTGTTGGTAAGTCAACCGTATCACGCGTTCTGACCAATGATCCAAAAGTGAAACCTGAAACCCGTGAAAGGGTGGAAAGAGTAATTCAAGAATCTGGGTACACGCCTTCAAAGTCTGCGCAATCGATGCGCGGTGGCAGCCAAAAAGTCATCGGCGTAATCATCTCTCGTTTGGACTCTCCCTCAGAAAACAAAGCCGTTAGCACTATGCTGACCGAGTTGTATCGAGCGGATTACGATGTCGTGATTATGGAAAGCCAACTTGATAGAGATAAAGCCAATGAGCACCTGCAAGTTCTAAAGCGTCGTAACGTTGATGGCATTATTGTATTTGGCTTTACTGACTGCGACATTCCTGCAATCGAAGCTTGGGAACACAAAGCGGTGGTGATTGCTCTGGATACCGAGAATGTCACGTCGATTAACTATGATAACCAGCAGGTGATCAATAGTGCGTTGGCGCATTTATCGGATCAGGGGATCTCTGACGTTGGCTTTATCGGGGTTGATCCTAGTGATAAATCAACTGGTGAACTGCGTCTTAAGGCTTATCTCGATTGGTGTGAAAACACAGGTTCAGTGGCAAACTATCGTACTGGGCAGCTTCATCATGAAAGCGCTTATCAGCTGGTGGATGAGGTTCTAACTCCCGCAACTCAAGCGATCGTTTGTGCCAGTGATACCCTTGCCCTTGGCGTAATAAAACGTCTGCAAGAGTTACAGCGTGAAGATGTGGTCGTCACCGGCGTTGGTGGCAATGATCTTCTCTCTTTCTTATTCCCACGAGTATTTAGCATTGATCCTGGTTACCAATCTGCAGGTAAGCTGGCTGCTAATCTATTGATCTCTCAGCTTTTAGACAATTCAGAGATCTCTCATCACACACAATCTCCTATTCTATAATCCACTCAATTAAGCGAAATTGAACCGCTTAGATTAAAATTAGAGTGTGATCTCTTTCAATTAATGGGACTGTTCCCATTTTAATTTATCATTCATGTGTGCATTATAATAACCGTGATTGGGAATGTTCCCATGGATCTGAATCTGAGTGGTTATAGCTGCATGGTTTAGATGAGTAATTGAATGAAACCAGGGTGGGGTAGTATGAGTAAGATAGCGAAGCAAGACGTTGCGCGTCTTATCGAGTTAGTCGGTGGTAAAGAAAACATTGCGAGTGTCAGCCACTGTCTGACTCGACTGCGTTTTGTATTGAACGATACAGAGCAGGCAAACAAGGCTGAACTCGAAAAACTGAAGCTAGTAAAAGGTTGTTTTACTAACGCAGGCCAATTCCAAGTTGTGATTGGCACTGAAGTTGATGAAGTGTACGCACTTCTGATTGAACAGACAGGTAAAGAGGCATCATCAAAAGATGAGGCGAAGCTGGCTGCTCGTCAAAATATGAACTTCCTTGAGCGTGGTATCTCCCATTTAGCCGAAATTTTCGTACCACTGCTGCCTGCCATCATTACTGGTGGTTTGATTCTTGGTTTCCGTAATGTGATTGGCGACATTCGCATGTTCGACGGCAAAACCCTCGTTGAAATCAGTCAATTCTGGGCAACGGTTCACTCTTTCTTATGGTTGATCGGCGAAGCTATTTTCTTCTTCCTACCGGTTGGCGTGTGTTGGGCTACGGTTAAGAAGCTTGGCGGAACCCCTATTTTGGGTATCACGCTCGGTGTGACCTTGGTTTCTCCACAGTTGATGAACGCTTACATGATAGGTAAATCGGTACCTGAGGTGTGGGACTTTGGCTTGTTCGTGATTGAGAAAGTTGGTTATCAGGCACAGGTGATCCCTGCGATGCTAGCGGGTGTGGCTTTGGCGTTCATTGAAACCAATCTTAAGCGCATCGTCCCAGCTTACTTGTACCTAGTGGTTGTGCCATTTGTATCGATTATTTTGTCTGTGATTCTAGCGCACGCTTTCATTGGCCCATTCGGTCGTATGTTAGGCGATGGTGTGGCATTCGCGGCTAAAGCGGCAATGACAGGTGATTTTGCGATTCTTGGTTCAGTGGTATTTGGCTTCCTTTACGCACCTTTGGTTATCACGGGTATTCACCACACCACCAACGCCGTGGATCTGCAATTGATGCAAGATTTAGGCGGCACACCAATCTGGCCTTTGATTGCACTATCAAACATTGCACAAGCATCGGCAGTAGTGGGCATCATCATCTTGAGTAAGCGTGAAGGTGAACGAGACATCTCGGTTCCTGCAGCAATCTCAGCCTACTTAGGTGTAACAGAGCCTGCGATGTACGGTATTAACCTTAAATACAAATTCCCAATGCTCAGCGCAATGATTGGTAGTGCGGTTGCAGCCGCAATCTGTGGTAGCGCGGGTGTGATGGCGAATGGTATCGGTGTCGGCGGCTTGCCGGGCATCCTATCGATTCAACCTCAATATTGGTCGATTTACCTAGTCGCGATGCTGGTGGCGATAGTACTGCCTATCACGTTAACCCTGTTCTTTTACAAGCGAGCCCAATCCAAGGGTGAGTTAGAAACCGCGAACGCGTAATGCATTTAATAAGCGATGGCTCCAATGTGAGTTATCGCTTTTTCTCTTAGTTATAACGGCTATTCGACCATGATTTGCATGGTGATTTTTATTTTATATTTTCTGGTAAGTGAGTGTTAGAGATGGCGATGACTGAACATGATGAAAGCTGGTGGAAAACCGCAACCATCTATCAAATCTACCCAAAGAGCTTCTGCGACAGTGGCAGTAAAGGTACTGGCGACATCAAAGGGATCATTTCGAAACTGGATTACCTCAAACATTTGAGTGTCGATGCGATTTGGCTAACCCCGGTTTACGCATCTCCTATGATCGATAATGGCTACGATATTTCAGACTATTACTCGATTAACCCTCAATTTGGCACCATGGAAGACTTCGACTTATTATTGTCTGAAGCGCACCAACGTGGCATCCGCATCGTGATGGATATTGTGGTCAACCATACTTCAACAGAGCATGCATGGTTTCAGTCTGCATTGGGTGACAAAAACAGCCCATACCGCGATTACTACATCTGGAAAGACCCAGTGAACGGTCAAGCACCAACCAACTGGCAGTCTAAGTTTGGTGGTAATGCTTGGGAAATGGATGAAGCTACTGGGCAGTATTTCCTACACCTATTCGCGAAAGAGCAGGCTGACCTTAACTGGGAGAATCCTGTTGTACGCGAAGAAGTAAAAGACGTTATCAGCTTCTGGGCTGAGAAGGGCGTTGATGGTTTCCGTTTAGATGTAATCAACCTGATTTCAAAGCAGCAAGATTTCCCAAATGATGATATCGGTGATGGTCGCCGTTTCTATACCGATGGCCCACGAGTGCACGAATATCTGAAAGAGATCAGCGAAGCGGTATTCCAAAAATACGGTAGCGTGACCGTAGGTGAGATGTCTTCAACCACGTTGGAACATTGTCAGCAATACTCAAACATTGATAATAGCGAGTTATCGATGGTGTTTAACTTCCACCACCTTAAGGTTGATTACACCAACGGTGAGAAGTGGACCAATGCGCCGTTTGATTTCTTACAGCTCAAATCGATCTTCAATCATTGGCAAACTGGCTTAAACGGAAAAGGGTGGGGAGCACTATTTTGGTGTAACCATGACCAACCACGAGTGGTGAGCCGCTTAGGTAACGATCAACAATATCGCGTTGAATCAGCCAAGATGTTTGCCGCCTCGGTTCACATGATGCAAGGCACACCTTATATCTATCAAGGTGAAGAGATTGGCATGACCAACCCGGGTTACACCGAGATCAGCCAGTATCGTGATGTAGAGAGCACCAACATGTACGACATCATGGTGAACCGTGATGGTGTGGCTCATGAAGATATGATGGCGATTTTGGCGCAGAAGTCTCGTGATAACTCTCGTACACCAATGCAATGGAACAGTGAGCCTTACGCAGGGTTCTCACAAGCCCAGCCATGGCTTGATGTAGCGAATAATTACTCTGAGATTAACGCTGAGCAAGCGCTTGAAGATAAAGACTCTGTTTTCTATTTCTATAAGAGCTTGATTGAGTTACGTAAACAAGTACCAGTGATTACGGATGGCAGTTATCAAGATCTACTGCCTGAACACTCATCCATTTTTGCGTATGTACGTGAGAACGAAGGGCAAACTTTGCTGTGTATTAACAACTATTATGGTGAAGAGGCGGAATGCGTTTTACCGGAACGTTTTGATATGACTAAGGCGAAGAGTCTGTTGTCTAACTATCAACAATCGAACACTTCAGTTGCATTACATCATCAAGTGTTACGTCCTTACGAGACTCGTATTCTCTTGATTGAAGGGTAACCTTGTTTCATTTTAATAAGCCTAATTCTTATTCCCCTTAAAGGATTCGGCTTCTACAAAGGCTTTGGAGTGCTCCCCAAAGCCTTTTTTGTTTTAGTGATGGCTGGAATATCGTGCCTCGAGTCTACTTGCGAGAAGTTTGAGCATCGAGTGCCAGCAACGACAGAGCAGGTAATGAACTCTAAGACGCGTAATTCACCGAGTAGCGAGTTGGTTTGTGGTTCATTGCCAATACGATGTTCAATACTGCGGTGCCTAATACAGATACGGCAATTACCCAAGGTGACACGAAGAAGAACGATGCAAACAGAATACACGCATCAATACCCATTTGTGTTTTACCTACCGAGATACCGTAGCGGTCTTGGATAAACAAGCACAGTACGTTGAAGCCACCAAGACTTGAGCGATGACGGAATAGGATTAGCATACCTAAGCCCATTAATAAGCCGCCGGCAACAGCACAATAGATCTCGTTATGAACTTCTAGCGAGATAACTAAGTATAAATGATCGGCAAACACAGATACTAAAGCACCAGAAATCGCACTGCTAATAGCAAAGCTGCGGCCGAATCGTTTCCATGCTAATAAATAGAATGGACAATTGGCAACAAAGTACAAAATACCAAAGGTTACAGGCAAGAATTGACTCAAAAGCAGAGCCAAGCCAGTAGTACCACCGGTAAGCAGGTTCGCTGACTGTAAAAAGAAGACGCCTAACGCCACTAAAAACGTGCCAGTGAGAATCGCTACCCAATCTTCTTTACGTGAGTGTTTTTCCATCGTTTTTATAATTACCTAACAAATAAAGGCGTGCATAGTAGAGAAAAACCTTAGCTTTCGGTAGCTTGAGGTGCAAAATTAAGGTAAACCTATGTAATCTGCGTTTTACAGGGTGTAAAGCGTAAAATTGACAGTAAGCGTCATCTTTGGTTGGATAAGCCAAATAACCATGATGAATCTTATATGTGATTATGAAAAAACTGCATGATAAAATTGCAATTAGCTCTTTATGACCTAGATCAAATTATGTAGAATGCGTCACATCAAAACGGTGACGGAAACGTTTGCTTTCGGTCGTTGTGTGGTTTTTTTGAAACTTTCAGTACAATCTGAGTCAGGAGATACAGATGCTTAAGCGTGACATGAACATTGCTGATTACGATGCGGATCTATTCGCAGCTATCCAAGAAGAAACTCTTCGTCAGGAAGAGCACATCGAACTTATCGCTTCAGAAAACTACACAAGCCCACGTGTAATGGAAGCTCAAGGTTCTCAACTTACAAACAAATACGCTGAAGGCTACCCAGGTAAGCGTTACTACGGTGGTTGTGAGTACGTAGATAAAGTTGAAACTCTAGCAATCGAACGTGCATGTGAACTGTTTGGCGCTCAATACGCAAACGTACAACCTCACTCAGGTTCTCAAGCAAACAACGCTGTATACATGGCACTACTGAATGCTGGCGATACTGTTTTAGGCATGAGCCTTGCACACGGTGGTCACCTAACTCACGGCTCTCCAGTAAACTTCTCTGGTAAGCTATACAACATCATCCCTTACGGTATCGATGAAGCAGGTCAAATCGATTACGAAGAGATGGAAGCGTTAGCTATCGAGCACAAACCTAAGATGATCATCGGTGGTTTCTCAGCTTACTCTCAAGTTTGTGATTGGAAGCGCATGCGTGAAATCGCTGACAAAGTAGGTGCTTACTTCTTCGTAGATATGGCTCATGTTGCTGGTCTAATCGCTGCAGGTGTTTACCCGAACCCAGTTCCACATGCTCACGTTGTAACAACGACAACGCACAAAACGCTTGCTGGTCCTCGTGGCGGTCTTATCCTTTCAAACGAAGGCGAAGATCTTTACAAGAAACTAAACTCAGCAGTATTCCCTGGCGGCCAAGGTGGTCCTCTAATGCACGTTATCGCTGGTAAAGCAGTAGCGTTCAAAGAAGCTCTAGAGCCAGAGTTCAAAGAGTACCAAGCTCGCGTAGTTGCTAACGCAAAAGCAATGGTTGCTGAATTCCTAGCACGCGGTTACAACATCGTTTCAGGTTCTACAGAGAACCACCTGTTCCTAGTTGACCTAATCGACAAAGACATCACAGGTAAAGAAGCAGATGCAGCACTAGGTGCAGCGAACATCACTGTGAACAAGAACTCAGTACCAAACGATCCACGTAGTCCGTTCGTTACTTCAGGTATCCGTATCGGTTCTCCTTCTATCACTCGTCGCGGTTTCTCAGAAGCAGACGCGAAAGAGCTAGCAGGTTGGATCTGTGACATCCTTGATAACATGGGCGATGAGTCTG
This sequence comes from Vibrio sp. Vb339, assembly GCF_902751245.1. Lineage (NCBI taxonomy): Bacteria > Pseudomonadati > Pseudomonadota > Gammaproteobacteria > Vibrionales > Vibrionaceae > Vibrio > Vibrio sp. Vb339. The sequence continues at coordinate 1,309,473 of NZ_CADDIS010000002.1, read as the reverse complement.
TTATCGAAGCAACGAAAGCAAAAGTATTAGAGATCTGTAAGCGTCTACCGGTTTACGCTTAATTTTTCTGGCTCAAATAGCTTAATTTCTGTGTCAAAGGTGCTCATTTACATTCGTAAACTCCGCGCCTTTTCCTTGAACTAAAGCTATTTGATTGAAAAATATGATTTGAAAGGCTCCTGTTGGGAGCCTTTCTGTATTCGTAAGTAATAAAGTCGTTGTCGAGCATGCTCACTTACATCCGTAAGCTCCGCGTGCTCTCCTAGAATTTCAAACGACTACTTTGAAAAACGATGAATTTGAAGGCTCCTGTTGGGAGCCTTTTTTATTGGTCTGGTAACTCTCAGAGAGTGAACGAATTTCTGTATTAGCGCAAACTCCGTGTGAGCTCCTTGAACTTTGCTCATCTACTTTGAAAAAAGAGTTTAAAGGTTCCTTTTGGGGCCTTTTTTGTTTTTGAAGATTGGTTATTGCGGGTGCTAAAAAGGGCTGATGCTTGCACATCAACCCTTTGTGGTTTTCTTATGTTGGTTCTACTTTCTGATGCTAAGCAGGGTGCCAGACTTACACTTGAATGAGTAATAATGGCGGCTCTCGTTGAATTTGCCTAAGCCTTCGCCGTCACAGTAGTCGATGTTGATATCACGCATCACTTCTAGCGTGTCTTCGTTGTTTAAAGCGAATTTAGAGCCATCAGAGCAGACAATGCGTACTCTTTCATCGTGGCTTACTGAGTAAATATCGACTTCGGTGTTACACAGCTCAAAAGAGGCTTCACGAAAATTGTCTTGTTGTGTATTTGAAGCGCAACCTGCAGTCAGTGTTGCAGCGAAAACTGCCAAAAGTCCGAGTCTTTTCATTGTTAATCCTTCGCTATCATCAGATTGGGTGATGAGTTTTATATGCTATTTCAGGTAGCCTATACAACAATACGCTTTGGTTCAAGGAGCGTTCGTTGACTCTAAGATATAAAAGTATAGATGTAGACAGATAATTTATAACTGGCTAACTACATGTTTATCCAATACGTATAACCAATAAAAAAGACCAACACTGAGGTTGGCCTTTCAAAATCAAGCGTGTTCTAAATGACTATCGAAACTGTTTGGCTTCTGGAAGGAACTCAAAACCAGCAGACGCAAGTTTAGCGATCAATGCTGCTTTGTCGATCTCGTAGAAGTTGACCACTCGATCCAAATCACCACCGAAGTCGTCACGTAGCTTCATGTTGACGATGCTCATCAACATTACAGGATCCATCTTTTCAAAATTAGCGAGGTTCATATTAGTCCTCGAAATCTGAGATCAGCAGGTTTGCAGCGGCAAATGCTGCACGCTCACGCGCTTCTTTAGGAAGAGATTCATCTGCAGCAAGGTCATTCAATGTTTTTACCGCGCAGGTGATCGCTTTAGGGATATAGCCTTGGTCGCCACTGCCAATTTGAGAATACAGTTCACGCACCAAATCACAACAATCGTATACTTTCATTTTTATACCTAACCAAATGATAACTGATCTCAATATACACATAGAGATAAGCAAAAACAAAGTGGATCTGATTAAGTTCAGAGTTAGTTTGTTCTTGCTCAATATCTCATTCTGTTGATGCTCAACGTATCACTTGTTAGCTTACCGATTAGCTGGATATTGACTGCTTAACCTGATATTTGCTGTTCAAGTTGATAAGTAACTTCATCAGCAAGGTTGAGTTGCTTGGCTAACTCTTTGAGGTAGGCCTTCTCCATGAAGTTTTGTTCATCCGCTACAATCAAAGACGCTAAATAGATCTCACTCGCTTGTTGAGGTGAGGTCGCGAGCTGAGCGATTTCGCTTGGATCGAGCGGTTTGTGCAGTTCTTCAGAGACCAATTTAGTCAGCTGATAATCGGCACCCATGTTTTCGACGGCTTGCTCAATCTTGGCCACCTCTTCTTCATCAACATGACCATCCGCTTTGGACGCTGCAATCATCGATCTGAGAATCAGCACGCTATGGTTTGAGTCGTTCTCATCAAATTGAGCTTGTTCGGCATTCGGTGTTTGGCCTTGTTTAGACTGGTAGTCGTTGTAGACCTTATAAGCGAGAGCACCAAGTGCTGCTGCGCCACCAATACCAGCGGCTTTCTTACCCATTTTCTTGGTTTTCTTCGAGCCCACTAACGCTCCTAACAGTCCGCCGCCAACTGCGCCTGCACCGAAGGCTCCGAGTGTACTTTTGCTGTTACTCTTGCCATTGCTGCCTTGAGAAAGGCCACTTAAACTTGAAGACCCTTGTGAAAGTTTCTGAGTGCCTTGTTTAACGAGATCTGATTTAAGTGCTTGGTTCAGTAAGCTTTTGATATCCATCGATACCTCCAATGGTGAGCATGTCCAAAAAGTTGATGACACCAATATACGGATTTGAAGATGAACAGGGGATTAACTTACGTTATTTACTCTACTGATAAATAGAAGGGAGCTTGAAGGGAAACGACAGGCACAAAAAAGGCCACCTGATGGCAGCCTTTCAATGTTTATCTAGTCAGTAATCGGATTACTAAGCTAGTTGAGCCTTAAGGTGCTCGATAACCGTGTCCATTGCGATAGCTTCTTTATCACCAGTACGACGGTTTTTGTATTCGAAGTTGCCTTCGTCCATGCTGCGATCGCCGATAACGATAGTGTGAGGGATACCCACTAGCTCGATATCTTTAAACATAACACCTGGGCGCTCTTTACGGTCATCGAATAGTACTTCGATACCCATAGCGGTTAATTCAGCGTATAGCTTCTCAGCTGCTTCTTTAACGCGCTCAGATTTGTGCATGTTCATTGGTACGATAGCAACTTGGAATGGTGCTAGTGCGTCTGGCCAAGTGATACCAAATTTATCGTGGTTTTGCTCGATAGCAGATGCAACAACACGTGAAACACCGATACCGTAACAACCCATTTCTAGGATTACGCTCTTACCATCAGGACCAAGCACGTTACAGTTCATTGCTTTAGAGTAAGTATTACCTAGTTGGAAGATGTGACCAACTTCGATACCACGCTTAAGCTGAATAGTACCTTGACCACATGGGCTAAGGTCGCCTTCAACAACGTTGCGTAGGTCTTCAACTTGAGCAAGCTCAACGTCACGACCCCAGTTGATGCCGAAGTAGTGCTTACCGTCTACGTTTGCGCCAGCGCCGAAGTCACTCATTACAGCAACAGAACGGTCAACGATGAATGGTAGCTCTAGACCAACAGGGCCAAGTGAACCAGGACCAGCACCAACAAGTGCACGGATTTCTTCTTCAGAAGCCATCTCTAGTGGAGAAGCAACCTGTGGAAGGTTCTCTGCTTTCACTTCGTTCAGTTCGTGGTCGCCACGGATGATTAGCGCGATGATATCAGCGTCTACTTCATCAGAAGCTTTAACGAATAGAGTCTTAACAGTCTTCTCGATTGCTAGACCGTGTTGCTCTACCAATTCTGCGATTGTTTTTGCGTTTGGCGTATCAACCAGTTCCATCTCTTGAGTTGGCGCTGCCGCTTCAGTCGTTGGAGCTAGTGCTTCTGCTTTTTCGATGTTTGCTGCGTAATCAGATTCAGAAGAGAATGCGATTAGGTCTTCGCCGCTTTCAGCTAGAACGTGGAACTCTTGAGAGCCGCTGCCGCCGATTGCGCCAGAGTCTGCCAGTACTGGACGGTACTCAAGGCCCATGCGGTCGAATGCTTTACAGTAAGCATCGTGCATCGCTTGGTAAGACTTTTCTAAGCCTTCTTTATCGATATCAAAGCTGTACGCATCCATCATAGAGAATTCACGTGCACGCATTACGCCAAAACGAGGGCGGCGCTCATCACGGAATTTAGTCTGGATTTGGTACAGGTTTAGAGGTAGCTGTTTGTAAGAGCTGATCTCGTTACGTACTAGGCTCGTTACCACTTCTTCAGCTGTTGGACTAAGAACAAATGGACGAGAGTGACGGTCTGTGAAACGAAGTAGCTCAGGACCCATCTTTTCAGAACGGCCAGTCTCTTCCCAAAGCTCAAACGGTTGAACTACGGGCATCAAGATTTCAACGGCACCTGCATTATCGATCTCTTGGCGAACGATATTTTCGACTTTACGCAGTACACGTAGACCAGTAGGTAGCCAAGTATATAAACCTGAAGCTAGCTTACGGATCATACCTGCACGTAGCATCAGCTGGTGGCTGATAACTTCTGCGTCGTTTGGAGTCTCTTTCAGAGTAGAAAGAAGGTAGTTACTGGTACGCATTCTATGGTATCCGTTTCATCATTGATAAAAGAAAACTTGCTGTCGTTCGTGACCACAGCAAATCTGATATAGCCGCATATAATATCAGCCTATTTGGGATCTCAAAAGCGTTCAATGTCAGTTACATTGATGAAAAGCGTTTCAACCACGAATTTCACGTTAAGATCGAACAAATTTACCGCATATTCCTTGTTGTCAGGCTTACCTTTCTTATAGGCAGGGCGAGGATCTTGGCCTAATACTTCTTTGATCACCTGAATGATATGGCGCGCTTGTGGATGGCTTGCGATCTTACTTTGCGCTTGCTGCGAAAAGTTAACGTCGAGCACTTCTGGTTCATCGGCGGCAAACCCTCCCAATGCATCCGGAATCGAATCTGAGTAGGGGATATAAGGCTTGATGTCGATGATCGGTGTACCGTCTACTAAGTCGACGCTGCCGAGATCCAACCAAGTCTGTCCTTTCTCTTGAGACACACCTTTTAGTTCAACCGCAGACATGCCAATTCCATTCGGTCTGAATGTGGCACGAGACGCGAATACACCAATACGTTCATTCCCGCCAAGGCGAGGTGGCCTCACAGTTGGTTTCCAGCCTGCTTCAAGGTTCTTGTCGAACAGAAATAGTAACCAAACATGGCTAAATTGCTCGATATCACGAACAGACTCAAGGCAGTTTGCTGCATCAACCAACCTGACTCTTGAGGTGGATGTGGGTACCAACCTAGGCTGTCTTGGCACAGCGAACTTCTCTTTATAAGGAGACTCAATAAAGCCAACAGGTTCAATTGTGTACATAGTTGGGTGTTCTCTGATTACGATTAAGATGGAAAAATATCATAAAATCGCTTGTTTTTCTTTTGATAATAATTATCATTTGAAATGTTATAACGTATCAATTTGGTTATTTAAGGGAAATACAATGAAACCGAATATCCATCCAGATTACCGTCCCGTGGTTTTTCATGACACCAGTGTCGATGAGTACTTCTTAATCGGCTCAACGCTAAAAACAGACCGTACTATCGAATGGGAAGACGGCAATACTTATCCTTACTTTACGATTGAGGTGTCGTCAAAGTCGCATCCTTTCTATACAGGTAAACAACGAGTGCTACATAAAGAGGGACGTGTTGCGAACTTCACTCGTCGTTTTGGTCAATTAGGCAAGGGAGCGAAATAGAATGAAAGTTGTGAAGTCACTTAAAAGCGCGAAAAGCCGCCATCCTGATTGCCAGATAGTAAAGCGTAGAGGTCGTCATTATGTTATCTGCAAAACCAATCCGAGATTCAAAGCGGTTCAGAAATAGTCAGTCAAATTGATGTGACGCGAGTGTAAAAACGAGGGGAAAGTCAAACTTCATTCATTTGTCTGTTTTTCTTTTCCCTCGAGAAGAACCTGACAGAATATTGCGTATCAACTTAGAGTATGGCGTGTTTTATTTTCAAGTGAATCAATGGGTTATATTATCAGTTATATCTGTAGTGAATGTGTAATTGTGAATTATAAATCTAGATTTTGTATTTAATGTAGATTTATTTGCTAATTAATTGTTCAAATAGAGTTAAAAATCGTCGCTTGTTACACATTTTGTAACATTTTGAATTTCTAATTGATAATTTTGTCGCGTACCCTTCGCTGGCAATTTGAACATTTTTGTCACAATTGCATAGGAATCACTACAAGGAGGGAACTGATGAGTTCATCAGCTTCAATAAAAAACAACTCGCCAAAGAAACCTATTTTTACCCGTTTTCTCGATGGTGTTGAATATTTGGGGAACCTATTACCCCACCCGATCACTCTTTTCGCAATCTTCTGTGTCGCTATTCTAGTTACTTCAGGTATCGCAGGATATTTTGATGTGTCTGTTATGGACCCTCGTCCAGAAGGTGCTCCAGGTCGTGCTGCTGACGGCATGATCTACGTTGTAAGCTTACTTAATGCTGAAGGCTTACAGCTCATTGTTACTAATCTAGTGACAAACTTTGTTGGCTTTGCGCCATTAGGTACCGTGCTTGTTGCTATGCTAGGTGTAGCGATTGCTGAGCACTCAGGTCTATTATCTGCGGCGATGCGTGGCATGGTAATGGGCGCATCTAAGCGCATGGTTACGGTAACCGTAGTTTTCGCCGGTATTATCTCTAACACGGCTTCAGAGCTTGGTTATGTAGTACTTATCCCGCTTGCAGCAATGCTTTTCCACTCTTTGGGTCGTCACCCATTAGCAGGTCTAGCGGCAGCATTTGCTGGTGTATCTGGTGGTTACTCTGCAAACCTTCTAATCGGTACGGTTGACCCACTGCTTTCTGGTATCACAGAAACAGCAGCACAAATGATCGACCCGACTTACAGCGTTGGTCCTGAATCAAACTGGTACTTCATGTTTGTTTCTACTTTCTTCATCGCGATTACAGGTGCATTTGTAACTGAGAAGATTGTTGAACCAAAACTGGGTAAATACAATGACGAAGAAGCGTCTGAAGATTTATCAAATGATTCAATGGGCAAGCTAACAGATGTTGAGAAGAAAGGCCTTAAGCTTGCGGGTATCGCAGTGCTAGCGGTTTCAGCGCTTCTTGCTTGGACGATTGTTCCAGCTGATGGTGTTCTACGTTCAGCAGCAGGTACGGTTTCAGGTTCTCCATTCCTGAAAAGTATCGTAGCGTTCATCTTCGTATTCTTCGCAGTTCCTGGTTTTGTTTACGGTAAAGTTACCGGCACAATGAAAACAGACCGTGATGTAATCAACGCAATGTCTAAGTCTATGTCTTCAATGGGCATGTACATCGTACTTGTGTTCTTCGCTGCTCAGTTTGTTGCTTTCTTCAAGTGGACTAACTTCGGCCAAGTATTCGCAGTTGCTGGTGCGACTTTCCTACAAGATATCGGCCTAACGGGTCCAATGTTGTTCTTCGCATTCATCCTAATGTGTGGCTTCATTAACCTGATGATCGGTTCAGCTTCTGCTCAGTGGGCAGTAACAGCGCCAATCTTCGTTCCAATGCTAATGCTAGTAGGTTACGCGCCTGAAACGATTCAAGCGGCTTACCGTATCGGTGATTCAACAACCAACATCATTACGCCAATGATGAGCTACTTCGGTCTTATCCTTGCTGTCGCGACGCGTTACATGAAGAACCTAGGTATCGGTACTCTGATTGCAACTATGCTTCCATACTCAATCGTATTCTTGGTTGGTTGGAGCTTAATGTTCTACGTTTGGGTATTCGTATTTGGCCTACCAGTAGGTCCAGGTGCGGCAACGTACTACACGCCTTAGTCTTAAAGTTCAGATTTGTCTGTAGATGACTTGTTTCTATAGACAAATCTAGCTGACAGATAGCTATCTTATAGAGAACGAAAAACCTGCGTTTATCGCAGGTTTTTTTTCGTTATGCCACCGAGAACTAGTAAGAGTAAGTCATGATGACATTGACGATTTTTCTGCCCGGACCACCAATGAATTCGAGGTTTGCTCCGTAAGTTTTTGTGATATTCCAATTTGCTCCGATTATCGCAGAATAGTCTTCTGCGCTTTGCTGAGATAATTGATACGACAGCCCATCTACACCTAACGCGTTGTTTTCTTGCGTTAACCCTTCACTGTGCATGTAAGCGGCACCCACATAGGGGAAAATGTTACCCCAGTTTTCAGTTTGAATAAGTTGGCCAACTCGAGGGCTGAACAACATGGTTTTGGTATTGGTACGCTCATCGTCGGTGCGAGAGTGCGTCATACTGGCCGGAAGTACATAAGTGAAATTCCCAACCTGACCGACAATATTCATCGAAAATCCCCAGTTTGTGCCTTCCACATCCGGGTAAAACTCTGGGGTACTGACGGATTCTTTAGCGCAAGTGGGCAACCTTGGGTGATTATCGCAAGCTTTAAAGAGTGAGGTCGGTATTTCGGCTGTTAATTGAGTACCACCCGAGAAACGCCCAACATGTACGCCCATTTGTAGGAAGGGAAACACCCAAGCCGCAGCGCGCAGCTGCATGCTTTTACTCTCGATTTCAGGATCGCCAAATGACACCTGAGAAAGGTCGTATCTGTCTCCTAAATCTACGTCGCCAACTTGCACGCCTAAGTCATACATTTCGATATTTTGTGCAGAAGCGTTACCGATGAATGAAAGAGAAAACGGTAGAGGCAGGGCATAACCGAGATCAATGGCCTTTTGGGCATGAAAAGGTAAAGCGTGTTCCCACTTCTTATTGAGCTTCTGCTGTGTTTCGGCATCAGGAAAATCGACTCGTGCACTTTCTTCTGCCCAACTTGATGTTGCGCCGATAGCCAATGCGACAACCGCACTTAACGTTATTAACTTTGTCATGGTGACCTCTTAAAACGCTTCGTTGATCGACAGATAAAGGCCTTGTGCATCATTGGAGCCAAAGCCGAGGTCGACACGAACGTTCATACGAGGTTGGAGTTCATAACGATAGCCAACGCCATAGCTGTAAATTTTATCCTGATACAGGTCATTGGTGTTTTCAGCCGTTGTTGCGAGACCGGCCCACATCGTAAAGCCGTGTTTGGTGTAATCACCATTACTCATAAATGACTGGCGATACTCCATGGTGTGCTCGACGCTGTGCATATCACGGTAGCGTCCGTAATAGATGCCACGCATGGAATCTTGGCCGCCAAAGGTTGGCAGTTCGTAATAAGGAACATCGCCTGCGCTGAAATTTGCAGTATTGAGGAAAGCCAAGGTGGAGCCTTTGATTGGTGTCCAATACAGACGGTAATCGGCTTCAGCTTTTTCAAAATTGGAGTCACTGCCAAAGTTGTCTTGGTAGCTCGCATATTCAAGGCTCAGAAACTGACCTTGACGAGCATTTACTGCGATGTCACGGGTATCCCATTGTAAGGCTACACCTACCCCTAGCGTGAAGGGGTTATCTTGACCGTAGATAAAATCGGTATCTTGAGCGACGTTTGATGAAATAGATTCTTCAATCGCCTTTTTGTACTGCAGGCGAAGTATTGGCCCTAAGTAAATGTTGTTACCCAAGTGCATTCCGAGATCAGCGTTGTAGGTGACGGAGTCATAGTCGACTAAGTTCTCTTCATCTTTACCGTTATTGACCCCTGACTGATAACCAGTACCGAAATAGTACAAGCTTTGTTTGCCCATCGATAATTGGCCGAAGTAGCGCAGTTTATTCTGTGGAGAAAATATTTTTTGTTTAGAGCGAACACCAAAACCGACGCCGCTATCCATTTCATTGGCGATACCCACTAATGTGATGGAAGATCGTTGAGTTTTACTCGGTTGTTCAGGTGTTGTGTTAAATGAGTACAATCCACCGATGGCAAGCATAAAGCCAGTTTCTGGCATGTAAGCCGGGCCCCCAAGCAATGAAAATAATCCGCTATCTTTGTTGTCTGATGTTGAGGGGAGAACGGTATCTTCTTGTGCTAAAGAAGTAGAAGAGAATCCAAGGAGCAGGGAGCAGATCCATTGCAACGAGCCAAAAATAGTCGTTGTTTTACGTAGCATGGTGCACTCATGTGTTCACTAAAAGAGGGAGTATCCATGTCTGCGCTACGAGGAGGTAATGATCCGTTTCAATATCTGATATGTGTTAAGTGTATATCGTTGTTGGGATAAGGCTTGGAGCACCATCTTGCCCGATTTCAAAATGGTACATGTAAAATAGGTTGGCTCGTTTATTTGGACGAGTAAACTCATAATCCGGCGAAACGATAGGTAACCCCAAATTCAAATGACCAGCCTAAATCTCGTTGTATCAACGCGCTGTCGCTGTCGTGATGAATTAAGTCTGCTCGAGCAATACCAATCCAAGTTGGCGTGAACTCATAGAGCCCGATTAACCCCGCTTGATAAACAAACGTCGCCCCTGCATCAAACTGGTTTAACCCTGAGGCAGAAGCTTCGGTGTTAGAAATACCATAAAGGTGATTGGACAGTTTCTTGTCACGATAATCGATTTCTAGGTAGGGCGTAATGGTGAATGGCTGCGTCCAGGTTTCTAATGTTCTGCCTAAGTGAAGCTGAACTTCGTAGCCGCTATGTTCTGAAGTCACATCGTGTAAGTAGGTAAGTCGTGCGCCTACCGTACCTAACGTTATCCCCAGCTCTCCATTACCATCTCTGTCTTGAATGCCATTAGGTAGGTCGACAAAAGTGTCTGACACCTCAGCAAAGCGCCAGCTTCCAGATAGCCCGACGTAAGGGAGCAGTTGCCAATTGGCTAAGCTGCCATCAATAAAGCCTTTTGGGCCTGAGTAGAATAGGTTGGGTGTCGCGCCAAATTGAGGGGCACTTTTAGTTGAGAAAACACTTTCACCATAGGTGATGCTGCCTCCGATGATTCCAAACTCTTTATTCGCAAGGTCTTCATCGGCAAAGTCTTCACCAGCAAAGTTTTCATCGGCAAAAGAAACTTGGGTGCTGTAAAAAAGAATGGATAGCGAGAGGGCGATTCGACGAATCATAAGCAATACTCCGTTATTGTAATAAATATCAAGAACGGAGTATGTCGGTTAAAATTTCATCGGGGCTACAGCTATTAAGAAACGACTATCAAAGGTTTCGTCGTTAGGAAGGCTGTGGTTAACGTTTGGCTAGCAGGCGATCGAGGTGGTTGGCAAACTCACGACGGTCGGTTTGAGAAAGGGCACTTGGTCCACCCGTTTGGATGCCACTTGAGCGCATAGTATCCATAAAGTCACGAATGTTCAGACGCGCTTTGATGGTCTCTTTGGTGTAAAGCTCGCCACGAGAGCTGAGGGCTTGCCCACCTTTAGTGATCACTTCGTCAGCCAGAGGGATATCGGATGTAATCACAAGATCGCCGGGTTCAGTGCGCTTTACGATTTCATCATCAGCAATATCAAACCCGCTTGGCACTTGAATTGAGTGAATGTTATTGCGTTTAGGAACGGGAACCAGATGGTTTGCCACAAAGGTACATTCAACCCCTGTGCGCTCAGCTGCGCGTACGATTGTTTCTCGGATAACCTTTGGACAAGCGTCCGCATCAACCCATATCTTCATAGTGTTCTATTTCTCTGTTAGCTTATTTATCGGTCAACTTATTGCTCAGTTAACTTGGCTTCAAGCGTAGCTACGCGAGCGGTGAGTTCAAGGATTTGCTTTTCTAGCTGGCTAACACGATCAAGTGCCGGCTCTTCTTGTGTCGCGACTTCAACTTTAGGAACGCGATTTGCGCTTTTCCAGCTCTTGATTGTCGTGATTAAAGCGGGCATCGGAACGGATGTGCTCATACGAGCCTTAACTAAAGCAACTGTCGGCTCTTTCCCTTGCGCTTGCAGTCCTTCAAGCACTGATTTCAACTCTTCAGAAACATCTTTTGTCAGCATGTTGACCTCCATTTTTAGTCATTAGTCATTTTACTCGCTCTGGTGAATGATAGCGAATCATAAAACCGCCCATGGCTTGTGAGAGATCTCTTACAAAGGCTGTGAGATAACACGAATACATCGCTAGAGAGATTGATGTGCATATAGTTAAGGTGTTGAATTTTAATTGTTTTATATAGTTAACAACTTTCTTGAATTCAAAATGTGATGCAAATCTATTGTCCGAAATCCTAAATCGCGTAAATTAAACCTTGTCGGAAGGATTCTGACACGGAACAGGAAAGCACCAAGGAATTGGTTATCTTCAGGATGAAGATTTGGTTACTTAGGATTGAGTGATCAAGCATGGAGCGTAAGGACATTGTAGGGATACAGTCAGTTAACAGGAAGTTAGCTGCAACGGAATGACAATGGACACCTTTAGGATTAAAGGGTTGGATTAGCATCAGGACGATGTAAAGGACACCGCTCACGGAACAAGTGATGTGCGCTAACTAGGATTGTTAGCTTTCAGGATGATTGGACACCGCTAGGACGGCGAAGTAAAGGAAAGAGCTGAAGGATTACAGCCACTATTATGGATGATGCATGGAGCATTAATTAGTAGCCGGACTGCTGCGAGTAAGACCCTAGCCCTGACACTTCGGTGTCGGGGCTTTTCTTTTCCTGAGGCTTTTCTCTATCTAGGAGGCTCTTTTTAATCGAGAGCTTTTTCATCTAAGAGCGCAACATCTGCTTTTCTGCTAATGGTCAACACAAGGAGTGTTTTATGACGATAGCAACCTCAAGAACGCTGTTGGTACCTTATACTGAACAGCTAGAACTCGACTTTATTAAGTTAAATTGCTGCCCCATTAATCGCGCTGAAATGAACGGGCCTCACTCTGTCGCCTCTGCGAAGCATCTTTTTCAAGAAATACTGCAAGATAACGTTGGCTTCTGCCGCGCGATCATCCACAACCAAACCCGCGAATATCTTGGACATGTCTTTGTTTCATCGGAAAAGGGTAAGCATGAACTTGGCTTTATTTTGGATAAAGAATATTGGAATCAAGGTTTTGCTAGTGAGGTACTAAAACCTTTCTTTAGTTTAGTGCGTTTTGAAGAGCGCCTAACGAATGTTGTTGCGACTGTGAATGTCGGCCACAACCCATCGATTAAGCTATTAGAAAAATTAGGCTTTGCATTTAAAGAGACCAAACAAGATCAGTTTGGCCCTTATCATGAATATCGTTATACCGAGTATTGCGACGTTACATTCTATGAGGCTGTAGCTCAAACCGCATAGAACGGAAGCCTACCATGGTCAGTTTCCCTTGGTATAGGTCATCACCCAACGCTGAAAACTCAAATTGATACACGGTGTGCCAGCGCCAAATGGTGGTGAGCTCATGGCGCATCTTAAGTTTATGACCACTAAAGGCAACACTTAATAGCTGTAGGTCGAGCTCTTTACATTTTCTCGCAATGGCAGCTTTCGCAAGCTCAGATTGCCTGCGCTGCTGCCAAAACAGAAAGCAAAAGAAGCACAGCATCAAAATAGCCAATAAGTTATCTATCATTTAATCCATACTTCCTTTTATCTCTCTATCCCGTTCGTGATTTGAGCTTTTTCTTATGAGCTACTGAGCTGTTATGTCTGGTATCTATTGCGACTTAGCCGCTTGTTGTAATTCAACAAGTGCATTGGCAAGTTCTGGTGATGGGTTCGAATTCAACAACGGCAAAAATACCATTCTTAGTGTCGGAATCATCACTAAATCTGCAAATAACTGATTGAACAGGTTCTGGTTGCCTGTTTGTGCGAGGCGCAACAAGAATTGCTCAGCAATCGATGGATTTTGCAGTGCGTGCCAGCTACGACCAGCCAAACCAATTAACACCTCTTGATGGCTTAAGCGTGGGCTCGCCAGTACTTGGTTAATTACGGAATTCGTTGTGCTTTGCTCTGCGCCAGAAAGGGCACGTACCAGTGCCGACAGTAAGAACAGATCCGGCTCTTGGCTGTTAATCTCATTCTCTGCCATCTCTTGTAAGCGTTGAGCCAGCTTGTCATTGATTTGCGTGTGCTCAAGCGCCCCTAGTGTTGCGTATAGAGGTTCTGATGGCAGTTTGTTCAATGCTTTGCGAATCGCGACACCATTTTGTTGGCTGCCTAAGCGAGCACACATATCAGTGATGCCTTGTAGGCCAACGGTTTTCCAGTTGTCCCAACCGAGTTCGCCTGTGAAGTAGTGTTGAGCGTGTTCGTAGTATTGGCTCGTTGTAAGGTCTAAACCTGCTCTTACTTGGCTATGGAACACGGCCATTTTGTCTTCTGAAGGCTTGAAGGTATATGGGTTGTTTGACAGCTTTTGTTGTTGATCTTCGCTGATCTCACCGTTCAAACGAGTGCCCATCGCTTCGATAACAAACTTAAGGAAATTGCCGACATCACCTTGATGTAATAGGCCTCTTTCGTCCAGTTTGAATTTTAGGAACCAGATCCAAGGTTGCTTGTGTTCGTTCCAGTAGCTAATCGCTAAGTGAGCTTGTTTCTGAAGTGGAAATGGGTACGGCTGTTTCCCTTGCTCAACATCAGAGAATAAGGTGTTGTCGATCTTCTGAATACGGCGACCTAGGTCGTAGATATCGTATTGGCAACCGCTATTCTTTAGTAACTGAGTGAGCGTGCGAATCGTTTCCATAGTAATAAAGCTCCTAACTTTCTTTCCTAAATAGATGGTACTCTATGCCCCAATTTCAAGGTCACTAGATAAATAACTTGGTGAAAAATGACAGCAGCCACAAAGTTACCTCTTTTACTTCAACAATTAGAACAACAAATGCGCCAATGTTCCCTATGGAGCGATGTTTCACCTTCGGATGAAGCTCTGGCGAGCGTTGAGCCTTTTGCGATTGACTCGCTACAGCCAGAAGAGTGGTTGCAGTGGATCTTTATCGTAAAGATCAACGCAATGATGGATGCACAAATGAGCCTACCGAGAGGCTTTGCGATTCACTCTTATTTTGGTGAAGTATGGAAAAATGAGGCAGATAAAGCTGAACTGCTAGTGACGATTCAGAGCATTGATGAGGTATGCGTGTAATGTTAGAGATCATTTATCAAGATGAGTATTTTGTCGCGGTGAATAAGCCCGCTGGCATGCTAGTGCATCGTTCATGGCTGGATAAACACGAAACGCAATTTGTTATGCAGACATTGCGTGATCAAATTGGTCAGCATGTCTTTCCATTGCACCGTTTAGACAGACCGACATCGGGTGTGTTGGTGTTTGCGTTATCGAGTGAGGTTGCTTCACAGGTGATGCCAATGTTCGCTAATCATGAGATGCAAAAAACCTATCATGCGATTGTCCGTGGTTGGATAGAAGAGGGCGATACGCTCGATTATGCACTTAAGGTTGAGCTGGATAAGATCGCAGATAAGTTCGCGAAAGAAGACAAAGAAGCGCAAGAGGCGGTGACAGTCTATGAACCGCTAGCAAAAGTAGAGGTGCCATACTCAACAGGACGTTTTCCAACGAGCCGCTACTGCTTGGTTGAGATGATGCCAAAGACAGGTCGCAAACATCAGCTGCGTCGTCACATGGCTCATCTAAGACATCCGATTGTCGGTGATACTTCACATGGTGATGGTAAGCACAATCGACTGTTCCGTGATGATTTAGATTCGCATCGTTTGTTGTTGCATGCTTCTGAGCTTCGCTTTATCCATCCTTTCACAAAAGAAGAGTTGGTGATGAAAGCCAACCTTGATGAAACTTGGCTAAGGTTGTTTGAAACCTTTGAGTGGGATACTAACTTAATCGATGCTCAAACTTGCTTGTCTAAGTAAGTCTCGCGTGTTTAGGCAATCGCGAGTCTAAGTGAATAGAGAAAATAGAATAAAAAAACAAAGGGCTGATAGTGATATCAGCCCTTTTTGTATCTGTATAACCTTAACGGCATAACTAATGTTGGTTAGTTAACAGTAATAGTTAGTCGCGGGATCATTTTAGCTTTTCTAGATCAGCTTCGATCTCAGCGATCTTGCTTGATACCACTTTCTCTAGATGGCGTAAGTCGGTAAGGATCTTCTGCTTCACATCCACCTCAGCCGTTGGCGTCGGTTTGGTGATCTTGTTGAGTTCATCAATCACAAGAGTGAGGTTGCGGTTAATCTCTGTCACTTCTTTGTATTGATTATTGCCACCGCTAACAAGCACACTTTTTACTTGTCGTGGGTACTTAAATTTAACGCTTTTCGCGAACAGTTCACCTTTCTGCTTACGAAAGTAAATCTTCAGGATATCTTTGTGCGCTTCTTGGCGAAGGGAGTAACGTTCAATCTGTTTAGGTTCGTGGATACCTAAGCCAGTGAGGTTTGGATACATAAGCGACCTCTAGGTTATGAATGTAATACTTTTATGTAATTGACTTGATCAATGTAGCAGCCTAACGACGAGCTAGATAGTTGATATCTGTGAATTGATTGTAAGTTGTGGGCAAGATCGCTCTCTATCTTTGCCCACACTTATTTGGTGATTAAACCTGCTTTTAGACTGAATTCGCTTTCTAAGGTGCGAGTTCCGAAACGTGCTCGGTTAATCGTTCTCTTAGTGCCTGTTCTTGTTCTTCAGACAGCCTTCCTCCCGCTTCACTGGTCAGAATAAACAAATCCTCAGCTCGCTCACCTATGGTGGTAATTTTCGCACCGTGCAAGTTGATGTCTAGCTCCGCAAAGGTTGCACCGACTTGAGCCAATAACCCCGGCGTATCAAGAGCTCTTAACTCCATCAAGGTGCGCTTCTTGCTCTTGGTTGGTAGGAACTCAACTAAGGTTTTGACCTTAAAGTGTTGCAAGTTACGTGGCGTACGACGTGTCTTAATCTTAGTCGGGCGGCCATCAGCCAATACATGAGTCAGATGCTTAGCAACGGCTTTGTGTCTTGCTTCATCAATGGCTTCACCATGTTGGTCTAGTACGATAAAGGTATCCAAAACATGACCATCTTTGCTGACCATGACCTGCGCGTCATGAACGTTAAAATTACGTCTGTCGAGTTCGGCAACCACGGTCGCAAACAGTGCTGCTTGGTCTTTACAGTAAACGAACACTTCTGTGCCACCACGTGTCGCTTTCTTACTGATCAGCACTAACGGTTGGCTTGGGCCTTCTAGGCGAAGTAAGTGTTCACAGTGCCAAGCGATTTGTTTATGTGTGTGGCGCAAGAAGTAATCGGCTTTAAAGCGTTGCCACAACACTTCAATCTCACGAGCAGTGAAGCCTTCTTTACGCAGCAGTGCTGAAGCCATTTGTTGATTGTGACGAATACGATCTCTGACATCGACTGGGTTTTCCAATCCTCGGCGCAGTGCGCGCTGTGTTGAGTGGAATAGCTCAGCTAACAGGGTTCGTTTCCAGCTGTTCCATAGCTCAGGGTTCGTCGCACAGATATCGGCAACGGTTAAACAAACCAGTAGCTCGAGTGATTCTTCATCACGCACTTTTTTGGCGAATTCGGTGATCACATCTGGGTCGTAGATATCACGACGTTGAGCCGTTACTGACATCAGCAGGTGATTTTGAACTAGCCACGCCACTTGTTTGGCTTCAGGCTTCGATAACCCGTGCTCAATACAGAAAGAGTAAGCCTCAACCGCACCTATCTCAGAGTGGTCTCCGCCGCGGCCTTTGCCGATGTCATGGAAGATAGCGGCAAGGATCAGCAACTCTTTCTTCTGTACGCGCGGGTACACTTCACAACAGATAGGGTGCTTATCGTGGTTTTCGATTTGACCAAAGCGGTTGATGTGTTTGAGCAGGCGGATACTGTGCTCATCAACGGTATAAACATGGAATAGGTCAAACTGCATCTGACCAACGATCTGGCTCCACTGCGGTAAGTATGCCGAGAGTACGCCCAACTTGTGCATTAAGCTAAAGGCCTTGTGCAGAGCATTTGGGTGGCGAACTAGATCCATGAACTTGTCACGCGCTTCAGGAATGGTATGCAGGAATCGGTTCAATCGACGGCGTGCCGTTCGCAGTTGTCGCAATGTTGGTGGACTTACCCCTTCGATAGTCGAGTCATTGGCGATATGGATGAACATATCGAGAATGGTTTCTGGTCTTGCTTGGAATAGTGCTGGCTTGCGTGCTTCGATCAACGAACCTCGGCGTTGGAAGTCATCGTCGAGAATCTCAGCGTCCTGGGTCTGACCGCCATTGATGATCGCTTGATCGAATAGTTTAAGCAGCATCTTATTCAGTTCAGCAACACGACGAAGGGTTCGGTAGAACTCCTTCATCATCATCTCAACACCGCGGTTGCCTTCACCACTGTAACCTAGATGTTCAGCGACTTGAGCTTGATGGGCAAAGGTGAGGCGGTTGTCGTAACGGCGCAGTTCAATGTGCAGTGCAAAACGAACTCGCCATAGGAAATCTTGGCACTCAACTAATTCACGATACTCAGCATCGGTTAGAAAACCGTATTTACTCATCTCTAACAAAGAGGTCGCACCGAAGTGGCGACGCGCAACCCAGCTCAGGGTATGGATGTCTCTGAGTCCGCCTGGAGTCGATTTAATGTCCGGCTCTAGATTGTAAGTGGTGTCGTGGTAGCGAGCGTGACGCTCTCTCTGTTCTTGAATCTTAGCCTTGTAGAAGGTTTCACTTGGCCAAAATGAATCGGAATGAATCTTAAGTTTTAGTTCTTGGAAGGTGTCTTCACTGCCACACAGCAATCGCGACTCTTGTAGGTTGGTCGCAACGGTTAAATCATCAATGCCGATCTCAAGACATTCGGCAATGGTGCGCACGGCGTGGCCGACTTCTAATCTTAGATCCCAGAGTAGGGTGATGAACTGGCTGACTTTCTCGCCGAGCGCTGGTGGCAATGTTTTTTGCGAGACGATGAGAATATCAATGTCGGACAAAGGATGCAGTTCGCCACGACCATAACCGCCCACAGCGACCAGTGAAATATGAGGCAGTTTGTTAAATCCGAAATTTTCCCACAAACGATTGAGAAGTAAATCCATGTATTCGGAGCGCAGTAGAACCAAATCGGTGACGGGGTGGTGGTTCAGAAATTCATTTTTTTGATACTGCGTGAAGATTTCGAGCTGATTTTTTAATTCGCAGATTTCAATTTGTTCGTCATTGAACGTAAGAGGGCATTGATAAGGCATAGTCTGCTATCCGTGCAAGCAAATGAGAATAGTAAACAATTTAACAGAAGCTGATGGAAAATCGAAATTGAGTGGATAAAAAAATATCCTCGACAATGCGAGGATATTTTTAAAAGGCTGATGCGTTCAGTTCGGTGAACTAAGCGTTCTTCATGATACGTGGGATTGTATCATCGCTGCGCAGTGTTAGTACTTCACAACCAGTATCAGTTACAACCAGAGTGTGCTCCCATTGAGCCGAGTTCTTGCTGTCTGCTGTGTATACTGTCCAGCTATCTTCGTCATCAAGACGACAGCCAAACTTACCCGCGTTGATCATTGGCTCGATAGTGAAACACATGCCTGCTTTTAGCACGGTGCGATCGCTGTTCTTGTAGTGAACCACTTGTGGATCTTCGTGGAACTCAGAACCAATACCGTGACCACAGTAATCTTTAACAATAGAGAACTTAGCGCGTGGGTTGTTCTTATTGTTTGTTTTGATGTACTTCTCGATAGCGGTACCGATTTGACCAAGTTGAACACCTGGTTTAACTTGGCGCATGCCTTCGTAAAGTGCTTCTTGAGCAACCATGCACAGACGCTTGTTTGCTGGTGAAACCTCACCCACTAGGAACATCTTAGAGGTGTCACCGTGGTAACCTTGTGGACGAACGCTTAGATCTGCGTTTTCGTCATCAGGAATGATTACCGTGATATCAACGTTAAGAATGTCGCCATCTTTTAGTACCGCAGGTTTGAATTGACCTGTGCTGCCAGTCTCATCTTGTGATGCTGGAATGCCGTGGCACACAATGTGGTTGATAGACGTACAGATTGACTTAGGGAAACCGTGGTAATCAAGTGGTGCTGAGTATGCGCCTCTTTCTAGAGCGTACTCGTGACAGATTTGGTTTAGCTCTTCTGTCGTTGTACCTACTTGGATATGAGGTTCAATCATCTCTAGAATTTCAGAAGCCAGCTTGCCGGCGACGCGCATTTTTTCAATTTCTTCAGCAGTTTTAATTTTTACAGCCATTGCATATCTCTTAATTTGGTAGCACCTAAGTGTGCATATTGGGGCTATTCTATCAGTGCAGCATTTTAGCGCAACATTCCCATGTCCATACATTGCTGGTGGATACTGCTCAACGTGAGTGAATCGTGATCAATTTATTGAGCCTGAAGTGAATGAATAGCGGCACTATTTATAGGTGAAATTCGCCGATAGGGATCAGTATAGCAGTCGCCATTTTTAGAATTTTTTCTAGCCATAGATAGACAAAATATGGTATAAAGCGCGCCGGACATCAGGACTGTTTTCTCCAATTGGCGAAACAAGCTTTATGTCCACTAACTTATTTCTTTAAATCACACACATTCCGACACATGTTCCGGGGTGCCTCAACAACACAGATAACGGCTGAAAAGTGGTTAGTTGTTAGGGGTCGGATTCATGGGGGATGTGGAGGCCTAACCCCATAGAGGATTTTAAAATGGCAACTGTATCAATGCGCGATATGCTTAAAGCTGGTGTTCACTTCGGTCACCAAACTCGTTACTGGAACCCAAAAATGAAGCCATTCATCTTTGGTGCTCGTAACAAAGTACATATCATCAACCTAGAAAAAACTGTACCAATGTTCAACGAAGCTCTAGCTGAAATCGCTAAAGTTGGCGAGAAGAAAGGTAAAGTTCTTTTTGTTGGTACTAAGCGCGCTGCATCTGAAGCTGTTAAAGAAGCTGCTATCAACAGCAACCAGTTCTACGTTAACAACCGCTGGTTAGGCGGTATGCTAACGAACTACAAAACTGTTCGTCAGTCTATCAAGCGTCTGAAAGAACTTGAAGCGCAAGCTCAAGACGGTACTTTCGACAAGCTTACTAAGAAAGAAGCTCTAATGCGTACTCGTGAAATGGAGAAGCTAGAGAAATCTCTTGGTGGTATCAAGAACATGGGCGGCCTTCCAGACGCTCTATTCGTAATCGATGCTGATCACGAACACATCGCAGTTAAAGAAGCAAACAACCTAGGTATCCCAGTTTACGCTGTAGTTGATACTAACTCTAACCCAGACGGCGTTGACTTCGTTATCCCAGGTAACGATGATGCAATCCGTGCAGTACAGCTTTACCTAAACGCTGCTGCAGACGCGGTTAAAGAAGGTCGCAACAAAGATGTTGCTGCTGTAGCTGCTGAAAAAGACGGTTTTGTAGAAGCTGAATAATAGCGGCTCTGAGCCATATTTAGTTCACATTAAGCGGTCATAATCGATGGCTTAACGGACTGAATACAGTCAATATCAGGGGCCAATTAATTAGGCCCCTGTTTTTTATCTTTTTTAGAATTTACTGAGGAATAGAGAATGGCAACTGTAACTGCAGCTCTAGTTAAAGAACTTCGTGAACGCACAGCTGCGGGCATGATGGAATGTAAAAAAGCGCTTGTTGCTGCTGAAGGCGACATCGAGCTAGCAATTGAAAACATGCGTAAATCTGGCGCAGCAAAGGCAGCTAAGAAAGCTGGTAACGTTGCTGCTGAAGGCGCAATCATCATCAAAGAAGCAAACGGCGCAGCTGCTCTTCTTGAAGTTAACTGCCAAACTGATTTCGTAGCTAAAGATGCAGGTTTCCTTGCATTCGCTAACGAAGTTGCTGAAGTTGCTCTAGCAGAACGTCTAGAAATCGCTGATCTTCAAGCTAAATTTGAAGAAGCGCGTATCGCACTAGTAACTAAAATCGGTGAAAACATCAACATCCGTCGCGTACAATTCGTTGAAGGTGTTGCACTAGCTTCTTACCGTCACGGCGAGAAAATCGGTGTTGTTGTTGCTGGTGAAGGCGAAGCTGAAACTCTTAAGCACGTTGCAATGCACGTTGCTGCATCACGTCCTGAGTTCCTAAACCCAGAAGACGTACCTGCAGACGTAGTTGAGAAAGAAAAAGCAGTTCAAGTTGAAATCGCTATGAACGAAGGCAAACCAGCTGAAATCGCAGAGAAAATGGTTGTTGGCCGTATGAAGAAATTCACGGGCGAAATCTCTCTAACTGGTCAAGCTTTCATCATGGAGCCTAAGCAAACTGTTGGCGCTATCCTTAAAGAGAAAGGCGCTTCAGTATCTAACTTCGTACGTCTAGAAGTTGGTGAAGGCATCGAGAAAGCAGCTGAAATGAGCTTTGCTGACGAAGTTGCAGCGGTACAAAAAGGTTAATCCTTAGCGTATTGTTTGAAAAGAGACCGTGGCAAATGCTGCGGTCTTTTTATGAATAGTGAATTATTTTTTAGCTGTTATGAATGCAAACTGAGCTATTCAGTTTTTATCCATGACTGTTAATCATCAACTCTTTGGAAGGTAAACTCCATGACTACGAACCCTAAACCGGCGTATCAACGTATTCTGTTAAAACTTAGCGGTGAAGCACTACAAGGCGAAGAAGGTTTTGGTATTGACCCGACGATCCTTGATCGTATGGCTCAAGAAGTGAAAGAATTGGTTGAACTAGGTGTTCAAGTAGGCGTTGTTATCGGTGGCGGTAACCTTTTCCGTGGTGCAGGCCTTGCTGAAGCAGGTATGAACCGCGTTGTTGGTGACCACATGGGTATGCTTGCAACGGTAATGAACGGCCTTGCAATGCGTGACGCTCTTCACCGTGCTTACGTAAACGCACGTGTAATGTCTGCAATCCCTCTTAAAGGTGTGTGTGACGACTACAACTGGGCAGATGCAATCAGCCAACTACGTCAAGGTCGCGTTGTGATCTTCTCTGCTGGCACTGGTAACCCATTCTTCACTACGGATTCTGCTGCATGTCTACGTGGTATCGAAATCGAAGCTGACGTAGTTCTAAAAGCGACAAAAGTAGATGGTGTATTTACTTCTGACCCTGTAGCAAACCCAGACGCAGAGTTGTATGATACGTTGTCTTACAACACGGTTCTTGATAAAGAACTTAAAGTAATGGACTTGGCTGCATTTACGCTAGCACGTGATCACAAAATGCCAATCCGTGTATTTAACATGAATAAACCAGGCGCACTACGTCGCGTGGTTATGGGTGAAACTGAAGGTACATTAATCAGCGACGCTGACTAATTTTTCGGGCTTACTGAGGTGTTGTACCTTGGTAAGCTTATCCTTATCACTCCAAATAAAAAGCTTTCTTGAAGAAAGAACATAATCAAGGTGAAATTGTGATTAACGAAATCAAAAAAGACGCTCAAGAGCGCATGGTAAAAAGTGTTGATGCACTAAAAAACAGCCTGCAAAAGATTCGTACAGGCCGTGCGCACCCGAGCCTACTTTCTGGTCTTACTGTTGAGTACTACGGTGCTCCAACGCCTTTGACTCAAGTAGCTAACGTTATCGCTGAAGATGCACGTACACTAGCTATTACAGTGTTTGATAAAACACTGACTCCTCTAGTTGAAAAAGCAATTCTGACATCTGACCTAGGCCTAAACCCTATGTCTGCGGGTACAGTTATCCGTGTTCCACTTCCACCGCTAACGGAAGAGCGTCGTAAAGACCTAGTTAAAATCGTTCGTGGCGAAGCAGAAGGTGGCCGTGTTGCTATCCGTAACATCCGTCGTGACGCGAATGGCGATCTAAAAGCACTTCTTAAAGATAAAGAAATCTCTGAAGATGAAGATCGTAAAGCACAAGACGAAATTCAAAAGCTAACTGACGCTGCGGTTAAGAACGTAGACGAAGTTCTAGCTGTTAAAGAAAAAGAGTTGATGGAAGTTTAATTTTCCATATTCTTTTCTTTCCGGAAAAACGCTGTACTCACGGTGCAGCGTTTTTTTATGCTACTCTGTTCGACTATTAGAATTTGATTCACTCTTTTATGCATAATTCTCAAGCGTTCACAGACTCTCTTCCTAAACACATTGCTATCATTATGGATGGTAATGGTCGCTGGGCAAAAGCTCAGGGCAAGCCTCGCGTCTTTGGCCATAAAAACGGTGTTCAAGCCGTTCGTAAAACTATCTCTTCTGCAGCCAGACTTGGCATTAAAGCCGTTACTCTTTTTGCATTTAGTAGCGAAAACTGGCGTCGTCCTGAAGAAGAAGTCGGTATCTTGATGGAACTGTTTATTTCAGTGCTGTCGAGTGAAGTTAAAAAGCTTCATAAAAATAATCTACAACTTCGTGTTATTGGTGATAAAAGTCGTTTCAATGATCGACTACAAAAGAAGATAGAAGAAGCGGAAGCTTTGACTAGCACCAATACTGGTATGGTTATTAATATTGCAGCTAACTACGGCGGTAAGTGGGATATTCAGCAAGCAATGACCTCTATTGCTCAACAGGTAAAGTCTGGCGATATTAATGTAGATGACATTGATGAAGCTATGATTACACAGCATCTGACGATGGCAGATATTCCTGAAGTCGATTTGCTTATCCGCACCAGTGGCGAATGCCGTATTAGTAATTTTATGCTTTGGCAGTTGGCTTACGCCGAAATGTATTTCACTGAACAATTCTGGCCAGACTTTAATGAAGACAGCTTAGTAGAAGCTGTGACTTGGTTTGTAAACCGTGAGCGTCGTTTTGGATGCACCGGTGAGCAAATTAAAGCTCTGATGGACAGTTAATAAGGATTTTTTGGTTTGAAACAACGAATTATTACGGCGTTGATTTTAGCTCCCCTAGTTATTCTAGGTATTTTCGAGTTATCACTTCCTACATTTATTCTTTCACTAGCGGTAATCTCGCTATTGGGTTTTTGGGAGTGGACTCAGTTTGTTGAAAGCAAATCGCGTTATTTAGCGTTGATTCCAACGGTTGTGGTTAGTGCTGCAAGTTTTGCTTTTATCCCTTTTGATGCATTTAGCCTTAATAACTTGTCTACTGCTCACTACGCCATTCTAACGATTGGCTCGATTTGGTGGGTAATCGCGAGTGGCATGGCGGTGACCTATCCTAAGTCTATGCCCGCATGGAAAGACTCTTCTCTTCTTCGTCACGCCTTTGGTGTGCTGACTCTGCTGCCATTCTTTTGGAGTGTGGTTATCCTGCGTGCTAACGGTATCGATGCTGATCCTTACCACGGTGCTAAACTGGTGATGTTTGTTTGCTTGCTTGTTTGGGCTGCAGATAGCGGCGCATACTTTTCAGGAAAGAGTTTTGGTAAGCGTAAAATGGCACCAGCGGTAAGCCCTAATAAGACGATTGAAGGTCTTATCGGTGGCATTATTACTGCGGTGATCGTGGCTTGGATCTTTGCTGACTTGTTTGACATCCAATTCACAAGCCCACTTCACATGATTGTTATTACCCTTGTGACCGTTGTTATTTCTGTTCTAGGTGACCTTGTTGAAAGCATGTTTAAGCGTGTTTCTGGGGTGAAAGACAGCAGTAATCTGATTCCTGGTCATGGTGGTATACTAGATAGAATAGATAGCTTAACGGCTGCATTCCCTGTCTTTGCTCTGCTTTATTTAGCATTCTAATAAAAAAGGGCAGTGATTCTGCCCTTTATTACATTTCTACGGTCATATGTGATGCGAAATCTAACTATCCTTGGCGCCACCGGCTCAATTGGTGCAAGTACACTAAAAGTCGTTGAGCAAAACCCAGATCTCTATTCAGTGGTTGCACTGGCTGCAGGCTCGAATGTTGAAAAGATGCTGGCGCTAGTTGAAAAGTGGCAACCAAGCTATGTTGCTATGGCTTGCCCTGATGCAGCGTCTCAACTGACTGAAGTGTTGTCCGCGAGTTACCCTAACGTAAAAGTGCTTTCAGGCACTAAAGGCATGTGTCAGGTTGCTTCTCTAGAGGACGTGGACACGGTAATGGCTGCGATTGTTGGTGCGGCAGGTTTAGTTCCTACTATGTCTGCGGTTAAGGCCGGAAAGCGTATCTTGCTTGCTAATAAAGAAGCCTTGGTAATGTCTGGGCAGTTGTTTATCGATGCGGTAGCAAAGTACGGCGCAGAACTACTTCCGGTTGATAGTGAACATAATGCTATCTTTCAATGCTTGCCTCAAAACGTACAAACTAACCTAGGCCGTTGTGACTTAGAAGAGAGCGGTATCAACCATATTCTTTTGACTGGTTCAGGTGGTCCTTTTCGTTATACGGACGTTGCTGAGCTGGAGTCGGTAACTCCAGAACGAGCTATCGCACACCCTAACTGGTCTATGGGTCCTAAGATCTCGGTCGATTCAGCGACTATGATGAATAAGGGCTTAGAGTACATTGAGGCGAAATGGTTATTTAATGCCTGTCAAGAGCAGTTAAAAGTGATTATTCATCCTCAGTCTGTGATTCATTCTATGGTCCAGTACAAGGATGGCTCTGTGCTTGCTCAAATGGGCGAACCTGACATGGCGACGCCAATTGCTTTGACGATGTCTTACCCTGAGCGAACAGAAGCGGGTGTTAAGCCTCTGGATTTCACCAAAGTGGGCGAGCTTACTTTCCTTGAACCAGATTTTAGCCGTTACCCATGCTTAAGATTAGCGATTGAAGCTTGCTACCTAGGTCAGCACGCTACAACCGCAATTAACGCAGCAAACGAAATTGCAGTCGATGCTTTCTTGAACAATCGAGTGAAATTTACCGATATTGCTGTCATTAACGAGCATGTTATGAGCAAAGTATGTGAACAACATAACTCTGAGGGCTTAGATAGCTTGGAAAGCCTTCTCGAGCTCGATAATATGTCTCGTCAATTAGCCAATCAATTTATTAAAGAGCAGCTAGCATGAGTGGAATTCTGTGGAACTTCGCATCCTTTATTGTAGCGCTTGGTATTCTGGTCGCTGTCCATGAGTTTGGACACTTCTGGGTTGCTCGTCGTTGTGGTGTGAAAGTTGAGAAATTCTCGATTGGTTTTGGTAAATCAATCTGGAGCAAAGTTGGCCGTGATGGCACAGAGTACAGCTTGTCTGTTATTCCATTGGGCGGCTACGTTAAGATGCTTGATGGTCGTGTAGACGATCTTTCTGAAGACGAACAACAATACGCTTTTGATAAGAAGCCATTGTGGAAAAGAACGGCGATAGTTGGTGCAGGTCCAGCGTTTAACTTTATCTTTGCCGTCTTTGCGTATTGGCTTGTATTTTTGATTGGCGTGCCGGCGGTTAAACCCGTAATTGGTGAAGTTACTCCGCAATCTATTGCTGCACAAGCCGGAATTGAAACTGGAATGGAACTTAAATCTATTTCGGGAATCAAAACCGCAGATTGGGAATCAGTCAATATGGGTTTGATATCGCATATTGGTGATCAGTCCATGACTGTAACGGTTGCTTCTCAAGACGATATCGGCTTTGAACAACAGATGACATTGGATATTTCAGACTGGTCATTCAACCCAGAAACTGAATCTGCAATGACAACGCTGGGCTTTAGACCATATTCTCCAGAGATATCGACAGTGCTCGCTCAAGTCATTGATGACGGTGCGGCATACGATGCAGGGGTAGAAGCTGGCGACCAAATTGTTGAGATTAATGGGCAGCCTATTGAACAGTGGCAGTCGGTTGTTGAGTTAATCCGTTCAAACCCGATGACACCCTTGGACCTTGTAGTCCTGCGAAATGGTACTGAACAGTCATTAGCTATGACGCCAAAAAGCCGCGAGCTTTCTGATGGTTCCACAATCGGCTATGCAGGTATTGCTCCAGAAGTCGCAGAATGGCCAGAAGATTATCGCTTTGAGTTACAATTTGGTGTAATTGAGTCTGTAGGAAAAGCATTTGATAAAACAGGTCAAATTATTGGTTTGACGCTGACAATGCTTAAGAAGCTCATCGTTGGTGATGTTGGCTTAAATAACTTGAGTGGCCCGATTTCAATAGCTAAAGGTGCAGGGACAACCGCCGATTACGGTTTGGTTTACTTCTTAGGCTTTTTGGCTCTGATTAGTGTTAACTTGGGGATTATTAATTTGGTTCCGCTGCCTATGCTTGATGGCGGACATTTGCTCTTTTTCGCTATTGAGGCCGTTACTCGTAAACCGGTGCCTGAAAAAGTTCAGGAAATGGGATACAGAGTGGGAGGTGCAATCCTCTTCTCTTTGATGGCTCTGGCAATATTTAATGATTTTACTCGTCTGTGAATGGTTTCTCACAGGCATTGGTAGTAGCAAGGAATAATTAGAATAAGTATGGCGATTAAGCAAATTCTGTTCGCAAGTCTATTGGCCACTAGTGTGGCTGCGAACGGAGCACAAAACTTTGTGGTTCAAGATATCAAGATCGAAGGTTTACAGCGTGTTGCACTTGGTGCAGCTCTACTGAAAATGCCAGTGCGTATTGGCGATGAAGTGGATGAAAGCGATGTATCTGAGATCATTCGCGCACTGTATGCTTCAGGTAACTTCGAGGACGTTAAAGTCCTTCGCGATGAAGGTGTTTTAGTTGTTCAAGTGAAAGAACGACCGACCATCGCGAGCATTTCATTCTCGGGTAACAAAGCGATCAAAGAAGAGCAGCTTCAGCAGAACCTAGATGCGTCTGGTGTTCGTGAAGGTGAAGCGCTTGACCGTACTACGCTGAGTAACATTGAGAAAGGCCTTGAAGATTTTTACTACAGCGTGGGTAAGTATAACGCGACAGTAAAAGCGGTTGTGACGCCTCTGCCACGTAACCGTTCTGACCTTAAGTTTGTGTTTACTGAGGGCGTATCCGCTAAGATTCAGCAAATCAACTTTATCGGTAATGAAGTCTTCTCAGACTCTGAACTGCTTAGTCGTTTCAATCTGAACGTTGATGTTGCATGGTGGAATTTCCTTGCGGATGAAAAATACCAGAAGCAAGTCTTAGCCGGTGATATCGAAGCGCTGAAATCTTACTACCTTGACCGTGGTTACCTGAAGTTTAAGGTCGACTCTACACAGGTAGCGATCTCTCCAGACAAGAAAGGTGTTTACATCACACTTGGCCTTGATGAAGGCGAAGCTTACACCGTTAAAGATGTCTCTTTCCGTGGTGAGTTAATCGGTCGTGAGGCTGACTTCGAAGCGTTAGTGCCATTCGAAGACGGCGATACGTACAACGGTTCTTCGGTAACGTCCTTGGAAGAGAACGTAAAACGAATTCTTGGTGAATCTGGCTACGCGTACCCACAAGTTCGCACGATTCCTGAATTTGACGATGAGACCAAAGAAGTGTCGTTGGTTATCAATGTAGAAGCGGGCAGCCGTATCTATGTTCGAGATATTCGATTCACGGGTAACAACTCAACGAAAGACGAAGTACTGCGTCGTGAAATGCGTCAAATGGAAGGCAGCTGGCTTAACTCTAAGTCAATTGATACCGGTAAGAGCCGTCTTAACCGTTTAGGTTTCTTTGAAACGGTTGATGTACAAACAGTGCGTGTTCCTGGCAGTGAAGACCAAGTTGATTTGGTTTACAACGTTAAGGAAGCAAACTCAGGCAGCATCAACTTTGGTGTTGGTTACGGTACTGAATCAGGTGTTAGTTTCCAAGTTGGTTTGCAACAAGATAACTTTGCAGGTTCAGGTAACCGTGTTGGCGTAAGTGCCATGATGAACGATTACCAAAAGAACGTGAGCTTAGACTACCGTGACCCATACTGGAACCTTGATGGTGTGAGCTTGGGCGGTAAGATCTTCTATAACGAATTTGAAGCCTCTGAAGCAGGTATCGTCGACTATACCAACCAAAGTTATGGTACCAGCCTAACATGGGGTTTCCCTGTGGATGAGCTGAACCGTCTTGAGTTTGGTGTTGGTTATACGCACAACAAGATCGGTAACGTTCCGACCTATATCCAAGTGGAACAGTTCGCGAGAAGTATTGACCAATATGGTGACGAACACATCCTAACCGATGACTTCGATATCAATATCTCTTGGACTCGTAACAATCTTAACCGTGGTTTCTTCCCTACTGAAGGTAACCATCAACGTGCTTTTGCTAAGGTGACGGTACCCGGTTCTGATGCTCAGTACTTCAAAATGCAGTACGATGTAAAACATTACATCCCGCTGACTAAAAAGCATGAGTTCACACTATTGATGCGTGGCCGTTTAGGCTATGGTAATGGTTATGGTCAAACGGATGGTAACGATAACTTGTTCCCATTCTACGAGAACTACTACGCAGGTGGTTTTACAACCCTACGTGGTTTTGGCTCTAACTCGGCAGGTCCGAAAGCTGTTTACGGGAACAGCACGGGTAACAACCCTACATACGATTCAGCTACTGATGACTCAGTAGGTGGTAACGCGGTTGCTTTGGCAAGCTTAGAGTTAATTGTACCAACGCCGTTTGCTTCTGATGAAGCGCGTAGCCAGATTCGTACCAGTGTCTTCTTCGACATGGCGAGTGTATGGGATACCGAATTCGTAGACCGCGGCGCACCTAACAGTGGCAGCCAGTACTACTACGATTACTCTGATCCAACAAATTACCGTTCATCTTATGGTGCCGCTCTTCAATGGATGTCACCGATGGGCCCACTGGTTTTCTCTCTAGCGAAACCAATTAAAGTTTACGAAGGTGATGATGAAGAGTTCTTCACATTTACCATTGGTAGAACTTTCTAATATTTAAAGGACAATATTTTGAAAAATATGATTAAAGCAGCAGGTTTAGGCCTTGTAGTTCTTAGCTCTTCTTTCTTTGCAACAGCTGCTGAAGCTGCGCAAAAAGTGGGTTATGTAAACACTGCACAAGTATTCCAGGCTCTACCTCAGCGTGAAGTTGTTCTTCAAAAAATGCAGGAAGAGTTCAAAGATAAAGCGGCTGAGCTACAGAGCATTCAAGCTGAAGCGAAAACAAAGATTGAAAAGCTTAAGCGTGATGGCGAGCTACTAGGTCCTGAAGAAGTTGAGAAGCTTCGTATCGAAGTCGGCCAACTAGACAGCAAGTACAAAATCAAAGCTCAAGCACTAGAAAAAGCAAGTCAACGTCGTGAAGCACAAGAGAAGCAGAAGCTGTTCAAAGTGATTCAAGATGCTGTAACTAAAGTTGCAGAGAAAGAAGGCTACGACATGATCGTTGATATTCAAGCTCTACAATACGGTAAGCCTGAATACAACATCTCTGAGCAAGTAATTAAATCACTGAAATAAGTTTTATGAAGAACCTGACTTTAGCCGAATTGGCGACGATTACTGGGGGAGAGCTACACGGAGACGGTACGATTACCGTCTCAGCAGTCGCTCCTATGGATAAAGCGCAAGAAGGTAACATTACGTTCCTTTCTAACGTTAAGTACAGCAAGCACCTAGGTGACTGTAAAGCATCCGCTATTATGGTTAAAGAGAGTGAGCGCGAACTGTGTAAGACCAACGTTATTGTGGTTAGTGACCCTTACGTTGCTTTTGCTAAGGTTGCTCAAGCGCTTGATACTACTCCTGCACCCGCAGCGGCTATTGCTGATTCTGCTTCAATCTCTAGCGATGCAACCATTGGACAAAATGTGTCTATTGGCGCGAACGCTGTGATTGAGTCTGGTGTGGTACTCAGTGATGATGTGATCATCGGTGCTGGTTGCTTTATTGGTAAAAATGCAAAAATTGGCGCAGGCACTAAGCTGTGGGCTAACGTAAGTGTTTACCATGAAGTGGTGATTGGAGAAGCATGTCTGATCCAATCAAGTACTGTTATTGGCTCTGATGGCTTTGGTTATGCGAACGAGAAAGGCGAATGGGTTAAGATCCCACAAGTCGGTTCTGTTCGCATCGGTAACCGCGTAGAAATTGGCGCGTGTACTACCATCGACCGCGGCGCATTAGATGACACAATCATTGAAGACAACGTTATCCTAGATAACCAACTTCAGATTGCTCACAATGTTCACATCGGATATGGTTCAGCTCTTGCAGGTGGTACTATCATTGCAGGCAGCACGACGGTAGGTAAGTACTGTATTATTGGTGGTGGTAGTGTGATTAATGGTCACATTGAAATTACTGACGGCGTTACGATTACCGGAATGGGAATGGTAATGCGCAGCATCACTGAGAAAGGCATGTACTCTTCGGGTATTCCTTTACAGCCAAACAAAGATTGGCGTAAAACAGCAACGCGTGTTCATCGTATTGATGAAATGAACAAGCGTTTGAAAACCGTTGAAAAACTTATTGAGAAGAGCGCGGAATCATAATTCCAGCATTTCTAATAAAAGGCTCGCGTACAGCGAGTCTTTTTCGTTTATAATCCTTCTAATTAAATAAAGAATATACATAGGAATACGACTTTGACTACTGAACAGACAACGATGAACATTACTGAAATTCAGGAACTATTACCTCATCGCTACCCATTCTTAATGGTTGATCGTGTGACTAGCTTTGAAAAAGAAAAAACACTGACCGCAATTAAGAATGTTTCTGTTAACGAACCTCAGTTCACAGGCCACTTCCCTCAGCTTCCTGTATTCCCAGGCGTGTTGATCTTAGAAGCAATGGCACAAGCAACAGGCCTTCTAGCATTCAAATCTTTCGGTGCGCCTTCTGGCAACGAGTTGTACTACTTTGCTAGCGTAGATAAAGCTAAATTCCGTAAGCCAGTAGTACCAGGTGACCAACTGGTTATCGAAGTTGAATTCTTAAAAGAACGTCGTGGCATCGCATCGTTTAACGGTGTTGCTAAAGTTGACGGCGTAGTTGTATGTTCAGCTGAACTTAAATGTGCTCGTAGAGAGTTTTAATATGATTCATGAAACAGCGAAAATTCACCCGGCAGCAGTAATCGAAGGTGATGTAACTATCGGTGCTAACGTGACGGTTGGGCCTTTCACTTACATTGCTGGTAACGTGACAATTGGTGACGACACTGAAGTGATGTCGCACGTTGTGATCAAAGGTCACACAACCATTGGTAAAGAAAACCGTATCTTCCCACACGCTGTTATCGGTGAAGAAAACCAAGATAAGAAATACGGCGGCGAAGACACAACAGTTGTGATCGGTGATCGCAACGTAATTCGTGAAGCGGTTCAAATCCATCGTGGTACGGTTCAAGACAAAGCAACCACCGTGATTGGTGATGACAACTTACTTTGTGTTAATGCTCACGTAGCGCACGATGTTATTGTTGGTAACCACACTCACATTGGTAACAACGCTATTCTTGGCGGTCACGTAACGGTTGGCGACTACGCTGGTGTTATGGCTCTTTCTGCGATTCACCCGTTCTGTTCGATTGGTGCTTACGCATACATTGGTGGCTGTTCTGCAGTTGTTCAAGATGTACTGCCGTACGTACTTGCACAGGGTAACCACGCGGCTCCATTCGGTCTTAATCTAGTAGGTTTGAAGCGTAACGGATTTGAAAAACCTGAAATTCGTGCACTACAGAAGGCGTACAAAGAGTTATACCGTTCAGGTAAAACACTTGAAGAAGCGAAAGTGGCTTTAGTTGAAATGGCAAAAGAGTTTACTTCGGTAGCGCCTATGCTTGAAATGCTAGAGAACTCTGAGCGCGGTATTATTCGTTAATACTCGATATGGTTATGTACCAATCAATGTGAGTATGGCAATAACTACTTCATCAGAATGGTATAACAAAAAGATCGCTACTCGTTAGGCGGTCTTTTTTGTTTTAGGCAACAAGGGAATTGAAAAACTATGGCACAGCAAGAAGCAGCAACCAATAGCTCGGACTTCGTTTCGAATGAACCATTGCGCGTAGGCATTGTTGTCGGCGAACTGTCTGGCGATACGCTTGGTGAAGGCTTTATCAAAGCGATCAAATCACAATACCCGAATGCAGAGTTCGTTGGCATTGGCGGGCCGAAAATGAAAGCCCTAGGTTGTGAGTCTCTTTTCGAGATGGAAGAGCTGGCCGTTATGGGCTTAGTTGAAGTGCTTGGCCGTTTACCTCGCTTGTTAAAAGTAAAAGCAGAGCTGGTTAAGTATTTCACTCAAAATCCACCCGATGTCTTTGTCGGTATCGACGCGCCCGATTTCAACCTAAGGCTTGAGTTAGACCTTAAGAACGCTGGTATCAAAACGGTGCATTACGTGAGCCCTTCAGTGTGGGCTTGGCGTCCAAAGCGTATCTTTAAAATCGACAAAGCAACCGACTTAGTCTTGGCTTTCTTGCCGTTCGAAAAAGCGTTCTACGATAAATATAACGTTGCCTGTGAGTTTGTTGGTCACACGTTGGCAGACGCGATTCCTTTAGAGCCTAGTAAACAAGATTCTCGAGAGCTGTTAGGTCTTGATCAAGACAAGCAGTGGTTAGCCGTATTACCGGGTAGTCGTGGTGGTGAGATGGGTTTGATTGCTCAGCCATTTATCGAAACTTGCCAACGTATCAAGCAGAAGTATCCGGATATCAATTTTGTTGTTGCGCTCGTTAACGAGCAGCGTAAAAAGCAGTTTACTGAAATCTGGCAATCGACCGCACCTGAGCTTGAATTCACGTTAGTCGAAGATACGGCAACCAACGTGATTACCGCTGCTGATTCTGTGCTTTTGGCTTCAGGTACTGTGGCTCTTGAATGTATGTTGCTTAAACGCCCTATGGTGGTTGGTTACAAAGTAAATAAGCTGACGGGTTACATTGTTAAGAAGTTGGCGATCACTGAGTTTGTGTCATTGCCGAATATTTTGGCTGGTGAAGAGATCGTGAAAGAGCATATTCTTGAAGAGTGTCACCCAGACTTTTTGTTCCCGTCTGTCGATAAAATGCTATCAGCCGATAACAGTGCCTTGATCGAACGCTTTACCGAGATGCACCATTGGATCCGTAAAGATGCTGATAAGCAAGCCGCTAACGCAGTATTGAAATTGATTGACCGACCTTTTGTTGAAGCATAAAGCGCTTATCTATAGAACATTAAGAGATTAGTTATGGCAGTAAAAGAAAAAAAAGAGCTTCCTCCATTTGAATACCCGCAAGGTTACCAACTGTTTGCTGGCGTAGATGAAGTAGGCCGTGGTCCTTTGGTTGGCGACGTGGTGACTGCTGCGGTTATCCTCGATCCAAATAATCCGATCGAAGGTTTGAACGACTCAAAGAAATTATCTGAGAAGAAGCGTCTTGCGTTGCTTCCTGAAATCAAAGAGAAAGCTTTGGCGTGGTCTGTTGGCCGTTGTTCCCCACAAGAAATTGATGAGTTGAATATCCTGCAAGCGACGATGGTAGCTATGCAGCGAGCTATCGCAGGTTTGAGCGTTCAACCTGACATGGCGTTGATAGATGGAAACCGTGTCCCAGAACTGCCGATGGACGGTCTTGCGATTGTGAAGGGTGACTTGCGAGTGGCTGAAATCAGTGCGGCGTCTATTATCGCTAAAGTCGTTCGTGACCAAGAGATGGAAGATCTTGATAAACTTCATCCAGAGTTTGGTTTTGCTAAGCATAAAGGTTACCCGACCAAAGCGCATTTCGAAGCGATTGAAAAACATGGTGTAACCGAGCATTACCGCAAGAGCTTTAAGCCAGTAAAACGCATTCTTGGCATAGACTAGAGCTTTACGTTAACTAGAGCTTGGCATCGAATAAAGTTGCTAACTTGTATTAGAAAAAAATAGAATACACACAGTTGTAATCCTAGGCTCAAACCTAGAACTCAGGAAAAATAATGTCAGATCCAAAATTTGTTCACCTACGCGTACACAGTGACTTTTCGATGGTGGATGGCCTATCCAAGGTGCCACCGTTAGTTAAAAAAGTCGCTGAAATGGGTATGCCTGCTCTAGCATTGACCGACTTTACCAACTTGTGTGGTTTGGTGAAGTTTTACGGTACTGCCCATGGGTGTGGGGTTAAACCTATTATTGGTGCTGACTTCTTGATGCAGTCTCCGGAATTCGGTGACGAGTTGACCAAGCTCACCGTTATCGCAACGGACAATAAAGGTTATAACAACCTAACGCTACTTATCTCAAAAGCTTACCTTCGTGGTCACGTTCAGCATCAGCCTGTTATTGATAAAGAGTGGCTAATTGAGAATGCAGAAGGCCTGATCATTCTATCGGGCGCCAAAGAAGGTGAGATTGGTAAGGCGTTACTGAAAGGTAACCGTGACTTGGTTGCAAGCAGCGTCGAGTTTTACAAAACGTACTTCGCCGATCGTTTTTACTTGGAACTGATTCGTACCGGACGACCGGATGAAGAGTCTTACCTGCACTTTGCGTTAGAGCTTGCTGAGCAGGAAGACTTGCCTGTTGTCGCAACCAACGAAGTGGTTTTCCTAACTGAAGATCTTTTTGATGCCCATGAAATCCGCGTGGCGATCCATGATGGTTTCACAATGGTCGATCCTCGTCGTCCGAAGAACTACAGCGCACAGCAATACCTACGTAGTGAAGAAGAGATGTGTGAGCTGTTCTCAGACATTCCAGAAGCGCTAGAGAACAGTGTTGAGATTGCCAAGCGCTGTAACGTGACCGTTCGTTTAGGTGAATACTTCCTGCCTAACTTCCCGACGGAAGGTTTGGCGATTGAAGATTTCTTGATCAAGAAATCTGAAGAAGGTCTTGAACGACGTTTGGCGTTCCTGTTCCCTGACGAAAAAGTTCGCGCTGAGCGCAGACCTGAATACGATGAGCGACTCAAGATCGAGCTCGAAGTTGTCAATAACATGGGTTTCCCAGGTTACTTCTTGATCGTAATGGAGTTCATCCAGTGGTCAAAAGACAACGATGTGCCAGTAGGTCCTGGCCGTGGTTCTGGTGCCGGATCTCTAGTAGCTTACGCGCTTGATATCACCGATCTTGACCCGCTTGAATACGATCTCCTTTTCGAACGTTTCTTGAACCCAGAACGTGTATCCATGCCCGATTTCGATATCGACTTCTGTATGGATAAACGTGACCAAGTTATTGATCACGTGGCTGAAATGTACGGTCGTGATGCGGTATCTCAGATCATCACCTTTGGTACCATGGCGGCAAAAGCGGTAATCCGCGATGTAGGCCGTGTATTGGGTCACCCGTTTGGTTTCGTCGATCGAATTTCAAAGCTTGTACCGCCAGACCCGGGTATGACGCTAGAGAAAGCATTCCTTGCTGAACCTGCATTGCCAGAGCTTTACGATGGCGATGAAGAAGTTCGTGAGCTGATCGATAAGTGTCGCATCCTTGAAGGTTGTACGCGAAATGCGGGTAAGCACGCGGGTGGTGTTGTTATCTCACCCACCACGATCACCGATTTTGCGCCAATTTATGCCGATGCCGAAGGTAACTTCCCAGTAACGCAATTCGATAAGAATGACGTTGAAACCGCTGGTTTGGTTAAGTTCGACTTCTTGGGTCTACGTACCCTGACCATCATCGACTGGGCGTTAGGCCTCGTAAACCCTCGCCTGAAGAAAGAGGGTAAAGAGCCGGTTCGTATCGAGTCGATTCCTCTTGATGACCAAGCATCGTTCAACCTGTTACAAAATTCTGAAACCACCGCGGTATTCCAGCTGGAATCGCGTGGTATGAAAGACCTGATCAAACGTCTACAACCGGACTGTTTTGAAGATATTATCGCATTGGTAGCCTTGTTCCGTCCGGGTCCTCTGCAATCAGGCATGGTAGATAACTTTATCGACCGTAAACACGGCCGAGAAGCGGTTTCTTACCCTGATGAAACGTGGCAACACGAATCGCTTAAAGAGACACTAGAACCTACGTACGGCATCATTCTGTATCAAGAACAGGTAATGCAAATCGCACAGATCCTTGCTGGCTATACGCTTGGCGGAGCGGATATGTTGCGTCGCGCGATGGGTAAGAAAAAGCCAGAAGAGATGGCAAAGCAGCGTGGTACCTTTAAAGAGGGCGCTGAAGCCAATGGTGTTGATGGCGAACTGGCCATGAAGATCTTTGATTTGGTAGAGAAATTTGCGGGCTACGGCTTTAACAAATCTCACTCCGCAGCATACGCACTGGTTTCTTATCAAACGCTATGGCTGAAAACGCACTACCCAGCGGAATTTATGGCTGCGGTAATGACAGCGGATATGGATAACACCGAGAAGGTTATCGGCCTTGTTGATGAATGTTTCCGTATGAAGCTCAAGCTTTTACCCCCAGATATCAACTCGGGTCTGTACCGCTTTAACGTCGATGAAGATGGCGCGATTGTCTATGGCATCGGTGCGATCAAAGGGGTCGGTGAAGGCCCTATTGAAGCGATCATTGAAGCGCGAAATAAAGGTGGTTACTTTAAAGACTTATTCGACTTCTGTGCGCGTCTTGATCTAAAGAAGGTTAATAAACGTGTTATCGAAAAGTTGATTCTATCCGGAGCCTTAGATAGATTAGGTCCTCACCGAGCTGCGATGATGGCATCTTTGAAAGATGCGGTGAAGGCGGCGAGCCAACATCACCATGCCGAGTCTTTTGGTCAATCTGATATGTTTGGTGTGTTGACCGACGCTCCGGAAGAGGTTGAGCACAAGTATACCCAAGTGCCTAAATGGCCTGAGAAGGTTTGGCTTGAAGGTGAACGTGAAACGCTTGGCTTGTATTTAACGGGTCACCCGGTTAACGCTTACATCAAAGAGTTAGCGAAATACACCAGCTGTCGTTTGAAAGATGCTACGCCAACGCGTCGTGACCAATCATTAACGATTGCAGGTTTGGTGATTGCTGCGAGAGTAATGACGACGAAGCGCGGTACGCGAATCGGTTTGATGACACTTGATGACCGATCGGGCCGAATGGAAGTGATGTTGTTCTCGGATGCGCTCGATCGCTACGCAGAATTGCTCGAAAAAGACAAAATTGTGGTCGTTTCCGGACAGGTCAGCTTTGATGATTTCAATGGCGGGCTTAAAATGTCCGCGCGCGAGGTCATGGACTTAGGAAGCGCCCGTGAGAAATATGCTCGTGGGGTGTCGATATCTATCGACCAATCCCAAATTAACGGTCAATTTTTTGAACGCTTTAGTCAAATCTTAGAACCTTATAGAGCCGGAACGGTCCCAGTCAATGTATACTACCAGCGTGCCGACGCTAGAGCGCGGTTAACATT
This sequence comes from Vibrio sp. Vb339, assembly GCF_902751245.1. Taxonomy (NCBI): domain Bacteria; kingdom Pseudomonadati; phylum Pseudomonadota; class Gammaproteobacteria; order Vibrionales; family Vibrionaceae; genus Vibrio; species Vibrio sp. Vb339. Next base: position 1,270,795 of record NZ_CADDIS010000002.1, on the reverse strand, counting down.
GGGCACAGAATGGCGCGTGACGCCAAGTGATACATTGCTAGACGAATTAAAACAGCTGCTTGGAAATAGCCAAGTAGAACTCGAATTTAACTAAAATTTAGCTTCGCGAATGCGGAGCTGAATCAACAAGGATTCATAGATGAGCCTGAACTTTCTAGAATTTGAAAAGCCTATCGCTGAACTTGAAGCAAAAATCGAAGCGCTACGTGACGTTTCGCGTCACGGTGGTGACACAGCGGTAGATCTAGACAAAGAAATCGAACAACTAGAGAAAAAAAGCTTAGAGCTTAAACAGAAAATCTTTAGTGACTTAGGTGCATGGCAGGTAGCTCAACTTGCTCGTCACCCTCAGCGTCCTTACACCAAAGATTACCTGGAGCATGCATTCACAGAGTTTGAAGAGATGGCGGGCGATCGCGCTTACGCTGACGACAAAGCGATTGTGGGTGGTATGGCTCGTCTAAATGGCCGTCCTGTTATGGTTATTGGTCATCAGAAAGGTCGTGAGACTAAAGAGAAAGTGATCCGTAACTTTGGTATGCCAAAGCCAGAAGGTTACCGTAAGGCACTACGTCTAATGGAAACCGCTGAGCGTTTCAACATGCCTATCATCACTTTCATCGACACAGCGGGCGCATACCCAGGTGTTGGTGCTGAAGAGCGTGGTCAATCTGAAGCTATCGCTAAAAACCTAAAAGTGATGGCTGGCCTTTCAGTTCCTGTTATCTGTAACGTTGTGGGTGAAGGCGGTTCTGGTGGTGCACTAGCGATTGGTGTTGGTGACTACGTGAACATGCTTCAGTACTCTACGTACTCAGTAATCTCTCCAGAAGGTTGTGCTTCAATCCTATGGCGCGATTCAGATAAAGCACCACAAGCAGCTGAAGCGATGGGCCTTATTGCTCCTCGTCTTAAAGAGCTTGAGCTTATCGACGAAATCATTCCTGAGCCTCTAGGTGGCGCGCACCGCGACCCTGCACAAACGGCTCAGAACATGAAAGACATGTTAGTTAAACAGCTAGAAGAGCTAGAGCAGTTTGATAACGAAACGCTGCTTGAGCGTCGTTACCAGCGTCTAATGAGCTACGGCTACTGCTGATAACTTGCCTTAGCGATAAGGCTAGCTATACGAACAAGTTGATGAAAGGGTTGGACTCAGTGCCAACCCTTTTTTATTATTAAAACATTATCCCTTCACACACGACCTCTTGGTTTATTAGCCTCATGACACACTTAATTGATACCTTCACATCTGTACTTGATCAAAGCGCGCTTAAGCCTTGTCGGTTGATCGTCGCTTTCAGTGGTGGTGTCGATTCACGAGTGTTGTTGGAGTTGGCTGCGCAATACGCCAAGTCCCATCACATTGAGTGCTGTGCGGTACATGTTCACCACGGCTTAAGTAAGAATGCTGATTATTGGGCAGAGCAGTGCCAAACATGGTGTGATGCTTTGTCGGTATCTTTGTTCATTGAACGAGTCTCGCTAGATATTAGCCGTGGAGAAAGCGTTGAAAAGCTGGCTCGAGACGCGCGATACCAAGCTTTTAAAAAGCATATTAGACAGGGTGATGTATTAGTTACAGGTCAACACATCGATGACCAAGTCGAGACCTTCTTGTTAGCTCTTAAGCGTGGCAGTGGCCCGAAAGGGCTCTCTTCAATGGCGAAAATGATGCCGTTTTCAGGTGCTCATATCGTTCGCCCACTGCTGTCGGTGACGAGAACGGATATTGAAGGGGCGGCGCGTGATATGGCGTTAACTTGGGTAGAAGATGAGAGTAATCAAGACGTTCGCTTTGACCGCAATTTTATTCGTCATCAAGTCGCTCCGACACTGACCGAGCGTTGGCCTAGTTTCCGAGAGTCGGTCAGTCGCAGCGCTCAGCTATGTGCAGAACAAGAGTTGCTGCTGGATGAGTTGCTTGAGTCTCACTTACAGCAAGCTTTAGGTGGCAATCAAAGTCAAAGCATAAGTATAGAAGCACTATCTCAGCACTCTGATTTACTGCGTGCACGCCTATTAAGAATGTGGCTGAGCCGCTGTAATCAACCGATGCCGAGCCAAAAGCAGCTCAAACTTGTATGGGATGAGGTGGCATGTGCTCAGGCGGACGCCAATCCTAAGTTGGTGCTGAATGAGGTTGAGGTTAGACGTTTTAATCATCAGCTCTATGTCGTCAAAGAGACCAAAGACTTGTCAAACTGGCAAAGTGATATCTCGATGGAAGAGAGCTTAGTTTTGCCTGACGGTTTAGGGGAACTACACTTAATTTCAGCGGCGAGTGATGGTGTATCTAACCACTGTGATGCGCAACATTTTAGTCTCAACACAGCGAGCAGAACATTGCGAGTGATCTTTAACCCTGAGGGATTGTCAGCACACCCTGTTGGGCGCGGTCATAGCAGGAAGCTGAAGAAGTTGTTTCAAGAGTACCAAGTACCCAGTTGGTTACGACGCAGAACACCGATATTAATGGATGGCAATCAAGTGATCGCTGTTTTAGGCTTATTCGTAGATAAAAACTACGAAGGTCAAGATTGTGAAGCGCTTTGGAGCAAGTAGAAAAAGTTTGTGTCACAATTCGACGTCACTTTAATAAAAATAATTAATGGAATATGCAATGAAGAAAATTACACTAGGATTAGTTCTTGGATTTGGACTATTGAGTGGTAACGCACTGGCGGCTGATGTTGCTGCGGGTCAAGCTAAAGCAGCAATCTGTGCGGCATGTCATGGTGCAGACGGTATCGCAGTGATCCCTGGCTATCCAAACCTTAAAGGTCAAAACGAGCAATACATCGCTTCATCAATTAAGGCCTATAAGAACGGCCAGCGCACCGGTGGTTTGGCCGCTGTAATGCAGGCTCAAGCTTCAATGCTGAGTGATGAAGACATCGCGAATCTAGCCGCTTACTACGCAAGCCTTAAGTAAAACCTTCTCAAAGCGCTGATTAAACAAGATGATAAATTTCGAGCCAGAGCTTTAAAGCTCTGGCTTTTTTCATTGAATGTTTACTATAGCTAACCGATAATGAGCCATTCGCACAGTTTAAGGGATGAACATGAAAAAGATTGAAGCCATTATCAAGCCATTCAAACTTGATGATGTACGTGAAGCACTTGCAGAAGTGGGTATTACGGGTATGACAGTATCTGAAGTTAAAGGCTTTGGACGTCAAAAAGGTCATACTGAGCTATACCGCGGCGCAGAGTACATGGTCGACTTTTTACCTAAAGTGAAACTAGAAATCGTTGTAACCGACGAAGTGGCTGACCAATGTGTTGATACCATCATCGAGACGGCTCAAACAGGTAAAATTGGTGACGGTAAGATCTTCATTACTGAAGTTGAACGTGTGGTACGTATTCGTACTGGCGAAGAAGACGAAGACGCCGTATAAAAAAACTATTACCCTAAAAGGAGCGTTTATCGCTCCTTTTTCATTTCTGGTAGGGTGCTGTATGTTTAAGAAAACCATCATTGTTATCACGCTATTGATAACGCTTGCTGTCGTTAGTTTTCATTTTATCTTCGTTATCCCGAATAAACCCAACTTGATCACTTCCTCTCAAAGTACCAGTAACGACATCTACAGCTGCTACCAAAACTCTGCACCGAAAGCGATTGATGTGTCTGATGACTTAGACATTACGGTGTGGAATATCTATAAGCAAAACCGAAATAATTGGCAGAGTGAGTTAAATAAGCTGTCGGCAGGTAGCGATTTAGTCTTGCTGCAAGAAGCGAGTATGACAGAAGGGCTTCGCCAATGGGTAACGAGCGGCCAATGGGGTAGCACACGTGTTAATGCGTTTGAGGCCTTTGAGCAAAGTGCAGGGGTACTCAACCTAGCAACTCATTTGCCGATTGAAGCTTGTGCTTATACTCATGAAGAACCTTGGCTTCAATTGCCTAAATCCGCGCTTTGGTCGCGTTACCAACTAAGCAATGGCGAAGAGTTGGCAGTGATTAATATCCATGCCGTGAACTTTACCTTTGGTACGGAAGATTATGAAGCTCAGCTCAAGAGCTTAACTGACAATCTACAAAAGTATCGTGGGCCTGTTATTTTTGCTGGGGATTTTAATAGCTGGAGTGAAGCTCGCTTTGCTGTATTGAAAGGTGCGTTGGAGAAGGTTGGTTTGACGGAAGTTGCCTTTGAGCCAGATAACAGAACTCAGTTCATTACAGGACTGGTGCTCGACCACGTGTTCTATCGAGGGCTAGAGGTAGAAAAAGCAAAAGCGCCCATTACGGACGCTTCTGATCATAACCCTATGCGAGTGACCTTTAAGGCTAAATAGTCATTAGCTATTAGTCATTGTAGCTTAACCATTAGCACGGTGGTTACCTTGGGTAATCTAACGGAACAATAGGCTAGAGAGTTTTCGCTAGCCTTATCTCTTCAACTTAAAAGATTAAAATGTAGAGTGCCCAGATTAGGTAGTATCCAACCCATGGTAAGCCTGAAATCACAAGCGCTTGCCCGCGTTCAAACTCAGTCCACGTCAATACCGCGGCATAACCTAGCACGATGTACCATGGCAGAAGCAGTGGTAATGAGCTAGCAAACTGTGACCAATCATTAGTTAGCGGTAACTTGATCAAGCCATTTAAGCTGTTCAAGTCTGCAGCGTAGTTCATCACATGTCCATGCTTGAGTATCAGGCTTGCGTAGCTTGCTACATCACCTAAAACAGCTGGGAATATAACAACCGATGCCGCTGCAAACCATCGCCAAAAGCTGTGTCGGTGTTGGCTTGGCTTGGTTGCTAGGTTAAACCAGAATGCCAATAGAACAATGGTTAATGTTCGGCCAAATACGTCGCTGATGATCTCACTCGCGAGTAAGGTATTGCTGTCAAGTAACGCCAATTGGTCAGGGTTCGTTTGAGCCAGTTGCTGCGAGAGCTCTGCACTTAACCATGCAAAATCTACATTCGAAAAATAAGCACCCCAAAACAAAAATGGGCTGAGCATTAATACGACGTACGGTTGCCATCCCCAAGCACTTCGTTGATAAAGCGCTAAGAAACAAGCTGTTGGTGAACGGAATATATCCAACAGCATGACGAGTGGGTTACTTGACGGGTTCATACACTTACCTTAGTTACATCAACATACAGCTTGAGTTTTTGTCCTGGCTGTAAGTATTTCTTGTTCTGCAAAGTGTTCCATTTTACAACATCTGCACTTTTTACTTTGAACTTTGATGCAATACCGCTGACTGTGTCACCTGATCTTACGTTATAAAAGATCGTACGGATGATGGCGCCGTCTGAGCCATTCTTCCAAATGACCAGTTCTTGACCAACTCTAAGCGTGTCGCGTGGTCCCATGCCATTCCACTTAGCCAGTGATTGGTGAGAGACCTTATTTGCGCGTGCAATCGTCCATAGGCTGTCACCACTTCTTACAGTATGGCTGAGCTTATATTGACCACGACTCTTCGACTGTGTGCTTGCTAGGCGATTTGAGGCGCTTAGGGCGTATGTCTTGTCGTCTTTGGTGGATGTTGGGATAAGTAAGTGCTGGCCGATACGAATATTGTTGTTGCTCAAACCGTTCGCAGAGCGGATCACTTTGCTGGTGGTGTTATATTTGCTTGCCAGTACGCTAATGCTGTCACCAGATTGAACCTTGTAACGCACCAACTTCATGCCTTTGCCTTTATTGGCAGCGACTTCTTTGTTGAATTTCTCAACTGAGTCTAAAGGAAGTAATAGTTGTTGGTGTTTCTCTGGCGCTGTCGCCCACTGGTTGTAAGCCGGGTTGTAACCTTGCAGTTCTTTGACAGGAATGCCTGCGTAGTTCGCAGCAATGGCTAAATCAAGCTGTTCTTCAGGGTTAACCAGAGTCAGCACAGGCTTGTTCGGGATCGCTGGAATATCGATGCCATACTTTTCTTGGTTGGCAATGACATCAGCTAGAGCAAGCAGTTTAGGTACATAGCTGCTGGTTTCTTTTGGTAAGTCCAGCGAGAAGAAATCGATTGGCTTGCCCAGTTTCTTGTTCTTGCGGATTGCGCTGTTTACTCGACCACCACCACTGTTATAGGCAGCAATTGCATGGTTCCAGTCGCCATCGAAACGTCGGTTAAGGTCTGATAAGAAATCCAATGCGGCGTCGGTAGAGGCGGCAACATCGCGGCGGCCGTCATACCAAAAGTTCTGTTCAAGACCGTAGTCTTTGCCTGTGCCTGAAATGAACTGCCATAGACCTGCAGCACTGCCATGAGAATAGGCAAATGCATCGAAAGAGCTTTCTACAACGGGCAATAGTGCCAGTTCTAGTGGTAAGCCTTTTTCTTCAATCTTAGTGGTGATCAAATATAGGAAAGGTTCAGCACGTTTTGATACGGTTTTTAGATGACTCGGGTGCTTGAGGTACCAAGTTCGGTAGTAGTCGACTTTCTTTTGGTCTGGCACTTCCATTTCAAGTTGCATCGCAATGCGTTTCCAAACATCTTCTTGTGTTTGTGGAGTAACGACAGGTGCTTCAACTTTTTGATCTTCTTTGGCTGTTGCTTCTGATGAAACGTTCGCTTGAGAAACTTCTTTAGTAGGAGAAGTGTTGGTTTGCTCGGAAGCTTGGTCTGGATTCTCTGACTGAGTTAATTGGCAACCAGAAAGTAGTAATACCAAAGCCCAGCTGTACTTAACTCGCATGTTACAGCCTTTTTAATTAACGGCCGATGATAATACTTGCCACCCCCTATGAGTGACAAGTCTGTATTTGTTAAAATTCGTTCTTCCACGCACGTAAAGCGGTGAATACCGATAAAGGGTCGGTCTGCTCGGTGCGATTAGACACTGATTTCACTACACTTGGCTCGGTATAGCGCAGGAAGGGGTTCACAAACTTCTCTTGTCTCAAATTTGTGGGGATGGTCGACTTATTTTGAGCACGAAGTCGGTTCACTTGGTCGCGATATTGCTGCAAATGTTGGTTATCAGGCTCAACGGCTAATGCGAAAGCGATATTGGCTGCAGTGTACTCATGTGCACAATAAACTTCGGTTTCTTGAGGCAGCGCCGTGATCTTATTCAGTGCATCGAACATCTGTTGTGGTGTGCCTTCCATGATTCGGCCACAACCCGCAGAGAACAGCACATCACCACAAAACAGTTTGGCATCGCCCACATAACCAATATGACCCGCGGTGTGGCCACTGAGTCCTAGGACGAGAAATACTTCGCCAAACAGTTCTAATTGATCACCATCATCGACCGGATGAGTTAAGGTAGGGATAGGTTCATTCCTTGGACCCACGACATCCACGCCGGGAAATTGTCTAACGAGTTCTGGAACGCCACCAATGTGATCGTGGTGGTGGTGTGTAATCAAGATTGCATCTAAAGTTAGCTCATGGTGTGCTAAGTACTCTAATACTGGAGCCGCATCACCAGGGTCGACGACAGCACAACGGCGATCGCTATTTTGAATCAGCCAGATGTAATTGTCGTTAAATGCAGGTATGCTTTTGATATGTAACATTATTGGTTCTCCAGTCACTTTTAGTGCGACAGAATAAGTGAGACAGATTATTGATGAAGCCAGCACGTAGCAGAAAGAAGTTTGAACGTCCTTACACTTGGGCGCAATTGCACAATGGGGACTGGTTGAGAGAATCTATTCAAACTCGACTCGATGAGTGGTGCCCAAAGCTATTTGGTTACCATATGCTCAAGCTCGGTGGCCTCAGTAGTGAGATTTCTAGCTGCACATGCAACATTCAACATCAAGTAAACCTAGATATCCAGAACCCATTACATAATGTGATAGCGGATGGCTATAATTTACCCTTTTTGGAGAAAAGCTTTGATGTTGTAGTACTGAGTCATCAGCTAGATTATAGCAATGACCCGCATCGATTATTGAGAGAAGTCGATCGAGTGATGATGGACGATGGCTATATTATTATCACTGGCTTCAACCCAATCAGTGTCACTGGGCTTGCCAGTTTGATGCCTTGGCGAAAGAACAGCTTACCCTGGAGTGGGCGGATGTACACGCCAAGTCGAATTAAAGACTGGTTAGGTGTACTTAACTATGAAGTAATTCATTGTGACACCTACGCGCTGTTTCCGATGAGTAAGTATCAAGCGATGTGGACGTGGTTGGAGAACAGCTTAGGTGGTTGTGCATCCTTCGCCGGAAGCCAATACTTTATTGTTGCTCGTAAACGTACTTACCCGCTAAAACCTATCAAGCCACATTGGCACCTCAAGCGACGTTTCTCGCCTGTTGGGGCAAGTTTTAGAACCAATACGCGCCGTACAATGGATTCAACCAAAGCGTCATATCCGCTAAAAACAGAAAAAGCCGACTAGTTGTCGGCTTTTTATCGATTGGTCAGTTTAAGAAATTATAAATCGCTTTCTGAAATGTGCGTCTAATTAAAAAGACGATTAGCTTGGTTGATAGCCCGTATCTTCTTGAGTCGGATTTTCCGCTGCGTTTCTTGCTAAATCATCACACATCTCGTTTTCTCTGTGCCCTGCGTGTCCTTTTACCCAGCGCCAATCTACGCTATGGCGAGCGGTTTCTTTATCGAGCCTTTGCCACAGGTCGGCATTTTTAACCGGTTTCTTGTCGGCTGTTTTCCAGTCACGCTTTTTCCAGTTATGAATCCACTGTGTGATGCCTTGACGCACGTATTGGCTATCTGTGGTCAGAATCACAGAGCAAGGCTCTTTGAGGGCTTGGAGAGCAACGACAGCGGCGAGCATTTCCATACGGTTATTGGTTGTTAGCGTGAAGCCTTCTGCTAGCGTCTTCTCGACTTTCTTGTAGCGAAGTACGATGCCATAGCCACCGGGACCAGGGTTGCCTAAACAAGAACCATCAGTGAAAATTTCAACTTGTTTCGTCATGATTTGATACTATTACCTCAAGCACATTATCGGCATAGTCTGACACAGTTATCCTTATGAATACCAGTAGCACTCCAGAACAAAGCACGAACGAAAAAAACAGTTCGAACGAAAATAAGCGCATTGTTGTACTCGATACCGAAACCACCGGTATGAATACAGAAGGTGGTCCTCACTATATGGGCCACCGCATCGTTGAAATTGGTGCAGTAGAGATCATCAACCGCAGGTTGACCGGGCGTCATTTCCACGTCTACATCAAGCCCGATCGTGCGATTCAAGAAGAGGCGATTGGCGTTCACGGTATTACCGATGAATTCTTGATTGATAAGCCTGAATACCAAGACATACATAAAGAGTTTCTCGACTTTATCAAAGGTGCTGAGCTGGTGGCTCATAACGCGCCCTTCGATACGGGCTTTATGGACTATGAGTTTGAGAAGCTCAACCCTGCGATAGGTAAAACGGATGACTACTGTAAAGTTACCGATACCTTGGCAATGGCGAAGAAGATATTCCCAGGTAAAAGAAACAACCTAGATATCTTATGTGACCGTTACGGTATTGATAACTCGCACCGTACTCTCCACGGCGCATTGCTCGATGCGGAGATCCTAGCCGACGTCTACTTATTGATGACGGGTGGTCAAACTTCGCTGCAATTTAACGCTGGTCAACAGGAAGGCGAAGCCGAAAGCATACGAAGAGTAGAAAGTGGTCGAAAATCCCTAAAGGTTTTACGAGCTACGGCCGATGAAGTAGAAGCGCATCAAAGTCGTTTAGATCTCGTCGAGAAAAGCGGAAGCTGCCTCTGGCGTCAGTAGGGAGAAAGTATGTTAAGGGTATTGGCTACCGGTTGCTTATTGCTGTTAAGCTTTGGCTTACATGCAGCAACAGAATCCGTAATGAGTTTATTGGACAACCGTTTTCGCGTTGATCCCAGTATTGAACAAGTCACCTTTGTGATTTATCGCGCCGATAACTCTAAACCTGTCGTTTTGGTTCGCCCTGATGGCAAGAAATACTACTCTTGGCGCAATGCTGATAATGTCCGTTGGTACGAAGAATCGTCCATGGACATTATCTCTATCGACAATCCGATGCCCGGCCCTTGGCAAGCGATAGGTAAAGTTTCCCCTAAGAACAATATCAAGCTCCTGTCTCATCTTGTTTTGGATGCTAATGAGTTCCCAGATAAGTTGTATCAAACTGAACGCATCAAATTTACCGCTCGACTGACCTCTGATGGCAAGCCGCTGGTGCTGCGCGATTTTCTCGATCGCGTGAAGCTTAAGGTCACCTTTACTAAGTTTGTTGAAAACGAAGAGTCTTTGGTGAGAGAAGCGCGCCCGGTGCCGGTTGTGATGGGCGAGTTTGCCGATGATGGCGCTGATCTTGATGAAAAGGCTGGAGATGGTGTGTTCACGGTCTCTTTGCCAATTGATATCGAGCCCGGTAAATACCGAGCGCGTATTACCTCTGGTAATGGTGTGTTCCTGCGAGCGCAAGAGCAAGAAGTCTTGGTTTACCCAACACCGATCACTAGCACCTTCATTCAATCACGAAAAGAGGGTTTACCTCATACTATTGTGGTGTCTGGTGAGCAGGGGATGATCGCACCGAGCTCGTTAGCGGTTCATGTTGAGCACAAGGCTCCTGATGAATATGTGATGTACAAGCAGGGGCAAGCTGAAGTCGACGCAATGAAAGTCGCTCTTGAGGTGCCTTATAATGGCGATTTGGGGATTTATAATTGGTCAGGGATGGTTTACGCCACTGATGCTTCAAGTCAGCGCCCGCTGATCTTTCCTATTACCGAGCAGTCGTACAGCGTTGTTGAAGATATCGACTTAGCAGAGTCACGACGCCTTCAAGAAGAAGCACTTGCTGAACAGAAGCGTATCGCAACAGAGTTGATGATCCTTCAAAAACGTGAAGATGACAGACAGCGCAGTATGATCATTATTGCGGTGGGTAATGTGGTCGCGACTCTATTGGGCTTATTGATTTGGTTTGTGGCTCGTAAGGTTAAGGCGAAGAAAAAAGCGTTACCTGAGATGCAGCTCAAGGCGCCGAAGTAACTCGCTTAGATGATTAGATTGTCTAGAGAGAATAAGCCGCTAGATAAAGCATTGGAATTTGTGGCAACGAAATCATGAACAAAAAAACGGGACTCATAGGAGTCCCGTTTTTGTTTCTTTTTCTGGCCTTAAGCGACGTTATCAATCGATTGGTCTGGGTATTGAGACTTTGCTGCAAGCTCCTCTGGTGAGAAGTCATCCACGTTAATCGTGTACAGTCTATGTTCCTCAGCGCTAATCAGAAGATTTGCTTCGTCTTGAGTTAAGATACCTTTCTCAAGTCCCAACTGAGCAACAAGATCAAGTCGTAAGAAGGCACGTTTTTGATGCGTCTCTTTGCAGACTTTGTCGAACAGAGGTTCAGCTTGAAGAATCACTTCTAGCGCTTTTTCAATCTTACCTACTGGGTTGTATTCCGTTGCTTCTAGATATTGGCCGCGACCGATACGAGAACGTGTTTCGCTTGGGGTTTGTAGAATGTGCGCCACTTTGCTATCCAGCTTGTCATTTGGAGCACGACGGATACGACCAAATGGCATTAGCACAACACGAAGCAGACGACCAATCACAGGGTTAGGGAAGTTCGCTAAAAACTCATCAATCGCCACTTCAGTCTGACGTAAGCTATCTTGCATACCCCAATGTACTAACGGTAGATCTTCAGCGTGGCTGCCTTCGCTTTCAAAGCGCTTCAACGTTGCTGAACCTAGGTAAAGTTGACTCAGGATATCACCCAGTCTTGCTGATAAACGTTCTCTACGCTTCAGTGATCCGCCTAGAACTGCCATTGAAATATCAGACAGTAGCGCTAGGTTTGCACTGTAGCGGTTTAGTTGTTGGTAATAACGCTGTGTCTGTTTATCTGTTTTATTTGAAGGTGTTGGCGCATCAGAACCACGACCATCGGTTAAACCAAACCACAAGCTGCGGACTAGGTTACTCATCGTAAAGCTAACGTGTCCTGCTAACGCTGAATCAAACTTATCAAGCGCATCGCTGCTTTCAGAATAAGCCGCTTCCATTTCGTTCAGTACGTAAGGGTGACAGCGAATCGCACCTTGACCATAGATGATCATTGAACGAGTCAGGATGTTTGCGCCTTCAACCGTAATCGCGATAGGCGAACCTTGGTAGCCACGAGCTAGGAAGTTCGATGGGCCTAAACAAATACCTTTACCACCGACGATATCCATCGCATCAATGATGCTGCGTTGGCCACGGTGAGTACAGTGGTACTTAACGATTGCAGAGATAACCGAAGGCTTTTCGCCAAGGTCGATGCCCGCGACGGTTAGGTTACTCGCAGCGTCCATTACATAAGCGTTACCTGCGAGGCGTGCAAGTGGCTCTTCAACCCCTTCCATACGACCAATAGGCTGTTTGAATTGACGACGGATACGAGCGTAAGCGCCGGTTGCGAGCGCGGCAGACTTAATGCCACCGGTTGAGTTTGAAGGCAGTGTGATACCACGACCAACCGACAGACACTCAACCAGCATGCGCCAGCCTTGACCTGCCATTTTCTGGCCACCAATGATGAAATCGATAGGCACGAAGATATCGTCGCCTTGCGTTGGACCATTCTGGAAAGGTACGTTTAGTGGGAAGTGGCGGTTGCCAATCTCTACGCCTTTTAAATCTGTTGGGATAAGCGCACAAGTGATACCAAGATCTTTTTGGTCACCAAGCAGACCATCCGGGTCACGAAGTTTAAAAGCCAAGCCTAGAACGGTCGCGACAGGCGCGAGAGTGATGTAACGCTTGTTCCAAGTTAGGCGCATGCCAAGTACTTCTTCGCCTTGCCAGTCGCCTTTACAAACCACACCGTAATCTGGGATTGAACCTGCATCTGAACCGGCTTCTGGGCTAGTCAGAGCAAAACAAGGGATCTCTTTACCTTCCGCTAGGCGAGGCAGGTAGTGGTTTCTTTGTTCTTCTGTACCGTAGTGTTGTAAAAGCTCACCAGGGCCTAATGAGTTAGGTACGCCAACCGTCGATGACAATACACTAGAAACACCCGTTAGCTTCTGTAGAACCAAAGATTGAGCATAAGCTGAGAACTCTAAGCCGCCGTATTTTTTCTTGATGATCATGGCGAAGAATTTATGGGATTTCAGGTATTGCCATACTTCTGGTGGCAAATCAGCAAGCTCATGAGTGACTTGGTAATCATTGACCATTTCACACACGGTATTCACAGGGCCATCTAAAAACGCTTGCTCAGCTTCAGAGAGCTTAGGGTCAGCAATGTCCTGAAGCTTCTTCCATTCAGGCTTGCCTTTGAACAGCTCTGCTTCCCACCATACTGTGCCAGCTTCTAGTGCTTCTTTTTCTGTCTGAGACATCGCCGGTAGAACTTTCTTAAATAAAGAGAGTGCTTTTTGGCTGATCAGTGTCTGACGAATGGTAGGTACAGCAAAGATCGCAACCGCTAACAGGTAGCAAAGCCAGCCAGTAACAGCCACGCCGCCAAACAGTGTTAATGCTACCATTGCGCCGGTTAATACAACTAATGCACGTACCAGACTAACTCTATGGTAAAGACAGACGCCTAAGATGGCGGTCATGCCGAGTAGGGAGAGCAATATGTTCATGATCGATTTCCTTTTCAGAGATCACTTATTGTTATTAAGTTTTAGGTAAGAGGTCTAACCAGTCAAGTGTAAACAAAATATTAAATATTTGTAAAACTCCAAAGTGAATAAAAAGTGATCTCAATAGAGTTAAAGTTCTAATTGTGAGAGGTTGGTGGCGAATATTTGGACGGATCGGCAGTGAGACCCTAATAAAGGTGGCAATCTTTGGGCTTAAGTGTCGACACTATTTCATGTTTGTGGGTAAACTCAGGTAAAAGAGGGGAAAACCCTCAGCTCTCATTTCACGTACTTTAAGTTGCGTAAAAAAATATAAGAGATAAGCCTTATGTACCATGACCTAATCAAAAGTGAATTGAACGAAGCTGCTGACGTTCTGAATAAGTTCCTGAGTGATGACCATAACATCGCTCAAATTGAAGCGGCGGCAAAACTGATTGCTGAGTCATTCAAGCAAGAGGGTAAAGTGCTTTCTTGTGGCAACGGTGGTTCACACTGTGATGCAATGCACTTTGCGGAAGAGCTTACAGGCCGATACCGTGAAAACCGTCCAGGTTACGCTGGCATTGCGATTTCAGATCCAAGCCACCTGTCTTGCGTGAGTAATGATTTTGGCTACGACCATGTATTTTCTCGTTATGTAGAAGCGGTAGGTCGTAAAGGTGATGTGTTGTTCGGTCTGTCGACTTCAGGTAACTCTGCCAATATTCTAAAAGCGATTGAAGCTGCTCAAGCCAAAGGCATGAAGACGATTGCATTGACGGGTAAAGATGGCGGCAAAATGGCGGGTTGTGCTGATATCGAAATCCGAGTGCCACACTTTGGTTACGCAGATCGCATCCAAGAAATTCACATTAAGATCATTCATATTGTGATTCAGCTTGTTGAAAAAGAGATGGAATAATAGTTTTACAGACATTTGGAGCCCAGGTTTGTGGCTCCATTGGTTTTAACAGGGAGTAGATTAAACCATGTGTGAATTGCTCGGTATGAGCGCGAATGTGCCAACTGATATTTGTTTTAGCTTTACTGGTCTTATGCAGCGTGGAGGCAATACTGGCCCGCACCGCGATGGTTGGGGTATTACCTTCTATGAGGGAAAGGGTTTTCGTACATTTAAAGATCCTAACCCTAGCTGTGAATCAAAGATCGCTGAGTTGGTTCAAAACTACCCAATTAAAAGCCAAGCCGTTGTCAGTCATATCCGTCAAGCGAACCGTGGTGGTGTTAATCTAGAAAATACACACCCTTTTACTCGTGAGCTTTGGGGGCGATACTGGACCTTTGCTCACAATGGTCAATTAACGGATTACGACGATCTGATTAGTGGTCGTTTCAGACCGGTTGGCGAGACAGACAGTGAGCTCTCTTTCTGTTGGCTACTCAAACAACTTGAAGAGCGTTTCCCGGAACCACCTCAAGATATGGAAGGTATGTTCCGCTTTGTGGCTGAGTGTTGTGACAAGCTGCGTGAGAAAGGCGTATTTAACATGTTACTCAGTGATGGTGAGTATGTGATGACTTACTGCACCAACCATTTGTACTGGATAACAAGGCGCGCACCTTTTGGTAAAGCGAGCCTGATTGATGAAGATGTTGAGATTAACTTCCAGGAAGAAACTACGCCTAATGATGTGGTTACAGTGGTGGCAACTCAGCCTCTAACAGACAATGAAGAGTGGTTTAGAATGAAGCCGGGCGAATACGCGCTGTTTCATTTTGGTGAGCTGATTGGCAACAATCATAAAGCATTGGAAGATGTCGCTTATGCGCCGAAGAAGGTAGCAAGCCAAGCGCCAACTGAACCATTGAGCTGAGCTAAGTATCCCGAATAGTATTATTTGAACCGTATAAAAAAGGCCGCTTACTGAACTAATGAATCAGTAAGCGGCCTTTTTTGATTTGATTTGATTTAGTTTCTGACGAATTACTCTTCTGCGTAACCGTGTTTGCTTAATGCCTTACCGTCTAAGACAGCCTGCCCATTTAGCATTGATAAACGATCTTCTGCGAACCATTTGCAGACCATAGGGTAAATGCAGTGTTCTTGGGTAAGCACTCGGCTTGCCAGCATATCAGCATCATCATCTTCAAATACCGGTACCTTAGCCTGTAAGATCACAGGGCCACCATCAAGTTCTTCGGTCACAAAGTGGACGCTAGTTCCGTGCTCTTTATCTTGTGCATCAATGGCACGCTGGTGGGTGTGTAGGCCTGGGTACTTAGGTAACAGGGAAGGGTGAATGTTGACCATTTTCCCTGCATAGTGACGAACAAACTCTGAACTCAGGATACGCATGTATCCCGCAAGTACGAGCAAATCGGGTTGGTATGCATCAATCTGAATCATCAATTCATGATCGAACTCTTCACGTGAACCAAAGTCTTTTGGATTGACTGAATGTGCGTCAACACCTGCGGTTTTCGCTCGTTCTAATCCAAAAGCCTCTGCTTTGTTTGAGAAGACAGCCTTAACTGAAGCATCAATCATATTGCTATCACAGGCATCTAAAATTGCCTGTAAGTTACTTCCGCTTCCTGAAACTAACACAACGATGTTTTTCTTAGAGTGACTGGTTTTATTTGAGTGATTGTTTTTCATAGAGTGGGTCATACGATTGATTAACTGAACTGTTTACAATGTACCTACATAAACTAAGGTTTTCTGCGGGCTAAATAGCAAAATGAGGACCATTAGGTCCTCATTGATTAACTAAGTAAGTGAGCGTATCACTTATTTGATTTCAACTTGCTCTTCGCCAGCTTCAGCGTTTGCGATCTCACCGATAACCCAAGCGTTTTCGCCTTCAGCTTTCAGTAGTTCGACAGCAGCGTCTGCTTGATCTTTAGGTAGAGCAACAACTAGGCCTACACCACAGTTGAAAGTGCGGTACATTTCAAATGTCTCCACGTTACCTTTCTCTTGTAGCCAGTTGAAGATAGCAGGCCATTCCCAGCTCTTGCCATCAATGACTGCTTTAGTACCTTCAGGAAGTACGCGTGGGATGTTTTCCCAGAAACCACCACCTGTGATGTGCGAGATAGCATGAATGTCATGCTCAGCAATCATCTTAAGTGCTGATTTGATGTAAATCTTAGTAGGTTCTAGTAGGTGCTCACCGATAGTGCGACCTTCTAGTTCTTCACTCTTATCAGCACCAGAAACTTCTAGAACTTTACGAATTAAAGAGTAACCGTTTGAGTGTGGACCACTTGAACCAACAGCGATAAGTGCGTCGCCTGCTGCTACTTTTGTGCCGTCAATGATGTCAGCTTTTTCTACAACACCAACACAGAAGCCAGCTACATCGTAGTCGTCGCCTTCGTACATGCCTGGCATTTCAGCAGTTTCACCACCGATTAGTGCACAGCCAGCTTGAACACAGCCTTCAGCAATACCAGAAACAACGTCTGCTGCTGTATCTACATCTAGCTTACCTGTTGCGTAGTAGTCTAGGAAGAATAGCGGCTCACCACCTTGAACGATTAAGTCGTTCACACACATTGCCACTAGATCGATACCAATGGTGTCGTGTTTTTTCAGATCCAAAGCAAGGCGAAGTTTAGTACCAACACCATCAGTACCTGAAACAAGTACCGGCTCTTTGTATTTCGTTGGAAGTTCACATAGGGCGCCAAAGCCACCAATACCGCCCATTACTTCAGGGCGACGAGTGCGTTTAACAGCACCTTTGATACGGTCTACTAGTGCATTACCTGCGTCGATATCAACACCAGCGTCTTTGTAGCTTAGAGAAGAAGTATTACCACTCACGGGATAGTCCTCGAACTTAAGTTGGATGTGAAAACGGCGCTATTCTAACAGGGCTTGATTACCAAGAGCAAACGTTTGCGCGGTTTTTTTTATTAGAATAAAGATTCTGAAATAACCTTAGAGTTCGTGTATAATCTACAGGTTTGTTTAAATATTGCCGGAGTTGGAAATGAAAGTTGTTGAAGTGAAACACCCGCTAGTAAAACATAAAATTGGCCTGATGCGTGAAGGTGAGATTAGCACTAAGCGTTTTCGTGAGCTAGCGACAGAAGTGGGTAGCCTTCTAACATACGAAGCGACATCAGACTTTGAAACTGAGCGTGTGACGATTAACGGTTGGAACGGTCCAGTAGAAGTTGACCAAATTAAAGGTAAAAAAGTAACTGTAGTGCCAATCCTACGTGCTGGTCTAGGCATGATGGACGGCGTTCTTGAGCACATCCCAAGTGCACGTATCAGCGTTGTTGGTATCTACCGTGACGAAGAAACACTTGAGCCAGTACCATACTTCAACAAGCTTGCATCTAACATCGATGAGCGTATTGCTCTAGTGGTAGACCCAATGCTTGCGACAGGTGGTTCTATGATCGCGACTATCGACCTGATGAAAGAGAAAGGTTGTAAGCACTTTAAGATTCTTGTGCTTGTTGCTGCTCCTGAAGGTATCGCTGCTCTAGAAAAAGCGCACCCAGATGTTGAGCTTTACACGGCTGCAATCGATGAGAAGCTAAACGACAAGGGCTACATTGTTCCTGGTCTTGGCGATGCTGGCGATAAGATCTTCGGTACTAAGTAATTCGGTTTCAGCTTAAGTGACCCTAAACAGTTCCTTAACTCGCTGAATTAACTGTATTAATAAAAAGGGAGAGCATTCGATGCTCTCCCTTTTTTGATCTTGTTTGGTTGTGATTCTTTTGAATCTAGCCTTATCGATTCATTAATCGATTTGAGCTTTATCTACCACAGTGTTGTCACCTAGCTCATCTGGAAGTACTAGGTTAAGTAGAATCGCTACGATGCCACATAAGCTTACGCCCTGTAGGCTAAAGTCACCGATGCCAAATGCCATGCCGCCAATACCGAAGACTAAGGTAATGCCCACAATCACAAGGTTGCGAGATTTGTGCAGGTCAACTTTGTTTTGAATTAGAGTATTCAAGCCTACGGTTGCGATAGAACCAAACAGTAGAATCATGATGCCGCCCATTACAGGAACCGGAATCGTTTGAAGTAGTGCGCCTAGCTTACCGACCAATGCCAGAACGATAGCTGTTACCGCTGCCCAAGTCATGATCACTGGGTTGAATGCTTTGGTCAGCATTACCGCGCCAGTTACTTCACTGTAGGTTGTGTTTGGTGGCGCGCCCAGCATTGAAGCAGCAATGGTTGCCACGCCGTCGCCAGTAATAGTGCGGTGTAGGCCAGGTTTCTTAAGGTAGTCTTTACCGGTCACGTTAGAGATAGCAAGCATGTCACCTACGTGCTCAACAGCAGGTGCAATCGCAACAAATACCATAAAGAAGATAGCGTTGATGTTGAACTCTGGCGCTGTGAAGTTTGGCAGAGCTAACCAAGATGCTTGCGCTACTGGTGTGAAGTCGACTGCACCATAAACCAAGCTAGTGATGTAACCCGCAACAATACCACCGAAGATTGGCAGTAATTTAAGGAAGCCTTTCGAGAACACACTGATGACAATGGTCACTAACAGTGAAATCGAAGAGATCCACAGTGCAGCGTCTGCATCAACAAGCTGAACTGCGCCATCGCCTGTCTTACCTAACGCCATGTTAACCGCAACAGGCGCAAGGCCTAAACCGATAACCATGATCACAGGGCCAACCACGACCGGTGGAAGCAGTTTATGGATGAAGCCAACGCCACGAACTTTAATTAACGCGCCCATTAGTACATACACAACACCCGCAGCCATAAGGCCGCCCATGGTTGCACCTACACCCCAAGTTTGAATACCAAACATGATTGGCGCGATGAATGCGAAAGAAGACGCTAAGAAGATTGGCACTGAACGGCGTGTAATAAGTTGGAATAAAAGGGTACCGATACCTGCGCCAAAGAGTGCAACGTTAGGATCAAGTCCTGTTAGTAGCGGCACGAGTACAAGCGCACCAAAAGCTACGAACAGCATTTGCGCACCTTGCAAAGCATTTTTCATGATATGTCCTTAAAAATGGTCGTTATATGAAAAGTGAAAAATAAAATTCGCGGGATTCTATCACTTAGCAATCGATTGCTACACCTGATAGATCAAATTTATTTATCTTAGTGATGTTTTATATCCATCTAAGCCCTAGAAATTCAGTTTATAAGTGAGCGATTTATCATGGCCAGGTGATATTTTGTGGTTATTAAACACAGTGGGCGCTAACGACCTTGCCCCTCAATCCATAGTTGCTTATCATCTAGGCACAAGATTTGAATATTAGGATCAGTATGCGCTACATAGCATTGTTGTTGATGGGACTATTAGCCACTCCGAGTTATGCCTTAACTCAAGTAGATATTTTTAGTGCTGAAGTTGCGATTAACGCTGAAGACAAACAGCCAGAACAAGTGGCAAGAAATACAGGTATGGAGCAGGTATTGATACGTGCGACTGGCCAAACTGATGTCGCTTCGAATGAGACGATTCAAAAGGCGATGCGCAAGAGTTCGCAGTACATGTCTCAAATGAGTTTTGGCGAAAGCAATGACCAATCAACATTGCGTATGCGTTTTAACGGTGCTCAAATCCGTTCTCTGTTGACTCAAGCACAGTTACCTTACTGGCCTGACACGCGTTCAAACATCCTTGTTTGGCTGGTGGAAGAGGACAACTACGACAAGAACATCGTATGGGAACACTCTAACTCACAGTTAGCAGCTAGCTTACAAGCGAACGCAAAAGAGCGTGGCTTGCCTCTAACGCTGCCTGTGGGTGACTTTGACGATATTACGGGTATTGCGACTTCTGATTTGTGGGGTAGCTTTGTTACGCCAATCAGTAAAGCGAGTCAGCGTTACCCTGTTGATGCTGTGTTGGTGATAAAGGCTCAATCTTCAGGCCTACGTTGGGCTCTATACGATCAAAAGCCAAGTCAATTGACGAGCGCACCAACATCGCCTGTAAGTGGTTCTTTATTAGGTAACAGCGCAACGACTTCTAAGAAGTTAGTCGACCAAATCAGTAACTACTACGCAGGCAAAAGTGCTGTGACGGTAGCGAGTGAGTCATCAGAATCGATTTTAACGCAGTTTATTAGCCTGAATAATGCTCAAGACTTCTTCCAGTTGGAGAACGCACTTAAGCGTCTAAACTCGGTGGCAAGCCTAGATATCCTGAAGATTCAGAACAACGAAGTCACTTTCCGAATTCACTTATTGTCGACTCAACAAGAGTTTGAGCAAGAAGTAGCAAGTATTCGCCAAGTTGCGAAGGTTGAAGAATCTTACATTGAGCCTGAAGTGAGTCCTGAATTTGAAACTCAAGACAACACAATGTCTGTAGGTGATGATTCAACAGACGCTGCTGAAGTCGCTGGTGACGAAACTGACTCAGGCGTGCAAGTGATTAAGGGAAACGAGGTGTCTGATGATGCTGAGCTCACGCCTGACGCAACGTTAGAGGATTCTAGTACGGAAGATCTAACCATCACTGCGCCAGTACATGCTAAGCCAAGCTTGGTCTACGAGTGGGTTCGCTCATAATTGTCAGCTGACATGACTGATTGAAATGAAAACATGAAAAAAGCCTTGCAAGAGCAATCTCGCGGGGCTTTTTGTTTGTAAGCGGTCAGTTTAAAAGCATGGGTTCAATATTATTGCTCGAACTTAGCTTTCTCTCTCTTTTCTACTTCAGAAAGACGCTTCAACTTGATGCCTAACTCTTTGGCTCTAAAGCGAGTAAATAAGATATTGCCCGCGAAACCTAGAGTCGTCAGAAGCAGTTCTACAGCCGCTAACAAGCGTTCACCATCGTCTACATACAAAATAGTTAATGCGTGTAGGAAATAGAGCATCAAAACGAAATTTGCCCAAGCGTGCGTATAAGGCTTACCTGCTAAAATACCCGGTAATGGCAGCAACAGTGGGATAGCCCAAGCAATCGCCAGTGTGACATTACTGAGATGAGGGTGCGGTGAAAGCGTCATCTGCCAAGCCACCACCCAGAATAAAAGTGACAAGTTGCCCGCTAAAGCAAGGTAGCGAAATAGCTTGGTTTTGGGAGACATAGCCTTCTCTGGCATATACATCATTGAGAAATTCCCTTCTGGTTTAACGCGATGCGCGCTAGGCGTTTACCTAGGTTTTGCGCCAACTCAATCTCTTCTTTGCTAAGCGAAGCGCTCTCTCCAGTACTGCTTGCACCATAAGGCGTACCACCGGTTTGCGTGGTGTGCAGTGCAGGTTCTGAGTAGGGGATGCCTACGACCAGCATGCCGTGATGAAGCAGGGGCAACATCATGCTTTGCTGTGTCGTCTCTTGACCACCATGCAGTGATGAAGAAGAGGTAAAGACACAAGCTGGTTTATCGATGAGATCGCCATTGATCCACATTGATGTCGTGCTATCCCAAAAGTGCTTCATTGGCCCGGCCATGTTGCCAAACCAAACCGGACTGCCTAGCGCCAAACCATCACAAGATCGAAGCTCTTGTAAAGATGCAAAAGGATCGGTTGGTTGATAACGCGAATCAGGCTGCTCTTCTACTGTGTACACATCGTTCACCGTTCTTAGCATGGCTTCGCAGTTCGGGATGGATTCAACCCCTCGTGCAATCTGCCTTGCTAGAGCTTGTGTGTTGCCGTGGCGGCTGTAGTAAAGAACAAGAATGTTAATGCTCATATTGGATTACAGAATCTCTAGCACTTGCTCTGGTGGACGACCAATCTTTGCTTTGTTGTTCGCGACAACGACAGGGCGCTCAAACAGTTTTGGATTGGTTGCCATCGCGGCGAAAAGATCTTCATCATTAACTGAAGCATCACCAAGGTTTGCTTCTTTGTAGTCCGCTTCTTTGGTGCGCATCATGTCGCGAACATTGTCAAAACCAAGCTGAGTGAACAGTACTTTCAGCTGTTCAACTGTTAACGGAGTCTCTAGGTATTTGATTACCTCTGGCTGTACGCCGTTTTCTTGAAGCACTTCTAGAGTTTGACGGCTCTTTGAGCAGCGTGGGTTATGATAAATCACGACAGACATGGTTCTTCCTCATTATTATTTTTGATTTAATTGTTTAGCTGAAGCCACTAGAGGTGACTTCTTTTTTGTGTACAGTTGAGCTTTATTTTTATTCTGGCAACGAGCTGTTACCAGTAAACATATTATTGTAGCGACAAGAAGCGTTCTCGTTGAATCATTAGCTGATCAATTCGAGCGTCGTAGCGTGCTTGTTTTAGGCTGCCAAGCTCTGCGATTTGGCTTGCCTGCGTGTAGTACTGAATCGCTTTGTTCCAGTTGGCTTGCAGAGCCAAAATTTCTGCACGAGCAGCCAGTTCTTCGTCGCTATTACCAAGGCTCGTATTTACTTTTGAAAGTAGGTGCCAGCCATTGGTGTCGTTCGGGTTATCGTGCGTGTAACGTTGCAAAACGCGAACGGCTTCCTGTAGGTCTTCATTTTCAATCAGTGCATTGGCGTAGTTAATGGTCAGAACCGGGTTATTTGGTTGACGAACCAGTGCCGATTTAAGTTCCTTAATTGCAATCTCAGGCTGCTTCTTCTCGATGTGCAGATCCGAAATAGCGTCTAGATAAAACAGGTTGGTTGGGTCACTGTTAATCAGCTTGTTCAGAATCGGCTCTGCTTTGTCTAATTTTTTTGAATCTAGGTAAACCAGAGCTTGGCCATACTCTAATGACGGAACCAAAGCTTTAGGAGCTTTCTTCAGCTGACGCTCAAACCAATCAAGAGCAGCATCATTATTAATGCCAGCATAGCGCGCAACGATGCGGGCTCTTGCTAGGTGGTAGTCCAGAGACGGAGCCAGTTTCAGTGGCGGGTAACTACGAGCACGAGCACGTGAATCGGTAATTCGGTCTTCTGGTAATGGGTGAGTCAGTAGCATTGGCGGTGGTGTGCTCGCATAGCGATATTCATCAGCTAAACGGCCAAAGAAACGTGGCATCGCATTCACATCAAACCCAGCTTTTGCTAGCGTGTTGATACCAAAGCGGTCGGCTTCTTTTTCATTACTACGGGTGTAGTTGATTTGGCTTTGCATATTACCCGCAGTCGTTGCCGTTAGGGCTGCAATGCCGGCTTCAGGAGCTGCAATCGCCAGCAATACAGACGCCGCAAGGGCTGCAATGGTTGCTGGAGAGCGGCGCGCTTGGTCTTCCATACTACGCGCTAAGTGACGTTGGGTTACGTGCGCGATTTCGTGCGCTAATACAGAAGCCAGTTCACTTTCAGATTGTGCATGCAGGAACAGACCTGAGTGCAAAGCAACGTAACCACCAAAGAAAGCAAAGGCGTTGATGTTGCGGTCACGGATCATAAAGAACTGGAAAGGTGTCTTTACATCATTTGCGTTCGCGACCAGACGATGGCCAAGCGTATCAATATACAGGTTTAGAACTGGGTCGTTTACGATAGGCTGGCTGCTTCTGATGATGCGCATGTAGGCATCACCATAGATAAGCTCTTGGTCGATAGTGAGTGTGCCGCCAGCAGCGGTACCGATATCTGGTAGCTCCAAACTATTGGTATTCGCCATAGTTGGGGTGCTTAATGTAGCTGCGATGCATAAGCAAGCAATTGAGCGAGCGCGTTTAAACATATTAGTCAGTAATACTCCGTTTCTTCTGACAGTAAGACAAGTGCAATGGAAATTGGTTCTTTATCTGATTTAACCTTTGCCAAGTGCGTGCGCTATCATGAAGGAAGATGAATGAATGATGGCGCGTTTTCAAAAACAGATTACAATACGACCCTTATAATAAGCATCGAGCTCAAGAATGACACCTAATATTCTAGATTTACGCCAAGAGCGCTGTCCAATGGCGCTATTATTAGCCAAGCGTCACAGTGTAAAGTTAGAAGTAGGGCAGTCATTGTCAATTTATGTCTCTGATAACAGCTCGATGAAAGATATTGTTACTTATTTGTCTAAGCAAGCCTATGACGTCGTCACTGAGGTTTGCTCTAATTACCATCATCTCCTCGTCACTAAAAAGGAATTGCAGTCAGATGCTTGAAATGGTCAATCGTTGGTATAAACGACGTTTCTCTGATCCCCACGCTGTCAGTTTGGTTGCCATCATTCTCTTCGGCTTTATTACGATCTACTTCTTTGGTCACCTAATTGCGCCACTCTTGGTTGCAATTGTGTTGGCTTATTTGCTTGAGTGGCCTGTTACCCAGCTTCAAAGACTCGGTGTTCCAAGAACGCCTTCAGTGATGTTGGTGATCATGATGTTCTTTAGCGTGATGCTACTTGCGATCTTTGGCTTGGTACCAACCATTTGGCAACAAGTGGGTAACCTAATCAATGACATCCCAAGCATGTATGGCAGCTTGCAAAACTTCATTGCAACGATTCCTGAACGCTATCCAGAACTAGCCAACCTGCAGATCGTTGAGTCCATTATGTCTAACGCCAAGAACAAAGCGCTAGGTTTTGGTGAAAGTGTTGTCAAAGGCTCTCTTGCTTCTCTTGTGAGCTTAGCGACCTTAGCGGTTTACTTGATTCTCGTACCACTGCTTATCTTCTTCTTGTTAAAGGACAAAGAAGAGATGATCAGAATGGCGAGCGGTGTACTTCCTCGAAATCGTCGTTTAGCGACCAAAGTATGGGAAGAGATGAACCAGCAAATCTCGAATTACATTCGCGGTAAAGTCTTAGAGATTTTAATCGTTGGTGGTGTCAGTTACGTAACCTTCGCGATTCTGGATCTGCGTTATTCAGTCTTGTTGGCTGTCGCGGTTGGCTTCTCAGTACTGATTCCTTATATCGGTGCGGCAGCTGTGACTGTTCCAGTAGCGATTGTTGGCTTGTTCCAGTGGGGATTAGAGCCTCAGTTTTACTGGCTGCTTCTCGCTTACGGTATTATCCAAGCGCTAGATGGTAACGTGCTCGTTCCGGTTCTTTTCTCTGAAGCGGTGAACCTGCACCCAGTGGCCATTATTGTTGCCGTGTTAGTGTTTGGTGGACTGTGGGGATTCTGGGGCGTGTTCTTTGCTATCCCGTTGGCGACGCTAGTTAAGGCGGTTTGGAATGCCTTACCGAGTCACGCATTAGACGATGACCCCGAACATCAAAAGTAGTTGATCTTGTTATAGAAAAAGGCCGAACATCCATGATGTTCGGCCTTTTTGCTCTTAGCTTAATAATTAGCTTAATGAGTGCTGCTCTTGCCTTAGAGAGTGGTGAATCTAAGTCATTAACTCACTCAAATCGCCCTTAAGCTTCTTGATTGAAGTAATCGAGAACCACTTCGTGGTGAGTCTTAGTCTTGAACTTGTTGAAGACATGTTCAATCTGACCTTCTTCATCAATTAGGAAGCTAATACGGTGCAGACCATCGTATACCTTACCCATGAATTTCTTCTCGCCCCAAACGCCAAACTGTTCAGCAACGCTATGGTCTTCATCAGATAGCAGTATGAAGTTTAGAGATTTCTTTTCAACGAAGTTTGGTAGACGTTTTACTGGGTCAACACTCACACCTAGAACAACCACGTTTAGGTCATCAAGTTGTGCTTTGATATCACGCAGGCCTTCCGCTTGCACAATACAACCTGGAGTCATTGCTTTAGGGTAAAAATAGAAAAGTACTTTTTTACCTTTGAAGTCACCAAGAGATACGATATTGCCATCTTGATCTGGAAGAGAAAAAGCAGGTGCTGGAACACCAGCCGTTAGCGTATTCATGACATTTCCTTTTTAAAGACTGTTTTTGATAAAGTTGAGCGAGCCTTGGACTGATAGGCTCTGACACAGCGAATCGAATTCTTCTTGTAGCTGCATCAAGTTACATTCTGATTGCACAGAAGCGGTAATAGAGATATGGAATTGGTCGTTGTCGAGTTGAACCTTAGACTTATTGATGGTTCGTGCACTTAACGAATCGAGGCCGATGTTTCGGTCTGCGAAGAACTGGGTAAACTGCTCAGTAAGTCCGATTTTATCGTCTGACTCAACGAACACCTCTACTGTGTAAGAGTTCTCAATAACATCATGAGTTGAGGTTCGCTTCATAATCGTAATCAAGTCGTGCTCTTGTCCAAGCAAGGGCAAGGTGGTTTCAACGCGGGTAATGTTGTTTGCCTTTCCAGACAGCAGCATGATAAGCGTAAATTCTTCGCCAAACAGGGCGATACGGCTATCAATAATGTTACAGCCTGATTGGGTGACTAAATGAACCACTTGGTTGCATACACCTGGGCGATCAGTGCCCACAGCTGTGATTACTAGATGTTGAGTCATAAAATCACGTCTCTTTATATTCCATTGATTCATGCATGTTAGCACAGTTAGCTCGTGGAATAAGCGTGCGTACGGGGCTTTTTATGAGCGACCTTGCTTCGAACATGTAACCAATGATAAGAATATTGAGCGCGTTAAAAAATGAGATAGAGTGATGAGAGCACAGCTTACTTGTTACTGACATCCAGTGGTGTGCTATCCGCTAGATTGAGCGCAGGTTACCCAAATTCTAGGTAGAACGCCGTTAGAAGTCGTTTTACCTCAAACATACGACAATATTTAATGCAGATGTTGCCGGTAAGCCACTTTAATGTCTTGTGTTTATTGATTGGCTTACAGTAACATGCAAAAAGAATAAATTAAGGGAGATAGACATGTTTTCAGGAAGTATCGTTGCGCTAGTTACGCCATTTAATACAGATGGTGAAGTGGATTTCGACAGCCTTAAAAAGTTAGTTGAGCACCATGTTGCTGCAGGTAGTGATGGTCTGGTTGCGGTTGGCACAACAGGTGAGTCTTCAACACTCACTATTGAAGAGCATGTCAAAGTCGTCAATAAGATCGTTGAATTTGCTGATGGTCGTATTCCCGTTATCGCTGGTACAGGCGCAAATGCAACTCATGAATCTGTTCTATTCAGCCGTTTGTTGAATGGTTCTGGTATTGCTGGTTGCCTGAGCGTAACGCCTTACTACAACAAACCGACTCAAGAAGGTTTGTACCAACACTACAAAGCTATTGCTGAAGTCAGTGACGTTCCACAAATCCTATACAATGTTCCAGGTCGTACTGCGGTAGACTTGCTGCCAGAAACGGTTGCTCGTCTTGCTGAGATCGAAAACATCGTTGCACTGAAAGATGCGACGGGTGATCTCGACAGAATTGCAATTCACCGTGAACTTTGTGGCGAAGACTTTATCTTACTAAGTGGTGATGACTTAACAGGTCTAGAATTTGTTAAGCGTGGTGGCGATGGCGTGATCTCTGTAACGAATAATGTTGCAGCCGCTGATATGGCAACCATGTTCAAGCTAGCGAAAGAAGGTAAGTTTGAAGAAGCAGAAGCGATCAATGAGCGTTTGATGCCTCTACATAAGAATTTGTTCGTTGAGTCTAACCCTATTCCCGTAAAATGGGCGGTTCATAAAATGGGTTTGATTGCTGAAGGTGGCTTACGTCTACCGCTGACTGAATTGTCAGAGCCAGCTCAACCTGTTGTTGCTCAAGCAATGACTGAAGCGTGCATTTACTAAAACGTATGAAGTGATGCCGAAGCGAACCTTCGGCATTTAGGAGTATAAATGAAGTATTCTCACCAGCTAGTGATTGGGTCACTGGCTGTTTTCGTTCTTACAGCATGTTCTGGCAGCCCGACTCAACGTCGCCAAGCCAAAGATGATTTCGAATACTTAGAAACACCTGAGTTTTCACAATGGCAGTTGCCTGAAGATGCTCAGCCTCAGTTCTACCCAAATTTTGACATCCCAAGCGGTGAATTCAGTGGTGGTACAGGTCGTGAAGTGGATATTCGTCCACCGCAACAGGTTCTTGAACTGATCCCGGGTGCTCGTGCTGAGCGTCAAAACGGTGAAGTGACACTATGGCTTCTTCGTGCTGAAGAGGCAGATCGCGTGTGGCAAACGGCTGTAGATATGCTGGCTCAGCGTGGTATTGGTATTCGTGAGCAATCAGAGAATGAGATTGAGACCGATTGGGTAACTTGGGTTTCTGAAGATGAAGACGTAGAGATTGGCAGCCGCTACTCAATGTCTCGTTTCCAAGCGAACAACCGTCATGGCTTCAAGATTAACCTGATTGATTGGCGTGAAGGTACTGAAGAGAAAGCGGTAACGGCAACCAATAAAGAGCGTTACAACGCGTTCCTTACTAACCTAGTTATGGCTAAGTACGATGAGAACCTTCGTGCTGAAGCGGAGCTGAAAGCGCAAGAGTTGGTGAAGCGTATCCCAATCTCAATGGGTGCTGACCGTAGTGGTTTCCCTGTGATTATTGCTCGTACACCATACAATGTATTCTGGCAGCGCCTGCCTAGTTTGTTGCCTGAAATGGGCTTTGAGCTTGAAGAACGCAATCAATCTCAGGGTACGGTGAAGGCGAAGTACGCAGCACCAGATGATGAGTTCTGGGAAGAAATTGGCCTACAGCCTATCGACTTAGCGCCAGGCACTTACAACTTCCTATTTGGTGACCTTGGCAACCGTACGTCAATCAACGTAACGGATGCATCAGGTAAGCCAGTAGAAGAAGAGCTGCTTAAATCAATGGTTCCGGTACTGGCGCATATTGCTGACCAAACCAAAGATGATAAAGAAGCGAAAGCTGAGTAGTCGCACTTAAGCCGTCACAGAGCGGAGTTAAATCAGTTCTGTGATTAGCTCAAGCATATAAAAAAGAGGACACACTGTGTCCTCTTTTTTTGTATTCGTTGTCATCAGGCTATATTGATCAATCAAGCTGATTAGCCAAAGCAAAAAGGCTATGCGTCTTTACTGTCTTTGGATTCTTCTTTTTCAGCTTTCTCTTGGTTAAGTTTATCCAAGCGATTGAGCTTATCTAAGTCTCGCTCAGTTTTACCACGACCCGTCAGATCCATATTGGCGGTCTGTTTGAGCGCTGCGATGTTACCCACCACAACGCTAACCACGATGATGATGATAACCCAAGGGTTTGTAAGCCACTCCAACATAAGCGCTCCTAATGACTGATATTCGCTACGAAGCGCGCGTAGATCTCGTCTAGCTGCTCCATAATAATCTCATACCCTAATATTGGCTTAGATTGGAGTTGCTTGCCAAGTAAAGTCGGAGATAACTGTGATAAACACGACTCTGATACTTTACGATGGCTGATATGCCATGGTTCGACCGCCACACCGCCGAGGTCTTCGCTATAAGGGAAAAAGAACCCAAATTGCGAAGCGTGAACAGATAGCCATTGGTAAAATGCCTGCTGGTGGCCAGTAAGGTATTCCCATGGCTCTAATTGCAGCTGTGTGCCTTCAGGTAAGTCGTTTCGAGCAAAGACGTCAAAGTCACAACCCCAATGGTGACGGCTCGCTCCAGGAAGGGCAGACCATCTCAGGATTGCCGACAATTTCTGATGTTCACTGAGTGTTGAAGCATCAAGTGGTTGGCTCTCTGAATCCAATATTGGCACTTCACCAGAAAACTTACGGTTCCAAATCAGAGATTGCCTTGCGTAGTCGCGAAAGCCACTGGCAATTTCCATTTTGAAACCAGCAAGTTGAGCAGCTTCAATCAAATTGTTTAGGTCATCTTTGACCTCACTGTGAACCAAGAAGGTTTTGCTGCCAATGAGGCTAGGTTCTAGATGAGAATCTGATTGTCCGGTTAGCTGCTCTGGTGTCATAACGTGTCTCTCAATAATTAGATGCTATGAATCGCTAATGAAAGAACTATTTAGCGAACAGGTTCACTAATGTTCTTTCGTACATGTCAGTTAGCTTCTCTAAATCAGCCACTTTCACGCATTCGTTAACCTTGTGAATCGTCGCGTTCACAGGACCTAGTTCTACCACTTGTCCTTTCATGCGCGCAATAAAGCGACCGTCAGATGTCCCCCCTGTGGTAAGCAGTGCAGGCTTAACATCATTCACGTGACCGACAGCATCGACAATAGCATCAAGCAATGAACCAGCGTCTGTTAAGAACGGGTCGCCATTGAAGGTCCATTTCAGGTCGTATTCGAAGTCGTACTTATCGAGCGTCGTTGTGATTCGTTCAACGATGATGTCGTTGCTTAACTCTGTGCTAAAACGCAGGTTAAACTGAACATTAAACTCACCAGGAATCACGTTTGACGCGCCTGTACCTGCGCTTACATTTGGGATTTGGAAACTGGTTGGTGGGAAGTAATCATTACCTTTGTCCCACTCAGTCGTTGCCAACTCGTTGATTGCAAGCAGAGAGCTGTGTACCGGGTTATTCGCAAGGTGAGGGTAGGCAACATGGCCTTGTGTGCCTTTAATCGTTAGGTCGCCAGTGATAGAGCCACGACGGCCGTTCTTAACGACATCACCCACGAACTCGGTGCTTGATGGCTCACCAACGATACACATATCGATATTTTCACCGCGTGCCATTAATGCTTCAACAACACGTACTGTACCGTTGATGAAAGGGCCTTCTTCATCTGAAGTGATCAAGAAACCTATTGAGCCTGTGTGGTCTGGGTGTTTGGCAATGAACTGCTCGACAGCAACAATCATTGAAGCCAGAGAGCCTTTCATATCCGCAGCGCCACGGCCATGTAGGAAACCGTCTACGATAGTCGGTTCGAATGGCTTTGTATTCCACTGTTCGATTGGACCTGCAGGTACCACATCAGTGTGACCTGCAAAAGCAAACAGAGGCGCTTCAGTACCGCGGCGAGCCCAGAAGTTGGTAGTATCTTCAAATACCATCACTTCGATTTCAAAACCGAGTGCTTTTAAGCGTTCAATCATCAGGTCTTGGCAGCCTGCATCTTCCGGTGTTACCGATTGACGGCTGATTAGGTCTTTTGCCAGAGCCAAAGTTGGGCTATCTGTCATCCTTGAATTCCTTGTTTAAATAAAACGTCTAGTCATTAATTTTTAGGCGCTGATTCAATGATCAACGTCCTGTTGTCTGTCTATGTCAATACAACGATCTAAGCAAAAATAGTCGCGTATTGGTCGGCTTTAAATCCGATGTGAAGCTTACCCTCAACTTTTAAGATTGGGCGCTTGATCATTGCAGGTTGTTCAACAAGCAAAGTCACCGCTTTTTCTTCTGTTAGGGTGTCTTTCTGTTCTTGAGAAAGTTGGCGATAAGTCGTACCACGTTTGTTTAGCACAAGCTCCCAACCTAGCTCAGAGCAGAAGCTTTTTACTAGCTCTTCTGTGATGCCTTGTTTGCGATAATCGTGAAATTCGAACTCGATACCTTCAGCTTCGAGCCATTTCTTTGCTTTTTTAATGGTGTCGCAATTTGGGATACCAAACATGGTGATAGTCATTATTCTTCCTTTGAGTGATTTTATTTCATTGTTATGAGTTGAATCCTATCAGGAAGCGGCAACTCAGACAAAATAGAGTGATGAATATTTCATAGAGTGAAAAAAAAGCGTAAGAAAATGTCACTATTGGAGACTTATTGATCAGCCTCAACATGTTGTCAGCGAAAAAAGAAATAATTGAGCTGCACATATATAGGAGGTGTCAATGGAGTTGAGTCCTGTTTTTGCAAGGCGGCTATATTTAGCATTGTTAGTGGAAAGCCTTGATAGGCCAAATGTGCCTAAACTCATCGAAAAAACGGGGTGGCCTCGTCGTACTATTCAAGATGTACTCAAGGCGTTACCGGGGATCGGTATCGAACTTATGTTTGTTCAAGATGGGCGACGTCATAATGATGGCTATTACCAGTTATCCGACTGGGGGCCATTTGACAGTCAATGGGTTATCCAGCGTAAAGGCGATATAGCAACAAGCCTTGGATTTAGTGCATAAGCCAGCGAAAGCTGGCTTTCTTTTTTTAGAATAGAAATAGTAGGGAGCATCTCGCTAATGTGAATGGTGAGCTACCCCATTACGTTTCTATTTACCTACACAGATAGGCAGTTCCCAACATAGTCACGGAAGTCGAAAAATCTTGGGGAAGTGTGAATATCACGGTATCTGCGCCTAGCTCAATCGTATTCGACTTGAGTTCATTCATGGCGCCTTGAATCAATGTGTCATTCGGGTAAAACAGGTAGCTGTACCAATGGCCTTCGCTGCCTGTGACTTCCCCTTTATACTCGCATTGCTCGATATTAATCACACCGTGGTAATCCATTTGCACTTTGTCAGCTTCGCTATGAGGTATTGATGTTGGTGTCGTGCAACCTAACAATGCACCACTCATAGCTAAAGCGATTAATTCCTTTTTCATACGATTACCCTGTTATTTCATCAAATAAATCGCGAAGCCTATCCAGCTAGCGATCAGTAGTAGCCACGGTAATTTGTTGCCGTGATTTGATGTTGTTTCAACACTCGTGTCGACATTCTGTTCTTGGTCTTGATTAGTCTGTTGAGTTTGTTTCTCTTTCTGTACACGCTTTTTTGCTTTGTCGGCTTGGCGACTGCGCTCTTTTTGCTGTTTCTTGTACAGTGCGATGCCTTTCTCGATACCTTGAGCAATCAACTTGGTTTGTTCTTTGGTTTGAGCTGGCTTTTGAGTCGCTTTGGCTATCTTCAGTGCTTCTTGTTGAGATTCAACAGACGGCGTATTAGTTTTCTTTTTCATACTGAGTTCGATAATTAAAACGGATTGGCTACTAAGATAACGCAAAGCTAGTTAAGTATGAATGATTTGCGTTAAAGTGTTGGTTTGAAAATAACTGAAAGTGAGATTTGTGCGGTACTCCATAGAACAATACGATAAGCACGGCTTTTTAAAAGCCCCAATCCTATTATGGTTAGGTTGGCTGTTTCTGGCGAAAGCTTTGGTTGTTTTCATTGTCGCAGGAGCAAGCCGAGAGTCGGGCACTGACATACTCGAAATTATCTATCCAGATCATCAAATGTTTTATGTCGGGATCGCGTTGAGTGTGCCTAGTTTGCTACTTATGTGGTTATTTGGACTAAGATCGCCAGATAGAAAACGCCTAAATAAAGTCGTGTCTTGGGGGCGTTGGGTCACCATGACGGCTATCTTGGCGCAGGGCTCACATACGATTTATTTAATCTATTTGGATAATGGATGGTTTCGCTGGTCCAATGGCATCACTTTATTGCTGCTTTTATGGTTATCGCTTTACCTTACCAATAGCCATGCTGCTAGGGACTGCTTTAAAGTGGTTGAGCACGAAGACTGATTCTCATCAAAACATTTGTCCCATTCCTAATTATACTTAGAAGCTAAAAAATGAAAGGATTAATCTATGCTTAACATCTCAAATGAGCAGCCTAAAACTCAAAGCGCTATCTTGCCAGAAGCTGGGCCTTTCGCTCTTTATGTTCAACTGAAAGTGAATGCTAACGCTGCTAATGTTTTAGCGGAACTTCAAAAGCTTCCGAGTTTAATCGACGAACTAAACCAAACTCAACCTGATGCGAACTTAACGGCATCGGTTGCGTTCTCAAAAGCTTTTTGGGATAAGTTCGAACAAGCAGCGCCCGCTGATTTGATCGACTTCCCTGCGCTGGGTGAAGGTGATATCACTGCACCGAGCACACTGTCTGACGTTCTGATTCACTGTCATTCAAACCGACATGATCTGCACTTCTTTATCTTGCGTAAATTGCTATCTGAAGTAGCAGCTGATGTTGAAGTGGTTGATGAAACTTATGGTTACCGCTTCCTAGACTCTCGTGACATGACAGACTTTGTTGATGGCACTGAAAACCCGAAAGACGCACAACGTGCTGAAGTCGCTATTGTACCTGAGGGTGAATTCGCTGGTGGTAGTTATGTAATGGTGCAGCGTTTTGTGCACAATCTGCCAGCTTGGAATCGTTTGAACGTATCGGCACAAGAGAAAGTGATTGGCCGAACTAAACCTGATTCAATTGAGTTAGATGATGTTCCTGCGGCGTCTCACGTTGGCCGTGTGGATATCAAAGAAGAAGGCAAGGGGCTTAAGATTGTTCGCCACAGCCTACCTTACGGTACTGCTACTGGCGATCACGGCTTATTGTTCATTGCTTACTGTAACGTTCGTCATAACTTCGATGCGATGTTAGAGAGCATGTACGGCGCAACAGATGGCAAAACAGACCAACTGCTTCGCTTTACCAAAGCAGTGACTGGCGCTTACTACTTTGCACCTTCAACTGACATGTTGAGTGCATTAACGATTAAGTAAATCGTCTCATCTGCAGCAAAGAAAGGGAGCCTCAGGGCTCCTTTTTTATTAAAGCTTGATATGAACTGGTCGATATAAGAGCAATCGTGAGTTTTATTCATCTTTTTGTAAGCGAAGGTCTATGGCTATCACTGTTAATACGAATGTCTCGGCGTTAGTGGCTCAGAGAAACCTCTCTAATGCTAATAACATGCTGAACCAATCTTTGGAGCGCTTAGCTTCAGGGAGCCGTATTAATAGCACAAAAGACGACGCTGCTGGCTTACAGATCTCGAATCGATTAGAAGCACAGATGAGTGGCATTGATGTTGCCGTTCGAAATGCTAACGACGGTATCTCCATTATGCAGACTGCAGAAGGAGCGATGAATGAAACCACTAATATCATGCAGCGCATGCGAGACTTATCCCTACAAGCGAGTAACGGCTCGAATAGTTCATCGGAACGAATCGCTATTCAAGAAGAAGTCACCGCCCTAAATGACGAGCTGAATCGAATTGCCGAAACCACCTCATTCGGTGGTAAAAAGCTCCTTAACGGCAGTTTTGGGCACACCTCGTTTCAAATCGGCGGCAGTTCGGGCGAAGCCGTGCAGATTGGTTTGAAAAGTATGCGTACTGATGACATCAACATGGGCGGCTTTAGCTACGTTGCTAATGGCATGGCCAGTGATTCATGGGAAGTGAAATCAAACCAGAATGATATGACGATGTCGTTTACTGATCGTTTTGGTCAACCACAAGAAATCACCATCAACGCGAAAGCGGGTGATGATATCGAAGAGTTGGCGACTTACATTAATGGTCAAACGGATCTCGTATCAGCTTCTGTCAATGATGACGGACAGCTTCAGATTTATATGTCTGGTGAAGATACGGCGGGTACGATCTCTTTTTCAGGTTCGTTAGCCAGTGAGCTTTCAATGTCTGCGGGTTATTACGAATCAGTCGATGACATCAATGTAACGGATGTGGGTGGTGCTCAGCGTGCCGTCTCTATTTTGGATACGGCGATGAAGTATGTCGATAGCCATCGCTCTGAATTAGGGGCAATGCAAAACCGCTTTGATCATGCCATTAATAATCTTGAAAACGTTCATGAGAATTTGGCGACATCAAACAGTCGAATCAAAGATACCGACTACGCCAAAGAAACCACTCAAATGCTCAAGCAACAAATACTGCAGCAAGTGAGCACAACGATACTCGCTCAAGCCAAGCAAGCGCCGAATCTAGCTTTAACGTTATTAGGTTAATGAATTACCTCGAATCTTATAAAGGTATTTCAGCTTAGCCAGTGCTTTTTGGCGAATAAAAACACAATTTCTCACTCGACTGACTTCCCGGCAACTTTAGCGATTTTCTCATCTTTTTTCGATAATTTTACGACCAGTCACGCTTTCTTCTGTTTTACCGCTATTTCTTTAATTTTGTTGTTTTTTTCCTAAAGGTTTCGCTAATCACGCCGTTATTAAAAGTAACTTAGAGATAACTACTTGGTTTTCCGAGACGTCGGAAACCGCTATACCGGAAAATCAATTGGAGAAGTCACCATGGCAGTGAATGTAAATACAAACGTTTCAGCGATGACAGCGCAACGTTACCTAAACAATGCAAACAGCGCACAACAAACATCAATGGAGCGTCTAGCTTCAGGCTCAAAAATCAACAGCGCAAAAGATGACGCTGCGGGCCTACAAATCTCGAACCGTTTGAACGTTCAAAGCCGCGGCCTTGATGTTGCTGTACGTAACGCGAACGACGGTATCTCTATTGCACAAACTGCTGAAGGTGCAATGAACGAGACAACGAACATCCTGCAACGTATGCGTGATTTGTCTCTACAATCTTCAAACGGCTCAAACTCAAAATCTGAGCGTGTAGCGATTCAAGAAGAAGTAACAGCACTGAACGACGAACTAAACCGTATCGCGGAAACGACGTCTTTTGGTGGTAAYAARCTGCTTAACGGTACTCAYGGTACTAAATCATTCCAAATCGGTGCGGACAACGGTGAAGCGGTAATGCTTCAACTGAAAGACATGCGCTCTGATAACGCTCAGATGGGTGGTAAGAGCTACCAAACTGAGAACGCGAAAGACAAAGACTGGAACGTTCAAGCTGGCTCTAACGACCTAAAACTGTCGTTCACTGACAACTTTGGTCAAGCACAAGAAATCGACATCAGCGCAAAAGCGGGTGACGACATCGAAGAGCTAGCGACTTACATCAACGGTCAACAAGACTCTGTTAAAGCGTCTGTAACTGAAGACGGTAAGCTACAAATGTTTACTGGTAACAACAAAGTTGAAGGCGAAGTCGCATTCTCTGGCAGCCTGGCTGGCGAACTAGGCATGCAACCTGGTAAAGACGTAACCGTTGATACTATTGACGTTACATCAGTTGGCGGCGCACAAGAGTCTGTAGCCGTTATCGATGCGGCACTTAAGTATGTAGATAGCCACCGTGCTGAACTAGGTGCTTTCCAAAACCGTTTCGACCACGCTATCAGCAACTTAGACAACATTAACGAGAACGTTAAYGCATCTAAGAGCCGTATTAAAGATACCGATTTCGCGAAAGAAACGACTCAGATGACTAAGTCTCAGATCCTTTCTCAAGCTTCAAGCTCGATTCTTGCTCAAGCGAAGCAAGCWCCGAACTCGGCACTTAGCCTACTAGGTTAATCGATTRAAARGCCACGTTGACCAATAGTGTTGACGCAAGGCTTCCACAAATTAGCTCGTGGTGAGAGATGAGCGCTAAACAGACCCAGCTTCGGCTGGGTTTTTTATTGCCTGCGATTTGGCAAGGTGTATTTGGAAAAGTGCAATGTTGGTTGATAGAAGAAAAAGCGAGATTCCCTATCACGCTCGTTCCTCACTGTAGGGAATGACGGAGTTAGGGCGATGATGACCCTATTGCTTTGCAATATAAGTGTGGTGGTAGTCGCAAGTAACGGCTTAGTTAGAACAAAGACTTTTATCGTCATTCCAGAGCCGAGTGGAGCGAGGCATCAGGAATCTGGCTTTTAAGGAGAATGCTCTTTTAGTTATTGTTTAGCACTGAAGGGAATGACGAGTGCTCTATTGGTGGGTAAGGATATTTACGTCATTCCAGAACCGAGTAGAACGAGGTATCAGGAATCTGCTTTTAGTCGAGAAGTCGTCAGATGTTAGGGTTCTTGTTGTGGTCGAAAGACAATAAGCTAGATAAAGCTGATAACCTACAGCGTAGATGAAGAATCAGGAAGTCAGTGATGATTGCTACCTCAGAATCGAGCGGAATGAGATACCAAAGAACCGGCGCTTGTCGAAAGTCATACCGCGTGCTCTAACGCATGGGATCTGCGCTTATGGTGGCGTTTAACATGGTTTAATAACAACGTAGGGTTATGTTGGTAATTAAGAATTGGGCACAACTGTAGCTTATTGAGGGATTGTTATAGTGAGGTGAGGGTGAGTAATCAGAACTGTTGTTTAAGGAACTCGAGCAATATAACAGACACAAAAAACGCCACCCTTAGGTAGCGTTTTAATTAAAGCAGATAAGTAATCGAGATTACTTAGTTACTTTAAGAACTGGAGTTTCGCCAACAGTTACAGAACCAGAAAGCTTGTTCAGCTCTTTGATTTCGTCCATGTTAGAGATAACAACTGGAGTAAGCGTAGATTTCGCTTTCTCTTCTAGAAGCGCTAGGTCGAAAGTGATGATAGTGTCACCAGCTTTAACAGATTGACCTTCTTCAGCTACACGAGTGAAGCCTTCGCCTTTAAGTTCAACAGTATCGATACCGAAGTGAACGAAAAGCTCAACACCGTCGTCAGACTCGATAGAGAATGCGTGGTTAGTTTCGAAGATCTTACCGATAGTACCGTTAACTGGAGCTACCATTTTGTCGCCAGCTGGTTTGATAGCGATGCCGTCACCAACGATTTTTTCAGCGAAAACTACATCTGGCACGTCTTCGATGTTTACGATTTCACCAGAAAGAGGTGCGATGATTTCGATTGCACCAGCATCAGCGCTGTCATCAGATACAAGCTTTTTCAGTTTGTCAAACAGACCCATTGTGTCATGCTCCTAACGTTTAGTTTTATTCTGTAGAATATACTATACCAATCTAACAAATTAGACGACTATTTTTAGCCGTCTAACTTTATTAAGCATTTGGCAATTACTGAGTTTTCTCAGCGATGAATTTTTCTACGCAAGCTTCAATTTCTGCAGCTGTAGGTAGAGATAGTGCTTCGTCAGCCATAGCTTTAACTTCGGCGAAGTTAGAATTACGGATTACTTTCTTCACTTTAGGGATAGAGATACCGCTCATAGAGAACTCATCTAGACCCATACCAAGAAGAAGTAACGTTGCACGTTCATCACCAGCAAGCTCACCACACATACCAGTCCACTTACCTTCAGCGTGTGATGCGTCGATCACTTGCTTGATTACTGTAAGAACAGCCGGAGATAGTGGGTTGTACAGGTGAGAAATCATTTCGTTACCACGGTCTACCGCAAGAGTGTATTGCGTTAGGTCGTTAGTACCGATAGAGAAGAAAGATACTTCTTTCGCTAGGTGGTGTGCGATTGCAGCAGCTGCTGGAGTCTCAACCATTACGCCGATTTCGATTTCTTCATCGAAAGCTAGGCCTTCAGCGCGAAGTTCAACTTTGTACTCTTCGATTGCTTTTTTCAGTTCACGGATCTCTTCAACAGAAATGATCATTGGGAACATGATACGTAGTTTACCGTGTGCAGAAGCACGTAGGATACCACGTAGTTGGTCACGTAGGATTTCACGACGATCCAAGCTGATACGTACTGCACGCCAGCCTAGGAAAGGGTTCATCTCTTGTGGAAGGTCCATGTATGGTAGGTCTTTATCGCCACCGATATCCATAGTACGGATAATCACTGACTCGCCTTCCATTGCTTCAGCTACTTCTTTGTAAGCAACGTATTGCTCTTCTTCAGTAGGAAGCGCGTCACGGTCCATAAATAGGAACTCAGTACGGTACAGACCAACGCCTTCACCGCCGTTACGCAGGATACCGTCACAGTCTTTTACTGTACCGATGTTGCCACAAACTTCTACACGGTGACCGTCTAGAGTTTCAGCATGTAAATCTTTTAGTTTTGCTAGTTCAACTGCTTCTGCTTCGAAATCTTCTTTGATTTTCTTAGCTTCTGCTAATTCAGCATCTGAAGGGTTGATGATGATCTTGTTGTTCATCGCGTCTAGCACAAGCATGTCGCCGTTCTTAACTTGCTTAGTGATATCGTTAGTGCCAACGATAGCTGGAAGCTCAAGAGAACGTGCCATGATTGAAGTATGAGATGTACGACCGCCGATGTCACAAGCGAAACCAAGAACGTAGTCTAGGTTGATTTGTGCAGTTTCAGATGGCGTTAGGTCGTAAGCAACTAGGATAACTTCTTCATTGATATCTGCTAGAGATACAATGTTGATGCCTAGAGCATTTTTAACGAAACGAGTACCGATATCACGGATATCAGTTGCACGTTCTTTTAGGTACTCATCATCAAGAGATTCTAGTGCAACAGCTTGCTCTTCGATCACAGTGTGGATCGCGTTGTCTGCGTGCATTTTGTCTTTCTTGATGAGTGCTAAAATCTCTTCTTCTAGCTCTTCATCTTCAAGCAGCATGATGTGGCCTTCAAAGATTGCTTCTTTTTCTTCGCCAAAAGTTTCAAGTGCTTTTTGCTTAACAACTTCAAGTTGCTGAGAAGATTTGTTACGAGCGTCAAAGAAACGCTGTACTTCTGCTTCAACTTGGTCGTCAGAGATAGATTGAGTGTTTAGGACAATTTCATCTTCTTGAAGTAGTAGTGCTTTACCGAAAGCAATACCAGGAGATGCTAGGATGCCTGAAATCATAGCCTTACCTTAGTTGTTCAACTGTAAACGGGAGAGTGTGTGACTTTAAGTCGTCGACTAATGTCGCGCTTATTCCTATCTATTTCGAACAAAGCCACTTTGCTATGCAAAATGGCTTTGAAAGAAGGAGACCGTATTAGTGTAATTGATCCATAAGAGCAACTAGGTGGTCTACTGCTTGCTGAGCTTGAGGACCTTCAGCTGAAATAGTAACGTTAGTACCTTTTACTAGGCCTAAAGTTTGTAGTTTGAACAGGCTTTTCGCGCTAGCGCTTTTGCCGTTAGAAGTCACTGTGATGTCAGCGTCGAAAGATTTTGCTTCTTTAACGAACTGTGCAGCTGGACGAGTGTGAAGACCGTTTTCTGCTGTGATTTCTACTTGCTTCTCGTACATTTTATATACCCCAATTAATTTATTTTTTGTAAGTTTGTAACCAGATTAGCTTAACTGCTTTAGCCCAAATGCGCTAGAGGCTAGTACGCCATGTTCGTGTTAGAACTTAGACTGGTTATAAATTTTTATCCAGCCATGGTCGTCTTTTGTTGAGTACTCATGACTTTCAGAATTTGTTTATTGCTTCTTTTATTTTGAAGCGAAAAATAAAACAGACCCGATATTACCAAAGGTGGGGCAGGGATCAACAAAAAAGCCCCTAAACGGGGCTTTTTTGGACGAAAAATTGATTTGACCACATATTATTGTTGGTTCTCTTTTTCCGTAAAGATGCCAGCAAATAGGGCTGTGCTTAGGTAACGTTCACCAGAACTTGGCAGTACGGTAACGATGGTTTTTCCTGCAAATTCAGGTAGTTCGGCG
This sequence comes from Vibrio sp. Vb339, assembly GCF_902751245.1. NCBI lineage: Bacteria > Pseudomonadati > Pseudomonadota > Gammaproteobacteria > Vibrionales > Vibrionaceae > Vibrio > Vibrio sp. Vb339. The sequence goes on along the minus strand of NZ_CADDIS010000002.1, from coordinate 1,229,464 downwards.
ATTCTGTTCGCTGCTACAACTGCCGCGCCAGATGAGATGCCAGCAAGAATACCTTCTTCTTTCATTAGGCGTTGAGCCATCTCAATCGCTTCTTCAGAAGTTACCGATTCAACACGGTCAATAATCTCTAAATCTAGGTTTCCAGGGATGAAACCTGCACCGATACCTTGAATTTTGTGTGGAGCTGGTTTGATTTCTTCGCCTGCAAGTGCCTGTGCAATCACTGGAGACTCTGCTGGTTCAACCGCTACTGAGGTGATCGCTTTGCCTTTTTCACCTTTAATGTAACGACTTGTACCTGTAATAGTACCGCCAGTACCTACACCCGCGACAAACACATCGATTTCGCCGTCTGTTGCTTCCCAAATTTCAGGACCAGTCGTCTGCTCGTGAATCTGTGGGTTGGCTGGGTTGTTGAACTGTTGTAGTAGTAAGTACTTGTCTGGGTCTGAAGCAACAATCTCTTCTGCTTTAGCTATCGCGCCGTTCATGCCTTTTGGCGCTTCAGTTAGCACTAGGTTTGCGCCAAGCGCTTTAAGCAGCTTACGACGTTCTAGGCTCATTGATTCAGGCATAGTTAGCGTTAGTTTGTAACCGCGTGCTGCTGCTACGAATGCAAGTGCAACACCTGTGTTACCACTGGTAGGCTCAACAAGCTCGATACCTGGCTTAAGCGTACCCGCTTTTTCTGCTTCCCAGATCATGTTTGAACCGATACGACACTTAACACTGAAGCTTGGGTTACGAGCTTCGATCTTAGCTAGGACGTTACCTTTGCTTACTTTGTTAAGGCGGACTAGAGGTGTGTTACCAATCGTTAGGGTGTTGTCTTCGTAGATCTTGCTCATGCGATATTCCTTCATTTAATGACAGAACTAAACGTAGTATATCAATCACTTTACCGTCTAGTGTCTTACGATGTTTATTCAGCTTGAATTTAGATTAAACAAGTTGAAAAAAAGGTAAAAGGATTAAAAAGTTATATCATATAGATATGTAGCAGAATTCACGCCTATCTTTATTGAAATCAGAACTTCAAAAAGATAGGCGAGACTAGGGCGTGTAGGAAGGGTTATAGACGAGAACGCAGAGCTTGGTCTTTAAACTCAGCAACCCACATTGCCGTCGCGCCGCAAACGGCAACGGGCATTACGATCAGGTTTAGAATTGGAATCGTGGTGAACACAGAAACAAGCGCACCAAAGCTGTAGCTCTTGCCTTGTTTTTGTTTCAAATTGTTTCTCATGTCATCAAACTTGATTTTATGGTTATCGAATGGGTAGTCGGCGTATTGGATCGCTAACATCCATGCTGTGAAAATGAACCATAAAAATGGTGCAACGGTTTGTCCTAGTGCTGGAATTAACAAAAGTAGGAATAAACCGATCGCTTTTGGCAGAATGTAGACAAGCTTGCGCCATTCTCTCGCTAATATACGTGGGGTATCTTTGAGAACATCAAGTAAACCATCGTCATTAACTTTTTTACCGCTCAACAGCTCTTCAACTTTTTCCGCGAGTAAACCGTTGAACGGTGCGGCAATAAAGTTAGCGAGCGTGCTAAAGAAATACGAGAACGTGGCCAAAACGGTTAACACAAGTAATGGCCATAAAATGTATGACAACCACGACAAGAAGCTTGGCAATGCACCAATCCAACCTTCAATCCAAGTGTTTAGGTTGGAGAAGATATAAAACAAGGCACCACCAACGAGTAACACGTTTGCGATAAGTGGCATTAGTACAAACTTACGAATGCTCGGTGATAAAGCGATTTTTATTCCGAAAATAAAATAGCCAAAGCCGGAGCGGGGAACAGATTCAATAGTCATATTTAAATTAGGTCACATGTGAATTTGGTTAAATAGCAAACATGTCTAGTGTACTCGACCGAAATTAAGAAAAAAAGCGTGGTGAAAATCACACCATGTAAGGAACTAATTGTATTAAGTTGTTCTAAAACAGTGGCTACTTTTGATAGAGTAGTGAGATTAGCCAAATTAACCCAACTTAGTGACAGCGTGTTTATAGCTAGTTGACTAAGAAAGCTGAGAGCGAAAAATGCAGGAATTGCGATTTGTACTCATTATTGTTGGCGCATTAGCTATCGCCGCATTATTGTTCCATGGTCTATGGACGAGTAAAAAAGAAGGGAAAGCAAAGTTTGGAGATAAGCCGCTCGGTAAGCTTGATAACGACAGCTTAGATGAAGCAGAAACTATCCCAAACCGTTCATTCGCCCCAGAAGATGATTTTGAGATAATCCGAAAAGAACGTAAAGAGCCGGATTTTGCTGTTTCACCCTCTGAGACTGATCCGCTGATCGACTCAGATCCGCTAACAGCGCCACAAGCGAAAGAAGCTTACGAAGATGACATCGAATTGAATGATCTTCCTTCTTTCAGCGTAGAAGACCCAATCAAGGTTGAAAGTGAACCTGAAGTGATTGAGGAGGAGAAGGTTGTTGAGCCTGAAGTTCCAAGCTTTGAGTTGACTGACGAGCAAAAAGAAAACCATGCCGGCTTTAAAGAGCAGTACGGTTCGTTTGAAGAACCTTCTGAGACAGTTGATGAGCCAGTCGTTCCAAACGAAACGCTTACTCAACGAGAGCCAGTTGTTGCGAAAGAAGTCGTTACTCCACAAAGCGCACCTGTTGAAGAAGCAAAACCAGATGAAGAACTTGGTTTAGAAGTGATTGTACTTAATGTTCACTGCGCTGGAGAGATCCCGTTCGTTGGAACTGAACTTTTCCGCAGCATGGAGAACAACGGTCTAACTTATGGTGAGATGTCTATCTACCACTGCTTTGCACAATCTACAGACGCTCCAAAGGTTATTTTCAGCGTAGCGAACATGATGCAGCCAGGAACGCTAGAGCATGATGATCCTGCTGACTTCACGACTAAAGGTATTTCGTTCTTTATGACGCTACCTTGTTACGGTCAAGCTGACCAAAACTTCAATGTGATGCTGAGTGCGGCGCAGAAAATTGCCGACGATATGGGCGGAAACGTGTTGGATGAGTCACGCAACTTAATGACACCAAACCGTTTATCTGACTACCGCAAGCAAATCAGAGACTTTATGACGGCATCGAATGCCTAGCCGTATTGTTTAGCCTTGTAAATAATCTATATTTATAGAAAAGGGCTCCTAAGGGAGCCCTTTTTGATATTTCAATCACGACAGAGAATGATATGAAAGAATCGATTCAAGTTACCTTAGAGCAGTTAAGAGAAACTCTGCATTATCACGCCGTTCGTTATTACGTAGAAGATAGCCCTGAGATCCCTGATGTCGAGTACGATCGATTAATGCAGCAATTGCTAAAGATCGAAGAAGAGAACCCAGAGCTAGTGACGGTAGATTCTCCAAGCCAACGCGTTGGTGGTCAGCCGCTAGATGGTTTCACTCAAGTGACTCATGAGATCCCAATGCTTTCTCTGGACAATGCTTTCTCTGATGAAGATTTGGATGCGTTCAATAAGCGAATGTCTGATAGAGCGCCAACCGCAAACCTCAAGACTTTCTGTTGTGAACCTAAGCTTGATGGCCTTGCCGTTAGCCTGCTCTATGTGAATGGTACCTTAGTTCAGGCAGCGACACGTGGTGACGGTGCGACGGGGGAAAACATCACTGAAAACGTGCGTACTATCAGCTCTATCCCACTTAAGTTGCAAGGTGAAGGCTGGCCGGAGCGTATTGAAGTTCGTGGCGAAGTGTTTATGCCAAAAGCGGGTTTCGATAAGTTGAATGAGATGGCGTTGAAGAAAGGCGAGAAAGTCTTTGTTAACCCACGTAATGCCGCTGCAGGTAGCCTGCGTCAGCTTGATTCTCGTATTACAGCGAAACGTCCGCTGGCTTTCTATGCATACAGTGTCGGTGTTGTTCAAGGCGCTGAGCTATCAAATAGTCACTACCAACGCTTTTTACAGCTTAAAAGTTGGGGCTTACCTATGTGCCCTGAGACTAAGCAACTAACCTCTCTTGAAGACGTTAAAGCCTATTACCAAGATATTATGACTCGTCGTGATGCTCTGGCTTACGAGATTGATGGCGTTGTTATCAAAGTTGACGACATCGCGGCTCAAGAAGTGCTTGGCTTTGTTGCACGAGCACCACGTTGGGCAATTGCTTATAAGTTCCCAGCTCAAGAAGAGATTACCCTGCTCAATGATGTTGAGTTTCAGGTGGGCCGTACTGGCGCTATTACGCCGGTTGCTAAACTGGAACCTATCTTCGTAGGTGGCGTGACGGTCAGTAATGCCACGCTTCACAATGCCGATGAGATTGCTCGTTTAGGCGTGAAGGTAGGCGACAGCGTTATTATTCGCCGTGCAGGTGACGTTATTCCGCAAATTGTGGCTGTTGTACAAGATCGTCGCCCTGAAACAGCTAGAGACATTGTTTTCCCTGATGCTTGCCCAGTATGTAACTCTGCAGTTGAGCGCGTAGAGGGTGAGGCTGTAGCGCGTTGTACTGGCGGTTTAGTATGTCAGGCGCAGCGTAAAGAAGCGCTTAAGCACTTTGTGTCAAGAAAGGCATTGGATGTTGATGGTCTTGGTGTAAAGGTGATAGAGCAGCTTGTAGACCGTGAAATGGTAGAAACGCCCGCTGACCTGTTCAAGCTCAGCGCAGGTGTGATTACAGTTCTTGATCGTATGGGGCCTAAATCGGCGCAAAATGTGGTGAGTGCACTTAATAAAGCCAAAGACACAACATTGGCACGTTTCCTTTATTCGTTAGGTATTCGTGAAGTGGGTGAAGCAACAGCTATGAACTTGGCGCAACACTTTAAAACGCTGGAGCTGGTTCAAGCCGCAACCCATGAACAATTAGTTGAAGTGTCCGATATTGGTGACATCGTCGCTAGCCATATCACAAGCTTCTTTTCACAAGAGAAAAACAGAGCGGTTGTCGATCAGCTGATAGAACTTGGTGTTAACTGGCCTATTATCGAAGAAGCTGCAGATGACCAAGAGCTACCACTTGAAGGTAAGGTAGTTGTGTTGACCGGATCACTTTCTCAACTAGGTCGCAGTGAAGCCAAAGCGGCATTGCAAGTATTGGGAGCGAAAGTTACGGGTAGCGTATCTAAGAAAACGGACATCTTATTTGCCGGTGAAGCTGCGGGTTCTAAATTAACTAAAGCACAAGATTTAGGTATCGAAATAAGAACAGAAGAAGATCTAATAGCCCTTATTTCGTAAGTAAATACAGGTAAAAAAGCTCAAAGGCACTCCTACCAAGGAAGTGCCTTTTTTGTTTCTGATATAAAAATCAGGGCTTTTTAATTGTTGAGAATTTTGTTCCTATACGAACTCTAAAATCAGGACAGTGACACTGCTCAACATTAATGAAATACCGTTATAGTTGTATCAAAAATGCGAGTCACTTCTATCTTTATAAGAGTGCTAGCGATTTAAGTTTTTGATATTTATTGTTTTTATTGTTTTTATTGTTTTTATTGTTTTTAGTTGTGAGCTTTACAATTTATCGATCTGGATCACTAAGTACCTACTAAATTTGCACTAACTCATATTTTTTTAGATGAAAATTAAGTTCTCATTGATCTTTTTGAGGGCGAAGTTAGTCTTAATGCCATGGATGCACACGATGTGCATAACCAGAAAGGAAATAGAGAATTCAGAGTTTAGGGTTCTCAAACAAGAAAAGGTATTTCTCTCTACGGCGGCCAACTTTAGGCGGGAAATATTCAAACAGCTATATCCATTTTTAGGAGTTTTATTCCATGGAAAACAAAATTTTCAAACGTACTCTACTAGGTGCATCCGTTGCACTTTTATCGACAGGCGTAATGGCGAAAGAAGTTGGTATCAACTCTGACTTTAACGTTGACGTATACGGTGTTGCAGCTATCTCTGTAGTTAACTACAACACAACTGACAACAGAGACGACAGCTCAGGTTACGCTGTAGAGAATGAATCTCGTATCGGCTTCCGTGCTCATAAAGATATGTTTGATGATGTATTAATCACAATGCAAATCGAATCTGGCTACGTAGATAGCACAGACTGGTCTCATGGCGGTGTTTCAGGTGGTGTTCTAGGTTTCCGTGATACTTTCGTTGGTGCTTCAGGCTCTTGGGGTAACCTACGTGTGGGTCGTGTTCTTACGCCACTATACGAAATCGTCGACTGGCCATTCTCTAACCCTGGTCTAGGTTCTGTATTCGATTGGGGCGGCATCAACGGTCACTACGATCGTCAATCTAACCAAGTACGTTACGATTCAGCTAAATTTGGTGGTTTCTCTTTTGCAGCTTCTGTTGGTCGTGATGATAACGACAACGGTGGTGGTGCAGCGACTCGTGATGCTAACTTCGTTGGTGCGAGTGCTAAGTACAGCTTTGAAAAAATTACATTTATGGCAGGTGTTGAATCTGGTACTCGTGTAGTAGCTAGTACATCAGACGTGTACGCTGTAGGTACAGCTGCAGATGTAGCGAATGGTGTTAAAGATGCAGATAAAAACTTAGTTACTGAAGGCGATAACTACCTTCAGTCTAAAGGCGTAGCGGGTTATGATGACGACACATTCGCATACATCGTTGGTTTTGAAGCAAGTTTACCAGCAGGTTTCGGTATTGCAGCTGCATATAAAGGCGAAGAGCTAGACAACGGTATCCGTAAGCAAACACAAGATTCTTACTCTGTTATTGGTCAATACTGGAATGGTCCAATCGGTTTCAAATTGGGTTACGCAGCCAACTTAGAGTCTGAATTGAATGGTCAAAAAGAAGCTGGTTCAGATAGCAGCACTATTTCTGGTCAGTTAATGGCTGTTCATAACGGTTTCGTACCTTACCTACGTGTAGCGGGTCGTACTTTCTATAAAGATGGTGTTGAAGACACAGATATCGTAACTCGTATCGGTCTTGAATACGGTTTCTAAGCTAGAGTTTTCAGCTTAAACTGTTAAATAAAAATCAAAACGCTGGTAAATTTTGTTTGCCAGCGTTTTTCCATAGTGAACATAAGGAATTAGTCATAATGAATAAAGTTAGTGTAGTTGTATTATCATTATTTTTGGGAGCTTGTAGTTCACTCGATTCAAAAAGTAATTTTGTAGATTCAGTGGCGGATGTGCAGCCTAAAGGTGGTTATATTCAGGTTACTGGACAATCTTATGTAGCAGAAAGTAAAGCGAATGTTGGGGCTGACATCCTGAAATCTTCACTTTATTTTACGTATAATAAAGAAGTAACACAGAACTCAGCTCCAGAATCTTCAATCACTATGGATGTAAGTTACTTCCAAAGTTATAAAGAGTACGAAACTGTTAGCTTTTTCGGCAAGACGATAGAGCTAGAAGAGAGACAAACCCCAAGAGAAAGTTGCAGCGAACATTGTACAAAGACTCAATATATTAAATTCCCATTAAGCGACGCTGATATACAGCAAGCAAGAGAAAAGAACTTAGAGTTTACGCTTGATGGACAAAACTCAATCATGAGTACAACTTTCATTGTGCCGAAAGCGTATATCGACACAATCTATAACGGTGCAAATAATCATACGGCTATCGCTGTTGCTCCGGTTGCGGTACCTGTTGCGGCTGTAGTTGCTGAAGAACCAAAAGCGTCTCAAGCTCAAGAGATGGTTAATTACTGGTATGGACAAGCGACAAAAGAAGAGCAATCTGCTGTGACGGATTGGGCGTTCCAAAACCGTAAGAACGCTAACCCAGCATCACTAGAAGGCTCAAAAGAAATCGAAATGGTTTCATATTGGTTTAATAAGCTAGACAGCAAAGAAAAATCTCAAACTATGATTTGGCTGTTAGAGCAAGAGTAGGCTTCTAACGTAAGTCTCTAGCTATGTTTTTCAACCGCAGTATTGTATAACAGCAGTACTGCGGTTTTTCATTTTAGGCTTACAGGTAAGATTGTGAATATTGGTGAAGTAGCGAAACGTGTTGGTACAACAGCGAAATCCATTCGTTTTTACGAAAGTAAAGGCATGATGAGCCCACCGCACCGATCAGAAAATGGTTACAGGCAATATGGCGAGATTCATATCGAACAGTTAGAGTTCGTTTTGAGAGCTAAAATGGTTGGTTTCACCCTCGATGAGTGTAAGTCACTGGTTGAGTTGGCAATGAATCCCAACAGACAAAGCTACGAAGTAAAGAAGAAGGCTACTCAGAAGTTAGATGAAATAGAGTTGAAGCTTGCGGAGTTAAACAAGATGAAGGTGCAGCTACAATCTTGGGTGCATGACTGCCCTGGGGATACTTCAACGGAATGTCCAATCTTGAATAATCTATCTGGCCGCAGTTAGGTTATTCCAGTTCTAAATAATCGTCAGGCAGCAATTTCATTACTAGCCTGACTTTAATCACTTATCACAGCACCTTTCCGCCGTAATGTTTACAGATCAACAGTGGTACATGAGTGACTGCGTTACCATCTGAACACTTAACGATAGGCCCCATGTTTCCGTTACCAGGAGACTGACTGCTCGCTAGAGCGCTTCCAAATGACAAGCTGAAAATAGCCGTTAGAATTATTAAAAAATGTCTCATACAAACTCCATTAGGTTTATCTCTAATTGAGATAATTGAAAGTATGGACAAGGAAAAGAAAATTTCAAAAATTTGACGGACTTAACATTTTTAATAATTATAAATAAGCGAGAGTAAGGTTAACTATTCATATATATCTTGGGTAAGAAATCTGGCTTTCTTATACCTTTTTAGCTCAATCAAACTTTTTAGCTTTACGAAATAAGAACTTATTTTTTTTTCAATTCAATCTATCGCAATGATAATTCGAATATTATTAAGGTTCGAAAATAGAAAAAGCCTGCAGTTATTGAAAATGCAGGCTTCATATAGCTCTTGTTTATAAAGGTTCTATTATTAGAACGATTCCGTCTAAAGCGACAATCTTAATTTCGGTGCCAGATGGAATATCTTGACTGGCCTTTGCTGACCAAGAAGAGTCACCGAACTTAATTCGACAGCTACCTTTCTTTACGTCTTCACTTAAAATAACGGTTTGACCGACCAGTTGCTTTTCTCTTTGGTTTAACTCTCGCCCTGCATCGGACTGCTTGTCATTAGACAGTTGTCTTCTCCACCACAACCAAGTGGTAATCAGAGAGAAGCTTGCAAAGGACAGCCATTGCATCTGCCAACCGATTGGTAGTGCGCCTAATAGGGCACCGACCAGCATGGCAGATATGCCTATCCACAAAAAGTAACCAGCGGTTCCAATTAGCTCAAGCGCTAACAATGCTAGACCAAACGCTAACCAATGCCAGTGGTTTACTTGTTCTAGTAATTCGACCATAAGTTAGTCCTTACTACCTTTGTCATTCTTATGTGCAAACATCTCCGCGATACCTGCGACAGAACCCATAAGGCCAGTTGCTTCGAGTGGTAGCATGATGATCTTGCCGTTTTCAGCTTGGCCTATAGATTTCAATGCGTCAGTGTAACCTTGTGCGATAAAGTAATTGACCGCTTGCATGTCTCCTTGAGCAATCGCCGTTGATACCATTTCTGTCGCTTTAGCTTCTGCTTCTGCAGCACGCTCACGGGCTTCTGCTTGCAATATTGCCGCTTGTTTCTCCCCTTCGGCTTTCAGGATCTCTGATTGCTTGTGACCTTCTGCTTTCAAGATCTCAGCTTGTCGTACACCTTCTGCTTCTAGGATATCAGCACGTTTATTACGCTCGGCTTTCATCTGGGCATTCATCGCAGCAGTAAGGTCTGCTGGTGGCTGTACGTCTTTAATTTCGATACGGGTGACTTTTACGCCCCAAGGGTTTGTCGCTTCATCAACGATGTTCAGTAGCTTGGTATTGATCATGTCACGCTGGCTCAGCATTTCATCCAGTTCCATCGAGCCAAGTACAGTACGGATATTGGTGAGGGTTAAGTTACGGATCGCATGCTCAAGGTCATTCACTTCATAAGCTGCCTTAGGCGCGTCGATAACTTGAACAAAACAAACCGCATCGATAACCACATTGGCATTATCTTTGGAGATGACTTCTTGTGCTGGGATGTCGAGAACACGCTCCATCATGCTGATGCGCTGTCCAACTTTATCAATAAATGGAATGATTAAGTTAAGACCCGGTTTAAGGGTGTGTGTGTATCGCCCGAAGCGTTCAACGGTCCAGTTGTTGCCTTGTGGAACGGTTTTTACGCCAGCGAAGATAAATAACAGTGCGACGGCAGTAAAGATGCCGATAGTAATCAAGGTATCAATAGGCATACAAAATCCTTTGCAAGTTTAAGTTTTTGATAGTTCAGTATTGATACTGGCTCATATTTAAATTCTGAGCAAATTTATAAACGAGAAATGGGCCATAAAATATTGATTTTATGGCCCATTTTACATTCTATTATGCGATAAACTAATTGATTGAATGGTCAATTTCGATGTTTAATCTACCGCTTTTTAGGTTTAACTAGTAAAGCAGAGAGTACAGTTGTCGACGGTACTTACTGGCAACTGGGTTACCTTGTCCAAGCGCACTCAAGATGTCCATGAACTCTTTCTTCATGTCACCATCGAGAGCATTAAGATCTTTGGCTAGGAAAGACCATAATAGATCCATAGCTTCTTCACTGCGGTTCACTTGGTGATATTGCAATGCTAATTCAGATGCTGTTTTAGCGTCGCTCGGATTTTGCTGAAGAGCGGCTTCTAATGCTTGTATTTCAGGGCTGTCTGCTGCTTGTTTATGAAGTTCAAGCTTTGCAACTAAGCCTTTGTAGTAGTTGTCTTGGTACTCAAGAGGGATAGTTGCTAGCTGAGTTTCAGCAAGGTCAAATTGTTGCGTTTCTAACAAACACTCTGCGATCGCCAGTTTTACTTCACCTTTATTCGTCAGCTCTGCTGGAAGTTGCTGCATTGCTGCTAGTGCTTGTGTGTGCTCGCCAGCTTGCATTTGCTCAAGCGCTTGGCGTAAAGCAAGTTCATCTTGGCTAGGAAGGTGCTTGCTTAGCATATCGACAATCGCTTCTATGCTTTGAGGGCCACCGAGTCCATCGACTGGCTGACCGTTAACAAACAGTGCAATAGTTGGCAGTGCTTGAACACCAAACTGGCTAGCAATAGCTTGCTCTTGTTCGCAATTGAGCAGGGCTAAGGTGAAGGCACCGTTGTATTGCTGAGTTAAAGTTTGCAGTTCAGGAATGACTTGGGCGCTCTCTTGGCTCATTGGTGCCCAAAAATGGATGAGTACAGGGGTCTGTATCGAACCTTCTAATACTTGACGAAAGTTCTGCTCATTAAGTTCAACAATATGCGGAGATTGCATTTACGTTCCTTGAGGTTTGTTTTGTGGATACGTTGCAAATATGGGGGGATTAGTCGGTAACTTCAAGATCTAACTCGGTTATCTCAGATAAAAAGAACCAAAAATAGAAAAACGCTATGCTTCGATGTTGATAGAGTTGTTATCTCAACATGGAAGGCATAGCGTTATCATCGAGGTAGTCAGTGAGGCGTTGCGTGAGATACTCAAAACAGAATAAACAACGTAATAGCCAGACCCACACCTACCCAATTAAGGCGGTTTAAAGTCATGAGATTTCCAGAGTAGAACCATCAATTGGGAATAACTGATGGGATAGGATAATCATGACATCTTATTGTTACGGAAAAATTACATCGTTACATTAAAGTTTGCGACTCTGCATTCAAAGTTAGCAATTTATGCAGCTTTTCTCAAAATAGGGTCTAGCAAGCGACTCGGTAGGATCCTTTTCAATACCGCGAACACTTTAGTTGGGGTGGTAACTCGGTATCTTAGCTTGGGTTTGTCGGCGGTGAGAGCATGGAATACCGGCTCAATACAACTTTCTGGAGGTAGAACAAAAGCGTTATTCGATGACTCTTTTTCGAGTCGGTCTTTTTGTTGTTGGTACGCGTCTTGGTGAGCGCTGCCAGAAATGTTGATCCATTTATTGAACGCTTTCAAGGCATTGGTTCTAAATTGAGTCTCAATTGGCCCAGGTTGCAGTAATGAGATCTGTATACCACTGCCATGCAGTTCTAATCGTAAGGTGTCCGTCCAACCCTCAATCGCGAATTTAGAAGCATTATAAGCACCACGATACTTCATGGCTGCAAAACCTAATACGGAACTGTTTTGTACGATTCGACCTTCGCCACGCTCGCGCATGTGCGGAAGGATCTGACAGACGAGATGATGCCAACCAAAGAAGTTGGTTTCGAATTGTTCTCTGAGTCCTTGGGTTGGTAAGTCTTCTAGCGCACCTGCTTGACCGTAAGCACCGTTATTGAATAATCCAAACAATCCATTAGGTGCGAGATCAATAGCAAGCTTGGCACCATGCTCAATACTTTCTTGGTTGGAAAGGTCTAATTGAATACAGGTGAGGCCTTCATCTTGAAGGCGTTGAACATCTTGTGGATCACGACAAGATGCAATGACATGAAAACCACGCTTTTGAAGTGCATGAGCACATGTATAGCCAATACCTGTTGAGCAACCGGTAATAAGAATCGACTTGTTCACACTTAATCCTTTATTAGAGTCTCTATCGCTCTAGGGTAAAGAATTAGTCTTGATGTTGTAACAAGTTTTTTAGTGCTGGCTCGATTCTTGAGTAACTAAAGATGAATCCCATCTCAGTGAGTTTCTTCGGCTTGGAGCGAATGCTGTCAAATAGCAAACAAGATGATTCCCCCATGAGAATCGACATTGCCCATTTCGGCGTGAATAAGAAATGCGGTCGGCCTAATTGTTTCGCTAACGTGCTGCTGAACAGTTTGTTGGTCACAGGATGAGGGGCACACATATTGAATTCCCCTTGAGCGTGAGGGATAGACAACAAGTGGTTGATGGCTCTCACCATATCGAGAATGTGAATCCATGGCATGTACTGCTCACCTGAACCTAGTGGACCACCGACGCCGAGTTTATAGGGCAATAACATCTTCTTGAGTGCGCCGCCATTCTCGCCGAGTACAACCCCTGTTCGCAGTAGTATCACGCGTGTACTTTCTGATTGTGCTCGCTTGGCTATCTCTTCCCAGTGGGCACAGACTTTATGAGGAAAGCTTTCATCTTCTACTTGCAGTGACTCGTCAAACGGGTGCTGCTGTTGATCGCCATAGTAACCCACGGCTGAACCGCTAATAAAAGCGTGTGGCGGATTGTTACTGGCATGAATTAGTTCGACCAGCTTTTCAGTGATGTGCCAGCGACTGTTACAGATCCTCTCTTTTTGCTCTGTACTCCAACGCTTATCGGCAATCGGTTCACCCGCGAGGTTGACCACCACATCAAAGTCATTGAGATCACTGAGCTCATCAAGGGATTGAATGTAATGAAGGTTGTTCTGGTTGAGGTGATTTAGGTTTTGCTTCGCATTTTCAGGACTCCGCGTCAGCAATGTCACGTCGTCAGTGTTCCAACTCTTGACCAATTCAGAGCCAATAAATCCAGTACCACCCGTTAACAATATCTTCATACCAATCTCCTTATTAAACATAATTATAGACATGGCTTTTTTTTGGTCGCCAATCAATACGAAAAAATCACTATAACGATCATAAGGTTTCAATCGTGTGATGCCCAAATTACGCCTTTTTCAATTTACAAAGGAGTGAAATTAAATTCATCAAGTCAGGATGTGTACCGTTATCACACTTATGCACTTTACTCGGATATGTTACCAACTGCGTAATATTTGTCACATAAGCAATGATAAGGATTTGCCATGATTATTATTAATTCATAACCAACGACAAGGAATTGCGATGACGGCGGTGCTTGCTTTGTTTCGATCCATGTTAGGTAGCCTGAGGGATCTCTTGCCAATCGTGGCGGTAATCGCTTTCTTCCAGCTTGCTGTCTTACAAGAGCCACTTCCTCATCTTTTATCTATTCTGACTGGCTTAGTGCTCGTCGTTTTTGGACTTACTTTTTTTATCTTTGGCCTTGAAATGGGGCTGTTTCCAATTGGCGAATCGATGGCTCAAGCATTTGCCAGAAAGGGGAGTGTGTTCTGGTTATTGATCTTCGCTTTTTGTTTGGGGTTTGGTACCACCATAGCCGAACCAGCGTTAACCGCAGTCGCTGCCGAAGCCGCAGAAGTGGCCGCTGAGGGAGGGGTAATTCCCAATACGTTAGATGAAATGGAGCAGTATGCTGATGGCCTGCGCTTTACTGTGGCATTGTCGGTCGGTATCGCTATTTTACTCGGTGTGCTGAGAATCTTAAAAGGTTGGCCAATCCAGTACATGATTATCGGTGGATATATTGGAGTGGTGGTACTCACCGCATTTGCTCCGGAAAACATCATTGGAATTGCGTATGACTCTGGTGGAGTAACGACATCGACGATCACCGTCCCATTAGTAACTGCGTTAGGGGTGGGTTTAGCCTCGGCAATTAAAGGGCGTAATCCGATGATAGATGGTTTTGGGTTGATCGCGTTTGCTTCGTTGCTGCCGATGATGTTTGTCATGGTGTACGGGATGGTGGTGACATGATCAGTGTTCAACAATTTATCGACACCTTTCTCGGCACTGTGATGGATGTGATCCCGATTGCGGTCATCATCTTCGGTTTTCAGTTAGCGGTACTGCGTAAGCCAGTCAATAACCTAGCCAAAGTGCTCATCGGTTTCTTCTACGTCATCCTAGGTTTATCTCTATTCTTGATGGGGTTGGAGCTCGCGTTGTTTCCTTTGGGGGAGACGATGGCAATGCAACTCACCGAACCAAGCTTTTTGACTGAGTTTAAGATCAGTTCTGGTCTTGCTTTGGCTTGGTTTGATTATTATTGGGTTTACCTTTTTGCGTTTTGTATTGGTTTCAGCACCACGATAGCCGAGCCTTCTTTGATCGCAGTGGCGATTAAGGCGAACCAAGTTTCCGGTGGCAGTATTAGCGTCAATGGGCTGAGGATCGCCGTGGCATTGGGCGTTGCTATCGGTATCTCACTGGGTAGCTACCGTATCGTTGCGGGTGACCCGATCCATTACTACATCATTTTTGGTTATGTCGTTGTGGTCATTCAAACCTTTTACGCCCCAAAACTCATTATTCCATTGGCCTACGATTCGGGTGGCGTAACTACATCAACTGTGACAGTCCCCTTAGTGACAGCGCTCGGGCTTGGGCTCGCTTCAACCGTACCAGGAAGAAACCCTGTCATTGATGGCTTTGGGTTGATTGCCTTTGCCAGCTTATTTCCCATCATTTCAGTGATGGGTTATGCCCAAATAACACAATGGTTAAACCGTTTACACACCTCTAAGGAGAGCAAAGATGCGCTTTAAACTTATCTTAGCGTTTGTAGAAGAGAGCAAGACCGACACTGTGCTCGATGCCGCGCGTGATGCGGGCGCGACTGGAGCAACGGTGATTAACAATGCCAGAGGGCAGGGTTTAAACCAAAAAACCACCTTCTTCGGCTTAACGTTAGAGGTGCAAAAAGATGTGTTGCTGTTTGTGGTTGAGGAACACTTAGCTAGGCATATTCTTGAAACTATTGGTGAGGTCGGTGAGTTTGACCAAGAGTCAGGACAAGGTATAGCGGTGCAGATCGATATCGAAGACGCAGTCGGGGTAGCGCATCAAGTCGAGACATTAACTAAGGTTGTGGAGGATGAGTTATGAGTACCAGTGAAAAAATCCGAGTAGGTGATGTCATGGCCAATACGTACGTGATTATCGATGGGCTAACCACTGTGTTAGAAGCGATAGAGATGGCGAAGAAGCACAAAGTGAAAGCAATTATTGTCGATAAGCGCCACGAAGATGACGAATACGGCATCGTATTGATGAATGACATTGCCAAGAAAGTACTGGCTAAGAACCGATCTCCGAAGCGAACCAATGTTTATGAGATCATGACCAAGCCAGCGCTAAGCGTGTCTGCTGAGATGAACGTAAAGTATTGCGCTCGCCTGTTTGAACGCTTTGGTATCAGTCGTGCGCCAGTAGTTCGTGATAACAAGATAGTCGGTATGGTTAGTTACAATAATATCGTGATCAACGGTATGGCGAGAGATGACGTGTAGCATTTAGATACGTACAATAGGCTCATAAATTTTATGGAGAAGTACGTGTGAAATTATTTTTTGCTTCAGACCTACACGGTTCGCTGCCAGCAACAGAAAAAGTATTAGAACTCTACCAAGCGTCTGGTGCGCAATATTTAGTTCTATTGGGTGACATTCTGAATCATGGACCAAGAAATCCGATCCCAGAAGGATACAACCCGCCGGCGGTTGCAGATAAGTTGAATGCGTTTTCCCAAGAGATCATTGCCGTTCGCGGCAACTGTGATAGCGAAGTGGATCAGATGTTGTTGTCTTTTCCAATGATGATGGATTACTCGTGGGTGCTATTAGAATCAGGTCAACGTATCTTCCTAACGCATGGCCATTTGTATAACACCAATAAACGCCCTGCGCTGAAGGCGGGCGATATCATTGCACACGGTCATACCCATATTCCTGTCGCCGAATACCAAGATGACATCTTTATCTTTAATCCTAGCTCGGTGACATTCCCACGAGAGGGGCACGCGGCGAGCTATGGCATCTATGAAAACAATACCTTCAAAGTCATTAGCCTTGAAGGTGATGTTCTCGTGAGTGGCCAGCTTTAAATCATTGGATCGGCCGTGAAAGGGCTTATTTTGAGTCCACGTGGCCGAGATCTCTGTCTGGAGCAATGATGTTTCGTACTCTTTGCTTCAGAACTTTCGCCTCTGGAAAACCGTCATCTGCTTTTCTTTCCCAAATCTGCACACCATTACAAAAGATTTCGAACCTGCCTCCGGTGTCTGGGTGTAAGCTCACTTGTTCAATTTCTTCGCTGAAGGTATGCAGTAGCTCTTGGCATAACCAACTAGAGCGAAGCATCCAATTGCATTGACGGCAATAGTGTATGGCGATTGTGGCTTTTGCTGCTGTTTCTTTCGCTGGCACCAGGTTTGGCTGTTCCGTCTTCATGGTTAATCCTTAAAATGCTACATCCGTAATTTGATACCAACGGCTAACAAAAAAAAGGGGCTTCATGCCCCTTTTTCTATTGGTTTTCCGTTTTATGGTATTCAGCTATTCATAAACAGTAAATAGCGATCCAATCTTAGTTTGAAAACAATACGGTAGAACCATGATTTAAGCTAGTCAGTAGCAGTGCCTTCGGGTTAACGATGTCTATGCGGCGGCTTTGCTCTGCGTCCATCTTAATGACTTGAGTGATCAGCTCTAGCTGTTCTTCTGAAAAGTCTTGGCGCTGAGCCGAAGTAACATCTTTAAACTCCGTTGGCGAAACCAGTAAGTAGTTATCGTTAATATCCCACTGACCCGTTTCAGAGATGTTGATGACATTCGCAGGCTCAGTTTGATTACCGTAAAGTCTCACCACTGACATTCTTAAATATGTACCATTTGGTAGGTATTTCGCATTCGATGATAGTTCAACTCTACGAAGCGGGCCGATTGAGTCAGCTTGCTTGTTATCGCTAATCAGCGTCACCATTTTCGACTGCCACTCATGCTGAGTGAGCAAGCGCTCTACTTTTGCATCGCTGCCCCAGTATAACCAACCACTCAAGAATGCCGATAGAACCAGTAAAATAATCGATACTTTTAATTTCATGTTACTGACCACCGTTACAAATGTCGTTTAGATCCGACTGATTTGCGTAAATTCTTAGAGTTACATTTTCGCTCGAGTAATCTTGCGGGTGAATGTAGTTGAGGGCTAGGTTATTGGTTTGTCCACCTGTCGCGATCACTTCAGTCGGCTTTAGCATGCCAGTGTGATTCGTGTTGTAACGTAATACACACTTTTCTATCGCTGGTAGCCAACTGCTGAGGTCTGGGTGGTTAACCGGTGATTGAACCTTTACGCCATCGACTTCAGCCAATGTTTTGAACTCGGACTCTGCCGGGTTGGTAAACGTTAAAACGAGAATCGGCATGATGAAAGCGGCAAGCAGCAACCAAAATGTTAGCCATTTATTGGTGCTTTTAGTCGGAGCCACAACAGGAGCTGTTGCTGGTTCTACTTCTACCTTGTTCTCTTGAACTTTTGCAATTGGCTCAGGTTCAACCGTTTCAGTGATCGCATCTTCAGTCGCTGCAGGCGTTGCAAACGTTAGAATAGGCTCTACGTCATTTTCTGCAATTTCAGCGGTTACTGGCTGATCATTTGATGATAGTGGGGCAGAGCGCTCAACGGTCGCAATAAATTGGTAACCGCGCTTAGGTACTGTCTTTACGAATTCAGGAGATTTAGTCGAGTCTTTGAGCATTTTTCTTAGCGTCGATACGGCTTGCGTCAAGCTTGAGTCATCCACCTCAAAGCCTTGGTCTCGCCAAACATACTCGTGCAACTCATTGCGAGTGATAACTTCATTGGGTCTTTCTGACAGCATCAGGAGAATGCGGCTTTCATTGCTACCAAGACGTACGACTTCACCGTCGCTCATTTGATCAACAAGTGAATTGCTGTTTGGGTCGAATACGAACCGCTGTGCGAGAATAAACTTTGTGCCGATATTGCTCATTGAATTCTTCTATTTTGGGTTGTTTTGGGTGCGAAATAGACAAATCTCAGGTGAAGTTCCGTTAATTCTTCACCAAATCATGGCTTCTTTTATGTTCTTTTATATTTATCAGACTCAAGGATAATAAAAACAGATCAAAAAAACAGTGTTTTTATGATTTTTGACCTTGAATTTACATTTGTCATCCTCATGTTAATGAACAGAAGAGTGGCATCAAGTGTTACGCCCCTATGATTATTCAACATAAAGTATAGATGTTTTGGAGTAAAAATGAGCGAAACGGCAACGCAAAATAAAGAGACTCGTGGCTTTCAATCTGAAGTAAAACAACTACTTCATCTAATGATTCACTCACTGTATTCAAATAAAGAAATCTTTCTACGTGAGCTGATCTCTAACGCATCTGACGCGGCTGATAAGCTTCGTTTTCAAGCTCTATCGAACGGTGACCTTTACCAAGGTGATGCAGAGCTAGGTGTAAAACTTTCATTCAACGCGGAAGCAAACACGTTAACCATTTCTGATAACGGTATCGGTATGAGCCGCGACAACGTTATTGAGCATTTAGGTACGATTGCTAAGTCAGGCACTGCAGACTTTTTCTCAAAGCTGTCTGAAGACCAAAGCAAAGATTCTCAACTGATTGGTCAATTTGGTGTGGGTTTCTATTCTGCATTCATCGTTGCAGACGCGGTAACGGTTCGCACACGTGCAGCTGGCCTGCCGAACAATGAAGCTGTTCAGTGGCACTCTGAAGGTGAAGGCGATTACACAATCGAAGACATCACTAAAGAGTCTCGTGGTACTGACATCATTCTTCATATGCGTGAAGACGGTAAAGAGTTCTTAAATGAGTGGCGTCTGCGTGAAGTGATTGGTAAATATTCTGACCACATCGGCATTCCTGTTTCTATCTTCACAGCAGTGAAAGATGACGAAGGTAAAGACACCGAAGAGAAGCATTGGGAACAGATCAACAAGGCGCAAGCACTTTGGACTCGTAACAAGTCTGATATCGAGAAAGAAGAGTACCAAGAGTTTTACAAACACGTATCTCACGACTTTGCTGATCCACTAACCTGGAGCCACAACAAGGTTGAAGGTAAGAACGATTACACAAGCCTGCTTTACATCCCAGCGAAAGCACCTTGGGATATGATGAACCGTGACCACAAGAGCGGCTTGAAGCTCTATGTGCAGCGTGTATTTATCATGGATGATGCTGAACAGTTCATGCCATCTTACATGCGTTTCGTTCGTGGCTTGATTGACTCAAACGATCTGCCATTGAACGTGTCTCGTGAAATCCTGCAAGACAACAAGGTAACTCAGTCTCTTCGTGGCGCATGTACCAAGCGTGTACTGACTATGCTTGAGCGCATGGCGAAGAATGACAATGATAAGTACCTAGAGTTTTGGAAAGAGTTCGGCCTAGTATTGAAAGAAGGCCCAGCTGAAGACATGTCGAACAAAGAGAAGATCGCTGGTCTACTTCGTTTCTCGTCAACGGAAGTGGATTCTGCTGAACAAACTATCAGCCTAGAATCTTACGTTGAGCGCATGAAAGAAGGCCAAGATAAGATTTACTACCTAACAGCAGATAGCTACGCTGCAGCTAAGAACAGCCCACACTTGGAGCAGTTCAAAGCTAAAGGTATTGAAGTGGTTCTAATGTACGATCGTATTGATGAGTACGTAATGAACTACCTGACTGACTTCGACGGTAAACAGTTCCAATCGATCACTAAAGCAGGCTTAGACCTAAGCAAGTTTGAAGGTGAAGAAGAGAAAGAGAAGCAAAAAGAGACAGAAGAAGAGTTCAAATCTGTTGTTGAGCGTACTCAATCTTACCTAGGTGGTCGTGTTAAAGAAGTTCGTACGACCTTCAAGCTAGCAACAACACCTGCGGTTGTCGTGACTGACGACTTCGAAATGGGCACGCAAATGGCGAAGCTTCTTGAAGCTGCGGGTCAAGCGGCACCGGAAGTTAAGTACATCTTTGAGATTAACCCTGAGCACGCACTTGTGAAACAGATGGCTGATGAAGCTGATGAGCAAGCATTCGGCCGTTGGGTTGAGTTACTCCTTGGCCAGGCTATGCTAGCTGAAAAAGGCTCAATGGAAGATCCGTCACAATTCTTGGGTGCAATCAACGAGCTACTAACAAAGCGTTAGTCTTTCGACTTTAGGTTAAGCCAACAATTGTAATAAAAAGCTCGCAAATGCGGGCTTTTTTTATGAACGTCGTTGAAAATTGACCTAACGTGGTCAACGTCACCGTTATCGTCACAACAAATGTTGTCGATGCATTCTTTAGTCGTAAATTCAGCCAAATTGAATATTAATGTGATAGAATGCTCGACCTAATCAGCTGGGGTTAGGAAGCGACTATCTCCAGTTGTATGATTTTTAAACGTTATACCGAAACTTACCGTTTTGCTTCTGTTCACAGTTTTGCTTAGCCTCAATGGTTACTTAACGCTTTCTGTTCATCCTGAAAATGAGCAAGAATGGAGGGATAGTGAGCTTCGGTATAAATCATAATTTTATAAGAGGATTAAACATGCGCATCATTCTTCTAGGTGCTCCTGGCGCGGGTAAAGGTACTCAAGCTAACTTCATCATGAACAAATTTGGTATCCCTCAAATTTCAACTGGTGACATGCTACGTGCTGCTATCAAAGCGGGTACTGAGCTTGGTAAGCAAGCAAAATCAGTAATCGACGCTGGTCAGCTAGTTTCTGATGAAATTATCCTTGGTCTTATCAAAGAGCGTATCGCTCAAGATGACTGTGAGAAAGGTTTCCTACTAGACGGTTTCCCACGCACAATCCCACAAGCTGATGGCCTAAAAGAAATGGGCATCGCTGTTGATTACGTTGTTGAATTTGACGTAGCTGACGATGTGATTGTTGAGCGTATGGCTGGTCGTCGTGCTCACCTTCCTTCTGGTCGTACATACCACAATGTGTACAACCCACCTAAAGAAGAAGGTAAAGATGACGTAACGGGTGAAGACCTAGTGGTACGTGATGACGACAAAGAAGAAACAGTTCGTGCACGTCTAGGTGTATACCACGATCAAACAGCTCCGCTAATCTCTTACTACGGTAAAGAAGCTGAAACAGGTAACACTCAGTACCTTAAGTTTGACGGTACTAAGCAAGTTGCTGAAGTTAGTGCAGAACTTGAGAAAGCACTAGCATAATTGGCTAACAGCCAGTTTTAGAATTTGATATATTGGAAGCGACCTTAAGGGTCGCTTTTTTTGTTTCAATTTTTAGTACGATACCAATCTAGATAATTTGATTGCACATGATTCAGAACGGTTCAGACCCGATGGAAGTGGCTAGCAATTGAGAGTGGATGTTGTGTACCTCATATGAAGAATGATTATTCAGACTTTCATTGAGGCGCAATGATCTTAAACTTATGCAGATTAGTATATTACTTTCCAGAAAATCACATATTGGTCTCAGGTATCTATGGAAAATAATAAAAAGCAGGGCGTTTTACTGGTGAACTTAGGAACACCAGATTCGGCGACCCCCGCTGGCGTTCGTCGATTTTTGAGTGAATTCTTACACGACAAGCGAGTTGTAAACCTAACGCGTTGGCTTTGGTGTCCTATATTACATGGCGTGATTTTACCGATTCGCTCGCCTAAAGTTGCTAAGCTGTATCAGTCTGTCTGGATGGATGAAGGCTCACCACTGCTTGTGTACTCTCAAAGACAAGCTGAAAAGCTCCAGAAGAAACTAGAGATGCCTGTTGCACTGGGTATGACCTATGGCAACCCGAGCCTAAAGACAGGTGTTGAGCAACTGATGGAGCAGGGCGTTGAGGACATCATCGTATTGTCTTTATATCCTCAGTACTCTGGCACAACCACAGCGGCGGTTTCTGATGGTTTAACCAAAGCCTTTAAACAGATGCCGGTCATCCCGAGCTATCGCTTTATTCGTGACTACTACGCGCACCCAAGCTATGTAAAAGCATTGGCTGAAAGCGTTCGCAGCCATTGGGATAAAAATGGCAGAGCCGATCATTTGGTGTGTTCTTTCCACGGTATTCCGAAGCGACTGGCTGATGAAGGCGATATCTACCCTCAGCATTGTGAAGCGACAACAAAACTGCTTGCGGCAGAACTAGGTTTATCAGCAGACGATATCACCATGACCTACCAATCGCGATTTGGTCGAGAAGAGTGGTTGAAGCCATACACTGACGAGGCACTTGAATCATTGCCAAGTAAAGGTATCAAGAAGATCGACATCATGGCGCCTGCATTTTCGGTTGACTGTTTGGAAACGCTGGAAGAGATTTCAGACCAGTGTAAAGAGACTTTCATTGACGCTGGTGGTTCGGACTTTAGCTACATTATGTGTTTGAACGACAGAGATTCGCACATCGATATGATGGCAGAGTTAGTCGCTCTATACCGATAACAGTGGCTGAGTGTTGGTTACGGCTTATCGTTAATCGCCGTAAGGTGCATAATACAAATAACAAAAGGGCTGCTCATTGAGCAGCCCTTTTTGATCAGGACATTTCGTATTGAAAAAGCTGGAGAGTTTAAGCCGCAGATGTCTTTGTTGCTTGCTTAGCTTTTGGCTCTGCTTCAAGCGTCATGTTGGTTTCTACGCCATGCATCCATGACACAAGCTTACCAGCACAAAGCAGCAGTAATATGCCACTCACCGTTGCTGTGATAGCAATACCACTGAAGATAGACATAGCACCAAGCTCACCAACATGAGAACCAACCAGGCCTGCCACGTAGTTTGCCACCGCATTGAAGCCAAACCATGCACCCATCATCAATGATGCTAGGCGAAGCGGAGCTAACTTAGTGACCAACGACAGGCCAATAGGAGATAGACAAAGCTCACCAAGGGTATGGAAGAAGAAAGCACCGACTAGCCATAGCATTGATGTTTTCACTGTTAGGTCGCCGCCTTGCTCCATTACCGCGCCCATCATGCACACAAAGCCCAGTGCTAAGAAGAACAATGCCATTGCAAACTTAACAGGAGAGTTGGGTTCACGCTTACCCAGTTTCACCCAGAACGCCGCAATGATTGGAGCAAGTGTAATGATGAAGAATGGGTTCAAAGATTGGAACCACGCAGCAGGAACTTCAAAGCCACCAATCATACGGTCAGTATATTGTTGAGTGTAGATGTTCATTAGGCCGCCAGCTTGTTCAAAGCCCGCCCAGAAAACAATCACGAACAGACCCATGATAAGAATCACTTTTAGTCTGTCGAACTCTTCTTTGGTTAGTGGCGCTTTTTCTTTAGATTTGTTCAGTGCTTTCGCTCGAGCAGCAGCAGGCACAGAACCGATGTTGCCTAACCAAGATTGAGCCATTGTCATTTGCATGATCAAGCTAATAACCATACCAATACCAGCGGCTAGGAAACCTGCTTTCCAACCAAATGAGTCGACTGCAGCACCTGAAATTAAGCCACCAAGCAGCGCACCTAAGTTGATGCCCATGTAGAAAATGGTGAAAGCACCGTCACGGCGGTTATCGCCTTCTTGGTACAGATCGCCAACCATGGTTGAGATGTTCGGTTTAAACATACCGTTACCACTGATTAGCAGTGCTAAACCAAGGTACAGAGCGTTCACTTGGTCTAAACCGATGAAGCCGTTAGGTAGAGCCAGTGTAAATTGGCCAAGTGCCATTAATACACCGCCAATCAGAATTGATTTACGTTGACCTAGGTAGTTATCGGCAATCCAGCCACCAATTAATGGTGTGATGTAGACTAAACCGGTGTAAATACCGTAGAGATCGAGTGCGTCTTTTGTTGACCAACCCAGTCCACCGTTGAGGGTAGTGTCAGTCAAAAATAAGACAAGGATGGCACGCATCGCATAGTAAGAGAAACGTTCCCATAGCTCTGTGCTAAAAAGTAGAAATAGGCCTCTAGGGTGGCCAAAGATGTTGTGGTTGCTTGGCATAAGTTTTACTAATTTTAGGTATTAAAAGATTTTATAGTCATTCATGTATACACAGTGGGATAAAAGTCTGCAATAGACGTATTTTATGGTCACGACAACTTGGTTTAGCTAAGGTGCTGATATTAAAGATCTTTACTTTTAATGTTGCCCATTTTAGATGTGCTGCAAACTAATTTTCCAGATTTGAGTTGGTTGGTTAATAACCTTCTTTAAAGCCATGTTGAATAAAGATGTTTAGATGCATTGCTCTGGTGTATCATTTTGAGTTTAAAGGGAATGATATGCTCATTAATTGGGGCGTACATATGCTTACAACAATGAGCCTTTTGATCTCTAAATGATCCCTGTACAATGCTTAACCACTTTCGACACCTATAACTTTTTGTTGATAAATTGGTCCGCTACGCATTATTTTTCGTTCGCGACGATTCATTTTATTAATGGCGATTCAACTGTTTTAGGCATGTGGTAAAATATCTAAAAATATAAAATGGCTAGTTAAATGAAACGTTGGTATTTGCTTTACTGTAAGCGTGGTGATCAAAAACGCGCTCAGCAGCACTTAGAGAATCAAGGGGTAGAGTGCTTTTACCCTCAAATAGAAGTCAAAAAGGTGGTGAGAGGGAAAGAAAAGCAGGTCAAAGAACCGCTGTTTCCGTCTTACATTTTTGTACGCTTTGACTATGAGCAAGGTCCTAGCTTCACGACAGTTCGTTCAACTCGTGGCGTTGTGGACTTTATTAAGTTCGGTGCACTGCCGCATGAGGTCCAAGGAGACTTGGTGTTTGAACTTAAAGAGTTTGAGAAGTGCTGCAGTAACGAAGTGGAAGATTGTTGTGTTGAGTTTGAATCTGGACAGGTAGTTAAGATTCAGAGTGGCCAGTTTGCCGGGGTTGAAGCTATTTTCGATCAGAAAGACGGTGAGGCTCGATCGATTATGTTGGTGAAAATGATCAGCCAAGTCGTTCCAATCAGTATTGAGAACGAAGCACTACAAGCTCGCGCATAACTGCAGTAATAAAAAATAGGCTTAAAACAAAAAGGCGCATAATGCGCCTTTTTTAGTCTTTAGGATTTGTTCAAAACGCTCTAAGCGTTGTAAGCATCGTTGTGAACGGCTTGTACGGCACGGCCTGATGGGTCGACACAGTTTTTGAATGACTCATCCCACTCAATCGCTTTCGCTGATGAACAAGCCACTGAAGGACCACCAGGAACACATTCTGCCGCTGATTCTAGAGGGAAGAGCTCCTCAAAGATTTCACGGTAAGCATAACCTTCTTTGGTTGTTGGCGTGTTGTAAGGGAAACGGAATTTAGCAGCTTCCATTTGTTGATCCGTTACTTTTGCTTCAGCCGTTGCTTTCAATGTATCAATCCAGTCGTAGCCAACACCATCAGAGAACTGCTCTTTTTGACGCCATGCGATTGAATCTGGTAGGTAGTCTTCAAAGCACTCACGCAGGATGTGTTTCTCCATCTTACCGTTACCACACATCTTATCTTCAGGGTTCAGACGCATTGCGACATCGATGAACTCTTTATCCAAGAATGGTACACGGCCTTCAACACCCCATGCCGCTAGCGATTTGTTTGCACGAGCACAGTCGAACATGCTTAGAGCAAGCAGTTTACGTACTGTCTCTTCGTGGAACTCTTTCGCGTTTGGCGCTTTATGGAAGTACAGGTAACCACCAAAGATCTCATCAGCACCTTCGCCAGACAATACCATTTTGATGCCCATTGCTTTGATCTTACGAGCAAGCAAGTACATTGGCGTTGATGCACGAATCGTCGTTACATCGTAAGTCTCGATGTGGTAGATAACATCGCGGATGGCATCTAAGCCTTCCTGAATGGTGTAAGTCATCTCGTGGTGTACAGTACCGATCTTGTCCGCAACTTCACGAGCAGCGATAAGATCTGGTGCGCCTTCAAGGCCAACAGCGAATGAGTGCAGTTGTGGCCACCAAGCTTCAGATTGCTCATCATCTTCGATACGCATTGCAGCAAAGCGTTTTGCGACGGCTGAAGTAATTGATGAATCAAGGCCACCAGATAGAAGTACACCGTAAGGAACGTCAGTCATTAGTTGACGTTTAACTGCTGCTTCTAGCGCTTCAGTCAGTTCTTCTTTGCTTGTGCTGTTGCCTTGTACCGCAGCGTACTCGTTCCAATCGCGGATGTAGTATCGTTGAGGTTCTGCATCTTTCGAAGAGTAGAAGCTACCTGGAGGGAATTCACTGATCGTCTTACATACTTCAACCAATGCTTTCATCTCTGAAGCCACGTAGTAGTTGCCGTGCTCATCGTAACCTTGGTAAAGCGGGATAATACCAATATGGTCACGGCCCACTAGGTACTCGTCTTTCTCTTCGTCGTATAAAACGAATGCGAAAATACCGTTAAGCTCTTCTAGAAGGTCTGCACCCATCTCTTGGTATAGCGCTAGGATAACTTCACAGTCAGAATCAGTCTGGAACTGGTACTTATCTTCATAGCGTGCGCGAAGTTCTTTGTGGTTATAAATTTCACCGTTTACTGCAAGAATGTGCTTTTTGTCTTGGCTGTATAGTGGTTGAGCACCGCTGTTCAAGCCAACAATAGCAAGACGTTCATGAGCAAGGATTGCTTTTTCACCCGCATAGATACCAGACCAGTCTGGACCACGGTGACGAAGCTTCTTAGACATTTCTAAAGCAATAGGGCGAAGTGCTGCGGCATCACTTTTAATGTCGAGAATGCCAAATACTGAACACATAGAACTTCCTTTTAAATAATTTCCAAATCAACTGCATTCAATTTGCCATTCTGGCTAAAAAAAGCAACCGGATGTGAGCAAAAAAATAATATAAAGGGTGTTCTGTTAGAAATTATCTAATTTTTATGTGCTTTTGGTGTGTGATGTTTAATTGCGGTTGGTTTTTTAAACAAAAACCTCTCAAAAGTGCGAAAAATAGGCAATTTTGAGAGGTTTAGTTGAACACCGTCTAATACTAGATTTTATTGATATTTGGATTTAACTGTTCGCAAACGTGGCGAGCAAAACCACTACCCGCCTCGCTGTAAATGTTAAATGCCGCATCAACGCCATTCTCTTTCAGTGTTTCGAGTTGATCTGGGTATTCAGCAATAGCCGCAATTTGGCCTTTAAAGTTACGTGACTTCAATTGCTCTAAAGCGGTTTGATTACCTTGGTGGTGAGGCATTGCCAAAATCACCAGTTTTACGTTGGCCGTATCTAAGATGCGTTCCCAGAAATCCGGGTCAGTTGCGTCACCAGAAATTACGTTTCTGCCATGGCTTCTGTGGTTGTGCGCAGCTTCTTCACGAACTTCGACACCTAAGCTCACCTTGCCGTAGCGAGAACGTAATTCGTCATAAGCACCAGTACCAATTCGTCCCATACCAAGAATAAGTACTTGGGCACGACCTGGGTCAATTCGCTTATCACGTCGGTGAAGTTTTTCTGACGCATGCTCTTTCAGCCATTTACCTGACTGCTGATAGAGTTTGTGACCTGCTCGGTTTAAAGGTGCAGCGATTAAGAATGACAGTGAAACCGCAATGGCGACGGCAACTAAAATATCACCAGACATCCAACCCATCTTGAAGGCGAGGCCACCAACGATGAGGCCAAATTCGCTGTAATTAAACAGTGATAGAGAGGCGAGTAGAGATGTTCGAACGCGGAACTTGAAACGGTTAAGCACTAAGAAGTAGAGAACCCCTTTCACTGGCAGCATCAGTAAGAACAAAACTGCAAGCATAAAGCCTTGAATGGTTGGTTGCTCTGACAAACCAATGTTCAAGAAGAAACAGACAAGGAAAAGCTCTTTAAGGTTAAACAGCGATTTTGATAACTCTGAGGCTTTTGGGTGACCAGCCAGTAACATACCTAGAACAAGAGCACCCAGGTCTGGTTTAACACCAACCAAATGGAATAAACCAGCACCGACGACTAATGCGAAGAAGATGCCGGATAAAACTAGCATCTCACCATGACCAACCCAATCGAGCACTTTGTAGAACAGTGGGCGTAATAAGGGCAGGGCAAACAGAGCAATCGCATACCACTCAGGTATTTTGCCCGTAGAAGCCGTTAGGAATACTACGGCGAAGATATCTTGCATGACCAAGATACCAATCGCCAACGTTCCGTAAGTCGCATTCATTTCGCCTTTCTCTTGCAGAGTCTTAACCGCAAATACGGTACTAGAGAATGAAAGAGCAAAACCGAGCAGAACGATCTGTTCTACCGACATGGCGGCTAGCGATGAAATACCTAAGAATTTAAAACCAAACAGGGCGACGGCGAAAAACAGAGTGGACAAAAGGTTGTGGATTGTCGCGCCAGCCCAGATCTCTTTAGAGAGTAGGGTTTTGATATCGAGCTTTAAGCCGATAGTAAATAGAAGCAGCGTGACACCAAGGTCAGCTAAAGTAATGATGGTGTCATTGGTTTCAAAGCCAAAGGCAAAAAGCCCAAAGCCTGCAACCAAAAAACCAACTAATGGGGGAAGGTGACACTTTAAAGCAATAAATCCTGCGATAAACGCAGTGGATATTAATATAAGTTCCATAACTTGTTGTTGTAGTTCCCTAGCTTAAAAAAACGGGCCGTGTTTATACAAACACGGCCCGCGGAAAATCAGAATTGTTTTTCTCTAGTCTTCGAGAAGCCTCTGCAGTAACACGCCGTTGAGCATGGCGCGCTTAATCATGGCAAAAGCTCCCATCGTAGGATGTTTATCGATCTGAGATGCTACAATAGGCAAGCCGCTATGGAAAGTCGTTAACGACTGATTCTCTACATTGCGCTTAATTGCAGGGAAAACAATCTCTTGTGCCTTGGTAATATCACCAGCAATGATAACTTTTTGAGGGTTAAATAAGTTAATCGTCATCGCGATAGCCTTACCTAACTGGTTTCCTACTCGAACTAAGCTTTGCTTGGCTAGCTCATCACCATTAATCGCGTGGTCACAAACGTCTTGAATCGTAATATGCTCAAGCTCTGTTAAAGAAGACTCATAGCCTTGCTTAATCAGCTTCTGCACGCGTTCAACGATAGCTGGGTTTGCTGCTACGGTTTCAAGACAGCCGAAGTTACCACATTGGCATTGCTCGCCGAGAGGATCAATTTGGATATGACCAATTTCACCCACGTTACGGTTATGACCTAGGAAAACCTGACCATTAACGATAATACCTGCACCTGTACCACGGTGGACACTGACCAAAATAGAATCTTGGCTGTCTTTACTTGCACCGAAGTAGTGCTCAGCAAGCGCCATTCCTCGAACATCGTTACCAACAAAGCAAGCAACATGGAATGTATCGCGAATAATGTCGCTCAATGCGAGGTTATCGATGTCGGTATTCGGCATGTACTCAACAACACCGGTCGTTGGGTTAACTAAGCCTGGAAGCGTGACGCCAATAGCAATCAGTTGGTCGATCTTTGGTTGATGCTCAGCAATGAAAGCCTTGAGGTTATTAACCAAGCCTTGGGTAAGGTCTGATTGGTCTGAATAATTTAGGTCTTGCTGTTGGAAAGCCAATTCACGACCACCAAGGTCATGCAGGCTTATTTGAATGTAGTCTCGACCTAAGCGCACAGCGACAGAATGAAAAGGTTCTACTTCTGTGGTTAGGGAGATAGCGCGTCTACCGCCAGTAGACGCTTGCTGCGCAACCTCTTTAATTAGGCCGCGCTCTAAAAGTTGGCGGGTAATTTTTGTAACACTTGCCGGTGCGAGTTGGCTTACATCAGCCACTTGTATACGACTGATAGGCCCTTGCTGGTCTATAAGTCGGTATACCGCAGCACTGTTTAGTTGTTTAACTAAGTCTACGTTACCTATTTGTCCGCCATTCATACTTAATTGTGCTCGTATTGTCCGTTAACAACAGTCGCTTTAACGTTAAAGTCTCGGTCAAATACAGCTAGGTTTGCAACCATGCCTTTTTTGATTCGACCTAGCTTGCTTTCTACACCGATAGCCGTAGCTGGGTATAGCGTAGCCATGCGAAGAACTTCGTCTAAAGCGATACCAGCGTGCTCAACTGTATTCTGAACTGCTTCAATCATAGTCAGAGCTGAGCCGCCCAGTGTGCCGTTTTCATCAACACACTTACCATCACGGTAATATACTTTCTTACCGACAAAAATAAAGTATTCCATGTCAGCACCTGCAGGAGCTGTGGCATCCGTCACTAATACCAACTTTTCTCCCTTGATTTTATGCGCAATTCTGATGTTTGCGTAATCAACGTGGAAGCCGTCGGCAATAATGCCCGCATAAACCTCAGGAGTATCGTAAATCGCACCAACAACGCCAGGCTCACGACCAACCATCGGCGTCATTGCGTTGAATAGGTGAGTGGCGAACGTGATACCAGATTCGAAACCTTGACGCGCTTCTGAGTAAGTTGCGTTGGTGTGGCCGATAGAAACCACAACGCCAGCTTTGTGCAGGCGTTCGATGTGTTCAGGGTCGTTAAGTTCTGGAGCCAATGTTACTTTTGCAACAAGGTCACGGTTCTCACAGATAAGCTCAATCATTTCGTTGTCAGATTTACGAATGTGATCGACGCTATGGATGCCTTTTTTCGCAACGTTCAGGTAAGGACCTTCAAGGTGCAGACCTAAAGATTGGTTTTGGTATTGGTTATGGTATTCACGAGCTGCCGCAATAACCGCACGCATATCTTCGTCTGAAGACGTGATAAGCGTTGGCAGGAAGCTAGTACAGCCAGATTTCAGGTTTGCTTTGTGCATGATCTGCATGGTTTCTGCAGTGATCTCATCGTTAAGCATCACACCGCCACAACCATTCAGTTGTAGGTCGATGAAACCTGGGCTTAGGTTTGCTCCGTCTAGGTCGCGAACCTCGATTCCTTCTGGCAATTCAGAGATAGGACAGACTTTTTTGATCAGTTCGTTTTCGATTACAACAGCATGATCGGTTAGAACATCACTACCAGTGTAAATTTTACAGTTACTTAGCGCGTACATAGTCAGCTAATCCTTATTTCGTGAGATCTTTTAAATTCGTTCGTTACCTAAATGTGGACTTAGTTTGCGAGCATCATTTACGTAACGATTTATCTTTTATGGGCAAACGGCTTCAAAATGGGAAGCGATTTAAGTTGTTGAAAAACATATGAACAATTGATTTTTATTATACATTTAGGTTCATCAATAATGATTATTCACGGTGCTCTATAAGCCCGGAGATACCATCTTTTTGCCTAATGATTAGATTTGGATTTTATCCATAAATGTTCATTTTTTTGAATGATAAAATAAGTTTTATGATCTCGCTAGCAAAAACCTCTGGATTTGGTAAAAACTGGTGATTAGGATCACAAATGGTAAGGTTTTAATTTGCGGAGCAAAATTAATTGAATACACTGAATAGGACTAAATTGAGCGACTAAAATAAGTTTCTCAAACGAATTCTAAAAAATCCTATAGGGGGAAACAACTGGTGAATATTCTAGGATATGCACAGAAGCTTGGTAAGGCGTTAATGCTACCAATCGCAACGCTTCCGATTGCGGCGCTTCTTTTACGTTTAGGTCAAGGCGATCTACTTGATATTCCATTCATGGCGCAAGCTGGTGGTGCTATCTTCGGTAACCTACCATTGCTCTTTGGTCTAGGTATCGCGATTGGTCTTTCTAAAGACGGTAACGGCGCAGCGGGTCTTGCTGGTGCAGTTGCTTACTTCGTACTAACTGCTACAGCAACGACAATTAACGCAGACGTTAACATGTCATTCTTCGGCGGTATCTTCGCAGGCATCATCGCAGGTCACTCTTACAACGCTTTCCACGCGACACGCCTTCCAGAATGGCTGGCTTTCTTCGCGGGTAAACGTTTAGTACCTATCATGGCCGGTCTATTTGCACTTGTTGCAGGTGCTGTGTCTGGTGTGGTATGGCCTGGTGTTCAATCTGGTCTAGACGCACTTGCTCATGCAGTATCAACGTCTGGCGCTATCGGCCAATTCGTTTACGGTACTCTTAACCGTGCACTTATCCCTGTAGGTCTGCACCACGTATTGAACTCATACTTCTGGTTCGGTATGGGTACATGTCAAGAAATCATCGTTGCTGGTCAAGGCGCATTCGCTAACATCACTCAACTTTGTGTTGACCCAGCACTTGCTAAAACTCTAGTTGTTGGCCAAGAGCACACATTCACATTCGCGAACTCTGTAACTCCAGAAATCACTACTGTAGTTAAAGAAGTGACTGAAACTGTGAAATCTGGCGACCTACACCGTTTCTTCGGCGGCGATAAAGGCGCTGGCGTATTCATGAACGGTTTCTTCCCAGTAATGATGTTCGGTCTACCAGGTGCTGCACTTGCAATGTACCTAGCTGCTCCTGCTGAAAAACGTAGCCAAGTTGGTGGCGCACTATTCTCAGTTGCATTCTGTTCATTCCTAACAGGCATCACAGAGCCGCTAGAATTCATGTTCGTATTCCTAGCTCCTGCTCTATACGCAATGCACGCTGTATTTACAGGTCTGTCTCTAGTAGTTGCTAACATGTTTGGTACTCTGCACGGTTTCGGTTTCTCTGCTGGTCTTATCGACTTCGTATTGAACTGGGGTCTAGCAACTAAACCATTCGTACTACTACTAATCGGTCTTGGCTTCGGTGCTCTATACTTCTTCACTTTCTCTTTCGCAATCCGCGCTTTCAACTTGAAATCGCCAGGTCGTGAAGATGATGACGAAGCTGTTGCTGCTCCTGCTGGCGACGCACCAAAGGGCGACCTTGCACGTCAATACCTGAAAGCTCTAGGTGGTCACGACAACCTAACTTCAATCGACGCTTGTATCACTCGTCTACGTCTAACTCTTAAAGACCGCTCTGTTGCAGATGAAGTTGTTCTTAAGAAACTAGGTGCTAAAGGTGTGGTTAAACTAGGTGAAAACAACCTACAGGTTATCCTAGGCCCACTAGCTGAAATCGTAGCTGGCGAAATGAAAGCTATCGGTGCAGGTGAAGACCTATCTGATGTAAAACTTCCATAGTAAGGGAAGTACTTAATTAAGATGTAAAGTTACTCTTAAGTAAGTGTCAAATTGAAAGCCTCCCACATGGGAGGCTTTTTTGTGCCTGCAGTTTAAGACCAGCGAACACGGTTCGTTCTATTCTTCATCGAATAGCAGAAATAATCGCAATTAACGGACGGTTCTTATTGTGCAAAGGCTAAGAATTGTGGATGATTAGCAACAATGATCTTTCTATCTTTGACTGGCGCTATAAGCGACCGTTTTCTTGGGGACGAAAGATAACTTTCTCTGACAATACTAAATACATAGAGGTGCTATAGATGAGTGAAGCTGAGGCTCGTCCATCGAATTTCATTCGCCAAATTATTGATAAAGATTTAGCGGATGGTACACACAGTAGCGTGCATACTCGTTTCCCGCCGGAGCCAAATGGCTACCTGCACATTGGTCACGCTAAATCTATTTGCTTGAACTTTGGTATTGCTCAGGACTACCAGGGACAATGTAATCTTCGTTTCGATGATACAAACCCTGAAAAAGAAGACGTTGAATACGTTGAGTCAATTAAGAATGATGTAAGCTGGTTAGGCTTCGAATGGTCTGGTGATATTTGTTACTCATCAAACTACTTCGATACGCTTTACGCTTATGCTGTGGAATTAATTAATAAAGGCTTAGCGTATGTTGACGAGCTAAGTCCTGATCAAATCCGTGAGTACCGTGGCACGCTAAAAGAGCCAGGTAAAGCGAGTCCATACCGTGACCGCAGCCCTGAAGAGAACCTAGCGTTGTTTGAAAAAATGCGTGACGGTGGCTTCGAAGAAGGTAAAGCGTGTCTACGTGCTAAGATCGACATGAGCTCTTCGTTCATGGTTATGCGCGATCCTGTTATCTACCGTGTTCGTTTTGCTCACCACCATCAAACGGCTGACAAGTGGTGCATTTACCCAATGTACGACTTTACTCACTGTATCTCTGATGCGCTGGAAGGTATTACGCACTCTATCTGTACGCTTGAGTTCCAAGATAACCGTCGTTTGTACGATTGGGTTCTAGATAACATCACGATTGATTGCCAACCTCGTCAGTACGAGTTTAGCCGCCTAAATCTTGAATACACAGTGATGTCTAAGCGTAAGCTGAACAAACTTGTGGTTGAAAACCTAGTTCAAGGTTGGGATGACCCACGTATGCCTACTATTTCTGGCCTACGTCGTCGTGGTTTTACTTCAAGCTCGATTCGTGAATTCTGTAAGCGTATTGGTGTGACTAAGCAAGAGAACATGATTGAGTTCGGTTCACTTGAATCTTGCATCCGTGATGATCTGAACGAAAATGCACCTCGTGCAATGGCTGTTCTGGATCCAGTTAAGATCGTTATCGAAAACTACGAAGCAGATACAGTAGAAACGCTAACGGTTGCAAACCACCCGAACAAGCCAGAAATGGGTACTCGTGAAGTTCCATTTACACGCGAAGTTTGGATTGAACGTGACGACTTCCGTGAAGAAGCAAACAAGAAGTACAAGCGTTTGGTTCTAGGTAAAGAAGTTCGCCTGCGTGGTGCTTACGTGATCAAAGCTGAACGTATCGAAAAAGATGCAGAAGGCAACATTACGACTATCTTCTGTTCTTACGACAATGAAACATTGGGTAAGAACCCTGCAGATGGCCGCAAAGTGAAAGGCGTTATCCACTGGGTATCTGCTGATAAAGCATTACCTGCTGAGATTCGTTTGTACGATCGTCTATTCACAGTGCCAAACCCAGCCGCTGCTGATGACTTCGCTGCAACGCTAAACCCTGAATCACTTGTTACGCTAAATGGTTTTGTTGAACCTAGCTTAGCAGAAGGTGTGGCAGAACAAGCGTACCAATTTGAACGTACAGGTTACTTCTGTGTGGATTCGAAAGACTCTAAAGCAGACGCACTAGTCTTCAACCGTACGGTTGGTCTACGTGACACTTGGGGTAAAACTGAAGCTTAATGCTTGAGTGCTTAGTTTGTTAAAAGCGACCCAATAAAAAACCGGCTTAGAGCCGGTTTTTTTGTGTCTGAATAATATGGGATAAGTATCGGAGATCGTACTTATGTAGGGCCATATAAAAAACGCCGGCCTAAGCCAGCGTTCTGTATTACTTCTTCGCTTTATGCGCGTCTGGATTGCCTTTGCAATCTCCGCTAATGCTTTTGCCGTACAAGTACAAACTGTGGTTTGTTAGTTGCACGTTGTAACGCTGAGCAATCTCTTTCTGTCTTTCTTCGATGATGTCATCAGAGAATTCGATCACTTCGCCACAATCTAAACATACAAGGTGGTCGTGGTGGTGCTGTGTAGAAAGTTCAAATACAGACTTGCCGCCTTCGAAGTGGTGACGAGTTACAATGCCAGCGTCATCGAATTGGTTAAGTACTCGATAAACGGTTGCAAGGCCGATTTCTTCACCTAGGTCGATCAGCTTCTTATATAAATCTTCAGCACTAATATGTTGGCAGTCTGGCTGTTGTAATACTTCTAAAATTTTGAGCCGTGGAAGGGTCACTTTAAGACCTGCATCTTTTAGCGCTTGATTATTGTCTGACATATACTTTCCTGTTGATGATCTGCAGCAATTAACAGAATTCAATATTAATACCATTATAGTTTAGTCAGGCATAACAATAAACCACGAACTTCAAAGGGTTACTTACTGACATCACAATCTGTTTTGTAAATTGGAAGTATCTCACTTATAGTGGAGGTACGACCAGTCAAGGTGACGGTGTTTCTGATATGAACATGGAATGTTGTTATGAATAAGCAACTCGCAAAAATATATAAACCCAACATTGTAAAATTTGCTCTTAATATTTGGCCTCCCTTTTGGGGAGCGGGTATTCGAATAGCCCACATTAGCGCTGACTTTAGAGTTGTTAAGACAGTACTTAAGCTACGCTGGTGGAATAAGAACGCCAATCGTACTCAATATGGCGGCAGTATCTTTTCTCTTACCGATCCCGTTTACTCATTGATGTTAATGGGAATTTTAGGTGAGCGATATTATGTTTGGGATAAAGAAGCGAGCATTAACTTCATCAAGCCGGGGCAATCGGACTTGTATGCAGATTTTGAGATAAGCCAAGGGCAGCTTGATGATATCTATCGTCAGACACAGCTCGGTGAAAAGTGTTTCCCCGAATTTATTATTCACGTGAAAGATAAGCAGGGTAATGTGGTTTCAGAAATTCAACGCACCCTCTATGTAAGAAAGAAGCCGCAATTTAGAGATGACGATGAAGCACTAGAAGCTGAGTGCTAATTAATAGATTTTAAATAGCAAAAAACCTCCTATAAGGAGGTTTTTTCATATCTACATAATGGTTTATTAATTGTAACAATTAACAACCACTAGAGAATTAGTCTTCTAGCTCTGCTAGGCACATCTCTTCGTGGATTTGTTTAACCCAGTTAGATACGCGCTCATCAGTTAGCTCAGGTTGACGGTCTTCATCGATACATAGACCAACGAATTGGCTGTCATCGCCTTCAACTAAACCTTTCGATGCTTCGAATTCGTAGCCTTCAGTTGATGTGTGACCTAGGATAGTACCGCCTTTCGCTTCAACGATGTCACGGATAGTACCCATAGCATCACAGAAGTATTCTGCGTAATCTTCTTGGTCGCCACAACCAAAGATAGCAACAAGCTTAGTTGAGAAATCAATAGCTTCTAGCTCTGGGAAAAAGTCATCCCAATCACATTGTGCTTCGCCGTAGTACCACGTAGGGATACCAAGCAGCAGTAGATCGAAGTTATCGATATCTTCTTTGCTGCTTTTTGCAATGTCTTGAACGTGAACGAGCTGTTTGCTCAATTGCTTTTGAATCATCTTAGCAACAGCTTCAGTGTTACCTGTATCGCTACCAAAGAAGAGACCTACACTTGCCATAGAATCATTACCTTTCATTTTGTCTGTTGTCGGTGTAATAAAGTTCGGAAGAGAATCGTTAGATCCCAGTTCCTTCCCAGCTTAGTTGGATTATCCCTTTGGCGATAAAACCCGCACAGCCAAGGAAAAGTACTAACCATACGATGCGACGACCAAATGGAGGAACATTTCCCTGCTTGAGAACGTCCTTAATTGCCATACCGATTAAAAAGAAAATCGCGGCAAACAGGAGATCTAAACCAACAGATTCGATGATGTTCATGTAGTCGTAAAGCATGGGAACCTTATATACCAATTTTGCTTGGGCGCACTATATCACTGTTGTGAGATAAAGTTAATCTGCAGTAATTACACAGCTCTCATTTATCTCCACGAAAAAGCGCAGTTAAGCGATGAATTTTCTAATTGCTCTAAGTACTTCTGCTGGTTTTTCAGCATGCAGCCAGTGACCTGTGTTGGCAATGACATGCGCTTTTGCGTTAGAAAATTGCTGCTGAACGGCTGCTTGATGTTCTGCGGTGAGGTAATCTGAATCCCCACCTTTAATGAGCAAGGTTTTGACCGAGGTTTTCTCGATCGGTTCCCAACCAATAATATGTGGGTAGTTGCTCAATAACGAAGCAACATTGAAGCGCCATTCCATGATGCCTTGCTCTGTTTTGAACAAAGATTTGGTTAAAAACTGGCGAACGCCATCGATCTCGATATATTTTGCGAGAACCTTGAGTGCATCTGAGCGTGAAGTCGGCTCTTCTTCTATCACGGCTTGCAGGCCTGCGAATACGTTGTCGTGGCGACTCTGAGTGTACGCGACCGGAGCCATATCCAAGACAATCAATTTATGCAGCGCAAGATGTTGTGTCAGTGCCATCGCTACTTTGCCACCCATCGAGTGACCAATCACAGTGACGTCTTCTAACTTAAGATCATGCAGCAGTTGAGCCACGTCTTGTGCCATCGCTTGATAGTTATGAGTGTCACTATGGAAGGATTGACCGTGGTTGCGGAGATCGATACTAAGTACCTGATGATCGGCTTTTAGATCCCTAGCGAGCAAGCCAAGGTTGTCCTGATTACCGAATAATCCATGGATCAAAACAATGGTGTGACCCTCACCTTCAATTTTATAGTTGAGCTGTACTGACATTTTTATCTTATTCATGGTGGGTTTGACGTAGAGTATCCGCGCGGATCTCGCTATAATCCCCCAGAGTTTAAACATTGAGATTGTGAAAAGCGAATGAAAACAATTGAGGTTGATGAGGACCTATACCGTTTTATTGCGGGTCAGACAGAACGTATTGGCGAAAGCGCTTCAGATATTCTGCGCCGCTTGTTACAGGTTGATAGCCAAGGCATGGCTCCGATCGAAGAGATCGTTGAGCCAAAAGGTATCGTTGTTAGCAAAGAGGTAGGCTTTACTCCAGAGAAGTTCGATGGCGTTAAAGAAATGCGCTCACTACTAATATCAGATGAGTTTGCATCACTAAAGAAAGCCATTGATCGTTTCATGCTTGTGTTATCAACACTGCATAAAATCGACCCTTTAAGCTTTTCAGAAGCAACTCAAGTAAAAGGCCGTAAGCGCGTTTACTTTGCAGATAATGAAGCGACGTTGCTAGCAAACGGCAACACGACTAAGCCTAAAGCTATTCCACAAAGTCCTTTTTGGGTTATTACTAATAACAATACAAGCCGAAAAAGACAGATGGTTGAGCAGCTTATGAGCCGCATGAGTTTCCAAGCAGAATTGATAGAAAAAGTAACAGGTTCAATTTAACGAAATCTGATTTAAACCTCATAATATCCATGGATAAGAAGATATTATGAGGTTTTTTTGTTTTTAAATTTTATATATAAGGATGTCGAAAATGGCTATGCACCCTCGTGCTGGGCAGAAAGCTCAGCAGGAAGATCTTCATAATATCCCGGCTTTAGTTGCTAACTATTTCTTACAGCAACCGGATGCTACGAACCCAGATCATAAAGTACTTTTCGGTACTTCAGGTCACCGCGGTACAGCAGACAAATCAACATTTAACGAAAACCACATTCTAGCAATTGCACAAGCGGTTGCTGAAGTTCGTACCGAGCAAGGTACAACTGGCCCTCTTTTCTTAGGTAAAGATACTCACGCTCTATCTGAGCCTGCATTCTCTACGGTTATCGAAGTGCTTGTAGCGAACGGTGTTGAAGTTATTATTCAAGAAAACAATGGCTTTACTCCAACACCTGGTATCTCGCACGCGATTCTTACGCACAACCTAGTGAATGACAAAAAAGCCGACGGCATTGTTATCACACCTTCGCATAACCCACCTCAAGACGGCGGTATCAAATACAACCCGATACACGGTGGCCCAGCTGAAGCTGAACTGACTCAAGCGATTGAAGACCGTGCTAACGTGATCATTGCTGAGCAAATGCAAGGTGTTAAGCGTACGCCGATCGCACTGGCTAAACAGTCTGAGCTAGTAAAAGAAGTTGACCTAGTCGCGCCATACGTCGCTGATTTGGTTAACGTCGTGGATATGGAAGCGATCAAGAAAGCAAACATCAAGATTGGTGTTGATCCACTGGGTGGCAGCGGTATTGATTACTGGCGTCAAATTGGTAAAGCGTACAATCTAGATCTGACTCTGGTAAGTGAAGCGGTTGACCCTTCATTCCAATTCATGTCTCTAGATAAAGATGGCGTGGTTCGTATGGACTGTTCTTCTCCATACGCAATGGCTGGCTTACTGGCGCTTAAAGACGAGTACGCTCTAGCGTTTGGTAACGACCCAGATTACGATCGCCACGGCATCGTGACACCTAAAGGCTTGATGAATCCGAACCACTTCTTAGCGGTTTGTATTGATTACCTATACCGTAACCGTGAAGGTTGGGGTAAAGACGTTGCTGTTGGTAAGACACTGGTATCAAGCGCATTGATTGACCGAGTTGTTGCTGACTTAGGTCGTGAGCTTTGTGAAGTGCCAGTTGGTTTCAAATGGTTCGTTGATGGTCTTTACAACGGCCAGTTTGGCTTTGGTGGTGAAGAGAGTGCAGGTGCTTCTTTCCTACGTAAAGACGGTACGCCTTGGTCAACAGATAAAGATGGCCTGATTCTTTGCCTACTTGCGGCTGAGATCACAGCTGTGACAGGTAAGAACCCACAAGAATACTACGAAGAACTTGCCGCTAAACACGGTGAATCTAAGTACAACCGTATTCAAGCGGTAGCAAATGGTGCACAAAAAGACGTGCTGAAGAAACTATCTCCAGAGATGGTTTCTGCTGAGACGCTGGCTGGTGATGCAATTACTGCACGCCTAACACACGCTCCAGGTAACGGTGCTGCGATTGGTGGCTTGAAAGTGACAACTGAGAACGGCTGGTTTGCTGCTCGTCCATCAGGCACTGAAGACATCTACAAGATCTACTGTGAAAGCTTTAAGGGTGAAGAGCACCTGAAAGCAATCGAAGCAGAAGCTCAAGAGATTGTTAACCAAGTATTTGCAGCCGCTGGCCTATAATCGAATCTCTATTACTAGAGTTACTACGTAAATAGAAGAAGGGTTGATGTGAAAGCATCAGCCCTTTTTATTTGTGTTGATTTTGTATAAGCGGGAAAGGTAACTGAGTTAGCTGAGACGACTAACTGTGTGGCCAACTTTGTGGCATCACAAACCAGAATTGCCCCGACTTTGTTTGCCCATGGATGAAGCGATCACCGAATTCAGTGATAGGCTGACTGCTGAAATCATCCGTGCCAGCTGCCCATTGCTCTTTGGTGAGAGGGTAGAGCGCTTCAGTGATTAAATGAGCCTGATTTTGATAACACCAGAATCCATTTATTTGGCTTGGGTTAATGTCGTAGCCCAAACATGCAGTAGGTACGCTTTGTTCTAAGAAAGGGTTGGTG
This sequence comes from Vibrio sp. Vb339, assembly GCF_902751245.1. Lineage (NCBI taxonomy): Bacteria > Pseudomonadati > Pseudomonadota > Gammaproteobacteria > Vibrionales > Vibrionaceae > Vibrio > Vibrio sp. Vb339. Next base: position 1,188,071 of record NZ_CADDIS010000002.1, on the reverse strand, counting down.
TAGAGACGACCTTGCATCAGTAAGTGCTTTGAGTCGACATCGATCTCTGGATATTGCTCAATAAACGCTGCAGAAGAGGACATTTCGAGTTGGTGGTTGAGCATCCTGGCGAGTTTCTTATCTAATTGGTCGTGAGAGTTGGGGCCAAACCATGTTTGTTCATGGAGTAGATAAAATTTAATCGCCACTTCCCAATGTTCCAGCTTTTGGCCGCTTTCTTCTTCAAGAATAAAGTCGATTGCACCAAGAGTTCTGCCTTCCACATTGATCTGAATCTCGTCGTGCTTTATCGAGTAATTCGGTGAGGCAGCGATCACTTGTTCGCATAGATATTGGTAGAGGAAACCTAATCTAGGATTACCATCATAAGTATGTGATGAGTTGATGGCATGGTGGCTAGAGAATGCACTGAGATCCGAAATCGGTGGTTTGATTTCTAGTAATGGTGGTGAGTCGATGACCCATTGGTAAAAACGTTGTAGTGCTGTCATCTCTTCCTCATAAACTCATCGTGGGGCTTTCGACATTCTACCCGTAAATTGATATAACGACGTTATTATAAAGGTAAGCTGGAAAGAAAAATGAATAACTTACAATTAGAAAAGCTACTTAACGAAAAACTGCAGCCACAGCAGATTAAAGATTACTGTCCTAATGGTCTTCAAGTTGAAGGTGCAACAGAAGTGAAGCGAATCGTTACTGGTGTGACAGCTTCTCAAGCCTTGATTGATAAAGCGGTGGAACTGAACGCAGACGCTTTGTTAGTCCATCATGGTTTTTTCTGGAAAGGCGAGTCAGAAGCCATTCGTGGCATGAAGGGCAAGCGCATTCGTACCCTGGTTAAAAATGACATCAATCTTTTAGGTTATCACTTACCGCTTGATATCCACCCTGAACTTGGCAACAACGCAAAATTGGCAGAGTTACTTGAGATAGAAGTCGAAGGCGGTTTGGAAGGGCACCCACAATCGGTTGCTATGTTTGGTAAATTAAAAGCGCCAATGACAGGTACTGAATTTGCAGCAAAAATCGATCAAGCTCTGAATCGTAAACCACTGCATATCGCACCAGAAAACCAAGACAAAATGATTACGACTGTCGGTTGGTGTACTGGTGGTGGTCAAGATTACATTGAGCTAGCGGCTTCTCAAGGTATTGATGCGTTCATCTCTGGTGAAATTTCAGAGCGCACTACTTACTCAGCACGCGAGCAAGACATTCATTATTTTGCTGCTGGTCACCACGCGACTGAGCGATACGGTGTAAAAGCGTTAGGTGAATGGTTAGCGAAAGAGCATGGCTTGGATGTTGAGTTTATTGATATCGATAATCCGGTATAAGAGAAGTTGCGAGATGAGGGATACGAGTCGAGAGTATGCATCATTTTCTAGAATTGAGCAGGTAACCTGTAGAGTTGATCTGCTCGCTTAAGGAGATCCCCAACTCGCTCGTTCCTCGCTCTTGAGGATGACGACATTGTTTCGCTCTATAAGTACCGTCATTCCCTAGACTGACGAAGGAAGGAGTAGGGAATCTCTTAAGGTTCTCTATAAATTAAATGAGATCCCCAAGTCACTCGTCCCTCGTTCTTGAGGATGACGAGTAACTATAAATTTGTATCCTTCGATTAGGCGGGCTAATTAGAACTCTAATGGACTCTACTTAGAGAGTTCATAAGTAATTCGTCATTTCCTAGACTGACGAAGTAAGGAGTAGGGAATCTCTGAAAGCTTGTCGATACAATTAATGAGATCCCCAACTCGCTCGTTCCTCGCTCTTGAGGATGACGACATTGTTTTGCTCTATAAGTACCGTCATTCCCTAGACTGACGGAGGAAGGAGTAGGGAATCTCTCAAGGTTCTCTATAAACTGATTGAGATCCCCAACTCACTCGTCCCTCGTTCTTGGGGATGCGATATTATTTTATTCGTTCACTTCGCACTCTTGAGGATGATGGGGTTGAGAGCGTACAAAAGAAAAGGGGTTGATGTTCTCACATCAACCCCTTTTAACATTATGATTTATAGCAACTATTCACGTTCGTGAAGTGCTTTAAAGTCACGTTGTTCTTCACCAGTATACAGCTGACGAGGACGACCGATACGGTTCGTCGGATCGCTGTGCATTTCGTTCCAGTGTGCAATCCAACCGATGGTACGAGACATCGCGAAGATTACAGTAAACATAGATACTGGAATACCGATTGCTTTCAGAATGATACCTGAGTAGAAATCTACGTTCGGGTATAGTTTCTTAGAAACAAAGTACTCATCAGAAAGAGCGATACGCTCAAGTTCCATTGCCACGTCTAGTAGTGGATCTTGGATGTTTAGCTCTTTAAGTACTTCGTGACAAGCTTCGCGCATTACTGTTGCACGTGGATCGTAGTTCTTGTAAACACGGTGACCGAAGCCCATCAAACGGAATGGGTCATCTTTGTCTTTTGCTTTCGCAACGTATTCTTCAATGTTATCTACGCTACCGATCTCTTCAAGCATGCGCAGACAAGCTTCGTTTGCACCGCCGTGAGCTGGGCCCCAAAGTGATGCGATACCTGCTGCGATACACGCAAACGGGTTAGCACCAGATGAACCAGCAAGACGCACTGTAGACGTAGAAGCGTTCTGTTCGTGGTCAGCGTGTAGAGTAAAGATTTTATCCATTGCACGAGCAACGATAGGGTTCACTTCATACTCTTCACATGGGTTTGCAAACATCATGTGTAAGAAGTTTTCTGCGTAGCCTAGATCGTTACGTGGGTAGATAAACGGCTGACCGATTGAATATTTGTAACACATTGCAGCCAGTGTTGGCATTTTTGAAATCAGGCGGTATGCCGCAATTTCACGGTGTGTATCGTTGTTGACATCAAGTGAGTCGTGGTAGAACGCCGCTAGAGCGCCTACAACACCACACATTACAGCCATAGGGTGAGCGTCACGACGGAAGCCGTGGAAGAAACTAGCGATTTGCTCATGCACCATAGTGTGACGTGTCACGGTAGTCTTGAACTTTTCGTACTCAGTTCGAGATGGGGCTTCACCGTAAAGAAGTATGTAACATACTTCTAAGTAATCAGCGTTATTGGCAAGTTGGTCGATTGGATAACCACGATGTAAAAGAATGCCTTTTCCACCGTCAATAAAAGTGATTTGAGACTCACAGGATGCAGTGGCAAGAAAACCAGGGTCAAAAGTGAAAAAACCATTAGAACCTAGTGTACGAACGTCGATCACTGGAGTACCAAGTACACCTTCTGTAATCGGCAGCTCGATTGGCGCTTGACCTTCAATGTGAAGGGTAGCTTTCTTATCCGCCATAACAATCTCCTTTGTTTATTATTTAATCCGTCCAGGATGTTTATGTGCCATTTTTTTACTGGTCTTACGTGGGAAAGTCAATTTTTCTGAAGCTTTGTGTGCACTTGTTAGTGTTTTTTACATTAAATTCGTTAAAAATCTGGTCTGTGTAGCATTATTTGTTACATCAATTGTATTAGAATGTTGCCAGCCGTATAGTGGCGCTGAAAAGTTTGGTTAAAACCTTATAAATGCAAGGCTAAGAAGAAATGTGAGGTGTCTTTCTTAATCGAGCAGTTAACAATTATTTTACAATTATCTAAGGCTCAACTTCAGTTATTTGTTAAGTTAATGTTAAATTTTGAAGGTTTGCAATCAAATTTTGTCCATAACAATATCATAAGGTTATTTAATGACCATAATGCTCAATGGAGCTGAGTGAGCAAGCCCGTGAAAGAAAGAAAGACAAGACCTGTTAATTTAGATTTACAGACCATCCACTTTCCAATCACAGCAATAGCTTCCATCCTACACCGTGTGTCTGGGGTGATAACTTTTGTCGCGATTGGAATTTTGCTTTGGTTACTATCCATTTCCCTCTCATCCCCAGTAGGCTTTGCCGAAGCTAGCGACATTGTCGATGGTTTCTTCGTGAAGTTTATTCTGTGGGGCATTTTAACCGCTTTGGCTTACCACATTGCTGGTGGTATTCGTCACCTTCTTATGGACCTTGGTCACTTTGAAGAGCTGGAATCTGGCGCTAAGAGCGCTAAGGTTGCATTCGCAGCAACAGCGGTATTGTCTCTACTAGCGGGGATCTTAGTATGGTAAACAACGTTTCTACTTTTGGTCGTAATGGTGTCCACGATTATCTATTGATTCGTGCTACTGCCATCATTATGACGCTTTACACTATCTACCTAGTTAGCTTCTGTGCTTTCTCTGGTGATATCTCTTACGCATCTTGGACGCAATTCTTTGGTGGAACCTTCACTAAAGTCTTCACCATGTTAGCGCTTACTTCTGTTTTGGTTCACGCGTGGATCGGCCTATGGCAAGTACTAACTGACTACATCAAATGCGCAAAACTGCGTGTTGGTCTTCAAGTCGGTGTTGTTGCAGTTCTTCTTGGATATTTCTTCTCTGGTCTGTTTATTTTGTGGGGTGCGTAAGTGACTATTCCTGTTCGTGAGTTTGATGCCGTAGTGATCGGCGCTGGTGGTGCAGGTATGCGTGCCGCACTGCAAATTTCTGAGCAAGGCCTTTCTTGTGCATTGCTTTCTAAAGTTTTCCCTACTCGTTCTCATACGGTTTCAGCGCAAGGCGGCATCACTGTTGCTCTTGGTAACGCGCATGAAGACCATTGGGAACAACACATGTATGACACAGTAAAAGGTTCTGATTACATCGGTGACCAAGACGCTATCGAATACATGTGTAAAAACGGTCCTGAGTCGGTAATCGAACTTGAAAAAATGGGCCTACCTTTCTCTCGTTTTGAGAACGGTACTATTTACCAGCGTCCTTTCGGTGGTCAATCTAAAAACTTTGGTGGTGAGCAAGCGGCTCGAACCGCAGCTGCAGCTGACCGTACTGGTCACGCTCTGCTTCACACGCTTTACCAACAAAACATTAAACACAAAACGACCGTTTTCTCTGAGTGGTATGCACTGGATCTTGTTAAGAATGAAGATGGTGCAATCTTAGGTACTACTGCGCTTTGTATGGAAACGGGTGAGGTTTGCTACTTCAAAGCGAAGGCAACAATCCTTGCTACTGGTGGTGCCGGTCGTATCTACGCATCAACAACCAATGCACATATTAATACTGGTGACGGTGTTGGTATGGCGATCCGTGCTGGCGTTCCTATGCAAGACATCGAAATGTGGCAGTTCCACCCAACGGGTATCGCTGGTGCAGGTGTATTGGTAACGGAAGGTTGTCGTGGTGAAGGTGGTTACCTTCTCAATAAAGACGGCGAACGCTTCATGGAACGTTACGCACCAAACGCTAAAGACTTAGCGGGTCGTGATGTTGTTGCTCGTTCAATGATGGTTGAAATTCGTGAAGGTCGCGGGTGCGATGGCCCTTGGGGTCCACACATCAAGCTTAAGCTTGATCACCTAGGTAAAGAGACACTTGAATCTCGTCTTCCTGGTGTATGTGAACTTTCTCGTACCTTTGCTCACGTTGATCCAGTGAAAGAGCCAATCCCAGTAATCCCGACATGTCACTACATGATGGGTGGTGTTCCAACACAAGTTTCTGGTCAAGCTATCAAGCAAACCGAAGACGGCAGCGATGTTGAAATCCAAGGTCTATTTGCTTGTGGTGAAATCGCATCAGTATCAGTACATGGTGCCAACCGTCTAGGTGGTAACTCACTGCTTGATTTAGTGGTATTTGGTCGTGCGACAGGTCTACACCTAGGTGAGACACTGAAGAAGCAAGACGAAGCGAAACCTGCAACTGAAGCTGACATTGAGCGTTCACTAGAGCGTTACAACCGTTGGGAAAACAGTACAGACGGCGAAGATCCAGCGCAAATTCGTAAAGATCTTCAGCAATGTATGCAGAACAACTTCTCGGTATTCCGTGAAGGCAAAGCAATGGCTGAAGGCCTAGAAGAGCTAAAAGCGATTCGCGAGCGTCTGAAGAATGCACACCTATCTGATAAGTCTACAGAGTTCAACACTCAACGTATCGAGTGTCTAGAGCTTGAAAACTTGATGGAAACAGCATTCGCAACGGCTGTTGCTGCAAACTTCCGTACAGAGAGCCGTGGCGCACACGCTCGATTCGATTTCCCTGACCGTGATGATGAGCAATGGCTATGCCACTCACTTTACAACCCAGAGTCAGAGAGCATGACTAAGCGTGGTGTAAACATGGAACCTATCCATCGTGAAGCGTTCCCACCAAAAGCACGTACGTACTAAGGAGATATGACCATGAAACTGAATTTCTCTTTATACCGTTACAATCCAGATGTCGACCAGAAGCCTTACATGAAGGAATACACTCTAGAAGTGGATGAAGGTTCAGACATGATGCTTTTGGACGCGCTTATTCTGTTGAAAGAGCAAGATCCAACAATCTCATTCCGTCGCTCATGCCGTGAAGGTGTATGTGGCTCGGATGGTTTGAACATGAACGGTAAGAATGGCCTAGCGTGTATCACGCCATTGTCTGCGCTTTCTGGCCAAGACAAGATTGTGATTCGCCCACTGCCTGGCTTACCTGTTGTTCGTGACCTGATTGTAGACATGACTCAGTTCTACGATAACTACGAAAAAGTGAAGCCATTCTTAGTGTCTGATGGCAATGTGCCACCGGCTCGTGAAAACTTACAAAGCCCTGATGAGCGTGCTCATTTAGATGGATTGTACGAATGTATCATGTGTGCATGTTGTACAACGTCATGCCCATCGTTCTGGTGGAACCCTGACAAATTCATCGGACCAGCAGGCCTGCTTGCAGCGTACCGTTGGCTAATTGATAGCCGAGATACAGCGACAGACGAACGTTTGTCCGATCTTGATGATGCATTTAGCGTTTTTCGTTGCCATGGCATCATGAATTGTGTAAGTGTTTGTCCTAAGGGATTAAATCCGACGAAAGCGATTGGTCACATCAAGACCATGCTAGTGAATCGTTCGGTTTAAGTTATATAAAAATTGCCGCCCTAGAAGTTTTGGGGCGGCCTTTTAATAGCTCGGCATAGACCGCAGCAAACGTGAAAACTACTGGTTAAGGGAAAATATGCACAACGGCGTGATGAAGGCATGGCTCGAGTCTTCACACTTGGCTGGCGCCAATGCAACGTACGTAGAAGAACTCTATGAACTGTATCTAAGTGACCCAGATTCGGTAAGTGACGAATGGAGAAGTGTTTTTGAAGAACTGCCTGTGCAAGCTTCAGAGACAGTGGAACAACCACACTCTCGTGTTCGTGAATACTTCCGTCGACTCGCTCAAGAAACAAAGCATTACAGTGTCCAAGTTAGTGATCCAGATGTCGATGCGAAACAAGTAAAGGTTCTGCAACTTATTAATGCCTATCGATTCCGAGGGCATCAAGCAGCAAATCTAGACCCCCTAGGTTTATGGAAAAGAGCGACAGTTGATGAACTGGACCCTTCTTTCCACACTCTTACCGAAGATGACCTCAATGAGACGTTTAACGTCGGCTCTTACGCCATTGGCCAAGAGACGATGGTGCTTAAAGATCTCTACAAATCTCTAAAGCAAACTTATTGTGGCTCTATTGGTGCTGAATACATGCACATGACAAATACAGAGCAAAAGCGTTGGATCCAACAACGTTTAGAGTCTGTATCTGGTCAACCCTCTTTCAACAAAGAAGAAAAGCAAGCTTTCCTAGAAGAGCTAACTGCTGCTGAAGGTCTTGAGCGCTATCTTGGTGCGAAATTCCCAGGCGCAAAACGCTTCTCGTTGGAAGGTGGTGATGCTCTTATCCCAATGACGAAAGAAATTATTCGTCATGCTGGCGGACAAGGCATGCGTGAAGTTGTTGTTGGTATGGCTCACCGTGGTCGTCTAAACATTTTGGTCAACGTGCTTGGTAAAAAGCCACAAGACCTGTTTGACGAGTTTGCGGGCAAGCACGATGACACGTGGGGTACTGGTGATGTGAAATACCACCAAGGCTTCTCTGCGGACTTCGCAACGCCAGGCGGCAACGTTCACTTAGCACTAGCATTTAACCCATCTCACTTAGAAATCGTAAACCCGGTAGTTATCGGTTCAGTACGTGCACGTCAAGATCGCCTAGGTGATAATGATGGTAGCCGTGTACTTCCAATCACTATCCACGGTGACTCAGCTATCGCTGGTCAGGGTGTAGTACAAGAGACGTTTAACATGTCTCAAGCGCGTGGTTTCTGTGTTGGTGGTACGGTTCGTATTGTTGTAAACAACCAAGTTGGTTTTACAACGTCTAACCCTCGCGATACACGCTCTACGATGTACTGTACCGATATCGCGAAGATGGTTCAGGCTCCGATTTTCCACGTTAACTCTGATGATCCAGAAGCGGTTGCGTTCGTTGCGCGTCTTGCATTGGATTACCGTAATACGTTTAAGCGTGATGTTGTTATTGATTTGGTTTGTTACCGTCGCCACGGTCACAATGAAGCCGATGAGCCGAATGCAACACAGCCTTTGATGTACCAAAAAATCAAGAAGCACCCAACGCCACGTAAGCTTTACGCTGACGTGCTAATGGAGCGCGGTGAGTTTGGTATTGATACAGCAACTCAGCTAGTTAACGAATATCGTGATGCACTTGATCACGGTGAAGTTGTGGTTAAAGAGTGGCGTCCAATGGCACTTCACTCAGTAGACTGGTCTCCTTACCTAGGTCATGACTGGAACATCGAGTGGGATAACAAGATTGATATCGAGCGCCTGAAAGAGCTTGGTACCAAACTTTGCCAATACCCAGACAGCCACAAGCTGCAAAGCCGAGTAAATAAACTGTACAACGATCGTACTGCCATGGTGAATGGTGAGAAACAAGTCGATTGGGGTATGGCTGAAACTTTGGCTTACGCAACACTTGTTGACGACGGTAAGCGTATTCGTATCTCAGGCCAAGATTCAGGTCGTGGTACGTTCTTCCACCGTCACTCAGTACTGCACAACCAATCAGATGCAAGCACGTATGTTCCTCTTGCGAACATTCATGATAAACAAGGGCCATTCCAAGTGTTTGACTCTGTGTTATCTGAAGAAGCGGTACTCGCATTTGAGTATGGTTACGCAACAGCAGAGCCAAGCGGTCTAACCCTTTGGGAAGCACAATTTGGTGACTTCGCAAACGGTGCACAAGTTGTTATCGACCAATTCATTTCATCAGGTGAGCAAAAGTGGGCACGTCTATGTGGTCTAACTATGCTGCTTCCTCACGGTTATGAAGGCCAAGGCCCAGAGCACTCTTCTGCACGTCTTGAGCGTTACCTTCAGTTATGTGCTGAACAAAACATGCAAGTTGTTGTTCCTTCAACACCGGCACAGGTTTACCACATGATTCGCCGTCAGGTTGTTCGACCAATGCGTCGTCCACTGATTGTAATGTCACCTAAGTCATTGCTTCGTCACCCTCTGTGTACTTCTTCTCTTGAAGATTTGGCAGAAGGCACGTTCCAACCAGCTATCGCAGAAATTGATGATCTGGCACCTGAGAACGTAAAACGCGTCGTGTTCTGTTCAGGCAAGGTTTACTTTGACCTGCTTGACCAAAGACGTAAGAACGAGCAAGACGATGTCGCTATTGTACGTATTGAGCAACTTTACCCGTTCCCTTACGAGGACGTGAGAGCTGCCATCGCACAGTACACAAATGTAGTCGATTACGTTTGGTGTCAAGAAGAGCCACAAAACCAAGGTGCTTGGTACAGTAGCCAACATAATTTCCGAGCTGCTATCCCAGTAGGTGCTGATATTCAATACGCAGGTCGTCCTGCATCAGCATCACCAGCTGTTGGCTATATGTCAGTACACTTGAAACAACAAAAAGCGTTAGTTGACGACGCTTTGACCCTACTTAAGAACTAGAAGTAAAAGGAAAATACGCACATGACAATTGAAATTCTGGTTCCAGATTTACCTGAATCTGTGGCTGATGCAACAGTTGCTACTTGGCACAAAAAACCGGGCGAAGCGGTTGCACGTGATGAAGTCATTGTAGATATCGAAACAGATAAAGTAGTTCTAGAAGTACCGGCTCCTGAAGCGGGTGTTCTGGAAGCTATCATCGAAGAAGAGGGTGCTACGGTACTTTCTAAGCAGCTTCTGGCTAAAATCAAGCCGGGTGCTGTCGCTGGTGAACCAACGAAAGACACCACTGAAGATACAGAAGCATCTCCTGACAAGCGCCATAAAGCTGCGCTAACAGAAGAGAACAACGACGCACTAAGTCCAGCTGTTCGTCGCCTGCTTGCTGAGCACAACCTACAACCAGCTGACGTTAAAGGCACTGGTGTTGGTGGTCGTATTACTCGTGAAGACATCGACGCACACCTAGCAGCTGCGAAAGCGGCTCCGGCAGCTGCATCTGCACCAGCAATTGAAGCGCCAGCAGCGGCTCGCAGCCAAAAACGCGTGCCTATGACTCGCCTACGTAAGACAGTTGCAAACCGTCTTCTAGAAGCGAAAAACAGCACAGCAATGCTGACTACTTTCAACGAAGTGAACATGAAGCCAATCATGGACCTTCGTAAGCAGTACAAAGACCAATTCGAGAAGCGTCACGATACGCGTCTTGGTTTCATGTCTTTCTACGTGAAAGCAGTAACAGAAGCACTGAAGCGTTTCCCTGAAGTTAATGCTTCTATCGATGGTACAGATATCGTTTACCATAACTATTTCGACATCAGCATGGCGGTATCTACACCACGTGGTCTAGTAACTCCAGTACTGAAAGACTGTGACACACTAGGTTTCGCTGATATCGAAAAAGGCATCAAAGAACTAGCAATCAAAGGGCGTGACGGCAAGCTAACGGTTGATGAACTGATGGGCGGTAACTTCACTATCACAAACGGTGGTGTATTTGGTTCTCTAATGTCTACGCCAATCATCAACCCGCCTCAAGCGGCAATTTTGGGTATGCACAAAATCCAAGACCGTCCAATGGCTGTTGATGGCAAGGTAGAGATTCTACCAATGATGTATCTAGCGCTTTCTTACGACCACCGTCTAATCGATGGCCGTGAATCAGTTGGCTTCCTAGTGACCATCAAAGAGCTTCTAGAAGATCCTGCACGTCTGCTATTAGACGTTTAGTATCGCTAAAACGTCTAGTTAGCCCGGTTAGCTAGACGTAAAAAGTTTCAAAGGCTAGGCTGCTCAACGTCTGGCCTTCACTTGAACTGTAAAGCCATTAGAAAATGGACAGCAGTTTATTTGAGAAGACCCTACAGACGTAACACAGGAAACTGTGTCGTTATGGAAATAATAATCCCTTAAGGGAAAATAAACGGAATATCAAAATGAATTTGCATGAATACCAAGCCAAACAGCTGTTTGCAGAATTCGGTTTGCCTGTACCAGAAGGTTTCGCATGTGATACTGCACAAGAAGCTTTCGAAGCTGCAGGTCGTATCAGTACAGCCAAGAAAGTCGTTAAGTGTCAAGTACATGCTGGTGGTCGCGGTAAAGCGGGCGGCGTAGAGCTACATGACACGAAAGAAGGCGTTAAAGAGTTTGCACAAAAGTGGCTAGGTAAAAACCTAGTGACTTACCAAACAGACGCTAATGGTCAGCCAGTAACAAAGATCCTAGTTGAAGAAGCATCGAACATTGCTAACGAGCTTTACCTAGGTGCTGTTGTTGACCGTGCAACGCGCAAAATTGTATTCATGGCGTCAACTGAAGGCGGTGTGGACATTGAGAAAATCGCTGAAGAAACTCCAGAGTTGATTCACCAATCAGCGATCGATCCTCTAGTGGGCCCTCAAGCTTACCAAGGCCGTGAATTGGCGTTCAAACTTGGTCTAGTTGGCGATCAAATCAAACAGTTCGTTAAGATCTTCATGGGTCTTGGCCAAATGTTCTCTCAGTACGACCTAGCTCTACTTGAAATCAACCCGCTTGTAATTACTGGCGAAGGCAACCTGCTTTGTCTTGACGGCAAGATCAACATTGACTCAAACGCAATGTACCGTCAGCCAAAACTTCGTGAAATGCACGATCCATCTCAAGAAGATGAGCGCGAAGCACACGCAGCACAGTGGGAACTGAACTACGTAGCACTAGATGGCAATGTTGGCTGTATGGTTAACGGTGCAGGCCTTGCAATGGGTACGATGGATATCGTAAACCTACACGGCGGCAAGCCAGCAAACTTCCTTGATGTAGGCGGCGGCGCGACCAAAGAGCGTGTAGCTGAAGCATTCAAGATCATCCTTTCTGATGACAATGTTAAAGCAGTACTCGTAAACATTTTCGGTGGCATCGTTCGTTGTGACATGATCGCTGAAGGTATTATCGGTGCAGTTAAAGAAGTCGGCGTAACAGTTCCTGTAGTTGTTCGTCTAGAAGGTACAAACGCAGACCTAGGTCGCGAAGTACTTGCTAATTCTGATGTTGATATCATTGCAGCTGAATCTCTAACAGATGCTGCTCAGAAAGTTGTTGCTGCTGCGGAGGCTAAATAATGTCTGTATTAATTAACAAAGACACTAAAGTAATCTGTCAGGGTTTCACTGGCGGTCAAGGTACATTCCACTCAGACCAAGCTATCGCATACGGTACGCAAATGGTTGGTGGTGTTTCACCTGGTAAAGGTGGTCAAACTCACCTAGGCCTTCCAGTATTCAACACAGTACGTGAAGCGGTAGAAGTAACTGGCGCAACTGCAACAGTTATCTACGTACCAGCTCCTTTCTGTAAAGATGCAATCCTAGAAGCGATTGATGCAGGTATCGAACTGATCGTAACGATCACTGAAGGTATCCCTACGACAGATATGATCGACGTTAAAGTGAAGCTAGAAGAAACTGGCGTTCGCATGATCGGTCCTAACTGTCCAGGTCTTATCACTCCAGACGAGTGTAAGATTGGTATCATGCCTGGTCATATCCATAAGAAGGGTAAAGTAGGTATCGTATCTCGCAGCGGTACTCTGACGTACGAAGCAGTTAAGCAAACAACAGATGAAGGCTTTGGTCAGTCTACATGTGTTGGTATCGGTGGTGACCCTATCCCAGGTTCAAACTTCATTGATATCCTAAAACTTTTCCAAGAAGACCCAGAAACTGAAGCAATCGTAATGATTGGTGAAATCGGTGGTACTGCGGAAGAAGAAGCTGCTGAGTTCATCAAAGCAAACGTAACTAAGCCAGTTGTATCTTACATCGCTGGTGTTACTGCTCCTCCGGGCAAGCGTATGGGCCACGCAGGCGCAATCATCTCTGGCGGTAAAGGTACTGCTGAAGATAAGTTCGCAGCACTAGAAGCAGCAGGCGTTAAGACTGTTAAGTCTCTTGCTGACATTGGTAAAGGCCTACGTGAAATCACGGGTTGGTAATCAGCTGGCTTTTATCGATTGAGATAGAAGTTAACTGAACGATATTAAAAAGGCTTGGTCACTGACCAAGCCTTTTTTTATGTTCTCGGGATACGAGATACGAGATACGAGATTCGAAATCGTCCCGATAAGTATTAAGCTCGGCTTCTAACCATTTGAGATAACATAAACATCGCAGCTGCACTGATAACAACAGACGGGCCAGCGGGCGTATCATAGAACCAAGACAAGCTTAACCCTCCAAAGACTGCGATAGAGCCAATAACCGATGCGAGGAAGGCCATCTGCTCAGGTGTGCTCGAGAACTTCCTTGCCGTTGCTGCAGGAATAATCAGTAGCGATGTCATGATTAACGCACCCACAAATTTCATACCGACAGCAATCACAATACCAACCAATAGCATCAAAATCAGACGCATTAAATCAATGTTGATGCCATCAACCGCCGCGAGATCCTCGTTAACCGTCGTTGATAGTAGTGGTCGCCAAAAGATAGCCAGTACCAGCCCAATCACGGCTGCACCCGCATAGATGAACACCAAATCAGTCGGAGATACTGCCAGCAAGTCACCAAACAGGTAGCTCATCAGATCAACACGAACATTATCTAAGAAGCTGACAGCAACCAAACCAAGTGATAGCGCACTGTGAGCCAAAATACCGAGTAGAGTATCGGTTGCGACCAGCTTTTGTTTTTGCAATGTCACGAGCAACACGGCCAGCATCAAACAACAAATCAGCAGCGCGAAATACAAGTTAATGTTGAACAGAAAGCCAAGTGCTAAGCCCATCAAAGATGCGTGAGCAAGCGTGTCACCAAAGTAAGCCATCTTACGCCACACCACGAATGAACCTAGTGGGCCTGCAATTAGTGCAATACCCAAACCCGCCAAAATAGAGGGAAGAAGAAACTCAAGCATTAGTGGTGTCCGTGTTTATGGTTTGAACATTCATGCACGTCGCCTTCGACAGGCTGGCCTGCAAGATCATGATGGTGATGCTCGTGTTGGTGATGATAAAACGCTAGTGTCTCTTGGGTCGCGGTGCCAAAGAGCGCAATATACGAAGGATGGTGTTTGATGTCTGCAGGTGCGCCTGAACAGCGGATGTGGTGGTGCAAACAGATCACATCGTCTGTTTTTGCCATCACTAAATGCAGATCGTGCGAAACCATAAATACGGCACAACCAAAGCGGTGACGAATGGTGTCAATCAAATCATACAGGTCAATTTGCCCTTGAACATCAACGCCTTGAGCCGGTTCATCGAGAACCAGTAGGTCTGGTCTTCTTAACAATGAACGAGCAATCAGCACACGTTGGTTTTCACCGCCGGATAGCTGGTGCATGTTACTCTTCTGCAGATGTTCAGCACCAACGAGCTTCAATGCTTCAAGGATCTCTTGCTGACTGAACTTGCCAGTGAGCTTTAGAAAACGCTCTACGTTGAGCGGTAGGGAATCATTGAGCTTTAATTTTTGTGGTACATAGCCAATTTTCAGTTTTTTAGCTTTTGTTATTGTGCCTGAAAATTTGGTCTGTAAACCCAGTACCACTTTTACTAATGTCGACTTTCCTGCACCGTTTGGCCCAATCAGGGTGGTGATTCTGCCGCGCTCTAAATTTAGAGAGATGTTGTCTAGAACTTTTCGACCGTCAAATTCGACGCTCACAGAATCTAGTTGGATTAAGTTATCCATGAATAGAACTCATTTGCAATTCGCTAATGTTATAATGTAACATTTACCTCAAGCCTAAGCTACTTTTCTATTATCGAGGGATTATGTCACGTTCATCTTTTATACTTGCTACTTTGCTTTTAGCGCCAAGTGTCGCAAGTGCCAATACTATTCTAACAAGCTTTAAACCAATTCAAATGATTGTGACGGAATTAACGCAGGGCGTTAGTGAACCGGATGTGCTAATGAACAGCAATGCTTCGCCGCACGATTATGCGCTTAAGCCATCTGATGTCAAAAAAGTTCACAGTGCCGATATGGTTATCTGGTTTGGTCCTGACCTAGAGGCCTTTTTGACTAAGGTGATTGGTTCAAAAGAAAACGTTATCAAGATCAGCGAGATTCCAGGAATTAACTTGCGAGAATTCGGACATGATGACCACGATTCTCATGAAGGACATAATCATGGTAGCCATGACCCACATTTTTGGTTAGGTATCGACCAAGTTGAAGTAGCCGCAAAATATATCTCAGCAAAGTTGATTGAATCTGACCCTGATAACGCAATGGCGTATCAAGAAAACTTAGATTCTTTCCTGCTTGCTTTGAAAGAAAAGCAGCAGTCTATTCATGAACAACTTGCGCCAGTGAAAGACAAAGGTTATTACGTATTCCACGATGCGTATGGTTACTTTGAGCAAGAGTTTGAACTGAATAACTTAGGCCACTTCACGGTGAGCCCAGAGCGTAAACCGGGTGCAAAAAGCCTGATCGCTATTAAGAAAACGCTAGTACGCGACAATGTTCAATGTGTATTCTCAGAGCCTCAATTTACTCCCGCTGTGATTGAATCAGTGACTCGCGGAAGTAACGCTAAGCAAGGTCAGCTTGATCCTATCGGTTCAACGGTTGAAGTGAAGAATGGAAGTTATTTCGATTTTCTTCAGCAACTTACAGACAGCTACACAAGCTGCTTAAGCGGGACGTAATTCATAACGAGTATTCTTTACTCTACTTTGCTCTCGTTAATTTATGAATCATGCCGCTTTTTGCGGCATTTTCGTGACCGCTAAGATAAAACCTCCCAACAAATAGCAAACCTCCTTTCTCCTTTTCTAATTTCCGCTAAAATAGAAAGATAATAATAAGCACAAAAAAACTCAGTTTTTGGTTAAGCAACGATAAGACGTTGTGGTACCCAAAATTTCATGTGTTGTTGCTGTTCAGGATTAAGAGTTGTATCGAATTATCTTCAAAATGTTCATGTTAATGAGCATTTCATTTAGCGTTCTAGCGGTAAATACCTCACCCTCCGTTTTCTATCCTTTGCCCGTTCAAGCGCAAGGGAATTTTCTTGCGGCTAATAACTTGTACTTAGGTGCCGGAGGCGGGCTTTGGGTTCATGATGTGCATGGAAAAGTACTCTTTTACGACGGCCGAACTCTATTCCCTCGCAAGGGTAGCTTACTGCAATTTTCTTCGGAAAGAGTCGCGTTTCTGAACGATGAGTTTTGGACATTTTTCGATAACGAGGTGTATCGACATAACCCTGGAATTGGCAACGAATTGGCGTTTAGCCTAAGTCCCGGCGCTGAAATAACTAATATCGGTGCATCGGGCGATTATATTTGGGTCACTGATGGCAGTAATTTCTATACCTACAACACTCAATCTTTAGAATTCAACACCTACTCTCTACTCAAACTGTACCGATACAATAACAGCAGTGACATTACGATTAACGACGCGGAGTGGGTGCTATCAAAGTGGGTGCTAGCGACTAGTTCTGGCGTTTACCTTTCAGAGAATCAAGAGTTTACCCATGTCACCGCATCAGACAAAAACCATATTGAGACGGTTTATTTTTCGAATGCTCGACGTGAGTTAGTGATTGGTACTTTAAATGGTGCTGTGATAGTAGATCTCGCCAATCCCGATAAAGAGACCATAGTTAAAGGGTCGCATGTTCTCTCGCTAGCCGAAACTTCGGACCAGTATTGGATTGGTACAGAGCACGGCCTTATTAGCTACAACTTTATTACGGGACAAACTACTCGATTCGAACAAGCCGCTAATCAAGACTTCTCGTTACCGGGTGAGAAAATATATTCGTTGATAAACGATCATGCTGGTGGCATGTGGATTGCGACAAACAACGGTATCCGATATTTCTCACTATTCAGTAAGACCTTCTCGAGAACCCCCCTAACTGGAATGGGCATGCATTCGAGTAGTGTGGTGATCAATAAAGTACTGCCTGTCAGTGATCAGTTATCTTGGGTCGCGTCCTCAATGGGGCTCTACTTGGTTGATTCTGAAAGTGAAGAGAACCCAATTCGTGTTTACTCTAATCCCGTTAATGATTTTGAGCTCTTTGGCTCTTCCATTTGGTTGGCGACCGAACAAGGTATCATCAGTCTAAATACGGAAACGCTACAACCCGAAGCCCTTGATTTACCAAGGCCAATTGACGGAGTGCGTGTTGAAAACCTCGCGCTTCAGGCTGATAACGTTCTTTGGATGACCTCTGGGCAAAACCTGTATTCGTTATCTATCGAAACCATGAAACTGACGAATTATGGCACTGACTGGTTAGTCGACAAGTTCTTGCCTGCGAAGATCACCGCTCTCAATGTAGGCTTGCTAGGTCGTATCTATATAGGAACAGACCATGGTTTCTACTCGTTCATTGATAAACGAATTAGCTTTAGTCGTTCAAGCGAACGGTTTGGCAAAGTCGTCGATATTGAAAAAGCGAAGGATGGATCGCAGTGGTTTGCGAGCAGTTATGGCGTATATCGAATCCCGGATGACAGCTCTATTATTCAAGAAATCACTCTTGTTGAAGACAATATTAGCCCCAACTGCCTGATAAGCGATGACAATGGTGTTTGGTTAGGCTCTTCGAAAGGCATCAGTTATTACGGATTGGATGGGCAACTGCATAAACACATAGGTTCGCCATTTGGTTTGATCACCAATGAGCTGGCGGCGGGAGCATGTGCTCTATTTTACAGTGAAGAGAGCCAACCTTCGAGGCTTATTTTCGGCTCAAAGTATGGCGTAGTCAGCGCGTTGTCTAACGAGTTACTGGTATCAACCACACCTCATAGCCGTGCCTTGTTGAGTAAGATAAGTGTCGACCAACAAACTGTGTCACTTGGCGGGAAAACGGCTGAACTGGATGAGATTCCTTATGGTTCATCGATGGGGTTTAAGCTGGGTATCTTACCTGCAACGTTCGCACCAGCGATGGAATATCGACTGAGCGACGATGAACCATGGAGTGAGTTTGAAGGGGGCTTGTTAACGCTCGACCATCTTCTTCCAGGGGATTACACACTTGAAGTGAAGCCGGTTAAGGACTCCCATTATCGCTTTGTGTCAACCAATCAAAGCTTCTCGATTGCGGAGCCTTGGTATCTGACGAATTGGGCTGCAGCAAGCTCTCTGATATTACTGATTGGCGTTGTGACTATCTTAGTCTTTTGGCGTTCGCGTTATGTCACTTTTGCCAACAGGCACTTAAAAGCGCAAGTTGCACTGAAGACAGACCAATTGAGACACCAAAGCCGGATATTACTCGCAACTAATCAACAGCTTAAAAAGCAGCTGTCCGTTAAGAATGCGCTTGTGTCTCACACTGCCAATGAACTCTCTTCTGAAGTGAATCATATTGCTGCGATGATTCCTAATTGGAATGACGAGCATGGGAAGTCGCCAATTCTAACCTTTAAAAATGGCTTAGCTCAATTGAGCAATACGCCTCAAGGAGAAGGGCAAGTTTGTTACGATATAATTTTAATTTTAGAAGCGGTACTCAAAGCTTGGCAGGATGACTTAACCAAAGCCGGTATTGAACTGGATATTAAAGTCGAAACAAAACAACGATATGTCTCGTTGCTGTATTTTAATCTCGATATTATCTTCAATAGCTTGGTTGGGAGCATCATCAAGAGAAACTTTAAATCGCAGAGTATGGTGGTTCTGGTTGAAGAGGTTAAAGAGCATCTTGTTGTAACCATTCGAGATCATGGCATGCCTTTCCCTAAACTGGCATCAAGCATGGGTGACAATACCGGAAAGTCGACCGACCTTAACATCGAAAAGCTGCCGCTATTGATGAATCAGAGCGGTGGCGAGCTTAATGCCTTTGTTTCGGAGTCTCAAAATAAGGTTCAGCTTTCGTGGCCAATTGAGTACCAAGTGCTCGATAATCTTGAAGCCAGCACAATTGAACAGATTGAAACCATTAAGCTTGCCGCTTCAACGCCAGAGCAGCAAAAACTGACAGCGGAACAAGAGTGGAAGAACAGAGTGTCGCAGCTTGTGAGTGAAAACTACGCTGATGCAGAGTTCAGTACTGCAACTGCCGCTAAGTATTTGTTTATGTCTGAGAGAAGCTTACAGAGACGCTTTAAATCGGCTTACAACAAGACCTTCAAAGAGCACTTGAATGAAGTACGTCTAGAGCATGCGTGTGAGCGCTTACTCGCTGGAGAGAAGATCTCTGATGTGGCGTTTGATTCGGGGTTCAATGACCCTTCCTATTTCAGTCAAAGGTTTAAGCACCACTTTGGCATGTCACCATCTAAGTTTGCTGAAAACAACGAAGAGTAGCGCGCAGCGGATACTCTGCTAGGACATAAATAAAGATACTTTAGCCTCGACATTCGTGTTGGGGCTTTTTTATGCTTCTACGAGATACGAGATACGAGATACGAGATACGAGATACGAGATACGAGATACGAGATACGAGATACGAGATACGAGATACGAGATACGAGATACGAGATACGAGATACGAGATACGAGATACGAGATAAATGGGGAGTTTAAAAAGGTTGTTGAGATAAAACAAAGGGAAGAAAAAAATATCGTGGCATAGCCGGGGGGACTATACCACGGGTGCCAATGACACCTTCGCTTGCTGCCGGAGTGATATAGCAAAGCCATATCACCTCTGGAATAAAATTAAAGAGAAGTAGTTTCTCTTCGATGGAGTAACTATACGTCCAGGTACTTATTTTACTTATAAAATTAACGACAGATACCTATGAGAAAACCGACATTATTTTAACTGATTGATAATTAATGATTTGTTGTTGTTTGGGAGGGGTTGTACTAGTGAGGTAGTTCTCGCTAGTTGTTGAAAGTAACGTTTTTGACGTAAACGTTTTTAACGAAATTTACGAGTATGTATTTTCGAAAACATTGATTTCACACAATAGAATTGTGGGCATGTATGTGTATCATAGCGTTAATAACAATCTTTCTCATTATCAGTCACGAATTGGGTACTTATGAAACTCTCACAACTAGAGCAAGGAAAGGCGGCTTCTATTGTTGCACTAACAGGTTTAACACCAGACGTAAGGAAGAAGCTTATGGTCATGGGTATGTTGCCAAAAACCGAGGTGACGCTTATCCGCCGTGCACCTATGGGTGATCCGCTTCAAGTTGAAGTGAGAGGTGTTTCTATCGCCATTCGTGAAAGCATTGCAGAACAAATCGAGGTTATCTAAATGGATTATCAAGTTCTTACCGTTGGTAACCCGAATAGCGGTAAAACAACACTGTTCAACGCACTGACTGGTGCTAAGCAGCACGTTGGTAACTGGGTTGGTGTAACTGTTGAAAAGAAGACGGGTTTATACTCGCACGCAGGTGATCAGTTTCAACTAACGGATTTACCGGGTATCTACGCACTAGACAGTGGTAATGATGCGAACAGCATCGATGAGTCTATCGCGTCTCGCGCTGTTTTAACTCACCCTGCAGATGTGATCATTAATGTTGTCGACGCTAGCTGCTTAGAACGAAGCTTATACATGACATTACAGCTACGTGAGTTGGGTCGCCCAATGATCGTGGTGTTGAACAAAATGGATGTATTAAAGCGCGAACGTCAGGTGATTAACCTTAAAGCACTAGAGAAAGAGCTAGGTTGCCCAGTTCTAAGCTTGTCTGCAAACGATAAAGGTCAAGTGGTTCGCTTTAAAGAGCGTTTGCATAAACTGCTTGTTCAAGGTGTGAGCCTTGACCCTATCTCTATTGATTACGATACCGCGTTAGAAGCTCTTATCCCTTCTGTTGAGTCACAATTTGATGATGCTGACGTATCTCACCGAGCGCTCGCGATTCGTGCTTTAGAAAATGATTACTTGGTATTGAATGGACTGGCTCCACAAACTCGTACTCAAATTGATAGCGTGCGTCTTGGTGCCGATTTCGATATTGACCTTGCTGTTGCTGACGCTAAATACACTTTCTTACATGACCTTTGTAAACGTGTTCGTCGCAGCGAAGGCAAACTAAGCCGAAACTTTACAGAGAAAGCAGACCAATTCATTTTGAACAAATGGGTCGGTATTCCTTTCTTCTTCGTCATCATGTACCTAATGTTCATGTTCTCTATCAACATAGGTAGTGCGTTTATCGACTTCTTCGATATTGGTGTTGGGGCAATATTAGTTGATGGTGGACACCACTTATTAGATGGCCATTTACCAGTTTGGTTAGTTACTGTACTTGCTGATGGTATTGGCGGTGGTATCCAAACGGTTGCAACCTTTATTCCTGTTATCGCAGCGCTTTACCTATTCTTAGCGGTACTAGAAAGCTCAGGCTATATGGCTCGTGCTGCATTCGTACTTGATAAAGTGATGCAGAAGATTGGTTTACCGGGTAAAGCATTTGTTCCACTTGTACTGGGCTTTGGTTGTAACGTGCCTTCAATCATGGCAACTCGTACTCTTGACCAAGAGCGCGAACGTAAATTGGCAGCATCAATGGCGCCGTTTATGTCATGTGGTGCTCGTTTACCAGTATACGCACTGTTCGCAGCGGCGTTCTTCCCTGGTGCAGGACAAAACGTAGTATTCGCTCTGTACATCATGGGTATCGTTGCTTCTGTGTTTACGGGCCTTTTCCTGAAAAACACAATCTACCCAGGTAGCAGCGATAGCTTAGTGATGGAAATGCCAGATTACGAATTGCCGACAGTGCAAAACGTAATGCTGAAAACTTGGCAGAAGCTGAAGCGTTTCGTACTTGGTGCAGGTAAAACAATCGTGATGGTTGTGGCTATTCTAAGCTTCCTAAACTCTCTAGGTATGGACGGTAGCTTTGGTAACGAAGACAGCGAAAACTCAGTACTGTCTAAAGCGGCTCAAGTTGTAACGCCTGTATTCCAACCAATTGGTATTACTGAAGAGAACTGGCCTGCAACGGTTGGTATCATCACAGGCATTTTCGCTAAAGAAGCTGTTGTAGGTACATTAAATAGCCTATACACAACGCCTTCTGATGAAGAAGCGGCTGAGTTTGACTTAGCAGCAAGCCTGCAAGAAGCGGTAATGACGATCCCTGAAAACCTAGCTGGTTTGAGCTACTCAGATCCATTAGGTATTGAAGTTGGCGACTTGTCTGATTCTAATTCTGTAGCAGCTGACCAAGAAGTCGATACCTCTATCTTTGGTAACTTGAAAGACAAGTTTGTATCTGGTCATGCGGCGTTCGCTTACTTGATTCTTATCCTGCTTTACACGCCTTGTGTGGCCGCGATGGGCGCTTATGTTCGTGAATTTGGTCAGACGTTTGCACGCTTCATCGCGGTTTGGACGATGGCTCTTGGTTACTTTGGTGCGACTTTCTACTACCAAGCGGCAAACTTTGCTGCGCATCCTGTGACAAGTGCAGTATGGATGGTGGCGATTGCTGGTGGTTTTGTGGTGACGTATCGCGTCTTCAAGAAAGTGGGCAGTAAGCAGAAAGCACTAGAGGTGCAAGTAGTATGATTTTAACTGAACTTCATCAATACATTGATAGCCAAGGCGTTGCGGCTCGTAAAGAGCTCGCTGCAAAGTTTGGCATGAGTGAAGATGGCGTCGATGTGATGCTGAGTGTGTGGGTCAAGAAAGGGAAAGTTTCTCGTTTGGTCGATACGAATAAGCATGGTCATACAACGCGTATTCGCTACACCATCAGCAAGCAAGATGGTTTGTCGCTTAACGTGATGATGTAGTTCGGTCTTCATTATCTCGTTGAAAAGGCGAGATTAGAAAATGACAAAGCCGCTTATCTAAGATAAGCGGCTTTTTGTTATGTGTCTTTTCTGAAGTGTTTTGCTTTTAAGCTCAACGAAACCAAGTCGAATTATGCTTTCTTGAAGATAGAGCTCAGTGACAGAACGTTTTGAATACGAGTCAGGATAGCAGCTTGATCTTCTTCATTGCGCTGTTCACCTTTGGTATTTCCCCATACTGGGCCAGGCCAAGCAATGTCGTCTGTAAAGCGTGCAATATGGTGAATGTGCAGTTGTGGCACCATGTTACCCAGAGCACCAAGGTTCAATTTGTCAGGTTGGAACGTGGCTTCTAGTGCTTGGCTTACCGCCTGAGATTCATGCAGGAACTGCTGTTGCTCTTTCATTGGTAAGTGGTGCAACTCTTTTAGGTTGGCACGTTTTGGTACCAAGATAACCCAAGGCACCGCGTTATCTTTGTGTAGCAGAGCCAAGCTCAGTGGAAATTCGCCGATAAGTGTGGTGTCTTTCGCAAGTTGCGGGTGAAGTTCGAAGCTCATGATCTTTCCAATTAATTGTTTTACATGAGTATAAGGTCGGAGTTTGAATGTGGCTAGGGCTTACGTTCTCAATAAGCAGATTCCCTATCACGTTCGTGCCTCACTGTAGGGAATGACGGGCGTGGAAAGTAATGGTGCATTGCTTTGCTGGCGTTATTCGCCTGAGGCGGATTCTCAATGACGTTGGTTCCTCATTAAAGGAAGTGATGATTGGGGAAGTAACAATGATTTAGTTTGGCTTGATGGTGCATCATTGATGCTGTCTTGGATTCACTACACCTATTCTCGTCATCTCCTAGAGCGACGAAGGAGCGTAATAGGAGATCTCTTGTTGTGTAGGTTAGCTAATCGCATAGATAGTCGATTAAATAAACCTTCAGATAAAACAAAAGGTTGACGCTTTCACGCCAACCTTTTTAATTTTCTCGAATCTCGAATCTCGAATCTCGAATCTCGAATCGCTTACATGCGCTCTAGAGTGTCGATACCTAGAAGCGATAGACCTTGCTTGATCGTCTTCGCTGTTAGTGCAGCAAGCTTCAGACGGCTCTGCTTAACAGCTTCGTCTTCAGCAACTAGGATAGGGCACGCTTCGTAGAAGCTAGAGAATTGACCAGCTAGTTCGAACAGGTAGCTACACATGATGTGTGGTTGACCTTCACGAGCAACAGACTGAACTGCTTCTTCGAATTGTAGAAGTTTCGCGATAAGTGCTTTCTCTTTCTCTTCAGTGATTTTGATTTCACCTTCGAGAGAGTCCATAGAAATGCCAGCTTTAGCAAATACAGAAGCAACACGAGTGTATGCGTACTGCATGTACGGTGCTGTGTTACCTTCGAACGCAAGCATGTTGTCCCAATCGAACACGTAGTCAGTAGTACGGTGCTTAGAAAGGTCTGCGTACTTAACCGCTGCCATAGCAACAGTGTTCGCGATCGCTTTCTTCTCGTCTTCTGCTAGTTCTGGGTTCTTAGATTCGATTAGCTGCGCTGCACGAACTTCTGCTTCATCAAGAAGATCAGCAAGACGAACAGTACCGCCTGCACGAGTCTTGAATGGCTTACCATCTTTACCTAGCATCATGCCGAACGCGTGGTGCTCAAGAGAAACAGATTCTGGGATGTAACCTGCTTTACGAACGATAGTCCAAGCTTGCATTAGGTGTTGGTGCTGACGTGAGTCGATGAAGTAAAGCACGCGGTCTGCGCCTAGTTCTTCAAAACGGTATTTTGCACAAGCGATATCTGTTGTTGTGTAAAGGAAGCCGCCGTCACGTTTCTGGATGATAACGCCCATTGGGTCGCCATCTTTGTTTTTGTATTCGTCTAGGAATACAACCTGTGCGCCGTCATCTTCTTTAGCAAGACCTTGCTCTTTTAGGTCAGCAACGATAGTTGGAAGCATGTGGTTGTACATGCTTTCGCCCATTACGTCATCACGTGTTAGAGAAACGTTTAGGCGGTCGTAGTTGCGTTGGTTTTGAATCATTGTTACGTCAACAAGCTTCTTCCACATTTCTGCGCAGAACTCGTCGCCGCTTTGCAGTTTAACAACGTAGCCACGTGCTTTAACTGCGAACTCTTCGTCTTCATCGTAAAGCTTTTTAGATTCACGGTAGAAGCCTTCAAGGTCAGCAAGTTCCATTGAAACTTCGCCAGACTCAGCTTGAACGCGCTCAAGGTTTGCGATAAGCATACCAAATTGAGTACCCCAGTCACCGATGTGGTTAGCACGGATAACGTTGTGGCCTAGGAACTCAAGAGTACGAACTACCGCATCACCGATGATCGTTGAACGTAGGTGACCAACGTGCATCTCTTTCGCAACGTTTGGTGCAGAGTAATCCGCAACAATTGTTTGTGTTTCTGCTACTGCAACACCAAGGCGAGAATCAGCCAATGCTGCGTCTGCTTGTTGTGCTAGGAAAGCTTCATCTAGGAAGATGTTAAGGAAACCTGGGCCTGCGATTTCAACTTTAGAAGCGATACCGTCTAGGTTTAGAACGTCCAATACTTTTTGAGCAAATTCTCGAGGATTAGTGCCTAGTCGCTTAGCAACGCCCATAACGCCGTTTGCTTGGTAGTCACCAAATTGTGGTTTTGCAGATTGGCGAACGGCCGCAGGAGAGCCTGCAGGTGCGCCAGCGGCTTCTAGAGCCTGAGATACTTTGTCATTAATAAGTGCTTGGATATTCACACGCGTTTCCTTCAATTCAAGGATGATAAGAGTGGCCGTTATTTCGAGGTCATTAAATTGGTTAATTATGCGTCTAGTTAACGATTTAATGCCGAAATGAACAACAGACACTGTTTAAGTTCACAAAAATGGCGTTAATCATACCAATTTTGTGGGGTTTCTTATAGGTCGAATTGATAGAAAATTAACATTTCCTGAGTGGTTTTTGACAATCGACTTTTAGCAAGACGCGTTTGCATGTTTAAGGAGCAGAAAGAACATACTTATTGAGTATTTTTTGTAAAAGCAACGCTTGTTGCAAAAGGCAAAACTGATAACATGCAGCCATTATTTGGAGAACACAGACAATGATGATGAGCCTGAAGCAAGCTGAACTAGAACCACAACAAATGATCGCCCGCCTTGATACCTTTATGGCAAAAATCGAGAACCTAGGAAATACATTGGGTTTGGATTTAAGCTTTGCTCAAGCGGATCATATTGCGCTGCGCATCAATGACACTGAGCTAGCGAAATCTGCGCATCAAGCGTGGTCTGATTACGGCTCTACGATTTCAGAGGCGATGATTAATGGTCGTCCAATTGTAGTGTTGGCTTTCGATGAACCCTTGCAAAGTCTTGGCTGGAGCATTGAATGCTTAGAGCTGCCATATCCAGCTGAAGGTAAGATTTACCCAAGCCAAGATTGGGAACATGTAGAGTTTGTAATTCCTTCTCACGCCCAAACGGCCGATGAGTACTTAGCGGATCTTAAAGAAACTTACCCGCAGTTCGCTGCTAACTTTGAAACGCTGGCTGAGCAAGGCATTAAGATCAAACTCTCTAGCCCGAAAGGCGAAGGGGAGCGTTTGAACAACCCAACCGTTGCATTCAAGCATCAAGGGATTTGTATCAAGCTGCACCCACATTCGTTGAAGAAGATTGTTGAGTCAGAACAGGCTTAATTTGAGTAGAGAGCTGCTAGGAAAAGATTCCTGATCTCGCCTAGGCTCGTCGGAATGACGGAGTGTTCGATGGTGTTTACCAGAGTCTATCTTTGGATACTGACAAACTGAGTATTCGAGGGCGTATGTTGGAGCCTATAGCTAGAAGATTCATCACCGAGTTTGTCATTCCCGATAGCGACGAAGGAGCGTAATTGGGAATCTCGTAAAGCGAGTCTGATCATCAGATACAAAAAACGCGCGATGGGCTGTCCCTATTGCGCGTTTTTTATTGGGTTCTAACTGGAAGTCTTACAGGAAATCGAAGCTCCGACTTACAGAATCACAGTCTTGTTGCCGTAAACAAACACATGATCATTGATCACTTTGTTTAGCGCCTTACTTAATACATTCTTCTCTACGTCACGACCGGCTTGCGCCATGTCTTTCGCGCTGAAGTTGTGATCCACCGGGATAACATCTTGCTTAATGATTGGGCCTTCATCCAAATCATTAGTCACAAAGTGCGCTGTAGCACCAATGATCTTCACGCCGCGCTCATACGCTTGTTGGTATGGCTTCGCGCCAATAAATGCTGGCAAGAAGCTGTGGTGGATGTTGATGATCTTGTGGTTGTACTTTTCAACAAATCCTGGAGTCAGCACTCGCATGTACTTAGCCAAAACAAGGTAATCCGCCTCGTATTGGTCAATCACTTCTAGCATCTTCTTCTCATGCTCTTCACGGTTCAGACCTTCGTGTGAAACATGGTGGTAAGGAATATCAAAACGCTCGGTCAGGCTTTGTAGAATGTCATAGTTGCCAACAACGGCTGCGATTTCCACGTCTAAACTGCCATCGAAGTTCTTCATTAGAATGTCGCCAAGGCAGTGCGCTTCTTTGGTCACGAGAATCACAACACGTTTGCGAGAAGAGCTCATTAGCTTGCGTTTTGCGTTCTCTGGCAGCGCTTGGTCCAAATCGGCGAGCAAGGTTTCGTCATTGAAGTAACCCTCTAGCTCGGTGCGCATAAAGAAGTGACCGCTGGTGTTATCTACGAACTCATTGTTGTGCACAATATTGAGTTGGTGTTTGTAACAAATGTTGGTGATCTTTGAGATGAGGCCTGGGGCATCAGTACAATGTGTTAGTAAAGTTTTTCTTTCCATTTGCATCTTACTTCCATGAAATGTTGCACTTATTATATGAAATCGGGATTCTTCAAATTTAATGCAGGCCGTCGAACGGTGAACTGAGCCGCAATATCACCGTTATAATTAATCTATTATCAAGTTGGTTTCAACAAATTCTGCTGCTCATTTAT
Source organism: Vibrio sp. Vb339 (assembly GCF_902751245.1). NCBI lineage: Bacteria > Pseudomonadati > Pseudomonadota > Gammaproteobacteria > Vibrionales > Vibrionaceae > Vibrio > Vibrio sp. Vb339. The sequence goes on along the minus strand of NZ_CADDIS010000002.1, from coordinate 1,160,009 downwards.
CGCTTTGATAAATTGTTTGATATAGAAATATCAGTTTTTAGATAGGAAAACAGGCAGAAGCTTCATTTTTAAAAGTTTTGACCGTAGTACGCATTTGAACTTCAACCGAGGCATTTATGCCTTGGCCAAAAATAGAGGTGATACTTATGGATAAAGAGTTACTAGCCAAAAAACTGTACTGCAAGCGAGTGAATTCATTGGCGAGAGGTTCCGAGTTAGATGGTCATGTTCTAGATGAAATGTGGGAAAGTAAGACCTCACCAACCGATGCTGCGAAAGCCATGCAGCCTTGCGATAATCAATTTGAAGGCGCCCCTTGGTTGTCGCGTTACCTCAGCCGTAAATAAACCCCTTTCTTTGATTTCTGCTCCCTTCGCTTTTCAGGACGCTCAGACCAAATCAAACTAAACCAAACACCTCCGGTGCGAAGTCATTCTTGATTCGCGCCGGCTCACTAAACCTGCCATAATTCGCCTTCTATTTTTCTAAACTTCGTACTCTATGATATCTAAAACGTTTTCTGCTGATGGTGCTCTGGGTAAAGCGATCCCCGGGTTTCAACCACGACAAGCTCAGCTAGACATGGCTGAAGCGGTTTCACAAGCGATTGAGAAACAGAGCCAATTAGTTGTTGAAGCGGGAACGGGTACCGGTAAGACCTTTGCTTACTTAGTGCCTGCACTGCTGAGTGGCAAGAAAACCATCATTAGTACGGGGTCTAAAAACCTTCAAGAACAGCTGTTTCACCGAGATTTACCCTTGATGGTCGATGCGCTTGGCTTTTATGGTCAAGTTGCGTTACTCAAAGGGCGTTCAAACTATTTGTGTTTGGACAGACTCAGCCGTCAAATGATCGAGAGTCATGGCGCTCATACCGACCCAACGCTGCTGGCTCAGTTAGTTAAAGTTCGTAGTTGGTCGTCATCCACTCAAACGGGTGATTTAGGTGATTGTGATGATATCGCTGAAGACAGCCCGGTTATTCCAACCATTACCTCGACCAATGATAATTGCTTGGGTAAAGAGTGCCCAAGCTACACTGATTGCTTCGTGCTTAAAGCGCGTAAAAAAGCGATGGACTCCGATGTTGTTGTGGTAAACCACCACTTGTTCTTAGCGGATTTAGCGATTAAAGAGACCGGATTCGGTGAGCTGATTCCTGAAGCCGATGTGTTTATTTTCGATGAAGCGCATCAACTTCCCGATATCGCCAGCCAGTACTTCGGACAATCGGTTTCCAGTCGACAGATCCAAGAGCTAGCCAAAGACATTGAAATCGCTTACCGAACTGAAGCCAAAGACATGCGTCAGCTACAGAAAGTAGGGGATAGGCTCGTTCAATCGTCAGCCGACTTGCGTATTGTGCTTGGTGATACCGGCTTTCGTGGTAACTGGCGCGAAGCCTTGAAATCCGAGTCGATTGCACGCGAGTTAGTTCGTTTGCAAGATGCGCTGCAACTGGCCGTCGATGTATTGAAATTAGCATTGGGTCGAAGCCAATTGTTAGACACGGCTTTCGAACGTGCAAACATGATTAAGTCGCGTATCGAACGTGTGTGCGATGTGTCGATTACTGGCTATTCGTATTGGTATGACACTACACCACGCCACTTTGCCCTGCACATAACACCGCTTTCAGTCGCCGATAAATTCCACGAACAGATTGAGCTTAAACCGGGCGCGTGGGTATTTACCTCTGCAACCTTGGCGGTATCGGACGATTTCGACCATTTCACCTCACGCTTGGGACTAAAACCGTCGGCACAGTTTTCACTGCCGAGTCCGTTTGATTACCCGAATCAGGCGCGCTTGTGTGTACCTCGTTATCTTCCTGAACCGAATAGCCCTGGCTTAGCCGATAAGCTAGTAAGAATGCTGACCCCTGTGATTGAGCAAAACCAAGGTCGCTGTTTCTTCTTGTGTACTTCACACAGCATGATGAAAGAGTTGGGGGAGCGATTTCGTGAAACCCTTTCGGTTCCAGTTCTGCTCCAAGGTGAGACAAGTAAGCAAAAAACCTTAGCCGAATTCATGGAATTAGGTAACGCATTGCTGGTGGCTACTGGCGCTTTCTGGGAGGGGATAGATGTTAGGGGCGACGCATTAAGCTGTGTTATCATCGATAAATTGCCCTTTACGGCCCCTGATGACCCTTTACTTAAGGCTCGAATCGAGGACTGTAAATTAAAAGGGGGTGATCCTTTTGCACAGGTACAGTTGCCAGACGCTGTGATTACCTTGAAACAAGGTGTCGGCCGATTGATACGTGACAAGCACGATAATGGCGCTTTGATTATTTGCGATAACCGATTGGTGACTCGCGATTACGGTGGCATATTTTTGGCGAGTTTACCGCCTATCCCACGTACCCGTGACTTAGGGGTCATTAAAGAATTCTTAGCTAAAGACCATTCAACCGCTGCTGATTAATTGGCATTGTTGAGTTTAGCCATTATTTTTAGATTAGATAACAGATATTTGAGACACAAATGAGCGCGAAAATTCTTGCAGTAGATACCGCAACTGAAAATTGTTCAGTTGCATTAGTAATGGGTGACCAGGTGTTCGCACGTAGCGAAGAGGCTCCTCGAGACCATACGAAAAAAATTCTACCTATGGTGGATGAAGTACTGAAAGAAGCGAATGTCGCTTTAACCGATATCGATGCTATCGCGTTTGGCCAAGGCCCAGGCAGTTTCACGGGTGTACGTATTGGTATTGGTATTGCTCAAGGCTTAGCTTTTGGTGCGGATTTACCGATGATCGGTGTCTCTACACTGGCAGCGATGGCGCAAGGCAGCTACCGTAAATTTGGTGAAACTCACGTTGCGACAGCAATTGATGCGCGTATGAGCGAAGTGTATTGGGCGCGTTACAGCCGCGAACAAGATGGTCGTTGGACTGCGATTGATGCCGAATGTGTAACGCCACCAAGTGAATTGGCTGCGCAGTTAGAAGCAGATTCTGAAACATGGGCGAAAGTCGGTACCGGCTGGGAAGCTTATGCCGAGCATATGGATACACTTGCGATCAACACCAAAGCGTGTGAAGTGCTATTCCCAGAAGCTCAAGATATGGCGGTCCTTGCTCAATTCGCTTATGCGGAAGGTAAAGCGGTTGCAGCAGAAGAGTCTGAGCCAGTTTATCTTCGTGACAAAGTGACTTGGAAGAAACTGCCAGGTCGCGAATAATTTTTACAAGGTTCTGATGCAAATTAGGTCTAAATGCGTATTATTTAGATTTGAGAGGGCAGATATTTAGTCATGGTATCAATTAACAACTTACCTCCTTCTTCGGTAGGCAGCACATCTAAGCCGAATCGAATTAAAAAGAAGGAGCAGGCAAAAAAATCTGATGCTAGCACTGCGGTTGGGCAACCGACTAAGGTGGCTAATGCTGTTTCTCACTCTATTCGTCAAGTTAAAGAGTCTGAACTACACAAGGCTCAAATCCAGTATGATCTTCCAGAAGGCCGAGGACGTAAGGCTATGGAAGAGTATATGGATGTAATGAATCAGGCGAAGAAAGAAGAACTTGCAAAGCTTATCGGTGTCGATATCTACATCTAGAGCTTCTTATTAATGCCTGTTTAAGGACCAGAACCATGTCAAATTATCTCTCTAAATTACGCTTAATAGCCTTTTCTCTTGGTGTCTTGGTACTTGCCGGGTGTTCATCACTTCCTAGCGAGCTTGAAGCAAAATCAGAGCCTGTAATTAGCGATTACCAACAGTGGGTCGACCAACTACCGGATGCGCAAAGTGTTCGATTAGGCGGTGTAATATCTAAAGTAACCAACTTAAAAGATAAGACTCGAATCGAAGTCGCTAATATGCCGATTTCTAGTAACGGTAAGCCAGATCTAGACGCAGAGCCAAGCGGACGTTTTGTCGGTTACATTGAAGGCTACGTTGAGCCTCTAAGCTTTGCAGAAGGTCGCCTGATTACTTTGGTTGGTCAATCAAGCGGAAGTGAAGATGGAAAAATAGGGGAATACCCTTACACCTTCCCTGTGATGCAAGTGGACAATCAACGACTATGGAACATTACAGAACGAGTTGTTGTTAACGATTTTGCACCAACCTACTACTCGTGCAGAAGCTTACATTGCCGCAGTTTCCAAACGATGCCAAGACAAGGTCGAGTGATACAGGACGTAGAGTAGATCACTTTACGGGAGCTTGATTACTAGAGGTTAATTACGCAACCAGATGGAATTAGATGCTTGATGATTGAAAAATCATATTCCCTTGCGAGCGGGACGCTTGCCACACAACAGATTGGCAACTCAAAAACGACCGCAACGACGGTCGTTTTTATTCATGGTTGGCTAGATAATTCTGCAAGTTTCACTCAGGTTATGCCGCAAATAGCCAAGCTTTCTCCAGATACTCACCTCGTTGCTATCGATCTCTTCGGACACGGTTTCTCGTCGCATAAACCGGGAAGTTATTATCCATTTCACGACTATATTGATGATTTGCATCAGTTGGTGACTAAATTATCGCCAAACAGACTGGTACTGGTAGGACATTCACTTGGTGCATTGATCGCAAGTTGCTATAGTGCCGCCTTTCCTGAAAAGGTGTCAGGATTAATTCAAATTGAAGGTCATGGACCTCTTTCAGAAGCTCCCCACGAAACAGTCTCTCGCTTGAGGGATGGGGTACTCAGTCGTCTTCGACAGCGAAGAAAGCCTTCACGTCCTCTGGCAAGTCTTGAGGATGCTATTAAGCTGAGAGCTCACGCCAACCAAATTAATGCTGAATTAATCGCTCCTATTGTTGAGCGAGGTATTGTCGAGTTCGAGAACTCTTGGCAATGGCGATGCGACCCTAATCTAAAATGTGACTCGTTATATCGAATGTCACAGGCGCACGCTGAAGCGATTATGGCGGCTATTGAATGCCCTCAATTAATAATCCTAGGGAATGATGGATTCCGACATTTGCAGCATAATCGCTACAAATCAGTGCATAGTCCTCTGCATATAGAGACTGTTCCTGGTGGACATCATTGTCATTTAGAGAGCCCAGAGCTAGTTTCAGAGCTAATTCTTGGTGTAGTTAACAAAATTTAAACAAGTGTTTGAGCCTTTTAGTGCTCATGCACTAAAGCTGTGCTGTAATACCGCAATGATAAAAAGCGGCGAAGCAGTCGTCAGCTGATAAACGAGGAGTAACATCGTGGATAAACCTTGGCTTTCACGTTATCCAAGTGACGTACCAGAAACGATCAACCCAGATCAGTACCCATCTCTTGTAGAAATGTTTGAACAGTCGGTACAGAAGTACGCGGACCAACCTGCATTCGAGAACATGGGCTCGATTATGACATTCCGTAAGCTTGAAGAGCGCAGCCGTGCTTTTGCCGCTTACCTACAGAATGACTTGAAACTGAAGAAGGGCGATCGCGTCGCGCTAATGATGCCAAACCTACTGCAATACCCAATTGCACTGTTTGGTGTATTGCGTGCAGGTATGATTGCAGTGAACGTCAACCCACTGTACACACCTCGTGAGCTTGAACATCAACTAAACGATTCTGGTGCAAAGGCGATTGTTATCGTATCTAACTTTGCGAGCACGCTAGAGAAAGTCGTTGATAACACGCCGGTTAAACACGTAGTTCTAACTAGCCTAGGGCAAATGCTGCCACGCGCGAAAGGGACAATTGTCGACTTCGTAGTGAAATACGTAAAAGGTATGGTGCCTAAGTATGATCTGCCGGGTGCTATCTCATTCAGAAAAGCGCTGCACAAAGGTCGTCGTCTTCAATATGTGAAGCCGTTCATGGCGGGCGATGACATCGCGTTCCTGCAGTACACCGGTGGTACTACGGGTGTAGCGAAGGGCGCAATCCTAACGCACCGTAATATGATCGCGAACGTACTACAAGCGAAAGGGGCTTACGGTCCTGTTCTGCAAGAAGGTCGCGAGTTGGTTGTAACGGCATTACCGCTTTACCACGTATTTGCACTGACGGTGAACTGCTTACTGTTTGTAGAGATGGGTGGTCGTAACCTTCTAATTACTAACCCTCGTGACATTCCTGGCTTTATTAAAGAGCTGCAAAAGGTTCCGTTTACCGCAATTACCGGCGTAAACACCTTGTTTAACGCGCTAGTTAATAACGAAGATTTCCACGAGTTGGATTTCAGTAACCTACGCCTATCTGTTGGCGGCGGCATGGCGGTTCAACGCGCTGTTGCTGAGCAATGGAAGAAAGCGACAGGCATTCACCTATTGGAAGGCTATGGCTTAACCGAGTGTTCTCCATTGGTAACAGGTAACCCATACGACCTTAAAGACTACACAGGTGCTATTGGCCTACCTGTACCATCGACAGAAGTTCGTATTGTTGATGATGAAGGCAAGGTTATTGCTAATGACCAAGTAGGCGAACTACAAGTTCGTGGTCCTCAAGTGATGCAAGGTTACTGGCAGCGCCCTGAAGCGACTAAAGAAGTGATCGATCAAGACGGTTGGTTATCGACAGGTGACATCGTTAAGTTTGATGACGAAGGCTTGTTGTACATCGTAGACCGTAAGAAAGACATGATTCTTGTATCAGGCTTCAACGTTTACCCGAACGAGATCGAAGACGTAGTGGCTCTGCATGGCAAAGTGTTAGAAGTTGCGGCTATCGGCCAGCCTCATGAAGTGTCTGGTGAGTTAGTTAAGATCTACGTGGTTAAGCGTGACCCTAGCTTGACTAAAGAGGACATTATCGCGCACTGTCGTGAGCACCTAACGGGTTACAAGATCCCTAAATTAGTCGAGTTCAGAGATGACCTTCCAAAGACTAACGTAGGTAAGATCTTACGCCGCGTGCTGCGTGAAGAAAACGATGCAGAATTGGCTAAACGCGCGAGCGAATAGACTAGTCAGTGGATTAGTAACCCCTACACCAAAGCCATTGAGGCGCTTAATCTAAGCGAGCATTGAAAAATGGTGTTAGAATGCCGACAGTTAATGTCGGCATTTTTGTATCCGGCGATCAAATAGAAACCAGTGAGAGTTTTTGTGGATTATCAAATCATTACCCAATTGAAAGACCTTGAGCGAGTTTGCCAACAAGCACGTGAAGCCGATGTCGTTATGCTTGATACGGAGTTTGTTCGTACAAGAACCTATTACCCTCAATTAGGCTTGATTCAGTTATTTGATGGTGAAACGCTGTCACTGATTGACCCTATTGCTCTTGGTGAAATGACACCATTTGTTGGATTGTTGAAAGATGCTTCTGTTCTGAAAGTACTGCACGCTTGCGGTGAAGATTTGGAAGTGTTCCAGAACGCATTCGGTTGTACGCCAACTCCAATGGTCGACACACAGATCATGGCGGCTTTCTTGGGTCATGGTTTATCAACAGGCTTTGCTGCTCTGGTTTCAGAGTTTGTCGGTGTCGATCTCGATAAGAGTGAATCTCGCACTGACTGGCTAGCGCGTCCGCTTTCTCAAAAGCAATTGGACTACGCAGCGGCAGACGTGCATTACCTAATGCCAATGTACAACAAGCTTCTAGAAAAAGTGATGGAAGCTGGCTGGTGGGAAGCGGCTCAACAAGAGTCTGACTTACAAGTTGCCAAGCGCATCCGTAAAGTAAACCCAGATACCGCCTACCTTGATATTAAAGGGGCGTGGCAGCTTAAACCTAAGCAGCTAGCGATCTTACGACCTCTAGCAACTTGGCGTCTAAAAGAAGCAATCAAGCGCGATTTAGCGCTGAACTTTGTCTTCAAAGAGCAAGATTTATGGGCAGTGGCACGTTTCGCGATGAAAGATCCTAAGCACATGGAGCAAGAAGGTTTTGATTACCGCTCTGTGCGTCGCCATGGTGCGAAGATCAGCTCAATTGTTAAGTTAGCGGAACATACACCAGAAGAAGAGTACCCAGCACCAGTAGAACGTCTAATGGACTTCCCTGGCTACAAGCAACTCTTCAAAGTGTTGAAAGATGAAGTGAAAACAGCATCACAGCACAGCGGTTTAGCGACGGAATTCTTGGCATCGAAGAAGCAACTTAACCAAGTGTTAAGCTGGGTGTGGAAGCACGATCGTAACCCAGAGAAGCTGCCTGATGTTATGCAAGGCTGGCGTTTAGATGTGGTTGGCGAAAAGCTGAGTAAAGCGATCAAATAACCGTTTGCTGTTATAAAATCTAACTTAGTTACAGCTATAAACTGAAGACACAAAAAAGAGAGCCTAGGCTCTCTTTTTTATTTAATCTGCTTACTACTTACAAGAGGGTGAGGACTACTTATCGTCTTCTGGTAGCTTAACGTTCAACTCTAATACAGAGATGTCGTCATCTTTGTGTTCGAAAGTAAGATCAACCATTGATGGATCTACCTCAACGTACTTTGCAATACACTTCAAGATGTCTTCTTTCAGTTGCGGCAGGTAAGACGGCGCTGGGTCGTCATGGCTGCGTCGCTCTGCAACAATGATCTGCAAACGTTCTTTGGCTAGGTTTGCGGTTGTCTTTTTCTGTGGTCTAAAAAACTCTAATAATGACATTGTGTATTAGCCCCCGAACAGTCGTTTGAAGATGCCTTTCTTCTGTTCCGTTAAGAAGCGGAAGTCAACTTGGCTACCCAGTAGTCGCTCTACAGTATCATTGTAAGCCATACCTGCGTCGGTTGCTTCGTCAAAGATAACTGGAACACCCTTGTTCGATGCGTTCAGTACCGCTTGGCTCTCTGGAATTACACCCAGTAGAGAGATGTGCAGGATTTCTTCAACGTCTTCCACACTGAGCATCTCACCTTGAGTTACACGTGCTGGGTTGTAGCGAGTCAGTAGAAGGTGTGTTTTCACTGGCTCTAAGCCGTCTTCTGAACGACGAGATTTAGAGTCAAGAATACCTAGAATACGGTCTGAATCGCGTACTGAAGAGACTTCTGGGTTAGTGGTTACAATTGCTTCATCAGCGAAGTACAACGCCATCAGAGCGCCTTGTTCGATACCCGCAGGAGAATCACAGATGATGAAATCAAAGCCCTTTTCATCCAGTTCATCAAATACACGACGAACACCATCTTTTGTTAGTGCGTCTTTATCACGAGTTTGAGAAGCAGGAAGAATGAACAGGTTCTCTGTGCGCTTGTCTTTGATCATCGCTTGGTTCAGCGTCGCTTCACCATTGATAACGTTAACGAAGTCGTACACAACACGACGCTCACAACCCATGATTAAATCTAGGTTACGCAGACCGATATCAAAGTCGATAACTGCGGTTTTCTTTCCTTTTAAAGCCAGACCCGAGGCAATAGCTGCACTGGAGGTCGTTTTGCCTACCCCGCCTTTACCTGACGTTACAACGATAATGCGTGCCATTCTGTTTTCCTTTTATTTCTCTTATATTGCGAGGACATCAACGTGTAATACATCGTTTGCCATACTGAACATGGTTTTCTTCTGCCAGTACTCGCTTTCAATTTGATCGCTGAGCCAGTAATTTCCAGCAATGGAAACCAGCTCGGCTTGTAAGTCATTACAAATTATTTTTGCTTCAGTTTGACCACTTGCACCTGCAATCGCACGGCCGCGTAAAGTGCCATGAATATGGATGCTGCCATCGGCAATCACTTCTGCGCCTGCACTCACATGGCTGAGTATCAATAGATCGCCATCTTTCGCATAAACCTGCTGACCAGAACGAATAGGGGTTCTAATCACCTTGATTGGTGCCATTTTCGCTGGAGCTTGAGACGGCGACTTGCTTGCCGTCATCACCGCAAAACCGGCTTCTTTAGCGAGGTTTTGCATTCGCTTATCAGAACAGCCAGCCACACCAACCGGGATCATGCCCGCTTGAGATATACCATTTTTAAGTTGCACAAAATCGATATCGCCCGCGACTTTACTGATGTTGATAACAACAGGTGCGGCAGCGAAAAACGTAGGTGCTTGGTCTACCTTCTCTTGAAGAAAAGAGACTGCATTTTCGACTTGATCATCGGATAAGTGCAAAACAGATAGCGTAAAGCTGCTACCTTTTAGATCTGGGTTACTAGACATCGAAAAACTACAGGACCTCAATAGCGGATTGGTACAATTTCTTTATCAATAAAATAAAGGGCATTGCCTGAAACTAGGTTTATCATGTTATATTCCCAAACCAAGCACAGCAAGTAATCTTGTTGTCAAATGGACGTTTTGTTCCCAATATTTCCCTAACATAAACTATTGATCTCGCAAGTGAGAGTTTTGTAGTCATAATCAATTAAAAGGTTTGTCATGCTGTGTTCTATATATAAAAGCTCAAAGAAAGAAGGAACATACCTTTATATCCCTAAGAAGGATGATTTTTCACAAGTTCCTGACGCATTGATGCAAATGTTTGGTAAACCTAGTTTTGTAATGGTAATTAAAATGGATGGCCGTAAACTGGCTCAAGTAAACATCGAAAAAGTGAAAGAATCACTGAATACCGATGGTTTCTTTTTACAGGTTCCGCCACCACCAGTTAACGAACTTGAGCTTCATAAAGAGCGTAAAGCTCAACAGAAATCTCAAGACGAAGAGTGATAGCCACCTCAATTCAAGGAGGAATGATCGTTGAGTAAATTTTCGAAAACCATATTGGCTGTGTCGGCATTACTATTGGGTAACAGCCTGACCATAAGCTCAGTACAAGCAGAAGAACTGAGCTTCGAGCAATATGTAGAAAAACTAAAACAACAAGGCCGTGAAGAAGGCATCTCTGAAGCGATCATTGATGAAGCCTTTGATGGTGTAACGTTTAAGCCACGAGCGGTGAAAGCCGACAAAAACCAACCTGAGAAAAAACTGACTCTGGATGAATACATTCCACGAGCGGTTCCAGATTGGAAAGTGAAGCAGGCAAGGTCACTCTATAAGAAACATTACACCGCGTTAAAGCGTATTGGTGACGAATATGGTGTTCAACCAAGATTCATTGTCGCTCTGTGGGGTGTGGAGAGTAATTTTGGTAAGTTCACGGGCAATTACAGCGTTATCGACGCCCTAACGACCATGGCTTACGAAGGACGCCGAGAAGCTTTCTTCCGTAGCGAAGCGATGGCGGCATTGAAAATTCTTGATCAAGGCCATATTGCACCAAAAGAGATGAAAGGCTCTTGGGCTGGTGCGATGGGTCAACCTCAGTTTATGCCAAGCTCATTCTTAGCTTACGCCGCTGATGGCAGTGGTGATGGTAAGAAAGACATTTGGGGCACTGAAGAAGACGTATTTGCTTCAGCGGCCAATTATCTCAGCCAATCAGGATGGGATGACAAATATACTTGGGGTCGTCAGGTTCATGTTCCGTCAACTGTGTCTATTGACTTACAAGGTCGAGACGCAGACAAAGCGAAATACTTAAAAGAGTGGTCTGAACTCGGTATTAAACGCTATGACGATCGCCCACTGCCAACGCTTGATGAAGACATTAAAGCTTGGTTGATAATGCCAGATGACGAAGCAGGTCGTTCGTACCTCATTTACAACAACTACAATGTGTTAATGAAGTGGAATCGTTCTTACTACTTTGCTTTGGCAGTAAGCCACTTAGCAGACAGAATTAAGTTTGATTAATCGGCCTGATTTGATTAGTAGACTTAATTTGGTTAATAGACCTAGGTTGCTTTGATAGCATTTGGCCTACCATAGGCAAAACGAACTAAAGGACTCTTCGGAGTCCTTTTTGATTTTATATTTCAGAGATTTAAGAAGGTGGTCTTGTGCTAACAGATAGAGCTGCACAGATGGTGATATTCCATGCGCTGATCAAGCACGAAGGTTTTACTAGTGCTGCAAAAAGCTTGAACGTTTCGGTGTCTCACATCAGTAAGCAAGTTGCTTTACTTGAAGACTCAATCGGTATCAAGCTGGTGCAAAGGACGACACGAAGCCTGACGCTGACTGAAGCTGGGGAGGTGTTCTATCAGCACTGTGAGCAACTGTTTAACACGGTGAAAGCGGCTCAAATGGATATGGACAGCCAGCGTGATGATATTTCTGGAATACTGCGCGTAGGGTTATCGCAGTCATTTGGTACCTTGCATATCATCCCTGCGATTGATCAGCTAAGACAACTTTATCCTCAGTTGAGAATCGAGGTCCATTTGTTCGATTACAAAGTGGATATGATCGAGGAGCGCTTAGACCTCTGGATCACCAACAATGAAGATTTACCTGAAGGTTATATTGCGCAGCGCTTGGCCGACAGTCAGTTTGTAGTGGCGGCATCACCGGATTATCTGATTAAAGCTGGTACTCCTCATGTGCCATCTGATCTGATTGACCATAACTGCCTTATCTATCGTAGCCGTGAACGGGACTACACATCATGGGCATTTGATAACGGCCAAGAAAACCTCAGTGTTAAAGTGGCGGGCGATTACTCGGTGGATTTAGCGGAAGCGGTACGAGACGCGGCAGTATCGGGTTGGGGCGTTGCTTATCTGGCGACTTATTTAGTCAAAGAAGAGTTTAGAACGGGCAAGCTCATCCAAGTATTACCAGAATGGCGAGCGAGTCAGCTGATGCCATTTTACGCTGTGTATCCGAGTAGAAAGAACATGCCGAAGAAGCTTTCAGCAGTGATTGAATTCATCAAAGATCATATCGGGTCGCCAACTTATTGGGATGAAAACCTCAAAACCTGCGTTGAGCTGCACCGTTAACTGTTTCCTAATCTATAAATATAATTTCCATATGGAAAAAGTACGCTTTTTAAGCAAGTTAAGTCATTAAAATTCAATGCTTTAATATAATCACAGGTGAGGCAGTGATAATCCCAACATCACATTAACAACCGCACCTTGCCGCAAACGATTTCCTCTATACAATGCGTCGCCTTTCCTACCTACAACTTTTAGGTTGACGCATATGGCTTCCCTACTTGGAATTATCACTATTTTAGTAGCCGCTTGGTTACTATCTACGGACAGAAAAAATATTCCGCTAAGAACCGTCTCTTTGGCTTTCTTACTGCAAATCTCATTCGCGCTATTGGTTCTTTATGTGCCAATGGGTAAAGAAGCGCTGAATGCAGCTACTGGTGCGGTGTCTAGCTTGATCAACTACGGTCAAGAGGGGATTAACTTCCTATTTGGTGGCCTAACGAATAACGGATTTGTTTTCGCTATTAACGTTCTCGGCATCATTATCTTTTTCTCTGCACTGATTTCAGGTTTGTACCACATCGGTTTTATGCCAAAGGTGATCAACCTTATCGGCGGTGCTTTGCAAAAGTTCTTAGGTACAGGTCGTGCGGAGTCACTGTCTGCAACGGCGAACATCTTTGTTGGCATGATTGAAGCACCATTGGTGGTTAAGCCTTACTTGAAGCACATGACGGATTCACAACTGTTTGCTGTGATGGTGTGTGGTTTGGCTTCTGTGGCTGGTGGTACGCTAGTGGGTTATGCATCGCTTGGTGTTGATTTGAACTACCTGATCGCTGCGGCGTTTATGTCTGCGCCTGCTGGTCTATTGATGGCCAAGATTTTGGTACCAGGTAACGCAGATGAGGCTCAAGAAAATATTGAGTCTGACGTTGAAATTCCACGAGCAACAAACGTCGTTGAGGCAATGGCAGATGGGGCTATGTCTGGACTTCGTATTGCCGTTGCAGTGGGTGCGACACTTCTGGCCTTTATCAGTGTAATTGCAATGCTGAATGGCTTGTTAGGTATTGTTGGTGGTTGGTTTGGCGTGAACCTAAGCTTCGAACTTATCCTAGGTTATGTGTTCGCACCCGTTGCATGGCTGATCGGTGTGCCATGGTCTGAGGCTGCGGTTGCAGGCTCGCTGATCGGTAACAAGATTGTCGTGAACGAGTTCGTGGCTTTCATCCAACTGATGGACGCTAAAGAGGCACTAAGTGAGCACTCACAAGCGATCGTTACCTTCGCACTGTGTGGTTTTGCCAACATCTCTACCATGGCGATTCTGATCGGTGGTTTGGGCAGCTTAGTTCCAGAACGTCGCTCTTTCATCTCACAATATGGCTTCAAAGCAATTTGTGCAGGTGTGTTTGCTAACTTAATGAGTGCCGCTATTGCTGGTGTTGTACTTTCTCTATAGCTAACTGATCATGACTTTACTCCCCCTATAGTAAAGTAACTGATTAATCACAATAATATTCGGTTAGCGTGAAAAAGAGAGCCTATAGTGTAAGAACGTAGGCTTTCTTATTTCATTGAATAGTTTGTACCACAGGGTGTGGTGCAAACCTTTTAGGGGCACAAATGGATTTGTCGATTACTTCTTCTTTGGCGTTAATTGGACTCTTGTCTTTAGCTTGTCAGCTGCTCGGCTGGCGTTTACGTCTTCCCGCTATTCTTCCTCTCCTTATCGTTGGCCTGTTGTTAGGTCCCGGCCTGAATATTCTAAATCCCGATGCCATTTTCGGTGATGTGCTGTTTCCTATGATTTCGTTAGGTGTTGCCATCATCCTGTTTGAAGGGGCATTGACCCTAAATTTCAAAGAAATCAGAGGCCATGGCCGGATGGTGACTCACCTCGTGAGTTTCGGCATGTTGATTACATGGGCGTGTATCGTGGTGGGTGCTTACTACTTTGTGGACTTTAGTTGGCCGTTAGCCGCACTGTTTGGTGCATTAGTCGTGGTAACTGGCCCAACGGTGATCGTACCCATGCTTCGCAGTATTCAGCCTAAATCCTCCTTAGGCAGTATCTTGCGATGGGAAGGGATAGTGATTGATCCGATTGGCGCTCTGTTTGCGGTTCTCGTTTACGAGTACATCGTTTCTTCTGCCGACCCTACCGGACACGTTCTGTCAGCTCTGGGCCTGACGTTAGTCATAGGTTTAGGCTTAGGGATCATCGGTGGCCATTTGATTGCCAAGATGCTGCAAGGGCATTGGGTACCGCACTATTTACGTAATGTGGCTGTGCTGACGCTAATGTTGGCGGCGTTCTCGTTTTCCAATGACCTGAGTGAAGAGTCTGGTTTATTAACCGTGACCATCATGGGGATCTGGCTTGCCAACGTGAAGGGCTTGGATATCGAAGACATCATCGAATTCAAAGAAACCTTAACCGTGTTGCTTATTTCTGCGTTGTTTATTCTGTTAGCGAGCAGGCTCGATTCCGGAACCTTCCTCTCGATAGGTTGGGGTGGGGTTGGCTTGTTAGCGGTAGTGATGCTGGTGGCGCGCCCTTTGAGTGTGTGGATCAGCGGGATCGGCACGGATCTTACCTCTGCGGATAAATGGTTTTTGAGCTGGATGGCACCGCGCGGGATCGTTGCAGCCGCGGTTTCTTCTCTGTTTGCAATCAAGCTTCAAGAAAAACAATTAATCGAAGGTGCGGATTTACTGGTGCCAATGGTGTTCTTGGTCATCATCGGTACAGTTGTGATTCAGAGCCTTACCGCGAGTTGGTGGGCGAGAAGGCTAGGTGTGACTCAAGAGAAGGCGCAAGGTGTTATCTTCTTTGGTGCGACTCAGTTTTCACGCCAGTTTGCCAAAGTGCTAGCCACACACAACATCAACAGTGTGCTTGCGGATACCAACTGGGAAAGTATTCGCTTGGCGCGTATGGAAAACTTGAATGTTTATTTTGGTAACCCGGCTTCGAGCCACGCTGAAAATAATCTGGAATTGGATGGAATAGGGCGTGCGATGATCGTGTCGCCTTATCGTCAAACTAACCCGTTAGTTAGCATGCACTATCAAGATGAGTTTGGTGGAAATAAGGTGTTTGAGCTTGAATCTTCAGAGAATAAACATGAAAGGCACCAAGTGAGTCGCAATGGCAATAGAAGTCTGTTTTCGGAAGGGATTACCTATTCTAAGCTTAACTCACTGATGGCTCAGGGTAGCCAAATTAAAAGTACAGGTTTGACCGAGGCATTTGATTTAAAAGAGTTTAACGCTTTGTATCCTAAAGCCATTCCTCTTGGGGTGATTAATGGCGGTGATTTCCGTTTAATTACACAAGGATCTGAGTTGGAAAAACTCATATCAACGGAGTGTGAGCTTATTAGTTTATTACCGCCTTCTGAACAGGTGGAAAAAGTCGAGACTCCAGATAAGTAGCAATGAGCACTTCATCAAAAGCGCGTCGCCTTGTTTCAAAAACGAATAGCTAAGTATCAAAAAAGCCGCAACGTTCATCACGTTGCGGCTTTCTCATTTTATTTATATGCGCTGCGGACTACTTCGAGTGAAATTGCTCACAAGCGATCATGGTGTTCTCGATTAGGCTCGCCACCGTCATTGGGCCAACACCACCCGGTACAGGTGTGATGAAGCTTGCGCTTTCTTTCGCTACGTCGTATTCAACGTCACCCACTAGTTTGCCAGATTCCAAACGGTTGATACCAACATCGACCACAACAGCGCCTTTCTTAATCCAAGCGCCAGGAATGAAGTTAGGCTTACCTACGGCAACTACAACAACGTCTGCTTGACGCACGTGACCTTCAAGGTCTTTGGTGAAGCGGTGACATGTTGTCGTCGTACAACCTGCTAGAAGAAGTTCTAGCGTCATTGGGCGACCTACAATGTTTGATGCGCCAACCACAACCGCGTGTTTACCACGTAAGTCGATGTTGTAACGGTCAAGCAGCGTGATGATGCCTTTTGGCGTACAAGAGCGAAGCTTAGGCATACGCTGAGCCAAACGGCCGACATTGTATGGGTGGAAGCCATCAACGTCTTTTTCTGGCGTGATACGCTCAAGAACGTGAGTGCTATCAATGCCTGCTGGTAGAGGCAGTTGAACAAGGATACCGTCGATCTCTGGATCGTCGTTCAGTTGGTCTACCAGTGTTAACAATTCGTCTTCTGTCGCAGTGGCTGGCAAGTCGTAAGATTTAGATACGAAGCCAACTTCTTCACACGCTTTACGCTTACTTCCAACGTAAACCTGAGAAGCAGGGTCTTCACCCACTAAAACAACCGCTAGGCCCGGAGCGCGCAATCCAGCTTTAGTACGAGCTTTTACACGTGCAGCAACTTCGGAGCGAACCGTTTGAGAAATTAGCTTTCCATCAATATTTTGAGCAGTCATGAATTTCCTTAGTATTGATATTCAAGTTAGTGGCTGATGTTTTGGCGCATTATTCCAGAAAATCTTTTTGATTACCATCAAGCAAACGTTTGCTTTGGTCTATTTTCCAACACTTATATGTTTGTTGGCCTTTTTTTACCCACTTAGATCAGAATGTTACATAAAGCCGTTGCTTTACTGATTCGAATTCGTATAATTCGTTCCTGTAGCGCGCCCTTAGCTCAGCTGGATAGAGCACCTCCCTTCTAAGGAGGTGGTCGAAGGTTCGAATCCTTCAGGGCGTGCCATTATTCTATAAGGCCTGATAACTTTTTAAGTTGTCAGGCCTTTGTCGTTTCTGGCCTTTGTAGTTAAGTATATGGTCAAGTAACGATGAATCTACAGGTATGGCAAAGTGAAAAAAGCCCACGCTCAGAGGTCAATTAAGTGGGTAAATAAATCTTAACTTGTTGCTTCAAAGTTTGCGATAGCTCCTCTGGCTACCAAAACATTAGCTATTGCATGAGTGGGTTATTAATTGGCTTTCCAATATCGGGCAGTGGTCTTTCGTTCGTATCCCCATAACCAATCTTAAATCTGACTCGATTTATGCAAATTTTGTCGATTTGTGGAGTCATCAAATCAAATTGATTAAACCTCTCTTCAAGGTGTGAATGTTGTTCTTTATACGCCTGAATGACACGACGTAATAAGCGATAGAAGTCTATCTCTTGGAAGCCCAACGTCGCGATTTTCGGAGAAATAAACCTTAACACCGTAACAAAGTGACCAGTTAATAAGTCGTGGATCAAATAGTGTGGCGGTAATCGTGTGAGGGTCTCTTTGATAGATCCATCAAGCGAATTTAACTCGGGAAATTCTTGATTGACGATTCTTAAGTCGCCATGGAAATCCTTGATAATACAACCACAAGGTATATTGTCTTCTAGAACTAGAGTGATGTTTTGTCCATGTGCAACAAGACCAACGCCATACTTGCACATCAAATGGTAGAGTGGGACGACGACATGGCTAAACAGTTTTTCTAGCCACTGCTCAATAGTGATACCTGATGCATCGATTAGAGAGCCAATTAAAGGCTTTCCGTTGAGGTCTTCTTGCATCAAAGCTGCCATAGTGATTGGACGTTTATGTTCTGCAATGATGTGCTCAGCACGCTCACGCCAAATGCACCCCAACATCTCTTGATATCGATAAGGTCCTTGTTCAAGTTGTGATTGAAATGGGTGGGGAGCATAAAAGCCAGCGACTTCTTGTTGAACATGTAAGCCAGCCGCTTTTAATGTTTCATCCATTTTCGTGAGTTTATCTAGCCAAGAAGATAGCTCAGGTCCTTGAACAATAAATTTTCCTGGAATGCCACGATAACAAGAAGTATTGAGAATACTTAAAGCGGTTCTAGCGTCGTAAGCAATAAGTTCAGAAGGTGAGCTGAGTGTACGAATGGACTGTTGAGCTTTCCAATCTGCTCCAGCTAGACCGAGATCGACGATATCACCGTTCATAAACAAGCAAGCATACTGACTGGTTAGAAATCGTTGGAACTGCCAAGGGTGAATGGCAACTAGCCAAAAATCTTGATATTGAGCCCCTAACTTTGCGTTTAATTGATCGAATTCCGCCTCACCAAGAACGTTTTTTAGAATGCTATCGTAGCTTGTCGACTGGGCAATTCCAGCTTCGCATTGAGATTTACGAATGGCCAACCAACGCAATTGAAATGGATTACCAGACTCTGGTGAGTATTGTTCTAAATTATCGGCACCCCAGCCAAGACGACCCTTGTTAGCAATTGCTTTTGGATGTGCATCGATATATTGCTGACGGTCGATTTCACTCATGGAAGTTAAATCGTCAGCTGTCATTCCTTCTAGCTTTTTCATTCTGACCATATCGCTGTAAAGGGTTTGCTGGACCTCTTCAAGCAGGTTAGCCAAGTTGATGTCAGATATTGTTAAATATTCATTTAAATCAATAAGTAATTGAGATGCTAAAGGTGCTTTGCCACTTTCGCATTCTACACTGTCTTTGGCGATTTCAAGCATCCCCCAAATTGTGATACTGGCTTCAAAGTACCATTTGTCATTTTTGGTTTCTAAAAACCAAACCTTGTCCTGTTTCGTTGGTTCTAGAAGTTCTTCGTAGTGAAGTTCAGAGATGATTTTCGCGCACAGAGAGCGATTAACACTTAGCCAAGAGTTCTGTGTCATTGTGTCCAATCCGTTAGTAAGTTGATTTATTTAATAAACCAAATGGTGATCATTATTTATAAAATGAATTTAAGTTCATAATATTATTGACACACTGCAACATAAATGGCAATTATATTAACAATCATTCTCATTTGCATTATTGATCATTATGAAGTTGGCTTTTTATCTGGTATTGATATCGCTTGGTATCAACCAGACTCTGGTTGTTGCTGCTATTCCATCTTTGTCAGGTTGGTTTGAAGCATCTGATATTAACGCCTCTATGGGGGGGCTGGTGCTTGCCGTAAACATGAACCTTGTCAGTTACTGGCTTGGTGCCAGCCGTTGGGGGGCTGTTGTCAGTAAGCTTGGCTTTACAAAATCGTTTCAATTAGCTGCATTTGGCTATGCTTTCTCTTGCTTGACGTTTGTTGCCTTGATCTTAGGGGACGTACCGAATTTGTTGCTTTTAGGCGGAAGTCGATTTTTGATAGGCGCCTTTAGTTGCGCGTTTCTTCCTCTATCTCAAACTTTGTTAGCAACTAAAAATGACGCGACACCTGCGGCACTTTCTCGCTTAAGTAGTGCTCTCACGCTCGGAAGACTCGTTGGTCCAAGTTTGGTCTTTCTTCCTATGGAGTTTGGCTACTTACTTTTGCTTCCTATCGTCATGGTCTTGCCGTTGTTTTTCACTCGCTGTGATGCAGGGCAGTGGAAAAAAAATGTCAATTCGACTTCTAAGAAATATTCGATAAAACCAATGCATTATTTTGCATTTACTGCCGCGCTGCTTACCACAGCCTTGGTCGCGGTATTCCAGTTCTTTGTTTTACAGTTCTTATCTCTACATGGATATCAAGGGGAGAAAGGGACCGACATTTATGCGTCGTTGATGCTTGCAACGAGCATTTTGCTCGTGGTGTATCAACTTCGTTTTATACCATCTCTCAGTCAACGCCAATCCAATCACTTTATGGGTATCTTGTTATCTAGCCTAATTATTGGCAGTGCAACCTTAGTCATGTTTGGGATGAATTGGTGGGGTCTCGGGGGCTCACTTGTGTGGCTGCTCTTAGCCGTCGCAGGTTTACCTGCTTGGTATACCGCGAGATTACTTCAAAGTGAAAACGATACTTTAATGCAATCAAAGCTTAGCGGGTATTTAACTCGAGCTTATACAAGTGGACACATCCTAGGGACAGGGTTTGCGGCATTGTTTCTTAATCAACAGTGGCTGCTCTCTATTTTGATCGGGCTTATCTCTGTCTCTCTAATCTATTGTGTGTTGCGGCTTAATTCATCGTCGGAATTGGAACAAGCACACAGCTACTAATAATCTAATTAATAAGAATGGACACTAACGATATGAACACCACCACTCGATGCATGGCTAAGCTTAGCCCAATTGCGTTATTGGTTTTTGCTAACCTTGCTCACGCTTCTGATACAGAGACCATTGTTGTAACCGCTAATCGAGCTGAAACGGCTATTTCGGATGTTGCTGCAACCATGTGGGTTGTTGACCAGCAAGAGCTAGAAAAAGTCATAAATACTGGTGCAGATCTCAAGAATGCTCTTGGTCAACTTATTCCGGGCTTTGATTTTGGTAGTGACGCACGAACTAACTTCTCTCAGAATTTACGTGGTCGTACGGCTCTGTTTATGATCGATGGTGTATCGCTGAACTCAACACGAAACATTAGCCGCCAATTGGATAGTATTGATCCTTTCAATATTGCTCGAATTGAGGTGCTTTCAGGAGCCACTTCAGTATACGGTGCCGGTGCTGCTGGCGGTATCATCAACATCATCACGAAAAAAGCGGAGAGTGACGAGCTAACATTTGAAACGAGAGTTGGTGCATCTTCAGGCTTCAACAACAGTGATGATTTGGCAAAAGAAATTGCGGTTGCGGTTTCTGGTGGACATGGCGATCTGAAAGGCAGACTTTCAGTTGCGTATAGTGGAACTGGCGGTGTGTACGACGCAAATGGTGATATCGTTCGCCCTGATATTACTCAAACAGATTTGCAGTTCAATGACACAATAGATGTGATGGCCAACGCTGAATACTCGTTTGATGAGCAGCAAACACTGTCTGTTAGCGCTCAATACTACAATAGCGAGCAAGACTCGGAGTATTCTACTTATCTTGGAGCCAACTTGGGTGGTCTTTTCAATGCTTCATTGATCGAGACGCGTAAAGGCTTGCAACTGGATGAACAGCCAAACACAGAAAGATACATGGTTAATGCTCAATACAGTCATGCTGATGTGTTAGGTGGCCAATTGTTAGCTCAAGCTTACTACCGTGATGAGTCTATCCGTTTCTTCCCATTCCCAACGATAACGCGAGTCTCTCTATCGCCTTTGCCAGGTAACATATATCCGCTCTACGGTGCCTCTGAGCAGAACACATCAGTGTTTGGTGCGAAGTTAGCATTAATTAAACAGTTTGAGTCTGTCTCTGCCACATTTGGATTAGATGCTTCTCAAGAGTCGTTTGATGCTAGTCAGACTATCTATGATCAAGCAACGTCAGTGGGCTCAGGTGGCATGGTATTCGTACCTTCTCAAACTGCACAACGTTACCCAGATGTGGATAGCCGTTTCATTGCGTTATTTAACCAGTTAGAAATGGAAGTGACATCAGATCTTACCGTTAGTGGTGGATTCCGTTATGAGCGTATTGAGCACGAAATTGGTGACCATGTTGGGGTTCTACAACAACATCTAGCGCAGCTTGGGGTGTATTCAAACCCAGATTCAATTGCTGGTGGTAAGACCGATTATGACGAGTGGCTGTTTAACTTAGGCGCGGTTTACCATTTAAACAAGACATCACAAGTGTGGGCAAATGTATCTCAAGGTTTTGATGTGCCAGATCCAGCTCGCTTCTTTGGGCAAGGTCAATACGATGGTCCATATGGTGAAGGTTCGAATCTAGTCTCTTCGACATCAGTATCTAACACCGAACTTCAAGGGGTTAAAACAAATGCTCTAGAGCTTGGTTGGCGTATGTCCGAAGGTGACTTAGATGCTCAAGTTGCGTCATACATTTCACTTTCAGATAAAACAGTAGATTACGATCGCTCCACATTTGCGGTTGTTGTAGAAGACGATGACAAACGTATCTATGGTGTTGAAGGTCAAGCAGTATATAGCTTCACGGACAGTATCTACTCAGGTGTGAATGCTCACTATGTGAAGAGTGAAACTAAAGTTTCTGGTGACTGGAAAGATCTATCTGCTGCATCAGCGAGTCCTAGTTCCGGTAGTGTGTGGTTTGGTTTCGATAACCTTGAATACGGCGCAGAGCTGAGGATCAATAGCTTCATAAGCTACGAAGATGATGATGGCGAAAAGCTGGAGAGTTACACCCTTGCTAACGTGTCATCTTACATGGCATTACCGGTTGGTCAGTTAAACCTAGGCATTTCAAACCTGTTCAACAGAGAGTACGAGACGCTTTGGAGCCAGCGTTCGCAAATGCTTTACGGTGCGAGTGTTCCTGAAGAAATTTTCACTCACAACGGTCAAGGCACTACCTTCTCTGTTGCTTACAGCGCGACATTCTAGGGTGTGAATGTGCTGAAATTTAACGATGTTTCCCTCCAGTTAGGAGGGAAACCTATTCTCAAACCAATGAGCGGTGGGTTCCCTCAAGGATCTATCACCGCCTTGATTGGTCCTAACGGCTCAGGGAAATCGACACTTTTGTCGGTGTTGAGTCAATTACGACAACCTGACAGTGGAGAAATTCTACTTCGCGGTGATCAAGTCTCTAACTTGTCTCGAGCAAAGATCGCTCGCGAAATCGCTCTTATGCCACAGCGTAACCCAGTCCCTTCAACTTTATCCGTAGCAGACTTAGTCGCATTTGGTCGACATCCGCATCGCCCTTGGTATCGCCGTTTAGATGCGCAAGACAAAGAAGCCATTGATTGGGCAATTTCTGTGTCTGGCGTTGAACATTATCGAGACCGATTACTGAGCGGCCTTTCTGGTGGTGAATTGCAGCGTTGCTGGCTAGCGATGGTACTTGCTCAAGATACTCCACTTTTGCTGTTGGATGAGCCAACGTCTTGGTTGGATATCCATCACCAACAAGGGTTATTGGAGATTGTTAAACGACTCAATGAAGAGTTTGGTAAAACTATCATTTGGGTACTCCATGATTTGAACCAAGCCCTTCAATACAGCGACAGAGCCATGATGCTGCAAAATGGAGATTTAGTTGCTTCTGGTTTGGTCGATGATGTGATCACCGCAGAAAGAGTGAGTCATATCTATCAAACTCCAGTTCGTGATCACGATATCGATGGGCAGCGAATTTTGTGGACGGAGGTTCGTGCATGAGGCGTTTATCTTGCATCCTCATCTCAATCTTAACGGTCTTAATACCATCTGTTGTTTATGCAAATCAGCCTTTCATCGATAAAGAGGCGGCTTGCTTATCAACCTGTGTGAGTCTTAATCAGCCAGCTAAAAGGGTGGTGGCGTTAAACTGGTCTGCAGCAGAGATGCTTTTATCTCTTGGTATAAACCCCGTTGGTATTACTGAAGGAAGAGGTTATCGAAAATGGCAAACCAACAATCCGCAATTGCCAGAAGATGTTGTAGAAGTAGGCCGCCGCCAAGAACCAAACTTAGCGGTTATCGCGAACCTAAAGCCAGATTTGATCGTTGGATATGACTTTCGACATCAGCGCTTGTACCCGGTACTGAACCAGATCGCACCCACTCTGCTGTATCAGCAATTCCCAAGGTTAGATCAGCCGGAGTTTCGGTATTTCGAACAGGCTCAACAAATATTTTCCACTCTGGCCGTTGTAACAGGGACCGAGAGACAAGCGGCTCTGATGTTGGACGATATGGATAAAACTCTCGTCAAGTTGCGCAAAGCGATTAAAGAGTCTGGTCTTGCTGGGACTTCGGTAACCTACGGCAAATTTGTTGGCATGGGATATGGGCTACGAATTTTTTCTAACCACAGTTTGGCAGGCTCAGTTGCTGAACAGTTGGGTCTGAACTATCAGTGGCAGAGCACGTTGCCTGGTAAGGATTTTGTTCATCTTCAATTGGAACAGCTTCCGGGTGTTATTAATACTCATCTTCTACTCGCAGGTAATCAAACCGATAGTGAACGGATGACTCGTTCTCCGGTTTGGCCATACTTGCCCTTCGTCAAACAAAACGCATTCTCTGAAGTAGAACCACTTTGGAGCTTTGGTGGGCCTAAGTCGATTGAGCGAATGGCTAGAGTATTTACAAAGTCACTGCTGGATTGGAAGGAGAAGAGCAATGGTTAGATTTTTCAGCTGTTCATTGTTGGCATTGTCTCTCGTTGTCGCAGGTTACTTATATACGATTTCTCCTATCTCAGATCCGCAATTGAGCCAAGTGATGTTTGACGTCATTTGGCTCCCGACAGTTGGAATGGCGATTGTAACAGGGGCATTATTAGCCAGTTCTGGCGTATTAATTCAAGTATCGCTCGACAATGATTTTGCTTCTCCTTCGACATTAGGTGTTGCCTCTGGCGCTCTACTTGGCGCTGTTCTAGCAAGAGTATTTTATCCTGAGGGCGGACTCATCTTTGTCTGGTGTAGCGCATTTCTGGGCAGTGTTGCGATTGCCTTTCTTGTCGTTATGGTGGGTCGACTTATTGGTGGGGGAAAACTGCCAATAGTGTTAGTTGGTATGGCTATTGGTCTTGGTGCTGGCGCGGTTGCTTCTGTATTTTTGCTTTACTTCGAGCATGAAACGGATGGGCTGTTCCTATGGGGGAGTGGACAAGTTCTACAAAGCTCAGCCGAAGCATTTAAACAGTTTTCTTTACCAGCCTTGATTACGTTGGCTCTGAGTGTCCTCGTGCTGCCTAAGCTTTCACTGTTTCAGCTTGGTGAAACACATGCGCATGCATTGGGTTTATCAGTAAATCGTTGGCGTTGGGTGATTTTGCTCCTTGCTATTTCTCAAGCGGCTCTGGCAACTGCGATGGTTGGTATGATTGGTTTTATCGGGCTTATGGCTCCCCATTTGGCTCGTTATTTAACGGTGAACAAATACCAAGGTCGAAGTGTTACAAGCCTTTGGCTTCTATCCTTGGTGATTGGTGCGATGTTAGTGCTGCTGGCCGAATGGTGTTCAAGAAGCCTGCTGTTCTTAGGCTATCGATTACCAACCGGTGCTTTCGCGGCGCTTTTGGGCGCACCATTCTTCTTACTCCTTTTATTTGGAAAGAGTGGGCGAGCGCTTGCTGCTACAGAAGATCAAGTGATTGGTCTACGTCCATTGTTAAAGCTTTCACCAAGTCATGTGTTACTGGTTCTCGGTGTGATTCTTATAATGACAGTGGGTTACTGGTCTGAACCAAGTAATAATATTGGCTCTGATTGGGTGATGAGCAGGATTGTTTTAGCAGGACTTGCAGGCTTTGCATTGGCTTGCGGGGGGACTTTGCTACAAACATTATTCAGAAATCCGTTAGCAAGCCCTGATATTTCAGGGGTCAGTACCAGCTCAGTTTTAATGATCGCTTGTCTGCTGGTGGTTTTCCCGGGAGCCAGTCACAACATGATCGTTTTAGCCGGCCTAACTGGTGCTCTTGCCGTTATAGCGCTCCTTTTTTGGGGTCTCAAATCACAACTTAGCGTCTCTCAACTCGCGCTGTTTGGGATTGTCATTTCTGCATTTACTGGCACAGCCACTCACATCTTGTTGACTTTCGGTAGCACAACATCAACGGTCACTCTCATGTGGCTGTCTGGTACAACTTATGGCGCGTCTGCTGAAAGCATTATGCCTTTGGCTATTACGCTCGCTTTGTCACTTATTGTTATGGTTCCTATTCTACGAAGCCTAGACATCATGCCTTTGGGAGAAGTGATTCCTCAAGTCGTGGGGATTGCTCTTACCCCTTATCGCCTAGTGCTGCTCGGAGTTGCTGCTCTATTAACGGCGGTTGCAATATCAACTGTTGGTGCAATTAGCTTCGTTGGCTTGTTAGCGCCACATTGCGCGCGTCTATTGGGTTTATATCGTCATGTTCATCTGATTCCCGCCGCGGGTCTTACTGGTGCGTCTCTTTTAATTTGGGCTGACGGAATAGGACGCAGCCTTATGCCTCCTTCTGAAATAGCAGCTGGCTTGGTCGTGTCTATTTTAGGGAGCCTTTACTTCTTACTTTTACTACTAATCGGATATCGAAAACAACGTCATGGAATTGATTAAATTTCTTCAACAACGTGTCTCTTATCATGTTCATGAGTTATCTCTACCAGCTCCGGCTGGGTGTGATTTAGAGACCATACTGCAAACCGCAATGAGTACTCCAGATCATGGGAACCTTAACCCTTGGCATTTTCTAGTGATAGAGCATGAACAAGTTGAAGCACTGGTTGAACTATTGAGTGCCGCATGGGTTGCGTCTGATGTGAATGTAGATAAAGGGCAAGTCAAACGACTATCAAGTTATTTACGCCAAGCTCCGATGCTGGTGTTGGTCTCTGCAGAGATCAAACTACACAAAGAGATCTCACAACAAGATCAGATTCTTTCTGCGGCTGCAGCATGCCAAATGATACTCCTAGCAGCGGATGCGAGTGGTTACGGTGGCGTTTGGTATTCGACGGAAGCTGTTGACCTACCAAATGTGAAAGAACATCTGCACCTCAAGGAGAGTCATGTTCCTGTGGGTTTCTTGGTACTAGGTACACCTGCAGAAACACGTAAAAAGCGTAGACGGTGCGCAAAACCGCTGACATCAAAATGGTCGCCACAGACGACCTATTAAATAATGAAATGAATCCTAAGAGATAGAGTTAAATGACGCATTTACTTACGATGCAGCACTTCTTAAACAGCTTGCTGCTTGAAACATCTGAATATCAAATCAAGGACAACTGTATTCATGTTGATTTGAACAGTCATAGGCAATTAGAGATACCTCTCACCTATATATCAGCCTCAGGTCGTCATCGATATAGTGGAAAAGTACTGCTTCGAGAGCTAGATAAATTATCACAAATACCTTTTTCTCAAGCTGCTTCTTTGTTGGTTGATCGTTACTTCCCTGACGTTGATAAAGATAAAAAAGCGCTGTTTTTACAACGTGTTGAAAACTCAAATGATTATGTAAAGCGGGCATCTTCTGCATTGGCTTTGCGTCAATCTAGACATGATTTGCAAGGTTTTATCACATCAGAACAGGCACTTAGTGGTGGACACAGTATGCATCCGGCACCTAAGTGTAATGAGCCTCTGAACCAACAAGAGCAAGAAGCGTACTTACCTGAGTTCGCCGGTGAATTCGCCGTGGAATGGTTTGCCGTAAAAGAAGATAAGCTCGCTGGTGAATACGTTTCCGGGAGTTTGAAATATGAACTAAAAGAAATGTTTCTGAGCTGTCACACTCAAGGCGGTTCTTCATTACCAGATGCAGAATGGGTGCCAGTTCCCATGCATCCGCTCCAAGCAAGAGAGTGGCGAAAAGCACAAGCAAATTGTCAGGTTCTGCAGGCTTATACTCTTGATTTAGGTCTAAAGAGCGATGGGTGGACAGCAACATCTTCCTCACGTGCTATTTATCATCCGAATTGTAAATGGATGCTAAAGGTATCCTTACCGGTTCGTTTGACTAATTCTCTGCGTCTTATGACCGAGCCTGAAGCGAGGCGCGGGACTCAATTTAGTAAGTTGATGAAGACTGCTGCAGGGGAGGAATTAAAACAACGTTTGAATTTCGCCAATTTTATTGAAGAGCCTATGTGGTGTTCTATTGTCGGACAGGATCAAGCGGTCCTAGATCTACCGTTGGTATGCTTTAGAGTGAATCCTTTCTTTGTTGAAGCTGAACAAGCATCTGATTCTACCGCGAGTCGCTTCCACATGTTGGCAACACTAAACCAAGACGCAGTCGGTGATAAGACTAGTGAGCTTGAACAGTGGATTCGACAGTCTGCCCAAATCCAAGGACAAAGCCTTGAACTCGCAGCGAGGCACTGGATGAGCGCATTTATGGAAAAGGTCATTGCGCCAATCTGTGTCGCGCGTGCTGACTATGGCATTGTGATGCTTGCTCATCAGCAAAACTTAATGGTTGAAGTAGAGCAAGGTTTGCCTGTTGGCGTTGCGGTTCGAGACTGCCAAGGTTTTGGTTTAACGTCACTAGCAATGGATGTGTTCTCTGATGTTTTGGAGCGTGAGCAACCGGAATACTTTATGGAAGCTGGAGAGCTCAACCCTTATCACGCTTACTATGTTATTGGGAACTCTCTACTAAATACGATTGCGGCTATTGGCGCGCTAGGATTTATTGAAGAAACCGATTTATGGGCATTATGCCGCAATCAGTTTGACGCCTTATCCAAGCTAAATCCTAAAGATGACACTTTTTATCACTATATTCTTAACTCTCCAACCTTACGGTGGAAACGCAATTTTATGTGCTTCTTATCGGCGTTTAATGAAGCGACGATGAAAGATCCATCAATCATTTACTGCGAGGTCGCTAATCCACTTGTTTGGAAAGAGTCAGAAAATGAAGGCGTACGTATCCACAAACCACTTCCTTCAGGTCGAACTGTCACAATACTTGATCGAGAGAGTTCGGATGGGGCTTTGACTTTCAGTCTCATTGAATATGGCAAAGTAGTTGCTCAATTTAATGCGGAAAGAGAAGGTGGGAAGACTGGCGCTTTAACGTGCAACACAACTGACATCAATGATTCCATACTTTGGTGGAGTGCTGTTGAACACACGTTTTTCTCTATGGATCTGAATCGTATTAACGTGACCAATTGGCCAGGTGGAGAAAAGACGATTGAGTTCAGTGAGTTTTTAGAGTCAGCACCCATTTGGTTGCATACAGCTCAGGATTCGAACCCTCTTGTATTCACGACAGCAGAGAATGGTTCGACACACCCTGTTCGACCAGATCACCCTGAAGGTATCGTTTTTCAGCGATATTACTACCACTTGAAACGTACGGTTACCTTGAGAGTAATTGATATCGCTAGGGACTTAAACACATTCCACCGTTGGCACAATGAGCCTTCTGTTGCCCAAATGTGGGAGCTAGAGGGAGAGTTGTCGACACATCGAAACTATCTTGAGCAGCAAAAACAGGACAAACATGCCTACGGTGTGATCGGGGAGTTTGATGGTGTGCCTTTCGGCTATTTTGAAATCTACTGGGCAGCCGAAGACAGAATTGGTCCATTTTACGAATACGGATTGTTTGATAAAGGCGTGCATATGCTGGTGGGCAACTTAGCGTATAGAGGTCTTCCTTACTTTGATACTTGGGGAAGGGCAGTTGTTCAATACTGTTTCATGCAGGAACCAAGAATGGAGTCTGTGGTCGGTGAGCCAAGAGCCGATAACCATCGAGTGCTCAAGTTGAACTCGCGAGTAGGGATGAAAAAATTGTTTGAATTTGATTTTCCTCATAAACGTTCAGCGTTCATTTTGTGCGGTAGAAAACGCTTCTTTGAACAGTTTGCATTTTAGATATTTGGTATTGAAAAGGGAAAATAATGAATAACGATAACGAACGTTTCGAGATGGACATTATTTATGATGTGATTGGTGTCGGCTTAGGTCCATTTAACTTAAGTATTGCCGCTTTGGCTGCCCAACAACCTGAACTAAACACGCTATTTCTAGATAAGCGTTCTCACTTTGCATGGCATCCTGGGTTGCTACTGGACGATGCAAAAATGCAAACATCATTCTTAAAAGATTTAGTGACTGCGGTTGACCCAACTAGCCCTTACAGTTTTCTCAACTATCTAGTCTTGAACAGAAAGTTCTACCCGTTTATGGCTTCGGGACAGAACACGATAGGACGTTTAGAGTTTTCAGATTATATGGGTTGGGTGGCGAATCAACTACCCAATGTAAAATTTAGCCAAGAAGTCATTCATATTGAAAACAACGATGGTTTATTCAAGGTAGTAACGGAAAACCACATCTTTTATGCAAAAAACCTTGTCATGGGAACCGGTGTTGTACCAACCGTTCCTGAATGTGCAATGCTACACATGGGCGATGAGTGCTTCCATGCCAGTGAGCTGGCTTTGCGTGCTCCTCAATTTGAAGGTAAACGAGTTGCCGTGATCGGCGGAGGGCAAACGGGAGCAGATGTTTTCCAACATAGTTTTGATCAACAGTTCGGTGCGTTATCTGAGCTTCATTGGGTGTCGAGAAGAGCGAATATCGAGGTACTTGATGAAGGATGCTTTACTGACCAGTATTTCATGCCAGATTATGTGAATGGATTCTATCAACTTGATCAAAAAGTGAAAGATAGCGAAGTAGGGCGACAAAAGCTAACCAGCGATGGAATCACAAGCGAGTGCCTTCAGGGGATTTATCAGCGTTTGTACCATGATAAGTTTGTGTTGAGAAATAGACCATGGTGGAGCATTCAACCAAGCCGCTCCTTAATTGAGATGCAACGTGATAGCACAGGTTACCAATTGACACTTGAACATAGCTTAACAGGCGAAATATCACAGATTACAGCGGACGTTGTTGTGATGTGCACTGGTTTTAAGCGCGTAACACCAAGCTGTCTAAACGCGTTACATGAACAAATCAAATGGGATTATCATGGGCGTCCTAAATTGGCAGAAGACTTCTCTGTAGAATGGGACGGTGGGGAGCATAATCGTATATATATGGTTAATACTGGTATGGGAAGTCATGGTATCGCAGAGCCACAATTAAGCTTAGCTGCGTGGCGAGGTGCCAAAATACTCAACAGCATCGCACAGAAAAACCTCTACGACCCGGTCGAGCACACCTGTGTCGTTGATTGGGGATTAGAGCCTAGCAAGCCACAGAAAGAGCTCTGCTGATTTCGAGAAGGCCCTAAATTCTACGTAACTGTTCAAACTTAAGCCTTTCATGCGAATGAGAGGCTTGTTTGGTATGTTAACTGGGGAGGTAAGTGCCACTAAACTAGAGGAATCTTCTCAATCTATAAAAACGAGTACTTATACTGCGTCTGCCGCTTTCAGCTAAACCATCACGACCTCTGGAATAAATCGAAGGCCTAACATCGTACACCCATCTTCTAAGTAACTATCCGTCACCACGTCGAAACCGAATTTACCATAGTAGTCTTTAAGGTGCGCTTGTGCCGAAATGAAAATTGAGCAGTCAGGGTAAATCTTTCGAGTTGCATCAAAACTCACCTGCATGAGTTGGTTACCTATTTGTTTGCCTCGATAGCCCTTCGCGACAATCACTCGTCCGATACAAACATCGTTGGCGTCTGAATCGAGCAGGGGAAGAACATCGGTTGGATACCCAAGTTTCTGAGCCATAATTCGACTGTAAGCCACTAAGTGTCCGTTCTCGTAGCCCATGACGTGATAAGTCTCCGGATGGTTATCTTTGCCATCCAAATCGCTGTAGGGCGTGTTCATATCCACGATAAAAATATCAACTCTTTGCTGCAAGAAATCATAGAGCTCTTGAACAGACAGATCTGCGAACTTTTTAACTCTCCACTCAATCATTATTTTTCTCCTTATTATTGTGGGCTACAACATAGAGAGTATTTGAAGTGACTTCATTAACCTTTGTTAATTGGACAATGTTACTGGTGAAAATAGCCACTTCAAAGCGACGCTCATTTCTCCTCGTCATTCATTTCATTCGGCTCATGTAATAGAAAGTTAAAATTGTTCGTTTTTTGGGGTTTACATCATTTGGTAATAAAGCCACTATGAATTCACGAAGAATAGACAAGTAAAGCTATTCGTCAGTGGGTTTAGGAATCAAACCTTCTGCTCAATAGCTGATTTAGAGGAAGTAATGGCAGGAAACAGTATCGGACAACATTTCCGCGTGACCACGTTCGGAGAAAGTCACGGTATCGCACTAGGATGTATCGTAGATGGGTGCCCACCAGGATTAGAAATTACCGAAGCAGACCTTCAAAGAGATTTGGATCGTCGTCGCCCTGGTACTTCTCGCTATACAACGGCTCGCCGTGAAGCGGATGAAGTGAAAATCTTATCAGGTGTATTTGAAGGCCAAACTACGGGCACTTCTATTGGTCTATTGATTGAAAATACAGACCAACGCTCTAAAGACTATTCCGAAATTAAAGACAAGTTCCGCCCTGGACACGCTGACTATACGTACCATCAAAAGTACGGTGTGCGTGATTACCGAGGTGGTGGTCGTTCTTCAGCTCGTGAAACTGCAATGCGTGTAGCGGCAGGTGCAATTGCGAAGAAATACTTAAAACAAGAATTTGGTGTTGAAATCCAAGCTTACCTTTCTCAAATGGGTGATATCTCAATTGATAAAGTGGATTGGAACGAGATTGAAAACAACGCTTTCTTCTGTCCAGATGCCGACAAAGTACCGGAATTTGACCAACTGATTCGTGACTTGCTAAAAGAAGGCAACTCGATCGGTGCGAAGATTCAAGTTGTTGCGACGAAAGTGCCTGTAGGCCTTGGTGAGCCAATCTTTGATCGTCTAGATGCAGACATCGCGCACGCTCTAATGAGCATCAATGCGGTGAAAGGTGTTGAGATTGGTGATGGTTTTGATGTGGTTAATCAACGCGGTAGTGAACACCGTGATCCATTAACTCCAGAAGGTTTCAGCAGCAACCATGCTGGCGGTATCTTAGGTGGTATTTCTACTGGTCAAGATATTGTGGCAAGCATTGCGCTTAAACCAACATCAAGCATTACCGTTCCTGGTGACACGATCACTAAAGACGGTGAAGCAACGCAGTTAATCACTAAAGGTCGTCATGATCCATGTGTGGGTATCCGTGCTGTGCCGATAGCAGAAGCGATGTTAGCGATTGTATTGCTTGATCACTTACTACGTCACCGTGGTCAAAACTTTGGTGTGACAACTGAAACGCCAAAAATCTAGTTCTGCTTCGTTTTATTCAGAACAGATTTGAAGCTGATTTGATAGAAACAAAAAAAAGGGTTGCTTCGTAATGAAGCAACCCTTTTTATATTGTGCGTAATTGAGAAT
The DNA here is from genome assembly GCF_902751245.1 of Vibrio sp. Vb339. Taxonomy (NCBI): domain Bacteria; kingdom Pseudomonadati; phylum Pseudomonadota; class Gammaproteobacteria; order Vibrionales; family Vibrionaceae; genus Vibrio; species Vibrio sp. Vb339. The sequence goes on along the minus strand of NZ_CADDIS010000002.1, from coordinate 1,126,777 downwards.
ATATTATCTAATGTACCGAGCTTTCCGGATCAAGCTGGAACGAAGGTAAACGCCACTTGAATCGCACGGCCGCCATGCGCAGCAAGTAACCAACCACAAGCGTAACAATCGTCGCGGTTACGTCGTTGATGCCAAGCTCAAGCAAACCTAGGTATAAACCTGAAGCGACAAGTGCGACAGATGCATACAGCTCTTCATGCAATACCAATGGTGTTTGACGACAGATAAGATCTCGCAGCAAACCACCAAAGACACCGGTGACTAGCGCAGACACCATGCAGATCATTGGGTGCAGACCCATGGTCATCGCTACCTTAGTACCAATGATACTGAACACGATAAGCCCTAGTGCATCCAAACGAATGAATAGCCCTTTGAGCTTGATTACCCATTTAGCCAGTCCTGTTGTGATAACACCTGCGATACAGGTGATCGCTAGATACTGAGGGTTCTCAACCCAACCTAAAGGGTAATGGCCAAGTAAGATATCTCGTACTGTACCGCCGCCAATTGCCGTTGCACTGGCAACCAACATTACACCAAACCAATCCATTTTTTGTTTGCCAGCACTGAGAGCGCCGGTCATGGCTTCTGCCGTGATGCCAATGATATACAAAACACTTAGTAGCATTGCTGTAGCTCTATAATATAGGTCTATAAATTGGAGTCTTATAGGCCTTAGTGATATAAAAATGAAGCGCGAGTGTAGTAGTAAAAACGCTGATTGACGAATGAATATTTGTACCGTGAATGGGCATTTCAGATTAGCTAAACTAATCATTCACCTCAAAGTAGTGTAATCTGGGATCAGCAATCGATTGTCACGGTAAAGTATTGGGGTCAACCTAAAGCCATTGCCCGTGATAGGGCTTTACCGAGCGCTGAAAAAAACGCAAAATGCCCCAGTTCTTTTTACTTAAATTTTATTTTATGACGCACCAATACTCAGACATCATCGATATTTTCAATCAAACCTTTTTCGAGAGCTACAATACCAAGCTCGAACTGGGTGCAGACGAGCCTATTTACCTGCCAGCCGATGAACAGGTTTCTCATCACCGTATCGTATTTGCTCGCGGCTTTTACGCATCTGCCCTTCACGAAATAGCACACTGGTGTGTCGCTGGGCCTGAGCGTCGTTTGTTGGAAGATTTTGGCTATTGGTATGAGCCTGATGGTAGAACTGAGGCGGTTCAAGCTGAGTTTGAAAAAGTAGAAATTCGCCCACAAGCGTATGAATGGATCATTGCGATGAGTGCGGGCTTTCCTTTTAATGTCAGCTGTGACAATCTACACGGCGATTTTGAGCCAGATCGTTTGGCTTTTATGAATAAAGTACACAGTGAAGTCATGGGTATCTTTGAAGCTGGTCTTCCGCCTCGCGTGAAAATGCTCTCTGAAGCATTACGCAGCTTCTACGATGTAGAACCTTTATGTACTAGCCAATTTATTGTGAAATAAGAGAATATTATGATTATCGAATTTGAAGAAAAACTACTTGAAGTAATTGATGCTCGCATTGAAAACGCATCAGACGATGAACTGTTTGCTGGTGGTTACTTACGTGGTCATATTTCTTTTTCTGTGGCTTCATGTGAAGAAGAAGGCATTGAAGATGTGGCTGAAGTAAAAGCTCGTATTGAGCAGAGCCTAGACGACGCTCGCTCTGAACTAACGCCAGCAGACCGCACCATCGTTAATGACCTTTGGGTTGAGCTACAAAACCAAGCTTAATCTCGATATATTGACACTATCCGCTCAGTCCCTTCTTTTTCATTTTGCTGAGCGAACTGGTTTATTTGAGACTCGTTCGAAATTTTTGAATGAGTCCGTTCATTTCTTGTGATGGTTCCATTTTCTTACTACGTTATTCTAATCCCACTTAACGGAATTACAGAAAAGGTCACATCATGAAAGTTATCGCATTTGGCGCAAGCACAAGTTCTACCTCAATCAACAAAACACTAGCAACTTACGCAGCAAACTTGATTGAAGGTGCTGAAGTTAAAGTCCTAGACATCAACGATTACAATGTTCCTATGTTCAGTGAGGACACTGAAAAAGAGATTGGCCAAGCGGAAGGCGCTCAAGCATTCTTGCGCGATCTAGCTGAAGCTGATGCGTTTGTTATCTCGTTCGCAGAACACAATGGTCACTACCCAGCAGCGTATAAAAACCTATTTGATTGGGCGACACGCATTGAGCGTTCAGTATTTGGCGAGAAGCCGGCGGTTTACCTAGCGACTTCACCGGGCCCTGGCGGCGCACAAACGGTACTTGGCGCAGCAACAGGTTCTGCACCTTACTTCGGTGGCAACGTGCAAGCGTCAGTTTCAGTACCAAGTTTCTACGATAACTTTGATTTTGAATCTGGTTCTATCAGCAACGAAGAGATCGCTCTACAGATTAAAGGCGCGGTTGCTAAGCTGTAAATACAGCTTCGTTTAGAACATCAGTTTAGAGCAACACGAATAACAAAAAGCCCGAGCGACACAATGTCGTTCGGGCTTTTTAGCTTTTAACTTATTAGTTTCAGATATTCAGATATTTCAGATGTTCAGAATAGCTGAACTAGAAACTACGGCTTTGATTTAGAATGCTTGTCAGCAACCCATCCAGCCGTTAATGCCTTACCTTTACGCAGTCTGCGTACCCACATTCGACTTGGGTGAATCGCCTCAAGCACATCAACAGGCAAGGGTAGCGGATCGCCACAGATCTGTGATGCTAATACTTCAGCCAATAATGGTGCAGAGCTCAAGCCACGTGAGCCTAGCCCGATAAAGCAGTATAGGTTAGGGAAGCTTGTTACCGTTTCAACATCCTCAACCGAGTCACGCTGCGGGTTGAAGTTGTGCAGGTCTTGGTACTGCTCCTTAATGGCTTCAAAGTCACCAACGTTTCCGACAAACGGGAGATGATCGCGGCTTACACTACGGATACCTTGGCGAGCTAAGTTGTCACTGGTGTCGACATCTTTTGTCCATGCTTGGTCTGGTAGCGACCCGTGTAGGCGCTCACCATTGTGCTGCTGAACCTCAATATCAAACTCTTGGTCGATATTGGTTTTGTCGTAGTTCGCACCAATACAGTGGTGACCATTGTTTGGGTTCTGTGGCGTCAGGTAGCCATCAAAGCACAACACGGTTTTTAGTTTACTGAGATTTTCCGTGGTCGGAATATGGCTCACTTGGCCTTTAACCGGAGTCAGTGGCACTGGCTGAGTTTGTTCAAACTGAGTGAACTTGTGTCCGTTCGCGACAACTACTTGGTCGTGCTTGGTTTGAATCTCACCTTGAGGTGTCTCAATCGTCAGTAACCATTGTTGTTCAACTTCGATCCACTCAAGTTGCGTTACTTGATGTTGATAGTGCGCGCTTACTTTGTTGTTCTCTTCTAACTTGCCAATCAAGCCTTGAGTCAGTTGAAGAGGGCTTAACCAGCCGCCCAACGGAAAGTAAACACTCTCTTTATCTACCGGTAAGCCAATTTTTTCGTTGGCTTGCTCTGGCGATAAACGCTGAATCAGGTCGGTGTGGAAGTTGCCTTCCAACATGCGGTTGAGCTTTTTAGTGGAGCCTTGATCCCACATCAAAATGTTCACTCCGCACCAGTTGTGATCAAATTGGATAGACTGAGCCGCTTGATTAATAAATTGACGAGCAAACAGTAATCCTGGGCCAAACACGCGAGACACGTTCGAGGTCGCTTCACTCAATAACGGGTAAATCGCTCCTTGGTTGTTACCCGAGGCATTGCCCGCAGCTTGTGGGTGTTCACAATAAAGGGTGATGTTTTTACCACGACGGCTTAGCGTTTTGGCTAATGCAGCACTGGCGACACCCCCACCAATGATCGCAATGTCTTGTGATTCACTGTGTTGAGAAAGGCCATACCAAGGTTTGATGTTGGTATGAGCGTGCTTTTCGCCAAGTCGGCCGGCGATCATTTCTCGCTTAGTACCAAAGCCTTTGACCTTTTTCATTTCAAAGCCAGCTTCAATTAAGCCACGGCGAACAAAGCCGGCAGCGGTGAAGGTGGCGCAGCTACAATCTTGCTTAGCGAGCTTGGCCATGCCGTTGAACAGGTTTTGATTCCACATCTCTGGGTTCTTGCTCGGAGCAAAACCATCTAAGAACCAAGCATCAACCAAACCTTCACGTGGGGTTGGTACGTTAGGCATGCAATCTTTAATATCGCCAAACCACAAATCAAGCGTGATTGCACCGTCGCCCAGCACAATGCGGTGACACTCAGGTAGAGCGATAGGGTAGTGTTCTTGGAGTTGCGTCGCATACTCGGCTAATTCTGGCCACGATTGGTGTGCTTTGATGAGATCCTCTTTATTTAAAGGATATTTTTCAAAACTGATGAAATGTAACTCTTTGGTCATCGCTTGTGGGTTATCTTTAAGAAAAGCATCGAACCATTGCCAAACGGCAAGAAAGTTCAAACCTGTGCCAAAGCCGGTTTCAGCAATCACAAAGCGGCGTTGTTCATGTTCAAGCCAACGCTCTGGAAGGTGGTTTTGCTTTAAAAAGACGTAGCGAGTTTCTTCTAAACCGTTAACATTGGAGAAGTAAACGTCGTCAAATTGGTCTGAAACTGGCGTGCCAGACTCATTCCATTCCAGTTCTGCATTAGTAATTGAAGTCATAAAATCTATCATTTTGTGATTTGAAGCGATATGTTGGTAGGGATTGTACGAATTTCTAGGAAAGCTGACCACTTTTGTTAGGCTTCTTAGTTATCATCTAGCTGAATTTAGAATTATAGGAATGTCACATGAAACGAGTCGTAATCACCGGTATGGGTATTGTTTCAAGTATCGGTAACAACGTCGAAGAAGTTTTAGCATCACTGAAAGAGGGTAAATCTGGTATTACCGCTTCAGAGCAGTTCAAGGAAAATGGCTTGCGCTCTCAAGTATGGGGTAACCTAAAAATGAACCCTGCTGACCATATCGATCGCAAAAAAATGCGCTTTATGGGTGATGCAGCGGCATTCGCTTATCTTTCAATGGAGCAAGCAATTGCTGATTCTGGTTTAACTGAAGATCAAGTATCTAATGACCGCACGGGTATCGTTGCGGGTTCAGGTGGTGCTTCATCTCTAAACCAAGTAAACGCGGTAGACATCATCCGTGAGAAAGGCGTGAAGCGCGTTGGTCCATACATGGTGCCACGTACAATGGCTTCTACGGTTTCTGCTTGTCTAGCAACTCCTTTCAAAATCCGTGGTGTGAACTACTCTATGAGCTCTGCATGTGCGACATCTGCACACTGTATTGGTCACGCAATGGAGCTTATCCAACTTGGTAAGCAAGACGTTGTATTCGCTGGTGGCGGTGAAGAACTGGATTGGTCTCTGACTATGATGTTCGACGCAATGGGTGCACTTTCTACTAAGTACAACGACACGCCAGAACTGGCTTCTCGTACCTACGATGCAGACCGTGATGGTTTCGTTATCTCTGGTGGCGGCGGCATGCTAGTTATCGAAGAGCTTGAGCACGCTGTTGCTCGTGGCGCGAAAATTTACGGCGAGATCGTAGGTTACGGCGCAACTTCAGATGGCTACGACATGGTTGCTCCTTCTGGTGAAGGTGCGGTTCGTTGTATGAAGATGGCAATGCAAAACGTTGATGGCGTTGACTACGTGAACACTCACGGTACTTCAACTCCAGTTGGCGACGTGAAAGAACTAGGCGCTATCCAAGAAGTATTTGGTGGCAACAGCCCAGCAATTTCTGCAACTAAAGCGATGACAGGTCACGCTCTAGGTGCTGCTGGCGTACACGAAGCAATTTACTCAACGCTAATGCTAGACAACGGCTTTATCGCTCCAAGCATTAACGTTTCGAACCTAGACGAAGCTGCTGCTGGCCTAGACATCGTAACTGAAGCTCGTGATCAAGAGCTAACAACGGTTATGTCTAACAGCTTTGGTTTCGGCGGTACGAACGCAACGCTAGTAATCAAAAAGTACCAAGCTTAACTTAAGCTTGAGTTACAGAGACAAGGTTAATCGTTAAAGGGTTGCGCTAGTGCCGATTCAACACGCACAGGTCACCCAGTAATAATGACCATCAGAACAAAGTTTTTAGACGTAGGTTGGTAAACGTGTTTTTTAAACATAGTTTTTAAATCTGGGTTTAGAGATTGAAAGGTTTCCAGAGCTTGACCAGTACTGACTTTAGTTAGTACTGGTTGAACAGACGCAAGACTCTGTCTCCTGGAGAGCGAGATAGGATCCTTTTGTTCTGGATGTTTGCCCGATTGTTTATTCAATCGGGCATTTTTCGTTTTAGCCGTTTGATATTTGGGTATGGAATCTTATGCCTGTTGTTTGTGCAGACTCAGTGATTCAGCCCTTTATTTATAATGTATTCCAATTGCTACTCGACACCGTGTGTGGAATTTTGCACAATCATTTCAATTCACATTTAGGTCGATAGACCCCAACAAAAGTACTCGCCAAATGAAAATCTTAATCGACGAAAATATGCCTTACGCTGAAGCGCTTTTTAGCCAGCTAGGGGAAGTGACAATGAAGTCTGGTCGCACATTAACAGCTGACGACCTAGTTGACGTAGACGCATTGATGATTCGCTCTGTTACCAAGGTAAACGAGTCATTGATCAGCAAGGCCAATAAGCTGAAGTTTGTCGGTACTGCGACGGCTGGTATGGATCACGTTGACCAAGAATTGATGAAAGAGCGTGGCATTTTCTTTACTGCGGCACCTGGTTGTAACAAGGTGGGTGTTGCTGAGTACGCGTTCAGTGCGATGATGGTGCTTGCGCAGCAACAAGGCTTCTCTGTTTTTGATAAAACGGTTGGTATTATCGGCTGTGGTCAAGTGGGCAGTTACTTAGCGAAGTGCCTAGAAGGCATTGGTATTAAAGTTCTGCTGAACGATCCTCTAAAACAACAAGAGGGTGACACTCGCGAATTTACTGATTTAGAGGCTCTGCTTGAGCAATCAGACGTTATTACATTACACACACCGATCACTAAGACAGGTGAGTTTCCAACGCATCACTTAATCAGTGAGCAAGTGCTGAACAACTTACGTGCTGATCAAATTCTGATTAATGCAGCTCGCGGTCCTGTGGTTGATAACCAAGCGCTAAAAGCTCGCCTGCAAAAAGCCGATGGTTTTACTGCAGTGCTTGATGTGTTTGAGTTTGAACCTGAAGTCGACTTTGAGCTTCTTCCGTTACTCGCTTTTGCAACGCCTCACGTAGCGGGCTACGGTTTAGAGGGTAAAGCGCGTGGTACCACGATGATCTTCAACAGTTATTGTGAGTTTTTAGGTACTGAACAGCGTGCGTATGCAAGTGACTTATTGCCGACAGCGCCTGTACCTCAAATGAAATTAGATAGAGCTTGGGATGAAGCAACACTGCACAATTTGACTCAGTTGATCTATGATGTGCGCAAAGACGACGCCTTATTCCGTCGCAATATCGCTACGCCGGGTTCTTTTGACAAGATGCGTAAAGAATATTGGGACCGCAGAGAGTACAGTGCAGTCGAGTTAACGGGCGACGAATCTTGTAATTTAACGCCGTTATCTAAACTCGGTTTTATGGTAAAGCCAACTTTATAAAAGAGAGAAACAATGAGCCAAGAATTTAATATTGCTATTTTAGGTGCGACTGGTGCGGTTGGTGAAACCATTCTTGAAGTACTTAAAGAGCGTAAATTCCCTGTCGGTGAAATGCACTTACTAGCAAGTGAACGTAGTGAAGGCAAAACTTCCCGTTTTAACGGCAAAACAATACAAGTACAAAACGTAGAAGACTTCGATTGGTCTCAAGTACATATTGCGTTTTTCTCTGCAGGTAGCGAGCTTTCAGAGCGTTGGGCTCCAATTGCGGCTGATGAAGGTGTGGTTGTTATCGATAACACATCACGTTTCCGTTACGAATACGATGTTCCTCTGGTTGTGCCTGAAGTGAACCCTGAAGCAATTGCTGAATTCCGTAATCGCAACATCATTGCGAACCCTAACTGTTCTACTATCCAAATGGTTGTAGCACTAAAACCAATTCACGATGAAGTGGGCCTTGAGCGTATTAACGTTTCAACTTACCAATCAGTGTCTGGTGCAGGTAAGCCAGGTATCGATGAGCTAGCGGGTCAAACGGCTAAGCTTCTTAACGGCATGCCAGCTGAAAATTCAGCGTTCTCACAACAGATCGCTTTCAACTGTATTCCTCAAATCGATGAATTTACAGAGAACGGCTACACGCGTGAAGAGATGAAGATGGTTTGGGAAACTCAAAAAATCTTTGCTGACTCTTCAATCACAGTGAACCCGACTTGTGTTCGCGTACCGGTATTCTACGGTCACGCAGAATCTCTACACATTGAAACTCGCGCACCAATCGGTGCAGAGCAAGTGGTTCAGCTTCTAGAGAACACAGAAGGTGTAGAAGTATTCCAAGCGCTAGACTTCCCAACTCAAGTTCGTGATGCAGGTGGTAAAGACCACGTAATGGTTGGTCGTATTCGTAACGACATCAGCCATCACAGCGGCGTGAACATGTGGGTTGTCGCTGATAACGTTCGTAAAGGCGCAGCAACAAACGCAGTTCAAATCGCTGAAGTTCTGATTCGCGATTACTTCTAAGCTTTATTGCTTTGATAAACAAGCCTCACTCTTTAGTGGGGCTTTTTTAATCGATTAAAAATATTGTTAGTCAAATTGTGTGAAATTGCTGCGAATATTGTTGCTGCAACACATTTTTTGTTTTCATCTCTATAGTTTTACGTCATTTATCCGATATATTTAATAGATCATCACTTTTCCGAATTTAAGCACCTAGCTGAGCCTTTTATGTTTCAAATTTTCAAGCCGTGGTTAATGCCTTTTGCCTTTATCATTGCGACTCAGATTTCCGTTGTTCGTGCAGATTCCATTCGAGTTGTAGGGCCTAATGGCCAGATACAATCAGCGCCTACGTTTTCAGAACCTCTTCAAAGAGCGCAATCAAATAGCGCTGAGCCTTCTCGTTTCTATGGTCCAACTCGTGGCTCAGAAACATTGTGGTCTATTGCTTCAAAGTTACGCCCTGATAACTCCGTGTCAGTCCAACAAACCCTGTTGGCTATTTATCGCTTAAACCCACAAGCGTTTGAAAACCAGAATATCCATAGCCTGCTGCCTGCCAGTAATTTACGTGTGCCTTCTTTAGAGCAAGCACGTGCAAGCTCGACGCAGCAAGCTATCAACATCATGAACTCACATCTTGCTAAGCTTGATGCTCCTGCAAGTAAGCCTGTCGCTTCAAAACCCAAAGCGCCGAGTTCTGATGCAAAAAATGTTGCTCCTGCTAAGCAAGTAAGCACTGCTGAAGCCGCTAAAAAGCCATTGTCTGCAACTCAATCATCTCTAGCTCAATCCGCTCCAACCCAAGAGATGAACAAGTTAGAGAAGCAGCTAGAGCTTTCAGAAACTGAATTACTGTCACTTGAAGAGAAAAACCACCAACTTCGTTTGATGTTATCGAATGTTCAATCGGAAGTGGATGAGCTAAAAACTGAGCTCAGCGATGAAGACCGCATTCGTAGCGAAGTGGAAAAACTGCTTGATGAAGAGCGCAGAAAGAACGCCGAAATTGAAAAAATGGCACCAAGTGCCATGGACGAACTGTTATCGAATGGTTGGTTAGTGGCGGCTCTAGCGATTATTCCAGGCTTGCTCATTGGTTTGATCGTTGTGATGTTGTTGGGCCGTCGTTCTAAAAATGATGAGCAACAGCAGACGACTCAAGAACAACCGCTTCAGCCAGAACCAAGCACCGTTGCGCCTATTACATTGGGCGACGAGATGGACGACCTTAACGAGTTGTCTTTAGACGATGATTTGTTTGGTACGGAAGATGACGCCAACAAGCTGTTTGACGATCAAGCGCTAGCTGAGGAAGACGATGTCTTTGCCGGCTTAGATGAATCTGATCTCGATTTCAATTTAGATGGTGAAGACGATGACCCGTTTGCCAGCATTGGCGAAAACGGCGATTTAGACACCAACTTTGACGATCTAGATTTAGACAGCAGCAACGGCATTAGTGTTAATGGCGAAGAGAAAGCGCTTGGTCTTGAAGAGATGGAGCGTGCGCTAGACAAAACTGCGGAAAGCGCCGTCGATACTGATGATGTCGACTTCGACCTTTCTGATGATAACGCAATGTCTGCTGATGACATTGAAGCTTTACTATCTCAAGAGTCTGAAACTGAAGATCTCGGTTCCAATGAGCTAGACCAATCTTTATTAGATGACCTGTTTGCTCTTGATGACGAAGATGATGACAGCTTCGATATCGATGCTCTGATTTCGGAAGAGCAAAGTGATTCGCCTTCTAACACGGAAACACCAGCAAGCGATGATTTTGACATCGATGCGCTTATCTCAGAGCAACAAAGCGAGACTAAGCCTGCTGATTTGAGCAATGACGATTTTGATATTGATGCTCTAATCTCTGAACAACAGTCCCCTGAGCCAGCTTCACCGACAGCGAATGATGATATTGATGACATCTTTGCGCAGGTTGCGGCTCAGAACGATCAAGCGAATGACCCTTTCAACCTCGATAGCGATGATGAGATTGCCACTAACCTAAACAGTGGGTTGGCGTCTGATGATGATATCGAAAACATTCTGTCTCAGTTCGATAAGCCAATCGTAGACGAAGAAACTCAAGACAGCGTTGATCTGCTTGATGAGCAACTGGCAGGCGATGACGTTGATCTAAGTAACTCGACCGACCTTCTTGATGAGATGCTAGGGGACGATTCGGATGATGAGTCTGAAAGCGAACCTCTTGGCTTTGATTCTTTATCTGAACTGGAAGAGCTTTCTGGTTTATCGACCGATGATGACCTCAACATCGCAGAAGACAGCACGGAAACCTTGGATGAATTGATAGGTGATTCTGACGACGATGATTTCGAACTTGACGCCGAAAGTACCGACTTACTGGATGATTTCCTTGATAGTGAATTGTCAGGTGACGAGCTTTCAACGGATGTACCAAAATCAGAATCTCTAGACCCGTTTGATGACTTACTAACAAGTGGCATTGAAGACGAACTTGAATCTGAAGAGAAGGCGTTTGATAAAGAGTTAGACGCAGCCTTTGGTTTTGACAACGTCAATGATGAGCCTGAAAAGGACTCAGACGTTGAGCTTACTCCGTTAACCTCTGAAACATCCGAAGGTGAGCCAGAGCAAGATCCGAACATTAGTGAAACACTACAACCTGAAGTCGTTAGTGATGAATCGTTAGATTCGGAACTGATTCAAGACAGCGCTGACGTTAAGCCAGAAAATGATGAAGCCTTTAATCGTGATGGTTTTATCGATGATTTGTTCGGTGTCGCACCAGCAACGGATGCTTTGCTTGATGACTCGCTAGAAACAACAGATGAAGCATTGATTGATGAGTTAATGACTTCTGATGACAATGATTTGTTGCCAGCAATAGAAGAGCCTGTTGAACCATCAATTGACAATATGGTTGAACCAGAGCAAGCGCCTCTTTCAAATAGCAACGAAGTATCAGCGCAAGAAACCGCATCATCGGTTGAAGATGATGAACTGGATATCGACTCGCTGTTATCTGAGAATTCTGATTTTGACAAACCAGATTTTGAAGAGCGAGTTCAAGAAGAAACCGCACAACAAGAGCCAGAGCCGAAAGAAGCCGACGTCCAAGAACAGCGTGAAGACATTGCTGCTAGCTTCGAAGATCAAGCTTCGCCATCCTCTTTAAATGATATCTCTGAAGATGAGGAAGAGACGGTTGAAGACTGGTTAGCTGAGGCTATCGACGATGTAGAGTCGCCAGCGAACGTTACCTCTGATTTTGACTTTGAACCAAAAATCCAAGGTAGTGATCAGCTTGAAGATGTCGTTGAATCCTTGCCAGAGCCAGAGCCAGAGCCAGAGCCAGAGCCAGAGCCAGAGCCAGAGCCAGAGCCAGAGCCAGTTCGTGCTGCAAACATGCCAGAGATCATTCCGAATGAATTTGGTGTGCCACAAGACGATGATTGGCTGATTGAAGATGAGGCGTCTGAACCAGAAGCATTAGCGGAAACTGACGTAACACCAGAGCTAGCGACACCTGTCGCTGAACCGCAAGTTGAAGCTACACCACAAGCGGAAGTGGCAGAACAAGCTGAAGTTCTAGGACAAGACGGCGAAGAAGAATTCTCGTTTGATGATTTCGAGTTACCTGAGTTTGGCGAAGAAGACGCACTAGCGGAAGCTGATGCTGAATTAACACCAGAACCAGTAACGCCAGCTATTGATGCTCAACCAAGTGTTGAACCTCAAACTGAAGCCCAAGTTAAAGCTCAGGGGCAAGGCGACGAAGAGTTTTCGTTTGATGATTTCGAGTTACCAGAGTTTAGTGTAGAAGACGCACTAGCGGAAGCCGATGCTGAATCAACACCTGAGCCAGCAACGCCTGCTATTGATTCTCAACCAAGTGTTGAATCGCAACCAACCGCTGAGCCTCAGCTAGATGATGCACCACAGGCTGAAACTGCGAAACCAGAAAGCGAAGAAGAGTTCTCGTTTGATGACTTCGAACTTCCAGAGTTTGGTGAAGAAGACGCGTTAGCTGAAGTGGTGAGTGAGCCTGATGAAGCGCAGTTAGAGCAAGACTTAGCGCCTGACACAGAGAAGTTCGAGTTCGATGATCTTGATCTTCCTGAGTACGATGAAGAAAGCGCAAAAGCGGACTCTGTTTTAGATGATATTGAGCAAAGCAATGCTGAGCCGGTGGCGGAAGACCAAGGCGTAGAGTTTGATGAGTTTGATTTGCCTGAATATGGTGAAGATGAAGCCATCTCCGATGCGTTTGCAGAGAAACCAACACCACTGACTTCTTTCAGCCCACAAGGCGAAGAGCAAGATGCTTTGCATGATCTGTTCTCAAACCCGCAGAGCTACAGTCAGGCCGATGATTTCTCGAATGCTGAAGACTCTGAACCGGCTGGTTTTACACAACCAGAACAATCACTGAGCGCGGCTTTAGAACCAAACTCAACGCCTACAGCGCTTCAAGACGAACCACTAGAAGGCTTTGATGACTTTGATGAGACAGCACTAGCTGAGTTGCTTTCTGAAGATGTTCAAGACTCTGTCGACAACATGTTCGATAAGCCATTGGACGCAACTTCGATTGATAGCGCAGGGCTAGATATTGACGCCATGCTTGAAGTTGGCGGCGAAGACTGGAAAGGCTTTAACCTAGCACCAGAGCAACAATCGAGCATGCATAATGATGTGCCTGATGACCAACAAGAGATTTGGGCATCGGCTGAGCAGCAAGCTGAACCGAAAATCAAAGAAGAGAATTGGGCTCAACAAGACAACCTAACCGAATCAGGCAACAGTCGTGATAAGCAGTACATGACGATTGATGAACTGATGGCTCAAGTTGAGCAAGAAAGTGAAGAAGTCATTAATCCAGACGATGAAGAGCTTAAACTGGATGTTGGTTTAAACGAATTCCCTGATGTTATCGGTGATATTGGCAATTATGATGTCGACAGCAATGCAGAAGCTGCGGGTAAGCTTGATTTGGCCAAAATCTACATCGAGATGAGTGACTCGCAAGGGGCAATTAAGCTTCTAGAAGAGGCAATCGTTGATGGCAGCGATGATATTCGTCGAGAGGCAAAAAATCTTATCGATACGTTAAACGGTCGATAAATTTACAAATCAGAAAGGGTAGCGTTGGCTACCCTTTATTTTAACGCGATGCAGATTGTTTATTAAAGTTTTAGCCCCATCCTATTTGGGCTAGCACTGATTTCCGTATATACTTCTCGCCCATTTTCAAAGAGAACAAGAACATGAAAATTGCTTTAGGTATTGAATATAACGGTACCCACTACTTTGGTTGGCAACGCCAACGAGACGTGAAAAGTGTCCAAGAAGAATTGGAAAAGGCTCTTTCAGTTGTCGCGAATCACCCTGTAGAAGTTATGTGCGCAGGTCGTACAGATGCCGGTGTTCACGGTACGGGACAAGTCGTTCACTTTGAAACTAATGTCGATCGTAAAATGGTGGCATGGACAATGGGCGCGAATGCCAACATGCCAAAAGATATTGCGGTTCGTTGGGCGACAGAAGTGAATGAGGATTTCCATGCTCGTTTTTCTGCGACTGCCCGCCGTTATCGCTACATTATCTTTAACCATGCACTACGCCCAGGCATTTTGAATTCAGGCGTGAGCCATTATCATGGTCACCTTGATGAGAAAAAAATGCATGAAGCGGGTCAGTACTTACTTGGTGAGAATGACTTCACTTCGTTTAGGGCAACACATTGTCAATCTCGTAGCCCATGGAGAAACATGATTCACTTGAACGTGACTCGTCATGGACACTACATTGTGATCGATATTAAAGCGAATGCGTTTGTTCACCACATGGTGAGGAATATTACTGGTAGCCTTATTGCTGTAGGTAAAGGGGAGCAGAAACCAGAGTGGATCCAGTGGCTTTTAGAAGCTAAAGATCGAAAAATAGCCGGCGCAACTGCAAAAGCGGAAGGTTTGTATCTGGTGGATGTTGATTATCCTGAACATTTTGAGCTACCACGAGAGCCAATTGGTCCTCTATTTTTACCGGATAATTTGAACTAAATGTGAGACTTAGGTTCAAAAATTATTACGGTTTAGTGCGTAAGATAGTCCCAGAAAATAGGTACAACCAGTTTTTTATCTACAGTCGCTGTTTTATGTGCTTTAATTCCCACGCATAATTCCCAAATTTATTTCTTTCGCAATCAAGCGGAAGAATCGAAACAAAAAGGTCTTCCATGAGTTGGCTTGAAAAGATTTTAGAAAAAAGCAACATCGTAACATCTCGTAAAGCGTCTATCCCTGAGGGTGTTTGGACTAAATGTACTTCTTGTGAGCAGGTTCTGTACCATGCTGAACTAGAGCGTAACTTAGAAGTATGTCCAAAATGTGACCATCACATGCGCATGAAAGCACGTCGCCGTCTGGATACATTCCTAGACAAAGGTGAGCGTGTTGAACTAGGTGCTGATCTTGAGCCACAAGACAAGCTGAAGTTTAAAGACTCTAAGCGTTACAAAGAACGTATCTCTGCTGCTCAAAAGAACAGTGGTGAAACAGACGCATTAGTTGCAATGAAAGGTGAACTATTGGGTTTACCTATCGTAGCGTGTGCTTTTGAATTCTCATTCATGGGCGGCTCAATGGGTTCTGTTGTTGGTGCTCGTTTCGTGAAAGCGGTAGATGCTGCTATCGAGAACAACTGTGGTTTAGTGTGTTTCTCTGCAAGTGGTGGTGCTCGTATGCAAGAGGCATTGATGTCTCTAATGCAAATGGCGAAAACCAGTGCTGCGCTTGAGCGTTTATCTGCGAAAGGCCTACCGTTTGTTTCAGTCATGACTGATCCAACAATGGGTGGTGTTTCTGCAAGTTTGGCAATGCTTGGCGATATCAACATTGGTGAGCCAAAAGCACTGATCGGTTTTGCTGGACGTCGTGTAATCGAACAAACGGTACGTGAAGACCTTCCTGAAGGTTTCCAACGCAGTGAGTTCCTACTAGACCACGGTGCTATCGACATGATCGTTGACCGTCGTGAGATGCGTCAGCGCGTTGCAAGCCTTGTTGCTAAAATGACCAACCAGCCTTCACCATTAGTAGTTTCTGTGAACGATTCACCGAATGAAGCTACTTATGAAGTACCAGAAGCGCCAGAAAAAGGGTAAAGTACCTTCTAACAAACCAACTTAATTATGGTTATGAGTTAGATGAGTCAACAACCTATTCCTCAAGCCACATCCTCTTTGGAGATGTGGCTTGATTATTTATCAAACATCCACACAACCGCTATTGATCTTGGATTAGATCGAGTTCAGGCCGTCGCCTCTAAGGCAAACCTCACCAAACCTGCTCAACATGTTATTACTGTTGCCGGAACCAATGGCAAAGGCTCAACATGTGCACTGATGGAAGCGATTCTATTGGACGCTGGTTACTCAGTTGGTGTCTACAGCTCTCCTCACTTAATTCGCTATAACGAACGTGTTCGTATCAACGGCCAAGATCTATCTGATGAAAAGATGGTTCAGTCTTTCGATTTCATTGAGAAAGAGCGTGGCGAAATCAGCCTGAGCTTTTTCGAATATGGCACTTTAGCGGCGTTACGCGCATTTCAAACTGAAGCGGTTGATGTTGTGCTATTAGAAGTGGGTTTAGGCGGGCGTTTAGACGCGACCAATATCGTTGAGCATGATGTTTCTGTGATTACTAGTTTGGCTGTCGACCATGTTGACTGGCTAGGTGATGACATCAATGTGATTGGCTTTGAGAAAGCGGGCATTTATCGTAGTGGTAAACCCGCTATCTGTGGTCAACCCAAGCCACCGGCTACGGTTGCGGCGCACGCTGATGATATTAAGGCTGAGTTCTACCAAGTCGGTATTCAATACACTTATGATGTTAACGGTGATACGTGGAACTGGCGCAGTGGGGCATTCCAACTAGAATCGCTACCTATTCCAAGCCTGCCGTTACCTAACGCTGCAACAGCATTAATGGCATTGGGCACATCAGAGCTTAGTATTAGTGACGTGAACGTGGTTAACGGCATGAAGAATGCGCAGCTTCCAGGGCGTATGCAGCAAATTAGCGAACAACCCGTGATTGTGCTTGATGTGGCGCACAACCCGCATTCCGCTGAATACTTTGCGCAGCAAGTTACGAAGAAGTATGCAGGTAAAAATTTACACGTTGTAGTCGCCATGCTTCATGACAAAGATATCCCAGCGACATTGGAAGTATTAGCGCCATTGGAAGTATTAGCGCCAATCGCAACTCATTGGTATCCAGCTTCATTGCAAGGGCCACGCGCAGCGACAGCTGCTGAATTGTGTCAAAGTCTACCCGAAGGCGTAGAGCAGCATTCAAACCCTGTCACAGCTTTTGAAGCGGCTTTAGCTTCTGTTAAAGGTGACGATGTTGTGTTGGTTGTCGGTTCTTTCCATACCGTGGGTGAAGTGTTGGAGCATTGGCAGAAAAAAGGAAACTAAATGGCAAGTAAATTCCAAAGCCGATTAGTCGGCACCATCATTTTAGTGGCTATTGGCGTGATTGTATTACCCGATGTGCTAGATGGTAAGAAGCTCCACTATAAAGAAGAGTTTGCAAGCATTCCGATTAAGCCTGAGCTTGATAGTAATGTTGAAGTGTTTGAAGTACTCGATCCCGTTGAAGATCAGATAGCGCTACCAGATTCTCCAGTTGAGCAAGTGGTTGAAAGTGGTCGTAGTGACAATTCAAACACGCAAACCGCGTCTTCTTCCAATAATAAAGAAGCAGACAAAGTGGCAGTCGTGGTTAAGCCAGTACCTGAAAAAAATGAATACCAAGACAGTGCTTGGATTATTCAATTGATGGCTTTGAAGAATGCTGACAATGCAAAAAACGTTGTTAAGGATCTGCAAAAGCGTGGTTATCAGGCTCACACCAAGCAAGAAAAAACATTTACGCGAGTAATTATTGGCCCGGATGTCTCTAAATCCAAACTTGAGCGACAAATTAAGGAATTAGAAAAAATTACGGGTTCAAAAGGCCAATTGCTCAAATTTAAACCGTTAAATCCATAAGAAAACGTTTGCGTCAGCATTTTTTCTGTTAAAATGCGCGCCAACTTAAGATGAAGAATTCATGAATTGGTTAGATTTTGTCATTTTAGGCGTGATCGGCTTCTCTGCCGTGATCAGTTTAGTTCGTGGTTTCGCTAAAGAAGCCTTGTCACTCGTTATTTGGTTTGGAGCATTTTTTATTGCTAGCCAGTACTACGCTAAATTAGCGATGTACTTCACCAATATCGAAGATGAGATGTTTCGAAACGGAACTGCGATAGCAGCATTGTTTGTTGCAACGTTAGTTGTGGGTGCCTTAGTTAACTATGTCATCGGTCAACTAGTTCAGAAAACAGGCCTGTCAGGTACAGACAGAATCCTCGGTGTCGTCTTTGGTGGCTTACGTGGTGTTTTGATTGTTTCTGCAGTGTTGTTTTTCATGGATGCGTTTACTGCATTCCCAAGTTCTGAGTGGTGGAAGAATTCGCAATTGGTTCCGGAATTTAGTCGAATCATTGCGCCGTTCTTCGAGCATTTACAAGCAACATCTAGTTTCTTATCTGGCGCGCTCTAGCGCCAGTTAATGTCGAAAAATCGAGGATTAGGACATGTGTGGTATTGTTGGAATCGTGGGTTCAACACCTGTAAACCAGTCTATTTATGACGCTTTAACGGTATTGCAGCATCGTGGCCAAGATGCCGCTGGTATTTGTACCATAGAAAGCAATCGTTTCCGTCTGCGTAAGGCGAACGGTTTAGTAAAAGATGTTTTTGAAGCAAAACACATGCAGCGCCTACAAGGTGAAGTTGGTATTGGCCATGTTCGTTATCCTACTGCGGGTAGTTCAAGTGCGTCTGAAGCTCAGCCTTTCTACGTAAACTCTCCTTTTGGCATTACGTTGGCGCACAACGGTAACCTGACGAACGCAAACGAAGTTCGTGAGAAGTTGTTCGAAAAAGACCGTCGTCATGTAAACACAACCTCTGACTCTGAAGTTCTACTGAACGTATTAGCTCATGAGATCGATACCGTTAAAGGTAACGTAACTTCAGATGACGTTTTCCGCGCTGTGGCAAACGTGCATCGTACAATTCGTGGTGCTTACGCCGTAACTGCGATGATCATCGGCCACGGTATGATTGCATTTCGTGACCCACATGGTATTCGTCCATTGTGTCTTGGTAAGCGTGAAGTTCAAGGTAAAACAGAGTACATGGTTGCGTCTGAATCGGTAGCACTCGATGCTGTTGGTTTCGACTTCATGCGCGACGTAGCACCAGGTGAAGCTATCTACGCAACCTTCGACGGTGAGCTTTTCACTAAGCAATGCGCAGACAACCCACAACTAAACCCATGTATCTTTGAGTTTGTATACTTTGCACGCCCAGATTCATTCATCGACAAAATCTCGGTTTACAGCGCACGCGTTGAGATGGGTGAGATGCTTGGTAAGCGTATTAAAGAAGAGTACGCAGACTTAGATATTGATGTGGTTATCCCAATCCCTGAAACATCAAACGATATTGCGCTACGAATCGCTCAAGCGATCAATAAGCCATACCGTCAAGGTTTCGTGAAAAACCGCTATGTTGGTCGCACGTTCATCATGCCAGGTCAGCAACAGCGTAAGAAGTCGGTTCGCCGCAAGCTCAACGCAATTCGCTCTGAGTTTAAAGGTAAGAACGTTCTTCTGGTTGACGATTCTATCGTTCGCGGCACAACATCAGAGCAGATCATTGAGATGGCTCGTGATTCTGGCGCAAACAAGGTCTTCATGGTTTCAGCGGCTCCAGAGGTTCGCTTCCCGAACGTTTACGGCATTGATATGCCGAGCGCGACAGAGCTGATTGCTCATGGTCGTGATAACGAAACGATTTGTAAGCAGATTGGCGCAGACGCATTGATTTTCCAAACGCTACCAGATCTGATTTCTGCAGTGGGCATGGGCAATCAAGACATCTCTCGTTTCGATACTTCTGTATTTAACGGCGAGTATGTGACTGGCGATATCGACCAAGCGTACCTAGATTTCCTAGACTCTTTGCGTAATGACGACTCAAAGGTTCAGCGTGAGATTCAACAAGATCTTGCTAACTTAGAGTTACACAACGAAGGCGCTTAGTTAGTTAGCGTTTCGTTAGTGATAAAGAGTTTTTGCTAGCAATGATTCAGTATTGCTAGCGATACAGAAAATAAAAAACCAGAGCATCGGCTCTGGTTTTTTTGTTTATAGAGAAGGGGATTGACCTTAATGAATGTGGTATGCGATCACAAAATCAATAAACAATCTCACTTTTTCTGGTAGATGGTCTTTGTGATTATAAAGCATGTAAATATCACGAGGGTTAGCGCTCCAGTCTTCTAAGACTTGCACTAAGCTGCCATCTTCAATGTATTCACGGATCATCACGTCAGGCATTAGGGTGATACCTAGGCCTTCTGAGCACGCTTGTCTCACGACATTAAGCGCATTGGCGTTGAAACGGCCTTTCTCACTATTCACCACCGTCTCTTCATTCGAATTACTCAGCTGCCATTTAATCAGCGGGTAGCCTTTGAGTAGCGAATGGTTCGCTAGCTCTTCAGCATGGCTTGGAGCTGGGTTCTTCGCTAAGTACTCAGGGCTCGCGATAAGAATATCTTTGACTTCACTGATTTTTCGAGCGATTAGGCTTGAATCACGTTGTGGACCGACTCGGAAAATTACGTCCCACTCAGTTGGATCCAGCTGATCCGCTTGGTTGTTCATCATCAGCTCAATATTGATATCAGGGTATTGAGTCATGAATTCACTGAACATTGGCATCATCATGCGCTTGGTCAGGTTTGAGGGTGCCGTAATACGAATCTTACCGGAAGCGCCTTTGCACACGTCAGTTAACTCTTCTGCAGTAGAAGAGAGACGTTGCAATAGCGGAGAGCATTCATTGAAGAAACGTTCGCCTGCCTCTGTTAAAGAAAGTTTACGCGCGTGTCTATTGAGAAGCCTAAGGTTCAAAGAATCTTCTAAGGCTTGGATGCGTCGTGTGATGGTCGCAACCGGAATCATAGTCTTGCGCGATGTTGCGGTGTAGCTCCCATTTTCAACGACGAGTCGAAAGAGGTTTAAATCATCTAATTTCATAAATCCAGACACATTTGTTTACAATCTCATCTAATTTATACGTAACAGTGAGATCAATGTTTGCGTTACGTCAACTCGTTGCATTATTTACAAGTATTCCAACCCTCGTCACGAATTACCAGTAAAGAGTGCAAATTTGTGTATTTAGCATTTTATTACTAAGTTTTATATTAGTTCTTAGAACAGATAACAATAATAATTCGACTTAGTTTTGTGAGGTTATAGATTATGTACAAAACTCACAGTCAGCCAGTAATGACCTCGGCTCAGGAAGTAATTAACCAAAAATGCGTGATGTTGGTTGATGATGATCCTATTTTTCGCCGTATAACCAGCGCGTACCTAGACAAGGTCGGTTATAAAGTGGTTGAGGCTGAAAATGGACTGGACGCTTTGCAGAAACTTAGAGACTCAGCGCCAGATTTAATTGTGTGTGACTTATCAATGCCAATACTTGATGGCATCGAGCTTGTGGAAGAGCTCAGTTTAGAGTACCCGTCACTGCCTATGATCGTTGTGTCCGGCACTGATGATATGTCTGATGTGGCGAAAGCCTTGCGATTTGGTATTAAAGACTTCTTAGCGAAACCGTTAGAGGATCACCGTCACCTAGGAAGTGCGATTGCGAATACATTGACAGATTCGTTCGATAACATTTCAGACCAACGAGATTTTTCGAGTCAGTGGTTCTGTGTGGATGACGGGGGAGAGATCCCTGAAGACCAAGAACTTCATTGGCACCTGAATTATCTTCAAGATAATCCAAGCGCAGCAAAAGACTTACTGCATGCGTTGCTTCCAGAGAAGGACACGCGACAAGGCTCATGGCGTTGCAGTTACCGTTTACTGCAATCAACAGAGATGATGCCACTTGTGTTTGATTATGCGTGGATGATGAACGGGCAGTTTGCTTTTTACCTCGTCGATTCATCGTCGTCTGATAATGGCGGCTCCGCGACAACATTGTTAGTGAGAGCGCTGTTCCACGATTACATAAGAAACAGAAAAGATTTTAACGTTGATCTCAAAGATATTGCTGAGATCTTAGAGAAGGGGATTCGTTGCTCTAAATGTTCTACCCCAGTGAATGCCTTGTTTG
The DNA here is from genome assembly GCF_902751245.1 of Vibrio sp. Vb339. Lineage (NCBI taxonomy): Bacteria > Pseudomonadati > Pseudomonadota > Gammaproteobacteria > Vibrionales > Vibrionaceae > Vibrio > Vibrio sp. Vb339. Next base: position 1,104,900 of record NZ_CADDIS010000002.1, on the reverse strand, counting down.
GTGTTGCAGACCTTGCCGAGGGAACCATCTCCATTTTACCTGCGGGTTTAGATGGGCAATGGTCGAATGGTGAATTGAATCAACATATTGCAGCAGGTGAGCGCTTGGGCGAGAACTGCAAGAAGAACTTTATTACGCGGGACCTTCCGATCGAACAGGGCTGCCAACTTTCGTTGAGCCTACTTGGATCGGCAAGTTTTAGTTTAGACATACACCAAGGGTCTACTGATTAACCCTATATTTCCTCGGTTTTTGTGAATAATTGATTAAGGTATAGTTGCGCAAATGGTGTGGCTATGCCTTTTTTGTTAAATGTCGATTTAGCAAAGCGGGTTTGGTTCGCCGGATACTTACCTTTACTAACAAAAACAAGAAGCAATCATGGCAGATAACAAAGACTTTCAAGACCCGTTTAATGTATTCTACTTTTTAGGATTTTTAGCCGCATTTTTAATGATTCCATTGCTACCAGCAACACTTACGTTGATCCGTGTATTCAATGGTTACGCAACATTCTAGTTAAGCTGTCGTCACTGACTGGTGATAGCTAACTCAAGGAGGCCACAATTAGCGTTCGAGTTTTAAGCCTCAATATTGCTGGTGGCCTTTGTATATTTCTCGCAGTTCTAGGGATAGTTTTGCCCGTTCTGCCAACCACTCCTTTCCTCCTTCTTGCTAGCGCATGTTTCATGCGAAGTAATCCGAAAGTTCATAAATGGATGCATGAGCACAAAACGCTGGGTCCTTTGCTGAACAATTGGTATCAACACGGTGCCGTCACCAAACAAGTTAAAACGCGTGGCGTATTCTTTATCTTGTTGAGTTTTGCTTTATCCATCTACTTTGCCCCTATCATTTGGGTCAAGGCTTTCCTAATTTGTGTACTTGTTATTCTTCTCACATGGTTTATGCGACTTCCAACCCATGAGTTGGTTGCTGACAGCAAAGAAAATCACTACCATTAAGCCAGTGTGCCTGCTTGTATAGCGGGCGTTTATTATTTCAGCAATCAGAGTTATGACTCTCGTTGCAATGAATACCAATCGTACCTTTCCTTAATTCCAAGCGTTGATGTTTGATTCGTTAACGAGAGTTTGGAAAGCGGCCTAATGAAGTGCATAAGATTATGAACACAGAAAAAATCTCTCTGATCAAAGCAAGCATCAAAAGCATTCCTGATTACCCTAAAGCGGGTATTTTGTTCCGTGACGTAACAAGCTTGATGGAAGATCCAGCAGCTTACAAAGCGACTATCGACCTGCTAGCGGAAACATACAAGGACATGGGCTTTACTAAGATCGTTGGTACTGAAGCTCGTGGTTTCCTATTTGGTGCGCCTCTTGCTCTTGAGCTAGGTGTTGGCTTCATTCCTGTTCGTAAGCCGGGCAAGCTGCCTCGTCAAACTGTGGCACAATCTTATGAGCTTGAGTACGGCACCGACACTCTAGAAATCCATACTGATGCTATCGTTGAAGGCGACAAAGTGTTGATGGTTGATGATTTGCTAGCAACAGGCGGTACGATTGAAGCAACAACAAAGTTGATTCGTCAACTTGGTGGTGTGGTAGAACACGCTGCATTTGTTATTAACCTTCCAGAAATCGGTGGTGACAAGCGCTTACAAGGCTTAGGTCTAGAAGTGTTTAGCATCTGCGAATTCGACGGTCACTAATCCTTTTCGGAATTATTCATGAGCTATCTTGCGTTAGCGCGAAAATGGCGACCAACCAAATTCAAAGAAGTGGTTGGTCAAGCCCATGTTTTAACAGCATTAGAGAATGCCCTTAGCCAGAACAGGTTGCACCATGCATACCTGTTCAGCGGTACACGAGGTGTCGGTAAAACGACCATCGGCCGTTTGTTTGCTAAGGGACTCAACTGTGAGACAGGCATTACCTCAACACCTTGTGGTGAATGTGCAACCTGTAAAGAGATCGATGAAGGTCGCTTTGTTGACCTACTTGAGATTGATGCGGCATCACGTACTAAGGTAGAAGATACCCGCGAGCTTCTGGACAATGTTCAGTACAAGCCTGCACGTGGTCGCTTCAAGGTTTACCTAATCGATGAAGTACACATGCTTTCTAGGCACAGCTTTAACGCGCTTCTAAAGACCTTAGAAGAGCCGCCTGAGTATGTGAAATTCTTGCTCGCAACAACGGATCCACAGAAGCTTCCAGTGACTATCTTGTCGCGTTGTTTGCAGTTCCACCTCAAGCCGATCAGCGTTGATAATATTCACGAGCAGCTCGATCATATTCTTGAACAAGAAGATGTGACGTCTGAGTCTCGTGCGCTTGGAATGATTGCTCATGCTGCTGATGGCAGTATGCGTGATGCATTAAGCCTTACAGACCAAGCTATCGCATTGGGTAATGGCAATGTCGTAACAGATACTGTTGCTCACATGCTCGGAACACTGGATACCGACCAAGCTATCCACTTGCTTGAAGCGATTAGCAGTAAGCAGCCACAGCAAGCGATGGCGTGTATCCAAAGCCTTGCTGAGAACGGTGTTGAGTGGGATGGTTTGCTGAATCAGCTTGCGGCCCAACTGCATCGTCTTGCGATGTTCCAAGCTTTGCCATCTACCTTAGATAAGGCACAGCCTGACGCAGAGAAGCTTGAACTACTGAGCAAAGCGCTTAGTCCACAAGACATTCAACTCTACTACCAGATTGTGTTGAAAGGTCGTGAAGACTTACCATTGTCGCCAACCGCTCGTGTTGGTATTGAGATGGTGGTTTTACGCATGTTGGCATTTAGACCGGCAGAACAAGCGGTTGCTACGGCAATCTCGACTCAGTCGACAAGCCCAGTGCCAGCAACTCAAGTTCAGAGCGTTGCTCAGTCAGTGAGTCAACCTGCGCCAATGGCAGCTCCGAGACAGCCTCAGATGCAACAACAGGCGCCTCAACAGCAGCCTATGCAGCAGCAACCCGTACAACAGGCTCCGCAGCAGAATCCAGCACAGTATTCAGATTCGCAAGGTTACGCTGATCACTCAGGCAACCAAGGTTATCCAGAACAGGATTACCCGCATAGCCAGTATGATGCGCCTCCTGCTTATGATGAGCGTCCAAGCTACGGTGCAGAGCAGCCTCAGCAGCAACAAACGAATTATCAAAACCAGAGTCAGGTTCAACAGCCAAGCGCTGCACCTTCTGCTCCGCAAGAGCAGCCAGCGCGTGCAACTTCGCCTGTGAGTGGTTTACGCCACCAATTACGTTCTCAACGTAGAGGCAGTTCGGCAACAGAAAACAAAGGCTCGGCGCCAAAAAAGGCTAAAGCGACACCTGCTAAAACTTCAGTTCTTGATCGAGTTGCTCAGCAACACGGTGGTTCTGAGCGGGTGTCGCCAGCTTCTTTATCAGCCTCTTCGACAGAAAATGTGACCAACGATAATGAACCTTATCGCTGGAAACCGTCTAAACCTGTAGTGAAAGAGGTGAGCAAAGAGCTTACACCTACTCAGCTCAAGCGTGCGTTAGAGCATATTAAGACACCAGAAATGGTCGACAAATTGCTTCAAGAGTCGATTGCTCAAGATGAATGGTCCGCCACGATTCAAAAGCTAGAGACAGCCAAGCTTGTTGAACAGTTAGCATTGAACTCAGTGTTTGCTAAAAACGACACATCAATCACTTTAACGTTAAGAGCGAGCCAAGCTCACTTGAATACGGACCGTGCACAGAGTGAGCTATTGCAGTCTCTCAATACTGTGCTCGCGGAAGAGTGTCATTTGAGTGTTGAAATCGGTGAGGGTGGAGAAACGCCGCTAGAATTACGAGAACGACTGTATCAAGGTAAGTTGAAAGACGCGTTTACCGCGTTGGAAAACGATGCCAACGTACAGTTCATTGAAAGACGTTTTGCCGCTGAACTCGACAGAGACAGCGTTCGTCCTATCTAGAACGTTTTCTTGTTTAGTGACCGGCGTATCATCCCAGATAAGCAAATCTGAGAACTGAACATCGAGGGGTTGAATCACACTGTTTTAACCCCCATTTAAGCTTGTATAGCTTAATTAATTTTAATAAACCAATTAGACCAGAGAGTATTAACATGTTTGGTAAAGGCGGTATGGGCAACATGATGAAGCAAGCCCAGCAAATGCAAGAGCGCATGCAAAAGCTTCAAGAAGAAATCGCAAATATGGAAGTTACAGGTGAGTCAGGTGCTGGCCTTGTAAAAGTAACGATCACTGGTAGCCACAGCGTTCGCCGTGTTGATATCGATGAAAGCCTAATGGAAGACGATAAAGAGATGCTTGAAGATCTTATCGCTGCTGCTTTCAACGATGCGGCTCGTCGCGTTGAAGAAACTCAAAAAGAGAAAATGGCTAGCGTAACTGGCGGAATGCAACTTCCACCAGGTATGAAGATGCCTTTCTAAGTAACTTATTCTTAAAGGTTAATTCAGGTGGTGGTTTGTATTGAACAGGCTATTACTTGAAAATTAGAACGGTTAAATATGCGTACCAGTCATATGCTGGAGCATTTGATGGAGGCCTTACGTTGTCTACCTGGGGTTGGCCCCAAGTCGGCGCAGCGTATGGCCTTTCATTTGTTACAGCGCGATAGAAAAGGCGGCCTACAATTGGCTGAAGCTCTTAGCCAAGCAATGACCGAAATTGGTCACTGTAATGAGTGCCGTACTTTTACTGAAGAAGATACTTGCCACATTTGTACCAATCCTAAACGTCAGGAAAATGGTCAAATCTGTGTAGTAGAGAGCCCTGCAGACATTGCAGCAATAGAAGCGACTGGCCAATATTCAGGTCGTTACTTTGTATTGATGGGTCACCTTTCACCACTTGATGGTATTGGTCCAAGTGACATCGGTCTCGATGTTTTGGACTACCGCTTGCGTCGTGGTGATATCTCTGAAGTAATCCTAGCGACTAACCCAACAGTTGAAGGGGAAGCAACAGCGCATTACATTGCTGAGCTATGTAATGCCCATGAAGTGAACGCTAGCCGTATTGCTCATGGTGTTCCCGTTGGTGGTGAGCTAGAGCTGGTGGATGGCACCACGCTTTCGCACTCCTTACTCGGTCGTCATAAGATCTAAAAAAGCCGCTTGGTGAATCATCACTAAGCGGCTTTTTCTTTTATTGCTTTAGACGTTTTTCAGCGCTTAATCTGAACCTCTTACCGCTTTGTATATCATCGCGCCAATCACGGCACCAATAATCGGTGCAACCCAGAATAACCATAATTGCGAAACGGCCCAGTCACCGACAAATACAGCCACACCAGTACTTCGAGCAGGGTTCACAGAGGTGTTGGTTACAGGAATACTGATAAGGTGAATCAAGGTTAAACAAAGGCCGATTGCGATCGGTGCAAACCCAGCAGGGGCTTTCGAATCAGTCGCGCCCATGATCACGAACAGGAACACCATGGTCATGACCACTTCACAGGCCAGTGCGGCAGTTAGTGAGTAGCCGCCCGGTGAGTGTTCACCGTAACCATTTGAAGCAAAGCCAGATGCCGCAGCGTCAAAGCCTGCTTGGCCTGAAGCAATCACGAATAACACACCACCCGCGATAATGCCGCCAATGACCTGGGCAATAATGTAAGGTGCGACGTCTTTGGCATCAAAGCGACCACCGCTCCACAATCCAATAGTAACAGCAGGGTTGAGGTGACAGCCGGATATATGGCCAATAGCAAAAGCCATGGTGAGTACGGTTAAACCAAAGGCGAGGGAAACCCCGAGTAAGCCTATACCTACATCGGGAAAAGCAGCGGCTAAGACGGCACTACCACAACCTCCTAACACCAACCAAAATGTACCGAACATTTCTGCGATATACCTATTCATAACGATCCTTATCAATCTGTACCAGTATCAACAAGATAGTTTAGATTTCGAAGAATTGTGAAATCTTGGGCATATAGAAGGAAGAAAAGGTCAACTAATCTTAGGTAATGGCTTCTAACTCGATCAGGTTATCAAGGGCTTCTTGGTCGGTTTTACCACAAATGATAGGGCAAGCTTTGAATTGGTGACATACCTTCGGGCGTGAAGGTTGACCAAACAATTTGCAGAGATCTTGCTCATTTAATTGGATGCAGCGTGCGCCAGCAGGCTTACCATTAGGCATTCCAGGAATAGCAGATGTAATACTTGGAGCGATACAACATGCTCCACAACCTAGGCGACATTCCATCAAATTAAACTCACTAAATAACAGGGTGCGCGATAGTAGCAAAAAATGATGAGAGTGACAGCTGTTGATTGAATCAAAGAATGAACAATTATTATCCTTGAACTTTTTATGGGCTAGCGGTATAACACGCACCCCAGTAAAAGAGTAAGAAGTAATCCTATGACGAATCCATTTTGGCAAGAAAAGACACTAGAGCAAATGACCGAGAATGAGTGGGAATCACTTTGTGACGGTTGTGGTAAGTGCTGCCTGCATAAACTAATGGATGAAGATAGCGATGAAGTTTACTACACCAATGTGGCGTGTAGCTGGTTAAACGACAAAACATGTTCGTGCAAAGACTACCCGAACCGCTTCACTTCAGGTGAAGAGTGTTTGAAGCTGACTCGTGACAAAATCGATGAGTTTCACTGGCTACCAGACACTTGTGCTTACCGTCTTCTATCAGAATCTAAGCCGATCCCTGAGTGGCACCCATTGATCACCGGATCAAAAGCAGAGATGCATGCAGCAGGTGAAAGCGTTCGTAACAAAGTGGTATACGAAATCGATGTGGTGGATTGGGAAGATCACATCTTGAACCACCCAAACCGCTAGTTAACGAAGACTAGTCAATCACCCGAATAAAAAAAGGCTCACATTTCTGTGAGCCTTTGTCGTATTTAGGAGGGTCCAAATCAATGGACTGTGTCATGGCTAATGTCAAGCAAGCGGTAAGTCTGCAACCACCTGGTTGAACGTGATACGAGCATTCTGAGCTTGCTCAGATAACTCGATCTTTTTCGCTTGTGCGGCACTAAGATTACTCTCGGCCTGCTCAAGTGCTTGTTGTAGGTTCTCTGGTAACTCGTGAGTTTCCATTTGTGAACCCTGTTCTAGCACATAAGCGCGAATTTCTTTCTTCACTGCGGCAAGTTCTGTGTAAGCAACACGCTCAAGTTCTGCAGCTTCTTGTGCTGCATCTCTTTCTTTCTCAAATTGAGCCAGCGCCATACCTTCAGCAGACCAAGGGTCCATGTCTGGCAGCTCTTCGATGTTGATCGTTGGCTCGATGTACGCATCTTGATGGCGTAGGTCGAGGTTAGTCGCACGAACCGCTGAAATCATCAACATGACAGAGATAGCAAGCAGCGGTAAGCCACCAACAATCGCAGCCGTTTGTAGCGTACTTAGACCGCCCAAGAACATCAGAATCGTTGGCAAGAATGACAGAGTGAATGCCCAGAACATACGGTTCCAGCGCAATGGCTCTTCGGTCACGTTGTTTTGTACAACAGACGCCAGGATGTATGAGATAGAGTCAAATGTTGTTGCCGTAAAAATGATACACAGCATTGTAAATACAGCGATAACCAGCGTGCTCATTGGCAATTGTGCAAGCATCGAGAAGATAGCTTTGGTTGCGCCTTCAGCATTCAAAATCGCAACGACATCCAGCTCACCAGAAAGCTGCAGTGATAGGCCGTAGTTACCTAAGATCATGAAGAATAGGAAACAACCTAGAGAACCAAAGAAGATCGAACCTGACACCATTTGTTTGATGGTTCTGCCGCGAGAGATACGCGCAACAAACAGACCCATACTCGGTGCAAATACTAGCCACCATGCCCAGTAGAAAATCGTCCAGTCTTGTGGGAAGTGAGTGTTTTCGAATGTACCGTAGCCACCAAATGGTTCAGCCCACGTTGCCATCACGAAGAAGTTAGACAGTAGGCGACCAATTGAGTCTAAACCTGTTTCTAACATGAAGATTGTTGGACCCGCGATCAGAACGAAAGCCAGTAGACCCATCGCACCCCAGAAGTTGATGTTACTTAGGATCTTGATGCCTTTTTCCAATCCAGCATAAGATGAGTAAGCAAAAATCGCTGTACACACTAAAAGCACCATCACTTGCGTTAGGTTGTTTTTAGGTAGACCAAATAGGTGATTCAGACCTTCAGTGATTAGAGGTGCAGCTAAACCTAGTGTTGTTGCAGCGCCGCCTAATAGACCGAAAATGAAAAGGATATCGACGATTTTTCCAGGTACGCCTTTACTGCGGTGTTCACCAAGAACAGGCATTAACGCACTAGAGATCTTTAGAACTGGCTGTTTACGTACATAGAAGAAGTAAGCGATAGGAATCGCAGGGATCAGGTAGATAGACCACGCGATTGGTCCCCAGTGGAACAAACCGTAAGTTGCCGCCCAACGAACCGCTTCTTCACTGCCAGGTTCTAGTTGGAAAGGCGGTGATTGGTAGTAGTAAGCCCACTCAATACAGCCCCAGTACAAGATACTTGCACCGATACCGCCACAAAATAACATTGCAGCCCATGATGCTGTTTTGAATTCAGGCTCTTCATCGGCTTCGCCCAGTTTAATTTGTCCCATATCACTGAACACAACGTAAACCATAAATGCACAAGCAGCGAGGCCTAGAGCAAGATATAGAAATCCAAGTTGGTCAGTCATGAATGTTTTCGCAACCGCAATCCAGTCTGCGCCCTGTGTTGGGAACAAAATGAGCGGGAAAACTATCGTGAGTAGGAGTGCAATGGCACCAAAGAAGGTCGGCTTGTCAATAAGCTCAAAAGTGTTTTTCACGAGTATTATTCCATTAAAATGAGAGCGGAATTATGGAATGAACTCGTTTTTTAGACCAAATCGGGTCTGTTGTCGTGACGACAAATCGCTTTAATGCAGAGAGGAAAGTGCAGTAATAGGGGATAAAGTTAGATTAAAGCGAGTAGGATGCCACCAACGGTTGCCGCTGCGGATAAGTATTGCCCTGCTGAATAAGAACCATCGTCCTCTTCTTCAATCTTATCTGGGTGATCCATACCTAGAGCGCCATGAGCAAATGACTCAACCTTATCGGTAACGGTCGCGTTTTCAGCTTCGACCTTCTTGGCTTCTTTATCGATTTCTTTAAGTGCAGATAATAGGGCTTTGCCTTCATCAGAAAGCTTCACGGTATTTTGCTCAACCTTAAGCGGCGCAGGCTTTTCAGCTTCAGTGCTTTTAGCTTGTGCATTCATTTGCGAAGCTGAATACAGCTGAGTATTACTCGTTCCTACTGGCGTCATATCGCTCTCCTTACCTATCCTTAAATATAGTATCGGCAGAGGTGTGAAAAACTTGTGCAATTAATCATCGATAGTGATGTTTTTTATTCGCACATTACATTTTCGTCTGCTTGGTTAAATCGTCTATTTACTAAGCAAGTCTTGTGCCGATAAGAATGTTTGATTTTAGATAGAGTTAGGATGAATGATGGGAACGTGATCAAGCTGTGACGATGGGCTAATTATCTAGGATTAGCCCATCGACTCTTTAGCTTAGAAGAGTGGATCAACAGACCTTACTCACACTCTAGGCTAGCGCTGCGTTTTGACAGGTGCTTGTATGCCTTCATGCGGTTCTCTTTCTTAACAAAGCGAGCCGGCGGCGAAAGCACTTCAAGCTGATAATCACTGTTATCCGCTGAAATCGCTTCAACCGGGCTGATGATGGCGATTTTTAAATCAGGGTTACGACGTAGAATTGATGCTGCTGTCCCTAAACCACCCTCGGTGTGGAACTTGCCAGCCACATGAATTACTTGTTTATCAGGGTTTGATGCTAGGTAATCCACAATCGACTCAGCCATGGTTTCGTCCCAGGTAACCTGAGCGGCAAACTGCTTTTCTGTTTGCTCTGGCGTCCCATGATGCATAGAAGCCATGAACTTTTCTTTGTAAGGGCTATCGCCAGTATTCACTTCAGCGGCAATCCACTGGCGTTGCTCGGTCGATAACTGGTCTAGGTAAGGCAATCCTTTACGGCCAATGCATTGAACAAATGGCTTTGGTGCGTTTGCCGCAATAACATCGACGTCGTTGGCTTTCGCGAACTCAACTAATGCGCGGTAATCACTTTCATAGTTCGGCCAAGCTGCCGCTTGAGACATGAGAATTTGTTCGCCAATTTCACCGTTTAAGTATTGGTCAAGTGTGGCTTGGTGCTCTCGAGTGAACTGTTCCATTGAAAGCGCAATGTTGGATGTTGCGTTGCGGCGCGCTTTTAAGAAGTCGGTTTGGAAGCGGTGAATGGCAGAATGCGTGTGCCATTCGCCAATTAGAACCACATCAGCGTCAATCAGCTGCTCGGGTAATGCATCGAGAGAAAGTGTTTCGCCTTGTGGAGAAGCGAACTGGTAGTCATAGAATGTGGAAACGGATTCCGTTTGAGCCACTTTTTGAGAAGTGTCTTTTGCAGGTTGACTAGCACAAGCCGTGAGAAGAGTAGCTAATCCGATAAGAATAATACGTTGCATGAAATGCCTCCTTGAAGAACACGCATACTAAAGGAGGCAAGATAAGATTTCAATGCAAACGATAATCAATATCAATTAAATTTGTTTGCGGTACACTCGCAGCATAAAGTCAGCTTCACAGTTGAATTGCTCTGCCTCGGTGAGTTGTTGTTTAAACTCTTCACTCGCCTTCCAAGCAAACGGCGTCATCTGTAGCAGGTCGAATGCATCTGACCCCGATAGTTCCATCATATAGTTTAGTTGCTCTTGGTGCTCAAGCGTAAAACCTTCGATCACTTCTGGATCTTCATCGTGCAAACGAACGCCATCATAAATTGCATCACGCAGTTGATACAGGTGTCGGCTAGCTGGTGTCACGGTGATCACCACACCATTATCTTTGATGGTGCGTTGTAACTCTTCAGCCTTGCAAGGCGCATAAATGCGTAGAATGCCGTCTAAGCTGCTTTCAGCAAAGGGTAGGCGATGACTTGATGCAACTGAGAATTCGACAGCAGGGTAGCGTTTAGCGGCGTATTTGATAGCAATCTTAGAAATGTCTAGGCCAAAAGTCGCACCATTCTTTTCTTGAAGATTCACAGCAATTTCGTTGGTGTAATACCCTTCGCCACAACCAATATCCAATAGACTAGGTGCCTCAGCTGGTAGATAGCGAGAACACAATGTCACCACCGCTTGGCGCATTGGGTCATAGTGGTTACCTTCAAGGAAACGACGACGTGCCTGCATCATCTCTTTGTTGTCACCTGGATCTTTTGAGCGTTTGTGGTGCGCAGGCATCAAATTGACATAGCCTTCTTTCGCTAGGTCGAACTGATGGTTCTTTTCACACTTAAACGTACGATCGTTCTGAGATAAAGGTTGGTGACACAAAGGGCATTGGTAAGTCATTGCGAACTCGAGGTAGAAATTTCAAGTCCAAAATTTTAACAGGAAGCATAGTGGGGCGCTAGAATAAACGCAGCTGTGTTGGTTAACGGCAATCCGAGAGTAGATAGAACCGGTCAGTGAAGAGATAGAGCCAACGCACGGTTGGCTCTATTGGTTATGAGCGAGTCGCTGAAAAACAGAGAACTCAGCTTCTAGCTAAAGAAGTTAACTTGATTCTTCAACGATTCCGCTTGTTTTTGAAGTTCATCAGCACTGTGAGAGGTCTTAGCGCTGGTTTCACGGCTTTGCTGGTTCAAATCGCTGATCGCATGCGCGTTCGCTGCTATTTCTTGAGAAACTTGAGCTTGCTCTTCTGACGTCGCAGCAATGGTTTCTGCTTGAGAAGCAATAGATTCAACTTGAGAGGCAATCGACTCTAGTGCGGTGCCTGCTTCTTGCGCTTTATCGAGTACTTGGTTGGCGTTCGATTGGCTTTGTGTCATCAGGTTTACGGCATTGTGGGTCGAAGACTTTAGCTTCTCGATGATGCTCACTACATCTTGTACTGATGTTTGTGTTCTATGAGCGAGCGTTCTTACTTCATCAGCAACAACGGCAAAACCACGACCTTGTTCACCCGCTCGTGCTGCTTCAATCGCAGCGTTCAATGCAAGCAAGTTGGTCTGCTCTGCGATGTCATCAATCATCTTGGTGACGGTTTGAATGCTTTCGCTATCAGAGCTTACTTGCTCGATAGCCGATGCTGACTTGTCTAATTGATCATTCAGTTGGGCAACATCAATACACACACCTTCAACGACTTCTAAACCTTTCTGGCTGTCTTCATTGGCAAGGCGAACATTTTCCGCAATGCTGTTTACCTGCTGCGCTACTGATTCAGCAGAGGTGGCCATCTCTTCTATGGCAGTAACGACTTGCTCGACCTGTGCTTGCTGGCGATCAGATTGACTCAAGTTGTGGCTGGCATCTTGTGACACACTGCTTGAGCTGTTCTGTACTTGATCACTGGTTGCACGAATCTCGCCCACGAGTGTGTTCAGCTGGGCTGCCATGTTCGCAACACCGGTATTCAGATTGCTGATCTCGTTTTTGGTCTGCTTACCATTGTTTGGAATATGCAGGCTTACTTCGCCTTTTCCTAGACGTAGCATGTACTCGTTTAACGTCGTTAGTGGCGTCAGTGTACGGTTCAACACGAAGGTTAACGCGACGATGGTGGCGGCAGCAATCAAGGTGGCAATAATAGCGATGAGCTTCAACAGTTCATCACTGCCCTTGGTCACTTCCTTGATAAAAGTACCGCCAAGCAGTTTCCAATCCCACCCAGGAACTTCAGTGTATACCAGGTACTTCTCACCAACGGTTTCTTTAAACTTGTATGGATATAGAATTAGACCTGATGGCTGTTCAAAGATCTGATAGAAAGGTTTGTTGCCGTCATAGTCAGCCACGTCAACAATCGATTTACCACCGCCAACGTTAGTAGGGTGCAGTAAGTACTGGCCTTGATGCTCTTTCTCGTTATCAACAATGATGGTGTATCCGGTGTCACCCCATGATACAGAGCGCAGAGATTCAAACAGGCTTTGAGTCGCCTCTTCTACTGGCAGACCAATGAAAGAGATACCGTTTACTTTGCCTTGAGCATTGGTCAAAGGCGCATAGTAGGTGATGTAACGTTGGCCGAAGAGCTTAACTTGAGAGTAATAAGGCTGGCCATTCTTGAGCTTGCTATAGCCAGGATGATTTTTCCCTAGCGTGGTCGCAACGACTCGTTCGCCTGAAGGCTTTTTAAGAGAAGTCGACACACGAATAAAGTCGTCGCCAAATGGGGCAAATAGGGTGGCTACGGCACCTGTGTCTCGGGTAAAACTATCAACGAGTTTGGTGTCGTTTATTAGGCTCTCACCGTATTGAGTCATGTTAGGAATGGAATGACCGTTGAACTCAACGTCATAACTTTCAACATAAACACCTGCTAGGTAACCGTTACGAAAAGTGGACTCTAAAACTTTGGCGGTGTGCAGGTAGGCATCGAACTGACCAGAGATGGTTTTGGCCATCGCTTCTACTTTGGATTGGTGTTCTTTCAACGTGTTGTCTAATAACACCTGAGAGGCATTTCTATACACGAGTGTCGCAATGGAGCCAAAGGCGATAAGCAAGCACAGCAAAATGACCAACTTAAGTTGGAAGCCAACACTTTGATTTTTGTATTTCTCGAACATGAATTCACTATCCTGTCTTCATTGAGGTGTTGTTAAGTGGTTTTAAGGAAGTTTGTTATTGAGCTTTCTATCATAGGTACTTATTTATCGGCAGTAATTGATAATAATTAATGAATTGATAGTTATATTTATAAGCTAGAGTGATGGGAGCTAAATGGTGCGGGGTTGAACAAAGAGGTGATGGACTAATAGGCTTGTGTTAAAGCATTGATTACTAGGCGATGCGTGTGAGGTTAGGGCAATAAAAAATGCAGCTCAATGAGCTGCATTTTTATTTTTAATTAAACTCGCTAGAGGTCTAGTTTGAGGAAATGACCGTAATCAGCTGGTGGCTTTCGCCAGGCTGTAATGTTTTTCCTGCTTCTAGGCTTGGTGCGTGCAGTGTTGACTCAACACATAGCATGGTTAGGTAACCGTCGTCTTGCATGTCGCCCATACTAGCAGCGCCTTCTGCCCACGGGTTCCACAGTACTGCAGAGTTATGACCGTGGTTTTCAACTGTTAGCGTGCGATCCAACTTCTTGTCAGCAACAAAGATTTTCGCTTCTGGTTGCGTGTAAACGCGGTCAATCGTGTCGGTCAGTACCAGTTCAGAACCGCCTTGGCAGGTTTTGCCACCTTGTAGGCTATCAATGTACTCAGCACCCATACCCGTTGTGGTTGTGGTGTGAATATCACCAACGTTTAGGTAAGTGTGTAGTGCACCAGAGAAAGTCCATGGTTGAGAGTCAGTATTCTTCACGTCCAGCGTTACTTTTAGCTGCTCGCCGATCTCAACATTCAAACGTGCATCAAACTGATGAGGCCATACTGCTAGCGTCTCTTCGCTTGGCTTCAGACCTAAGCTAACAATCACGCCAGCTTCGCTTTCACGGTGCTCAACCAATTGCCATTCACTTGAACGGGCAAAACCATGCGCTGGTGCTGCAATGCGACCAAACCAAGGCCAACATACTGGAATACCACCACGCAAAGCTGTTTTACCATCGAACTTAGCTTGTTGGCTCATCCAAATTAGGTCTTCTTGACCTTGCGGTTGGAATGACACCACATGGCCGCCAAACAGTGAAATCGCTGCGTTTGCTTTATCGTGGATAACGCGAACCAGTTTTACACCTTCGTGTTCAACGATAGTCACGTTGTCAGAAAGTACCGCTAGTGCAGGTAGAGTAGATAAATCCATTACATGATCCTTCTAAGGAAATTGAATTCAAATGCTGACTAGAGTGATGCTTGTGTTTTCATGAGTGATAAACAGAGTCAGTATTAGAATTGAATTTTACGTTTGGGCTATCTTGATGAGCTTAGACAGACGTGGTTTAAAAGATAGCAGGCATTAAAAAGGCGACACTAAGGTCGCCTTTTTCAAAGTCTGCTCAAAACAGTCTTCGCTAATGCTTATCTAAAGCGATTTCTAAAAAGAAATTACTTAGAGATGTGAGCGATTAGGTCTAGAACTTTGTTTGAGTAACCGATTTCGTTGTCGTACCAAGATACAACTTTAACGAATTTGTCAGTTAGAGCAACACCAGCTTTAGCATCGAATACTGAAGTTTGAACTTCACCGATGAAATCTTGTGATACTACTTGGTCTTCAGTGTAACCAAGAACGCCAGCCATTTCGCCTTCAGAAGCTTCTTTCATTGCAGCACAAATTTCTTCGTAAGATGCAGCTTCTTTTAGGTTAACTGTTAGGTCAACTACAGATACGTTAGCAGTTGGTACACGGAAAGCCATACCAGTTAGAAGGCCGTTTAGTTCTGGAAGAACAACGCCTACAGCTTTAGCAGCACCAGTTGAAGATGGGATGATGTTTTGAGAAGCACCACGGCCACCGCGCCAGTCTTTAGCAGAAGGGCCATCTACAGTTTTTTGAGTTGCTGTAGTAGCGTGAACTGTAGTCATAAGACCAGACTCAATGCCCCACTTATCGTTAAGTACTTTAGCGATAGGTGCAAGACAGTTAGTAGTACAAGAAGCGTTAGAAACGATGTCTTGACCAGCGTAAGATGCTTGGTTAACGCCCATTACGAACATTGGAGTTGCATCTTTAGAAGGACCAGTAAGAACAACTTTCTTAGCACCAGCAGTGATGTGCTTACGTGCAGTCTCGTCAGTTAGGAAAAGACCAGTTGCTTCAGCAACTACGTCTACTTCGATAGCATCCCACTTAAGGTCTTCTGGGTTACGCTCAGCTGTAACACGTACAGTTTTACCGTTAACGATTAGGTTACCGCCTTCAACTTCAACAGTACCGTTGAAACGGCCGTGAGTTGAGTCGTACTTAAGCATGTATGCCATGTACTCTACGTCGATTAGATCGTTAATACCTACTACTTCGATGTCTGCACGCTCTTGAGCTGCGCGGAATACGAAACGGCCGATACGGCCAAAACCGTTAATACCTACTTTGATAGTCATTGTAGTTGCTCCACAACTTAATTTCTGATTAAAGATAACTGGTAGTAAAATTACAGAATCCAGTATACATCTGCAATAGATAATCCGACTTAACTTGTTTAATGTCAAAAAAAAGCGACGCTTTTCTTAACAATTGGGTGTAAGTGGTTGAAAATTGACCATTGCAAGTGGCTCTGTACCCTTCCAGTTGGGTAAAATACCCCTAAATGATGATTCACTTATGAGTGTATATGTACAATGTTTCCTGGTGAGAAAGTATGTGCTACAAAACGACTGATATGCAAGCCTTTATAGAAAAAAGTAAATATAATAACTGAGAATGTGGAGAGATATTAACGTGATTCAAAAGGGAGGAAATATGATAAAGCCTGATGAATACTGGCGTGAACGCCTAACAGACGACGAATTTGCAGTGTGTCGTGAACGTGGTACTGAAGCCCCATATAGCGGTAAGTTACTGCACAACCATAAGACTGGCGTCTATAGCTGCACATGCTGTGAAAGCCCTTTGTTTCTGTCGGATAACAAATATGACTCTGGGTGTGGTTGGCCAAGCTTTGATGCCCCAGTGAATGATGAAGCTGTACGCTATATAGAAGATCTAAGTCACGGAATGAAGCGTGTAGAGATCCGTTGTACCGCCTGTGATAGCCATTTAGGTCACGTTTTTCCTGATGGTCCGAAGACCACAGGTGAACGGTTCTGTGTTAATTCAGTGTCGTTAATTTTCAACAAAAATGACGAAAGTACGAAATAACTTGTAACTATTGTCTAATCCTTACAGGTCGCATTTGTCGATTTAGGAATGCTGAAACGTCCAAGATTTCAGATTTAACTCTAGTACAAATAAAAACAGCTACCAAAAAGGTAGCTGTTTTTATTTGAAAGCAGGAGAATAAGAAGCTTAAGTTAGAACACTATAAATGAAGCGCTCAGTAACTTGGGACGATTGAAGGGCTGTAAATTCCATCCTCAATCGCTTCGACAATGTTGTCTGCGTCTTTATTTAGCTTCTTATAGGTTGCCTTGTCGAAATGATACAACACGGTGAGCTCGGCTTCAGAAGCAATCGGCACATCAAAGTCTTTGGCAACCATTGCCCAAACGTACGCTTTTTCCATATGACCCAGGCTGTGGTTGATACTGGCCATCGACTTGAAGATTTCAGTGTTGGCTGCCGAGCCATTAGAAAGCGTTAACGCATTATTGAGTAGCTTAAGTGTCTTTATATGATTGCGGGTAGTATAGAAGGTTGCCAAGGCATACTGCATCTCGGCTGTGTTTAACGCTTCAGAGCCTTCTAGTTGTAGGAAACTGCGTCTGGCATTGGTGTCCCCAGTTTGCGACCACAAGAAGTACAGCGTTTCCGGTGTATCGGATTTCGATAGCTCATCAACAATGCGCTCAGACTCTTCGATACTGTGCATTAAAGAGGTAAAGCGACGCTCTTGCAGCTTAGATTGATCGATCGTTTCGATCTGTGCCGCGAGCTCTAGACACTTTTTGTAGGCAGTGACTAATTCGAATTCTTTAATTTTGTTGATTTCGGTGGGTTGCTTCTGAACTTCAAATCGATGCCAGATGAGGTCGGTACGTGCGACACGACATTGCCCATCGTTCATGTTCAATTGTTCACACTGAAGACCCGGGTTGCTTTGGCACAGTTGATCGGTATTTTTGTTCCCTTCAAGACACCCAACCAGAGTGAAAGGCAATAGGCTAATCGCCAACCATTTCATAATTTTCATATTCCTTCACTTGTGATCAGATGCACTTATTATTGGTCAGGTTCTTGACTCAATTCTGTTACGGGTTATTTTCTGGTGAAAATTGTTAAAACTAAGGCTTTACCATGGATGCAGAACAACTTCTTAGCGCAATGACACCCGAGGTCTACGAACGTTTAACCTACGCAGTTGAAACGGGTAAATGGCCAGAAGGTACGGCGCTCTCAAAAGAACAGCGCGACTCGTGTATGCAAGCGGTTATGTTATATCAATCTAAACATAACTCTGAAGCTCAACATATGACAATTGCAGCTGGTGGTGAGATTAGCTTTAAATCTAAGTCTGAACTAAAGAAACAGTTTAAGTCAGATCAAGAAGACATTGTTAGGGTTAACCCGAATCATTAAGCTTAAATTACAACAAAGGGGTGGCAATGTGCCACCCCTTTTAGTTTAACTCGTTTATTTATAAGCAATAAAACGATTTAGTTCACGTTAAGCCGCCGTTACTTTCATAGAATAATTGGGTTTAACGTGAATCCTTGAACCGGTTATAAGCTCATCTCACCGCGCAACACTTGTTGCATCTGAGTCTTAACTTCTTCGTAGCCTAGGTTTTGGCTTAATAGATAATGCAATTTCGCCAGTGCCGCTTCTGGTGTCATGTCATAACCACTCACCACGCCCGCTTCTGCTAGTGCACAACCTGTCGCGTAACCACCCATGTTGACTTTACCAGCCAAACATTGAGTTAGGTTTACTACAATCACACCTCGTTCTGATGCATCTTTCAGGTGCTGAAGCAGTTCTGGGTTTTGTGGTGCGTTACCCACACCAAAAGTAAGCAGAATCATCGCGTTAACAGGTTGTAATAGTGTGTTACGGATAACTTCGTGTGAGATGCCTGGGTACATTGTGATTACGCCGATAGGTTGCGGAGTAATGTTATGAACCTTGAAAGCACCTTCAGGTTGTTCGTTTACTTTTACATTATTGCTAAGTTGGATATTGATACCCGCTTCTAGCAAAGGATTCAGGTTTGGAGACGTAAACGCATTGAAGCCATCTGCGTGTGATTTAGTGCTGCGGTTACCACGCATCAACTTGTTGTTGAAGAACAGTGTCACTTCGTTGATTGGGTAGTTTGCCGCAATGTGTAGCGCATTCAGCAGGTTTGCTTGTCCGTCTGAACGAAGCTCTGCTAAGGGGATCTGAGAGCCCGTAACAATCACAGGTTTGCCGAGGTTTTCAAGCATGAAAGACAGTGCAGAGGCAGTGTAAGCCATAGTGTCTGTACCATGCAGGATAACGAAACCATCGTACTTATCGTAGTTCGCGCGAATGTCATCAGCGATAGTCTGCCAATCAAGTGGCGTCATATCTGAAGAGTCCATTAATGGAGAGTATTCGTGAATGGTGTACTCAGGCATCTCTGGGCGATGGAATTCAGGCATGCCAGCTAGCTGCTTATCCATGAAACCTGCGACAGGAACATAGCCGTGGTCAATAGACTTCTGCATGCCAATTGTGCCGCCGGTGTACGCGATATAGATGTGTTTTCTTTCCATGGCGATTAATACTTAGTGTGATGTAGGGAACAGGGGGGCGATTATAGCGAATTATCATGCAATAAAAAGAGGCACCTCACACAGAGGCACCCCTTCGTTATTGAGTTATTGGCTCAACTTATTGAACTTGGCAATTTAAGCAGAAAGCGTATCGGCCTTGTGGGTCGTTAAAGTTGCCTAACAGCTGGCTATCTTGAGCTAACTGTTGAGTAACTGGCTGTAAACTGCTTGGTATCATCGATTGAATATCTAGGCCTATCGACATCTGAACTTGGTTCATAAATTCTTGAATAAATTGTTCAGTGGCCGAAAGTGGCTCTTCTACCCAGTAGATGTTGTAGCTTTCAAGCTCTGCAAGTGAAGCCGCAGCTGCAACCGCATCATCGAAATCACCAATCTCATCGACTAAGCCTTTCTGAATCGCATCTTGACCTGTCCAAACTCGGCCTTGAGCAATCTTGTCGACAGCATCGACTTCTAGGCCGCGATTTTCTCCAACTAGGCTAATGAATCGGCGGTATCCGTTTTCGATGCCCATTTGGAACGCGTCTTTCGCGCCATCGCTAAGTCCAGTTGTAATACCAAGACCTGAGAAAGGTGAGGTGCCAACGCCATCCGTATAAACACCAATATCGTTCAACCCTTTTTCGAAGGTGGTGATAACACTGAATATACCAATCGAACCCGTTAGTGTAGTTGGTTGAGCTAGGATCTTATCCGCACCCATCGAGATCCAGTAACCACCTGAAGCAGCAAGGCTCGACATCGACACAACAACCGGTTTACCCGCTTGCTTGATCGCTTCTATTTCATTACGAATCACTTCTGAAGCAAAGGCACTGCCACCTGGGCTATCGACACGAAGTACAACGGCTTTCACTTTATCGTCGTTACGTGCTTGGCGCAGTAGGGCTGCAGTGGTATCTCCGCCAACTGTGCCACGTGGTTGCTTGCCATCCATAATTGCGCCGCTTGCTACAATCACGGCAACGTCGTGAGATTCACTGGTCATATCCGGAAGCATGGTTGCACGGTATTCGTAATAACCAAACGCGTTGTAGCTGTCTTGGCCGTCACTGCCGAAAACATCGGCAAGCTCTAGTCGAACTTGTTGGCGTGTCGCTAACTCATCCACTAAGCCAAGTTTCTCAGCCAGTTTTGCAATGTCACCATCCACAGACTCAAGTTCTTTCAAGAAGGTGTCCATGCTTGGGTTCAGTGTTTTAGCGTCGATCTGACGGTTGTTGCTGACGTCATCAACGTACGCACCCCATAGTTGGCTTAACCAACGAGAAGCGGACTCTTTCGCTGCGTCTGACATGTCATCACGAATGAAAGGCTCAATAGCTGACTTATAAGTACCCACACGGAACACGTGCGTGTTTACGTCTAGCTTCTCTAGTAAGGTTTTGTAGTAAAGCGAGTAAGCGCTATAGCCTTTAAGAAGAACCCCACCATCTGGTGATAGGAAGACTTTAGTTGCGTAGCTGGCTAGGTAGTATTGGCTTTGGTTGTAAAAGTCACCTACCGCATAAATCGGTTTGCCTGTTGCTTTGAACTCATTCAACGCTTTAGCAATGTAGCGTAGCTTGGTCAGGTTGGTTTCTGGCAGCTCTTTGAGTGCTAAAACGATACCAGTAACCTTGTCATCGTCTTTTGCGTAGCGAATCGTTTCAACGATATCAAACAGGATGTTCTCTTTTGGAAGGTCTTTGCCAAGCAGCGAACCGGTGACCGAATCCATCGGATTGATATAGCGACTTTGTTCCACAATAGGGCCAGACAGGTTAAGCACTAAAGCCGAATCCTGTGGAACCGTCGGTTGAGCCGTATCTGAATGGAAGTACACAAAGTAGATGATGGCGATACTGAGTAAAAAGACTAGGTTAACCAGCGCAAGACGTACAAACGTAATGAGCTTCCAAATCCCTTTAAAGATCATACCTATAAATTTGAATATTTTTTTCATTCTGTCTCCGCAGTGAGATCACGTCGCTTTAACAAGCCGTAGTACCATTAATCTCAATAATATGAACTGCTTAGTATCCTACGATAATTCCCAAGCTCAAACTACACCAAGAATTGTTAATCGATATATATTCTCATTAAGTGTAGTCAAATTAAGGGTTTCTGAACGATTAATACCTTCAGCATTATGATCGGTGTTACAAAAATGTAAACGGTTGTTTGAACTTTTGGTAATTGAACTATACTGTGGTCAGACCACAAGGATAAAATAATAGAAGTGATGTCTGCCATGTACCCACATTTACTTGAACCACTCGATCTTGGATTTACCCAGTTACGTAACCGTGTATTGATGGGATCAATGCATACAGGTTTAGAAGAAAATAAAGAAGGCCTACACAAACTCGCCGCGTTTTATGAAGAGCGAGCAAAAGGAGGCGTTGGCCTTATTGTTACCGGTGGTTTCTCTCCTAATTTACGTGGCAGATTAACCCCATTTAGTGCTGAATTCAGTAAAGTGAAGCACGCAAAGGCTCACCAAGTTGTTACCGAGGCCGTGCACAAGCATGGCGGTAAGATTGCTCTTCAGTTGCTGCATGCTGGCCGCTATGCCATGCACCCATTCGCGCAAAGTGCTTCGGGTATTAAAGCGCCAATCGCTAAGTTTGCACCGAGTGAGATGAGCCCTCGTCAGATCAAAAAGACCATCGGTGCCTTTGCCAATAGTGCAGAGCTCGCTCAGGTTGCTGGCTATGACGGTATTGAGATCATGGGCTCGGAAGGTTACTTGATTAACCAATTCATCTGTAAGCGTACTAACATGCGTTACGACGAATGGGGTGGTTCTTACGAGAAGCGTATGCGTTTCCCGCTAGAGATCGTTAAATCGATTCGCGAAGCGGTGGGCAAAGATTTCATTATTATCTTCCGTTTGTCGATGCTGGATTTGGTTGAGCAAGGCAGCACGTTTGAAGATGTTGTTCTTTTGGCTCAGAAGCTAGAAGAAGCGGGCGTGACTATCATCAATACCGGCATTGGTTGGCATGAAGCTCGTGTTCCGACTATCGCGACGCAAGTGCCACGAGGCGCATTCTCATGGGTAACTGAAAAAGTGAAACCATACGTGTCGATCCCAGTGGTGACATGTAACCGAATCAACACGCCAGAAGAGGCCGAACGTATCCTCAGTTCAGGACAGGCCGACATGGTATCAATGGCTCGTCCATTCTTGGCAGACCCAGATTTTGTTAATAAAGCCGCTCAAGACCAAGCACAGTTCATCAATACCTGTATCGGCTGTAACCAAGCCTGTCTTGATAACGTGTTTAAGGGTAAGCGAGCGAGCTGTTTGGTTAACCCACGCGCTTGTTACGAGACTGAAATTGTTGTTCAACCAGCTCAAGCGACTAAGACCATTGCCGTAGTCGGCGCAGGCCCTGCAGGTTTAGCTTGTGCGACGACGTTGGCGCAACGTGGACACAAGGTTGACTTGATTGAGAAAAATGACCGTATCGGCGGCCAGTTTAGGTTGGCAATGCAGATCCCGGGTAAAGAAGAATTCAGAGAAACGATTCGTTACTTTGCTAACCAAATCGACGCATCAGGCGTGAACCTGAAACTGGATACTGAAGCAACGTTTGAGATGTTGTTGAAGTACGATGAAGTGGTGATGGCTGCGGGTGTTGAACCAAGAAAGCTCGATATTGAGGGCATCGACCAAGAAAACGTGGTCGACTACCAAACCTTGATTCGCGAAAAGACACCAGTAGGCGAAAAGGTCGCAATTGTTGGTGCTGGTGGTATTGGTGTCGATGTGGCAACCATGCTAACCGAGCCTACTTCTCACAGTTTAGATGACTGGCTGCATGAGTGGGGCATCGATAAGAATATGGAGCATCCAGGTGGGCTTTACCCTTACCCTGATTCGTTCAGTGACAAAACGGTTTGGGTGATGCAACGTAAAGCGGGTCGTGTTGGTAAAGGTCCTGGCAAGACTACTGGTTGGATTCATAAGCGCACGCTAGAAAAACGCGGTGTAAACCTTTTAGGCGGCGTAAGCTACAACAAGATTGATGATAAAGGTCTGCATATCAGCGTTGGTAAGAAAGATCAGGTGCTCGATGCCGATTCGGTTATCGTATGTGCAGGTCAGGTGTCAGTTCGTCCATTCGAAGATATGTGGCAAGAATTTGGTGGCAAACTGCACGTGATAGGCGGTGCTGATTACGCGGGTGAACTGGATGCAGTGCGCGCAATTCGTCAAGGTGTTGAGCTAGCGATTAAGTTATAGAATCAGCTATCAAACTGTAATCTTATCGGTAGATATTGTTACTTAATTTGCTGAGTTAGACTTTGAACAAGGCTCCTAAGTCATAGATTTAGGAGCCTTTATTGTTTCTAATCTAGCCTAAATGGACAGCCGTTGAGATTTATTATCGTTTGTATTCTGTGCTAAAGTTCAAGTATACAAATAATAAAGAAATAGTAAGGACTTCAAATGGATGCTTTGGATCTATTGCTCAACAGACGCTCAATCGCAAAACTCTCTGATCCGGCACCTGAAGGTGTGGCGTTAGAAAACATCATCAAAGCAGGGCTGCGTGCTCCAGACCACGGTGCACTAACACCATGGCGCTTTGTTATCGCGCAAGGTTCAGGCCTACAAAAGCTTTCAGACATCTTGGTGCGTGCCGCTGAAGCGGATGACAGCGAAGAAGCGGTTATCGAGAAAGTAAAAAAAGCGCCATTCCGAGCTCCTATGGTGATCACCGTGATTGCCAAAGTAACTGAGCACGAGAAAGTGCCTGCTATCGAACAACATCTGTCTGCGGGTTGTGCTGCACAGGCGATGCAAATGGCCGCAGTCGCACAAGGTTTCCAAGGCTTTTGGCGCTCAGGTAAATGGATGTTCCACCCAGAAGTACACCAAGCATTTGGCCTAGAAGGCGATGATGAAATTGTTGGTTTCCTATACCTAGGTACTCCGGGCTGTACGCCAATGAAGGTACCAGAACGCGACTTCTCTAAGTTCGTTGAGTTTTTATAGGCTGTAAAATGCAGCCCGAGAAAGGGCTGCTCAGTGAGATCTAAAAACTAAGCTTGGTGATCAAAGCTATGACTGCTGTGGGTAATTGAAAGTCTTCGGCAACTAAGAAGTCGATAATTGCTAAAACTGATTCTATTACATCTAGTAAAGAGTTTAACTTTTGAAACATGTTCATATACTCGTTTAAGTAAGTTTAGCACGTTGTTTTTTACATAGACTTTGATATGATTCGCCGTGAAACAAGCCATCATAAGCGTCGTCTTAAAGCTAGAAGTCTTCTCCTACAAAGACTTTAAACTCTGCTTATTACAACGTGAGTGATACAGATAAATTAGCCCGCCTTGAGTGGGCTTTTTTATTGCTTAGAATAAGTCATATTACCTCCCGAAAGTCGATTTGCCCCTAGACTATATATAGCCTTTATCTTGTGCTGCTAATACAACATATTGTGCTCAATTAAACGAGAACCACCAACTTTGAGTATTGATTTAGGTCAATAAAATCGCCTTGCTGAATAAGATCAATTCATTAATATTACTTGAGTTCTCTCTTTGAAAAAAAATAAATAAAACCAATGATATAGAGTCAAAGTAGTTACTTTTTCTAGAGGCATTGTAGGAATTGATCCGAATAGCTCTTGGGGTACTCAAAACAAGAAAGCAGGTGGCGAAGTCACTAATCGAGCATGTTTTTAGCTATGCACATTTACTAGCCACTAGTTTTTTGAATGCTAACTGTATAAACAACCAGTTTTTCTTGATTTATGGGGGCCACATTAGATAATGTGGCTCTAATTGTTTGTAGCATCTGGAAAAACATGTCTCGCCTTATTATTGCTGAAAAACCAAGCCTCGGCCGCGCGATTGCCGCTGCACTACCGAATCCACAGAAGAAAGATCAAGGGTTTATCAAATGTGGTAATGGAGATGTGGTGACTTGGTGTATTGGACACTTATTGGAGCAGGTTGAGCCAGATGCTTATGATGACCGTTATAAGAAGTGGAACTTAGCCGATCTTCCTATTGTGCCAGAGCAATGGCAGCTAAGACCGCGCAAGACTTCAAGCAAACAGCTCACGGTGATCCGAAAGCTATTGAAGGACGCGACCCAAATTGTCCATGCGGGTGACCCGGATAGAGAAGGGCAGCTGCTGGTGGATGAAGTAATCGATTACTGCAAGGTCTCTAAGGCCAAAAAAGAGTCGATGGACAGGCTACTAATCAGCGACTTGAACTTACCTGCTGTGAAGCGGGCGCTCTCTCAAATGCGCAGCAACCGCGACTTTATTCCACTGTCTATTTCGGCTTTAGCGCGCTCTAGAGCCGACTGGCTGTATGGCATGAACATGACTCGAGCTTACACCTTGTTAGGTCAAAAGGCAGGCTACCAAGGCGTGTTGTCGGTCGGGCGAGTGCAAACGCCGGTACTTGGTTTGGTTGTAAGACGTGATGAAGAAATCGAAAACTTCATTCCAAAAGATTACTTTACTTTGCATGCGCTTATCCCTTATCAAAATAACGGCCAGAGCTTTGATATTCGTGCGCGTTGGAAGCCAAGTGAAGCGTGTAAGCCGTGGCAAGATGAAGAAGGGCGCGTGCTCAATCGAAAGCTGGTTGAGAATGTGGCTAACCGAATTGCGAATCAACCCGCGACGGTGTCGGAATCAGAGCAAAAGCAAAGTAAACAAGCTGCGCCACTGCCTTACTCGCTGTCAGCTTTGCAGATTGATGCGTCTAAACGTTTTGGTATGAGTGCTCAGCAGGTGTTAGACACTTGTCAGTCTTTGTACGAGAAACACAAACTCATCACTTACCCACGTTCTGACAGTCGCTACTTGCCTAAAGAGCATTACTCGCAGCGAGAATCGATCGTTGATGCTATCGCTAACAATGCCAAAGAGCT
This sequence comes from Vibrio sp. Vb339, assembly GCF_902751245.1. Lineage (NCBI taxonomy): Bacteria > Pseudomonadati > Pseudomonadota > Gammaproteobacteria > Vibrionales > Vibrionaceae > Vibrio > Vibrio sp. Vb339. The sequence goes on along the minus strand of NZ_CADDIS010000002.1, from coordinate 1,078,672 downwards.
GCAAAGTGGCGCTCAAGGTGCGGATCTTTCGCTTAAATCCAAAGCATGGAACGACAGTAAGGTCGATGCTCACCACGCGATTATTCCTACTCCGAAAAAGTCATCGGTGAACGGCCTGTCTGCCAACGAGATGAAAATCTATCAGCAAATCGCTCGTCAGTATCTAATGCAGTTTTATCCGCCGGCCATTTTTGCGGATGCAAAGTTGGTCTTTGATATCGCTGGTGGCGTGTTCATCGCAAAAGGGCGTCAGCTTATCAACCCGGGTTGGAAGGTGTTGATGGGTAAAACGGATACCGAAGAGAAAGGTGATGGCACGGATACGGTTCCTCCATTGGACAAAGGTACGGTGTTGACGTGCCGTGAAGGCGTGATTGGTGATAAGAAAACTGAGCCACCAAAACACTTCACGGAAGCGACATTGCTTCAAGCGATGACAGGTATCGCGCGTTTTGTTGCGAACAAAGATCTCAAAGCCATTTTGAAAGAGACCGATGGCCTTGGCACAGAAGCAACTCGTGCAGGCATTCTAGATACTCTATTCAAAAGGCAGCTGCTAACGCGCCAAGGTAAGAGCATTCACAGTAGCCCTGCGGGCAGAGGCTTGATTCATGCCTTACCTGAGGATTCTACTTTTCCAGACATGACGGCCCATTGGGAGCACCAGCTTCAAGGTATGGCAGAACGAAATCAAGCGTATCAACCTTTCATGCAAGCGTTAGAAAGTAAGATTGATGGCTTGATGGGCAAGGTAAAAACGGGCGAAGTTCCTGAGTCTCTGCGCCATCTTCCTAAAGTCGAGAGACCTGCGTTCAAACGCCGTAAAGGCGGTGGTGCGAAGAAGTCTTATGCCAAGACAGGTACGTATGCTAAGAAAGGAACTTCCGCTAAAAAGAGCACCAAAAGCTAAGACTTATTGAGGTTAGGATTAACGACCAACTTTACGGCCACAGCGCTTAAACAGCTGCTGCCAATAGTCCACATGGCGACGAGTTGATGCTCGAAAAACTTGATGTGCATCTTGGATGGGAAAGTAATAACTGTGCAGTTCAGGTTGCGCGTCAAACATCCCCAGTTGCGGGGCTAATTGCTGATAGTAGCCATCTAGCTGCGCCATGTAGGGCTGAACCTTGCCTATATATTGTTGCTCGAACACATTGTTGAGATAGCGAAACTTGGTCGTGTCTCGTTGCTTGCCGCAGATGATATTGGCATCAAAGGTGGTGAGTTGCTTAGTAATGGTATCTAGCTCTACCGAAGCACGAGCCAGCGAGTAGTACAAATCCCCAAGGGTCGAACTCTTCTCTAATACTTCTTGAACCTCAGTGGTTTTGCCGGAAACGAGCGGAACGTTTAACGCTTGATTGATGTGTTGTAAGGCATCACTGGTTTGTCGTACCTGATCGCCGATATCAGCGCGTAACCACTGACTACCCCGCATTTGTGACTGCATCGCATCACTGGCATAGATGAGATTCCATTGATGCAGTGGAAACTGTGCGAGTTTCTGTTGCTCAATTTCTCTTAGTAATTCTACGATCTCTGGGTCTAATTCATTACTGGATAAACATTTACCCACACCTTCAAGTAGCGCGGCTTGATAATCGTAATTACGAAACTCATCCGCGACCTTGCCCAGAACCGAATTTCTTTCTGCTATCAGATTGAACAGTCCACATTGACGAAGCTGGTAGCTGTCGATGAGGCCGATAGAGAGTGAGGGCACGTCAAGCAGCAGTTCTCGTTTTCTCGGTAGGCTTTCAAACTCCCAATCCTCTTTGACCTCATCAGCGTCTTGTACCCTGGCTATTTTAGTTTGATAGTCGTCAAATAAGTCTCCAGGGCCTTCACCAAAACAGCCAGCTAGCATCACTGTCAGACAAAACAGTGTTGAGTGCTTAACTAGATTTGAGAGAGGGCCATCATTCATCTGTGGATTACCAGTTTATTTCGCTGCCATCGAAATTGAAGAAGTGACCACTTACTTCGGTATTCGCTGACTCGATGACTTTAATTAGGCCGGAAGCTGAGGTGTCGGTGTCGATCAGAGCATTAGGACCACCCATTTCAGTCTGCACCCAACCAGGGTGTAGCGCCAACACTGTAAAGCCATTATCGGTTAAGTCGTTGCTTAGGCTCTTTACCACGGAGTTTAGAGCGGCTTTAGAGGAGCGATAGATATAACCGCCGCCTGTAGTGTTCTCTGACATGCTACCGACTCTAGAGGATAAACAAGCGACCTTTTTGATATGACTGTCTTTTAGTAGAGGCAATAACGTTTCGACAAGCTTCAGTGGGGCAATCGTGTTGACTTCGAATACACGACGCCACTCTTCAACATCGGTATTACCCAGTCCATAGCCTTTAGGGCCATAGTAGCCTGCGTTGTTGATCAAGATATCAATCGACTCTATTTGCGAAGGGAGTTGGCTTACTGCTTGGTAATCGGTTATCTCTAATTGAATGCAGGTAAGGTTGGTGTTGTGGTCTGCGAGTGAGAGCAGTTCTTTTGCTGAATGGGTATCACGATAAGTCGCATACACATTGTGGTTACCTTCCAAGTATTGTTGAGTCAGACTTAAGCCAATGCCGCGGTTAGCTCCAGTAATAAAAATAACGCTCATGGTGATTCCTTTTCAGTTCAATTAGTTAAGTTTGATGGCTTAACACGAGAAAATCAACGCTCCACCAACTGGCCATTAGCATTCCTACAAAAATCATTACTGCTGCCGCTGAGCCGCAGATCACCCTAAAGATGAGTATTACGTTTTTCATTGTTGTCTCTATTATCTATTTAATGGTAACAATAATCATTATCACCAATTCAGGTTGTCGCCAAGTCTGAGACTGTTATGATTTTGAGAAAGATACGCAATTAGCCTGATTATGATTCCTTTAATTTACCACCCAATCTATTCGCAGTTACCTTTACCACAAGGTCATCGCTACCCAATCAACAAATACCAGTTGTTGCATAGTGCTGTTGAGGCGCTGATGGATAGTGAACCTCGATGGAAGAGCAAGTTTGAAGTGTGCCAGCCAACGCCAGTTTCGGTTGAGCAAGTAAAACAGGTACACGATAGCGAATATGTCGATTTGCTCGTGTCTGGTAATTTGCCTGCAGCAAAGATGAGACGTATCGGTTTCCCGTGGAGTGAGCAACTTATCGAAAGGACACTCTACTCAAGTGGTGGAACCTGCTTGGCCGCTGAAATGGCAATAGAGACTGGTTTAGCGATTCATTTGAGTGGTGGTTATCATCACGCGCATCATGATTTTGGCAGTGGTTTTTGTTTGTTGAACGATTTGGTTTTAGCGGCAAAACACGCGCTGACCTTTGAACATATCGATAAAGTGTTGATCGTTGACAGCGATGTTCATCATGGTGATGGCACAGCAACTCTTTGCCAAGAGAACGACGACATCATTACTCTGTCGTTCCACTGCGATAAAAACTTCCCTGCACGAAAGCCACTATCCGATTTAGATGTGCCGTTAAGTCGTGAAACAGAAGATGCAGAGTTCTTACGTTGTTTTGAACAAGTCACTAAGTTAGCGATTGCTCACCATCAACCTGATCTGATTATTTATGATGCGGGGATCGATATCCATCAAGACGATGAACTGGGTTATTTGAATGTCTCGACACAAGGGATATTTGAACGCGACTGTTTCATGATTGAATTAGCGAAATCAGAGTCTATTCCAATGGCGTGTGTTGTTGGGGGAGGTTATCGTACTCAGCACCAAGATCTGGTACCGATTCACATGCAGCTTTTGAAAGCAGCATTAGCAGTTAATAGCTGACCGTCTAAGCTAAGTTTTCTTCAGATACAAAAAAGCCGCTGATTTCTCAGCGGCTTTCTTTAATGTGGTGGAGGGATAGGGATTTGAACCCTAGAACCGCTATTAACGGTTGCCGGTTTTCAAGACCGGTGCTTTCGACCACTCAGCCATCCCTCCAATGGCGCGTATAATATAAGGGTGGCTTTCGCTTGTAAATACCCTTATTAACTGACTGCTTTTTTTATGAACGCTTTTTGGTGTTTTTGTTCTGAATGGTTATTTATTGTTCGGCTTATTAAGAGGCAGACAAAATCTAATATTCAACAAGCCAAGTATTCCCAACTTGTGTTATACGTGAAGTGTTTCAGTGTCATTAAAAAAGAAAGTATCTAATTGGCTTGCAGGCAAAGTTATGAGGGGAGTAGCTTAGGCGCATGAACTTGTAGTTTAGAACGGTGAGCTTGGAATTTAAAACTAGGTATAAAGTGAATGAGTTTGAAACTGGGACTGTAGAGAGTTTTGTTAGATGAGCTTTATATTTTAGATAAGCTTCAGATGCAAAAAGCCGCTGATTTCTCAGCGGCTTTCTTTAATGTGGTGGAGGGATAGGGATTTGAACCCTAGAACCGCTATTAACGGTTGCCGGTTTTCAAGACCGGTGCTTTCGACCACTCAGCCATCCCTCCAGTGGCGTGAATAATATAAGGGGTGGAGGATCTTGTAAACCCTTAATTTTCATAATTTTGTTTTGTTGCTTGTTTTCTAATCATTCACGGCATTAAAAAAGGGAAGCCATTGGCTTCCCTTTTCTGTTTGCTGATTATTTAGTCATTTTTTGTGTAGAAACGCTGTAGCTCAGTCAGGCCTTGCATCAATACAGGTAAGCGAGGGCTTACGTTTTTCAGGCGCTTGTAATTCTGGTCGTACAATTTGTAGTTACCAAATTTATCTAGCACCGTTGTTTGTTGATCAGTAACAAGCGCAAGTTCACGAGAGTCGCCCGCGAGAATCCACTTTCTGTTACGTTCATTAAACAGGCTGCGACCACTACTGAAATCTGTTGGGTTCGAAGATACACCCAATAGCTCTTGCATCAGTGTTACTGATACGTCTAGGTGACTAGAACGGTGGGTGTATTCAGAAGCAGACTTTCCAGGCCAGCTAATAAACAGTGGCACCTGTAACTGATAACGACTGTAGTTGGAGTTTGCACCCCAGCTGTTGGTTTTGGTTTCGTTAAACTCAGTACCGTGGTTGGAGGTAATGATAACCACTGTGTTGTCGGCGAGCTCTAAGCGTTCCAGTTCAGCGTATATAGTTGCTAACTGAGCATCGGCCGCTGTCGCAGACTTTTGATAATCTGCTGCAAAACGCTCTGCTGTCGTTAACGTTGAGTCTGACTCTGAACTTGAATCGTAGCTGGCGAAGTTATCCAGTGTGGTCAATTCAATAAAGTTAAACCAAGGGCGTTTAGCTTGCGGTGATTGAATCCAGTCAGACCAAGCTTTTATTGCACTCTGGTCATCATAAGTTGCTTGCTCTGGCATCACATCACGGCCTCGGAAGATAATATCCGAGTAAAGTGCATCGCTAAAGTTATCGCCACTGAAAGCAGCAAACTTGTAATCGTGATTATCTAAAACATCGAGCAATACTGCGCTTGACCCTTGAGCTTCGATGCTGCTTGCGTAGCTGCTCGGTAGGCCGTAGAACAAGCCGAAAATACCAAACATATCGTTACTTGAACTGTAGTGGTTGGTGAAGTTGATCGACTGTTGCGCGTAGGCATAGCTGTTTGGCATCGCTGTCGCATTAAGTGCGTCAGAGCGAAGGTTGTTCACACTCACCATCAGGATATTAAGATCATCACTGCGGCGGTTGTATTGAATTTTTTCTAGCGGGTAGCTAACTAGGTTTACGTTCTCTTTGTTCGCTTCTAAACGCTCAAGGTACTCTTCACGGTCTAATAGACCATGTTTTTCCATAAAGCTTTTCGCTGTCATTGGGTAAGACAGTGGGAAGTTCGCTTTCTGGCTAGTAATTGGGTTATAGAAATACGCATCAGCCCACATGTAGGTCAAGTGGCTGCTGATGAAACACAGGAAGAAGACGGCAGTAATCGGACGGCCAATGTGTTTATGAGAGAGTTTACGCTGCTTACGCCAAACCCACTCAGACAGACCAAGCTGTAGTAAGAAGATAAATGGCATAACAATGAAGAGGTGCTGCAAATCAGACGTGAATGCAGATTCCTCTCCACTGAATAAAACCTCCCACACGACAGGCGTCAGGTGGAGGTTTATATTTTGATACGTTTGGGTATCAATCAACAGGACAGTTAAACCTATGGTCGCGAAGATAACGGCAACCAAACGTAATAACTTCCTCGACGGAAGAACAAAAGTGAGCGGGAACAGCACTAATAGATAGAGCGCGAACACTAAAAAGCCAAAATGACCAACCCACGATGCAGCCAAATAGAATTGACCTAGCAAGGTTTCTGGCCAAGCAGATTGAGTAATATAACGAGTACCAATCAACATCGCAGCAATGATGTTGAAAAATGCAAACCAGTGACCCCAACCAACCAGTCGAGATACACGATCGCTATATGAGTTTGCGCTGTCTACCATTTATAATTCTTTTATCCGTCAATCAAATTTAGTGAGACTTTTTATCTTCAAGAGAAGAAATTAAAGCCTCGGCAAATTTTTCAGCAATTCCTTTGCGTTGTGAAGCAGCAACATTCTGATTTAAGACATTGGTTGCGATATTTCCAGCGATCATCAGTGAAAGTTCTGGCGAAGCTTTGTGCTTAGATAGTACAGCACCTACTTCAGCTAGGATTTTTTCAACTTGATCATCTGTGTATTTAGATATAATCGGCATAAGGACTCTAATAATGATAGTAAAAGCGGCTTATGATAACCTACTATGCACGACAACTGAAACCTGAACGGTAATATTTTCACTATGAGCCTTCACCTTTCCAACGTAATTTTACACCAGCTGAGCAAGAACGATCAGGATGAGCTGATTGTTAACTATCGTGCTGAATCTCTAGAAAACGATGCTTCATCTGAAAGCCTAGTTGCTGAACTTCACCGTGTTTTTAATTCAAAAGCAGGCAAAGGGTTTGGTTCTTTCAAATCTGACAGCGAATTCCAGCAGTGGTTGCATCAACTTCGTGCTGGTGAGACAAACTTTTACGATTTTTCTCAAAAGAGTGCGCAACGTCTAAAAGACGAACTATCAAAGTACCCATTCGCTGACGAAGGTATCTTGGTAATGGCTGAATATCAGTCACTTGCAACAGATTACCTTTTCATTGGTTTATTGCCTTCAAACCAAAGCCTAAAGGTAACTGAAGGGCTTGATATTAGTGCGACGGACTACCTTGATATCTCAAAAATGGATATCGCGGCTCGCCTAGACCTTTCAACTTATGAGACTGATAAAGAGTCAAACCGTTACTTAACTTATATTAAAGGACGTGTTGGCCGTAAAGTCGCGGATTTCTTCTTAGATTTCTTACAAGCTGAAGTCGGTTTGGATGCGAAACAGCAAAACCAAGTACTGATGCAAGCGGTAGAAGATTTCGTTTCTGACTCTAAATTAGAGAAAGAAGAAGCGATCAGTTACAAAAAGCAGGTTGCGGATTACTGTAACGAGCAGCTTAAAGCGGGCGATGAAGTGCAAGTTCGTGAACTTTCTGGTGAGTTGCCAGCAAGCACAGATGGCACAAGCTTCTTTGACTATACTAGTGAGCAAGGCTACGAGTTAGAAGACAGCTTCCCAGCCGATCGCGCAACTATGCGTAAACTAACAAAATTTGTTGGTGCTGGTGGCGGTTTGAATGTTAGTTTTGATAGTCTGCTTCTAGGCGAACGTATCTTTTACGATCCGGAGACAGACACGCTAACGATTAAAGGCACTCCACCGAACTTACGTGACCAACTGACTCGCAATAAGTCATAGTCCGAAGTTAACGGATAAAAGCGGCAGCAGGACGTTGTCGCTTATTTTGTGCTTAATCTTTTAGCTACGGTCATGGCTTCAAGTTAACACGCACAAGGAATATAGATGGAACAATCAGTAGCAAAGCCCAAACGCTTTAAAAAACCAGCCACCTTCTTGGTTGTGCTCTTGGCTCTGTGGTTACTTCCTTCATTGGCTCTTCTTAATCTAAGCCGTTCCTACACCAATTCTCTTGCTCAAATCGAAGAGCTCGGTATTCGAGTCAACGAGTTGAGGCAATCGCTTTATTTCTCAGAACCGCTTCGAGTCTCTCGTATCAATGATCTCGCACTCGATGCTCAGTTGGTTTATTCGATCCGACTGCAGATTGAATCTGATTTCCAACACGCCTTGTTTCGACCCGATGTGAACCAACTGTTGTACGTAGCTGATCAGTTCCTAGAAAAGTTCGATGAGTTCATTCCAATAGAAAGCCAAGTTCAAGACATCGTTGATAACATTAAGATCTTGCGTGCTGATAAAGAGCTTTCCCCTAAGCTCAAACCACTCCTCAACGAATTCGGTGTTGTGGTATTTGAAGCCATGTATTCTGACAATCAAAGTTCGTCAGCGACTTATCGCGCCTTTGATTCCATTTTGGACAAATCTTATTCTCTAGAAACCGAAGAGCAAGATGCACTCCAGCAGTTACTGGCTGATGCTTCAGCATTGTTGAGTGATTATGCTCAGCTTAACTATTTGGTTGATAAGATTAAGAAAAACTCAGTGAATGAGCAGATCATAAAACTCGAAGCTGAGTTCCATGATCGTCAATTCAACCTATTGTTGGTGATGCTAGGTTTAAGCTTGGTGGCGATGAGCGGGATAGTGTTTTGGGGCGTTAGGTCCACAAAAACGATGAAAGAAGCAGACCAAGAACTCAGCTCTGAACTAGAAATTAATTCAAGTAAGGAAGACGCTTCTTATAGCGATGTTGTTTCCTCAGCAGTGAAACAAGCAGATAGTGACGCTTATGTATCCGAGAACAGGCCAACGCGCCAGTCTTCCGACTCTCAACCTCCGCAGAGCGTTAACGTTACAAGCCAACCCGTTGTACCGCAAGACTCTATTCAGCAAGTCCCTGAACAGGCGCCAGTAGTAGAGAAACACATTGCCAGTGTCACAGATTCAAAGCCTGCGATTGATATTGAAGACATGTTAGAAACGCTCGATGGTGATGCTGAATCTGTCGAACTCTTACTTGGTGTGTTTGTACAAGACCACGCAGGAGACTACGAGAAGTTTAAGTCTTTGCTGACCAAAGATGAAACCTCCGCGGCTCGCATTGTACATAGCTTAAAAGGCGTGGCTGGCAGTATTAAAGCGTCTCGGTTAGCCATCATTGCCGCAAGTATTGAAATGACAATGAAGCAGTCCAGAGCGATAAGTGAACATGATTTGGCTGAACTAGAGCAGGCCATAAAAGCCTCTGTGGATTCTGCTCATGAATATTTAGACAGTCAGCGTTAACTTTTACAGGATTTTTGACAATACTCTGACGAAGCGCTCATACAATCCGCGCCCTTAGTCTTTGTCAGAGGTTTATATGTTACGAGTTTCGAGTCGAAGTTGGATGGTGTTGGTGCTTAGCATTGTGCTAAGTGGTTGTTCTCTCTTAGAAGTTAAGTTAGATAGTCAAACGACGCCTCTCACTCAACAAGAGTTAAATGCTCGGATCATGACGCGTGAATACGCCAAGATGTTCTTTACTCGAGTAGAAGACTCGGCCGCTCTTATCGCGCAATCTTACCCTGCTGATGACACCTTACATCAGTCTTATGTGTTGCTTTGGAAGATCCATGCAGAGCAGGGCTTACAACAAGCGGCTTACCAAACTTCCCCTATGTCTGCATTAATTGACTCGTGGGTTTTCACTGCCCAAATGAATCAGTTTTATAGCCAAGGCGATGGTGCGGATCTGTTCGCCACGGATGATGCGCTAGAGACTGCTCGTTTTCTTGACCAAGAAGCCGAGAAACTGGCAAAGGGTGTATTGAGTTCGAGTGATTTCAAAAGCAGCAAAGCGTTCGTTGCTCAGTTTGCTGCTAGCCACCCATTTAAAGACCTCACATTCAGAAGCACACCTGCTTACCGTGAATGGCTAAGTTACCTTGGTAAAGACGAATCGCAAATCGTCCAGAGCTTAGGCACCATGCCAGAAGCCATGAGTGACGCATCTGATCGTTTAAGCCTTATGGCAGACCAGACACCGAAACTGATGTCGTGGAAGGCGGAGCTGGTTGCATTGAATAGCTCGCTAACGGGTGAAGACCTATCGATGACGCTGGAAAGCCTTCGTCAAACATCAGCAAGCATGCAAGACTTCATTGAGAACAACCCGGAATACATGCAAACACTGGCTTCTATTATGTCGACAGAAATGCAGCCATTGCTCAACGACCTGAGCGACAAGACAGACCAAAAATTAGCAATGCTCACTGAAGAGCGTGTGGCATTAGAAAAAATGGTGACACGTGAGAGAGAAGCGCTAGTAGAGATGATTGCCAAAGAGCGCATCGAGATTGCTGGCATTGTGACTTCAGAAAGAGAACTGTTCACGCAAGACCTTGATCGCGTCTCTCAAGAGGTGGTGGTACTGGCGATTGATAAGCTAATGGAGTTAATCAAAGGTGTGATTATCTACTTCATCCTGTTTATCTTAGTAGTGTTCTTTGCACCGTTAGGCATCGGTTACTGGTTGGGTAAACGAACCAGTAATAAATAGACAAATCTGCAGATCAAAAAAGAGCGCTCTAGGGCGCTCTTTTTGCATTTATCCATTAACGTTTTGAGTTAGTTCGAAAGCGTTAGCTCCTAAACTTAAGCTTGTTGCTTGTTTAACTCGGTCGCTTCTTCAGCTTCAAACGCAGGTGCTGTTGGTTCACACTTATCAACGAACCAACCCATGTAAGACGTCACAATAGTCACGATGATACAAATGAAGCTTAACCACATGAAGGGTGCGTAAGACAGCGTCGCAACACCAAGAATACTCGCCATGTAGATACCGTTATCACTCCACGGAACCATACCCGACGTTAGCGTGCCACCAAACTCAGCATTACGAGATAGATTCTTACGCTTGTAGCCTAAACGGTCGTAGTTTTTCGCACAGATTTTTGGCGTAAGGATTAACGATACGTACATTGCAGAACCGAATACGTTACCCATGAAAGCCGTACCAATTGTGCTCGTCGCTAGTGAGCCTGCGCTATTTACGCGGCGCTCAAACACTTTAGCAATTGTCTCTAGCACGCCAACTTTATCCAGTAAGCCACCGAAACCTAGACCAAATACGATAACCGCAACTGAACCTAGCATTGAAGACATGCCACCACGGTTAAGAATCGAATCAATAAACTCGACGCCAGATGAGATTGAGAACGGTGCCCAAGCAGTGTTGAATGCCGTTAGGAAGTCGATATCTTGGATCATGACTGCCCAGATAATACCCAGCAGAGAACCAAAGCTGATGACCGGGAATGAAGGCATACGGAAAGCCAACAGACCAAGTACGATAAGTACCGGAACGAATGAGTAAGGCGTGATGTAGAACTGAACTTCCATTGCTTTGATGACAGAATCTACTTGGCTCATGTCAACGTTGCCCGCGTAGTGGAAACCAAACGCAGTGAACATGATGCCTGTAATCACGTAACTGATTAACGCAACTGGCAACATGCCCTTGATGTGTTCAACCACTTCAACACCAGACATTGAAGAAGCCAGAATCACTGAATCAGAAAGCGGAGACATCTTGTCACCGAAGTAACAACCTGACAGCACGGCACCTGCAGTAATCGGCGCTGGAACACCTAGACCTTGGCCGATACCCATCATCGCGATACCTGCTGTACCCGCAGCGCCCCAAGAAGTACCGGTCGCCAATGCAGTTAGAGAACAGATGATCATGGTCGCTAAAAGGAAGATAGAAGGGTGGATAGCTTTCAGACCATAGTAAATGATAGTAGGTACGATCCCGCCTGAGATCCAAGTACCAACAAGAGCGCCAACGGCTAAAAGTATTAAAACCGCGCCTAAGCCATTGGATATTCCTTTGAGTGCTGCTTTTTCTAAGTCTTTGTATTGGTGTCCAAGACGAATACCAAGAACCATGATAATGAACCAGCCAATATACAAGGCAAGTTGAATTGGAAGGTCAAGCTTTGCAGTAAAGGAAAAAGCAAGGGATAGAAATAGTCCTAACGCGATGAATACCTGCAATAGGTTCGGTAGGCGAGTTTTACTCTGCTTCATAAAAGCCTCTTGTGATTTCGAGCATTTATAGTGCTTCGTTATAGTGTGTGGTGCAAAACGGACACTACAGTAATTAGTTTATTATATCGAAAAAATACACCCAAGTTGTGATATTTGACTGTTAACTCAATCAATTGTGGTTTCATAATCTAAATTTTTGTTACATTCATGATTGTTACATGTTGAAATCTGTCGCACGTTGTTTTCGTTTTGTAAAATAAAACTCTGATTAACCTTGGTTTAAAAGAGGGATTTACTGTTTGTGATGAGCGTCGATTGAATCGATTTTGGCGATGTAAATGTTTGAATCTGACGATAATGAGCGCTTAATCAATGAGGTGGAGATGGAATGTCGATACAGAGATAACTGCACGATTCATTACGTTCACTTAAAAGAAACGAAAAAGTTACACTTTTTGACAAAAAGCACTTGAGTTCTGTTTCTGAAAAACTTATAGATGGGGGAGAGCAATTTTTAATTTATACATGGAGAGTGAGCGATGAGAGTAGGTCTAGTTGGTTGGCGCGGTATGGTTGGTTCTGTACTGATGCAACGTATGGTTGAAGAGAAAGACTTCGACTTGATTGAGCCTGTTTATTACAGCACATCTCAGATTGGTATTCCTGCCCCTGTTTTAGGTGGTAAAGATGCGGGTCTACTTCAAGACGCTTTTGATATTGATAGCCTAAAACAGCTTGATGCTGTGATTACCTGTCAAGGCGGCGATTACACATCAAAAGTATACCCAGCACTGCGTCAAGCAGGTTGGAAAGGTTACTGGATTGATGCAGCTTCTACTCTGCGTATGGATCCTGATTCAATCATCACTCTTGATCCTGTTAACCTGGCTCAAATCCAGCAAGGCATTCACAGCGGCACCAACACATTCGTTGGCGGTAACTGTACTGTGAGCTTAATGCTTATGGCTCTAGGTGGTCTGTACGAGAAAGGCATGGTTGAGTGGATGAGTGCCATGACTTACCAAGCAGCTTCTGGTGCGGGTGCTAAGAACATGCGTGAACTGATCTCACAAATGGGGGTGATTAACGACAGCGTAAGTTCTGAGTTAGCGAACCCTTCAAGTTCAATTCTTGATATCGATAAGAAAGTGGCTGATACGATTCGTTCATCTTCATTCCCAACAGACCAATTTGGTGCTCCGCTTGCGGGCTCACTGATTCCTTGGATCGATGTGAAGCGTGAAAACGGTCAGAGCAAAGAAGAGTGGAAAGCGGGTGTTGAAGCAAACAAGATTCTTGGTCTAGATGGTCAGCCAATCCCAATTGATGGTACTTGTGTACGAATCGGTGCAATGCGTTGTCACGCTCAAGCGCTAACGATTAAGCTTAAGCAAGACGTGCCAATGGACGAGATCGAAGAGATCATCGCAACGCACAATGATTGGGTTAAAGTGATTCCTAATGACCGCGACATCACGGCACAGGAGCTAACACCAGCGAAAGTAACAGGCACAATGTCTGTACCTGTCGGTCGTCTGCGTAAGATGTCGATGGGTAACGACTTCCTAAACGCCTTCACGGTTGGTGACCAACTACTTTGGGGTGCTGCAGAACCACTACGTCGTACTCTACGCATTATCCTTGCTGAGAAAGCGTAACTGCCTCATTTTTGAGAATAATTAACGAAGAAGCGCCTTAGGGCGCTTTTTTTGTTTCTGATGACAGAAGCCTGACTTTAAAACCTTACCTTTCGTGCGTCTTAAAGTTGGAGCTAGAAAATGAAAGCAAACCTTAAAGGTTTTACTCTTATCGAGTTGATTGTTGTTATCGTCATTATTGGTGTTTTAGCGGTTGTTGCAGCACCTAGGTTTTTAAACATACAACATGATGCTAGGGCTTCGGTTATGGAAGGGTTGGGAGCATCTGTCCATACTGCGGCTGATTTGGCGTTTGAAAAAGCCGCCGTGGAAGGTATGGAAGACCAAGAATCATATTTGATTCCTGAGTATGGGCGAGTGAAGTTTGGTTACCCCGCGGTTGAAAAAGGGGGAATGGAAAACTTTTTAGCGATTGATTCAGGGTTTCATGACCTGACGACTGAATGGACATGGGCAGCGCATAATAATGGTCCAGTGAGCGACCCAGACCTATGGCTGATTACCCGATCGGAATATTTGTCAGACGTTCTTCCTAATGACTTCAATACCGCTATCGAGAAGACCCAATGCTATGTGAAATACACGGCCGCAATGGAAGCCAATGATGGCTACCAAGTGGAAGTTTTCACAAATGGCTGTTAGTTGCTTTAGTTAGATAGTTAACAAAAAAAGAGCTCTTAGGAGCTCTTTTTTTGGTTTTTATTCGGTCTCGTCGGTGACGACACGCTTGTCTGGATCCGCTAATTCGCTAGCACAGTGCTTGCAATACATCGCGTCCGAATCATGGCCCGCCCGGTTACAGTTCGGACACTTTACCAACTCTTTGTGCGAGTTCATCTCATTACTGAGTTCTGCAGTAATGATCCCGGTTGGCACCGCTAAGATAGAGTAACCCAATAACATGGTCAGTGAGGCTATGGCTTTACCAAGCGCGGTCTGCGGCACCATGTCACCATAACCGACCGTAGTGATAGTCACGATCGCCCAGTAGATACTGTGAGGAATACTGGTGAAGCCATTGTCAGGACCTTCAATAACAAAGATCAGTGCGCCAAAGATAACCACCAAGATGCCGACGGTGCTAAAGAAGATCAGTATCTTTCGTCGTGCCATTAATAGTGAGCGCAACAGAATATTGGAATCTTGCAGGTAGCGAACCAGCTTTAGGATTCGGAAGATACGCATCACACGCAACAGTCTCACCACACCCATAAATGAAGCGCCTGGGAAGATGATCGCTAGGTAGGTCGGAAGAATCGCCAATAGGTCAACGACACCATAAAAGCTGGTGGCGTAAGATTTTGGTTTTGGAGAGCAATAGAGCCTTAACAAATACTCAAGAGTGAAGAGCGCAGTGAAGGTGTATTCGATATAACGCAGCTGTTGTGACCATTCGGTCATCACATTAGGGATGGATTCTAAGATCAGAACCAACAGCGAAGCCAAGATTGCAACGATCAGAGATATATCAAATGCACGTCCGGCTGGCGTGTGAGTACCAAAGATAATGACGTACAAATGATGCTTGAGTGGCTTGCGTGACATAAGGAGAGGTTCGTCTTCTGTTAAATGCATTAACAGCCATTATACAAGCTTCATAATAACGAGGCGAGTGAAAGCCCAATTGCTTTACTCGCCTCATCTATATATCAATATTGTTGCCCTTTATAGAGCAACCGAAATGTCGTTAAACGTTATGCCAAACCTGGGAACAGATTACGTAGGCCATTGGCGATGAACTCGATGCCCAATGCGCCAAGAATTAGGCCCATGATACGAGTGATCACGTTGATACCCGTTTGACCTAAAAAGCGAACGATAACTGGCGCTGAACGGAACAAAAGCCAAGAGCATGTTGCGAATGCGATGATACTAATGCCGATGCCGACCGTATCAATAGCAGCAGGGTAGCGAGACCCGTAAACAATCGTCGAACTGATTGCACCTGGGCCTGCCATTAGCGGCATAGCAAGTGGAACAACGCCAATTTGCTCTTTGCTGATGTATTCAGATTTCTCTTGTTTGTTCTGCTTATCTTCACCGAGTTTACCGCTCATCATCGAGAACGCGATGCTCAGTAATAACAAACCACCTGCCACACGAAATGAGTCTAGTGAAATGCTGAACATATCAAGCAGCATTTGCCCCGCAACAAGTGACACAATCAAGATCACGGCAACAGCAATGTTTGCTTGTAAGGCTGTCCTGTTCCTCTCTTCTGGCGGCATATGAGCAGTAAGAGAAACAAAAACAGGCATGATGCCGATAGGGTTTACGGCAGCAACAAGCCCAAGGAAGAATTGCATAAAGATTGCGAGTTCTAAGCCTTGCATGAGAGCGATCTCCAGTTAGCGTACTTTAAGGTTGAAGGGTTGATCTGTGAATAGTCTAGGCGCGTAATGTAAGGGACAAACTACATTTTCACGAATGAAAAAAACTAACTTGAAACGGGTGATTCTTTTTAGAAAAACTAATTGAATCTCACTTTTGTTTTAGGCTTGTTGCAAGCTAGTCGGTAGTGTTTCATTTTGTAACTTCTTATTGAGTAACTGTTAACCCACGCACGAAATTAATAAAAATTATGTCAGAATCTAGCCCGTGCAACGGTATGGATATACTCTCAGTAGCACGAATATAGCTGTATACATGTAATTTAACGGACTAAAAATGAAACTTTTTTACAGTTTATTACGCTATGTAGAAAAAAGTTGTCTGTTTGCTTGTTTTTTGCGCGAACGAAAAGTGTGAGTTTAATCTATATAAATCATGCTCTTAAGTTCATTTTTGCGATTGCCTTACTACTTTCTGGTTAATTCTTTTTGGGTAACTGATCTGGGTCAATTTTTTTCACACTGTGAAATAATATACTCAGCCCTGAAAGCAATTTACTAAGAACGCTGATGTTTAAGGTTAAAGGCAAGCAGCGAATTTAATAAAAAGTTTTTAATATTTATTATTTTAGGAGATCCACCATGCCTGTAACTAACTTAGCGGAACTTGATGCTCTAGTAGCTCGCGTTAAAGCAGCACAAGAAGAGTTTGCAACATTCTCTCAAGAGAAAGTAGACGCAATCTTCCGCGCAGCTTCTCTTGCTGCTAACCACGCTCGTATTCCACTTGCTCAACAAGCAGTTGCTGAATCTGGAATGGGTATTGTTGAAGATAAGGTTATCAAAAACCACTTTGCATCTGAATTTATCTACAACAAATACAAAGACGAAAAAACATGTGGCATCTTAGAAGAAGATGACAACCTAGGCACAATGACTATCGCTGAGCCTGTAGGTATCATCTGTGGTATCGTTCCAACAACGAACCCAACTTCTACAGCAATCTTCAAATCTCTAATTTCTCTTAAGACACGTAACGGCATCATCTTCTCGCCACACCCACGTGCAAAGAACTCAACTAACGACGCAGCGAAACTGGTTCTAGACGCAGCTGTTGCAGCTGGTGCTCCAAGAGACATCATCGGTTGGATCGACCAACCATCTGTAGAGCTTTCTAACGCGCTTATGAAGCACGACGGTATCGCACTTATCCTTGCTACTGGTGGTCCAGGCATGGTTAAAGCAGCATACTCTTCTGGTAAGCCTGCTATCGGTGTTGGTGCTGGTAACGTTCCTGTAGTTATCGATGAAACAGCTGACATCAAACGTGCTGTAGCATCTATCCTTATGTCTAAGACTTTCGATAACGGCGTAGTATGTGCTTCTGAGCAAGCTGCAATCGTTGTTGGTGAAGTATACGACGAAGTGAAAGAGCGTTTCGCTTCTCACAAAGCTCACGTTCTATCTAAAGCTGACGCTGATAAAGTACGTAAAGTTCTGCTTATCGACGGCAACCTAAACGCTAAAATCGTAGGTCAACCTGCTCCAGCAATCGCTGAAATGGCTGGTGTTAAAGTTCCTGCTGATACAAAAGTACTTGTAGGTGAAGGTCTTGGTAAAGTTTCTTACGATGACGAATTCGCTCACGAGAAACTATCTCCAACTCTAGGTCTATTCCGCGCAGACGACTTCGAAGACGCAGTTGCTCAAGCGGTAACTATGGTTGAAATCGGTGGTATCGGTCACACATCTGGTCTTTACACTAACCAAGATACTAACGCAGACCGCATCCGTTACTTCGGTGACAAGATGAAGACTGCTCGTATCCTAATCAACATCCCGACTACTCACGGTGGTATCGGTGACCTGTACAACTTCAACGTTGCACCTTCTCTAACTCTAGGTTGTGGTTCATGGGGTGGTAACTCTATCTCTGAGAACGTAGGTCCTAAGCACCTTATCAACAAGAAAACTGTAGCGAAGCGAGCTGAAAACATGTTGTGGCACAAACTACCTAAGTCTATCTACTTCCGTCGTGGTAGCCTTCCAATCGCAATGAGCGACCTAGAAGGTAAGAAACGCGCATTCCTAGTAACTGACCGTTTCCTATTCAATAACGGTTACGCAGATGACGTAGTTAGCCTGCTTAAAGCACAAGGCATCGAAGTTCAAACTTTCTTCGACGTAGAAGCGGATCCAACGCTATCTGTTGTTGAGAAAGGCGCTGAAGCAATGAAGAGCTTCCAACCTGACGTAATCCTTGCTCTAGGTGGCGGTTCTCCAATGGATGCTGCTAAGATCATGTGGGTTATGTACGAGCACCCAGAAACTCACTTCGAAGAACTAGCAATGCGCTTTATGGACATCCGTAAACGTATCTACAAGTTCCCTAAAATGGGTCAAAAAGCTGAGCTTGTATGTATCACTACAACTTCAGGTACAGGTTCAGAGGTTACTCCATTCGCTGTTGTTACAGACGACAAGACTGGTGCTAAATACCCACTAGCTGATTACGAAATCACGCCAAACATGGCTATCGTTGATGCGAACCTAGTAATGAACATGCCTAAGTCTCTAACAGCGTTCGGTGGTTACGATGCAGTAACTCACGCTCTTGAAGCTTACGTATCTGTTCTAGCGAACGAGTACTCAGACGGTCAAGCTCTTCAAGCACTTAAGATGCTTAAAGAATACCTACCATCTAGCTACAAAAATGGTGCGGCTGACCCAATCGCTCGTGAGAAAGTACACAACGCAGCAACTATCGCTGGTGTAGCATTTGCGAACGCATTCCTAGGTGTGTGTCACTCAATGGCTCACAAAATTGGTGCTGAGTTCCACTTACCACACGGTCTTGCTAACGCATTACTTATCTCAAACGTTGTACGTTACAACGCGAACGATAACCCAACTAAGCAGACTGCATTCTCTCAGTACGACCGTCCACAAGCACGTCGTCGTTACGCTGAAGTTGCTGACCACCTAGGCCTAAGCCAAGCTGGTGACCGTACTGCTCAGAAGATTGAACGTCTACTGACTTGGTTAGAAGAGCTTAAAGTTGACCTAGACATCCCACTATCTATCCAAGCTGCGGGTGTTAACGAGTCTGACTTCATCGCTAAACTAGACGAGCTAGCTGTTGAAGCGTTCGATGACCAGTGTACAGGTGCTAACCCACGTTACCCTCTAATCACTGAGCTAAAAGAAGTGCTAACAACTTCTTACTTCGGCCAACCATACGTTGAAGGCGAAACTTTCGAAGGTACTACAGTTATCCTTAAGAAAGCAGACCAAAAGCCAGCTGAAGCGAAAGCGCCAAAAGCTAAAAAAGAAAAAGCTAACGCATAATAAGTAAGCATTAGTTTTGAGATAAGTTTTCGCTAGCACGATACTTATCTATCGGGAAAAGATGAAAGCCCCAGTCGAGAGACTGGGGCTTTTTTTATGTTTGGTTAGTTTGTAAAACGGATTGAAAGGCAATAGCTCTGCTACTTAATATGAGCTGAGCCAGTCATGTTCAATTGGAATAGGGAGTTAAACCTCAGCTGCGACAACTCGCCCACTGAAGTAGTCATTCGAGACAATGTATTCAGTGGTTCGGGTCAGCTCGTCTTGCAGCTGAGCCCAGTGACATCGGTTGAGCTTGCCATCGGAGTTATGAACGGCGGGAACAACACCACCGACTCGAATACCAAAGGGAGTTAGCTCTTTCGCCCAACTATGGGTAAAGCCAGTGATCATTGAGTTTGCACTCTCTAAGCCGGACACATCGTGAAAGTCATCATGAGATATCACATTCACAATCACGCCTTCTTTATCTTCTTCTCGCAATCTCTCAGCACTGATTTGCCCAAATGCGAACAGGGTCGATGCCATCGATGAGAGATCATTAATAAAGCTACTCACAGGTTGATCGCCAATCAGACTTGGCATAGGGGAGCTTATCCAGTTATTGACCAGCACATCGGGTGTCGTGTTGAAGGTGGTTTGAATAAAATCATATACGCTCAGGATCGCTTGGCTGTCATTGCCTTTGAGCGTGTAGTGGTAAACCGAGTCAGAAAAGCGGGCACACTGTAGATACGTTGCCTGAAGTGCTTCCGTGTCTTTATCACAAAGGATGACGGTGGCTCCAAGGTTAACAAAGTGGTTCGCTATCGTCCCTCCTAGTCGCGAGCCGGCAGATGTCACCAATATGATTGAGCTTTTTATTTCCATCCCAGTACCTAAACAAATCGTCCATGTCGGATAAGGATGGGTTAAATTTCATACAATGGGTGTGAATTGGTTCAAACTAAGGTGCGCCAATTAATAAGTTTTTATGAACTTAGTGGCACGTCACATTTTGTAGTAACTTCAAGCGGTAACCGACATCTGGTGTTTTTAGGTTGCCTAAGGCTAGTGGTTCATATCATTCGTGTGAATGCTTTGAAGTGTGCGAGTTAGTCGAAGAATAGCTATGGATAGACAGCGAAAAAGGGAAAGGTAGGTGACCGCTAAACTTGAGCTTGAATTTGATACTGACGTTGCGCGGTGGTTAGCTCATTGTAGAGCGTAGCATGTGGCAAATCAGGTAAATGCTTGTTTGCGAGCTTGCGTCGGTCATGACCAGAAAGGTTTTGGTAAACATCTTCGGGTAAGTCGGCCGTATCTTCAGGCATGAAGGCAAGCGCTTCAGGTTTCAAGTAATGGCTGAGCTTGGCGCTGGCAAGGCTAGCTTGATGAAAATGATTAGATTGCTGAGCTGAAATCTCATACGAAGATTGGTTTGAACGCAGTTGTTGAGGTTCTGCTACGCCAAATTGTTTGCGCAGGCGATCTTCATTTGTCTCTGTGATTTCAATGGTGTCAATTGGCGTACAATCACGGACATCATTAGAAAACATAGATAGCAGCAACGCGAAATCTGCACGGCGACCTTGCTCAACCGCTTGGCTGATCCCGATGCCGAACTTCAGTTCGTTGATGATTCCTGCTTTGTCTAAAGTATGTATTTGCATGCTGCCTCTCATTGGATACACTTTTAACGGCATGGAGTCGGCAAACTTTAGTTTTTAATTACAGGCGAGTAGAGAATTTATGCAGGGTGGTGAAGAACGCATCAATAGGGCGAGAAGTAAGCGCTATTGGCGGATTTGTTACGAAATGCCTAGATTTTGTGGAATACGACAGATACAAAAAAGCCCACGCCGAGGCATGAGCTTTCAATAGATAACTCGCTATAAATAGCGCAGCGTAAGTAATAATTACTTAGCTAGGTTCTCTTCTACGAAAGGCCAGTTTACTAGGTTCCAGAATGCAGCCATGTAGTCAGGGCGAACATTGCGGAAATCGATGTAGTAAGCGTGTTCCCATAGGTCAACAGTTAGAAGTGGAGTAACACCTTCTTCTGTTAGAGGAGTAGCAGCGTTAGAAGTGTTAACGATGTCTAGAGAACCGTCAGCTTTCTTAACTAACCAAGTCCAAGAAGAACCGAAGTTGTTGATTGCTGAATCAGTGAATTTCGCTTTGAATTCTTCGAAAGAACCGAATGCAGCGTTGATAGCTTCTGCAACAGCGCCAGTTGGTTCGCCGCCTGCTTTAGGAGCAAGACAGTGCCAGTAGAACGTGTGGTTCCAGATTTGAGCAGCGTTATTGAAAACACCACCAGTAGAAGTCTTAACGATCTCTTCTAGTGTTTTGCCTTCAAACTCAGTACCTGGGATAAGACCGTTTAGCTTAACAACGTAAGTGTTGTGGTGCTTACCGTGGTGGAAATCTAGCGTTTCTGCTGAGATGTGTGGTTCTAGCGCGTCTTTCGCGTAAGGAAGAGCCGGTAGTTCAAATGCCATTGCTCAATTCTCCATTGATATGAAAGAGTTAACTCTTTCGATTGCTTCCAGTGATATTATTATTCATGGCTCGCTATACTGCCAACCATGGTCAATTTGCTGACTTGCGATATAGTTTAGCAAGTTTTTACTTTATTAAAAGCTTATTTCATTACTTTTGTGTGAATTGTTAGCTTAGCTTGTTAACCGCTTTTTTTATATGGTTTTTATTCTTTTAGTTTGGGGTAGAATAAAGGCAATAAAAGCCGTAATCCATTAACGAGGAAGCAATGGAAACTATCGATAAAATCAAACAGCAAATTGAAGAAAACACTATTCTACTGTACATGAAAGGTTCTCCTAAGCTACCTAGCTGTGGTTTCTCTTCTCAAGCGTCTCAAGCTCTAATGGCATGTGGCGAAAAATTTGCTTACGTAGATATCCTACAAAACCCTGATATCCGTGCAGAGCTTCCTGCTTACGCACAATGGCCAACTTTCCCACAACTTTGGGTTGAAGGTGAGCTAATCGGTGGTTGTGACATCATTCTTGAGATGTTCCAAAAAGGCGAACTTCAGCCAATCATCAAAGAAGCAGCGGCTAAAGTTGCTGGCGATGACGCTGAATAAGTTCTAGCCTTTGCGCTGAATAGTTGAAATGAGGGGCCTTAATTAGGCTCCTTTTTTGTTTGAATTGATCGAATCATTGACTCGATAAGGAATGAACAATGAACGTAAAACTTCATTATGTGCATGATCCAATGTGCAGCTGGTGTTGGGGTTACAAGCCAACACTTGAGTTATTGAAACAACAATTGCCTGCGAGCATTGAGTTTAACTATGTAGTGGGTGGTTTGGCCCCGGATTCTGATGAACCAATGTCAGAAGAGATGAAAGGCAAGTTGCAAGCGATCTGGAAGCAGATCGAAGCTAAGCTAGGTACTGAGTTTAACCATGAGTTTTGGACTGAGTGTCAACCCGTTCGTAGTACTTACCCTGCGTGCCGCGCCGTGATTGCTGCAGGTTTTCAAGACCACTACGAAGCGATGCTTGAAGCGATTCAACATGCTTACTACCTTCGTGCGATGCTGCCCCATAGCCAAGATACGCATTTGCAGTTGGCTGAAGAGCTAGGTATGAATGTTCAACAATTTGAAAATGACCTTTCTAGTAAGTTATTGGAAAGTGAGTTAGATGACCAATTAGGCTTTAAAGAAGCGATGGGTGTATTTTCTTACCCGACCTTAATGCTTGAAGTGAACGGCATCTTTAGTGAAGTTGAATTGGATTACCATTCAACGGAAGCGACGCTTAAGTCTATTCGCGAAATTCTTGTGAGTAATGCTCCCGCTGCGTAATTCAGCGAGAGTTGTCTGTATTGACGCAATGATTTATAAGGCTTACTCATAAGAGTAAGCCTTTTCTTTTGTCTGACGTAGTTGGTTTATTTCCTCAGTAAATCGTTCAAATGTGGAATTCACTTCCTCGATTGACGCTTCAATTTTTGATTCGACTTGCTCTAGGCTAATCGCTTCGATAACCAGATCATTTGCCTGTGCCTCAATGTTGGCTAGCGGCGAGGCAATCATGTCACATGCCACCATTTTCGCAGCGCCTTTAAGTCGGTGTGCTGTGGTTTTTAGTTCCTTGTATTCCTTGCTCGCCCAATATGTTTTTATCCGTTCATTATCTTCAATAAAGCTTGCGGCAAACTCATCGAGTAAGGTCATTACCACCTCGTGATCTTCAAATAGATCGTAGAGCGCAGCGTAGTCGATAACTTGATTGTTGGCATACCTGAACCAATCTTGAGGGCTAGTAGGAGTAACCTCTTGGCTAGACTCTGATGGGTTACTGTTCTCCACTTCCGCAAAGCTCTGTTCAATGTCTTGGAACAGCATCGAAAACTCATTGGCTTCTTGGTCCGCAGGCAAAGAACTTGACGCAGAGCTTGTGTCCTGACTGTGCGAGCTTGGTTTTTCTGCATCAGAAATATCGTTTTCAGGCGCTGGGAAGGAGTCGTTTATAGCGGGCAACCACTTCTCAATGGTCAGCTTCATTTGCTTAATGGACACAGGCTTAACTAAGAAGTCATCCATGCCGTGTGCATAACAGTTAGCATCCTCACCTTGTACGGCATTTGCCGTTAACGCGACAATAGGCAACCTTTGAGTTTCTTGATCGAGCTCCTCGCTGCGTTGCTCTATCTGACGAATGCTCGACGCGAGCGTATACCCATCCATCTCAGGCATATGGCAATCGGTAAGAAGTAGCCCATAACGCTTATCTTTTAAGGCATTAAGTGCGAGTACACCGTTATCGACAATATCGGCGTGGACACCAATACACTCAAGCTGCTTGGAGATCACTTGTTGATTGATGGGATGATCTTCCGCGACCAGAATCAGCCTACCATTGCTCTCTGCTTGTTCGCGAGTCTCTGTAGCGGTCGGTGCTTCAGCTTCGCAGTCCGATGGTGAGATTAGATTGTCGTGACTGACGGGTTTCGTTAGAACATGCACAAGGTTGTCGGGTAGCAGCGGATTCACCGACAAGCACCAAGAGTTACCTAAAGGCTCAGGTGAGAGCATTGGGTTTTGGTTGATCACAGTGAAGCGCGTTGATCTCGTATGTTGTTGAATCCAAGCATCGGTAATCGCCAGTTGCTGCCACACAGACATCGCCACAAAGATGTGTTTTGGCTGATGTTTGATGACCATCTCTTTGAGTAGGTGCTTTTGATTAATGTGCAGAACTTTTGGTTCAAGGCCGAGGTGTTTCAGATATCGACACAACTCTTCTTGCTGCAGAACGTAGCCGACAACATATACCTCGTGTGAGTGATTACCGACATCTGGCTCAATAGGGTTCTCAGTTTCCGAAGTGGAAATCAGAGTTTTTGATAGAGCCAAAGCATTGCTAACCGCATGTTCAGGAGTACAAGTCGGGAGGGTAACGGTAACCGTAAAGTGGCTGCCTTTTCCTTCTTCACTCGACAGTTCTATATTGCCATCCATCTGTTTAATCAACTTCAAAGCGATAGACAGTCCAAGCCCTGTGCCACCAAAGCGGCGGCTGGTGGTTTTGTCGGCTTGTTCAAAAGGCTGGAATAAACTTTGTTGTCTGTCTTTCGGGATGCCAATGCCCGTGTCTGAAACGGTGAGGCTAATTCTCTGCTGATGTTCGTTCTGTTCAATTACATCAACATGCAACGAAATAGTCCCGTGTTCGGTGAACTTAATTGCATTATTGAGGAAGTTGTTGAGAATCTGATGGAGTCGTATATCGTCTGCGAACAACCACTGAGCAAGGCTTGGGTCTTGCCAATAGTGGAAGGCTAATCCTTTTTGTTGAGCATGAATGGATTGCGGTTGCACGATACGCGCGAGTACTTTGCCAAGCTCAATTTCAGTCGGGTTAAGCTCTAATTTTCCAGCTTCAATTTTGGAGTAATCGAGTACATCATTGACGATGTGCAGTAAGTTACGAGCCGATTGATTCAATCCTCCGTGTAAGTTCAGTAACTCCTCACTCAGCTGATGTTCCTGCATTAACTCCAACAGCCCCAAGATCCCACTGATTGGGGTGCGAACCTCGTGGCTAATGGTCGCTAAGAATTGCGACTTAGCGGCTGTTGCACTTTCTGCTTTTTGACGAGCATTATCTAAAGCTTGCTGTTGTTTTTTAAGCAAGGTGATATCTGTTATTACCGTGTTCCACTCAATGGCTTGGCCGCTCGATATTTGGCTATTAAATTTCACCCATTTCGCTTCACCTGATTCTAACTGCACTTGCTGTTCATTTTCCCAATGCCCGGATTCAATAGCATCGAGCATGCTGGTTTTAAACTGTGGCAAGCCATCCTTCGAGATAAGCTCAAAAAGACGTTGAGGATGCTCTTTTACGCTATCAACAGATAAGCCGAACATATCGGCTACACCTGCACTGACGAAGCTAAACCGGATATCTAAAGGCTGTTGAGGGTGTGTTTGAATGTGTTTAAGCACAACCCCATCAATGTTGTCGGCCAGGGTTTGCAAATGGGCTTCTGCTGCTTTTGCTCTCTGCTCAGCGACCTTTCGCTGCTCGATTTCAGCCGCCATTTTGCGGTTCCAAAATACGATCACGAAAATGACCACAAAGATCCCAACGCCAATGATCGCAGACCATTTAGCCACTTCACGTGGCGACAAGCCTTCTTGATATTCATAGGTCAGCCATTTGTTCTCCAAGCGCTCTAATTCATTGGCAGGTAGCGCACTAATGGCCTTATTGAGAATGCTCAGCAGCATGGGGTGGCGGAAGTTAACCGCGAGAGCCAGCGGTGCGCTGTTTTGTTCGTTGATGGTGCCGGTGATTTTAAATTGCCCAACGTAGTCTTGGTGCAATAGCGGGGCTGCACGATGAAGCGAGGCGAGCACAAAACTGATTTCGTCTTTTTGTAATGCTTGAAAAGCGCTGACATGATTAATGTAAGGGACGGGTTGGCAAGTCAGGCAGAGAGAAGGGAGTACCGTTGTACCTCCAGAGTTTTCAATCACAGCGATGGCTTCGGTTCCACTTGGCGCAAAGTTGCCTAATCGATCAGAGCGACTTAAAAGCACCCATGGTTCAGAGCTGTAGGCTTGAGTGAAGTCCATGTATCGAGCTTTATCTGTGGTTGGTGTGATGTTGGTCAACACCATAGTCTCACCATTATTGAACGCGACCTCTGCGGCTTCGGGTGTTAGGTAAGTGGTACTTTCGAATGATACGCCAAGCACATTGCTTATTAGATTCAACACATCAGCAGATAGTCCAGAGTGTTGCTGTTGTTCGTTAGTGAAATCGTAAGGGTACCAATTGGCGTGTGTGCCAATAGGGATGTTAGGGTTGCTATTAAGCCAGTTCTTTTCTTCTTGGGTTAAGTTCAGTGTTCCATAATCGAGCAACATAGAGTGTTGAGAGGGAGCAAGCCATTGGTTGTAAATCGACTGTAGTGAGTCTTGCTTAATGTCTTCTAAAGCGAAATTGATTCGGCTGAGTAATTTGTGGGTCCCTTTTTTGACGGCAAAGTGCAAGTGATCAGCGGGTAGGTCAGGAAGTACCGATAATGTCAGTGAGTCTCGAGGTTGTTCACGTAGCAGCGCAGAAAGGGCAAGCGCATCGCCAATATAAGCATCGACACGATTTTCTTGTATCGCAGTGAAGGCCGCTTGTGTGCTGTCTAGTGTTGTAATTCGACTCTCAGGAAGCAGGCTAGGAAGAAGATCATTGAGTGCAAACCCTTTCTCCAATGCAAGGTTGGCGCTTGTAAGTTCACCTAAATCGTTTATTTTTCGATTTTGAGTAATCACCGCTCGTCTTATGGAGAACATAGGCTCACTAAAGGTCATGTATTCTTGGCGCTCTTTAGTTGAAGAGACACCGACTAGCAGATCTAATTCACCTCTTTCAAATGCACTGAGCACGGCGCTAAAGGTTGGGTACAGTTCAATTTGATACTTGAAGCCTGCATTAGCCGAGACTTGATCCAACATACTGATCAACAACCCTTCAGATACGAGGTTTCCTGAGGGAGTCTTATGTTGATAGCTGTAAGGAACCATGTCATATGAAGGAAGACCTACGCGCAAAACCACTTGGTTAGTTGATGTGGATTCGTTGAGGTTTGGTGGTGTATTGTCAGCAAAAGTGTGCAGCGGCCACATCAACACCGAAAGGCAACTCAATAAAAAGGCGACACACCAAATTTTTGTTTTTGAAGCATTGTTCTGCATAAAGACATCCTGTCGTTTACGTACTCACTTGGGTTTGACGGCATGCTCAACTAACGGCGGCCAGAGGGGCTTTGGTTAGTGTGGGTAATGCAAAATTGTCTGCTTGCTGCAAAGCCATGCGTTGTAAAAAGGCGAGGCTGGTATGGTCAGCTTTAAGATAAACCTCAATTTGACGCTTTGTCTGATCAACTTTGTCCTGTAGCCCCAAGGCTTGATAACACAATGCCAATAAGAAGAATGCTTCAACATCATTGTCTGAGAACTCGTTCATCGAAATGCTTTCTAATCGCTCTTTCGCAGCTTCACGTTGATCGAGTTGAATGAGTTGCAAAGTACGACAAAGTTTCAGTAACGGTTTACTGAGTGCGAATGACTTTTCAGAATGAGAGAGCCTTTGCCAAGCTCCTTCAGGCTTCCAAAGTGCTAACTCTTTTTGAGAGAGGGTTAAACTGTCCGCCCACAAGATAAGTGCTCGTTTACCCGGTGAATCCCAGATCGAATGCGGGACTAATTGGGCTAGCGATTTGAGATAAAGAGTTGCCTGTTCGACGTTCTTATCGAGTAGCTGAAGCCAAACCATGGTGTTGGTCAGTTCGATGTTACTGCCATTTACTGTGAGCACTTGTTCAATGAGAGTGCTGGCTGATTCGAAGTCACTAGTATTTAAGCAGATCTTAACCTTAAGTTGCTGCAGTTTGATATTGCGAGGGTTGTCTTCTATTAAGCCATCTATCTGACTGAGGGCGTCGTGATAATGCTGTTTAGCGATATGGATTTCAACCAGCTTAACCTTGGCAGGCAAGTAATCATGGAGTTGCAACAACCCATTTAACATGGCTTGTGCTTCATCGAGGTGTTGATTCTTTATCAGAATATTCGCCATATAGATAATGGCATCTTTCAATGTTGACGGGTCAGGAGCTTGTCCAAATAGCGGCTTTACCGCGTTGAGCCCATTCTTGAGATAGGCTTGCTCTAATGTTGAAAAGTATTGCTGTCGAGAGAGTGCAGAGGTGACTCTTTTGATGATGTCATCGGCACGTATTGGTTTAATCAAGTAACCATCAGGTTCGAAGTTAGCATAGCCAAAGAAGGTGTCTTGACTGTCATTACCGGTGACGATAAAAACAATCGTTTG
The DNA here is from genome assembly GCF_902751245.1 of Vibrio sp. Vb339. NCBI lineage: Bacteria > Pseudomonadati > Pseudomonadota > Gammaproteobacteria > Vibrionales > Vibrionaceae > Vibrio > Vibrio sp. Vb339. The sequence goes on along the minus strand of NZ_CADDIS010000002.1, from coordinate 1,049,957 downwards.
TGGCCTAATCAATTCTTTTTGCTGCAAAAACTCAAGTAGCTGCAAGCCATTGCTTCCCGAACCTAAATCGTGGTCAATCAATAAGATATCGAACCGATGTGCCCGGCATGCCTCAATCGCGTTTTGTGCATTAGACGCACTAATCACATTATTGTTCGGTACGCCTAGCTTGATAAGCAGTGCGCGTGTTGCACTTTGAATCACACTGCTGTCATCAATGATGAGATAGCGCGAACGGGCGAGTATATCCATATAGTAGCCTTCTGACGTATTGAGCCTTGCCGCTTTATTATACCAATCGTAGAAAATAACTAATCAGTCTAGCTGGTTAAAACGCTCGATAACTGCGTTAGAATTTTTGATTGTAGAATAACTACTTACCAAAAAATCTGCCTTTTTCTCGAACCTTTTTCCTGCGCTATTTCTGATCATTTACTTACTGTGATTGGTATTCTCTATGAATTAGCGGCTTATTTATTAAACACTTAAGTGTAGAAGTGAATTTGATGAATAGCCATAAGTTGCATATCAAGGCGAATGGGATAATGTATAGAAAGTGACGTTGGTTCAGAAGGTTAGCTTGTTTGAAAAGATAGGAAGGAAGAGTGGAATGAATCCCAGACACAAAAAAGACCGCACGAGGCGGTCTTTATAAAAGTTAGCTTAGGGCTCTTTAACTACAGAACCTAATTACAGAACCATGGCTGCAATCCAACCGAATACGATCAGCGGGATGTTGTAGTGTAGGAACGTCGGTACTACGGTTTCCCATACGTGCTCGTGTTGACCATCAGCATTTAGACCAGACGTTGGACCTAATGTTGAGTCAGAAGCCGGAGAGCCCGCATCACCAAGTGCTGCAGCTGTACCTACTAGAGCGATTGTTGCCATTGGCGAGAAGCCAAATGCTGCTGCTAGTGGAACGTAGATAGTTGCAAGGATTGGAATCGTAGAGAACGAAGAACCAATGCCCATAGTAACCAATAGACCAACGATGAGCATAAGTAGTGCTGCTAGAGGCTTGTTGTCGCCGATGCTTGTTGAAAGTGCTTCAACCAAAGATTCAACGCCGCCAGTTTGCTTCATTACTGCTGCGAAACCTGCCGCAGCAATCATGATGAAACCGATCATTGCCATCATGTGAACGCCCTTGGTGAAAACATCTTGTGTCTCTTTCCAAGCAATAACGCCACCGAAGGTAAATACCATGAAACCCGCTAGAGCACCGATGATCATAGAGCCCGTCGACAGTTGAACTGTTAGCGCTGCTACGATACCCGCTGCTGCAACTAGGATGTGCTTCTTGTTGATCTCTTTCACTTCTGTTGAAACAACCGTGTGAGAGGTTTCTTTGTATTGGCGAGGCTTACGGTAAGTAAAGAATACTGCAGTAAGAAGACCGAAGATCATGCCTGCTGCTGGTAACAACATTGCCATAGGTACTTGGCTTGCTACAACGTTTTCAAGACCATTGTCGTGAAGGTTTTTAAGCAGGATGTTGTTTAGGAAGATGCCGCCAAAACCAATTGGTAACACCATGTAAGGCGTAATCAGACCAAAAGTAAGTACACACGCAACTAGACGACGGTCTAGGTTCATTTTTGCGAATACGCCTAGTAGAGGTGGGATTAAGATTGGGATGAAGGCGATATGTACTGGAATCACGTTTTGCGAAGACATGGTCACTAAGATCAACGACGCAAGCATGCCGTATTTAAGACCAGTCGATGCTGCACTGTTCTCTTTGCCGTGAATGCGTTTGATAACACTTTGAGCAAGGAGATCTGTGATACCAGAACGTGAGATAGCAACAGCGAATGTACCAAGCATAGCGTAGCTAAGTGCAATCGTTGCACCGCCGCCTAATCCACTTTCGAAAGCCGCGACTGCGTCGTTCAAGCTCATACCAGAGGCTACGCCACCGATAATTGCACTGAACGTCAGAGCAACGACTACGTTTACACGCATCAAAGCTAAAACAAGCATGATGCAAACTGAAATTACAACAGGATTCATATTATTCTCGGGATGTTGTGTTTTTTATGAAGGCAATACGAAAAAACGTTTACCGACTCTATTTTTTATTCTTCGTCAACAAGAGGCCAACCACCAAGGGCTTTCCATTTGTTTACAATGCCGCAAAATAACTCTGTGGTTTTTTGCGTATCATACAAAGCAGAGTGTGCTTCTTTGTTGTCAAATTCCATCCCTGCAGTGCGGCAAGCTTTAGCCAAAACGGTTTGACCGTAGGCAAGACCACTAAGAGCTGCAGTGTCAAAAGTAGCAAATGGATGGAAAGGGACGCGTTTAAGCTTACAGCGCTCACTTGCCGCATTAACGAAGTTCAAATCGAATGTAGCGTTGTGAGCAACCATGATTGCGCGACTGCAATCTGAAGCTTTTTGTTCTTTTCTCACTAGCTTGTAGATTTCTTTAAGGGCTTCTTGTTCCGACACAGCACCACGTAATGGGCTAAATGGGTCTTTAATTCCGTTAAAGTCTAATGCTGCCTGCTCTATATTTGCGCCTTCAAAAGGCTCAATGTGAAAATGAAGCGTTGATGCAGGGTGCAGATCTCCGTTCTCATCCATTTTTAATGTAATGGCACAGATTTCTAATAATGCATCGGTTTCAGCGTTAAACCCTGCGGTTTCCACGTCGATGACCACTGGAAAATAGCCACGAAAGCGTTTTTTTAGGGTCAGAGCTTCGTTTTCTACAGTCATGTTAGCCCAAATAAGTGTGATTAAGGCTGCATTATTGCAGATAATAGCAGTGATAAAAACTAGGGAAGGGCAATAAATCATAAATTACCTAACCCATTGCGGCTTGATAATTGCATATTTAAACGTGAGAGAAAAATGCGGCAATTGGCTGCATTGTTAAACGAATTGCTTAAGAGATACTCCACTTTATGAAGAAACAACTCATAACAGGTTCAATGCTATTTTCGCTACTTGTGTCGTCATCAGTCATGGCACAGGAAAAGCGTTACGGAGCATCTCCTCAACAGTCGACATGGGAGATGGTGGCCAACACGCCACTCGAATGCCGCTTGGTCCACCCAATTCCAAACTTTGGTGATGCTGAGTTCTCATCTCGCGCGAGTAAAAAAATCATTTTGGACTTTGAGCTTAAAATGCGCCGCCCAATGGGTGCGACGCGCAATGTAAGCTTGATCTCTATGCCGCCACCTTGGCGTCCGGGTGAAAGTGCTGATCGCATGACAACCATTAAGTTCTTCCAGCAATTTGACGGTTATGTCGGCGGTCAAACAGCTTGGGGCATCTTGAGTGAGTTAGAGAAAGGGCGTTATCCGACATTCAGCTACCAAGAGTGGCAGAGCCGAGATCAACGTATCGAAGTGTCGTTGTCGTCAGTGCTATTCCAAGAAAAATACAATGTGTTCAGTGACTGTGTTGCTAACCTGCTGCCTTACAGCTTTGAAGATATCTCTTTCACTATTTTGCATTACGATCGCAACAGCGACCAGCTGAATAAATCGTCCCGCAAAAGGCTGAGCCAGATTGCCGATTACGTTCGCTATAACCAAGACATCGACCTTGTGCTGGTGGCAACGTACACCGACTCTGTCGACAGCAAAGGGATTAGCCAAAACCTTTCAGAGCGCAGAGCGGAATCGTTAAGAGAATACTTCAAATCTCTAGGCCTGCCAGAAGATCGTATTCAAGTACAAGGCTATGGTAAGCGTCGTACGATTGCAGACAATAACTCGCCAATTGGTAAAGATAAGAACCGACGTGTTGTGATCTCTTTAGGTCGTACACAGGTTTAAGCTAAACAATAGCTCGTTTGAAATGACAAAGCCCGTCTTGATGACGGGCTTTTTTATGTTTTAGATTTGGAGTCGTTGTTTTAACGGAACTTGTTTAGTTCAAGCGGAAGCGGGCGATCATTTCACAGTTGGTCGCGGTATCGATCTTCTCAACCATAGAGGCAATTTTAGGGTTTGGGTGGCGTTTCATGAAATCGATCAGCGCTTTCTTACAGCAACCAATAGAATCGATAAAGCTTGAACATTGAGTATTAGGGCACTGAGGGATCAGTGTGAGTACCTTTTCGGAAGCCAGTTGAAGATACTTGAGCTCATATTCAGTGTCGCCAGCCCAACGCCAGAATTGAGCAAGATTGTGGCAAGAAATCACCGAAATCAGTAAGCGTTCATCGGCTTGAATATCGGTGCGTTCTGTAATTTCTTCACTTAAGTTCAAAGCCTGCTGATAATGAAGAATACTTCGTACAGGATCGTCGAGCTGCAATGCAGTATCGGCAAGTAACGTGTGTTTTTCCCATTCGCTAATCATTGTATTACCTCATTAATCAATAGGTGGTTAATTTAAATGATAATCATTATCATGTAAAGTTTCATCAATGAGATTGTTAAGAATATATAGGGCATGTTGACCTTTTGAGCTTGTTTTTGCAGCGAGTTGCTGGGTTTATATGGAAGGATGAGGCTTTGATATGTCGTTTTTTTGTAAGAGAAGTTGATAACGTAGTCGTTAATAACCAGCAAACGCTGCCCAAAGGGTTCGGCAAAAAGCGTTTTTCTCTTTGTTGAGGGAGACTTGCTTAAAATGACTAGGCTACTTCTCCCTCGCCGCGATTAAAACGCTTTTATCTCGAACAAAACTCAACCGCAAAACATCAACAAGCCCTAGTAAAGAATATCGATTATGGGGAGAGTGATAAAAAAGAAGCGAGCATAGTGCTCACTTCTTTTTTCATTTCATCAGGCGTTCAAACTCAACTTCTCAAAGAGGTTAAGGAATTAACCTTCTAGACCTGCGCTTGCTTGTTTGTTCTGAATCAGCTCAATCATGTAGCCATCAGGATCTTTAACGAACGCAATGTGTGTAGAGCCGCCTTTAACCGGACCCGCTTCTCGCGTTACGTTGCCGCCAGCTGCTTTAATCGCATCACACGTTGTGTAGATGTCATCAACACCGATAGCAACGTGACCAAAAGCAGAGCCAAGATCGTATTCCGTGGTGCCCCAGTTGTAAGTCAGCTCAATCACTGCGCCTTGAGATTCGTCGCCAAAGCCAACGAAAGCCAGTGTGTATTTGTACTCTTTGTTTTCGTTCTTACGTAATAGCTGCATGCCCATTACATTGGTGTAGAACTCGATAGACTTGTCTAGATCACCCACGCGTAGCATGGTGTGTAAAATACGACCGTTTGACATGATTTGCTCCTAGCTTGTTATTGGTTGTTTCTTTTATAGCACTATATATGAGCAAGCTCATAAGCAACACCAAAGAGATGATGAGTTTGGTCATATTTTCTTATTCTCATCATCTATCTTACTCTCCCCCTCTACCTTTTTCTTATTTGTATTACAAGAAATTAAAGGGCAACGGCCTTATTAATTTGTCAGTCACTAGCACTTAATTTGCAGTTTTGCATAAATAGTAAGTTTGAGTGTTGGTCTTTTTTGTAATGGCCAAGAATGACCTTGGTTGTTGAATTGTGACTTATATCTCCATCTTGTTGCTGATTTCCTTTCGTTTTTACAATTGGCATCTAACTTTCCATTTTATCAATTTATGATTACGCCAACATATCCCTGTTTATAGAAAGGTTATTCCGATGCTTTACTTCGTTATTAAGGAATTTTCGATAAAATACGCTAATAACCAATGATTTTTACGAAAGTTCAAAGGGTGTCTATTTTTTGTACTTATCTTTTTTTAACAATAGTTTGGGCTTGTATTGTTTGTTTTATGTTTGATGTTTGATGTGGTTGTGTTTTCAAAGTAGTTGTCAAGTGTGTATCAAGTGTATCTTTTGCGATCTTTGCTAAATAGACAATCCTTACTATATAGTTTTTCAAGCGCACCAAATCGATTAAATATTCACTTTTGATTTGTGCGATTTTTTCTATCATATAAGAATAAGTATTATTTTATTACATTAGCCTCGTCGTGAGGCATTGATGTGGAGTACTCAAATGACGAGTAAATGGTTTACACAACAAAGTTCAGATGTTTTAAACGAACTGAACGCAGATCAAACGACAGGTTTATCAACTTCTGAAGCGGATGCACGCTTAGAGAAGCACGGCACTAACGAACTGACTGCACAAGAGTCAGCTTCTGCGTGGGAACTGTATATTCATCAATATAAAAACCCACTGATTTTTATTCTAGCTGTTGGTGCAATCGTTTCTTGGTCTACTGGCCACGCGATTGATGCTATTGCTATTGCAGTGATTATCCTTATCAATACTGGTATCGCGTTCTGGCAAGAATTTAAAGCTCAGAAAGGGATGGAAGCGCTAAAAGAAATGGCAGCTCCAGAAGCCGAAGTGATGCGCGATGGTAAATGGATCAGTGTACCAGCTAAAACCCTCGTTCCTGGTGACATCATCAAAATTAATACCGGCGATATTCTGCCTGCTGATGTTCGTATTCTTGAGTCAAACCGTCTGACGGTAGATGAGGCTGCACTGACCGGTGAATCTGAGCCAGTGAACAAGCAGTCTGAACGCCTTGAAGATGAGACCCTTGGTCTTGGCGATCAGAAGAACATGGGCTTCATGACAACAATCGTGACTACAGGTACAGGCCTTGCTGTTGTAACAAGCACAGGTATGCAAACTGAAGTTGGTCACATCGCTGATATGATGAACCAAACGGAAGAGACGAAAACACCAATGCAAGAGCGTATGGACACCATCGCACTCGCGTTATTGGTTGTTGCTCTTGTGGTTGTTGCTATTGTTTGTGCTATCGGTGTTTACCACGGTATGCCATGGTTAGAAATCCTAACAACAGGTATCTCTTTATCGGTTGCCGCTATTCCTGAAGGCTTACCAACGGTGGTTACTATCGTATTAACGATGGGCTCGACTAAGATGGTTAAGAATAATGCTTTGGCTAAACAGCTAGCAGCAATCGAAACGCTTGGTTCTACAACCGTTATCTGTTCAGATAAAACAGGTACGCTAACACAAAACCAAATGCAGGTAATGAAAGCGTACGATGTGTCTGGTCGTTACTGGGATGTATCAGGTAAAGGTTTTGATCCTAAGGGTGAATTCATTACCAAAGGTCACAATGTCGAAGCGACAAACAGCCCTGCAATGATGAAAGGTCTTGTTGTTGCAACACTTTGTAACGATGCTGAATATGTAAATGCTGATGGTAAATGGACGGTTCGTGGCAACCCGACAGAAGGTGCACTAATTGTTGCAGCTGCAAAAGCAGGTCTTAAACAAGATGAAATGCTATCAACGGGTGGCTACTCAATTGTTAAGAAGTTCCCGTTCGATTCTGGTCGTAAGATGGCTTCTGTTATCGTTCGTGATCCACAAGGTAAGCACTTCCTAGCATTGAAAGGCGCGCCAGATGTTGTTCTTGGTAAATCAACCAGCTTCATGGTTGACGGTGGTTTCGTACCAACGGTTGGCTGTGAAGTTTCAGGCAACTTGGCTCTCGATACCGCACCGTCTCAAGAACTTCATTTAGACTTTGAAGCGGCAATCCAAACCTTTGGTGGTGATGCTCTGCGTACACTTGCCGTTGGTTTCCGTGAATTAAAAGAAGAAGAGCTTGAGTTAGATTTCCCTGAGCTTGAAAAAGACGTCAGCATCCTGGGTATCTATGGCATCATGGATCCACCACGTCCAGAAGTGCGTGATGCAGTAAATAGCTGTTATAGCGCTGGTGTTCGTACGGTAATGATTACCGGTGACCACGCAGTCACGGCAGCAGCGATTGCTCGTGAAATCGGAATCATCCGTAGCGAAGACGATCTAGTGGTAACGGGTGCTGAGCTTGACCAAATGGATGACGAGAAGCTGTTGTCTATCTGTTCTCAGGTTGCAGTATTTGCACGTGTTACTCCAGAGCACAAGCTGCGTATCGTAAAAGCGCAGCAAGAGAACAACGAAGTTGCCTCTATGACCGGTGACGGCGTGAACGATGCGCCAGCACTGCGTCGTGCAGACATTGGTGTTGCGATGGGTATTACTGGTACGTCTGTTGCGAAAGACTCAGGTGACCTTATCCTGTTGGATGACAACTTCAGTACTATCGTGAAGGCGGTACGTCAGGGTCGTCAAATTTTCGATAACCTACGTAAGTTTATCCGCCAAGCACTTACAGCGAACGTGGGTGAGGTTTCGGTAATCCTATTTGCATTCCTACTCATGGGACCAGATGTAGTACTTCCGCTAACTCCACTAATGATTTTATGGGTTAACCTCGTTTCTGATGGTCTACCAGCACTCGCACTTGGTGTTGAGCCAGAAGAGAAAGATCTCATGGAGCGTAAGCCAGGCAAACGTGACCAAGGCTTCTTCTCTAATGGTCTTGGCGCACGTATCCTAACTCGTGGTCTCGCATTAGGTGGTCTGAGCTTTGTGACATTCTCTTACGCACTCGACGGTGGTTACAGTGCTCAATACGCACAAACTGTTGCGTTTTTAACACTGATCTTTGCTCAACTTTGGAGCTTGTTCGATGCACGTACGTTTACAACGATTTATCGTAAGAATCCGTTCACTAACCACTACCTACTTGGTGCGGTGGCAGTATCGGCTATCTTGTCTTTAAGCGTTGTGTACACAAGCTTCGGCCAGCTGGTATTCAGCACAGAAGCACTAGAGTTTAATCACTTAATATCGTTAATCTTCATTGCAGCAGTACCAACATTTGTTCTATCTGCTATCAAAGAAGTGACTAAAGTGAAGTTTATCTAAGACAGACTTCTTAGCAAAATAACTGAATCCCGCCATCAAAGGCGGGATTTTTTATGCCTGTTATCTTGGGGGCGCAGAATTAGAAATGAAAACTGATATAGAAGCAGCTTCTAGAGAGTGGCAACAAAAAAGCAGCGCTTTAAGCGCTGCCGTATTGATTAATCGTTGTGAACGGAAAGACTAATCTTCGCTCTTTTCTTTGAACTCACAGAGATCTTCAATGATACAGCTGCCACAGCGTGGTTTACGTGCGACACAGGTGTAACGTCCATGAAGAATGAGCCAATGGTGGACATCCAGTTTGAATTCTTTTGGGATAACTTTAAGTAGCTTTGCTTCGACATCGTCGACGGTTTTACCCATCGCTAGCTTAGTGCGGTTTGATACACGATAGATGTGAGTATCAACGGCAATCGTTGGCCAACCGAATGCGGTATTTAACACGACGTTTGCTGTTTTACGACCGACACCTGGAAGGGCTTCTAATGCAGCGCGATCTTCCGGTACTTCACCATTGTGTAGGTCAAGCAGCATACGACACGTCTTGATGGTGTTTTCTGCTTTCGAATTAAACAGACCGATGGTCTTGATGTACTCTTTTAGGCCATCGACACCTAGGTCGAAAATAGCCTGTGGTGTATTAGCAACTGGATAAAGCTTATCAGTGGCTTTGTTGACGCTGACATCGGTTGCCTGCGCAGATAAGAGCACGGCGATCAGCAACTCGAAAGGGCTGTTCCAGTTAAGCTCGGTTTCTGGCTTTGGATTGTTTTCTCTTAAACGCTCAAGTATTTCTACTCGTTTTATATTGTTCATAGCGACATTACTTTCAAATAGTTAGGGCTTGAGTTCCGGCGAAGTTCTTTCAAACTTACTCGTTTTAAAATAACAAGTTCCGCAATGGTTCAGGCTTTATCATCGGTTACGCGCTCTTATGAGCGTCATTATTATGTGTACTTGGTCAATCTATTTACCTGCTGAGCGGTTGAGTTGCTCAGCAGGGTTTAAGCTACTGTAACTTATCAGGCATTAGTAACGCGAGCGCGTTCAATGGCTGGTTTTTCTTGTTTGGGTTGTCTAGATTTTGCTTGGTTATCGATGATGTTTTTCAAAGCAATTAAGAAACCAACACCAATAAAGGCACCCGGTGGAAGCAGGGCTAACAAGAAGCTGTTGTCAAATTGGAAGATCTGGATTCGTAACACAGAAGCCCAGTCACCAAGCAGCAGGTCTGCGCCATCAAATAGGGTACCGTTACCAATAACCTCACGCATCGCACCTAACACAACCAATACTGATGTCATGCCTAGACCCATCCAGAAACCATCTTGAGCAGCAGGTAGCACTTCGTTTTTAGACGCGAAAGCTTCAGCTCGGCCAATGATGATACAGTTGGTTACGATCAGTGGGATGAAGATACCCAAAGATAGGAAAAGGCCATACGCGTAAGCATTCATCAGCAATTGAACACACGTTACTAGCGAGGCAATGATCATTACGAAGACTGGAATACGCACTTCTTTTGGTACGTGGTTACGAACCAGCGAAACAGCAACGTTCGAACCGACCAATACAAGCAAGGTAGCAATGCCGAGCCCAAGTGCGTTAGTGACTGTTGACGATACAGCCAGCAGCGGACATAACCCAAGAAGTTGCACTAGGGCAGGGTTATTGGCCCACATGCCATTTTTGATCAGTGTTTTATGGTCACTCATTATTCACCACCACAATTTAGAGGTTGAGCAAGCAATGCTTGGTTGTTTTGGTTAACGTATTGAACCGCTTGTTTGACTGACTTCACGACCGCTCTTGGTGTGATGGTTGCGCCAGTAAACTGGTCAAAGTCACCACCGTCTTTACGAACCTTCCAACGGCCAAGATTAGAATCTGTTACTTGTTTGCCTGCAAACGAAAGAATCCAATCACTCACACGCAAATCAATCTTATCACCCAAACCTGGAGTTTCTTGGTGAGAAAGCACGCGAGTACCTAAAATAGTACCGTCGATCTTCATTCCAACAATGACTTTAATCGCGCCGTTGTAGCCGTCAGGGGCAATCGCCTCGATCGCAATCGCACTCGGCTCACCATTGATTTTAGCAATGTAAGCTGGCATCGCTTGTTCAGTTCCAAGCTCTTCTGCTTGAACCAAAGTACAAGACGAAAACAGTTCGTTGTCGTGCAGATCATGTGGGATCACTTGGTTAAGAACAGACAGTAACTGAGCCTGTTCTTGTTGTTTGATCTGATCTTTGGTCAGGTAGTGAGTTACCGCGACCAAACCCGTCGAAGCACACGCAAAAATTGCGAGTACAAGGCCGTTTTTCTTAATTGCATTTAGCATGGTATCCGCTCCCTTAGTGGCCGTATGTACGAGGTTTGGTGTAGTAGTCAATCAGTGGAACACACATGTTGGCTAACAATACAGCAAACGCCACGCCATCAGGGAAACCACCCCAACTGCGGATGATAAATACCAAACCGCCGATCAGAGCGCCAAACACTAAGCGACCTTTCACTGTTGTTGATGCTGAAACTGGGTCGGTCGCAATGAAAAATGCGCCTAGCATAGTCGCACCAGACAATAGATGAATGGTCGGTGATGCGGTCTCGCCAGGAGTGAACATCAAGAACACTAGGCTAAATAGGGTCAAGCTGCCCAGAAACGCTACTGGGATATGCCATTGAATCACGCGTTGCTTGATAAGCACTAAGCCACCAATAAGGTAAGCAAGGTTTACCCATTCCCAACCCACGCCAGCTAACCAGCTAAATTGAGGTTGAGACAGAGCTTCAGACGCTGTGTTGCCTGCCGTTAATGCGGTTTTGAAGGCATCAAGTGGCGTCGCCATTGTGGTGCCATCAATCCCTAAACGAGCTTGCTGTAGAGATAATCCTTCATTATTGAAGCCAGTAAAGATCATCAAGAATGAGTCAACAAAACTGGTTGCTTCAGCCGTTAAGCTAGCTGGAGCATTCCAACTGGTCATCTGAACTGGGAATGAGATCAGCAAAACAACGTAAGCGACCATCGCTGGGTTAAATGGGTTTTGCCCAAGGCCGCCGTATAGGTGTTTCGCGATGACAATTGCGAAGAACATACCTATCACTAGAATCCACCACGGAGAGTGCGGAGGAATCGCGACACTGAGTAGCCAAGCGGTGACAACAGCACTGTAATCACGTAGCGCCATCACTGGTGGGCGCTTTCTTAGCAGCATGATTGCCGCTTCAAAGGTAACCGCAAGTGCGATAGCAAATACTAACTGGATGAGCGTACCCCATCCGAAGAAGTAGGTTTGAGCTAGTAGACCTGGCAATGCACAAATAGCGACCCATTTCATCAGATCTGGGGTGCTTCTACGACTGTGTGCGTGCGGTGAGCTGGCGATAAAGAAGGCCACTACTCTTTCTCCTCATTATTCTTTTTATCTAGCTCTTGCTGTGCTTTTCTTGCTTTAGCACGAGCAATAGCGGCAGCAACGGCTGCTTTTTTAGGATCGACGGGTTCTGATTGAGTTTCAGCCTTTACTTCAACTGCAGGTTCAACCACAGATTCAGGCGTTTCTGCTGACTCTTCCTGTTTCGCTTGCTGTGCTTTTCTTGCTTTAGCGCGAGCGATTGCGGCAGCAACAGCAGCTTTCTTAGGATCGACTGACTCTTGTTGAGTTTCAGCTTCCACTTCAATCACTGGCTCAGGAGTTTCTGCTGTTTCGTCTTGCTTAGCCTGCTGTGCTTTCTTGGCTTTAGCACGAGCAATCGCGGCGGCAACTGCAGCTTTCTTAGGATCGACTGACTCTTGTTGAGTTTCAGCTTCCACTTCAACCACTGGCTCAGGAGTTTCTGCCGTTTCGTCTTGCTTAGCTTGTTGAGCTTTCTTCGCTTTAGCACGAGCAATCGCAGCAGCGACGGCATCTTTCTTAGCGTCGCCAGAGCTTTCAGCTGGAGCTTCACTTTCGGTTTGAGCAGCTGATTCTGCTTGTTGGGCTTTTTTCGCTTTAGCACGAGCGATAGCTGCAGCAACGGCGTCTTTTTTAGCGTCGCCAGTACTTTCAACTGGAGCCTCGGAAGCTGAACCTGCTTGTTGTGCTTTCTTGGCTTTAGCACGAGCAATAGCCGCAGCAACTGCATCTTTCTTGGCATCGCCAGAGCTTTCTGCCGGAGCGTCAGAAGCTGATTCCGCTTGTTGAGCTTTCTTGGCTTTAGCGCGAGCAATGGCTGCAGCGACAGCATCTTTCTTGGCATCGCCAGAGCTTTCTGCCGGAGCGTCAGAAGCTGATTCCGCTTGTTGAGCTTTCTTGGCTTTAGCACGAGCAATGGCCGCAGCAACGGCATCTTTCTTGGCATCACCAGAGCTTTCTGCCGGAGCGTCAGAAGCTGATTCCGCTTGTTGAGCTTTCTTGGCTTTAGCGCGAGCAATAGCCGCAGCAACGGCGTCTTTCTTGGCATCACCAGTACTTTCAGCCGGAGCCTCGGAAGCTGAACCTGCTTGTTGGGCTTTCTTGGCTTTAGCGCGAGCTATAGCAGCAGCGACAGCATCTTTCTTGCCATCACCTGAGCTTTCTGCAGGAGTATCAGTTGCAGCCTGTTGTGCCTTGCGCTCTCGAGCTTGTCGTTTACGTTCTTCACGCAATTTCGACATTTCAGAGTTGTCTGGTTCAGCGCCATCCGCTTTCTGAGCCGCAGCTTGCTTTGCTTTTGCTTTAGCAATCGCAGCGGCTACCGCAGGTTTCACGGCTGGTTCTGCATTAGGTGTTTGGTCTGCCGCGGCTTTTTGCGCTTTAACGCGAGCAATCGCAGCTGCAATCGCATCATCACCATCCGCAGACTTCATATCTTTACGACGGTTGTCAGCAGCTTTCTTGAAGCGGTTTTCACGTTCTGCTTTGTCGCGCTCCATACGAGCGTTTTTCTCTTCGAAACGAATCTTGGCGCGCTCTGCAGCTGTTGCTTCGTCTTTTCTTGTTTTGATTTCAGCTTTCGCTTGGCGATAGTATTGAACAAGAGGGATTTCACTTGGGCAGACAAACGCACAAGCACCACATTCAATACAGTCTTTAATATTCAGTTCTTCACACTTATCCAACTCGTTGGCTTTTGCATGCCATTGAAGTTGTTGAGGAAGTAGAGACGCAGGACAAGCTTCAGCACACGCGCTGCAACGAATACATTCCATCTCGTAAGTACTTGGTGAGATCTCACGACGCGTTGGCGCTAAAATACAGTTCGACGTTTTAGTGATTGGCACATTGGCGTGTGGCAAGGTAAAGCCCATCATCGGGCCGCCCAAAATTAAACGCGGCAGTTTTTTATCCGCTTTGTAGCCAAACTCTTCAAGTAACTCGTGTACAGGTGTACCTAATAGTGCCCAAACGTTACGAGGTTGCTTAAAGGTTTTACCGGTTAAAGTCACCACGCGGTTAACCACTGGTTCACCGTCGATTACCGCTCGCTTAATTGAGTAAAGAGAGCCGACGTTTTGAACCAAAACACCAATGTCTGCTGGAATACCGCCAGCCGGAACCTCTTTGTTGGTGAGGATCTTGATTAGCTGTTTCTCACCACCAGAAGGATACTTAGTTGGGATAACACGAATGACGATATCTTTGTCTTTCGCTGCAATCTCAAGTGCTTTTATCGCGTCTGGTTTGTTGTCTTCAATGCCGATAACCGTCAGCTTTGGTTGAAGAATGTGTTCAACCACTTCGATGCCTTTTAATACTTCGTCGGCATGTTCTTGAAGCAACTTGTCATCAGAGGTGATGTAAGGTTCACATTCCGCAGCATTGACAATCAAAATGTCGGTACGACCTAAGCCTGATTGAAGCTTCTTAGCCGTAGGGAAGCCTGCGCCGCCCATGCCCGAAATACCAGCTTGGCGAATCACATCTAGCAGTTCATCAGAAGTCTTTGTTGAAAAATCTTCAACTGGATTTTTTTCAATCCAAGTGTCTAAGCCATCAGGTTTAATAACCACGCACATTTCGCTCAAGCCTGAAGGGTGAGCGGTGGTTCGAGGTTCGATAGCGGTAATCACACCCGATGTTGGTGCGTGTACAGGTAACGTAAAACCTGTATCTAAGGCAGTAAGTTGCTGACTTTTTAGCACAGTGTCGCCAGCAGCAACCAATAGGTTACCTGGCTTACCGATGTGCTGTTTCACAGGAAGAACGATTTCTTCTGGAAGCCTTGCATGGACGATATCAGTAGTATTCGACTGTTTCTTGTTTTCAGCAGGGTGCACGCCGCCAGGGAAGTTCCAAATAGAGCCCGTGCGAATTTGTTCAATTAAAGAGATCATACTAACCCTATGCTTTAGGCTCTGACGCAGCCGCATCAGTCGCTTGGTTAGTGATATCAGTAACAGGAATGATGTTCATCTGCCATTTCCAATTTTCAGTCGTTGTTGCCACTGGAATCATTTCAATACAGTCAGTAGGGCACGGTGCGACACATAGATCACAACCTGTACATTCATCTTTAATTACTGTGTGCAGCGCCTTGGTGCCACCAACAATGGCGTCAACAGGGCAGGCTTGAATACACTTGGTACAGCCGATACACATATCTTCGTGAATGAAGGCAACGGTTTTTACTTTGTTATCTAAATCATGAGCGGAGTCTTCAACTTCTACGCCCATTAAATCTGCTAGCTTCTCAATGGTTGCTTGGCCGCCCGGAGGACATTTGTTGATCTTGTCTCCGTTAGCGATCGCCTCTGCGTATGGGCGACAACCAGGGTAGCCACACTGGCCACATTGAGTTTGCGGTAAAATGGTGTCGATTTGATCGACGATAGGATCAGCTTCAACTTTAAAACGGATAGAAGCAAAACCCAAAATAGCGCCAAAAACAGCGGCTAAAACGGCTAGCGCAATGATCGCAATTAAAATGGTACTCATGCTTATTTCACCAACCCAGTAAAGCCCATAAATGCCAGAGACATTAGGCCAGCTGTGATCATCGCAATCGATGCGCCTTTGAATGGCATTGGAACATCAGCAACCGCAATACGTTCACGCATTGCAGCAAATAAGATCAATACAAGAGAGAAACCCACCGCTGCGCCGAAACCATAGATGATCGACTGAATGAAGTTGTGGTTTTCATTGATGTTCAGAAGTGCCACACCTAATACCGCACAGTTGGTGGTGATAAGAGGCAGAAAGATACCCAGCAGGCGATAAAGAGTCGGGCTGGTTTTGTGAACCACCATTTCCGTAAATTGAACAACCACCGCGATAACCAAGATGAAACTCATGGTACGTAGGTATTCAATACCCAGAGGGGTAAGGATGTAGGTTTCTACTAGGTATGCAGAGACCGACGCTAACGTTAGAACGAAAGTCGTCGCGAGGCCCATGCCAATCGCAGTCTCCAGTTTCTTGGAGACTCCCATAAATGGACATAGTCCTAAAAACTTCACTAGCACAAAGTTATTGACTAGCACTGTGCCAACCAACAACAAAAGGTATTCGGTCATAATGGATTAATTCTTGAGATTCCGATCCCGATATTATCCTGCTTTGCTCACCTAATAACAACCAAGGATCACTAGGGATTTAGACACTTGGTGAAAAAATCAACGGGTAACCGTTTGATTAAGATGGATCAGGTTAAGTATAGGTGGGTATTTGCGGGGAATGAAAAATAAGATTAACTCAATGATAACTCACCGAATCAATCTTATTTTCTTTGTTGTAAAAAATGTCGAGGAACGAAATGACTTAGTCTTTATGGAGCTGAGCTTTTTTAATTAATGTTTCTAACAGAGGCTCTGCGCACCAAAATTGGCATAAATAGCTTATGTTCCGGGTGCTCTTTTGGCTCGTCACTTGCGAGTTGCAGAGAGAGCTTAACCGCTTGATTAGCCATGACTTGAATTGGGTAACGAATGGTGGTCAATCGAGGGTAGATGAAGCGAGCAATGTGGCCGTCATCAAACCCAATAACTGATATATCTTCTGGAATACGAACGCCATTTTCTTGTAATAACGCCAAACAGCCTGCTGCCATGTAATCGTTATACGTTGCAATGGCTGTGATATCTGTGTTTTTTGCCATTAAGTTAACCATGGCTTGCTCACCGCCTAGCTCGTCAGGTTCACCATATTCGATGTACTCATCGTTCGATTCAATACCGTGATCTTTCAATGCATCCAAATAGCCACCTAAGCGGTCGTGAGCATCTTCAATATCGTGACTCGAGCAGATGTAGCCAATGTGTTTGTGGCCGTTTTTAATCAAATACTCTGTCGCGATGTAAGAGCCGCGGCGGTTGTCGAGAGCAATACAGCGGTTTTCGATATCGGGAACAATGCGATTGATCAGCACCATGCCGGGCACTTCATTCGCTAGCTTGACCAGCTCTTCGTCGCTAATGCCTTTGCTATGAACCACGAGTGATTCGCAGCGGCTGTTGATAAGCAGGTTAATCGCATTACGCTCTTTGGTGGCGTCATGGTAGCCACTGCCAATCAGTAACTGCTTTTCTTGCTCACTTGCCACGGTATCAATGGCTTTGATCATCGAGCCGAAGAACGGGGCAGAAACATCATTAACCAGTACACCAATCGCGTTTGAAGATTTGCTGACTAATGCACGGGCGTTGGCATTTGGGCGATAGCCGAGTTTTTCCATAGCGGCTTTTACCGCCGCAATTGCGGTTTCACTGGTGTGAGGTGCATTGTTGATTACTCGAGAGGTGGTCGCGATTGATACGCCTGCTTCCTTCGCAACATCTTTAATGGTAGCCATTCCGCTCTCTTATTCTGAATATAATGCTGTGTGCTGATGGTTGGACATTTAACAACGGATAGTTAGGCAATTCAAATACTAAACATCAAATATGACGAGGTTTGATGGTTTATTTTTGGTTGACTGATTAGTTTGAAAATAAAAAGCCAAGCTCTAGGTTTGAGCTTGGCTTTTGAGTCACATTGGCGTGTGGGCTGTTGTCGTTTGAACTGCTGTCGTATGAGCTGTTGTCGCGTGAAGTAAGGTCATCACAGGTAACCCAAAGTAATAGGGAACCAAGTGGCTTTAGATCAAACCACTTGGCCCGAATCTACTTACGATGCGCTTGTTAGCGTAACCTGATAACGGTATTGATTGTCTGTGAGTTGAAACTCTTGGTGAACACTTGGACTCCAAGAATCATCACCACCAACGCCCATATGTTGGTGATCAACGCGTACATAGATTTTCTCTTCACGAGTCAGGTCATTGGTATGCTTAGCATCCGTTAATTGTTGCTGGCTGTACTGACTCACACTGAATGAAAACTCGCCTTCGATCCTGATATTTCCAACATTCAAGTTTTTGGTTCCGCAACGTAATCCGCTATCGGTTGGGAATATATACGGCGTATGCATCTTATCCAGTGTTTGTTTGTGTAAACCGAATCGCGCAGCAGTCAAACGGTCTGGATAGTTTTCAAAAGGACCTAATCCCTGCCAAGAAACTGGAGTTTCATTGCTTGTTTCGAGTGGTAAAGGCAGCTCCATTTCAAGGCCAATGCGCGGCATCGGCGGTAAGTGACCAGCTAAAGTGACATCAACCGCGATGTTCATTTCGCCTAGGTTATTTAAGGTGTATTGCCATTTTGTAATCGCTTGGATTTGGCCATTAAATTGGTAGGCAAATACTGACGTCACTTGTACTGAGTCTGCGAGTGCTTGCACGACACAACTTGTACACTGACGTTCCCATTGACCAATGCCTGCAAGTTCCCAGCGACAAGCCCATGCATTTGGGTCGATGTTGTCTATCTCACTGATACCAATATCGTTATCAAGTGGCGCGCGATAGAAGTTATCGACAGGTGCCTTGATAACTTGCGGTTGTCCATCAACGATCCAGTGGGTCAACAATCCACTCTCTGTATCCCATTGCCATTGATGTGTTTCATCTAGGCTAGACACGACCACTTTATTGTCTTGCTGATGTAACTGGGGAGCCAAAGCATTTGCCGTGCTAGGGAATTGCAAGCCAGCATGGTTACGTAAAGCAAATTGCTCCGTCGCACAAACATGGCCTTCTTCTGCCCACTTGGTTGAATGAGTCAGAGTAATATCGGTGTTGAGATGATATTCGGCTTGTGCTTTTGGCGTGAAAGCAAGGTCAATGACCAGCTCTTGTTTACTATCTTCAGCAACCGATAAGACTTGTTGCCCCGATTGAATCACGATGCCATTTTCGAGCAATTGCCAGCGTAAGATCTCATTGTCAGTCGCTCGGAACAGGTTTTCATTGGTTACCGTTAGGCTGCATTGATCTTCAGTTTGCTCTGCTAACGTCACATTGATCATTCTCTGGCAGTATTTCGCCTCTTCCAAGGTCGGGTGTACGCTGCGATCTGGGAAGATCAAACCGTTGATGCAGAACTGACGGTCGTTGATGATGTCGCCAAAGTCTCCACCATAAGCCCAGAAGTGTTCACCGTTTTCATCCCACTGGCTTAATCCTTGGTCAACCCAATCCCAGATGAAACCGCCTTGTAGACGAGGGTATTCTCGGAATGCATCCCAGTAATCATTAAAGCTACCTAAACTGTTACCCATTGCGTGTGCGTATTCACAAAGAATAAGCGGGCGTTGCTCGTTAGGCAGAGAAACCCATTTCTTGATAGACCATTTTGGTACAGCATCGTCTTCGATAGTGCTGTTAACGCGTGCGTACATTGGCGCAATGATATCGGTAGCTGTGGTATTTGAACCACCGCCTTCATACTGCACCGGGCGAGAAGGATCGTACTGTTTCGACCAAGCATACATCGCATTGTGGCTGCTGCCGTGCCCTGACTCGTTGCCCAAAGACCAGATGATGATAGAAGGGTGGTTCTTATCACGCATGACCATTTGCGTGTAACGACTCATATAAGCATGTGCCCATTGTGGATCCGCAGACAAGCGATTCATAGGCTGCATGCCATGGGTCTCGATGTTCGCTTCATCACACACGTATAAACCGTATTCGTCACACAACTCGTACCATCGTGGGTGGTTAGGGTAGTGGGCGGTGCGCACAGCATTGAAGTTGTACTGCTTCATTAGACAGATATCGCTGATCATGTCTTCTTCTGTCATCACATGCCCCAACTCTGGGTGATGCTCATGACGGTTGACGCCGCGAATCAATAGCGGTTTGCCGTTTAGCTTTAGCTGACCGTCTGTCATTTCGACTTTACGGAAGCCAACTTGATAAGCTTCACTTTCTATGTGGTTACCTTGCCAATCAAGCAATGACACGACAATTCGGTAAAGGTTAGGAACTTCTGCGCTCCACTTCTTCGGATCTCGAACATGAATAGTTTGGAATACCACATCATCGTAGGTGCCACGCTCGTCAATTCGTCGATTATGAGGGCGATCGATAAGTGGCTCAGTCACTGCGTTTTCACCGTCAAACAGTTGAACCTGAACTTGGTAAGTGTCTGGTGCCGTAATTTTGGTGACAATAGACAGTGAACCATCGCGATAGCATGCGTCTAAGTCCGGCGTAACGAACACATCTTCAATGCACTGCTTTGGTTTAGCTAGTAAGGTCACATCACGGAAAATACCGCTTAGCCACCACATATCTTGGTCTTCTAAATAGCTACCATCACACCAACGTATCACCATGACAGAAAGCGTATTGTCGCCAACCGTTAGATACTGAGTTAAGTCGAACTCGGCAGGTAAGCGGCTATCTTGGCTGTAACCAACCCAATTGCCATTACACCAAAGATGAAAAGCGGAATTGACGCCATCAAAGATAATACGTTGGGTGTTCTTTAGGTCATTTTTAGTCAACGTAATTTGAGTGCGGTAACAACCGGTTGGGTTTTCTGCCGGTACAAACGGTGGGTTCACTTCAAATGGGTATTTTACGTTGGCGTAGATAGGTTTATCGTAGCCTTGCATTTGCCAGTTCGATGGTACGGTAATCTCGTCCCATTGTGAGTCATTGAAACTTGTTTCGATAAATTCACCGTCAACTTGTTCAGGTGCATCAAAGTATTTGAACTTCCATTGTCCATTAAGAGATTTACGTTGTGACTCAATGCCGTCTCGAGCGTGCTTAAGGTTGCGGTAGCTTGATAATGGGCTGTGCGCATTAAGGCAGTGGATATTCACAGACTGTGGGTTTTCCCAATCGCGTCTTTGGATGATGTTTGAAAATGCCTTCATGGTATTCCTACTCTTAAAGTGTTCAATATTGGTAATAATTCTATTAAGTCATCGGTCTTTTAAGCCGTGATGACCGTTATCAAATCGTTGGTTTTGCGTATTGTTCTGCGTATTGCTCTGTTGGCTTATTGAGCTATTGAGCTATTGAGCTATTGAGCTATTGAGCTATTCAGCTATTCAGCGAGCTGTTTTAATAAATAATCTTTTGCTTCGGGCATACCCTGTTCGGCCGCTTGATTAGCAATAAATGCGGCTTGTTTGATGTCATTGTTGTTTAGGGCTTGGTCAATGTCCTTTTGGATATTCAACCATTGCGCCTTTTGATTGGTTTCAACTGTCTGAGTTGATGGTTGAGAAACTTGCGTTGAACCTAAGGTTTCGGGTTCATTGTTGGATGAAACGCCAAGCTCAGCCAATAGGGTCAAAACCGCACTGTTTGTTGATTGGCTCGCCGTAACATCAATGACACCTACGCTGCTCAACGTCGCAGTCAACGGCAGTTGCTTATTGCCAATAATCTGCTGAGATTCTGAATACAGATCTTCAGGATGAATTCGATTGATGGCGCTATCTAACTTAGTGCTATCGGCGCTGACCACAATAAATTGCGCGTTGTCTCGTTGAGGTTCGAGTGCAATTGATGCTTCAATTCTTTCTAACCCTTGCATCGCTGTCGGGTAGTAAGTGAAGTCGTTAGTCCTGTATTGACCAAGCAGTCGCCATTGTTTGTCAAAGACGTAGATAGACGGTGCGAATAGCGCATCATTTTTAATGTATGAACGAATGAGTAAGGACAGCGATTCTGTCGTGTCACTGATTTGGTACGCGATGGTCGGAAAGCGTTGGCTATCCGTTTGTGTATTGTCATTTAACAATGAAGAGGAAAGGGTCGGTAAATGACCGTCCATAATCACTTGTTGGTGGAATGGAACAGACAATTGCGTCATTGGCAGCGCACTTAGCTGAGAGCAGCATGCACTCTCATTGAAATCAGTATTAAGTTCCTTTTCAGGTATTCCGCTGCATGCGCTAACGGTGAGTGCAGCGACAATGATCACCAATGCTTTTAATTTCATCTGATTGCTACCTTAGTAAAGGGGAAAACATCGGCTTTCCCCGTTAAATTGCTATTCCAGTGTTGAGCGTCAATTCGTTGATTGAATAGACGCTCGGGTGTGGTGGTTTACCACCAAGTTTCTACGTTGAAACCAAAGGTAATCTCGTCAACAGTCTCGGCATTGATGCTTGTTGCCGTTCCATAAGTCTCGTTACCACGATCCCATTCGTTGTTGGATTCAGAGTAAGTTGCAAAGATACGGATAGATGGGCGAGCCCATACGCCTTTGCCAGCTTGGAACATTTGAGCGACAGTCACTTTGTACATATCATTGGTGCCAGAGCCGTTTTGTGCTTCTACCGTTTCGTAACCGACTTCAAGTGCTGTCGACATATAATCTGTCCAAGCATATTGAGGACGAGCACCCACACTGAACCATTTCTCACCATCGTTGTTATCTAGGTTGTTATCTTGATAAGCGATGGAGTACATGACTTGAACATCTTCACTGATATTTAAATCACCATGGTTAAATAGACGCCAGCTGTAGCCATCATGTTCGACGCCAGTGCTGTACTTTTTGTCTGAACCACCTTCAGCACTCATTAATCCGCCAGCTAAGGCATCAGTACCGTATTGGAAGGCCAAGGTGTTTGAACCGTAGTTCCAAGCTTGACGGTAAAGAGCAGAGAGCATTGCGCCAGAAGTAGTAATGTCTTTATCGTCGTAGCTCGAGTTTTGCGTGGTCACGTAGTTCAAACCAAGAGTAAGATCCGCTGTGTCACTCAATTCAATACCGCTTAAGCGAGCATCAATATTGTGAAGACTACGCCCATCGTCACTTGAAGAATTTGGCGCCATCCAGGCCAAATGTGCATCTGCAAACCCTAGATCCCAATCTTCAATACCTAAACCCGTACTGGATGTATCCCAGTATTTCACGTCAATCATGTGGACTTCATGGCGTCGGTAGAAACGTTCTCCGGCCCATACTTTCGCGTTAGGTTGTCCTTCGATAAGGCCATGACCCGCCGACCAAAGCTGAATCGTACTGACGTCCCCCCAGCTATCACCGCTGCCTAGATAAATCGTGGTATCAAAATAAGCGTCATTGTCACGCCATACATCGGCTTTCACACCCGCTTCCCACCAATTCAGTTCATTACCTAAACGGTAGTTACCGTAACCTTGACCAGCTCGAATAACGTCGTTTCGTTCTCCTTTGCCATCGTTATGTTGGTCATTATCGGTGTAGATGTTGCCCCATTTCGCATAACCAAAATACGTTACGTTTTCCACTGCAGCGAAGCTGATTAATGGGGTGAGGGCCAGAGTGAATCCTAATGCTTTAACTAGCATTTTTTGTTTCATGAAGTGTCTCCATTATTTTTTATTTATGGATATTTTTATGTTTGAGTCCTAACTCGAGCGAGAGTGTAAATAAACAATGGAAACGTTTTCATGATGAGGTTGGCATTTTTACGCTATTGATGGGTTTGTGATTATTTTGTGTGATTTTGATCTGGTTATTGAGCTTGTAGTGGCAGTTTTATAGAGGTTTCTGTGGGGTTTTAATGGAATCGTTTTCTATTTCAGGGGAGGAGGGGGTTGATCGTGCGCTAAAGTTGAAGTTGCTCGTTGTGTTCGAACATCGGTAATAGTGATGTGGGGCTAGAACTAGTAAGGGTTTGGGGCTTTTTTGAGGGGAAAAGCAGCCCAGTCAATGATAACTGGGCATGTGAGACAAGGAAGCAAGTATTAAATTCAATGCCGAAGCTAGGCTACAGGCATTGCGTTCTATACCGTCAAGCTGGAATGTAAAAGTTAGGACCCAGGGAGACACTTCATAGTTGTACTCTAAAGGTTAAGAATACGAGTGTGGTGTGGTGAGTTCAAGAGGAAATGTGTTTGAGCCAATTTTCAAATTAAAGACTCACCATAAAGCGTTGAATTTTAATGGGTAAATTGTTGTTAAACTCCTATTTATTTTAACGTTATAGCGCTTTATTTAATGTGGAATACCCCTATTTTTGGGGATTAGGAGCATATGCGTTGAGATGGTGGTTGGCATAAATCTTTGAATTAGGGGGTATTATTTGAATCTATTAATCTCAAAATATTTAATGGAAACGTTTTCATGATTTTGGGTTTGATCACAGAAACTCTCAGCTCAATAATTATGATACGGGGTAATTAAACGCGTTAAGGTTAAATAAAATGACGAATAAATCCCTAGTAGAAATTACGGGTAAAGACTCGCAACTGATCGTTGAACTTGGTGATTTCGCCGAAATTCTGCATTGGGGAGTTCCAGTTCGTTGCGATCTAGCGAACTTTCGTGTTTCTCTTCAAAGGCCTGTTCCTTACGGTCGCCTTGATAATGATGTCGCTATGTCGCTGAGCCCTGAACTCGGGCGCGGCGTTTTCAGCAGTCCGGCATTAGAAGGGCACCGAGATGGGTTGGACTGGGCGCCTGTTTTCTCTATTACGGATATTCAACAAACACCATCTAGCTTAATCATTGAGAGTGAAGATATGCGTGCAGGCTTACATTTAACAACCGAGTTATGCCTTGATAAACATGACGTTGTGAAATCTCGTCACACCTTAACCAACGTTAAAGCCGGCCTTTATCAGGTGAACCGTCTCGCTAATACTTTGCCTTTACCAGCAAGAGCTAATGAGTTGATGACGTACTACGGCCGCTGGGCACATGAGTTCCAAACGGTGCGCCAACCCTTACAGCAAGGGGGCTATCAACAAGAAAATCGCCGCGGACGAACGTCTCATGAACATTATCCAGCGATGGTTGTTGGTACCGCTAACTTCAATGAAATGGCAGGTGATGTGTGGGGAATTCACTTCGCTTGGAGTGGTAACCACAGACTGCGCGCGGATGTAAAAGCAGACGGTCGTCGCTACGTGCAAGCGGAAGTTATTTATCTACCGGGTGAGATTGCATTGGATGAAGGTGAAAGCTTAACGACACCTTGGTTGTATGCCAGTTTCAGTTCGGAAGGCTTAAATGGAATGAGCCATCAGTTCCACTCCCATGTGCGTGGTTCGATCTTGCCGGAGTCTTTCGCGCAAAAGCCTCGACCTATCCATCTTAATACATGGGAAGGCATCTATTTTGACCATGATCCTGATTATATTATGTCGATGGCTAGCCAAGCCGCGGATATGGGAGTAGAGCGTTTTATCATTGACGATGGCTGGTTCAAAGGGCGCTGCGGAGACAAGGCTGCGCTAGGGGATTGGTTCTTAGATGAAGAAAAGTACCCAAATGGTTTAGAGCCGATAGTTGAACACGTTAATCAGTTGGGTATGGAGTTTGGATTGTGGTTCGAACCTGAGATGATCAATAAGGATTCTGACTTATACCGAGCCCATCCAGACTGGTTGCTTGCGGTTGACGGCTATGACCAACCAACGGGTCGCAATCAATATGTTATCGATCTTCAGAATCAACAAGCATTCGACTTTCTGTTTGAGCGCCTTGATCACTTCTTAAGTCAGTACAACATTGCTTACATTAAGTGGGATATGAACCGAGAGGTTGTACAACCTGCGCATCTAGGCAGGGCTGCGGCTCATCAACAAACCGCTCGTTATTATGAGTTGGTCGATAAAGTTCGAGAGAAGCACCCTATGGTTGATATTGAATCGTGTGCGGCTGGTGGTGGTCGTATCGATTTTGAGGTTCTTAAGCGTACGCAACGTTTTTGGGCTTCAGATAATAACGATGCCTTAGAAAGACAAACGATTCAGCGCGGGATGAGTTACTTCTTCCCTCCTGAGGTAATGGGAAGCCATATTGGCGCGAGCCACTGCCACAGCACTCGTCGTCGTCATAGTATTGAGTTTCGTGGCCTAACAGCACTGTTTGGTCATATGGGGATTGAATTAGACCCTGTGAAAGAAGTTCAAGAAGAGAAGCAGGGCTTTGAACACTACATCAAGCTACATAAGATGCTGCGCCCGTTACTGCATAGCGGGAGAACTTGGCGAGTACCAACGGACGATAGTGCCCATCAAATCCATGCGGTCGTTTCCGAAGATGTGTCAGAAGCGGTGGTGATGATCGCACAGTTGGCGATGCCAACCAATTCGTTGAGTGGCCATTTGCGGATACCTGGGCTAGATCCACAAAGCCTATACAAGATCTCTGTGATTGATAAACCTTCAAACTACGATGATATTGTGAATTATCAACCGCCATGGACAGAGTCTGGCTGTGAATTATCAGGTGCTTGGTGTGCCGAGGTGGGGCTGACGATGCCAATACTCGATGCAGAAACAGCGATGCTGATTAAGTTTGAACGTATCGAGTAAGTTTTAACATAGACCTTATATTTGACGAACCGCGTAGGTGAAATTACGCGGTTTTTTATTGCCTTTAATAAGCCGTCATGAGCTATCTAATCAATTTGATGTGCCCTTAGAGATTGGAGAACTGTAGGTATTCCCAGTGTGATACTGCACTTATGTAATCGTTCTCATGCGTTACTTCACACTACGAACTGTTTTGAGCACTTTAATTAGCGATATTCTCTATCAATTCGAGGGTTTTATTGTTCGATCTCTCACTTTAGATATTTGACTGAAAACGTTTCCATTGAGTGGTTATTGATCACAGTATCTGTGCGTTGGAATGGTTACATTAGCGTCGGACTTGATACTTGAGTGTTTTAAGAAGCGACCACAGAGTGGCTCTAAAACTGAACTTGAGTGGATAAATTATTATAAATAAAAGGTAAGCGTTTCAACGTCTGTTAGGAGATGAAGTTACGCGCCTGAAGGAAATACTATGTCTGATCAAATTACTCTACAAACCAAATTATCGTATGGACTTGGGGCTTTAGGTAAAGATTTTGCCTGTGCTCCAATCTACATCTTTTTAATGTTTTACTTCACCGATGTTGCAGGGCTGTCAGCGGCGTTCGTGGGTACTATCTTTTTGGCCGCGCGCATTGTCGACGCGGTGACCGATCCAATGATGGGCGTTATCGTTGATAACACACGCTCTAAGTTTGGTAAATTCCGTCCTTGGATAGTGATCGGAACTCTGTTAAATGCTGTAGTGCTTGTTGGCCTTTTTAGTACGCATATGTTTGAAGGCACCACGTTATACATTTATGCAGCGGCTGCTTATATTCTGTGGGGCCTTACCTACACTATTATGGATATTCCATACTGGTCTTTGATTCCTGCACTATCGAGCTCTCGTCAAGAACGTGAAAAGCTGGTTGTTTGGCCACGATTGTTTGCTAGCTTGGCGTGGTTTATTACGGGTACTTACGGGCTACACATTGTCGGTAAACTGGGTGATGGCGACCAAGGACAAGGTTTCTTCAACGTTGCTATGTTGATTGCTGTTCTGTTCGTGATGAGTGCATTCTTGATTGCTCGCAACGTAAAAGAAAAATCGGCACCAGCAAATGCCAAACCAGCTGAGCGTTTCAGCTTTAAAGATGTAATGGTTATTATTGGTAAGAATGACCAACTAAAAGCACTTATTGGTACCGTATTGTCGTTCCAAATAGCAAACTTATTGGTTGGTGGTTTTGCGATTTACTACTTCTCTTACGCTTTAGGCAACGCTGACTTGTTCCCCGTTTATATGATGGTGGCAGGTATCGCTGAAGTTGCAGGCGTATTCTTGTTCCCTCGTATTGCATCAGTGTTACCACGCAAGCACCTATGGATTATTGCTTGTGGCTTCCCAGTGCTGTCTTGTATCACTCTACTTATCATGGGCTTTATCGCTCCAGGTAACGCGATTCTAATCGGTATCGCAGGTGCTGCAATCAAGTTTGGTGTGGGTATCGCTAACGCACTGCAAACTGTAATGCTGGCAGATGTTGTTGATTACGGTGAACACAAAACAGGTCGTCGCAGTGAGAGTGTTATCTTCTCTGTTCAAACGATGCTTGTTAAGTTTGCAGGCGCGGCTGGTGGTTTTATTGTTGGTATGGGCTTGTCTGTGGTGGGTTATGTACCAAACGTGGAACAGTCTGACAGCACTATCATGGGACTGCAGTTTATGATGGTAGGTTTACCAGCGATTCTAATGACGGTAAGTGCTCTTGTTTATAAGCGCTACTACCACCTGCATGAAGGGTTTGATCAAGACCAAGCCGGTAAAGAGACTCAGACTAATGTTGTTACAGCAGAAGCATAACCGCTAAAACGACGTCTCATCTAGAATAACGCTCAGTTTAGTCACTAAGCCCAAACGCCTCCTTGTGAGGCGTTTTTTTATGGATGTTAGCTAATCAAAGCTGTGCCTGTAGAGCTTTTGTTTCGACTAAAACGCAAAAAGCCGCATCGAGTGATGCGGCTTCTTTAAATTTGGCCCCCTTGTCGAGACTTGAACGCGGGCGGCTAGGTTTGTGACATTAACTTGGAACAAGTTAGTCGCAGTTATATACGAAAAAAGCCCAATCTTTCGATTGAGCTTTTTTCTGAATTTGGCTCCCCTTGCAAGACTTGAACTTGCGACATACGGATTAACAGTCCGCCGTTCTACCAACTGAACTAAAGGGGAATTGCTTGTTAGCGACGCGAATTCTAATAATTGTCCGGATTTCTGTCAATAAAAAATATCAGAAAAAAGTAAGATAAAAAACTTTACTTTCTTGAACGCCTTATAGGATTTAGCTTTGCTTTAGTTATCCACCAAAATTGTGGATAAGTGTGTGTGTGAAACTTTAACAACAATAATCGGGATAAATCGAAAAATGTAAAAATCTTATCTAACGTAATGTATTTAAAAGATTTATAGCCAAATGTCGCAATTGTATAACTTTTGTAGATTATAAAACGAACAGTAAAACAAGCGGTATTTTTAGGTTTTTTGGGGAAAAGTAGTGGATTAAAATTCGAGTAATTTAGCTGGGGAAACTTTGCAGGGGCACGGATAATACCAAGTTCTCAAAATAAAAGCTATAACTGATCTCTGATCTTAAGATGCATTTCTCTAGATAATTGTTGCAACGACACTCCTCCTAGAGTGACAATGACCTGATTAAAAAAACAGTATGGAAATGGCGACCTATGAGTAAACTCTTTGACTTGGTATCGGACTACAGCCCGTCCGGTGATCAGCCGACAGCGATAACCAAATTACTAGACGGATTAGATTCTGGTTTGGCACATCAAACTCTACTAGGGGTAACGGGCTCAGGTAAAACCTTTACCCTTGCCAACGTCATTTCCCAATCTCAAAGACCTGCGATTCTGTTAGCGCCTAACAAGACACTGGCGGCTCAACTTTACGGTGAGATGAAATCTTTCTTTCCAAACAATGCCGTTGAGTATTTCGTTTCTTACTACGATTACTACCAACCTGAAGCCTACGTTCCAACCACGGACACGTTCATCGAGAAAGATGCGTCTGTGAACGCTCATATCGAACAAATGAGGCTTTCGGCAACCAAAGCCTTATTAGAACGAAAAGACGCCATCATTGTGGCTTCTGTGTCGGCTATCTACGGTCTGGGTGATCCTAAGTCTTATTTGAAGATGATGCTTCATTTGAGTCGTGGCGAGGTGATGGATCAGCGAGACATCCTGCGTCGATTGGCTGAGCTGCAATATTCAAGAAACGATGTCGCCTTTGAACGTGGTCAGTTCCGTGTTCGTGGTGAGGTGATTGATATCTTTCCGGCTGAATCTGACCAAGATGCGGTTCGAATTGAGATGTTCGATGACGAAGTGGACTGCATTAGTATTTTTGATCCTCTGACTGGTGCGGTGAAACAAAGAGACTTGCCGCGCTTTACGGTTTATCCAAAAACTCACTATGTAACGCCAAGAGAAAAAATCCTTGAGGCGATTGAGAACATCAAGGACGAACTGCGCGATCGTGCTCAATACTTAAAAGACAACAATAAGCTTTTGGAAGAGCAGCGTATCTCTCAAAGAACTCAGTTTGATATTGAGATGATGACTGAGCTTGGCTTCTGTTCCGGTATCGAAAACTATTCACGATACTTGAGCGGCCGTGCGGAAGGGGAAGCGCCGCCAACGTTATTTGACTACCTGCCTGATGATGGTTTGCTGATCATCGATGAGTCACACGTGACTGTGCCGCAAATTGGTGCGATGTATAAAGGTGACCGTTCTCGTAAAGAAACCTTGGTCGAGTTTGGTTTTAGACTGCCTTCTGCATTGGATAACCGTCCAATGAAGTTTGAAGAATTTGAGTCTATAGCCCCACAAACGATTTTTGTGTCGGCAACACCAGGTAATTACGAGATTGAAAAATCAGATGGCGAGATTGCTGATCAAGTGGTACGTCCTACTGGTCTGTTAGACCCAATCATCGAAGTAAGACCTGTCGCGACGCAGGTGGATGACTTGCTGTCTGAAATCAGAATCCGTTCAGTGAAAGAAGAGCGTGTTTTGGTTACCACGTTGACCAAGAGAATGGCAGAAGACTTAACCGAATACCTAAGTGAGCATGGCGTTAAAGTGCGTTACTTGCACTCGGATATTGATACGGTTGAGCGTGTCGAGATTATCCGAGACCTACGTTTGGGCGAGTTCGACGTGTTAGTGGGTATTAACTTACTTCGTGAAGGTTTGGATATGCCTGAAGTATCGCTGGTGGCGATTCTTGATGCAGACAAAGAGGGCTTCTTACGTTCTGAGCGTTCTCTGATTCAAACCATTGGTCGTGCTGCGCGTAACTTGGAAGGTAGAGCGATCCTTTATGGTGATTCGATTACTAAGTCGATGAGAAAAGCGATTGATGAAACCGATCGTCGTCGTGAGAAACAGCAAGCCTACAACGAAGAGCAAGGTATCACGCCGCAAGCGTTGAAACGCAATATTAAAGATATTATGGAACTGGGTGATCTAACCAAATCGAAGCAGCAGCGCCAATCGAAGCAAGTTCCTTTATCTAAGGTGGCTGAGCCTTCTGAAAGTTATGCAGTACTTACGCCGCAACAGCTTGATAAAGAGATCAGCAAGCTAGAAGCTGCGATGTATCAGCATGCCCAGAATCTAGAATTTGAATTGGCCGCACAGAAGCGTGATGAAATTGAGCAGTTAAGAAAGCAGTTTATTACCAACAGCTAATCTCACTTTTCACTCGAGAAGTGATCCCCTCAAGACAAGAATTGAGAGTGTTTCAGACAAAAAAACAGCCAGTAGTAAATGTTCTACTGGCTTACGTTTGTGAACACTCGGTCCACTAACAACGTCAGTTGGCTAGGTGACCCGAAGGTCATTTGTACTGTTGCATCGTTCGTGCCAGATAGATAAAACATTGATTGTTTGAAGTAAGTAAAAAAACACACTACAAATATTGTGGCTAATTTGCATAATGCAAAGCGGAATGCGACTATAATAAGAAATGCAAATTATAAATGGCTAGGATATGCAATCAAAAACGCTAGATAACAAATCGAAGTATTTGTTGATGGTAGAGGATACCGCTTCGGTAGCAGCTTTATATCGCTCGTATCTTACACCGCTCGAAATTGATATCAACATTGTTGGCACTGGCCGCGATGCAATCGAGAGTTTGAATCATCGAATCCCAGACCTTATTTTATTAGATCTACGTCTGCCTGATATGACGGGTATGGACGTGCTATTTGCTGTAAAACAAAAATACCCTGAAGTTCCGGTTATCTTCATGACGGCTCACGGCTCTATCGATACTGCTGTAGAAGCGATGCGTCATGGTTCTCAAGATTTCCTTATCAAACCGTGTGAAGCCGACCGACTCCGTATTACGGTGAACAACGCGATCCGCAAAGCCACCAAGCTTAAAAACAGCTCGGAACACCCGGGAAACCAGAACTACCAAGGCTTTATCGGCAGCAGCCAAACCATGCAGCAGGTTTACCGAACTATCGATTCTGCTGCATCGAGTAAGGCGAGCATTTTCATTACTGGTGAAAGTGGTACCGGTAAAGAGGTATGTGCAGAAGCCATTCATGCGGCGAGTAAGCGTGGCGATAAGCCTTTCATCGCGATTAACTGTGCCGCTATCCCTAAAGATCTGATTGAAAGTGAGCTGTTTGGCCACGTTAAAGGTGCCTTTACCGGTGCTGCGACCGATCGCCAAGGTGCTGCTGAGCTTGCTGATGGTGGAACACTGTTCCTTGATGAGTTGTGCGAAATGGACTTAGAGCTGCAAACTAAGCTGCTGCGCTTTATCCAAACCGGTACCTTCCAAAAAGTGGGCTCTTCGAAGATGAAGAGTGTGGATGTTCGTTTTGTGTGTGCGACCAACCGTGACCCTTGGAAAGAAGTACAAGAAGGTCGCTTTAGAGAAGATTTATACTATCGTTTATACGTGATTCCACTGCACTTGCCGCCATTGCGCGAGCGTGGTGAAGATGTCATCGAAATTGCGTATTCGCTGCTTGGTTACATGTCGGTCGAGGAGGGGAAGGCGTTTGTACGTTTTGCTCAGGAAGTACTTGATCGCTTTAATCAATATGAGTGGCCGGGTAACGTTCGTCAGCTACAAAACGTGTTGCGAAACGTGGTGGTATTGAATAACGGCAAAGAGATTACTCTCAACATGCTTCCACCACCGTTGAACCAACCGATTGAAAACAGTCTGCGATTGAAAGAGAAGCAGAATGAAGACATCACGGTAAAAGATATTTTCCCATTGTGGATCACTGAGAAAACGGCTATCGAACAAGCCATTAAAGCGTGTGATGGCAACATCCCCCGTGCGGCAGGTTTCTTAGATGTCAGTCCATCGACGATATACCGTAAGTTGCAAACGTGGAATGCGAAGCAGTAATCATCAAACAATAAGAAAATAATAATGACGAAAGTATTAAATCAGCAAAAAGTTGATGAGCTTGCCGGCGAAATTGGGCAAGAGAATGTTCCGGTTTTACTGGAGATCTTTTTAGGTGAGTTGAAAGGCTACTACGAGCACTTAGAGATAAATAAAGAGTCGGATACCTCTAAGTACTTGGCTGATATCAGTCATGCACTTAAGAGCAGCGCAGCAAGTTTTGGCGCGGATTCTTTGTGTAGTTTTGCGATTAGCTTAGATGCAAAAGTGAAGCAAGCGTTGCCGGTGACAGAGGTTGATTTTCAAGATATGCAAGAGCTCCTGTTGTCAACATACACTGAATATCAGCAGTTGATGACGGATCTTTAAAACGGCGAGTTATTACTGAGATTAAAAAAGGAGCATGATGCTCCTTTTTTGTTGTCTGTCGCTTTAACTGACGGCTTAAGTTAACTGGGCTTCAATGGCTTGTTGAAGCTTCACACGGTCGTGTCGCCAATCTCGGTTTGCCGATGCAAGATCTGTGGTCACACAATTCCATTGCCCTTCTAATTCAGGGTGTGGTTCATTGCCCAACACAATGTCTATCTTTCTTGCCTTACAGGTACGTTCACACCACTCCAATTGCTCTTGAAGCGTCATTTTCCCTGCTGGACCGTGTTCAGGAGACAGGTTTTCAACGAAGATAACTTTTGCCTTGGTGTTTTCAGCTATGGCTTTCCCAATCTCTGGAAGGAGAAGAGGGGGCATCACACTGGTTAAAAAGCTTCCAGGGCCAAGGACAATGCAGTCTGCTTGCTCAACGGCAGCAACGGCTTCTTTGGTTGCTGGCACTTCTGGAGACAAGTCCATCATGCGCAGCTTTTCCGTCATGTCATCAACGTTGGTTTCGCCGGTTACCCAGCGGCCGTCCATTGATAGAGCGGTGAGGTCAGAAGGGTGCTCGGTCATCGGGACGATATTGACATCGACCTTGAGCATATTTCGAATCAGGTTAATCGCTTCCAATGGGCGAACGGAAAGGTTGTCTAACGCCGTCAGCATTAGGTTACCTAAGTTATGACCGTCTAGCTCACCTTGGCCGCGAAAGCGGTATTCGAACATCATCGAACTGATTGAAGGTTCTGTAATTAATTGGTTGATACAGTTGCGTGTATCTCCCCATGCGATGCCACCTTGGCAATCTCGAATACGTCCGGTGGAACCGCCGTTATCTGTCGTTGCAACAATGCCAGTTGCGTTGTTACCAAAGTCTTTTAATGCAGCTAACATGCGACCTAAGCCATGGCCACCGCCGATTGCTACGACTTTCTTTGAAGAGTAAATATTCATTTATTGTTCTTGTTAGGTTATTACCAACTATAATTTAGGTTAAATGCTTCTCGCTATATACTCAACAAGAGTTATTTTGAGCGTTTGATACGTTTTTTTTGCCGATGTGACCCGTTTTTTACCATCAGAGCTAGATTCACGTACAAATATTAAGTATTTTATTACTCAGCTACTGCGCGTGTGAATATAACGCTCAGTTGCCATAACTCCGAGCTCTCGCATGCTAAGTCGCACAGTGGTATTTGCTGTACCGATACGCATCAAGAGCCAGTGACATGTTGTCACAAGGGCTTAATTGGAAATGATTATGCCTCCCGTGTTTGGAAAGGTGTTCCGTGGCGCAACAATTCGAAGATAGATTCCATCGCAAGTTTTATTACTTGCGCTTGTCGGTTACAGACGTCTGTAACTTTAAATGTACTTACTGCTTGCCAGATGGTTATAAACCGTCAGGGCAAAAAAACTCGTCTTTTTTAAGTGTTCCCGAGATCAAACGCGTTGTTAAAGCGTTTGCAGATTGTGGTACCTCAAAGATCCGCATTACAGGCGGAGAGCCGAGTCTGCGTAAAGACTTTCCTGAAATCATACATACCGTTGCTTCTACTCCAGGCATCGAAAAAGTGGCCACTACAACGAATGGCTACCGCATGGAGAAACAAGTAGGGCAATGGCGTGATGCTGGTTTAACCCATATAAACGTGAGCGTGGATAGTTTAGATTCGCGCATGTTCCATCAGATCACTGGTGAGAATAAGTTTACTGAGGTTATGCGAGGCATTGATAAAGCGTTTGAGGTTGGCTTTGAACAAGTCAAAGTCAACGTCGTATTAATGAAAGACCTCAATAGTCAGGAATTACCAGCCTTCCTTAATTGGATCAAAG
Source organism: Vibrio sp. Vb339 (assembly GCF_902751245.1). NCBI lineage: Bacteria > Pseudomonadati > Pseudomonadota > Gammaproteobacteria > Vibrionales > Vibrionaceae > Vibrio > Vibrio sp. Vb339. Next base: position 1,015,005 of record NZ_CADDIS010000002.1, on the reverse strand, counting down.
ACAAACCTATTCAATTACGTTTTATCGAGCTGATGAAAACCGGCGAGATGGACGAGTTGTTCGATAAACATCATGTGTCTGGCGTTGCGATTCGCAACCAGCTTATTGCTAATGGTTGGCTGTTAAAAGTCAAAGCCGTTAACGATGGCCCGGCGCAAGTGTTTGTCCACCCAGACTACAAGGGTGAAATCGGTTTGATCATGCCTTACGAGAAAGACTTTTGTGAGAGTTGTAACCGACTGCGCGTTTCTGCGACCGGTAAACTTCACTTATGTCTGTTTGGCGACCATGGTGTTGAACTGAGAGATCTGATTCAAGAAGATCAACAAGAGCAAGAGCTCATTGATCGAATTCAGGCTCAGCTTCAAACCAAGTCCGTTAGCCACTTCTTACACGATGGCAACAGCGGCATGACTCCAAACTTGGCGTCAATCGGCGGTTAACCCGCTATATACTCTAAAGCATTTTATCGCTCAGCTTCTTTAGGCTGAGCGAATCAGTCTAATGAAAAATTTATATAGGTGAACAAATGGGTCACGCAGAAAGCAAATTCCAAGCAGCAAATATCGCAGTACTAACCGTTTCAGATACTCGTACAGAAGAAAATGACACGTCAGGTGGTTACCTAGCTGAGCATGCTAAAGAAGCAGGCCACAACGTGGTTGATAAGCAAATCGTTATCGATGACATGTACAAGATCCGTGCGATCGTATCTCAGTGGATTGCTGACGAAAGCGTTCAAGCGATTATGATCACTGGCGGTACGGGCTTCACATCTCGTGACAGCACGCCAGAAGCACTTAAGCCACTGTTCGACAAAGAAGTAGAAGGCTTTGGTGAGCTATTCCGTCAAGTATCTTACGAAGAGATCGGTACATCGACAATTCAATCTCGTGCGATTGCGGGCTTTGCTAACCACACAGTAATCTTTGCGATGCCAGGTTCTACAGGTGCTTGCCGCACAGGTTGGACTAAGATCATCAAGCAACAGATGGATGCTAGCCATCGCCCTTGTAACTTCATGCCACACCTTTCTGTATAAGGCGGTTTGAGTATGAGCCAATTTACACACATTAACGCGTCTGGCGAAGCAAACATGGTCGATGTATCGGCTAAAGCGGAAACGGTACGTGAAGCGAGAGCGGAAGCTTTCGTACAGATGTCTGCTGAAACGTTAGAGCTGATTGTCTCTGGTAGCCACCATAAAGGTGATGTTTTCGCAACGGCACGCATTGCGGGTATCCAAGCGGCGAAGAAAACTTGGGACTTGATTCCACTGTGTCATCCTTTACTACTGACGAAAGTAGAAGTGCAGCTTGAAGCGATCGAGTCTGAAAATAAGGTACGTATCGAGTCGGTATGTAAGCTTGCGGGTAAGACGGGCGTAGAAATGGAAGCGCTAACGGCTGCTTCTGTTGCTGCGCTGACGATTTACGATATGTGTAAAGCTGTTCAGAAAGACATTGTTATCGAGAACGTACGCCTGTTAGAGAAGACGGGTGGTAAATCTGGACACTTTAAGGTGGAATCATGATCACTGTACTTTTCTTTGCTCAAACTCGTGAACTTGTCGGTGTTGATAGCCTAGAAGTTGATGCGCAATTCAGCACCATCGAAGCGATTCGCAGCCACCTTGTCACGCAAGAAGGCAAATGGGATATCGCATTGGAAGAGGGCAAGCTTCTGGCTGCGCTTAACCAATCTATTGTGCCTTTGACGACTGAAGTGAAAGACGGCGATGAAGTCGCTTTCTTCCCACCAGTGACTGGAGGCTGAGCATGGATCCAAGAGTATTAGTGACAACAGAGGATTTCTCTGTAGGCGACGAATACGACTACTTGGCTCAAGGTACAGCTGCCGGAGCGATTGTGACGTTCGTTGGTAAAGTTCGCGACATGAACCTTGGCGATAACGTGATTGGTTTGTCTCTGGAGCACTATCCGGGCATGACAGAGAAATCACTGAGCGAGATCTGTGATCAAGCTGAGGCGCGCTGGCCTATTCAGAAGATGCGAGTGATTCACCGCGTGGGTGACCTAGATATCGGTGACCAAATCGTTTACGTTGGTGTATCCAGTGCGCATCGTGGCGCTGCCTTCGAAGCGTGTGAGTTTGTTATGGACTTTCTGAAAACCAAAGCGCCGTTTTGGAAAAAAGAACGTACCACTGAAACAACTCGCTGGGTTGATTCTCGCGATTCAGATACAAAAGCTGCGGAGCGTTGGGAGAAATAATTCTCGCAATATGATGTTGCTCCAAAAATTCGCTCTGTTGATTGAGACAGTAAAAAGCCGACGTTGAACGTCGGTTTTTTTGTGCGTGCTACAAAGTCATTTATAAATAAGCGCTGTATTAATAAATGGTTAATCATTCAAGTTGCATATAAATTCGGTGCGTGATTTTGTCTGTCTTGGTGCGTTTCTAAATCTGTTTTGGTGCAGTGCTTTATGCTGTTTTGTATAAAGTGATAATCCTCACAAATAGTGGAGTCTATTTAGGGGATATGTGATGTGCAATTAGATTTCATGTGGCATTAATGTTAATTTGCCGTCTGTGTTCTAGCATAAGATGCTAAAAAAAAGTATCAATACAGATACATCAACACTAAAGGCTGTTTTTTAATTAATCCCTATGTGTAACTCACTATTCATTAGGTTTTTATTAGAGATTTACACTATTACCTTAAGTAATTCGGAGAATTATCCGATTTTTTGCGACTTGTTTATGGCAAATTACTTCAATGGTTGATAGTGTGTGCCTCAATCTTTGTAAGGTTTTAGATTTTTATGCTTAAAATTTGAGCTAAATAAATCTAAATCACTGCCGTTCAGTGAACCAAGCAAAGAAGTCATGGATGCAATACGAAAAACTTGGAGTTTATTAAATGTACAAGAATAAAATCACTCAGGCCCTTCTTCTAGGTGCTGGTTTGGCAGTGGCTGCCACTTCTACTCTTTCTATCGCTGCTGAAGTTCCAGCAGGTACAGAACTAGCAAAAGTTCAGGAACTTGTTCGCGGTAACGGTACTGAAGTTGCGACTATCGACCCACACAAATCTCAAGGTGTACCAGAATCTCACGTAATTCGTGATCTTCTAGAAGGTCTAGTGAACCAAGACGGCGAAGGTAATACTATCCCTGGCGTTGCTGAAAGCTGGGAAACGACAGACAACAAAACATTCACTTTCCACCTACGTAAAGACGCAAAATGGTCTAACGGCGATCCTGTAACAGCTGAAGATTTCGTTTACAGCTGGCAACGTGCAGTTGATCCTGCAACGGCTTCTCCATACGCTTGGTACATGGAATATACCAAGATGGCGAATGCGAAGGACATCGTAGCGGGTAAGAAAGACAAGAGTGAGCTAGGCGTTAAAGCTGTAGATGCAAACACGCTTGTTGTTGAATTAGAAACAGCGGTACCATACTTCGTAATGATGATGGGCCACACAACAATGAAGCCAGTACACAAGGCTACTGTTGAAGAATTCGGTGATCAATGGACTAAGCCTGACCACTTCGTTGGTAACGGTGCATTCTCTGTTGATAAATGGGTTGTTAACGAGCGTTTAGTTCTAAAGCGTAACGACCAATACTGGAACAACGATAAGACGGTTCTAAATAAAGTAACCTTCCTACCAATCGAAAACCAAGTAGCGGAAATGAACCGCTTCCTATCTGGCGAAATCGATTTCACAAACGAACTTCCAACTGAGCACTTCAAGCGTCTTCAAAAAGAGTACGCGGAAGATGTATCTGTAGCGGGTAACCTATGTACTTACTACTACATCTTCAACACGAAGAAAGCACCATTTGATGATGTTCGTGTTCGCCAAGCAATCTCTTACGCAATCGACCGTGATATCGTAACAGGTGCTATCCTAGCGCAAGGTCAAAAACCTGCGTACTTCCTAACGCCTGAAATCACAGCTGGCTTCGATCCTGAGCTACCAGCTTACGGTAAGATGTCTCAAAAAGAGCGTAACGCAGAAGCAGAACGTCTTCTTGAAGAAGCAGGTTACGGTAAAGATAACCCACTTAAATTCAACCTACTTTACAACACTTCAGAGAACCACAAGAAGATTGCTGTAGCGCTAGGTTCTATGTGGAAGAAAACACTGGGTCTTTCTGTAACACTTGAGAACCAAGAGTGGAAAACGTACCTATCTTCTAAAGATTCTGGTGACTTCGAAGTAGCACGTGCTGGTTGGTGTGGTGACTACAACGAAGCGTCTTCGTTCCTAACGCTAATGAAGAGTAACAACACTACCGGTGGTGTTCACTACGACAGCGCGGCTTACGATAAAATCATCGATAAAGCACTTAACTCAACTTCAGAAGAAGAGCGCAAAGCACTTTACCTAGAAGCTGAGGCGCTAATGGCAAACGACATGCCAATCGCTCCTATCTACCAATACGTGAAATCACGTCTACTTAACCCGCATGTTGGTGGTTTCCCAATCAACAACGCGGAAGACAAGATCTTCTCGAAAGACCTATATATCAAAGCTCAATAATAAGCTTCGATTCTAAAAAGTTAATATAACTATAACGATACAGACACTACATGCGCAGGGCGCGCATGTAGCGTCTTTCTAATTTTAATTGTCACAGACTGAAAGAGTGAGTTTATGCTTAAATTCATTATGAAAAGGATATTTGAAGCGATTCCAACCATGTTGGTGTTGATCACTATATCTTTCTTTCTCATGCGTTTCGCACCGGGTAACCCGTTTTCAAGCGAGCGTCCATTACCGCCAGAAGTTATGGCTAACATCGAAGCTAAATACGGCTTAGATAAACCAGTATTTGAACAATACACCACGTATTTGACAAATATCTTACAAGGTGACTTCGGTCCCTCTTTTAAATACCAAGATTACACAGTAAATGAGCTGATCGCGGTTGCACTTCCAGTATCTGCGAAGGTAGGTTTCGTTGCCTTTATCTTCACACTATTGATGGGGGTCACCGTCGGGACGATTGCCGCCTTGAAGCACAATACCTGGGTCGACTACACCATAATGTCGACCGCCATGCTCGGGGTGGTGATGCCATCCTTCGTGTTGGCACCGGCGCTTATTTACCTTTTCTCCCTGCACTGGAACATATTCCCAGCAGGTGGTTGGCATGGCGGTACATTCATGTACATCGTGCTGCCTGTTATCGCGATGTCTCTTCTTTACGTAGCAACCTTTGCTCGTATTACTCGCGGTAGCATGATTGAAACGCTAAACAGTAACTTTATCCGAACTGCTCGTGCAAAAGGCCTAAGCTACCGTTATATCATTCTAAAACATGCACTTAAGCCAGCAATGCTGCCTGTTGTTTCTTACATGGGACCTGCGTTCGTAGGTATCATCACAGGTTCAGTTGTTGTTGAAACCATCTTCGGCCTGCCAGGTATCGGTAAGCTGTTTGTTAACGCCGCGTTTAACCGTGACTACTCGCTAGTAATGGGTGTAACCATCTTGATTGGTTTCCTATTCATCTTGTTCAACGCAATCGTTGATATTTTGCTAGCGCTGATTGACCCGAAAATTCGCTACTAACAGGGACGCATGGTTATGTTGAAGAAAAAAGAAAATTTAGAAGCGATCGAAAAGTTCTCTGAGAGCTTAGAGATTGAAGGTCGTAGTTTGTGGCAGGACGCGCGCATTCGTTTCATGCGAAACAAAGCTGCGATGGTGAGCCTGTTCATTCTTACGCTTATGGTACTGGCAGTTATCTTTTTACCAATGCTGGCTCAGTACACTTATGACGATACTGATTGGTACGCAATGCACGTTGGTCCGAATGCGGATCACTGGTTTGGTACAGATAGCTTAGGTCGTGATTTGTACGTTCGTACTCTTGTCGGTGGCCGCATCTCATTGATGGTTGGTGTGATGGGTGCCTTCGTAGCGGTATTGATTGGTACGCTTTACGGTGCAGCTTCAGGCTTCATCGGCGGTCGTACTGACCGAGTGATGATGCGTATCCTAGAGATCTTGTACGCAGTACCATTCATGTTCCTAGTAATCGTACTGGTAACGTTCTTTGGTCGTAACATCGTCCTAATCTTCGTTGCTATTGGTGCGATTGCTTGGCTAGATATGGCGCGTATTGTACGTGGTCAAACGTTGAGCCTACGTAGTAAAGAGTTCATTGAAGCTGCACACGTATGTGGTGTAAGCAAATGGAAGATCATTACACGTCACATCGTACCGAACGTACTGGGTATCGTAGCGGTTTACTCTACGCTGCTTATTCCAAGCATGATCCTTACAGAATCATTCTTATCTTTCCTTGGTCTTGGTGTTCAAGAGCCTATGACAAGCTGGGGCGCATTGCTTCAAGAAGGTTCGCAAACAATGGAAGTTGCAATCTGGCAATTAACATTCCCTGCGGCATTCATGGTAGTTACGCTGTTCTGCTTTAACTACGTAGGTGATGGTCTGCGCGACGCGCTTGATCCAAAAGACAGATAACGAAATAGCAATTAAAAGCTATAAAAGATTAAGGAAGCAATAATGAGCTTATTAGATGTCAAAGATCTGCGCGTCGAATTTACCACGCAAGATGGTATCGTAACCGCAGTAAACGACTTGAACTTCTCACTTAACCAAGGCGAAACGCTGGGTATTGTTGGTGAGTCGGGTTCAGGAAAATCACAAACGGTATTTGCACTGATGGGACTGCTGGCTAAGAACGGCATCATCTCAGGCAGTGCAAAGTTTGAAGGCAATGAAATCCTCAACCTGCCTGAAAAAGCGCTGAACAAGGTTCGTGCTGAACAGATCGCTATGATCTTCCAAGATCCAATGACCTCACTGAACCCTTACATGAAAGTAAGTGATCAGTTGATGGAAGTACTTATGCTGCATAAAGGCATGGGTAAAGCAGAAGCGTTTGAAGAATCAGTACGAATGCTTGAAGCGGTGAAAATTCCTGAAGCTCGTAAACGTATTACCATGTATCCGCACGAATTTTCTGGCGGTATGCGTCAGCGTGTGATGATCGCAATGGCACTGCTGTGTCGTCCTAAATTGCTTATCGCTGATGAACCAACAACGGCACTGGATGTAACCATTCAAGCGCAAATCATGGAATTGCTGAACGAACTTAAAGATGAGTTCAATACGGCAATCATCATGATCACCCATGACTTGGGTGTTGTTGCTGGCTCATGTGACAAAGTACTTGTGATGTACGCGGGTCGTACAATGGAATACGGCACGGTTGATGAAATCTTCTACGAGCCAAGCCACCCATATGCGGAAGGCCTGCTTAAAGCGATTCCTCGTTTGGATACCGAAGGTGAAATTCTACCGACGATTCCAGGTAACCCACCTAACTTACTTCGCCTACCAACAGGTTGTCCTTACCAAGACCGTTGTCACCGTGTAATGGACCGTTGTAAGCAAGAAGCACCGATTTTGCAGCCATTTGCTAAAGACCGTCAGCGTGCTTGTTTTTCAGATTGGGAGACTTGGACAAAATGAGTAAAGAATTACTATTAGATATTAAAGACCTGAAAGTTCACTTTAGCATTGCAGCTAAGTCTGCTTGGCCTTGGGCAAAACCATCAAACCTTAAAGCGGTTGATGGTGTTGATGTTCACCTTTACGAAGGCGAAACGCTTGGTGTAGTAGGTGAGTCTGGTTGTGGTAAGTCGACTTTTGCCCGTGCGATTATCGGCTTGGTTGAAGCGACTGAAGGGCAAGTGATGTGGTTAGGTCAAGACCTAACTAAGATGCAGGAAGTGAAGCGTCGTGAGACTCGTAAAGAGATTCAGATGATCTTCCAAGACCCGCTAGCGTCGCTTAACCCACGTATGTCAGTAGGCGATATCATTGCTGAGCCTCTAGAGACTTTCTTTCCTGAACTTTCTAAACAAGAAGTGAAGGACAGAGTTAAAGAGATGATGGCAAAGGTTGGTCTACTACCAAACGTAATCAACCGTTACCCACATGAATTCTCTGGTGGTCAGTGTCAGCGTATTGGTATTGCACGTGCGCTTATCTTGAAGCCTAAGATGATCATCTGTGATGAACCGGTTTCTGCACTCGATGTATCTATCCAAGCTCAAGTAGTTAACCTTCTGAAAGAGCTACAGAAAGAGCTTGGTTTGTCTTTGGTATTCATCGCGCACGATTTGTCAGTGGTTAAACACATCTCTGACCGTGTCTTGGTGATGTACCTAGGTAACGCGGTAGAGCTTGGTGAATCAGATGCCTTATTCTCTGACCCTAAGCACCCGTACACCAAAGCGTTGATGTCTGCCGTTCCGATTCCAGACCCTCGTCTAGAGCGCAACAAAACGATTCAGATGTTGGAAGGTGATCTACCATCGCCAATCAATCCTCCATCAGGTTGTGTGTTCCGTACACGTTGCCCACAAGCAACAGAGGCGTGTGCGCAAACTAAGCCAACTATCCAAGGCGATGACGTACACGCAGTATCTTGCTTGCACGTGCAAGTCTAGAGCCTATTTAAACCGGTTCAGCCTGTGACAGGCTTAAGCGCAACTTGTTTATGAGTTGCGCTTTTTTTGTATCTAAAGATCCATATTAAATAAGCTTCATCAAATAATTCGAACAACTAAGCCAACTTCTTCTAGTTTTGAAAAAGTTGGCTTTTTTTATACTAGAGAAAAGCTTGGATGACAGAGGTTTGGATATGGGTAAGTTAGTTGAAGGTGTTTGGCACGATGTGTGGTACGACACCAAAGAAAGCGGTGGTAAATTTGTTCGTGAAGATGCGGGCTTTCGTCACTGGGTAGAGAATAAACCGGGCGCGCAGTTTGAGCCGGAAAGCGGCCGCTATCACTTATACGTATCGTTAGCTTGTCCTTGGGCGCACCGAACCCTTATCTTCCGTGAACTGAAAGACCTGACCGATCACATCGATGTGACAGTAGTTTGCCCCGACATGATGAGTGAAGGGTGGCAAATGGGGTTACCTGAACCTCTATTCGGTCATACGCGCATGCATCAAATCTACACTCAAGCCAAACCGGATTACTCGGGTAGAGTAACGGTGCCTGTGTTGTGGGATAAGAAAGCCAACACCATTGTGAGTAACGAGTCGTCTGAAATCATTCGCATGTTTAACTCAGAGTTTAACGAGCTAACGGGTAACACCGATGATTACTACCCGTGGGAGTTGTCCAAGAAGATTGATGAGTGGAATGATTATATCTACCCAACCATCAACAACGGCGTTTATCGCACTGGCTTTGCGACAACACAAGAAGCTTACGAAGAAGCGTATGACGCATTGTTTGAAGCCCTAGACAAAGTAGACGCTCACCTTAGCGAACATCGCTATTTGGCGGGTAGTGAGATTACAGAAGCGGATTGGCGCTTGTTTACCACTCTGGTTCGATTTGATGCGGTTTATGTTGGGCACTTTAAGTGTAATAAGCAGCGAATTGCGGACTACCCACATATTCAAGGGTACTTAAAAGAGTTGTACCAAATAGAGGGTATTAAAGAGACGACCGATTTCTATCATATCAAGCGTCACTATTACTACAGCCATACGGGTATCAATCCGACTCAAGTGGTACCCAAAGGGCCAGATCTGGATTTAGAATCGCCGCATGGACGAGGCTAGTCTTACAAAGTAGTTCCTTTACTCCAGACATAAAAAACCCTAGATAAAAATCTAGGGTTTTTGCTTTCTACAAAAGAAAAATTAGTTAATTACTTTTTCTTCAGCTTGTGCAGCTTGGTCTGCTTGGATAGCCGTTAGAGCTACTGTGTAAACGATATCGTCTACTAGAGCGCCACGAGACAAGTCATTTACTGGCTTGCGCATACCTTGAAGCATTGGACCGATAGATACTAGATCTGCTGAACGCTGTACAGCTTTGTAAGTCGTGTTACCCGTGTTTAGGTCTGGGAATACGAATACTGTCGCTTTACCGGCAACTGGAGAGTTAGGCGCTTTAGAAGCGGCTACGTTTTCCATGATTGCTGCATCGTACTGTAGAGGACCGTCGATCACTAGATCAGGACGTTTCTCTTGAGCAAGTTTGGTTGCTTCACGTACTTTATCTACGTCTGCACCCTTACCAGATTCACCAGTAGAGTAAGAGATCATAGCAACGCGTGGGTCGATACCGAATGCCGCAGCAGAATCTGCAGATTGGATAGCGATTTCAGCAAGCTGTTCAGCTGTTGGATCTGGGTTGATCGCACAGTCACCGTATACAAGCACTTGATCAGGCAGAAGCATGAAGAAGATTGAAGATACGATAGAAGCATCAGGAGCAGTCTTGATGATCTGGAACGGAGGAACGATTGTATTCGCCGTTGTGTGAACAGCACCAGAAACTAGGCCGTCAACTTCGCCAGCTTCAAGCATCATAGTACCTAGGAATACTGAGTCTTCTAGCTTCTCACGAGCAACAACTTCAGTCATACCTTTAGCGCCACGAAGTTCTACTAGACGAGCTACGTAGTTTTCGCGAACTGATGCAGAATCGATGATCTCAACGCCAGCGCCAAGCTCAACACCTTGCTGCGCTGCAACGCGACGGATTTCTTCAGGGTTACCTAGAAGTACACACGTTGCGATACCGCGCTCAGCACAGATAGCCGCAGCTTTAACTGTACGTGGCTCATCACCTTCAGGAAGAACGATGCGCTTAGCCGCTTTACGAGCAAATTCAGTTAGCTGGTAACGGAATGCTGGTGGGCTTAGACGACGGATGCCTTGAGTACCTTCAGATAGAGAATCAATCCAAGGGCCATCAATGTGGCTTGCAACGTGATCGTTAACGAACTCGATACGCTCTTTATCGTCTGCAGGAACTTCTAGGTTGAAGCTCTGTAGGTTTAGAGACGTCTGCCAAGTGTTACCTTGAGCCTTGAAGATCGGTAGACCTGAAGCGAATGCTGGTGCACAAAGGTTAGCAATGCTTTCTGGAATGTCGTACCCGCCAGTCAGTAGGATTGCGCCAATCTCAACACCGTTTTTCGCAGCAAGAGCCGCAGCAACGATAACGTCAGGACGGTCTGCAGAAGTTACTAGCAGTGAACCTGGTTTGAAGTGCTCAATCATGTGCGGTAGAGAACGTGCACAGAAAGTGATGCTCTTAATACGACGAGTTGAGATTTCACCTTCGTTAACGATTTCAGCGTTAAGGTGCTTAGCCATATCAACCGCACGAGTTGCGATTAGATCGATGCTCCATGGCACACAGCCAAGAACACGGATAGGGCTAGAGTTGAAGATTTGCATTACTTCAAGGTTCGCTTGTTGAGCGCTGTCTGCATCATCAAAGATTTCAGATAGGTCAGGGCGAGTACGGCCAGCTTCATCAACAGGAGCGTTAAGCTTGTTGATGATTACGCCTTTGATGTTTTTGTTCTTAGTACCGCCGAAGTTAGAACATGCTACTTCGATACGCTCTTTAAGCTGCGTAGGGTTGTCAGTACCAGGAGTCGCAACGAATACGATCTCCGCGCCAAGTGTTTTTGCGATTTCCGCGTTCACTTGGTTAGCAAATGGGTGCTTACGAGTAGGTACTAGACCTTCAATTAGCGTTACTTCTGCGTCTTTGTTGATCTTGTTGTATTGCTCAACAACAGACTCAAGAAGCTCGTCCATTTTTTCGCTACCGATCAAAGCTTCAGCTTTAGTCATTGCGATTGGCTCACCAATCTTAATGTCGCTGTTTGCGCTGATGATAGTAGACGTTAGATCTGGTTGGTTACCACCGCTGCGAGGCTGAGCGATTGGCTTGTAGAAAGAAACACTTACGCCCTTACGCTCCATAGCGCGAAGAACACCCATGCTAACACTAGTAAGACCAACACCAGCGCTTGTAGGGATAAGCATAATAGTACGTGACATTGACGAACACCTTTGACTATTGGAAATAAAAAAAGCTCAACTGCTATTCCCACCGATATTTAAATTGGGGTAGGAATAGAAGTTGAGCCCCATTTTCTTGATATGAAAAACTGACTAGCTTCGAGTGAAGCTAGTCAGGAAAATCAATTAAAGACCTGCTAGTTTCGCAGTGTCTTCAGCAATTACTAGCTCTTCGTTAGTAGAGATAACCATTGCAGGGATACGGCTGTTAGCTGTAGTGATAGTACCTTCGCCGCCGAAACGAGCTTTAAGGTTTGCTTCACCGTCAACTTCGATGCCGAAGATGCCTAGGCGGTTAAGAACCATTTCACGGATTGGGCCAGAGTTCTCGCCGATGCCGCCAGTGAAAGTGATTGCGTCTAGACGACCTTCTAGAGTTGCAGTGTAACCAGCTACGTACTTAGCTAGGCGGTGACAGAACACGTCCATTGCACGAGTTGCTTCTTCTTTCTCACCGTAGTTGTCTTCAACGAAACGACAGTCAGAAGTCACTTCAGTTAGACCAGCAAGACCAGACTCTTTAGTTAGCATGTTGTTGATTTCTTCAACAGAGTAACCAAGAGCGTCGTGTAGGTGGAAGATGATCGCAGGATCTAGGTCACCACAACGAGTACCCATTACAAGACCTTCAAGAGGAGTAAGACCCATAGAAGTATCTACAGATTGACCGTTCTTGATAGCACAAACAGAAGCGCCGTTACCTAGGTGACAGTTGATGATGTTAACTTCTTCAACTGGCTTGTTTAGTAGGCCTGCAACTTCACGAGTGATGAATAGGTGAGAAGTACCGTGCATGCCGTAACGACGGATGCCGTGCTCTTTGTACAGGTTGTACGGTAGAGCGTATAGGTAAGACTCAGAAGGCATTGTTTGGTGGAACGCAGTGTCAAATACAGCAACGTTTTGTAGACCAGGGAAGTTCTGTTGAGCCGCTTCGATACCGATAAGGTGAGCTGGGTTGTGAAGAGGTGCGAAAGTCGCAGCGTCTTGAATACCCTTAAGAACTTCATCAGTGATAAGTGCAGAAGAAGTGAACTGCTCGCCACCGTGTACGATACGGTGACCGATCGCGCCAAGGTTAGCTTTAAGCTCAGGCTTAGAAGCAAGAATAGTTTCTACCATGAAAGATAGTGCTTCTACGTGAGCTGCGCCCGCGCCTAGTTGTGCTTCATGCTTGCCATCAAGTTTCCACTTCATACGAGCTTCTGGAAGACCTAGACACTCAGCAAGACCAGTTAGGTGCTCTGCACCTGTTTCTGCATCAACAACAGCGAATTTAAGAGAAGAACTACCACAGTTTAAAACTAAAACTAGCTTAGACATTAATGACTACCTGTTTATTTTTCTGATCGAAATCAGTTAAGGATGAAAATTAATCTCAAGAATAGCCGAAGCACATAGGCTTGCGTACTAACCTTGGTCAAAAAAACGTTAATTTCCGTATAAAGTGAAAGCGCTCTTTATCAAAAAGAGGCTTGTGCATTCCTTGCAGAAGTCTTCTCAAAGTTGCTTAAATTGTAAATAAGGGCAACAATGAGATTGAGGTCTGCAAATAATAGCGATATTGTGCAAATATAACAAAAAAATTTGAAAGAATATTATTTTTCGTCAAATTTTTGTGTTTTTAGTTGATGATTTCAACTTTTTTTTAATGGGAGACTCATATGAGCAATAGAGTTGGTTTAGCTAGTAGTTTAAAAGATGGCCAAAAGTACATGGATCTCTGGCCCGTCCGAAAAGAGTTAAACGCGATCTTCCCAGAACAGCGCATTATTAAAGCGACCCGTTTTGGCGTGAAAGTGATGCCTGCGATTGCTGCTATCAGTGTTCTTACACAAATGGTCTTTAATAATTACCAAGCGATGCCACAGGCCGTGGTTATGGCTTTGTTTGCGATCAGCTTGCCGCTTCAAGGCATGTGGTGGTTGGGCAATCGCTCGAATACACAACTTCCGCCGGCGCTAGTATCGTGGTACCGCGAACTGCATGAAAAGATCACTGAAACGGGTTTTGCGTTAGAGCCTATGAAGCCGCGCCCTCGCTATAAAGAATTGGCAATCATTTTAAATCGAGCCTTTCGTCAGTTAGATAAGTCCTCAATGGAGCGTTGGTTCTAAAGAATCCCAGCTCTCCCTCTTGTCTGAGAACAACTATTCATCCTCTATAGCTTGTTCTCAGATTTGCTCCTCTCTTTGTTACCTCGCTTACTTTCCGTTTAGCTTGCCTGTCCTTATTCACTTGGTTTCTTACCTTCCTCCGAAGTCAATATAACCTTTCTCACATAACTCGAGCCTTGTTGTATTTTTGTTAAATATCACTTCAAGTTATCAATGGTTACTGGTAATAATGTCAATAGTGATTTTGATGTTGTTCTCTTTGAGCGAGTAATGACGGGTAGAGCTTGATTCAGGGAGCGATAATGAGTTCTGTAAGAAAGGTATTGGCAGCGGTTTTAAGTTGCTTGATGTTGCTATGGACTGGCAATGTAATGGCAAACGTTGCCAAAGTGTCGGTTTCACAAGTTGTTGACCATCCAGATCTGAATGCGACACGTCTAGGGCTTCTTGAAGGATTGAAAGCCAAGGGTTATGAACCCGGTAAGAACTTAGAATTCTCCTATGAAATGGCGAATGGTAACCCGGCTCAGGCAGCCAAGATTGCCAGAGAGCTCGTCAGTGAAAATCCTCATGTACTTGTTGGTATCGCGACACCGACTTCACAAGCTTTGGTTTCGGCAACCCGTTCGATACCGATTGTTTTTACCGCGGTTACGGATCCTATCGGCGCTAGGCTGGTCAAACAGCTAGAAAAACCGGGCCGGAATGTCACGGGGCTTTCTGATCTCTCTCCAATCATTCAACATGTCTCTTTGATCAAAGAGCTTCTTCCTAAGGCAAGTTCAATCGGTGTGGTTTATAACCCTGCGGAAGCGAATGCCGTTGCGTTAGTTGGGTTATTGAGAAAGGCAACTCGAGATTTCGGTTATACACTTCACACCGAAAAAGCGCTGACTGTTGACGATGTCGAAGCAAAAGCAGAATCCATTGCTAAGAAGTCTGATGTTATCTATGCCTTGACCGATAATACGGTTGCAAGCGGTATGGAAGGGCTCATAGACGCTGCAAATCAAGCTGGCACACCTGTGGTTGCAGGAGCAACGTCTTATGTCGGGAAGGGAGCGATTGCTGGTTTAGGTCTAGATTATTATGATGTTGGGGTTCAGACCGCGGATTATGTGGTTGCCATTCTGGACGGACAGAAGCCGGGGAAGCTGAGTGTCAAAACTGCGCAGAGCTCTCAGCTGGTGGTGAACCTAGATGCTGCACGTGAGCTTGGCGTGACAGTGCCTCAATCTGTGATTGATCGTGCGGTCATTAGCCGCTGATGGCGCAATTCCAAATTTGATATCCCTTTCTCAAATGGGTGACTCAATTGATCATTTTGAGAGAAATCGACTTACTGTAAACAAAGTGGATCTACAAAACGTGATCTACTTTAACGGATGTTATTTTTCTCATTGTGGTCAATGAAATTTTTCATATCTTAAGCAAATTGAACATTGCTCGAGAACCGCTATGAAACCATTTATCTTTCATGCTCAAACTTCTGACTACTTCTATGAAAAAGACGGCGTATTAACCGTAACATTATTGTCTGAACGCAATGACTGGAATAAGGTTCAGTTGAGGCACGAGCCAGATAACGAAGAGTACCTGCTCGATATGACAAAGGTGGGTACACAAGGTCGGTTGACGCTTTGGCAGGTTTCTTTTCCTGTTAATACAGACAGAAGTGTTACGCACTATGCGTTCAAGCTTGTCGATTTAAAGGGACAATACTGGCTGGATGCGAAAGGTGTTCACAGCCGTGTTTCGAGTCGTGAATTTCACTTTAAGTTTAATAGCCAACATCAGCCACCAGAATGGGTGTCAGAGCAAGTCTTCTATCAAATCTTCCCTGAACGTTTTTGTAACGGAAACCCGAGCATTAGCGTCAAATCTGGGGAACATCGCCTAAAAGAAAACACCTTAGATGTTGTGGTGAAAGAGTGGGGCGACGCTGTCGAAGGACATAATGGAACCGGCGCCGCAGAGTTCTTCGGTGGTGACCTTGTAGGCATTCATAGCAAGTTAGATTATCTACAAGATCTAGGCATCACCGCGCTGTATCTCAATCCAATTTTTCAGTCGCCTAGTAATCATAAATACGATACAACGGATTACTACAACATCGACTCGCATTTTGGAACCAATGACGACTTTGCTGCACTTTCAGAGGACATCCACAAGCGTGATATGAGAGTCGTTCTGGATGCTGTGTTTAATCACACCTCTGTCGAGCACCCTTGGTTCGATAAGATGAAAGTGACAAGCTCGGGTGCCTATGGCCACCCAGGCTCGGCATTTCACGACTACTACTTTTTCGACCCTGACAACCCTCAGCAATATGTCGGCTGGAAAGGGATCAGTTCGCTTCCAGTCTTAAACTTTTCTAACGCTTCCGTGCGAGATTACATATATCAGTCGCAAGACTCTGTGATAAAGCATTGGTTGAAAGCACCTTATAATGTCGATGGTTGGCGCTTCGATGTGATTCACATGTTAGGCGAGGGTGAGGGCGCTTATAACAATGCGTACTATGTAGAGGCATTTCGGAATTCAGCGAAAGCAGAGAACCCTGAGGCCTACATCTTGGGAGAGCATTTCTTTGAGGCCACATCATGGCTACAAGGTGCACAAGAAGATGGGTCGATGAACTATTATGGTTTCGCTCACCCAGTACGTGCGTTATTGGCGAAACAAGACATCGCGTACGAGCCGATTGACATTGATATGTTCGCTTTCTCTGATTGGTTAGCTGAAGCGAGAGCTAAGGTTCCTTGGTTGAATCAGTTATCGCAACTGAATCAACTGGACAGCCATGATACAGCTCGCCTACTGACGCTGCTAGGGGGCGACCAAGCTAAGCAAAAGCTGGTTTTGACGTTGTTGTTTACCTATGTTGGAACTCCGTGTTTATACTACGGAACAGAAGTCGGTTTAGAAGGGGGGCAAGACCCAGATAACCGCAGATGCTTCCCATGGGGAGATGAAGATTCTTCGTCTTGGTTCCCATTCCATCAAGCGTTGATAAAACTGAGAACAGAACGTCGCAGCTTACAAAGTGGTGCCTATCTCGAGCTGTATTGTGACGCTGAGACGTTAGTTTTTGCCCGCAGTCTCAAGGGTGAAAAAACACTGGTTGTGCTCAACCTATCCCAAAATGAAAAGGCATTGTCTTTGCCTGTGTGGATGCTTGGATATGAACAAGGAGAGTTGGTTAATTTGCAAGGCAAGGAGAAGAGCGTGCCGATTACTAATGGAGCCATTGATATTCTTGTTCCACCGATGCAAGCGAAGATTTTTGATGTGGTAAATCTTTGAATTTTAAAATGACTTAAACAATCTCATCTAACCCTGCTTCATGCAGGGTTAGTTTTATAAAAGGAATTGTCTGTTCAATACTTAGGCTCGATTCATATCAATTTACACTCTTTTACCTCGAGGAAAATGGCAATTAATGTAATAATATTAATGGGGTAAATGAAAATAGCTGAACGCTAAGAGCACATTATATGAAAGTAAATAGGCACTTTAGCCTAACCTTTGTCTTCGGGTTTCCCGCTGTGATCGCCGCAATGTTACTTGGCCTAATAGGAAAGAATCATTTTGATTTGGTGAAGAAAGACATTGGCAGTGAATTCCAACGTATTGAAGAGGTGTTCAAACGAACCACAAAGGTGGTGACAGCCCTAGACTACAGCTTCTCCAACTACTACAAATCAGGAAACCCTCTCTTTCTTGATCACAACAAACAAGTTGTGGATGGTCTTTGCCAAATTTGGCCGATCGACGTGTTACTTCTCGCTGATGGTAAAACCTCAGACATCCCTTCTGTCGATATCGACTATATGTTGGTCGGTGAAGAGTCCCTTTGTTCCGAAACCAGTGACAGCTACAAAAGTGCATCTGAGAAGATTGCTCTTGCGCCAATTCTTTCATTCTTATCCCAACTTGATGAGTTCCATAACGGTGTGCACTTTATTGATACGCGTGGTTATGTGATCTCGTCGCCTGAAGGTTTTGCTAAGAAACTGAGCAAGGAATTGCTTTCGACCATAAAAAGTCGTCCCTATTGGCAAAAAACAGCCAACAATCCAGAACAATTAACACTAACTGGCCCTGCTTACCGATTTGAGTCTCTAGACCTAATGATCAGTATGACGATCCCTGTGTTCCACCAAGGTGTGCATCAAGGGATGCTTTCGGTTGATATTGACGCTGACAAGCTGCTTGCAAACTCTAATGAACATCTTGCAGGTCGGATCGATATCATTGATACCACTTTAGCGACCCCGGTAGATTCTGCGGCTTTTTATCACGAGATCAAACTAGATGGTGTCGCGTCTCACCATGCGATGTACTACGAGTTAGACATAGCGAAAGAGGTTGAACACTTTTTCGTCTACGAGAAAGACAGCCTTATTGTTGCCATCATTGTGTATCTGTTCTCTGTAACCATCTTCTTCTACGTCAATTCCAATATTGAACGTGGTTACTTCAAAGATCTCGCAGCCAAAGATCCTATGACAGGGTTATTGAATCGTCGTGGCTTAGAAGCGTTCTGGCGCAGCGTAGAGCACGATCAACTGTTTGCCTTAACCGTCTTCGATATCGATGATTTTAAGTCAATTAACGACACCTACGGCCACGATAAGGGTGATGATGTGATTCGTTATATGTCGCGTCAGATCAGTAACAGTATTCGAAGCAGTGACGTTGCAGCGCGGTTTGGCGGTGAAGAGTTTGTCGTTTACATGAAAGGCGAAGATCGTGAAACTCTGATGAGAACATTAGAGCGAGTGAAGAATGCGATTTGTTCCACTTCAGCCGACATTATTCCAAATGGATTTACGGTATCTGGCGGTGTCTGCATTGTTGAAACTGAGCAAAGTAAACTTAACTTCGATGAGATATTTAAGTACGCCGATGAAAAGCTGTACGTGGCTAAGACGACGGGTAAAGACCGTCTTGAATTCTAGCTACGTTATTGGATCGATGCTTTGTATGAAAATGAAATGAAAGAGGGAAGAGCCAACGTATCTACCAAGCAAAGCTTATTTGCGCCGGTAAACACGTTTGTATCGTTAGGGGCTTAACCCTAAACACAATCTTAAACAGGTTGGCGGCGTTCTTCTTGATAACGTTGGAGGCGTTCTACAATCGGCGGCGCCTTCTTGAAAGTACGAATTTCTTTAAACAGTTCGTTTGCTTCAGGGTAGCCTTTACTTAGATAAACAAACCACTGCTTCACTCTATTGGGGTAGTACATGCCTTTGTCCCCTTTAATTTGAAACTCTGAATAGCGCAGCAAAAGTTCAATGACTTTATCCCACGGCATTTTGTGGTGGTTGTGCTTAACGACGTTACCAAGGTTTGGAATATTGAAAGCACCACGGCAGACCATCAATGAATCGACGCCTGTTGCTTCTATGCAATCTTGACCATCTTGATAGTTCCAGATTTCCCCATTAGCAATCAACGGTAGAGACGTTTTTTCTCTGATTTGATTGATGAAATCCCACTTGATTTCGCTGGCTTTGTAGCCGCCAACTTTGGTTCTTGCATGCACGGTGAGTTCGTCAGCTTTTGCTTGTTCGATGGCATCGACGATTTCAAAGCACTCTTCCGGATGCTCCCAACCTAATCGAATCTTTGCGGATACAGGAATGTGTGCAGGTACTGCTTCTCGGCAGGCGTTCACCACTTGATAGATGAGCTCTGGTTCTTTTAGCAGTGACGCACCACCATTGCTTTTGTTTACCGCCTTTGCTGGGCAACCAAAATTAAGGTCAATCCCTTTAGCGCCTAAGCTAGCAGCTTGAAAAGCATTCTCTGCCATCCAATTTGGGTGTTGACCTAAAAGCTGGAGATGGATTGGCACACCAGCCATGGTCTGAGAGCCTTGATGTAGCTCTGGGCAAATACGGTGGAACACATGCGGGGGAAGAAGTTGATCCACGACGCGCACAAACTCTGTGACACAGAGATCGTAATCATTGATCTCTGTGAGAATTTCACGCATTAGGTGGTCTAGAACGCCCTCCATAGGGCCAAGTATTACGCGCATGCTGCTTTACCAAAACTGAATGAACCGAAAAATTCGAGGCGTGATTGTACGGTGTGCTTACAGAATTGTCACTATGAGCTAGGACTATCTGCAGTAATGGTTACTTCTCCGGTTAGCGGGAAGTAATTAAGTCTAGGGATATCTTCACCAAATGAAAAGCCGCTCGTATAATAGTAATAGCAGCTTGGATCTGCTGTGTACCACCCGACGATATTCTCTTCTGATGGAAAAACGGAACTTCCATGAGCTCTTATTGTTAGGTCTGTAGTCATTAGTGCATTCCAAAGCTCTACACAATCGTTACCAGATAAACCTACACCAGCACTGACTGGCGCATCACCGACTGCGAATGGAAATCCCGCAGAAGAAGGGTAGACATCACCCTGTCCATAGTTGACCACTTGATCAAAAGCAGGCTCACCATCGACAAGCCATTGCGAGTGATACATGTCGACGCTGTTTCGGAATGCTGCAAACGCTCCTTGTGCTAAGGCTTCATGAGCATCTCGTTGAACACCCAGAAAACGAGGTGCAGCGGTTACCGCTAATACTCCTAGAATAACGACCACCACAATAAGCTCGAGTAATGTAAAACCTTGGGATTTTGATTTCATGATGAACACGCCTGTATGTAACAAAATGTTTCAAAGGGCGTTTTTACACCTAATATTCTGATTATCAAAGCGAAATAAGTGAAATGCCGATGATATTTGAATAGCAATGGTTTGCGTAATGTAATTGGCGAGGAAATAGAGAAAAGTGCTTGGCGACATCTTAGCGGGGATGGCGTTATAATATCGAAAATTCCCAATATCCAGAGCTTTCATGACATATCAATTATTAAGCCTACCAGAATCAATCACTGACATTACTCCGCAGTTTATGGAAGGTGCAATCCTTGCCTCTAACTTAGCGACCAAGCCTCTTGATCCAGAAGAGTGGCTGGCTATCGTTGCGCCTGAAGCGGGTAAAGAGCTGGTCACAACGGTGACAGAACAGATTAATCGCCAGCACAACCTGATTCAGCGTAATGAATACCTATTAACAGACGTACTGGCTGAAGGTGACTTTAACGAACAGTTCGCTGATTTTTCTGAAGGCTTCATGATGGTTTGGCCAACAGTGGAAGAGCAGTGGCAGAGCGTAACAGTCGCGGATGGCACTCTACGCATGTTGCAAGCGCTTCTAACAACCTTGATGCTTGCGATTGATGAAGAGCAAACTCAACAGCAAATGATCGCTGCAGGACTTACTAACCCACCATCGCTTGCCGATTTAGTGGGTCAAGTCGATCTGATGATCTCAGAAGTAGCAATGGCAGCGGATGAAGCTATGTTGGGCAATAAATCGCAGAGCGTGAACCCGTTTAAAGATATTGGTCGAAACGATCTTTGCCCTTGTGAAAGCGGCAAGAAGTTTAAACAATGCTGCGGTAAAAACAGCTAATCACGGCTTGTTGAGCAACTTAGTTTGAGTGAATAACAGACTCTCTTAATATGTTCAAAAGCTTAAGTAATAAAAAAAGTCGACCTTTGGGTCGACTTTTTCGTTTCTGAACATGATGAGCTAATTATTAGTCATTCTTTGATTTAACGAATTGAGAAATCACTACAAAACCGAAAGCAACTAAGTTGCCCGCGAAGATAATCACCAGCCACTGTGGCATTGAAAGCTCTAAGAACTGCCACACAACTTTGCTGCAGTCGCCGTAAGCCTCAAACATCCACGGAGCCCATTGATTTAAAGGCGCCCAGCTTGGGAAGGTCACGAACAGATCACAAGTAGCAAAAGGAGACGGATTAAACTGGTAGTCAACGTGTTCTAAAGCCAGCGTCAAACCTTTGTATGCGCCAAACCCCCAGCCAGCAAGGCCTAACCAACGTGATATTGGGTTATGAGGGGCAATAGCACCAATGATTGCAGCAACACCGATAGCAAGCATAGCAACGCGCTCATAGATGCACATTACGCAAGGGCCAAGCATCATCACGTGTTGGAAGAAGAGAGCGCATGCCTCAAAAAAGACAATAAAAGCCAGCAGTAAAAGCCAAGATAAACGTCCCTTAGAGAAGTCTTTGATCATTGCTAAAAAGTTCACGAATTGAATCCCGTCTATAAAATAAAAAAGCCCTGATTACTCAGAGCTTTTTATCTTGGATAAGTTTCCTAATCAACTAATATTTTTGATTAGTTAGTTATACTTAATGTGGTTTGCGACACAGTGTTGAGCTTAATGACCACCAGAGATAACTGGAGCAACGACTTCACCTGTGCGTTGAATGATCCAACCTGCATCATAGAACCATGCTGTCATTGGCTCTACGAAGAACACAATGCCCGCTAGGCCAACAAGTGCCAATACGATGGTGTATGGCAACGCCATGATAACCATGCGGCCGTAAGACAGTCGAATTAACGGAGCAAGTGCTGATGTTAATAGGAATAGGAATGCAGCCTGGCCGTTTGGCGTAGCAACAGAAGGTAGGTTAGTACCCGTGTTGATAGCAACAGCAAGTAGGTCGAACTGATCGCGAGTGATGATGCCTTCAACCAGTGCAGTTTTCACTTCGTTGATGTAAACCGTACCGACGAACACGTTATCTGAAACCATCGATAGAATACCGTTGGCAACATAGAAGAGTGCGAGCTGTGCGCCTTTATCTTCAACGTGAAGTACAGCATCGATTACTGGCTTAAATAGCCCTTGATCAATGATTACCGCAACGACAGCGAAAAAGACAGCAAGAAGTGCAGTAAATGGCAGTGCTTCTTCAAAGGCTTTACCCATCGAGTGCTCTTCAATTACACCAGTAAATGCCGTTGCCAAGATGATCACTGAAAGGCCAATCAAACCTACTTCAGCAACGTGAAGCGCAAGGCCAACAATCAGCCAAACTGCGATTGCACTCTGAACCCATAGCTTTGCTACGTCTTGCTTTGTACGGTTTGCACGTTCTTTGTTGTCAAACTCAACTAAGATTTGGCGAACATTCATTGGTAGCTCAGCACCGTAACCAAACACTTTGAATTTCTCGACAAGTGCACAAGTTAAAATACCGCAGAAGAAAACAGGCAGTGTTACTGGCAGCATACGGATGATAAATTCACCGAACTCCCAACCTGCTTGCTTAGCAATGACTAAGTTTTGTGGTTCACCTACCATGGTCATTACACCACCCAGTGCTGTACCCACACCAGCGTGCATAAGCAGTGAACGTAGGAAAGCACGGTAGTTTTCTAGGTCATCACGAGTTAGCTCTGAGATCTCTTCATCATGAGTATGATCGTGCGAAGACGTTGTGCCCTTGCCTGATGCAACCTTGTGGTAGATAGAGTAGAAGCCGACCGCAACGCTAATAACTACGGCGATTACTGTTAGTGCATCTAGGAATGCTGATAAGAAAGCGGCAGCAACACAGAAGGCAACAGAGAGTAAAATTTTAGATTGGATGCCAAGCAAGATCTTCGTGAAAATGAACAAAAGCAGTTCTTTCATGAAGTAAATGCCAGCAACCATGAATACGAGCAAGAGTAATACAGGAAGGTTTGCTTGCAGCTCGTGATAAACCATTTCTGGTTTGGTCATGCCAATGGCGACTGCTTGAATAGCTAATAGACCACCCGGTTGAAGTGGGTAGCATTTGAGAGCCATAGCTAGAGTGAAAATAAACTCAACCACCAATAGCCAGCCCGCAACAAATGGGTCAACTAGGAAGAAAACAAACGGGTTGATGATTAAAAAGGAAATGATGGCAAGTTTATACCAATCAGGAGCTTTACCAAGGAAGTTCTTGATAAAAGCGTTTCCGAGAGACATCGGCATGTTAATACTCTTTTATGTTGATTATGAATAGACAAGCAATACAACATTTTGAGAATCGAGCTATAGAAATTGTTAAAAACTATAACTAACAGTGACTTAGAAAAACTACATTCCATGTAATGTTCTGTGGTCTTGCCAAGTCACTCCCTTAGAAACTCAAGCACTGCTTATTTTTGAGCGCAACTCTACTCTTAGATAACATTTAGTCAACAGGAAAAGCCCTGTAGCACTAAAAATACCTCTTTTTTGTTGAGAAACGCGATCAAAGTAGCGCAAGCATACCACTTAAAATGTGATAAAAACCGACTAGAATCAATATTTCAGCGAAATGATTGAAAATTACAGAATAACGACGACTTATATATGATTATTACAACTTAATATTGCAAATTAATAGCTTTAAAAATATGACCAATCTCATTGATTTTAAAGAAAATTTGTTGTGTTAACGGTTTGTTGAAATGGTGGTTTAGAGTCGCTTGCTTTACAAACCTGAGGTGCAAACGCGTGCTGAACTTTAGAGTTATAACTCTAATGGTATTTAGGGTGAGTAAAATTTTTGAGGGTGTTTCCGCTAGGTGTGAACTAGTGGTATGATGAGTAAATTAGAACAGAATAATTAAATTGGATTGAAGTGTAGATGGTCATTAAGGCGAAGAGCCCGGCAGGATTTGCAGAGAAGTATATCATTGAAAGTATTTGGAATGGCCGTTTCCCTCCAGGTTCTATCTTGCCCGCAGAGCGTGAGCTTTCTGAGCTGATTGGTGTTACACGTACTACGCTTCGTGAAGTACTACAACGTCTTGCTCGTGATGGTTGGTTGACAATCCAACACGGCAAACCCACTAAAGTTAACCAGTTTATGGAAACCTCAGGTCTTCATATCCTTGATACGCTAATGACGTTGGACGTTGATAACGCAAGCAAAATGGTAGAAGACCTGCTCGCTGCTCGTACTAATATCAGCCCGATCTTTATGCGTTATGCATTCAAAGCAAACAAAGAAGCTTCAGAGCGTACTATCAGTAACGTGATTGAATCTTGTGAAGCGCTACTTGCGGCACCAACTTGGGATGAGTTCCTAGAATCGTCGCCATACGCTGACAAGATCAAACAAGCGGTAAAAGAAGATTCAGAAAAAGATGAAGCGAAACGTCAGACGATCTTAATCGCGAAGACTTTCAACTTCTATGATTACATGCTTTTCCAACGTTTGGCATTCCACTCAGGCAACCAGATTTATGGCCTAATCTTTAACGGTGTGCGTAAACTGTATGACCGTATCGGTAGTTACTACTTCTCTAACCCAGAAGCACGACGTTTAGCGATGGACTTTTATAAAGAGCTGTTCATTATCTGTGAAAGTGGTGAGCGCGAAACGTTGCCATTAGTGATTCGTAACTACGGTATCGCAAGTGCACAAGTTTGGAATGAAATGAAAACGACATTGCCAACGAACTTCACTGAAGACGACAGCTAAGCCATAGGTTTACTATTGTTGTTCCTGTTTAGTCAGTGACGTAAAGAAAACGAAAAAGCGGCGAGATAATTGAATTATCTCGCCGCTTTTTATTTATCTGTCGTTACTAGAAAATTATCCGTGGGTCAGTTACTTACCTATGACGAGTAATTTATCTATGTGCAGCAACTTAAAATTTATCTAGGAGTAGCAACTTAACCCGCAAACTCTTCTGAATCTGGGCGGTTGGTAAATTGCACGCCGTTTAGAAAATCGCAAAGTAGCTGGTCTTCACACACTTTGTAGTTTTTGTTTTCTGGCTTGCGGAAGTAAGCGCCGATTTCGTACTTGCTCAAGCTAATGCCAACCACTTCTAGTACGTCCAAAACATCTTCTGCTTTCATGTTTAATGCAATACGAAGCTTCATGAAGATCATGTTGTTCGTCAGTGCAACTTCAGGTTTAGGTTGCTCGCCTTCTTTTTTGCCACGCTTAAGGTTGATGAAACCATTTAGGAATACCGCTAACTCTTTATCTTTCATCTTAGAGCATGACTTGTCGTTGTCGTCTTTTAGCCAGTTAATCACTTGGTCATGAGCAACGGTCACATCAGCTTGTTCGATAGCTTTGATGATTTGTGCATTTTTAAGGTTTAGTGCGTGTTGAATACGACGCAAGATTTCGTTGTTAGTCACTGGAAATTCCTAAAAAGGGTTTTAGAGTAAAGAGGTGTTGGTTTAGCCTATTTTTGTCGACGAACCAATTTCTACTCTACATAGCATAGTTGACGGCGACTCTAACAGAGAACGCTAATTTTCGGTAGATATAAAAAATCCCCAATGCTGATTAACTCTTTCAAGTCAAAAATGCATTAGGGATTTAGTGATGGGTGCTTGTTATCTGACTGGAGTCAGAATTACATTACACGCATACCAGGTTGAGCACCTTCGTGTGGCTCAAGGATCCATAGGTCGCTGCCGCCAGGGCCTGCTGCTAGGATCATGCCTTCAGACATACCAAACTTCATCTTACGAGGTTTTAGGTTGGCTACCATTACAGTTAGTTTGCCTTCTAGCTCTTCAGGTTTGTATGCTGATTTGATACCAGAGAATACTTGGCGAGTCTCACCACCGATGTCCAGTTGGAACTTCAGTAGTTTGTTCGCTTTTGGTACTTCTTCACAAGAGATGATACGAGCAATACGCATGTCTACTGCAGCAAAGGCATCGAACTCAATCTCGTCTGCGATTGGCTCTTTGTCTAGCTCAGTTTGGCTTGCTTGCTCTTTTTCAGCTTCTGCTTTTTCTTTCGCTGCTGCTTCAGCGGCTGCATCTTCTTTAGAAGACTCAACCATTGCTTCCACTTTCTTAGGATCAATACGGTTGAATAGCGCTTTGAACTTAGTGATCTCGTGATCAGTTAGCGGAGTAGCAATCGCTTCCCACGTTAGCTCTTCGTTTAGGAAAGCTTCAGTGCGAGCTGCAAGCTCTGGCATCACTGGTTTCAGGTAAGCCATCAGTACGCGGAATAGGTTAATACCTACAGAAGAAACTTGTTGAAGCTCAGCTTCTTTGCCTTCTTCTTTTGCAAGAACCCAAGGTGCTTTTTCGTCGATATACTGGTTAGCTTTATCCGCTAGTGCCGTGATTTCACGGATAGCACGGCTGAATTCACGAGTTTCGTATAGCTCACCGATACGCTCAGCAGCAGCAACGAATTCGTTGTATAGCTCAGGTTCTGCAAATTCAGCAGCTAGCTTGCCTTCAAAACGCTTAGTAATGAAGCCAGCGTTACGAGAAGCTAGGTTAACAATCTTGTTTACTACGTCAGCGTTTACACGTTGAGTGAAGTCTTCAAGGTTAAGATCTAAGTCATCGATGCGGCTGTTTAGTTTCGCAGCGTAGTAGTAACGTAGACATTCAGGGTCTAGGTGGCTTAGGTACGTGCTTGCTTTGATGAATGTGCCTTTCGACTTAGACATCTTCGCACCGTTCACTGTTACGTAGCCGTGTACGAATACGTTGTTTGGCTTACGGAAGCCTGCGCCGTCTAGCATTGCTGGCCAGAATAGGCTGTGGAAGTAAACGATGTCTTTACCGATGAAGTGGTAAAGCTCAGTTGTGCTGTCTTTCTTCCAGTATTCATCGAAGTTTAGATCGTCACGCTTGTCACATAGGTTCTTGAAAGAAGCCATGTAGCCAACAGGTGCGTCTAACCATACGTAGAAGAACTTGTCTTTTTCGCCTGGGATTTCAAAGCCAAAGTAAGGTGCATCACGTGAGATATCCCACTGTTGCAGACCAGACTCAAACCATTCCTGCATTTTGTTTGCGGTTTCATTCTGTAGAGAGCCAGAACGAGTCCACTCTTTAAGCATGCTTTCGAACTGAGGTAGGTCGAAGAAGAAGTGCTCAGAGTCTTTCATTACTGGAGTTGCGCCAGAAACCGCTGATTTAGGGTTAATTAGCTCAGTTGGGCTGTATGTCTCACCACAGTTATCACAGTTATCACCATACTGGTCTTCTGACTTACACTTAGGGCAAGTACCTTTTACGAAGCGGTCTGGTAGGAACATCTCTTTCTCAGGATCGAAAAGCTGAGAAATAGTACGGCTAGAAATGAAGCCGTTCTTTTTAAGTTCTAGGTAGATGTGAGAAGCCAGTTCACGGTTCTCTTCGCTGTGTGTGCTGTGGTAGTTATCAAAGCTGATATCAAAGCCAGCGAAGTCTTTTTGGTGCTCTTCACTAACAGCAGCGATCATCTCTTCTGGCGTGATACCCATCTGTTGAGCTTTAAGCATAATTGGCGTGCCGTGAGCATCGTCAGCACAGATGAAGTTTACAGTGTTGCCACGTAGACGCTGGTATCGAACCCAGATATCAGCTTGGATATGCTCAAGCATATGGCCAAGGTGAATAGAGCCGTTAGCGTACGGAAGCGCACAAGTTACCAAAAGTTGTCTTGGATCAGTTGCCATACTTAATAATTCGCTTTTTTGATAGGTATAAATTTGAGAGGTAATACTACTTTATAACGTGTGATACGCCAAGTTATCAGACAAAGGATTCCCCTAGTTTTTTAGGGGTTCAGTCTTCATCTCGTGGGTGATAGCATAAATAAAAAAAGGAGCCCCAATGCGTAACTTTACTTCTAAGCAAGATTTCTGTTCATGGTTGAATGAGTTCGAGTCACCAATCCTCATCCCAGAGTGGGCGCTACATCAAAATATTGTATCGGTTGATCCGCGTGGATCATTTGTTATCACCTTGCCTTTTGCTGCTAATCAGCTTGCAGTTGAACTGGAACAGTGGATCCACTCTCAGATTGAACAACAGCTTGTTAGCGCTTTTCAGTTTGAAGTAAAAGTGAAGCCGTCTGCGCTAGAAACCACAGTCGCGACGCCATTGAAGGGTGTTAAGAATATTATCGCTGTGACGTCAGCAAAGGGTGGGGTGGGTAAATCAACGACTTCAGTAAACCTTGCGCTCGCGTTATCTAAGTCAGGTTCAAAAGTGGGTTTGTTGGATGCGGATATCTACGGTCCATCAGTGCCTATGATGCTCGGCCAACTAGACGCGAAACCAGAAGTACAGAACAACAAATGGATGATGCCAATCGAGGCGCATGGCATTTTCACTCACTCTATTGGCTATCTTGTGTCGAAAGATGATGCGGCAATCTGGCGTGGCCCTATGGCAGCGAAGGCTTTGGGGCAGCTTGTTAATGAAACTGTATGGCCAGAGTTGGATTACCTTGTGATCGACATGCCACCGGGCACCGGTGATATTCAGTTGACGTTGTCGCAACAGATCCCAGTGACGGGCGCAGTAGTGGTGACCACTCCTCAAGATTTGGCATTAGCGGATGCGCGTAAAGGCGTAGCGATGTTCGATAAGGTAAGCGTGCCAGTGGTAGGTTTAGTTGAAAACATGAGCTATCATATTTGTAGTCACTGTGGTGAGAAAGAGCATATCTTTGGTGCTGGTGGTGCTGAAGCCATGTCAGAAGAGTTTTACCTCGATATTTTGGCACAGATCCCTCTTCATATTGATGTGCGAGAAGACATCGATGCAGGTTGTCCGACGGTGATTCGTCGTCCAGACAGTGAACATACACATCACTACTTAGAGCTTGCTGAGAATGTGGCTGCGAAGATGTTCTGGACCGGTAAGGCGAGACCAGAGGCGATTAACTTTTCTTTGGTTGAATAACAAAAGATAATCAAAAGTTGTGTTAATCATGTTGGATTAGATAAACAACGCTTGGATTTAGGCCGATAGCCATTGGGGTTGTGCAAATAGTTGTAGGCAAGTTATTTGAAAGCAAACGATTGTATTCATTAAATGCATTGATATCATCAATTTGACTGCAATTAGCTAAAATGGCGACTAGAATCTATGTGCTTTAGCCCCTATAATCAGGCGGTTTATCTCTTCCCACCACCAAACCATATCGGGTGCAAAATTAATGTCTGATAATAATCAATGTGTCATCGTAGGTATCGCTGGCGCTTCAGCTTCAGGAAAAAGTCTGATTGCTAGTACAATTTATAATGAATTGCGCGAAAAAGTAGGCGACCATCAAATTGGTGTTATCACGGAAGATTGCTATTACAGCGACCAAAGCCACTTGAGTATGGAAGAGCGTGTTAAAACTAACTACGATCACCCAAATGCACTAGATCATGATCTTTTATGTGAACATCTACAGCAGCTAATGAGTGGCAACGCCGTAGAAGTTCCTGAATACAGCTACACAGAGCACACACGTACTTCTGAAACGACTACACTTACTCCAAAGAAAGTGATCATTTTAGAGGGTATTCTGCTTCTAACAGACCCGCGTCTTCGTAAACTAATGCACGCAAGTGTGTTTATGGATACACCATTAGACATCTGTCTACTACGCCGTGTTAAGCGTGATGTAGAAGAGCGTGGTCGTACAATGGACACTGTACTTAAGCAATACCAAGAAACAGTACGTCCAATGTTCATGCAGTTTATCGAGCCTTCAAAACAACATGCAGACATCATCGTTCCTCGTGGTGGTAAAAACCGTATTGCGATTGATGTGCTAAAAGCGCACATTGCGAAGTTGTTGAAGTCTTAATCGAATAAAATTTTGCCTAAGTGACTCACTTAGCTTTATTTTTTACCGAATCAGTGGCACTTTTATAGTGCCACTTTCTTTTGGAATCTAAGCAAGGAATATGCGGATGAAGAAACTACTCATTTTCATAGCTGTACCAGTGTTTGTTGTAATTGCAGCAATTCTGGCACTAGTGCTGTTAGTGAATCCCAACCAATTTAAGCCACTAATTGTCGAACAAGCCCAAAAACACACAGGCCTAGAGCTCGTGATCGAGGGTGATATCAGCTGGCAATTCTTCCCATCCATTGGCTTTGAACTTGGTCAAACTGAATTACGTAATCCTGAAGGGTTCACTCAACCCAACCTATTTAAGGTTGATACGGTTGGTGTTGATGTTTCGGTTACTCCGCTATTTAGCAACCAACTAGAGATAGGTAACATTACTCTAGATGGTGCAGAATTCTATTTAGAAACGCTTAAAGATGGTCGCAAGAACATTGATGCACTAACGCAAGCGTCAGCGCCTCAAGAATCTGAGCCTGCAGTAGACACCAATTCTGAATCAGCTCCTGCCCCTCAAGAGCAAACTACCACAGACGCATCGGGTTGGACGATCAACCTTGCAGGCGTAACTGTATCAAACGCATTGTTTGAAATGGACGACAAGCAAGCGGGTTCATTCACTAAGCTATACGATGTGTCTTTGAATCTTTCTGAGTTTGCCGTTGATACATGGACAACCGCGACGTTTGCGGCTTCTGGTGAAAACAATCAACAGAAGTTCTCTGCACAAGGTAGCGCAGAGTTCAAGTTAGCTGAAGGCTTCGCAAGTTACGCACTTCGTAATATCGACTTAAACGCTAAGTTCAATGATCCATCGACGTCGATTGAGTCAGCAAAAATTGGCCTGAATACGTTTGAGTTCGATAAGGTAAACCAACTGACTTACGCTGTAATCGGTAATGCGGCTGGCCTTGACCTTGATCTTAAAGGTGGCGGTGAACTTACGGTTGATAGCGCGATTTCAAAAGTAACGCTGAACAAATTAACGTTAGACTCAACATTCAAAGGCGACACGCTTCCTCAGTCTCCAATGAAAGTCGACATGCTGTCTGACTTAAGCTTCGATCTTAACAAGAGCCACCTGAGCTTTGTGTTAGAGAAGCTACAAGCTAACGCTATTGCATTAGACGGTAAAGCAGACGTAACCCTATCTGAAATACCAAAGGTTCGTTTCTCTCTTCATAGCCCGAATATTGATTTGGACGAGTTCCTAGGCTTAGGCAATACAACAGAAACAGCGAGCACTGCTCCTTCTGATTCTGCTGGTGGCTCAACGTCAAACTCTGGTAGTTCAGCTCCAGCTAAAGAAGTGGAACCTGATCTGTCGGCTCTGAAAACGTTAGACGTGAAAGGTGACATCACGATTGATAAGTTCAAGGCGAACAACGCGAAGATGCAGAATGTTAAAACGGCATTTTCGGTTAACCGTGGTATCGCAGAGCTAACCTCATTTACCTCGAATCTTTACCAAGGTTCTATTTCAGCTACGGCTAAGCTAGATGCTCGTAAAACACCGGTGACTTACACGGCTAAGAAGAAAATCAAAGGCGTGAAAGTACAACCGTTACTAGTTGATGTTGCAGATAACGATATGCTGGAAGGTACCGGTAATATTGATGTCAACGTGAAAGGTAAGAGTCTGACTCCTACGGGTATCAAGAAAAACCTAGTCGGTACTATCGCGATTAACTTTGAAGATGGTGCAGTTAACGGCATCAACGTAGCTCAACTGATTCGAGAAAACTACGCTAAGATCAAGGGCGAGAAAGTTGAAAGCACAAATGAAGCTCAAAAAACGGACTTCAGTGCAATGAAAGCGATACTGAAAGTGGATAAAGGTTGGGTTTCAACTAACGACTTATCAGCACAGTCGCCACTGTTACGCGTAACAGGTCAAGGTAAAGCAAACTTCATCAATGAAACGGTCGATTTCCTTGTACGTACATCAATTGTGGGTTCACTTGAAGGTCAGGGCGGTAAGAGTATCGACGATCTGAAAGATGTGACAATCCCAATTAAGGTAACTGGCCAGTGGGCTGACCCGAAATTCGCACTTGTTTTTGATGATGTGTTGAAGCAGAAAGCACAGAAAGAAATTGACCGTGGTGTGAACAAGCTAACGGACAAGATCAAAGACGAGAAAACTAAAGAAGCGGTTGATGGTTTATTGAAAGGTTTCTTTAACTAATCTTTGCCTAACTCGCATATAAAAGAAGCGCTATTCCTACTGTAGGAATGGCGCTTTTTTTGGATGCTGATTATTATCCGGGCTTAGTAAGCAAAGAGATTCCCTATGAGACTCGTTCCTCGTTCTAGGGAATGACGATAGGTTGTCGTGCTTTGTTCAAGTACGTGACAGTCTAGTGGTCGTCATCCCGAGAGGTTAGCGTGGATGCATCAGTGCTCACTTTTAGCTAGTCTCGTATCCAAGATATTCCCTATTGCACTCGTCCCTCGTTCTAGGGAGTGACGATCGGTGCTCGTCCTTTATTTAGGGGAGCAACACTGAAGAGTCGTCATCCTCGAGAGGAAGAATGACCGAGTCGGGGATCTCTAGTTGAATGTGATTACCAGTCGACACCTTGCAGTGCTTTAACACCCGATTCGAAAGCGTGTTTCACGTTACGAACTTCAGATACTGTATCGGCCATGTCCGTTAAAGTGCGGTGCGCTCCAC
The DNA here is from genome assembly GCF_902751245.1 of Vibrio sp. Vb339. Lineage (NCBI taxonomy): Bacteria > Pseudomonadati > Pseudomonadota > Gammaproteobacteria > Vibrionales > Vibrionaceae > Vibrio > Vibrio sp. Vb339. The sequence continues at coordinate 981,856 of NZ_CADDIS010000002.1, read as the reverse complement.
GGCCAGTAATGATCACGGACTGCATTTTCGGACGGTTGTTCAGAGCTTCTACCACTTCATCCAGTTCAATGTAGCCGTAACTCACCATGTAAGTCAGCTCATCAAACAGAATTACATCAATCGACTCATCGGCTAGCATACGCTGACACTCTTTCCACACGCGCTGTGCGGCTTCAATATCTTGAGCCTTGTTTTGAGTTTCCCAAGTAAAGCCAGTACCCATCACTTGGAACTCTACATCAAGCTTTTGAAGAACGTTCTTTTCACCGTTATCCCAAGTTCCTTTTACAAACTGAGCAACGGCACACTTCTTACCATGACCAACGGCACGTGTAATCGTACCAAAACCGGATGTTGATTTACCTTTACCGTTACCCGTGATGACCAGCAATAGGCCTTTTACTTCTTGTGCTGCAGCGACACGAGCATCGACTTGTTCTTTTACTTTCTGTTGTCTTGCTTTGTGGCGTTGTTCTTTGTTGTCTTCAGTCGACATAACAAATCCTTTTAAGTTGTGATTGCGCCTATCATAGCCTAACTTAACGATAGTAAAAACCATCGGAAGAACAGGTGATTAGGGATGAAAAAGATACTCGTAGTTTGTATGGGAAATATTTGTCGTTCGCCAACAGGTGAAGCGGTGCTAAGGAAGAAAGCGCAACAGCTGGATATTGACGTTGTGGTCGACTCTGCGGGGACGATTGGTTTTCATCAAGGCAACCCGCCAGACTCGCGTTCCAAATCTGCAGGAGAGAAGCGAGGCTACAGCTTTAAGGGGATAACTTCTCGTAAAGTGGTAGATAATGACTTCGAAGAATTTGACCTGATACTCGCGGCCGATAGGGCGAATCTAGATGACTTAATGAGCCAGTGTCCCGCTCATCTCCAATACAAGCTTGCGTTATTTTTAAGCTTTGGAAAGTCACAATATCAAGAGATCCCCGATCCGTATTATGGTGAGGGAAATGGTTTTGAATTGGTGTTGGATTTAATCGAAGAGTCTAGCGAAGCGATACTGCGTTCAATGTAGTGTAGGAACAATGTTCGTCGTTTGGTGATCAGCGCAAGGGCTGACCGATAGGAATAAAAAAGCCGACATTGAATGTCGGCCTTTCTAAATCTAACTTAAAGTTACAGCTAAGATTACTTAGACATTACTTTGTAGATTGGGTCTTCTGCAACGTTCGCTTCAACTAAGCTACCTGCTTTGTGCAGCATAGCAACACAGTCTTGGCTTAGGTGGCGAAGGTGAAGTGTTTTACCTAGCGCCGCGTAACGGTCAGCAATCGTATCGATCGCTTCAATTGCAGAGTGGTCAGTCACGCGTGAGTTTGCGAAATCAACGATTACATCTTGTGGATCGTTGTAAGCGTCAAACAACTCAAGGAAGTTAGCCGTTGAACCAAAGAAGATTGGGCCGTTAACTTTGTACTCTTTTGAGCCTTCAGCGTTTACTGATGTATCTGCGTAGATATGTTTAGCATGTTGCCAAGCAAACATTAGCGCAGAAGCAACAACACCAACACCTACTGCTACAGCAAGGTCAGTCAGTACGGTTACTACGGTAACAAGAACGATAACGAAGAAGTCTTGCTTAGGAACGCGACGCGCAAGCTTGAAGGTTGCCCATTCAAATGTGCCGATAACAACCATGAACATTACGCCCACAAGTGCTGCTAGAGGAATCATTTCAATCAGTGCAGAACCGAACAGGATGAACATCAGTAGTGCAACTGCGGCTACGATACCTGAAAGACGACCACGACCACCTGAGTTTACGTTGATCATCGATTGACCGATCATCGCACAACCACCCATCGCACCGAATACAGAACACGTTACGTTAGCCATACCTTGACCAACACATTCACGGTTAGATTGACCACGAGTGTTTGTCATTTCGTCTAGTACTGTCAGTGTCAGCAGAGATTCAATCAGGCCGATAGCCGCAAGGATAATTGCGTAAGGCAGGATGATCTGTAGTGTCTCTAAAGAAAACGGAACAGCAGGAATTGAGAATGTTGGTAGAGAGCCCGCTAGCGTAGCAGCTTCGTCACCAGACATTGTACGTAGGAAGTCGACAACAGTGCGAGTTTCAAGGTCAAGACCCACAACCAAAGCTGTTACTGTAACAATAGCAACCAATGAAGATGGTACTGCTGTTGTTAGCTTAGGTAGGAAATGGATGATAGCCATTGTAAGGGCTACTAGACCTAGCATTAGTGTCATTTGACCGCTTGGTAACCAAGTCAACGCACCTGTTACGTCTGGTGCTTTAAATTGACCAAGCTGAGCTAGGAAGATAACAATGGCCAAACCGTTCACGAAACCAATCATTACTGGGTGTGGAACGATACGGATAAATTTACCTAGTTTAAATACACCCGCTGCAATTTGCAGAAGGCCAGCCAGCATAACGGCTGCGAATAGGTATTGAACACCATGGGTTGCCACTAGGCTCACCATTACCACGGCCATTGCGCCAGTTGCACCAGAAATCATACCTGGACGACCGCCAAAGACAGAAGTGATTAAACCTACGATGAATGCTGCGTAAAGACCAACCATTGGGTCAACGCCAGCAACAAAGGCGAATGCTACAGCTTCAGGTACCAGAGCTAGGGCTACTGTAAGACCTGAAAGCACGTCATTCTTTACAGAGTGCTTTGAAAATTGTGGGAATTCGAACATGTTTGCTCAGCTATGCTTAAGATGGATTTACCGACACGGGTGTATTGCGTAGCCAAACAGTGATGGAAAAGAGCGGCAATAGCGAAGTGTCGAAAAGATAAGTGCGCGAATGCTACCCAAAAATGTGATTAAGTTCAAGGTTGAACCTAACTTTGAGTAATATATCTGTTAATTTTTATTCGATTAGTAGATATGAAAAAGGCTGCTTTAATAAGCAGCCTTTGATTCTATTTACTTGCGATTATCTATCAGTAATCACTAGTAGTTTGGCTTAGTCATCGCCGCGCCAGCTTTGTTCGACGCTGCCTGACTGCCTGCACCTTTCGATACAAAACGTTCAGTGCGGAACGGAGCTGCAATCACTTCAATCTCTTTGATCTCTTGAGGACCAGGAGCTTTAGTCATTGGTGAACCGGCTTGCTTCTTAGCAACAACTGCTTTTGGTGCTGCTTTAGGAGCTTCTGCTTTTACAACAGGTGCTTCTTCAACTTTTGCACTTTCAGCTTTAGGCGCTTCAGCTTCAACAACTGGTGTTGCTTCTGCTTGCACAGCTTCTGCTACAACAGGCGCTTCAACTTTCGTCGCTTCTGCAATCACTGGAGCTTCAACTTTCGCAGTTTCAACAACCACTGGTGCTTCTTCAACGACTGCAGGAGCTTCAACTACAGCAGGAGTCTCAGCTACTTGAGCTTCAACAGCAGCTTCTTCGCGACGGATAATCACTTTACCCATTGCAAGCTCTGGACATGCGAAGCCGCCAGCCATTGCTACATTGCTTTGTGGTGCCGTCTCTAGAGCAACATTCTGCTCTTGAACAGATGTTTGAGCTTCAGCTGCTACTTGAACTTCAGCCACTTCAGGTTTTGCCTGCTTGTGGTGAGGTTTTGGAATGAAGCGAGGCATCACTTTACCCATAGCCATCTCTGGAGAAGCTACACCACCTTTACGTAGGCGGAATGGGTTAGGGCGACGATCACGACCGCGACGACGACGTTGACCACTTGCACGTAGGTGACGTGGAGAACGACGGTTACGACGTTGTTTCGGCTCTTCCTGTTCAGTTTGCTCTGCATTCGCTTGAGTTGCTTCTACTTGTTCCGCAACTTTTTGCTCTTGAGCTACTGATTGTTCTTTAGCAATAACCTGCTCTTTTGAAGCATTATCTTCAGCTTGAGCTTGTTGGTCTTTAACACGAACTTGCTTGTTCAGTTTACGACGCTGACGACGCTCTTTAATCTTAGCTGCTTTCGCTTCAGGTTTAGCCTTAGGCGCTTCCGGTTTACCAGCTTGTGCTTCTGCTGCTAGCTGTAGACCTTCTTCTGCTAATTTAGATGGTGCTTGCTCTTCGCGTTGCTTCTGCTCATCACGTGGCTTGTTGCGACGGTCTTGCTTAGGCTTGCGAGGCTGACGAGTTTGCTGTGGAGCTGCTTCTTTTTGCTCTTCAGGCTTCTCATCACGAGCTGGCTTACGACGGCGTTTGTTGTCACGGTTTTCGTTACGATTGTCGCCACGTTCACCACGGTCGTTACGCTGTTCGCCACGCTCACCACGTTGGTTACGACGACGGTTATCGTTACGATCACGGCGTTGACGGTTGCCATTGTTGCGATTGTTTTTAGGTTTCTCTTCTTCTTTCTTCTGTTCTTCTTTTTTCTCTTCTTGAGTTGAAGAGCCAAATAAGAAGCTACCGATAGCTTTGAAGAAACGACCAATTAGGCCTGGTTCTTGAGTCGCTGCTGGTTCAGCTTTCTTCTCTTCTACAGCTTTAGGTGCTGGAGCAGGAGTCGGTGCTGATTGAGCAGGAGCTGCGAAGCCTTTCAGAGCAGGTTCTTCGATCTTCTTAGGACGAATAGTCTGTTCAGCAGGCTCTTTGCTTTCCGCTTCTTTTAGAGCTTCTAGCTTGTTAGGCAGCAAGTAAGACAGTAGATCGAACTCTTCACCTTCACGAACACGGATAACCTCAAAGTGCGGCGTTTCCATGTCTGAGTTAGGAACAACAGTGATCTTAACTTCTTGGTTCTTCTCGATGTGGTTTACTGAGCGACGTTTTTCGTTCAGAAGGTAAGAAGCGATTGGAACAGGCACAACAGCAAGTACTTGTGCTGTGTTGTCTTTTAGAGCTTCTTCTTCAATCAAACGTAGAACAGAAAGTGCTAGAGATTCGTTATCACGAACAACACCAGTACCTGTACAACGAGGACAAATGTGGTGGCTTGCTTCTGCTAGTGATGGGCTCAAACGTTGACGAGACATCTCTAGAAGACCAAAGCGAGAAATACGACCAATCTGAACACGTGCGCGATCTAAACGAACGGCATCACGTAGACGGCTTTCTACTTCACGTTGGTGGCGAACCGGAGTCATATCGATAAAGTCGATTACAACAAGACCACCTAGGTCACGTAGACGTAATTGACGTGCAATTTCATCGGCAGCTTCTAGGTTAGTGTTAAGTGCTGTTTCTTCAATATCGCCGCCCTTTGTTGCACGAGCAGAGTTGATATCGATAGAAGTCAGTGCTTCTGTTGGGTCGATTACGATAGAACCACCAGATGGAAGACGAACTTCACGTTGGAAAGCAGATTCGATCTGGCTTTCAATCTGGTAATGGCTGAATAGTGGCACTTCACCATCGTATTTCTTAACGCGATTCATGAAATCTGGGCGTATTAATTGAATGTGCGCTTGTGCACGTTCAAAAATAGTATTGCTGTCGATTAGAATCTCGCCAATATCACGACGTAGGTAGTCACGAATTGCGCGAACAATAACGTTACTCTCTTGGTGAATTAGGAAAGGAGCTGCGTTTGAATCAGAAGCTTGCTTGATAGCGCCCCAATGGTTCAATAGAACATTCAGGTCCCACTCTAGCTCTTCTGCACTTTTGCCAACACCCGCTGTACGCACGATTAAGCCCATACCTTGAGGAAGCTCAAGAGTACTTAATGCTGCTTTCAGTTGAGTGCGTTCATCACCTTCGATACGACGAGAAATACCGCCAGCACGAGGGTTATTAGGCATAAGAACTAAGTAACTACCAGCTAAAGAGATGAAAGTTGTCAGTGCAGCACCTTTGCTACCACGTTCTTCTTTCTCTACTTGTACGATTACTTCTTGGCCTTCTTTTAGCACTTCTTTAATGCTAGGACGGCCTTGGTATGTATAACCTTCAGGGAAGTATTCGCGGGCAATTTCTTTAAGAGGGAGGAAACCGTGACGTTCTGCGCCGTAATCAACGAATGCCGCTTCTAGGCTTGGTTCAATACGGGTAATACGTCCTTTGTAGATATTCGCTTTCTTTGACTCGTGACCTGGACTTTCGATATCTAGATCGAACAGTCGCTGGCCATCAACCAAAGCGACACGCAACTCTTCTTTTTGAGTTGCGTTAATTAACATTCTTTTCATTTAGAAATTCTCATTGTCTTTTCTTATTTTCATCATTGTTCTTATCGCTTTATTTCGTTTCTCATGGTGCCAGATCCCATGGCTTTATCGGTGCAGCCTCCCGGCTGGAGAGGGATGCTCTGGGGCACGTCAGTCATCATAGGAAGTTAGCCTATGATCCGCGATGTGGCGGTGAATACTCAACATGAGTGTACGTGAGTAGAGCGATAAGGAACTCAGTTGACCGTGTCTTACGCCGATTGCAGCATTGTCTAATCTGAGTTATCTACTCATTTACTTGCTTATGAATGGTTAGCTGTTTAAATAATAGTCAAACCACTGATAGCAGCTGTGAACTATAGCAGCGGTCGGTAAACACAGCAATCTGCTTTGTCGGAATGCTGTAAAAAAAACAGTTTTTGTTTGGGTTTTGATAGCTCTAACTCACTGTCTATAAATAATTTATCAATTGATATTTTAATTTGCAGGAATCTTGATGCTTTTTTGTTCGAAGAATCAAAGAAATATAGAACTTCAACGACCATTTTGGGATAGATCGGTAAGGATTAGGGATAAATAAGTTCGGAATAGGGCTAAGAAAATCTCAATTATCAAAAGTGACAGTGATACAATAGCGCAATGAGCGAAATTAGAACCCAAGTCCAATTCGTCGACATTGACGAAGATATGGCTGGTCAGCGTATTGATAACTTCTTACGCAACCAATTAAAAAACATCCCGAAAAGCATGATTTACCGAATCGTGCGTAAAGGCGAAGTCCGCGTAAATAAAAAACGCATCAAGGCTGAATACAAACTAAAAGCTGGCGATTTAGTTCGTATCCCTCCGGTTACTATTGAAGAGAAAACAGAAGAGAACGTGCCGAGCACGAAACTCAACAAGGTTTCAGAATTAGAACAGTGCATCATTTATGAAGATGATCACATGCTGATTCTTAACAAACCGTCTGGCACTGCTGTTCATGGTGGTAGCGGATTAAAGTTTGGCGCGATTGAAGCATTACGTGCTCTTCGCCCTGATGCTCGCTTTCTTGAATTAGTGCACCGTATCGATAGAGATACGTCTGGCATTTTGCTTGTTGCTAAGAAGCGCTCGGCGCTAAGACACCTTCAAGCACAGTTCCGTGAAAAAACGGTTCAAAAATACTACTTCGCTTTAGTCATGGGCGAATGGAAAAACAGCTGTAAAGTCGTCAATGCACCTTTGTTAAAAAATGAAGTGAATAGCATTGTTCGAGTGAACCCGAATGGTAAAGCTTCTGAAACTCGCTTTAAGGTTTTAGAGAAGTTCCAAGAGGCGACGTTGATTCAAGCTAGCCCAATTACAGGCCGTACACACCAAATTCGTGTGCACGCTCAGTATACTGGTCACCCAATTGCTTGGGATGATCGCTACGGTGATCGTCGTTTTGATGCTTACACGGGCAAGGTTGGTCTTGATCGTCTGTTCCTACATGCAGCAAACATCAAGTTCACACACCCAGGTAGTGAAGAGAAGATGGATATCTCGGCGCCAATGGAAAGAAGGTTAGAGAAAGCCCTAACGGGTTTACGTAAGCTTTAAGAAGATACGAGATACGAGATACGAGATACGAGATACGAGATACGAAGGTATAGAGTGCCTCTAAATTTGTTCTTCAGTACCCATAAATGAGAAAGGTTGACGAATATCGTCAACCTTTTTTGTTGTCATCTGTTGTAGAAGATCCCCAAGTCGTTCGTTCCTAGCTCTTGAGGATGACGACTTTTTAAAATCACGTTCTATATCATTAGCTGGTTAGATAAAATTGCGTGTTCCGTCATTCCCTAGACTGACGAAGGAAGGAGTAGGGAATCTCTAACAAAGAGAGCGTATCCGTTACAGCACACTCATTCCTTGCGCTTCTAACATATCGACGAGATCGATCAGCGGTAAGCCGATCAAAGTATTCGGGTCTTTACCTTCCATTTGTTTAAACAACGCGATGCCTAACCCTTCACACATAAAACTGCCCGCGCAGTAATAAGGCTGTTCTTTCTCAACATAACTTATGATTTGCTGCTCAGTTAAATCGCGGAAATGCACTACAAAGGTGTCGAGACGCGTGTCAGCTTCATTGGTTTCGTTGTTCCAAACCGAAAGCCCTGTATAAAAAGTAATGCTCTTACCGCTTTGACGAGATAACTGCTCGATCGCTTTTTCTCGAGTATGAGGCTTACCTATGATCTCTCCATCAATCACACAAACCTGATCAGAACCGATGACTAGGCTAGGTTGCTCCACAGCACAAGACTTAGCTTTGGTCTCAGCAAGGCGCATCACCAGCTGTTGAGGAGTCTCTTCAGGAAGCGGCGTTTCATCGCAGTCTGGCTTGGCTGTAATGAAGCTTAACTGTAGTTTTTTGAGGATCTCTTGCCTAAATGGTGATGTAGAGGCTAAAACTAGTTGGTAATTTCTCATTTTAATTTACAATTCAAGGAAGCATTTATCTCAGGATAACGTAACTTGTCCTGCTATTCATAATGCTCTGAATAGGAAAGGCAGGAAAGTACATTTTTTTTGCCATTTCCTTTGACTAAACACGATTTGGAAGATAAGATTCGCGCCCTATGCAAAAGGAAAAAATACCGCGTACAGTTGATCCGGCAAGAACGGCTCAAAAACGACTCGATATGGATGGTATCATTCAGGTCAGTCTTTTGAAGCGTTTAACTGAAGCAACTGAAGGCGTAAAACGTGACGCGCAAGTCTCAATGTCATTTGGGCTTGATGAACAACGATTAGTCGTTATCTCTGGTAAAGCTAACGTCGAAGTCGATTTAGAGTGTCAACGTTGTAATGAGGTTTTCGCACATGAGTGCGATGTCCAATTTACTTATACTCCTGTTTACAGTGAGAAAAGTGAAGAGGAAGCACCGGAAGAGTACGATTTGGTAGATCTGAACGAGTACGGTGAGTTAGACCTGATTCAATTAGTTGAAGACGAGTTCATCCTTGGATTGCCACAAATAGCAATGCACGACGATGCGAAATGTAGCGTTAACTCAAATAACTTGGTGTTTGGTGAACTTCCTGAAGAAATTGAGGAAGACAAAAAGCCGAATCCATTTGATGTTTTAAAAAGCTTAAAGAAGTAATTGCTTCTTTAAGAATTTACATAGGAGTAGGGTCAATGGCCGTACAAAAGAGCAAGAAATCACGTTCAATGCGTGGCATGCGTCGTTCACACGATGCGCTAACTACAGCTGCACTTTCTGTAGACGCAACTTCAGGTGAAACTCACCTACGTCACAACGTGACTGCCGAAGGTTTCTACCGCGGCAAAAAGGTTATCAACAAGTAAGGTTGACCTTTGCAAAATCTAACCGTTGCGCTTGATGCAATGGGCGGGGACTTCGGTCCTCGTGTAACAGTGCCTGCCGCAGTGCAGGCACTGTCGTATTTCCCAGAGCTAAAAGTCATTCTAATAGGTGATCGAAACGCGATCACATCTCAATTATCTTCATTAGGTCGAATGCCTGATTCTCGTTTGAGTATCCAGCATTGTGATCGAGTCATTTCCAATTCTGAAAAACCTTCACTAGCCTTACGTAATAGTCAGGGTAGCTCTATGCGTGCCGCTATCGATCTGGTTGCCGAATCACAGGCTGATGCTTGTGTGAGTGGTGGTAACACTGGCGCACTGATGGCTTTATCCCGTTTCAGACTCAAGCTTCTTCCCGGTATTGATAGGCCTGCATTGGTTTCAGCTTTGCCTACTGCATCCGGAAATCGCACATGGATGCTTGATTTAGGGGCGAACGTTTCTAGTGATGCAGATTCACTCTTTCAGTTTGCTGTCATGGGCAGTGCATTAGCAGAACAACATTTAGGTCGCGCACCACGTGTCGCTATCTTGAATATCGGTGCAGAAGAAATTAAAGGCAATGACCTTGTAAAACGATGCGCTGAAATGTTGTCTAATACTCAGTCTGTGAACTTCATAGGCTATATTGAAGGTAATCAATTACTTCAAGATGCTGCTGATGTCGTCGTATGTGATGGTTTTGTGGGCAATGTCTGCTTAAAAACGTGCGAAGGTACGGCTCAGCTCTTTATTGATAAGCTAAAAACGCGCATGATGGCTTCAACAATAAAGGGTTGGATAGCCAGAATGCTGTTTTCTGAGCTATTTACTGAATTAAAAACCTTGAACCCCGACCAGTATAACGGCGCAAGTTTGTTAGGATTGCGCGGCATTGTCATTAAAAGTCATGGAAGTGCTGATGTGTCTGCAGTCGTCAACGCGATTGGTGAAGCAGTACACGAGGTCAAACGACAAGTCCCCAGCCGCATTAGCGATCGTTTGGAAGCGGTTTTACTCGAGAGGCATTATTAGTCTTCATGTATAGCAAAATTTTAGGTACTGGCAGCTACTTGCCATCTCAGGTGCGTACTAACGCAGACTTAGAGAAAATGGTAGAGACTAGCGATGAGTGGATCGTTGCTAGAACTGGTATTAAAGAGCGTCGTATTTCAGCGGAAAACGAAACCGTTGCTGATATGGCGTTTTACGCTGCTGAAAATGCCATTGAAATGGCAGGTATCGACAAAGAAGAGATTGATTTAATCATCGTTGCGACAACCAGCAGTAGCCACACATTCCCGTCTTCGGCATGTCAGGTACAAGGCAAGCTTGGTATCAAAGGCTGTCCTGCGTTTGATTTGGCTGCGGCGTGTTCTGGTTTTGTCTACGCACTGTCTGTTGCTGATCAACACATCAAGACTGGCATGTGTAAGAACGTTTTGGTAATTGGTGCTGATGCACTGTCAAAAACCTGTGATCCGACTGACCGCTCTACTATCATCCTATTTGGTGATGCAGCAGGCGCGGTGGTTGTAGGCGCAAGCGAAGAGCCAGGTATTTTGTCTACTCATATTTACTCTGACGGTAAATACGGTGAGCTTCTAAGTTTAGAAGTTCCAGAGCGTGGCGGTGATGCGGACAAATGGCTGCACATGGCGGGCAACGAAGTATTTAAAGTGGCGGTAACTCAGCTTTCTAAGCTAGTTAAAGACACATTAGCGGCGAACAATATGGATAAGTCAGAGCTTGATTGGTTAGTTCCACACCAAGCGAACTACCGTATTATCTCGGCAACCGCTAAAAAGCTGACGATGTCGCTTGATCAAGTAGTGATTACTCTTGATAAGCACGGCAACACGTCAGCAGCTACCGTACCAACGGCTCTAGATGAGGCTGTTCGCGACGGGCGAATTAAACGTGGTCAAACGCTTCTACTTGAAGCATTTGGCGGCGGCTTCACTTGGGGGTCTGCGTTAGTTAAATTCTAACCCCAAGCGATAATCAACAAACAAGGCACATAACTTATGTGCCTTATTCAATTTTTTGCTTTGCTTAAAGGAAAATTACAATGAGCAAGTTTGCTATCGTATTCCCAGGCCAAGGCTCTCAAGCTATCGGTATGCTTGCTGACCTAGGCGAACAGTATGATGTTGTAAAACAGACATTTGCTGAAGCTTCAGAAGCACTTGGTTACGATCTATGGGCATTGGTTCAAGATGGTCCAGTAGAAAATCTAAATGAAACTTTTCGCACTCAACCGGCTCTATTAACAGCGTCTGTTGCAATTTGGCGTGTATGGCAAGAGCTTGGCCTAGAGCAACCTGTAAATCTAGCAGGTCACAGCCTAGGTGAGTACTCTGCACTTGTATGTGCAGGCGTTGTCGACTTTAAAGAAGCGATCAAGCTGGTTGAATTGCGTGGTCAATTGATGCAAGAAGCAGTTCCTGCAGGCGTTGGCGCAATGTACGCAATCATCGGTCTAGACGATGAAGCGATTGCTAAAGCGTGTGAAGAAGCTGCGCAAGACGAAGTTGTGTCTCCAGTTAACTTTAACTCTCCTGGTCAAGTTGTTATCGCGGGTAACAAGGCGGCAGTAGAGCGTGCTGGTGCACTTTGTAAAGATGCGGGCGCTAAGCGTGCACTTCCGTTACCTGTTTCAGTGCCATCTCACTGTGCACTGATGAAGCCAGCAGCAGACAAGCTAGCAGTGGCTCTAGAAGCTCTAGAGTTCAACACGCCAGCATTGCCTGTTATCAATAACGTTGATGTTATTGCTGAAACAGACCCTGCAAAAATTAAAGACGCACTTGTTCGTCAGCTATACAGCCCAGTTCGTTGGACTGAAGGTGTACAAGCGATGAATGAGCAAGGCGTTGAGAAGCTACTTGAATTAGGCCCTGGTAAAGTTCTTACTGGTCTAACAAAACGAATCGTAAAAACTATGACAGCTGCTGCAGTTAATGACACTGCATCACTAGAAGCTGCTAAGTAAATAACCACTTAATAGAGAAGTTATGATGAATTTAGAAGGCAAAGTTGCACTAGTTACAGGCGCAAGCCGTGGCATCGGTCGTGCAATCGCTGAACTTTTAGTTGAGCGTGGTGCTAAAGTTATCGGTACTGCGACATCTGAAGGCGGCGCAGCTGCAATCAGCGAGTACCTTGGTGAGAACGGTAAGGGTCTTGCTCTTAATGTAACGGATACTGATTCAATTGCTGCTACACTGAAAACCATCAACGATGAATTCGGTGCGATTGACATTCTAGTTAACAACGCAGGTATCACTCGTGATAACCTACTGATGCGTATGAAAGACGACGAATGGAATGACATCATCGATACTAACCTAACGCCTATCTTCCGCATGTCTAAAGCTGTATTGCGTGGCATGATGAAGAAGCGTCAAGGTCGTATCGTAAACGTTGGTTCTGTAGTAGGTACTATGGGTAACGCTGGTCAAGCTAACTACGCAGCTGCAAAAGCAGGCGTAATTGGTTTTACTAAATCAATGGCTCGTGAAGTTGCGTCTCGTGGCGTTACAGTGAACACTGTAGCTCCTGGTTTCATCGAAACTGACATGACTAAAGCGCTAAATGATGACCAACGTGCAGCAACTTTGGCGAATGTACCAGCAGGTCGACTAGGTGACCCTCGCGAAATCGCTGAAGCTGTGGTATTTTTGGCGTCACCTGCGGCAGCTTATATCACAGGTGAAACACTTCACGTCAATGGCGGTATGTACATGGTGTAAATTATGTGCAACATTTGTGCATGATTTAAGTCAAGATCATACGTAATTTCGGTTAAAATCGTGAAAATTGTGGTTTGACCAGAAAAGTTGACCTTGCAACTTTCAATAGATTGAATAAACTACGGAAAACATCGCATAAAGCGAACTCTGTAAAGGAAAAGAAAAAATGAGCAACCTCGAAGAACGCGTAAAGAAAATCATTGTTGAACAGCTAGGTGTAGACGAAGCTGAAGTTAAAAACGAAGCTTCTTTCGTTGATGACCTAGGTGCAGATTCTCTAGACACAGTAGAGCTAGTAATGGCTCTAGAAGAAGAATTCGACACTGAAATCCCAGATGAAGAAGCTGAGAAAATTACTACTGTTCAAGCAGCTATCGATTACGTAACTAGCGCTCAGTAATAATCTCTCCCAGGCGGTCACCTCGACCGCCTGTGTTTTATCTAACTCATCTATCCTCATCTTAAATCACCTCAATCCCCGGAGTGTAAAATCGTGTCCAAGCGTCGTGTAGTTGTCACTGGCATGGGTATGTTGTCACCGGTAGGCAACACTGTAGAATCTTCTTGGAAAGCCCTGCTAGCTGGTCAAAGTGGTATCGTTAATATCGAGCACTTTGATGCAACCAATTTCTCAACTCGTTTTGCAGGTCTAGTTAAAGACTTTAACTGCGAAGAGTATATGACTAAAAAAGATGCTCGTAAGATGGACTTGTTCATCCAGTACGGCGTCGCAGCAGGTATTCAAGCTTTAGATGATTCAGCCCTAACTATTACTGAAGAAAACGCTCCACGTGTGGGTGTTGCTATCGGTTCTGGTATTGGTGGTCTTGGTTTGATCGAAGCCGGTCACCAAGCTCTAACTGAAAAAGGCCCTCGTAAGATCAGCCCGTTCTTCGTACCGTCGACGATCGTGAATATGATTGCTGGTCACATGTCTATCATGCGTGGCCTACGCGGTCCAAACATCGCGATTTCTACTGCATGTACGACTGGCCTACATAACATTGGTCACGCGGCTCGTATGATTGCATACGGCGATGCTGACGCAATGCTAGCGGGTGGTGCTGAAAAAGCATCAACTCCACTAGGTATGGGCGGTTTTGGTGCGGCTAAAGCACTTTCTACTCGTAACGATGAGCCTCAAAAAGCTTCTCGTCCATGGGACAAAGGCCGTGATGGCTTCGTTCTTGGTGACGGTGCAGGCATGATGGTTCTTGAAGAGTACGAACATGCGAAAGCTCGTGGCGCTAAGATTTACTGTGAGCTAGTTGGCTTCGGTATGTCGGGTGACGCTTACCACATGACATCTCCAAGTGAAGATGGCTCAGGTGGCGCACTAGCAATGGAAGCGGCTATGCGTGATGCTGGCATTACTGGTGAACAAATCGGTTATGTAAACGCACACGGTACTTCGACTCCTGCAGGTGACGTAGCGGAAGTTAAGGGCATCAAGCGTGCTCTTGGCGAAGCAGGCAGCAAGCAAGTATTGGTTTCTTCTACGAAATCAATGACAGGCCACCTTCTAGGTGCTGCTGGTTCTGCTGAAGCTATCATCACGGCAATGTCTCTGGTTGACCAAATTGTTCCACCAACAATCAACCTAGATGATCCTGAAGAAGGCTTAGATATTGACTTAGTACCTCACACTGCGCGTGAAGTTAGCAACATGGAATATGCTGCATGTAACTCATTCGGTTTCGGTGGTACAAACGGCTGTTTGATCTTCAAAAAGATTTAATCATCTTATTAAAGACGTAAACATTCGTAGATAGTCACAATTAGACTTGTTTTTAAACGGCTTGATGCTTTAGCATTGAGCCGTTTCTTTTTATGGGGAAAAACATGTTTTGGGTTGATGGAGAAAGCCAGCAAACTGTCGATATTTTGGATCGCTCGTTTCAGTACGGAGACGGCTGTTTTACGACGATGTTCGTGAGTGATGGTGAGATACAACATTTTTACGATCATCAGCACCGTGTCGACGAATGCCTTAAAGCGCTGCGCATTTCTGCTCTTGATTGGGATGTGGTTAGTCTTTGGCTCGATACTGCGCTTCAACATATCCAAGATAATGATCTTCATGGCACAAAGGGCCTTGACGGCCCAAACAAGCTCCATAACGCAAATAAGCCTCATAATCAAAAAGCAGGGATCAAGCTGCACGTTAGCCGTGGCGCTGGTGGACGTGGCTACAGTACGAAGAATATCGACAAGCCGACAATCACCATCAGTACCTTCGATTACCCAAGTCATTATGCAGCGTGGCAAGACTCCGGTGTTGAACTCGGTATCTGTCATCAAGCGCTAGGTTTGACCCCACTACTTGCTGGCCATAAGCACAATAATCGTCTTGAGCAGATTTTGATGAAAGATGAAATGGATCAAGCTAATGAAGTGGATGGTGTGGTTCTTGATATTTCGGGCAATGTGATTGAAACCACTATGGCCAACCTGTTTTGGCGTAAAGGTCAGGCGATATACACACCTCAACTCACTCAAAGTGGTGTCGCAGGGGTTATGCGTAAGCAAGTGTTAACCGCGCTGAATCAAGCTGAACTTTCCGTTACAATTAGTGACTACTGCTTATCTCAACTCATGCAAGCTGATGAGGTTTTCATGACCAACTCCATCTTAGGGGTTGCCCCAGTTACCCGTATTAGTGATACCCAATTTAACATTGGAACCGTTACTCGTAGCCTTCAAGGACAACTAAACTCGTGATCAAAAAGTTATTTATTTTTATTATCTTGTGCTTAATTGCAGCCGGTGCTGCTGGTTTTTATGTTTACAACCAAGCGCAAGATAACCTGAAACAAGTTATTCAATTAGAAAAACCACAAGTCGTGACTGTTGCTTCAGGTAGCAGCTTTAACCGCGTTCTAGCCCAGTTGATTAACGAGGGGCTGTTTGAGGCTTCTCCTTACGAGAAATTAATCCGTAAGTTACATCCTGAGCTTGTAGACGTAAAAGCGGGTACATTCCTGCTTGAACCGGGTTTAACCTTAGAGCAGGCGCTACAGGTGCTTGTAGAAGGGAAAGAACACCAGTTTACCATTACCTTTGTTGAAGGCAGTCGTTTTGACGAATGGCTTGTTCAACTAAAAGACAACGAATTCATTCAACAGACGTTGGACGGTGTTTCTGAAAAAGAGATCGCTGAAAAGTTGGGTATTGAAAACGAAAAGCTAGAAGGTCTCTTCTTAGCAGAAACGTATCACTACACCTACGGCACTACTGATTTAGATTTGCTGAAGCGCGCGCATCGAGACCTAATGAGCGTGGTGAATGAAGAGTGGGAAAATCGAGCGGATAAGCTGCCTCTTAAATCGCCATACGAAGCGTTAATTCTTGCGTCTATCATTGAGAAAGAGACCGCTGTTGCGTCAGAACGTGAGCGTGTTTCTTCTGTGTTTGTTAACCGCCTGAACAAGCGTATGCGTTTGCAAACTGATCCAACCGTTATCTATGGCATGGGTGACAGCTACGATGGCAACATCCGTAAGAAAGACTTACGCACGCCAACGCCTTACAACACCTATACAATGAGTGGCTTGCCACCGACCCCTATCGCTATGGCAGGCAAAGCGTCTATCAACGCGGCGTTGAATCCAGAGAAGAGCAACTATTTGTATTTCGTTGCGAGTGGAACAGGCGGTCACGTATTTTCAAAGAGTTTGACTGAGCATAACCGTGCAGTGCGAGCTTACTTAAAACAATTAAGAAAAAACAGATAAAGAAATAATTATGAATCAGTCGAAATTTATCGTGGTTGAAGGCCTTGAAGGCGCTGGCAAAAGCACAGCAATCAATGCCATCGTTGAGACATTAAAAGCATCGGGTGTTGAGGATATTGTTAATACTCGCGAGCCGGGTGGTACGGTCTTAGCTGAAAAGATGCGCTCATTGGTTAAAGAAGAGCACGAAGGCGAGAAGCTTCAAGACATGACTGAATTGCTGCTGATGTACGCAGCACGTGTTCAATTAGTAGAAAACGTCATCAAGCCCGCACTCGATAGTGGTCAATGGGTATTGGGTGATCGTCATGATATGTCTTCACAGGCATACCAAGGTGGTGGTCGCCAGATCGCGCGCACGACTATGGAATCACTGAAAGCAACCACGCTAGGCGGTTTTAAGCCCGATCTAACGCTATATTTGGACCTAGACCCTAGAGTAGGACTAGAGCGTGCTAGAGGTCGTGGTGAGCTTGATAGAATTGAAAAGATGGACATCTCATTTTTCGACCGCACGCGTGAGCGCTATCTAGAAATTGCAGAACAAGATGATTCTGTACTTGTGATTAACGCGCAGCAAGAAATTGAGCAAGTAGCCGCTGATATTAAAGTCGCGCTAACTGCTTGGCTCGACAAACAGTAGGTAGTCATGGCTGAAGTGTATTCTTGGCTCACACCGGTATGGAGTGAGTGGAAAAAAAGTCTCGATGCGGAGCGTTTTCCTAACTCTGTGATTGTTAATGCACCGGAAGGGCTCGGCGTTGATGCGTTGATTAGCCAACTTACCGACGCATTGATGTGCACGAACTATGAAAGCGAGTCGTGCGGGTTTTGCCACAGCTGCGAATTAATGAAGTCGGGCAGTCATCCTGATTTTCATGTGATTTCACCAGAGAAAGAAGGTAAGTCGATCACGGTTGATCAAGTGCGTGCCAGTAACCGTTGGGCTCAAGAGTCTTCTCAGTTAGGTGGTTTGCGCGTTATTTTGCTTAACCCTGCTGAAGCAATGAACGAATCGGCTTCCAATGCACTATTGAAAACTCTGGAAGAGCCATCAAGCAAGTGCATCTTCATTCTGTCTACTCGCAACAGCAATCGCTTAATGCCGACGATTATTAGCCGTTGTCAGCAATTCACTGTGGTTAGCCCGCAGTTGGAGACAGCATCGGCGTGGTTAGATAGTGAAGTGGGCAAAGCGGTACCGCAGTACATTTTAGCACTCAATGACAACGCGCCTTTAAAAGCAAAAGCGATGTTTGAGCAAGGTGGCGTGGAAGCCTCAGCAAAAGCGCTCGATGGCTTTGTGAATGTGATAAAAGGCACTCAACCTGACATGCTAAAGTTCTCTACAGAGCTTAGCAAAGACCCTTTAATTCAACTTGGTTGGCTTTGGCATCTATTGTCAGATGTACAGAAGCTACATTTTGGTTTGGCGAATCAGGCTTTCATTCCGAGTGCGAAAGCACTGTGTGAGGTGATGTCTTATCAAAGTGCTTATGCAGCATCGAATAAACTGCTGATATTGATTGAGCAGTTAAAGCAACACCCTGGGCTCAATACGGAGCTACTCATAATGAATTGGCTGATAGCCACTTGCGAGGAAACATGTTCGTAGATTCCCACTGTCATTTAGACAAACTGGATTACCAAGATTTACACACCAGCGTAGAAGATGTGGTTAACAAGGCGAAGGCTGCTAACGTAAACCAATTGCTTTCTGTCGGTGTGACACTCGATTCGTTTGAAAATATGCTCGAGATGATTTCGCCGTTTGATAACGTTAAAGCCTCTTGTGGCGTTCACCCTCTCGATGTCGAAAGTGATTTCAGCTTAGAGACAATGCGTGAATACGCGAGCAACCCTAAGGTTGTGGCGATTGGTGAGACCGGTTTAGATTATCACTACCAACCAGAGACGGCGGAGCTGCAACAGCTACGATTTAAGCAGCATGTTGAGTTGGCTGTTGAGCTGAATAAACCTTTGATCATTCACACTCGTAACGCACGTGAAGACACATTAGCTATTTTACGTGATGGCGGAGCTGAGAAGTGTGGTGGTGTGATTCACTGCTTTACCGAAGATCAAGCGTTCGCTGAAGCAGCAATGGAACTAGGTTTCTATATCTCAATTTCAGGCATTGTGACCTTTAAGCAGGCTACAGAACTTAAAGAAGTTGTTAAAAACCTACCGCTAGACAGGTTGCTGATCGAGACGGATTCTCCATACTTGGCACCCATTCCATATCGTGGAAAGCAGAATCAGCCTGCATATGTCGTTGAAGTTGCCGCCTACATTGCGCAATTAAAAGGTGTGTCGATGAAAGAGGTTGCCGAACAAACGACCAAAAATTACCAAAAACTTTTTTTGCGATAAAAATCTAAGTAGACAAATAAAAGGGAGCGAAAGCTCCCTTTTTGTGTTTTTGATCACCAAAAATACGTTTTTTTTTAATGTTTACGAATTATGTTGAACTTGAGAGCGCTAATTATAACATTTGTAATTTTGTTACTAAAAATAACATTCGCTCCTATTTTATTTACCCAGTAAAATAATAGGACTCTTGAAAAATACTTATATATTTCAATTAATTAAATGCTTGTAAAGGATTGCATTTCTAGATTTGACATGTGATCCAAGACGTGTTTTGAAACTAAATTTCGTAAGTGACTAGAAAGTTAGTTCCCCATCAATATATATTTAGCGGCAGAAAATATAATGCAATACATGGTTACATTTTCGCAGGGTGCTAACATATAGGCTACGGGGGTGTGCCGTTAGAACCCAATATAATTATTTTATCTTTATCAGGAGCATAAACATGTTTAAGAACCTTTTTGCTAGCCTGCAGAAAGTTGGTAAGTCTCTGATGCTTCCAGTATCAGTTTTACCAGTTGCGGGTATTTTGCTAGGTGTCGGTGCAGCAGATCTTCCTTTCATTCCAGAAATCGTTTCAAACTTAATGGAACAAGCTGGTGGTTCAGTATTCGGCCAAATGGCACTACTGTTCGCAGTAGGTGTTGCACTTGGCTTTACTAACAACGATGGTGTAGCGGGTCTAGCTGCTATCGTTGGTTACGGCATCATGACTGCTACACTTGGCGTAATGGCTGGTGTAATGGGCGTTGATAAAATCGATACTGGTGTACTAGGTGGTATCCTAGTCGGTGGTGTTGCTGCTTGGGCATTCAACCGTTTCTTCCGTATTCAACTACCAGAGTACCTTGGCTTCTTCGCTGGTAAGCGTGCTGTGCCAATCATCACAGGTTTCTCTGCGATTGGTCTAGCAATCCTACTATCTGTAGTATGGCCACCAGTTGGCGGCGCTATCTCTGCGTTCTCTGATTGGGCTGCTCACCAAAACCCACAAGTGGCGTTTGGTATCTACGGTATCGTTGAGCGTTCTCTAATTCCATTTGGTCTTCACCACGTTTGGAACGTACCTTTCTTCTTTGAAGCTGGTACTTGTGTAAACGCTGCTGGCGAAACTCAAAACGGTGTTCTTACTTGTTACCTAGTTGCTGATGACGCATCTCGTGCAGCGGGCAATGGCTTCGGTCAGCTAGCTGGTGGTTACATGTTCAAGATGTTCGGTCTACCTGCTGCTGCAATCGCGATTGCACACTCAGCTAAGCCTGAAAACCGCGCTAAAGTAATGGGCATCATGGCTTCTGCTGCGTTGACTTCATTCCTAACGGGTATCACTGAACCAATCGAATTCTCTTTCCTATTCGTTGCTCCAGTACTGTACGCAATCCACGCTCTACTAGCTGGTTCTGCATACGTTCTTGCGAACACTCTAGGTTTTGTACACGGTACATCTTTCTCACACGGTCTAATCGACTTCCTAGTTCTATCTGGCAACGCGTCTAAGATGGGCCTAATGGTTGTATGTGGTATTGCTTACGCTGCAATTTACTACATCGTATTCCGCACTGTGATTAAAGCTCTAGACCTTAAAACTCCAGGCCGTGAAGACGAGACTGAAGAAGAGTCAGTTGCGACTGGTTCTGAACTTGCTGGTGAGCTAGTTGCTGCATTCGGTGGCAAAGCGAACATCACTGGTCTTGACGCTTGTATTACTCGTCTACGTGTTGCAGTAGCTGATACAGCTCTTGTTGACCAAGACAAGCTGAAGAAACTAGGCGCTGCAGGTGTTGTAGTAGTAGCGGGTGGCGTACAAGCTATCTTCGGTACTAAGTCTGACAACCTTAAGACAGACATGGATGAGTGGATCCGTAACAACGGTTAATTCACTGATTCAATAAATTGAAAGGAGGCCGAAAGGCCTCCTTTTTTGTTTTCTGCTCTATGAAAGATCTTTCCGCGTCTAATCCTCTCTAACTCAGAAAGTTACCATTCAACTCGATCATTTGATGGTCGTTCCCAAATTTTTCGTGTCTTTTATCTTTTACCCAGCGATGACACCTTTTTCTGAAATACCAGTAGACTTCCGTTTTTTAAATACAGTCTGAGAATATTATGAAACATCGTTACTTGATCGGCCTTATGTGCTGCAGCGGAGCCTCGTTTGCTCAAGCTTCTGAAGCTCCAGCTTTGGAAGTGGGACTCGCCATTGACCAAGACCTGAGTGTCGTTGTGGAATTTGATCAGAAATACCGTGCTACGATTGGCAATGACGGCGCTGCCTTTGATTACATTTTGAAGCGTGGTCAGTTCGAGACTGAAGCTCCGTTGAGCTGGTACGTCGGTGCCGGTGCTTGGGCTGAATGGAATGACGACTTTGGCTTACGCTTGCCATTAGGCGTGAAAGTGAATTTCTACGAAGGTTGGAATGCTTACGCTCAAGTTCACCCTGAACTCGATATGTATAAAGGTGTTGAGTTGCAAATAGGCGGCGCTTTAGGTGTTACCTATAAGTTCTAACTTGAACTAAAACCGTTTTAATAATGAAAAAACCAGCATTTAGCTGGTTTTTTCGTTTGGGTCGATCTTATATTTTTGCTTCATTGAGCCGCTTAGAAAGTAAAACTCAGTCCTACATTGGCTTGGAATTGGTTCATCCAGTCGGTATCAAAGCGAATGATGCACTCCTGCCCGTTACTTGGGATGTTACAAACACCGGAGGTATCGTTGTCGACAACCGTGCCTAACCAACGTACTTGTGTGTTCAACGCTAATCGGTTGCTAAATTTGTACTCTAAGCCGCCAAAGATAGAAGTTGAGAATCCATACTTATCTTTTGCCCAGTCTACGTCGACGTAAGAAGCACCCAGGCCTAACCCTAGATAACCCGACAACACAGGCGAAGCAGGGTAGTAGATGCTGCTTTGAAGGTGCAGGTATTGGATGGAGGAGCTTAGGTTGAGCGTTTCTAATTCCGAGCTCTGATTGGAGTAGAAGAAGCCGATGCGTCCTTTTTCAAGTGGCGTTTCAATGGCAAAGGTGTAATTTTCAGAGCCTTTCATGTCATAGGTTTTACCGTCCTGGTCTTCGACACTGCCACCGCCGGTATAACCTACCATAGGTGTAATGATGATCTCCGGCGAAGCATACGCGCTTGAAACGGAGAGAAGCGTAATCAGTGCCATCATATTTGCTTTGTTATTCATGAGTATATCCTTATCCATACACTTACTAATTGTGATGGTTACATCAATATTGTGCGACTAATTTCGACGATTCTTGAAGATACTTCACACACCTGATAGTACTTAAATAGAGACTCGACAAATTAATAATAAGCCAGAGGTGTCTATGGACCATAATCTGAAAAATGCCCTACAAATTACCGTGTTTATCTACATGATCATTCTTTCATTTGGCTTTATTGCGATTGGTAGTTAATACCATCTATTGCGAGGCTGAGTTTTGATACTCAGGGAATAATGAATAGTGGGATTATAACCAATATTGATACAGCAATAGACTTGGATTATTACGCTAAGTTTATTGCTGGAAAAACAGCACTGGTCGCTCAAGGTGGCGGACAGAGAAGTATTTTTACTTCTGGAGTGCTGGATGCCTTTCTTCTCTCAAATTTTGACCCCTTCGACGAATTTTTTGGTACCTCAGCAGGTGCTCTCAACTTATGTGCTTATCTGTGCCGTGATAAAGGCCTTGGACGTTCTTTTGTTCTTGACCTCACAACCTCACCAGAGTTCTTCAATCTCTTTTCCTATATACGACACAGAAAGAACCTAGGATTAGAATGGGCGCTAGAACAAATTATGGCTTACCCATATAAGCTCGATCTGGATTTAGGGCGACAAACGCTAGGCGATCGCAACTTCTATGCGGCTGTAACGGATTCCAAAGGCTTACGAGACCACTACTTCCCATTATTGGGCGAAGATTGGTACAAAGTGATGATTGCGACCTGCGCCATTCCTCGTTTGTACAATGATGAAGTCTTTATTGGTGACAGTGCTTATGTGGACGGTGGTGTATCGGCATGTATTCCAGTTCAGGAAGCGTGGCGAAGACAAGCTCGTTCTATTGTGGTGATTCGTACTGAGCCAGTGGTGGAGGAAGGTAATACCCATTTGGTTGAAGCTCCAGTCAAGGGATCTTCAGTCAAAGCGCCTAAACCAATCTCTGCCGAAGAACTGGAATGGTTCCGCGAATCTTTCGACAGTGTTCAAGGTCATTGGCAACAAAAAGTGGAACAGTGGAAAACCGACTGGACCTCTTTCTTCCAACAACAAATTATGCGCTCAAAAGAGCAGAAGCGTGACCGTGGGCATTTAGACCTGCTGAACGGTGGTCGCTGGCTATTTGGTGCAGATGATATTTATCGCTTAAGTCATTTAATCGGAGACAAGTTTGATTCAGGCTTGGCTGACATGCTGATGGTGCATTATCAGACCTACTCATTGACTCAGGATTTTTTGAACTCGCCACCAGACGACGCGTTTGTGGTTCAGATAGCGCCAAGTCAGCCGCTAAAATCGAGTTCATTAATGAGCGACAAAGAAGACCTGTTGCACGATTACGAATTGGGCTTAGAAGCTGGTTACCGATTTGTAGAAACCTACACTTCAACGGAAAACGCTCGCAATTCTCATATGCCACAGTTAGCCACCATTGCTGCGGGCAAGTAATTCTCGAAGTTGATGACCTAGCATGCTGTGATCTCGTTATGCTGCTATAAGCAGGTTGCAGTAAGTCGTGTTCTGAAATGAAAAAGGGTTATTGAACTTGGTTCGATAACCCTTTTTGGTTTTTGAGGAAAGGCAAATCGCTTCGCCTTAAGGTCAAATATTAGGTGACAGGCAAGATTCTCATACAGTTGGTTGACCCTGCTACATCCATAATGTCGCCTTGAGTGACGATCACTAGGTCGCCAAACTTAAGGTGTCCTTTCTCTTTCAGGCAAGTGAGTGTAGATAGTGCAATGTCAAAGCTGTCTTCGGCTTCTGTTTCGAAGTAGATAGGTGTCACACCTCGGTACAAGGTACAGCGATTAAGCGTTCCTTCGTTACGAGACAGCGCGTAGATAGGCATGTCGGCACTTAGGCGAGACATCATCAGTGCAGTGCGGCCTGACTCGGTGAGAGTGACAACGCCTTTAATGCCTTCCATATGGTTCGCAGAGTAGATAGTCGCCATCGAAACGGTTTCTTCGGCAGTAACAAAGGTGCGATCAATACGGTAATTGGATTGGTTATTAATGCCTGCCATTTTCTCCGCACCAATACAGACTTCTGCCATCGATTTTACGGTCTCGACTGGGTAGTCACCCGCAGCAGTTTCACCAGACAGCATCACAGCATCTGTTCCATCGAGTACGGCGTTGGCAACATCCATAACTTCGGCACGGGTTGGCATTGGCGCAGAAATCATGGATTCCATCATCTGAGTTGCGGTGATGACAGTTCGGTTAAGCGCTCTAGCACGGCGTATAAGCTGTTTTTGTACTCCAACCAACTCTGGGTCGCCAATTTCCACTCCGAGGTCACCACGAGCCACCATGACGACATCTGAGGCCATTATGATGTCATCCATGTTCTCAACGGTGGCAACGGTCTCCGCTCGCTCGACTTTAGCGACAAGGTGAGCTTCTAATCCTGCTTCTCGTGCTAACTGACGAGCGTAGTGCATGTCTGCTCCATTACGTGGGAAAGACACGGCCAAATAGTCGACTTGGATTTGAGCTGCGGTGATGATGTCTCGTTTGTCTTTGTCGGTGAGCGCTTCTGCAGACAGTCCACCGCCTTTTTTGTTGATGCCTTTGTTATTCGACAACGGGCCACCGATAGTGACTTCAGTATGAACGCGACAGCCTTCGACTTCGGTGATTTTTAATTGAACACGACCATCGTCAAGCAACAGGATATCGCCGGCGGATACGTCGTTAGGCAGTTCTTTGTAATCAAGGCCAACAGCTTCTTGATTGCCTTCACCTAAACCTAGGCTGCTGTCGAGAGTAAATAGGTCACCTACGGCAAGTTGAATTTTGCCATCTTTGAATGTCGACACACGAATCTTGGGACCTTGTAAGTCTCCGAGAATGGCGATTTGAGTGCCGTGTCTTTTGGCTATTGCTCTGACTTTTTCTGCGCGTTGTATATGGTCTTCGCTGGTGCCGTGAGAGAAGTTCATACGAACGATATTGGCACCGGCTTTGATGATCTCTTCAAGCACGTTACCTTTATCAGTAGAAGGGCCTAGCGTTGTGACGATTTTCGTTTTTCTTAATTCGGCTGTCATGAATACTCCTAGAGTGAGGCCAAGTAATCTTTTAAAAGACTGAATTAAGTATATGCATTAATTGATAATTTATTGGGAGCTAGGAGGATATTTCTTGATTTGCCTTTAATTATTGAATTTAGGGCTCAAACGCGATGTTTTATTCTGAAAATTAAGTCGCAAATTATCGATGTGGGTGTTAATTTTCCTCGAACTATTTGACTCGATACACAAAGATTCATGTATATACGTGATACTGGTCACGGCGATATACCAAGTGACTTCACAATTACTTCGCAAAGTAAAAAAATTACCTCGTTGATGATTTCTGGAGCGTAAAATGTACATGGCTCAACCGGGCCATATTGATCATATCAAACAGGTCAATGCTGGTCGTGTATATAAACTAATTGACCTTAAAGGTCCTATTTCTCGTATCGATCTGTCCAAGCAAAGTGAGTTGGCTCCGGCGAGTATTACTAAAATTACCCGTGAACTCATTGAAGCTCACCTTATTCACGAAACGACGGTTCAAGAAGCCACGACTCGTGGGCGTCCTGCTGTCGGTCTGCAAACCAATAACGAAGGTTGGCAGTTTCTGTCGATGCGTCTTGGTCGCGGATACTTGACGATCGCGCTCCATGAATTGGGCGGCGACGTGCTTATCGATACCAAGATTGATATCCATGAACGTGATCAAGACGATGTGCTTGCGCGTCTTCTCCATGAAATCGATGAGTTCTTCCAAACCTATGCCGAGCAACTCGACAGGGTGACGAGTATCGCTATCACACTGCCAGGTCTGGTGAATTCAGAGCAAGGTATTGTGTTGCAGATGCCGCACTACAACGTTGAAAACTTAGCGTTGGGGCCGGAGATCTACAAAGAAACCGGTTTGCCAGTTTTTATTGCCAATGATACCCGAGCGTGGGCGTTAGCAGAGAAGCTGTTTGGTAACTCACAAGACAACGACAACTCTGTTCTTATCTCGATTCACCACGGTTTAGGTGCCGGGATCATTCTTGATGGTCGCGTTCTGCAAGGGCGTCACGGTAACATCGGTGAGTTGGGGCATATCCAGATCGATAAGGAAGGCAAGCTTTGTCACTGTGGAAATCGAGGCTGTTTAGAAACGGTAGCGAGTTCTCAGGCAATCCGTGAGCAAGTCAAAGAGCGATTGGCAAATGGTGAAGAATCAACGCTAACGGTGTTTGAAGATGTCACGATTGAGCAGATCTGTGCTGCCGCTGCTGATGGGGATCCGCTGGCTGTCGAAGTGATTGAACAGTTAGGTCGTTACCTGGGCTCTGCGATTGCGATTGTGATTAACCTGTTCAACCCAGAGAAAATCTTGGTGGGTGGCGTTATCAATCAGGCGAAGAGCGTGTTATACCCAGCGATTCAAAAGTGTATCGAAGAGCAGAGTCTATCGGTTTACCATAAAGACTTAGAGCTGGTGGAATCTCGTTTCTATAAGCAGGCAACCATGCCAGGTGCTGCGCTCATCAAGCAGGCCTTATACGATGGCCAACTGTTAATGAAAGTTATTGAAGGTTAACCCCTTTTTCTCGTCTTGTAGCCTTACCCTGAACCTTTCCATGTACTTAAGCTTTGTATAACATCATTTGTTGTACTTAGTTTAAGCATTCTGTGCATTGGCGCTTTGCTTTAACCTATTGAAGTAGGCTATTGTAGCCACAGTTATTATTTGTCACTAAGGTGTTGTATGTCTGGCGTTTTAAATTCGGTTGATCAGAGAACCAAACTGGTCGGTGAAAACCGTCTGGAACTCTTGTTATTCAGCTTAAATAGTCGTCAACTATTTGCGATTAACGTATTTAAAGTGAAAGAAGTCCTCAAAGTGCCAGTTCTCACTCGCTTACCGGGCTCTCATCATCATATTACGGGTGTTGCGTCTTTACGTGGTGAATCGGTGCCTGTTATCGATTTACGCAGTGCCATTGGCTTTCCGCCATCTCGTGCGGAGTCTCAAGAGAGCAACCTGATCATTACGGAATACAACCGAACCGTACAAGGTTTCTTGGTTGGGCAAGTTCGTAATATCGTGAACACGACATGGACAGAAATCCAGCCGCCGCCAAAGACAACAGGCCGTGCAAACTACCTAACCGCTATTACGCATATTCAAGAAGAAGAGCAGCACAAGATCGTCGAGATCATCGATGTTGAGAAAGTGCTGGCTGAGATCATTGATTACGATGTCTCGATCTCTGAAGGCGTTTTAGATGAACAATTAGCTCAGGAGATGATAGGACGTAATGTGCTTATCGTTGATGACTCTTCAACAGCGCGTAACCAAATCAAAGGCACCTTGTCGCAGCTTGGTTTGAACATTATTGAGTGTTGTGATGGCTTAGAAGCACTGACCTTACTTAAGGGCTGGTGTGATGAAGGCAAAGACATCAATCAAGAAATATTGTTGATGATCACCGATGCTGAAATGCCTGAAATGGACGGCTATAAACTGACACATGAAGTACGTACTGACCCAAGAATGCATGACCTATTCATCACGCTAAATACTTCATTAAGTGGAAGTTTCAATGAAGCTATGGTTGAGAAAGTAGGGTGTAACCGCTTTATTTCTAAGTTCCAGCCAGACCTCTTGGTTGAAGTGACTCAAGAGCGAATGCGTCAGATTTTATAATTAATGCTGCTGTACGGTTTGTTTTGAGTGACCTTATAGAAAACGTTTGCTAATATTCACGCAGCATATTTTTCTTAACGAAATATGCTCAACTACTAGCGTAACTTTTCACACACAATCTAAGGTAGTTCCTCTTAATGATATGGTTAACGTCTAAAGTCGTCATGACTTTGAGCTTATTACTGTATAGGGAATTTAAGAAAAGACGTACGGAAGCTGAAGTTGAGTCATAACTCAACAACTGGAATTGAAGGGAAGCGGATGCTTCCCTTTTTCGTTTCTCTTTCTCTCGTTTCTTTAGCCAATTATCGATTGAGAACAGTTGGTACTTCGCTAATGAAAATCCCGAGATTTGGTTTTCAAGCCAACAATTTCATCGGTAATATCGATAAGTTTTCCCGCGATAACATGCACGACTTCACCTTCTTTTTCTAATATCCCTTGTACTTTTAACGCCTTGGCTGTGAGATACGCTTGCTGTTGAGCGCGCGCTGTTGCTCCCCATACCACCACATTAATATTGCCCGTATTATCTTCCAGTGTGACAAAGGTGACGCCTGCTGCGGTTCCGGGGGATTGCTTACCCGTTACAAGCCCAACAACGGTGACCATGGATTTGTGTCGTTGTTGTTTTAAGTCTTTCATATGAGTGAATCGACCTAGTCGGTTAGCTTCTTCCAGTAACGTGATGGGGTGCTTATTCAAAGAGATCCCAACACTGGTGAAATCCTCAAGTAAATCCTGCATCTCACTGGGTTGTTGCAATCCTTGTTCGTCATTACCTTTTTCAAAGCTGTCATCGATTTGACTAAACAAGGGTAGATCAGAGGCCGAGTCCATAATCGCCCAGCGAGTTTGAAAGCGGTCACCTGAAACGTTGTGAAGCGCATTTGCTGAGGCAAGTAGCTCAATGTCTTTCTTGTTGATTGATAACTGCTTTACCTGACTAGGGTGGCGATAACCCGAGCTCGGCCGGTTAGCTAACACACTCTGGATACCATGTTCACTCAAGCCTTTGATTTGTCTCATCCCTAAACGTATCGCTAAACCATTTTGTTGAGAGACAACGGTGTGGTTGTCTTGAGAGGCATTCACGCATACTGGGAGTATCGCCACATCATGTCGTTGTGCGTCCTGTACCAACTGTGATGGGCTATAGAACCCCATGGGTTGGCTATTGAGCAAGGATGCGTAGAAACACTCTGGGTAATAGCATTTCAACCAAGCGGAGCAATACGCTAACACCGCAAACGAAGCCGAGTGGCTTTCAGGAAAACCGTACTCGCCAAAGCCGCATATCTGTTTAAAGATCTGCTCTGCAAACTCTGTCTCATAGCCGCGCTTTTGCATACCATCGATGAGTTTATTTTTAAACTTAAAGACGTTGCCATTTTTCTTCCAAGCGGCCATCGCGCGTCTGAGTTGATCTGCTTCTCCGCCTGTGAAGCCTGCGGCCACCATCGCGAGTTTGATCACTTGCTCTTGGAATATCGGTACACCTAAGGTGCGCGACAGTACTGATTCCACGTCTTTAGATGGATAACTGATTGGCTCAATGCCATCTCGACGCTTGAGAAACGGATGCACCATATCACCCTGAATAGGGCCTGGGCGTACGATAGCGATTTGAATCACCAAGTCGTAATAAGTCTTCGGTTTAAGCCTTGGCAGCATGCTCATTTGTGCGCGTGACTCAATTTGGAATATCCCGACTGTGTCTGCTCGTTGAATCATGCCGTAAACCTGAGGATCGTCCTTAAGGCGAGTGATCTCTGCAATGGTCAGTGATCGCCCGTGAATACGTTTGATCAGGTCGAAACATTTACGAATCGCAGAGAGCATACCCAACGCGAGCACATCAACTTTCAGCAGCCCCAAGGTTTCTAGATCATCCTTATCCCATTGGATAATGGTTCGATCGTGCATCGCGGCATTCTCAACTGGAACCAGCTCATACAAAGGCCCTGAAGATATGACAAAGCCACCAACGTGTTGAGATAGGTGACGTGGAAAGCCGATGATCTCATTCACCAAGTGGATAAATTGTTGCCCCTTCAAAGAATCAGGCTGTAGCCCTAGCTGGGTTAACTGAGCCTGCCAACCTAGGCTTTTGTCCCTACGGTTGGTGTTCTTAATGAAGTAGTCGAGCTGAGTTTCTTGTAGCCCCAATGACAGCGCCGAGCGGAACTTAAAACACCATGTATTTTTAACTTAGAACGTTAATTGACCCGAAACTACCCGAAATAAAGCGGGATATAGCGAAACGAGCGAGGTGATTTTTATCGTGAATTATTAAATGTTAGTGCGTAACAAAATCGACAAAGGCGCATAATTGCGCCCTGATTTGACGTGATGTTTAGATCGGTTTTCGTGTATATCCCATTACTCAATCAACGCACTGAAGCGATAACTTAGGACGACCACATTCGGGGAAGTCAGCCTGTTGAACATACTCAATTAGCAGTTTTCTGTCACCAAGCAATTTAAAGTAGTCTTCTTCTGTATAAGTTCCAGCTCTAAGCTCTGAATATTGCTCCTCTATCGCCATATCCGCTTGATACTCGGCAATTGCTGCGTTAACGCTAGCAAGTTCAGTTTGCTGCCAGTGCCGCTCTTCCACCTCGTTGATAATCGCAACTTTTTCAAACACATCATCAATATAATAATAGGCACCTAGATGCTCTCTGATATCGTCGGGCAACTCATTTGTATTAACTGTGTGTTTATGGGCGATTTTGCTATGGTTTACATTACCAATAGCAATAACAATACCTCTCTCGTCGGTATTTAACCTCACTGTACCCATCACTCGCTCTCCCATATATCATTAATAACTACTGTATACGTCGTAGTTGAAAAACCACCGCTAAATGCGTGGAAACTTAGTCTCTTTGCTGTCCCACCATCAGGCAGAGTGATTGGTATGACAATGGTGTAAGGAGCAATATTCACACCTGAAATGAAGGGTAGAGGAAAATTAACAGCGATAGGAACCGGTGCACTTGTATCATTTCCATCCGCGCTATCGTGACAATAAACACTAAATTTCGCTGAGTAGTTGGCAGTCACTTTTATATTGACTTCGAGGTTGACGAATTTCGCTTTTGATGCGCTGTTGGGCAAGATCCATTCAGGGCGTGGATTTTGCCCGAAGGGCAAAAGTGACAGTGCCATACTATCCCCAAACCCCAAGCGGGTTCTTTTTAGCGTTAGGGGGGGTAAGTTACCTGGGCTATAAACTGAACCTAGGCCTTCTTTAAGTGCTTTTTCTGTGACTGCTTTTGATTCACTCTGACCTTGGTATGAGTTAGACAATTGCACGACGCCCGAGCGCAAGGTTGTTGCGGTTCTGCGTAGTAGCTTCTTGACGGTCAAGAATGCTGAGTCATCGGTTCCACCGTCAACTTGAGCATTGGTGGCAATACGCGCAATGCCCGACTCTAACTCGGTAGCATGAGGGATAATTGGCGTGATGTTGATTGTCACCGCCGAGGCTTGGTACAAATCCATTGAGCACTCAATTTCGATTTGAACGTATTGATTATCAACTGAAGGAATGAATGTCGAGGGGTACGAGCTATAAACAATAAGATTGCCATCAGAATCATGCAGACCAAACTCATTAATAAAGTGCCCAGCAAAGCGTGACGCGTCGACATAGACAATGGCATTGAACCAGTGCTCTTGTGTGTTGCCCTCATGAATATCTTGTCGACCGAACTCATTCACTAAGTGTGTGACGTCCGGTGTTGGCGTGACACTTGAGCCATTCGCATCGCCTAGAGACATTTGGTCAATTAATAACTTTTGCCCACTTTGGTAGGCCGCTTCCAGCAGCTCTTTACCCTTGTCGGTAAGCACCGCCGTGTGCTCTTGTGCAGATCCTAAACTCATATTTCATTACTCTTATTTCGGATAGTCATGCGATGTCGACTCTTTAAGGTGACCGCTGAATATAGTCCGCCAATTAACGTTGGGTTGGTTGGGAAATTTTTAGAGGTAATTCGGTTGCGTCCTTTTGAAATCGCAACGCTGAATATCCCTCCTGTCGATGGCTTGTTTTTTATCGTCATTTGCCAATGCTGAGAGCCTTGTTTGTTGCTCTCAACGAGCGTGACGACGTTCTCATAGTCTTTTTGATTCAACCCACCTTTGTCTTGAGTCACTTCAACCAAAAAGGTGCCTTTAGCGCCAATTGGATTCATTTGATACCAAACGGTCAGCGTTGGGTTGAAACCTGTTAGGTTCAACGCTCGTTTTACAGCCCAGACCGTACCTTTGTATCGATAAAGCACTAAGCCTTCTTTGACGACTTCACGCTTTCTCTCAACTGTCCAAGTGTCATCCCAGGTATCGACACGAAACCACCAAGAAAGCCAGGGTAAGTAAGATTCGTGGACGTTATCAATATCGAGAACCTGAAGGCCATGAATGGCTAAGCGAAGCTCATTCATCTCTTCCGTTGTCAGGAAACTCAGCGTTCGAAGTCGAACGTCTTGCTTTAAGATTTTGGGAAGCATCATTTCGTCTCGTTTATCCAGTGTTTATAGGATATTCAAACCTGACCACATAATTTCCGTTCGGCAGATAGACGCTATATATAAAGACACAATACAGGCTCTAAATTACTCACAACGAGATAAGCTATGAGCACTGACAATCAAACTAAAAACACCGTTGAAACCGAATTAGAATCAGAAGTTCGAACCTTCACTTTGGAAGATATTGCCCGTGCAATGATGGAGTTTGATATCTGCATGTTGAACACGCCGGTTCAATTTGGTGGGATGGAACTCAACTGTGCTAAGCGAGTGCGCAAAGCGCTGGTTAAGGACCGAATTGAAGCGGTGCGTTTCACCAAAGAGCAATACGGTTTTGAATCTAACGATGCCATCACCGCGCACATTGCCTCGAGCATTTTAGTGTTTGGCGAACGCACTGAAGAGAAGCGAGATGAGCATGGCAGGCTCACGAACTTGGCGATGAAAGGCGAAGTGGTGATTCCGGTCGACATGCTGATTAATCTGCCCTATGAAGAGCACATCAACTTGGCTCACCTGATGGGAAAGAGCTAAACCTCGCACGAATCAAACAGAATATTTTTGATCACTCTTTTCGACTGCTCACCCACAAGAAAATCGGTCTTGTCTCCGTTGGCGAATTACTCAATGCCGACTGGGCGCAATATACGTATCTCATAGAGGTCTTTAATCATGGCAATAAATAAGGACAGTGGTTACGCGTTAGAGCTCATTGTTGGGGTTAAAGATGCGTTTACTCAGCAGTCGAAAAAGATTGAAAAAGAATCGAATAAGCTGGAGCGAGAGTTTAAGCAGCTGCAAAAAACCACCGCGGATGTTGATGCCTTTAAAAAGGCTGAATCGGCCATTGAACAATTGACCGACGCTGAAAAACAATACTCAAAAATTCTAGGACAAAAGAAGGATGAACTCCCCAAACTGAAGGCTGAGCTTGCCAAAGTGACACAGCAATCTCGAATCATGGCCAATGAAGAATCCAAACTGCAAGCGACCATCAATAAGCTTCGTACAGATATGGCGGGGTTAAGTGACGCTGGCAGCACCAATACCAAAATGTTTAAGAAAAAAACGGGGGCCGTTGCACAAGCTGAGCGCACATTGCAGGCGTATCAATCGAAACTAAAAAGTACAACTCAAGATGAAAACCGTATTCGCACTTCTATCTCTGCGACAGAGCGTGAGCTTGGTGATTTAACGAAGGCTCACCAGAAGAGCACCAATGAAATTAAAGCGCATGAGCGCTTAGTGTCACGCTTAGGTAACTCATTAAAAGAGGCGGGTCTCGATGTTAATGACATCATCCAAGAAGAGAAACGGCTGCAAGGCCAACTCAATCGAACCAATAAAGAGATTTCAGAGCAAGGTCGAGAGCTGGGTAAATTACAAAACTTTGAAAAGCTGGGGGCGATTGCTGGAGGGGCCATGGCATCAGCAGGCTTCGCCTGGGCGGGGAATGATAAGTCTCGAAATGAACGTATCCTTGCTGCTCGCAGTAGCTATTCATTAGAAGAGGTGCAATCGACCTCTCAACGACAATTTCGTACCGACTTAATTCGGATGTATGGTGCAGACCAAGAGAGTATCTTCGCTGCTCAAGCCCTCGCTAAACAGCAAAATTTAGGTGACGAAGATACTCAGGCATTAACAAAAGCCACTATCCAATTACAAAAGATTTTCCCTGATTATTCCTCACCCGAAACCGTTCGCGCCCTTGCCAATATTTCAAAAGGGTTCGGCATCAGCATCGAGGAGGCTGCGAATAAGGTTTACGCCACCAGCTCAATGGTCGGTGATGCTAATGGGGATTTGCTCGATACTTTCGCTGAATACTCGCCTTTACTCGGTGACAAGATTTCATTTGACCAATTTGCAGCCTCCATGGTTCGCGCCCGTCAAGCCGGTGTTTGGAATACAGATAAGGTAGGTGATTCATTTAAAGAATCCTTTATGGCTCGTTTTAGTGATAGCGATGAGTTTGCCAAATTGGTGGGGCAAGGCGATAAAGCGGGCACCATTGATGCCATCAGTGATGTCGATTTGCGTAACCGAATCAAAGAAGCCGCTTACCGAGTACGCCGTGACGTTGAAACAGGCAATGCGCCAGGTAACAACTATGCTGCACTATTGGCTCTAGTGAATAGTACAAACAAAACCGATGCTGCCACCGTCAAACCCATTCTTGAAGCCATAGGTGGCACAATCCTCTCTGAAGATATTGGTACCAAAGGTTTAGACGCAATGCAGCAAGGTCTGCAAGAAGGGGGAAAGGTCTTTGACGGTGTTGATTCTCTTGATGATGCCGCTCAAGGAGTATCAACTTCTATCGACAAAGCGATGAACTCGTTTGGCTCCATGACAGATACCGTCTCCAATAGTGCCGCTAATCTGATTGATAAATTCAATGGTCTTGGCGATGTGGTATCCAGTACGACTGGAGCTACGACGAGTAGAATGAATGACAATGCAGGACTGGGTTATGCGGGTCTTGTCGGCGGCATAGGCGCAACAGCTTTCGGGGGAATGCTTGCTGCCCGCCTTGGTAAGAAAGCCCTGGGTAAAATCCTTGGCACTGCAATGGGCACACAAGGCGGCTTCAAACCTGCGAGCATGTTTAGTGGCTTATTTAGTCAGTCTGCTGCTGAGCCGGTGGCGAAGGTCGCTAAAGGGGCAAGCTCGTGGTCGTCTGCTGGGGAAAAAGTAATAAGTGGAGGAAAAGGCGTTCTCAAGAAGCTCCCCGCCATTGGTACGGCTTTGAATGCGGCCTCTATTGGCATGAGCGCCATTGAGGGAGATACGGAAGGAGTTTGGCGTGGTATTGGAGCCACGGCTGGAACCACACTAGGCGGTCTCGCGGGGAGTTTGTTTGGTGGCTTTGGTGCCGTCCCTGGTGCGATTGCTGGCTCTGTGGCGGGTGATGAGATTGCAGGTTGGTTATACGATATTTTCAATGGTAAGGATGATCCTGTTAACCAACAGGCTGTCGCTCAAGTGGAGCAGACGGTTCAATCTGCGACAACGCAACCCAGAAACGCCATCAGTCAGCCACCAGCCACAATCGAAGTGAGCTTTGCACCTGTCATTCAACTGGAAGCGGTGAGCTCTGAGGCCGATGTGATGGCACAAACCTTAGTGGCAGCCCTGCGTGATATGACGCCTCAGCTCAAACAGACATTGCATGATGTGATGGATGATCTTTGGAAAGATATGGATCATGTTGACCTCGACTAAAAATAAATATACTGTGTTTTTATACAGTATATTTGAAAGGAGAGTTTATTATGCGCGTTGATATGATCGTCAAAGCTTCTGGTTTACCCAAAGGGACATTCTCTTTGATTGAGCCTGAAATTCAAAAGCGTTTGTCGGTACTCGATCCCGATGTATGTGTCCGTATCCGCAAGGGTGAAAACAATCATCTGGACATCATGGAAAGGGATAAAACCAAAAAAGAAAAAGCCCATGCGCTTTTGGAAGAGATGTTCAATGAAGCGGACGAGTGGCTGTACAACTAAATATGACGAAGGCGCAATTAAGCGCCTTCTCTTTTTAAGTTGCGGACTAATATTGAATATTTCTCATCGACTCCAGCGTTTGTTCAAACGTTTCCTCTTCCATTTCAATGCCGATAAAACGTCGATTTAAACTCAAACACGCCTTACCTGTAGAGCCACTGCCCATAAACGCATCGAGCACCACATCATGTTCACGGCTGCTGGCGGTAATGATATGTTGCAGTAAGTCTTGTGGTTTTTCGCAAGGATGCTTACCTGGATAATATTGCACCGGAGCAAACTGCCAGACATCGGTATAAGGCACCTCACTGGTGACGGAGAACGGTCGACGTAAATGTTCGTATTGCGCTTTTAGATCATCGTATTCCAATACCAAGTTTTGGTAGTTATTTTTTAAAGCGTCATACTCCTCCACTAGGTCGCCATGCGTCTTGGTTAATTCTCCCTTTTTACTTGCGAAAAGCTGTTGAAGCTTTTGGTATTGCGCTTTGTTGGGGAGTTTCCATTGGCTTTCATTAAACCAATGAGAGCACATTTGTGTCCCTGTTGCCGCATTGATTTCTTTTGCTGTCACACCAAGTTGTTTACGAGCATTGATGAAGTAATCCATCAAAGGTTTGAATACGTGTTTCTTGAGCTTATTGCATTTAGAAGCGTAACCAGAGCAACCTTTGGCATAGCCTTCAGCGTTATAGTGGCCAGCAAATAAAATACGTTCGGTGGACGGAAAGAACATGCGCAAGTCCGGTTTGTGCATTATTCGCCATGGGCCTGACGGTTTGGCCCAAATGATGTGGTTAAACACTTCAAAGCGGCTTCTGATGAGAATTTCAGTATCACTGGCCAGCTTTGAACCACAGAACAGATAAAGACCTCCTGAGGGTTTAAGGATTCGCCAGAACTCGAGAAGCACTTCATCGAGCCAGGCTAGAAATGAAGCGACATCTGGCCACTGATTGTCCCAGGCATTACGTTTGACTTGGAAGTATGGTGGGTCGGTTAAAATCAGATCAACGGAGTTGTCTTCAAGCGTTTTAAGGTAGGTTAAACAATCGGCATGGATGAGGGTGGCACGGCCATCGTGCAGTGTGTGTTGGTGCATTCTTATCTCCTGTTAGCAAGAGCCTTGAACACAAATAGCGATTGAAAGCCGCCAGCAATAAAGAATTAAAGCTGGCGGCGTTTTGCTGCTTCCTCTCCAATTCCTTTATCAAAAAGGTCTTGGGTCTCAGGTACTCAAGGCATCAAAACACCTATCAACCTTATCACGCAAAACTGTGTATTTATACAGTTAATTGTTTCGAATTAATTGCGTTAAATCTGGATAGGGCTGTTGTGAAAGCTGTTCGATAACAAAGGCCACGTGATGGACAGAGTGCTCAGGCAGCATTTGGGATACAGAGATAGGGTCAACATGACCTTGTTTAGACTGTTCAATAATCAAACTCACCAGCGTTTTATGTTCAGGTTTAATCGTTAACATGCTGAAATTCCATGTAAATTCAACGTGAACACGACACTAGTATGGTGTGTCGGGAATAGCCAGTGCTTTGTGATGATAACTTGAGTTAATTAGAGCTCTGCAGGATGTAACAGCAGGTGAGCTTGATGCGTTTTTGCATTCCACTCTTTCATTTCTGCGATAAACAAACCATGTCGATGAATACTGTCAATGAGGTCATACGCTCTCTCATGTTGAATTAACATAGACAGAGGACTAATCTGTGTCATATTGTCGAAACCCTGTTCAATATGTTCTTCTAACATATACAAAACACTCGGTTCTGCCTCAGTTCCTTCCTCAAAAAGTCTCGACTCAATGCCTTCTTCGTCATATAGATGCACGAGCAGTGAGTACAGCTTCTCCGCACCAGCGAGCTTGGTCTTTTTAGCCTGGTCATTAAGTTGATAGAGCTTCATCTCTAGGTTCCCTTCTTTTGTTCGAGCCGCTTGAAGCATCAAGCGAATGTCTTTTTTAATCGCAGCGTAAGTCTTATCACTCATTTTGGGCTTTAGATATTTCAATAAAATCTCATTACGCTTTGCAATGGGAACGAAACGCGAGCTAGCCGATACTTGGAACAATAGATGAAGCAAAGCATGCGTTATGGTTTGGTGTAATGTTTGATAGTAATCAAACTCTTTTTTGATTTGCATAAGGACTAAATATTTGACGAATACAACGTATTGTTATGCGGTCATACTGTCCATAAATCAAGCTATTGAAATAATTAAAATGAAAGGTTGTTACTGCAGTTCAATAAACACCTGCTTGGAAAGCACTTGCTGAGTGGCAGCGCTTACTCGGTAAACCCGTGTATTGCCATACGCACTCGCAAACGCCACCGCCCTGAGCGAATCGTCTAACTCAAGCACAAACTGCACGCTAGGTAAAAAGTCCTCACTCTCCAATTCATCAAAAGCGAACAACACCTCATCAGGTGAGGTCATCAACTTCTCTTGTATCATTTCCCGAAACGGCTCTAGCTCTGGCGCTTGCTTTATCGCGTTATTGAGTGTGGTAGCCGATAAGCCTTGTTTCGCGACGGCTTCGGCTTGCTCTTTCAATACACGTTTACTTTGTGCGTGAGAGTAGTTGAGAATGCTTTGGATCAGTCCATATTCTTGCGCCCGCTCCATCATCGATACTGGCAGCGTTTTCATTGATACTAATGGCGAGCTAGTAAACTGATGCTCTTTGCCTGTTGTCGCATCCTTATCCAAGGCTGTGCCACTGACCTCTGCAGAGGCCTGCCGTATCGATGCGGGTAGTGCTTCATATTGCTTGCGTGATAGCACTGAAACGGTCGCGCGGCATTTATGGTGATTGGGCGGGTAAAAACTTTCCCAAAATGGGTCGTCTTTAGGTTTAATAACGCCATCAAGCTTTCTGCACAGCTCTGTGGTGCCCGAATCGAGCACCGACGAATACACCAAAAACTCGACTAAATCATTATGAGCAATTTGAGTCCAACGACCTGAATTGTATGCGGTCATCATATTATTGCGATAATGCAACTCTAACCAATAAGGATTGACCTGAGAGAGTCCTTCTTGCTCAAGAAGTTGACGGAGGTTCCCTAACGTTTCAGAGCGTGATGCGCCGCTTCCATCTGCCGATACGCTTGGGTATCGGTCGGTATCATGGCTTTGAGTGAATCAATCGCTTCCTGAAAAGGCACCTCATCCACGGCGAGATAAATCGGCGCATAAGTGAGTTCGAGAGGTTTCTCGCTGGCATCATTGATCGCATTATGGATATGCGCTTGGCCCAGCAGCCAACTCACCATCATCGAAGCGGCATAGATGTTGGTGTATTGCGTTGCCACTTGAGTGATATCGATATCGTCTGGGTTTGAATGCGCTTTGAACGCTGCTTCCAGTTCGCTTGAAAGGCTTTTGACGGTTAATGAAAGCGCCTCATCTTCGAGGCGCTGTAATTTGGTGAGGTTACTGGTCTCTTTCTTGTCGATACTCTTTAAAGCAGACATAGATGCTTTCCTGGTACGTCTGAAAACTCCAGACTTGGACGTTGATTAAAACCTTGTACAGGGTCAACCCCTGAGCCATTCGCCAATGCCGATTCCAACATGGCTTTGTAGGCATCCTCATCCACTCGGATTTTGATACTGCCTTCACGACCGTTGGCTAAGAATATCCATTTTAACAGCGTATCGTTAAGCGTCTTATGCACCATTCGAGCATCACGCTTGGAGACGCGCATGGCTGCGCGCTCGTGAACTTCACCCAAAGAGCGAGAACCGTACTTTTGGTTACCGCCTGTGAGAGTCTGCCCAGTGATGCGCTTGGAGATTTTATTGTCGATGTATTCAATGGTTCGAAGCAGTTCATCCACCTTACCGTTTGCATCAAGGGTGACGATTTCTTTTACACCAGAGAGTGCCACCGCATCTCCGTTCATCACAGGGGCCAACGAGTTGGCTATCGCTTGTACGTCATCCCCGCCATTGGCATTTTCAGCCAGAGCAATCGCGGTTGGGATCGCGTATTTCTCACCCAGTCGCTCGATGTTGGCCCAGCTTATCCACTTACTTTGCCAAATGGGCCACACTGACTCTAAGATGGTTTCGCCGTATGGACGCTCGGTGGTTGCATTGCGCAGCACAGGAATGACTTTCCCTGCCACAGGCGTTTTTGCTGTGTAGTCCACGGCGCTGTACACTAAGGTGCCATCTTTCAATAGGCGAAAGTCTTCAGGCCGTTTGGGCTCTGAGTGAATGAGGCAAAGCTGTGAGTCGACTTTCTCCCAGATAAGCTCCACGGGCATAAAACCAAATTCCGTCGCACTTAACATCTGCTCCATCAACATTTCTAAATCAAAGTCTGCCATCACCTCGTTGTAAAACGCGATGTCATTGGCCGAGCCTTCCATCACGTAGGGCACCGTCATGGCCGTGGCATGACGCATTTCAATGCTTGATGCGACCTCTTCATCGAGCAGCATGGCGCGAATGGCCCCAAAATAGTAATTGCTGCTTTGGTAGCGAGCGTTGCCGAGCTCTGCAGGTAATGGGTAGTGATTAACGATAACGTCGGTGGGAAGCCGGGCGATAAGGGACGATAATGTGAGATTCTTTATCACGGGCAATCGCAGCTCCTGTGTATTGGGCACCGCTTTCAGTGCCGGTATTAAGGCCAAGCAAGGCGTTGATTAATGCGAGCGCTTCGTCTTTGCGGTCATCAAAATCAAACTCGCTGATTTCACCTAACTCGTAAATCGCCCTTTGAGTCATGCCTTCAGCCAACACTTCTTTGTCATCCTCGCTATAAAGGCGAGACAAGGCATTCTTTTGACCAAGATAGGCATAGCACCAACGCGCGGCGGATTGACAAGCGGTTTGAGCGTTATTCTCATCGTTGTAAGTTAAGGAGTGGTAGATTTGTTCATCCAGGGAGCTCGAGACTCCCTGGATGGTGACCATCGCTCTTAACTCGGTAAGGGTAATAGTCATTATCACTCCTTACTTCAGTGCGTCATCCGCCCAGCAGATGGCATCGACGACAACTGCAGGCAAAGGTTTTGACATGGTGTACACATCCGCGCCACTTGGGTCGTCGACTTTCTTCACCTTCGAGAAGAAAGGTAAGGCCTGAAGGCCTGCGTCCAAATCATCGAGTGCGGCATAGTACGGTGTGTGGCCAGCATCAAGGTCAATCATCACCATCTTGTCATCATCAACGGTTTTTACGCGGGTTTTCGTACCGCCAACCATGGTTTCGTATGAACCATTTTCAAGGTTGATGAGGTAGCCGCCGACATTGACTTGCCCCTTACTGACTTTCACATCGAGCACGTTGGATTTATTTTTTCCTGCTAAGGTGACAATGCGAGCAAACAATGTTTTACCACTCAACACTTCCAAGTTTGCGCCATAACCTTTCGCTTGAATGACTTCATCCATCTCTTGCAATGCGGTGTACACTTGTTCGATGGTGGCGTCTGTGGCTTTCAGTGAGTTGTTAAAGTTGTAGCGCAGGGTTTCCCCAAAATCCACTTCAAACAATTCCATTGCGCCGTCTGCGGTTTTCATTGGA
Organism: Vibrio sp. Vb339; assembly: GCF_902751245.1. NCBI lineage: Bacteria > Pseudomonadati > Pseudomonadota > Gammaproteobacteria > Vibrionales > Vibrionaceae > Vibrio > Vibrio sp. Vb339. The sequence goes on along the minus strand of NZ_CADDIS010000002.1, from coordinate 940,020 downwards.
TAGGCAATCTTACCTGTTAGCGATTGAGCGCACAGCGCTTCGGTTGAGACTTCAATCTTGCGCATCACACCAAACTGAAGCATTTCAAAAAACTTTTTAATGTTTTTTAAACCTAGTGCCTTGAGGTTGTTGAGCTCCGCCGCTGACACATGCGATACCGTCGAAAAGCCCTGTGGCTCGATAGATTGAGTTTCTAAGTCATTACCACCCAACTGATACGCTTTAGTGCCGCGACGTACCACCGGAATGTTAGACAGGGTCTCTTTGAGTACATTCCAGGGGATGCGCACACTTGGGTAAAACACCGCATCCCCAAACACCTTCTTGCGAATACGCATAGGCACTGGCTTGCGTTTTTTGTAGTTGTTCAGCAGCTCAGCCCACTCTTGAGGGGCTAACAGACCGCGTAAAATATCAATAATATCCATGCTTTGTTCTCTTTATCGCCGCTTATCAAACAGCGGCATGCATTAATGGGTGGGGTTATTTGTCTAAGCCTGACTCAGAAGCGTTGTTGTCTGATTGCGCGTCACCATCGGGGGATGGCTCTGAGTCTTCTTTTGGCTCATCCGCAATCACCAAACCAACGCTATCTTCGACGCGTGGGTATTCCCCTTTTTTCGTTAGGGCGACATGAATCGTCACTTCACCATCACCAACCGGGGTGATAAGTCCTGATTTTTCATCGACGGTGGCCACCGATTCATCACTCGAGGTGTACTTTACGATTTGCTCGTAGGGGTTATTGAGAACAAAATTCAAACCGCCGTTTTGCACATCAACGCCAAGCTCTGAGTACACAACCGGTGAATCATCCACTTTACGAAAACCGACAGGCTCGATTGTCAATTTACCTTTTGACTCTGCGTCGATATTTGGCGTGGCCTGCAGCGCGGGGTTACCCATTTGATGATAAGCGTCACCTTCACGTTTTAAGAGGTGAAGCTTTGCGATGGCTTGCTCAATCAAATCATTACGGCGTGAATGGTGCAGCAGTGTGCGTGGGTGAGCGCCCATTTGAACAAAGGCATTCGACGCGTCACGCAGCGCTTTAGAAAAGACACCGTCTTGTTTGGCTTTTTGTTGCTCTAGGGGACTCATAACCAGGCTCCTTCTGCAAAGAGTTGAACGCAAGAAAGCGTAAATTCATTCGCGGCGGTGAGCGCAGAGTCATCCGCAAGCACCACACGGTCACGAAGGTACGCGCCAAGGCGAAGTACTGAAACAGACCCATCACCTTTCATTTGTTTGGTGGTGACTACCCCTAGCGTCACTTGAGTGACGGTAAGATTGCCAGCGCCATCATCTTGAACGGTGATCAACGGGGAGCCGTCCCAACGCCCAGTGATCATGCCATCAGTGATCACCACAACATGACCTGGCTCTAAATCGGTGATGCCATTGACCATCATTTGTTGGATGACGTTGCCACCGGTATAACTGCCGACAATGGCGGGTGCGCCCTTGATGGTGGTTTTCATTCCAAATTCCATTACCAACCCTCCGGATCAAAGTTATCTTTTTGAGCATTGCCTCCATCGGCAAGCTCTAGATTTTGAGTCAATGCATCCCACGCCGACTTTTTAGGTGGGGTTGCACTCTTTTCAGGCATCGCGCTCAGCATACCTTTGAGCTGGCTGTAACGATTACCGTCGCCTGATGCGCAAAGTTCAATCGACGAAGCACCTTCAATCATGACTTTCACACTCTTGCGAAGCTCGTCGCTCATTTCACGCGAGTCCGCAAGTTCAGTCAGTGTTTCTTTACGATCGCCTGCCAACGTTTCTTGCATCGCAGTAACCGCACCGTTTGATTTGTCGTCATCGGTCTTAGTCGGCTCTCCACCTTTGTTTTGCTCACCGTCTTTTTTAACTGGCGGCGTATTAGGTTTAATCCCCATACCGTCAAGCTGCTCTTTGACGACATCGCCAAGCAGCGTTTTGAGTTCGTCTTTCTTCATGGTTATTCCTGTTTCATTGTCATCAGAGCCAGGTTGAGTACCGACATCTGCACTGAGATAGATAGCGTCATCACAAAAGTCGCTATCGCTTAGATCCACCACATCACGGGTTTTCGTGTCCGCCGCCGGAGGAAGCTGCCCCAAGAAAGCAAGGTGGTGCATGTACCACTCACCCTCTTTATCCGGTACTGGATGGATGCCAGCACTGAAACCTTCAAACTTGCCCGAATCTTCCAGTGTTTCCATCTCGGGGGTGTAAATCACCTCACCCACAAGGACGGTTTTTCCACTTTTATCGCCACTGCCAGCTTCCGTTCTGAGGTTGGACGCTCGCCCCAACGCGGCAATCTGATCGCTGCCTTTGGTTGGGTGGCCTGGGGTCACAGGCGGGCGGGCGTCCGATTTATAATGGCGAACCACCGATTCGAGCTGCGCTTTCGTGACGGGTTGACCATTTTTTTGAATGCCATCTGCCACAATTTCCAACTTACGAATTCGCATATCGACTCCTTACAAGGTCACGGTGATACCAAATTGCCCTGGTGCATCCGGCGGGTATTTCGCACCGGTTTGCATGTCGAGCATGAAGACGCGTCCTGAGGTATTGCTGATCTCAATAAAATGCACAGCAATGTTGGCGGTGTACGGTGAGCCTTCATCGTTATAACCAGGCACCGGAGGGTTTTTCACAAACCCATGAAGTCGAGTAATGCCCGCATCAATAATCTTGGTCCCTGTTTCGGAATCCAGCATGCGTACTTGTCCGGTGAGACGCAGTTTTATCCACCCATCGTTATTGGTCAGTTGAGCCACGTCGCCAAGCGCCACCGACTGAAACTCGACCGTTGCCGTTGGGGCTTCGTACTTGCCGGTTGGCACTTCGACATCACCCAAACCCCCTAAGCCGCCCACCGTGGCCATCTTGCGCTGTAGGTCGCTGCTTGCGCTTTTTACGCGTCCGACGTATTGGGTTTCATTAATGAACGCCATCTGGTCACGCCAGACCACACTTTTCTCTGCCATGATTTACCTCATGCAATCAGTTTGTTAAAGGCGCTTTCTAACCCTTCAACATAAATTTCGGCTTCAAATTCCACACTCTGCATAGGCACAGGCGGTGTCATTCGATAGCGGTACTTAATTTTGCCTTGCATCAGATTGGTGAGCGGGTTGTCACCGGCATCAATTGACACATTGCTGTACACCAATGCGGTGCCTTCTTTCGAGCGAAGATAATCGTTCACCGTATCTTTCACGCGGCCACAGGTCGTATTGGCAATGTCCGTTGGGCTGGTGAACATCGGAAAGTCTAAGAACTGACGTGTAGCGTCCTCAATGCTTTCTTCTATGATGTCTGCCGTTCGGCGCACCGATAGAAACGACAGGTAATCGCTCTTGGCTGGAAATGCGCTGGAGTAGTTACCAAAGTTCTTCCAACCGCCGTGGTTCATCAGCGTGGTAATGCCGTTCACGTTTAAGTAGTTCACATCACACGATGGATCGCTTGGGATGTAATCGAGATCAATGGAAGGGCCTATCACATCGGCCATGATATAGTTGGATGGGGAGCACCAGTAACCGGTTTCCGGCACAATGTTCTGCTCGGTTTGGTTGCGGTCTACCTGAGCAATGAGGCCGCACAAGCTTGGTGCGTACCAATCGACCACCGTTGCTCCGTCTTCGTCTAACACTTTGGGACGTGGCCAGCCGACATACGCGCGTTGTGAGGTGTACTTTTGCTTCCAAGCGTACGCCTCAGTGGGTGTTGAAATATGCTCTGGCATATCTCCTACCCAAATACCGCGGATAGTGCTGACCGCGGCCACTGCGAGCCCCATTGCGCCATCCTTGTGTAAGATGCCTGGCGCCATGTTGATTTTGGATGAAAAGCCGTAGCTCTGTTTCGCTTTACGCAGTAACGGTAGCGCTTCCATGAATTTTGCTAGCAGCGCATCCGTCACACGAGCCACCGTCAGAACATAAGTTAGCGCTACGCCAGCAACTTCACCCACATTGATTGTCACATCGCTGTCATTGGTGTAGCTGACGTTGCTCTTGGAGGCGAGCGTCACGGTGACCACCGTTTGACCTTCTGAAAGGGGGGTGATCGTGCCGTCACTACTATCAACCAAGGCAAGGGCTTCATCATCAATGGACCAGACTGCGGTTTGTTCGTACGGATTGATTAACGCGTTGGGTTGAGAGTCTGCGCCTAGGAACGCTGTTGCAACAGAATCGCCCAGCGTCGCTGGACTCATGGTCTTGCCTGCGTTTGGGTTGGTTTGAGCGACCGTCACGCCATAGACATGGGCTTCATCTACGTCATTCTCACCCTCATTAAAGGTGACCAAAGCGGTGATGTTAGCAACACCCGCTTTCACCGGCGTTACTACCCCCGTATCAGCATCCACGGTAGCAATGAGGTCATTGTCCGAGCTGTACGCAATGTGACAAGCGTGAGGGTTTGAAATCGTGACAGGCAAGCTTGCGCCATCATCAATATAAATAGAGACGCTGGATGTGCTCATCGTGACGCCAGAGGTCGCAGGCGCTTCAACGTCAGGGAAGTCGCCGTCCTTACCTAAAGGGATTGATAAGATGGAGTTACTTGGTACATAGCGGTGAACGCGACGAATGGCGTTGGCGAGCGTGCCTTCACCGAAGGTCTTCTTTGCGTCATCGTAATTGGTGGTGTGGTAAAGCTTTAATGGCGTTGCCAACTCAGAGGTGCCAAACACCCCAATCACACTGGACGACACTTCGATGACCGAAATGGGACCTGTGAGCGATTCGATGGTTCGGATGCCGTGAAGTAATTCGGCCATGGATACTGTCTCCTGTTAATCAGTCGAGTCAGTATCTGAGATTATTGGAGGGGTAATTTCCGTTCGGCAGGCTTAAGCGTTGGTAAAATCGAACACGTCACTTTGCCCTGTGGCGAGGATTTGGCAAGAAAGCTTAATGCCAATAATGCCCTGTGGCAAATCGGTTTGAGTGACCACAATACTGTCAAGTTTGACTCGAGGCTCATACTTAGCCACCGATTCAGCAATGGAGACTTTCAACCCTTGCACTTCCCATTGAGGCTTATCAATATACTCTAAGGCATCCGCGGCGTAATCCGGCATATAAATACGTTCGCCTTTGCCAGTGTACACAATCATAAAAAGTGACTGCTTGATATCAGCCACTAAATCGGTGTTTCGTCCGCTTCCTGCAAATTTGAGTGAGTAGGTCATGCGTACCCCGTTTGAATTCGTTTGAAATCCGGCTTGAATGAGTTTGAATAAAATTATTTGAACATTCACACCAGATAGAAATTAAGCGCCCTCAGAATCGCTTTGAGGGCGTTTTGTTATTTATTGATTTGCGGTGGACGTTGGTCTGCCTTCTGCATCATTGTGTTTATGGCTAATCACGGCGACCGTGACACCATTGATGGTCACTGACCCTTTCATGGTGGCACCGCTGCTCATCACGGCTGCGCCACCACTAGTGCTACCGTAACCTGCTGCGCCCACTAAACCAGTAAAGGTGGCCGTTTTCATTCCCGTTAACGTATCCATCATGGTCGTCGCTTTTACGACCTTGAGGGTGTCATTGAGCGAGGTTGCACCTGTGACTTCCAGCTTCGCGTCAATCAATACCTTTTCTGTATTGACGGTAATGGCAGGGGTTCCACCGCCAATCTTTAACACGCCCGTTTGGGTGGACTGGTCGTACTCAAGCAATGTGCCGTCTTTAAACTGAACCCCAAACTTATCGACGTTCGCGATATAGGGCTTTGCTGACTTGTTCGCCATCGAGCCAAGCACAAAGCCAGACATCATTGAACCGCTAGGGATGAACAAGCACAGCACCTGTTCACCTGGCTCAAGGTTGCATGAAATACTGACGCTCTTACTTCGTAGCCCCAGCACAGGCAACCAATCTGACTCCGGGTAACGCAGCCCTGGGAAGGTGACCTTTACGCGCCTCAGCTGGGCATCTACCTTGCTCACTTTGCCAATGCACACCAGCTTGCGCAGCATAGAGCGCACATCACTGAGTTTGGTTTTGATTTCTGCGAGTTTGTTGAACATAAAGGCTCCTAACGCATCATTCGTCGTAAGGCCCCACCGCCAAAGCGTGAGAGGGCTTTGGCGGCGCTACTGATTGACTTGGGCGTTTGTGGCGTTGCGCCGCCCACAAAGCCAGATTCGAATCCACTGATGGCAATCTCCACCGCATCGGGTCCGTCATCATGGCCACGAGGGAATTCTAAAAACATTTGACGAAGCAGCGTTTGAGTCTCTAAGAATTGGATAAGTCCGTTCTCGACCTGTGACGAGAGCGACTTGATACGCACTTGCTTATTGCCCCCTTTGAACTCACGAACTGGAAGGCGCACGCCTTTCTTCTTGGCGTAACGCATCACTTCTTTTTTGTAAATCTTCTGGAACGCAACGGTTTCGAACATCACAAAGGACGGCCTGTGTTGCTGGAAGACATCCACAATGCGCTGGGCAAACTTAAGATCCGACTCTTTCCAGCCCTTGGCAAACAGCACATGATCCACCATGGTGATTTTGTGTCGAGCCACCACGGCAATAAAGGACCAGTCACCTTTTTTAAGGCCCGTAGCAGGGTCAATCGCCATGCCAATGGTGCAATCTCGAAGATCCAATTCATAAGGTTTGAAGTAGACAAACCACTCTTCCTTGAAGTCGGCATCTTCATCGGCAATGGGACGGTTCATCCACTCTGTCCACCACGCACTGCCTGACGCGATGCGTTTATTGTCTAACTCTTTCAAGCTCCAACGTGATGGAAATAAGGATTGCCCCGACGGGGTAATGGCACTGAAGCGCAACCCCAACCAGTTAGGCAAACGGCCCTCTTCAATTTGTTTAAGCAGACGTGACGGTAAATCGTCTGGGTGCATGATGGTGTTGGCGATGATGGTCAGCGCCCCTTTGCCCAGGTTCATAATAACGCGTTTAAACCAGCGCTCTGCCTGACGACGCAGTGTCGGCGATTCCACCTCTTTGTCATCGAGCAAGTCATCACAGATAATGTGAGTTGGACGTTGGTACTTGTTCTTGATACCACGCAGCCGCTGCCCACGACCGACCGCGACGATAGAAGAGCCATTGGCCAGTTTGATTTTGCGTTTCGTCCAGGTGTTGCCGCGCTGCTCCCCATAGTCATCCAGAATCAATTCGTTATCTTCTAAGTCATCTTTGATGGCATCCATCATCTCTTTGGCGCTATCGGCGGACGCACCACAAATGACAATAAAAGAGCCTGGATGATTGAGCGCCAGCCATAAGGGCATAGCCTGAGTGTTACGGGTGGTTTTACCGTGGTCGCGTGGCTCGATATCGAGAATGCCCTCGTACTCACCACGCTTGCCGTTTTCAAGCGTAAGGGGCTGTTTGATAAAGCCGTGGTCACGCGGGTCAATGAGCGCTTTGAACAGCGCTTCGTCTTGATGATTCAAATGTCGATCTGCTGCTAAGCGAGTCAGTGCGAGCTGGTATTCACTGAACTCAAGCGTGAACGCATCCGGCATATAGGTTTGACAGAAGTATGCAAAGTCGCGTTTAGATTTGGCGCGGCGCTTTTGACGCGCCTTTTCTTCTTTTTGTTTTCGAGCTAAATCATGCCGCGCTTGGGCTTTGGTGTTCTTCGTGACGCGTTTGTCCTCAGCGGCACTATGCGCACTGTCTCGAATATTCTCTAAATCCGCATCGGACAATCCACCAAAGAGGCCGCTCATCGACGGCCTCGTTTCGGTTTTTGGTCGATACGAATTGTCTGAATGATGCCGACCAGCTCAAGTAAGAGCTCAGGACGTGTTTCTTTGAGCATATCGGTAAGCTGACTTTCAAATTCGACCTTTGCCGCATCGACCCCTTTACGAAACTCGACTTTCAATCGGTCAAGGTTCACCTGTGCATCCGATAGTCGCGCTAACAAGTTAGCCAGCTTGTTCGGATCTTTAAATGACTCAGGGCCAAACTCCAATTCACGCAATACTTTGAACATGTAACGCTGCATGATTTGTAAGTTCAGCTCTGAGATGTCGGTGTTGGGGCTGTCTTTGAATTCCTTTAGAAACACCTCCGCTTGCTCTTGAACCAGACGCTGCTCTTCAATCAATTCCTGATTACTGCGAAGTACACGGTGCACTGACGAACGTGAAATATCAAAGCCGTCTTCTTTGAGCGCCTCCGCGATATCGTCCAGCTTCATCTTGTCCACGGTGTACATCTCAATGACGCGCTCAAGCAGCCCGTGCAATTCCACCTTTGAGCGTGGGGCCATGGGGTTTCCTTCTTATTGTTCTCGTGAGTGTGCAGCTTATCTCCCGAAGAATTGATTAACTTCCGTTCGGCAGATGGTCGCTAAATAAAAGGCAGAATTTAAGCCTGATTCAAACACAGTTCAATGGAGCGTATCAGTGATGAAAGGGTTTCTCGATGCACTGCACAACACCACTAAAACGATTGAGGGACTGCCAGAGACGTTGGCTCCCTTTGGCTTGCAGTGCGTGCGCGACAACATGAAAAGCGGCACGTTTAAGCCCAATGCACCACTGTCCAAAAACACCAAGAACGCAGGGGCTAAGCCCCTATTTGATACAGGAGAAACCTACGCTTCATTGACGTACAAGGCTGGCCAAGATGAATACCGAGTGGGCACCAACAAAGCCCATGCGCCACTGATTAACAATGGCGGCGTGATAAAGGCCAAGAAAGCCAAGCAGCTCGCCATACCGATCAACAAGCAGGTAAAGAAACGCTCCGAGGTGGTTGGGGTGCGTAAAACCTTGGAAGGATTAGAGCGTCAAGGTTGGAAGATTTTCTACCGTCCGCATTCCATCATGGGACGAGCGCCCTTGGGGGGTAAGGCTTTTGGTCAAAAGGTGAAGACCAAAGCCAACCGAAACAACAAAGGCGCAGATAAAGGCGTGTTTTATGTGCTGTATATCCGAACGCCACAGGTCAAAGTCTCCAGTCGTGAGTTCATGGTCTTAAGCCCAGAGCAGCAGCAAGCACAGCAAGAGATGGCATTAGAGCAGTTAAAGGCAGCAATCCAATGAAAGTGATACGAACATTAGAAAAAACACTGGAAACCTCACTTGGCCTGCAGGCGGTGGTTGAGCCCTCTAATGCGGTGGCCAGAAAAGAAGTACGCGTGATGTTCAATGGTATCCGCGCGTTGAATCGACTGGCACTGACGACACAAGGCTCGTTCGCGGCTTATGAAATGCTCCTTGATGTGGTGATTTCAGCCAGGGTCAGCGGCGGGAACACGCAATGCTTCTTATCTAGCCAACAGATACAACTCAACCTGCGCATGACCGATTATCTCACCCATGATCTGATTGTTTTAAAAGACATTGGCGAAGACTTGCCTGCTGGCTTTGGTGAATTCGGTGAGCGCCTGACGGTCGTGGGCGATGCGGAGATGTCCGACGCTCGCAAACTATCATCCGGCTGGAGTGAGCCAAAACAAAACGATGACTTTGACCCTAAAGACGATCTCTTTACTTGGCGCGAAGATTGGCAAGCCACATTAGCGCTCACCGTACACAAACACTATACCAACCCTAATGTGACTGAAATTACCGCCAAGAGCGCTCTCACCGGTGAGAGTCACACCATCAATGATGAGGAACCATAGATGACAGAGCAAACAACGAACTACTCCCAATGGGGCGGTTTTGGTGACTTGGTCTTTAAGGGACGCTTCACGCCAAACAAAATCAGCGACTCGCGCACTTTTAAGATCAACAAGCAAGATCTCATTAACGGTTATCCCGCGCATCAAAATATGGGGGAAGATGAACACACCGCTTCATTAGAACTGATCTTCAACAACTACTTTGTCGACATCACGAAGATGACCAAGCAGCTCGAATTAATGGGCGAAAACGGTGTGCCTCGCGCTTTGGTCGTGGGCTCAGTGGTGCATGGGCAATTCTGCATTCGTAAAATCAATCGTACTCATATTGAAACCTTACCCTCTGGCGTTATCACCAGTGTTAATTACCAAATCGATCTTGTGGAAGTACGCGCATGAACACTTTGATTGCACGCCAGAGCGAACGATGGGAGCAGCTTTGCTATCGCGCCTATCGCGCCAACAGTCAAACCTTAGTCGACGCGTTGTTTGAGGCTAACCGAGAGCTCACCCGAACCATGACAAGCTTTACTTTTCGTGGCGGTGAAACCGTTATTATCCCTGCCACCAAGGTGGTGAACACCGTCACGGTGGAAATGCCGCCATGGGCCTAATCGCCACGGGAGTCATTCGTCCGTTCGCCATTTTGCATTGGGCGGGTAAGGATGTGACCGCTGAGCTCAGTCGCTATGTCAAGTCCATGACCTATACCGATGTGATGGAAAGCAAACAAACCGGTACGGATACCTTGTCTTTGACTTTGTTTAACAAAGACCGCCGCTTTTGTCAGGCGTGGTATCCCACCAAAGGCGACACCTTAAAGCCCGGTATTGGCTGGTTAGATGAACAAGGCCAACGCCATGAATGGTTGTGGGGGGAATTCAGTATTGATGAAGTGTCATTCAAAATTGGGCCTGATGATGTGATGGTCGGTGCAAACGCCAAACCGCCCACCATTAAGCGAGGCTTTATCGACAATCAACAGTGCTTGGTACAAGAGAGCGTCACGCTTGAGCGAGTAGCCGAGTCCTGGGCAAAAGAGAGCGGCCTATCGTTTATCAAAGCGCCGGATACGCCCGGTTTTCAATTTGCTCGCATTGAGCAGCGTGATGAAACCACTCCCGCATTTTTAACGCGATTGTCAGAGCAAACCAGTGTGCCGATGGCCATCAAAGGTAAGCGCCTTGTGATGGGTAACTTTAAAGACGACGTGATTCAAATTGACACCTTAAACCGAGACATCCTCACCGCCCTCAATCTGCCCGATAGCGCTCGTTCAAAGTACGTAGCGGTTGAAGTCAATGGTTATGACCAGCAAGCCGAGCAGCTTTTTAGTTATCGCGCCGGGGATGCCACTGCGACAGGCGATCGAGTGAAGATGCTGCACAACATCGATAATGTGAAGTCCATGGCAGACGCCAGAGCTTACGCCGAGTCCTATTTGCAAAATGGTGCAGACGGGAAACAAGGTGCGAAAGGACGTATGTCGGTGACCAATATCATGTTAACCACCGCGCATTTGATTGAATTTTTACACTTTGGCAACGTGCCAAACCGCTGGAAACCCACCACAGTGACGACATCCATTAGTGGACGTTCGTGGACCGCCAGCGCGCAACTAGCAAGAGCGACCTGATATGACCAATCGATTCCCTACTATTCCAGAGCCGCAACTGGTCGAGGTGAATTATGACGCCGACCTTGTCAGCCTCAAGCAGCGTTACCAAGCGGGCACCGGGCACTATCCTGGCCTTAACGATCCCGAAACGTTTCATCTTGAGCAAATCGCGTATGAGAAGAACGAGCTCAAAGCGCTGCTTAACTACGAAAGTAAGCAGAACCTTCTCTCGTTTGCTGACAAAGAGCGTTTAGACAACATCGGTCTACTGACCGAAACCGAGCGTCTGCCCGCGTCAAAAGCCCGTACGGTAATGGCCTTTACCTTTACCCCTCATACTGGCTTTGTCATTGCGAAGGGCTATCAAGTGATTGCCGTGGATAACCAGACCCTGTTTGAAACACTGGAAGAGGTGGTGGTCAGTGCGGGCACGCAAAGCATCAATGCCAACGTCGAGTGCATCGACGCTGGCCTTCAGGGGAATGGCTTCTTAGCCGGACAAATTAATCAAGCCGTTGCGCCATTGGATGCGCTTGAGAGTGTGACCAATACCGAAACCACACAAGGCGGCTCTGACATTGAGAATGATGATGACTTTGCCTATCGAATCTATATTTCGCCGTCAAAGTTCAGTGTGGCTGGGCCTTATGAGGCGTATGAGTATTTTGCTCGTTCAAGCAGCTCGTCGATTAAAAACGTGTCGGTATGGACACCCTCGCCGAATGAAATTGAGATAAGCGCGATTTTGCAAGATGGCTCGCTCCCCAACCAAGCCATCAAGGATTTGATTAAATCAGAGTGCTCAGGGGATAAGCGAGTGCCTATGGGGGATTTGGTGCGCGTGGTGGACGCAACGGATGTCACGGCAACGGCGAGCTTTCACCTGCAGATATTCAGTGACTACGCCTCATTAGCGGAGTCCATTCAAATGACGGCAAAAACGAATATTGAATCCGTCATTAATACGTGGAAGACGCAGCACGGACGCGACATTGTGCCTGCGGCCTTAACGTCGCTGGCTCAACGTATTGAAGGCGTGTACCTCGCGAAAGGGGCGCTAACCGATAGCGATGGCCAAGTGATTGCTGACACGAAACCGGTGACTCAAAAACAAAGACCGCTTATCACCCTCACGGCCGTTACCTTTGAGGTCATCACTGAAAGCAGTCAACAAACCTTTGAATAACAATAATAAGAGAGAGAAAAGCCAATGAGTGAAACGGGAATGAAAGCCATATTGATGTCTCTCACGGATTTAGCGGGCTTAAAGAAAGTGGGTACGTCCGTGATGGCCACGATTGTCAGTTTTGGTGTTAATGATATTGCGCAACTCGTTGCGATTACGGTGGGTATTATCTCGGGTTGTATGGCCATTCGCCATTATGCGGTGGCGACCCAACTCAATAAAGCCAAGCTGGCTCGCTTACAAACCGGTGATGACAGCGTGATGGAGTCGGAGGAAACCTCATGAGTCTGAAAGCGAACGCAACGAAAGCCTTGGTGTGCTCCATCACCGCCGTGTTGGCCATCGTGTTTAACATCGATGACGCATTGAGTGTCAGTGAACCAGGCCTGCGTCATATTGCGAATGAAGAAGGTTGCCGCGCTCAAGCCTACCAATGCAGCGCCCATACTTGGACTCTCGGCCTTGGGCATACTCAAGGGGTGAAGCAAGGTGACTCGGCAACGAATGAGCAAATCGCCCACGACTTTGTTAAGGATGTGGCCAGCGCTGAGAGCGTGGTAAACGCGCTCCTTACACAAACGCCGAGCCAAGCGGAATACGACATGATGGTGAGTTTTGTGTTCAACCTCGGCGCGAGCAACTTTGCTCGTTCGACCTTGCTCAAGACCTTTAATCAAGGAGACCACCGCGGAGCCTGCTTACAATACCCGCGTTGGGTCTATGTCAATAAGAAAGACTGCCGCATAAAAGGCAGTGGCTGCGAAGGTATCCCCAAACGGCGAGATAAAGAAATGGCGATTTGTTTGAATGGATGGCAATAACATGGGGATTCTTGGCCAGCTTAAACGCACGGCTTTTTGGTTAGGCGGCGCCATACTCATCGTGAGCTTGCTGGTGAACTACCAGCTCTTCCACTACACCAGTGAGCTAAAAGCCAGTAACCAAATGCTAGGTGAAACCATTACCAGCCAGGAAACCACTAATCATTTATTGGCTGAGCGCATCACGATGTTAACCACCCAAAGGCGTGAAGCGCAGCAAGTCGCGGATGATACGTCGACTCGAGAGCGCCATGCTCGACATCAGCTAACAACACGCGTTGAACAACTGGAAAAGGAGCTTGAACATGAAATATGCAGCGCTGAGCCTATCGCTTATCCTGTTGGCTGGGTGTCAGGATACTAAGGTTGTCACTCAGTATGAATACCAAGATATTATCCAATCACCACCGGTGGGTGACTTGGTGGAGTGTGAGCAGCCGTTTGACCAAAAGCCGCTGACTTATGGCGAAGCGGCCAGCCGTGATGCTGTCTGGCTTACGTACTTTCGATTGTGCGCCTGTAAGATAGAGCGCAATCGAACGTTCTACGGTTACACCAATAAAAATGACGCTTGCTCCAAACTCGATGCAAGCGCCATTCAAACTCTTCCATCACTGCCTACTACCCAAACAGACTGAGCTGCTCCTCTGGTTTGCCATTGGCGGTTTCACCTTTGTCCTTTACAAACACAAACCAGGTTTGCAGTTTTGAGGCAAAGAAATAGCCATCTCGCACGTGGTTGCGCTGGGTGCGAGTGCAGCTATTAAATACCTCATAGGCTGGAAGCATACGGATCGGTTTCGATGGCATGATAATTACTCCTTCTCCATAGGTACTCGGCCAGCTCTTTAGGGGTGTACCAGTTACGAATACCTAGATCACTTTTGATGATCGCTTTATCAATGGGATTGAGCGCGGCTTGAAACTCGCTTGCCGCGATGCGGTTATCGGGATACATCTCCAGTAAGAGCGCTTCGAGCTCTTCTTGGGTCCGAGGGTTTAACACCTCATAGCGAGGCTCGGCCCGAAACTTTACTCGCCTTGACATGATGCCTCCCAACGTTCAAGTCCCACAATCACAGCACGTATCGTGTCACGAGTGAGCCAACGAGCGCGTTCGACTTTTACCGTGCGTTTCACAAAGCTATCTAATGCGGGGTCATCCAACCCTTGCCAGCCCATAGATTTAGCCAACGCCGCCAGCTTTGCCCATTGTAAGTTGGATGGCTGGCGAGACGAACTGCCTCCCAAGCGCTTTTTAAACTTGATTGAGTCTTCCAAATAGCCTTGACGCTTTAACTCTGCGACCAACTCACGCAACGTATCATCACTCAAGTCTTTGCAGCTAGTTTGACCCGTTTGAATGCCTAGGTAGTTGCGATACTCATCGTCATCATAAAAGCCCATACGGTCATTCAACAGCGCTTTAACACCTTTATGTACCAAACCATAGTAAGCATGACGATTTATCTTCATTTTCATAGCGCCTCCTCAATGGGTAAGGTGAAAGGTTTACCAAGCCAGTTCTTGTTGGCGACACGAAGCAGTAGCGCCGCAAAAAACTCGGATTTTTCTTTAGTGGAAAAGCCAGCATCTCGACGCAGCGTATCGAACAAATCCGCACTGTCGGCATCGAGGATGAACTTACGCTCGACGCGACCTAGCGCCTTGCTGCGCATACGGCTATCGCGGGTTCTATCGGCTTGAGATTTGGGGTTATCGACTTTAGGACGCCCGATACGAGCGGAAGAAATGACCATAAACGTTACTCACTCACAATAAGTTATTGTTCATAGTTTATGCATTTGGAAGCGTTTGTAAGAAAAACTTGATGGAAAGGCACGGAAAGCCCAGTCCAATGCCTTGGTCAATTGATTCGTGCCAGCGATTGCCTATGTACGGAATTATGCATGATCTGAGACTCATGCAAACCTGTACTTTAGTTCTACACATTACTCATCATAGATGTACCACGTCTTTGGACAAAAGTGTGTTATCGAATTTTCTAAAATAGCTTTTAGCGGATTAATAGAAGTATGGAAAACAACCTCTTTTGAGTGGTCAATTCTCATTCTTCACTACATACTTTTGACGCCACCAATCTGCGTAGCTTTGCAAGCCTAGATAGATTTGTTGTGTACAGTCAGCCAACACATCTAGGTCTTTCAACTGATAAGTATAAATCTCTGCAAGCTCCTTGTGTTTAGCTGTCCCTTTATTCCATGCATCACTCAAGCTCATATCGTCGATAGAAAAAAGTTCAGTTCCAGTTAGTACGATAACAGTCGCACGTTGTACCCCAGTTCTTCTTTCTATTTCTCGCCCCCAAAGTGCTAGCCTTTTTAATCGAGTGGCTTCTTTAATCGATAACTTGCTCTTTAATGTAGAAAACACCAAGATCGCCCCGGGATGCCTTACCGCCAGCTCTTTCATAGCCTGAACATCCTTAGTTGTGAAAGCTTCTTTAGCAAAACTTTTAGCTTCTCCAAATATGAGCTTTGCGTGCGAGTTAGTATCGAATGCGGGAGTTTGTTGAACCCAAACGATATAGTCTGCTTCTATTTTTTTTCTATCTGAGTAAGTGAGCTCTCGACCAGATGTCCAAGACATCTTAGAAAAGCTGATATCACCAATAACTTCTGAAAAGAAGCGCAGGCTTAGCGCTGCTGAATAACCACCTTTAGCATAATTCGGCAATGCAAATGGACCAATAAGTCGATAAGCCCATGCCAATTTATTCTTTGTATCAAGCTTAGGGAACTCAAAACTCTTCATGCAAAGATTACATTGAAGAAAGTAATCTAGCTTACGCAGATCAAACCAGTTAGGGTGCCCACAATGCGTACACTTAACCTCTGCACCTATTTCGACAGCGCCGCAATCTACGAGTTTTTGAAAGCTATTATTTGCTCTACGCTGATTTCCAGAGACGATACTCATCTTGTTTTTAAATGCGTTTACATTCTCTGTCTTCGAAGCCGGTTTCATAGCTATTTTGTTTAGCTCTTCTACGACCTTTTTGTTTGCAAGCGCTCTTACTCCCCCAAATCCCCCCATTGTATCTATAATTTGGTGGGTAGATCTTCCGGCATCAGATTGCACACTTGAAATGTCTAAAGTTCTTAACCATTTGGAAATTGCATCAGAGCATGAGTCTATTTCTAAGTAGTTTTTCCCCATTGAACTTCTAGGAATTAGCACAAGGCCTTCGGTTGTAGCAAGCACTATGTCCCCCCCCATATACGGAGATGGAAATTTGGGGTTGCGAAAGTCTATAGGAAATACAGTATTAACTGCTTCTTTGCCCCAGTTCCTAATCTGAACTATGTTAGCCCATTTTTGCCCCCCTCCATGCCTATCGACAAAGTCAGGCAGCAAGGCATCTGTCTTCGTTATCTTCTCGGATTCAGAAATTAACTGTTCACTATCCCTTTCTTTTACAACAAGAACAGGCTTTTGTTCTCTAACCACTCCTTTATATTGCTTGGCGTCAAATGATGGATACCAGTGCTGAATACAATTGGCTTCTTTTTTATCTACACTAATATATGCTCTAAATAAGCCTTCTGCTTCATCTTGATTGATACTTCTAGCAAACATCACTGTGGGGCGAATCATTACACCATGCCTGTTTCCGGGAAGAGGCCGATAGTTACGTAATATGAACTGCTTACAAAAATCACTTAGCTTTTCAATCCATTGCTTAGGCACCGGAACAATGCTATTCGGATATACCGCTCTTAAGTTCCAATAGTCCAGTAAATCATATGGTTTGGTAAAATCGAATACGAAGATGGCAGGATCTTTGTGGTGATTGGGGTAGCAATTGATTTGCGCATTAGCGATATCTAAAGGAGAAAGAGTCACTTTGTTAAAATAAGTTTTTAATACTTCGGCATCTAAATCCAACTCTTGTGGAGAGAAGATATCTTTAAAAACTTTCTCGTAATAACTGTAATTGTCCCTAGAAGTGAAGCCACCAAATAAACAGCTAGCCATCATATCTAAAGCGACTGAGTCACCTTTTATTAACGCAATATCACGAGGTATTCTATGATGATATTTGTACTCAGTGTCGTATAGGTGTTGATAAAGGTCGTATACATCTTGACCAAAACTTTTCCAGCCTTGTTGTCCATCTTGATCTATCAATAATTGTTCAAGGCTTATAATTCTGTCTTCTTTGTAGCCAGACTTTGCTGCTAGACCTTCTTCACATTCAACTAATACATCTGGTTCAAAAAAGTCCAGATACCTATTGAGTGACTCACGTGGCTTTTCTTTCCTAGAGGCACCATCAGACCACCATTTAGGTGTTCTGCTAAATACAGGAATTATTGGGTTATACATCCCGCCCCATAAGCAGGTGTTTACTTTGAATATCTCAGCAATACTTTTACCGTCATTTGGTCTCACTAGAAAACCAAATCGAATTGGGCGTAGTTTAGTTTTTATGTTTATAGTTTTCATATTTACCCCTGCGATAATCGGCCTCTATCAGTCGTACATTTCAAAACAAACATGTAATAACAATAAGTTAACACCTATTTATTGAGTAAAAACAGTAATCAAAAGACACTCTGTAGCATAAGAAAAAGTAGGTCAATTGATGCTTAGGTGGAATGTGAATTCAACCAGACATAACTCTGAAAGGGGCAGAAATAATTCACGAAACAGGTTGTTTCGCAATTGTGCAAGGACCTCTTGCACAATTGAGTCCGAGAGTTTGTCCAACAACCTGTTGGGCAATTGGGAAACAGCTTGTTTCACAAATAAATCTCATGATGGTCTCTTGCGTTCGAAACACGCCTTGGGGCACAAACGTTTTAGAGTCGTAGCACTAAGGCGTTCTTGTCCCACAGAGAGACAACATGCCTCACCACGGCCTTTCCCTTAGTTGTAGTTTTTACCTCTAACAACCCATGTCATTGTCCTCTGCTAACCTCATCTATATTAAGTGCTAGCTCTAGCTCATGGGGACTAGCCTGATATGTTTTTTCATGGTTCCATTTCGGCAACGTTAATAGTGTATTTACGGTAGCCTTGTCTTGGTTCGATATTCGCATCCCAAAAATCACAGATTCTAAAGCCTCTGGCGCAAAGTATATTACACCACTATCATCACATAACAACCGGACTTCTTGTTCATATGCCCAATCTCGGTGTTTTTTTGTAAAAGCTGTTTTGAAAAGAGCTTGCTGCTTATTGTACCCGTTCACAACCCCGTCGGACTCATTGAACACATCTTCGTTTTTTATTGCCATATATTTATCATCAGACTGTCTAACTTGGTTATGGCCCGAAGCGACCTTACCAACATAAAAAATCATTTTTACTGCGTGAACCTTGTTGCGGTCACATGAGCAGGATTTGAGTAAATTCCGGTTGTCTTCGAACACGCATGTTATGGCTGAAAATAATAATGGGGCATAGATATGCTAGAATTTTTGTTCTAGCATATTTGGTTTGATTTAGTAGAAGGGTAGGCATTCTTTGATAGTCAGATCCAAGGCATGATTCCCCCACTTACTTATACTTGAATTGGGCCATACATCCCTGTATTGATAATCGCATTCCAAATTGTTTTTATTCAAAGTGAAGCCGAAATGGGATCGCGTAGAACGCCGCTTGTCTATATTTAATTAGTTGGTTATTGAGTTTATTTACTCGTTGCGAGTAACGGTTTATCAGCCTTGCAGACGATGGTTCTTAGCATGGAGATACGAGTCAGATTTCCACATCTCACACTCGGCTTACCTAGACGATCTAATACTTTCTGGGCTAGTATTTTTGCCTCTTGAGGATCACGTGCAAGCATGCATTCGAGTGAGCCTTTAGCATCATCGACACTAGTCCCAATTAAAGTGGCCACTTTATCCATGATGACATCCTTATAGCTTGCTGAAGTTTAAGTGAACCTGTTGATATTCGCCTTCATCATCGCGTTCGTAGAAGTTGAAGTACGACTTACTACCAATGATGAGCAGTGACTCTTTTGCTGCTTCCTGCGCCTTACGCAATGTTTCGTCTTGGAAGTCTTTGCCAATAAAGCTAATGGTGTTTGCAATAGAGGCATCGTTCACAAAGAAGTCTTGAACCGCGATTAATACATCATGCGGCAGTTTGTCTTTTTGGCTATTGTAGTAGTCACGCGCCAACTGACGAGCTGCATCATGCTCAGGACCAAGGGTTTTCAGTTTGGCGGTTTTGTAAGTGATTTTGTATTTTCCATCAAAGCTAAACATCGCCACGTTATCGCCATTCCCTCGGGTATGTAGTTTCGTACCGTAGCTCTCTAGCATTTCAATGCGAAACTCTTCAAAGGCTTTCACTAGGTTCTCTTTGAAGGCTTGAAGATGTTTTTGATGCGTTTTTACCTGCTTAACCAAACTGGTGACGAACGCATCTTTACGCAGCTCATGAGCGGGAATGTTGCACTGTGCGATAAGGTTGCCTTCCGCGTTATACACAAAGCCTTCCGGTGCGGCTGGACGAGTTGGCTTTACTTCTGGTTGTTGAGTCGTTTTATTCATTGTGGTGCTCCTGTTTTGACAAAATGGTCAGCTTTAATAAGCTCGTTCTGTTGTTTTAAAAATTGGTTGACGGCCTGATAAGCCGTGTCTTTTGCGCCGTAAGCAGCGATGGCTGTGTGTGATCCCACTTGGGTCAATGCTTCTGCCCGATAATCGACGATAGAGAATTCTCCGAGCCCGTTTTGGTTATTTGGGTCAAAGCGAACAATCACTTCGAGCTTAATGTCTTGATTGGATTGCTGTCCCATTACGCCTCCCAATAAATAATGCTGTGGTTAAGCTTGACGGCTTGCATGTGTCGCTCGATGCCTTGACAGTTCATGTTGATATCGAATTTCGCGATGTTGGCATCAACAATTAATAAAGGTCTATCACTCATCACAAATTCACCTTTTCCTTTTGGTTTACGGCTGGCGACTCGACCGCCACGCAACCAAACAAATTCATCCGTTTCTCTGCGACTCATATTGCCTCCCAAGGACGTAGAACTTGGTTTAATAACCGGTAAGCAGGAGAGAGTAAAAATTGAAACTCTGCATCCAACTGAGAGTTGTTTCCTTTGCCTGTTTTGGGTCTGCAATCCTTACAATAACCATGGTGTAAGTGCCATTGCAGAGTCTTTCCTCGGCACGTAATGCACGGGGCATAAGGTGAGGCTCCTGTCAGTTGATAGAGGTACGCATTCCCTTTTTGCCCACAAGCGGTCACTGCGCCATGCGCTTTCAACCGCATCAACAGGTTCTTAATGGTGGTGAGCGCAAGGCGGTCACGTCCAACTTGTTGTTGCCAAAGTGCCTTACACGTACAGGGCTGGTGCTTAGTCAACAGTGCCATTACGACCTCAGTAGTGTTGAGTAATAGTGTCATGGCTACACTCCTATGCTTTCTTTCAAGTAGTGGTGAGCCGCAGCCAAGTGTTTCGGTGTCAACGGCTCATGGTTTCGGGATGCTGACGAACTGGCTAACATGATCATGTCTGCGAGTGTTCTGAGTTGCCCTGTGGTTTTCGGTACAATGGCGTAGGCCGCTTTAAACAGCTCTTGGTCTTGAATACCCCAAGCCTGCATATAGCTTTTGATGTCATCATTTGACGTCACCTTGATGCAAGTTGGGCGTATCATTCGGCTCCAAATCGGGTTCATGTTGACTTGAGAGCGAGCTGCGCTCATACGAGTACGCACGACATCATTACCAAGAAGAAACACGCCGCACTTACGTTCAGCTAAAATACGCAAGCCATTCAATACATCATCTGAAAGGTATTGCGCTTCATCGATGATGATAAGTCCGTTTGAGCCATCTAACTCTTGTGCTATCGCTTTTTGCATGCGGTAGACCGTCATGTTGGAGGCTTTGATATTCATGCGCTCACAAAGCTCAGATAGAATGGCTCGCGCTGATTTACACAGGTTTGAAGCGGTCACAATCCAGACATTATTGTGTTTGCGTTGATACTCTTCTGCTGTGACTGTTTTGCCAATACCTGAGCCTTCATACACCATCGACCAGCGACGCATCGTGCGAGCCAAGTCCATCAACTTCCAAATGGTTTCCGACGTTGGCAACATCAAAAACTCAGGCTCTTGAAGTGACGTATCGGCGAACTCTTCAACTTGGGTACACCGTGTATTCAACCAGGTTTCAAGTTTATGAAGCTGGGTTCCGGTGTCGCCTGTATAAGGTTTGTTATTGAGTAACTTACTTAAAATGCCTTCACCAATATCAGACTCTTTGGCAATCTTACGATTACTGAGGTTTTCACTGACTTTCACGGCAAGGACTTGTTGAATAATGTGGTTCATTTTGCTTTCCCGTATTGCTGCATCAATGCGTCTAAATCCATCGTGGGCTCAAAATCTACGCCCACCGCTTTCTTCTCGAGCAAGCCTTCAAATTCACTTGGGTTCATTTGATGTTGCTCTGGGGCTCTTGGTAGTTCTGGTGTCATTTCAGTAATACTCGGCACCATGCCGCCTAATGGCTCTGGCTTCTCATCGCTGCGCGTTAACTGAGCAAGGTCGTCATTCGTTAATCCGACCATTTGCTCCTTTAACCACGCGGCTCGATTAATATCTTCACTTTGGTGTAGGCTCTGACGGCGTGCCGCACCTAAATCGTCATAAGCCGCATCAGCAAACAACGGAACCTCGCCGATGAACTCTCCACGCTCACTGTAGGCATACACACAGCCTGTTAAGTCATAAGGGTTGAAGCGAAGATGAACACTTTGACCGATGTATTCGAACAACAGCGGGCTGCGGTAACGATTCGACAAATGCTTGCTGTAACGCCCTGCGTTTAATTCAACTAAACCGCCAGCATGAACCTTCACGCTTTTTCGGGTGCGGTGCAGACACAAGCGCAACTGTGTTGCGGTGGGTTTACGTACTTGGATTTGGGTGTAACTTTGCTCAAACACTTGCTTATAACTGTGAATGCCACGTGCCATCTCACTGCGACGGCCTTTCTGGCTATTCCAATCGGCCACCCACTCGGCAAATAGCTCAACCACTAACTCAACAGGTACTGTGGTTTCACCGTAATTCGCGGGTTTGCTGGTGGCGGATTCACCTGCGTAGGCTCCGGCAAAAGCTGGATGGCGTTCAAACTGACCGATACCACCTTTAGAATGGAACAAGCGCTCAACAGGTTTAGCTCGCGCGTTACCTTTACGGCCTACATTGTCATCTTCAACGCGAGTCCAGTTCACTTTTGAGCCTAGAGCCGTAATCGCGCCTTCAATCTCAGCGTTATCAAACTTCTTATGCTCTAACTTGCCTTTGCCTGTCGCTTTAGGGCGTGAGGTTCGGCCTGTCATCGCTTCACTTAGCGCTACAGCGCCTCGGTCAAGGTCGAATACTTCAGGAATGCTGAACGTTGAAACCATATTGAAAAGCGCAATTCCCAACATCTCGGTGTTCTCTGTAATATCAATGGCGTAGCCCACAATCATCGAACTATAAACATCCTGGAACACCCAAACGGTAGGACGAAGCACCGTGCCATCTTCCATATGACAGCGAATGCGAAACTCATGACCATCACCCGATACGCGCTGCATAGCATGCATACCGACTCGTGTGCGACGCTGCGCAGGGACTAATGTTTGCTTGGCTGCAAACAAGCCACCTCGGCAATACACTTGAAGCTCATAGGGGATATCGGTATTCACACGCTCTCGGATTGTGGAGAGGCAAGGCACACTCCAACCTTCACGCTTAGCGGCTTTGCCCATGCGGTTATAACACTCGGTGATGGTGGGCTGCTCAGGTCGTAAATAATCGGCCTGAAACATAGACCAAGCTTCCGGTGACAAAGGAGCTGTTCGCTTACCGTGAGAGCCAATTCTATCGAGAAGTGCTGGCAACCAATCTTCCACAGGGATCTTGTTGGTTTGTAATCCTGGGATGTTGTAAAACCAGCTCACAATTTTGGAATAGGTTCTTCCTGACTCTTCCGCCACGCGCTTCATTGATTTACGCATGCTAATACCCGATTCAACGTACGCTTTAACTCGCATACACAACTCATAACGCTGCTTGGTTGACGCTTTCTTGCTATCGGTCGCTTCTTCGTACTCAAGCCATAGTTCGTCGGAAGTAGGGGTAACTGCCTGACGTACATGACGACTACCTTCAGCTTGCTCCGTCTTTTGCTTTGCGATTTCACGCAATAAGTACAAGCGGGTTTCTTCTGGCAAGCAGTCGATATGATATTCAAATGCTTTTGAGCCTTGGCGCTTACGTTTTTGGTCTGGCTTATTTGTAGTTAGGCGGTCTAAATTATCTCTAGTTCTTACATCCGAACTAGGCATTAAGGGGGCGCTCATTATTTCTTTAGCTGTAAACCACATACGACATACCTCAAGCAGCTCTATTTGCACAACGTGTAGGCCAGATATCTTCAGGTTTAAGCCCTAAAGCATTAGCAATAATCTCTTCGCCTTTAGGCCATGGACGATCTAATGCGTTATTCAACGTATTGGCAGCCAGCCCATTCTTTATTGAGAGTTGGCGTAACGATACTTTTTTCTTATGCAAAGCGGCCACAATATCTGCTCTGTGCATATCCTCGGTTGGTATAAATGTAGTGTCTGATCTATTCATTTTTGATACCCTGTGCAATTAGTTCACAAACTAAGCTGAAAACATAATTCAACGAATTAACTTGATGAAATTAATTGTTGATCATATTTTTACGAATGTAAACGTATTTTTCCGCTTACCTGTAAATTTCCACGAATTAACTTGATGGGTGGTTGTTTTTCAATGACTTACAAAGAAAAAGACGCTGAAAACAAAAAAGACAAAAAACGTATTATTCCATCAAAGAGAATAATACAGTTCAAAGAACGCTTGGTTGAGGTTATTGGCGATGAGGCAGTCCTATCATTCGCAAAAAAAAGCGGAATGTCTGAGGGCGTTATGCGCAGTTATATAAGAGGAGATACATTTCCATCTTTAGACCGCCTGGAAGCGATAGCGACCGCAGCTAAAGTAGATTTGAATTGGTTGGCTACTGGTAAAGGTGCAACAACACAGTTAATAGAGGTGCCTGTTAGAAAGGGTAATGTTGTAGAAGTTATTCAATATGACTTTAAAGCAAGTGCCGGTGCGGGATGCTTAGTGGTGTCAGAGAACCCTGTAGCAAAGTTTGAGTTCTCGAAAGAGTGGTTGATTAAACAAGGCTTGAACGGTAAGCACCTGACAGTCGTAGAGATGTATGGTGACTCTATGGAGCCGACATTGATCGATGAAGACCTTATGCTGGTGGAAGTAATTGATAGCCCTAAGCAAGCACGTGATGGCGTATGTGTATTTCGCATTGATGATGAAGTAATGGTCAAACGTATTCAATATGACTTTGCTAGCGGTGGATATCATGTAACAAGTGATAACACTGCCTACAAGCCATTTTTCATTGGCGAAGAGTTTGAAGGACGTTTCCAGCTTCTTGGGCGTATGGTGCGAGTATTGCAGAGAGCAAAGAAAGCATAATTAAAGGAGCTGTTACAACATAAAGGGATCTGTTTTAATCTTTAACTAAGATCTTACCTCAAAAGCCCTAATTTATTGAATCATCCACTTTAGGGCTTAAACCATTATTTACAATTTAGTTTCAATAGGTTATAGGTGTATAGTTCACTTTGTCTTTTGTATTAACTTATAATTATCTCTCTCACCCAATGCTTTGCCGACATCTCTTACCGCACTTTTAAAGCGATAAGAAATGACCGTTGCAGCAAGCGCGGCCCGCTCTCTACCGTATTTTTGGTAGATGTATTGGATGACTTCTTCACGGCGTTCGTGTTCAAAATCGACATCAATATCAGGCGGCTCATCGCGCTCTTTACTGATGAAACGCTCAAACAGCACCGAGATCTGTCTTGGGTCAACAGAGGTGATTTCTAAGCAGTAACAGACCACGGAATTGGCCGCTGAACCTCGACCTTGGTAAAGAATGCCTTGGCTTTTGGCAAACATCACGATGTCATGAATGGTGAGAAAAAAGAAAGGGTAGTCAAGCTCGCCAATTAACCCCAATTCTTTCTCTATGATCTGTTGGATGTCGTTAGGTACACCTTGTGGGAAGCGAGTCTGTTTTCCTTTTTCGACCAACATGCGCAGATAACTCATGGGTGTTTCACCTTGAGGAATCAGCTCACTGGGATATTCGTAGCGCAAGCTATCTAAATCAAATTCACACAGCTCAGAGATTCGGTTGCTCTCTTCTAGCCACTCCACTTTGAAAATATGAGAGAGTTTATTGATACTCCGTAAACAACGTTCTGCATTAGCAAGTAAGTGACTGCCCACTTCGGTAATGGGCTTTTGGTACTTTATCGCAGTGAGTGAGTGCTGCAAGGGTAAGCGATTCGCGTTGTGCATCAGCACGCCACCACAAGCTGTTATCGGCAGTTGATGATGCTGTGACAGCTCAACGCAGTAATCTGTGTACTGCTGGTCGGTTTGCTTTAGGTGTCGTTGTAAGCCGATCCAAAGCCGACCTGAATGGTGCTGGGAGAGCCATTGTCCCCAGTGCGCGTCTTCATTTTTCTGTTGAGGAAGCCAAAGAATAAAGCAGTGCTTAGCCGACATGATATCCCACTCAGAGAGCTGATAATGTCCCTTGCTGCTACGACGTCTCGCGTTGGTAATAATACGGCATAGCTCGGCGTAGGCTTGTCTGTTTGGGCATATCAAGATCACTTGGCACTCTTCATTTAGCCAAAACATGCTCCCGACAATTTGCTTGAGTGATAGTTTATGTTGCTTGATTGCAGAGTGAACCTTAACGATGCCCGCGACTGAGCACTCATCAGTAACCGCGAGTGCTTTGTAACGTAAGAAGTCGGCCTGTAAAACAAGCTCCTCTGCGTGTGAGGCTCCCTCAAGGAAGGAGTAATTGCTTTGACAGAAAAGCTCTGAATATTGCTGAGACATAACGTATTCTCACTTAACCATTGCGAGTGAACATGATTGAAAAGGGACGCTGAAATTGAATAAGTAGAACGGATGAGCTAACGAAGTTCTCTTACTGACTTTCTTACCGACTAGCTAAATAAGCCGTGCAAAAACCATTGCTTATCTGGCGTTCTAAATATCCAGAGCCACCGACCGTTTTCACTGTGAGCAATAAAGTAGTCACGAATGACCTTCTCTCCGTCCCACCAGCCAGCCACAATGCGCTCAGGGCCTTGAGATAAGGTGACGCTTTCGGTTAAGGCTTCGGGCTCTGGCAGTAAAATACTGGGCCGGAGTCGTTGTTGATGGACGTTGAGAGCTATGGTTTGTTGATCGCTTCCTGGGGGGGCTTGCCTTTTTGTCACAGACTTACTCAGTGTTGGGAGCGAGTACTGATTGGCCTTTTCTGGCCTTGGATCGTGCTGTATTTTTGGTGTTTTAATGCAAGCTTGCCCAAGCTTTGCTTGCAGTAGTGAGAGCAAATCTAACGCGGCAAGTGTTCCAGTATTACCATCAAAAAGATCATGGTAGGCCATTTGGGGCTCTCCATGACGAACCAAGCTGAGGGTCAGCCCTTGAACCGGTGCTGTGAGCTTTAGTGACTCTAAGGTGAGATGGGTAAGGTTCACCCATTTTCCAGCAAGGTAATCGCCTTGTGCCGAATAAAAAGAGACAGGGTGATCGTCTTTATCTCTTAGGTGCAAAGTCAGCGTTAACTCGAAAGCCACTCGGTCGCGTAGCTTCAAAAAACACTCGAGTTGATTCAGTAATATCAGCAACGGCTTGTCGATAAATAGGATGTTTTCAATATCAAACAACAGCTCCAAATATTGCTGGAAATTCTCTGGTGGGTGATAGAAATCAATCGGGTGCTTGAACTGGCCGTTAAGGCGACCGACATAATTCACCAGGTCGATATCAAAGCGACGCGCGACCTCTTGTAAAGGCAGCTTTAATAGATCTTCAACGATATTGATACCGACACGGTTCAGGCGTTCTACTTGCTTGGTCGGTAGCTCACTGGAATTCAATGCTTGTTGATTGACCCAAGCTTTCATCTGCTCAATATTGTTTGTTGCTTGGTTGATCGCTTGCTTACCCAAAAGGATCGCAGAAAGCGGCGAATAACCCGTAGCGAAGCTGAACTGGATATTGAGCGTTTCTAAGTGGCTTTTGAGCTCATGCCAGTAGTTATCTAGCCCGTCGTAAAGTGACAGCATGTTAGAGGCTTTAATCAACAAACCATTAGGTGGCAATAACGCCATGTCGGAAGTGACTAGATACGCCCATTGAGCGATCTCTTTGAGCTTACTTTTCTCCAGTTCAATACTGTAAGGGTGGACGTGTAAGTTGTGACACAGCGCTGCTGCAGACCCTAAGCCCATACCAAGCGAAATTCCCGATTGCAGCGCAGCTGGGTTTGCTTGCAGTACACGGTGATCTTTTTCATCCACGATGATAATAGGTTGTTCGCGTGAGTCTTCGCTCGAACCCAATTCATTAGAGTTAAACAAGGTATCCAACTGCAGAGACGGAAAGTGCAGATAAAGCCACAACATACGCTAGCCTTGCTTCGCAATAGGAAAAGCCAGTACAGTGTTACCAGGCAAAGTACGGTCTAAATTGTCTTCATAAACGACTTTCTCTGTGAGTAATGGCCAGTTGTGTGTCATGTCTAGAATAAAGCTGCCATACGACCAACTGCCTTTTCTTTTTGTTACCTCTACCTTCAATCCTTGGGCGTGAGAAGACAGCTTCATGCTTAAGGAAACGGGCAGGGATAGTTGATTATGGCTGGTGGCTTTAAAGTGAAACTGCAGGCACTTACCGGTTTCGCTTGCTGCTTGTAAGCGCTTTGTTTGGTGTATTTCTAGATCGGCTCCCCATAGCAATACAGAGTGACAAGCACCGCTTTTGAGACACTGCTCAGCTGCCCACAACGCATCGAGATCGCGTTGAGGCTGGATAACGAGAATGTTCTCTAATTCAATGCTTTGGCTGCTAAAAAACTCGGCACAGATCTTCCCTGGCGGATTAATGAATATGGCCAGCTTTTGCGAGTTTTGTTGAGATAAATAGGGCGTAAGTAGGCGAAGCTCGCCGATCCCTTGTTGTGATTCAACTTCAATAACGCCGTGCGTCGGGAAGCCGCCATCAAGCTGTTTATCCAGTTGAGGATAGCCTGTTGAAGTGGTACTTCCTTGCGTTGTTGATTGTAACCCTTTCCAGATTAGCTGGCGGTCTTGTAAGTTTTTTATTAGTTCATGCATAATTTAATACCTGTATATTTATACAGTATATTTAACAATGAAAAAGATGCAAAGCAAAATGATGAAAATCAGGTGAACTAAATATTAGATGGTTGATTTAGATACAAAAAAGCCGCTATAGAAGCGACTTTTTACTGTTGGTTAATGATATCAGTTACTTAGGTTGAGCATCGATACATTGGCCATTAATGTCTGTCACACTTGGGTTCATTAAGTGTAGGTACAGTGGGATGATGTCGAGTGGCGTCTTTAGCTTATTCGCATCTTCTCCTGGGTACGCTTTTGCACGCATGCGTGTTTGAGTGCCGCCCGGGTTGATTGCGTTAACACGGATGTTTGTGTCTTCAAGCTCGTCCGCTAGGATTTGCATCATACCTTCGGTAGCAAACTTAGAAATTGCGTAAGTGCCCCAGAATGCGCGGCCAGAGTGACCAACCGTTGAAGAGGTAAATACGATGCGACCCGCTTCTGCTTTCTTAAGTGCAGGTAGCAGAGCTTGAGTCATCAAGAACTCAGACTTCACATTGATCTGCATAACATCATCAAAGGTTTCTTCATCAATCTGCTCAAACGGACTCAGAGTGCCGAGAACACCTGCGTTATGAAGTAGGCCATCTAAACGACCGAACTGTGATTCAATGGTTTCAGCCATATCAATGTAGTTCTGCTTTGTCGCACCTTTTAAATCCAATGGGATAATCGCAGGTTGTGGGTAACCAGCGCTTTCGATTTCATCGTAAATGAATTCAAGGTTTTTAACATTGCGGCCTAACAGAATGACAGTTGCGCCATGTTGAGCGAAGCTTAGTGCTGCTTGGCGACCAATGCCAGCACCGGCACCTGTAACCAAAATTACTTTATCTTTGAGGGCATCTGTAGAGATTGGGTAATCCACTGTGCTTATCCTTCTTTCTTTTATTATGTTCGTCATTCCATTGATGTTTAATCACACAGATAACCGCAGGAATGATGAGAAATTCTTGGTAATCGTGACAAGATGGTTACAATACACTAATTCATACAATAGGGGATATGACATTGGAATTTTTGTTGGACTACGGCTTGTTTTTAGCCAAGATTGCGACCGTTGTAATCGCCATCATCGCAATTTTAGTGATTGCTAAATCTGTGGGTGGGAAATCAAGCGCGATTAAAGGTGAGCTGGAAATCACGAACCTATCTGAACACCACAAACAGACGATTGAACAATTAGAGCACCATCTACACGATGATGCTTTCATCAAAGCCCGTGATAAAGCAGAAAAGAAAGCGGAAAAAGAGAAAGTAAAATCACGCGGTAAAGAGGTGAAGAAAGCAGCGAAAGAGGGGGAGCTTGATAGCAAGCGTGAACCACATCTATTCGTTCTTGATTTTAACGGCAGCATTGATGCGAAAGAAGTGGCTTCATTACGTGAAGAGGTAACGGCGGTTCTGGCTGTGGCTCGTGAAGGTGATGAAGTATTGCTTAAACTTGAGTCTGGCGGCGGCATGGTTCACGGCTATGGTTTGGCGTCTTCTCAACTTGATCGCATCAAAGCCGCAGGTTTGCCTCTGACTATCTCGGTAGACAAAGTCGCAGCAAGTGGCGGTTACATGATGGCATGTATCGCAGACAAAATTGTATCTGCACCGTTTGCTATTGTTGGCTCTATTGGTGTTATCGCTCAACTGCCAAACTTCAACAAACTGCTTAAAAAGCATGATATTGAGTTCGAACAGTTAACGGCGGGTGAGTACAAACGCACGCTTACTATGTTTGGTGAGAACAGCGATAAAGCACGTGAGAAGTTTAAAGAAGAGCTAGAAGAGACACATGGCCTATTTAAAGACTTCATTCATGATCACCGTCCAGCACTCGATCTTGAAAAAGTAGCAACGGGTGAACACTGGTTTGGTACGCAAGCACATGAACTTGGGCTGGTGGATGAGATCAGCACTTCTGATGATTTAGTCGTAGCGGCATGTAAGGACAAAACAGTTCTAGCGATTCACTACGTACAGAAGAAAAAGCTTTCAGACAAACTAGCGGGCGTGGCAGGTAAATCTGCAGACAGCGTGCTGATGAAGCTGATTGAACGCGGCCAAAAGCCGATTGTTTAAGCTTATTGAGTTCTAGTTCTAGTTCTAGTTTTAGGCTTAGTACCTTACGTTTATTTACAGATGTTTGAGCCTTAAAAAGAAAGCGCATAAGTCATCAGACTTATGCGCTTTTTTATTGCTCCACTTCCGAGCGGGTGACCACTATGTTGTAGGGGGAGCGGAGTTTTATACCAAGCACTTACTTACTGTGATTGATATTAAATCTTGGCTCCATAATCATTACGTTTTGGACAAGTAGTCAGAATCTCTCTATGACCCGTATCTTTGAGCTCTTCCAAAATCACATCAAAGCCCCACAGGCGATAGAGATGCTTCATCACTTCGTCGTAGCCTTTATCAAGCGGGATACGGTCATGAGGCACATATTGCAGTGTCATTGAGCGGTCACCACGAACATCGACATTAAATACCTGAATGTTTGGTTCAAGGTTACTTAGGTTGTATTGCGCCGCAAGCTTCTCACGAATCAGGCGATAGCCCGGATCATCATGAATGGCACTTACCTCAATGGTATTTTTACGGTCGTCGTCGAGTACAGAGAACAGCTTAAAGTCTCGAATGATTTTTGGAGAAAGGTATTGGCTAATAAAGCTTTCATCTTTGAAATTGTGCATCGCAAAGTGCACCGCTTCTAACCAATCACTTCCTGCCAGATCTGGGAACCATTCTCGGTCTTCATCGGTTGGCTCTTCACAGATGCGTCGGATGTCTCTAAACATCGCAAAGCCAAGCGCATAAGGGTTTATTCCGCTGAAATAAGGGCTATTGTAGGCGGGTTGTGCGACGACACTGGTGTGGCTGTGTAGGAATTCTAAGATGAACTTATCACTCACCAAGCCTTCGTCGTAAAGGTGGTTAAGAATGGTGTAGTGCCAGAAGGTTGCCCAGCCTTCGTTCATCACTTGAGTTTGTTTCTGAGGGTAGAAGTATTGGCTCACCTTGCGAACAATACGAACACACTCACGCTGCCAAGGTTCAAGCAGTGGTGCGTTCTTCTCGATAAAGTAGAGAATGTTTTCTTGAGGCTCACTAGGGAAGCGGATCTTGGTCTCTTCTTCCTTACTTTTATTCTGAGGAACGGTTCGCCACAGCTCATTCACTTGAGATTGCAGATAAGCTTCGCGTTCTTCTTGCCTTGCTGTCTCTTCTGCAATGGAAATCTTCTCAGGGCGTTTGTATCGGTCTACGCCGTAATTCATCAGTGCATGGCAAGAATCAAGGAGCTGCTCGACCTCAGCGACGCCATATTTCTCTTCACAACCACTAATGTACTTCTTAGCGAACAACAAGTAATCGATGATGGAACTGGCATCGGTCCATGTTTGGAACAGATAGTTGCCTTTAAAGAAAGAGTTGTGGCCGTAACAAGCGTGAGCCATTACCAGTGCCTGCATTGTGACCGTGTTCTCTTCCATCAGGTAAGCGATACAAGGATCGGAGTTGATTACGATTTCGTATGCCAAGCCCATTTGGCCATGCTTGTAGTTTTGCTCGGTTTGAATGAATTTCTTACCAAATGACCAGTGGTTGTAATTGATCGGCATACCAATGCTCGAGTAGGCATCCATCATTTGCTCTGAAGTAATCACTTCAATTTGATTTGGGTAAGTATCTAAACGGTAATGCCGCGCCACACGTTTGATTTCTACGTGGTATTTCTCCAAGAGGTTGAATGTCCAATCTGGACCATCAGGCAGCATCTTGTCGTTTTTCTTCTTTGCAGCTTTGTCTTTCTCTGCAACGTTTGATTTCGCTGTCATGGCAAACTCCCTTACGCTGTCTCTTTCTGGAACAGTTCTCTAAACACAGGAAAAATATCATCCACCGTTTTAATGTTTTTCATGGCAAAGTTGTCAAAGCTACTCTCGAGTTTTTCGTATTCGTGCCAAAGCGTTTGATGAGAGCGGCGTGTTATTTCGATGTAAGAGTAATATTGGCAAGTTGGCAGAAGCGTATTGACCAGTAACTCTTTACAACGAGGAGAGTCATCCGCCCAGTTATCGCCATCAGAGGCTTGTGCTGCATAGATGTTCCACTCATTAGCAGGGTAGCGGTCTGCGACAATTTCCTTCATCAGTTTCAGTGCGCTCGAAACAATGGTGCCACCCGTTTCTTGTGAGTAGAAAAACTCATGTTCGTCGACCTCTTTAGCCTGAGTATGGTGACGAATAAACACAACATCGACGTTTTCGTAGGTGCGGTTTAAGAACAGATACAGAAGAACATAAAAGCGCTTCGCAATATCTTTTGTGGCCTGATCCATAGAGCCCGATACATCCATT
Organism: Vibrio sp. Vb339; assembly: GCF_902751245.1. Taxonomy (NCBI): domain Bacteria; kingdom Pseudomonadati; phylum Pseudomonadota; class Gammaproteobacteria; order Vibrionales; family Vibrionaceae; genus Vibrio; species Vibrio sp. Vb339. The sequence continues at coordinate 907,115 of NZ_CADDIS010000002.1, read as the reverse complement.
AGACAGAACATCACGGCTTGGCTAGATGGAATAGGGCGCTTCTCGTAGTTTTTAAAACGTAAGTCGAAGGTGTCAATGAACGGCACGCTTTCAATCTTTTTACGTAACTCGGCAATCTCTTCTTTGAGGCGGCCCTCTTCAAAAGGTTGCGCCGGCTCCGTCATTTTAACTTGGTCAAGCTGCTCCATCAGTAGGTTAAGCTCACGCTTTTTACCTGCTGTCATCGCGGTTCTACGAGCCAGAGATTGCTGCAGTGAACGAACGATAGCGATGTTGGATGGAATCCCCGCGCTTTGGTAACCAGAGCGGTGAGTTTTCCATTCGGTGATTTTGTTGACCTGATTTTTCTCTAGATTAGGTAGAGCTAAATCTTCAAAGAGAATATCAAGATACTCATCTTTTGAAATTTGGAAGGTAAATTCATCTTGGCCTTCGCCATCAGGGCTTGCGTCGCCTTGGCCTGAGCCACCACCTTGACCACCACCTTTAGGGCGTTCGATTTTATCGCCAGTGATGAACTGATCATTACCTGGGTGAACGCGCTCTCTTACGCCGCCTTGACCTTGGTGAAAGTTCGGCTCTTTGATGTCTTTATGGGGAATAGTGACGTCTTCACCTGTTTCTGTATTGGTGATTGAGCGTCGGTTAACTGCATCGGCCACAGATTCTTTGATTTGCTCTTTATGGCGTCGTAAGAAACGCTGTCTATTCACAGCACTCTTATTTTTGCCATTGAGCCTCCGATCGATAAATTGTGCCATAAGAACTCCCTCTCAGCTGATGTCGCGATCCTACTTTTTATTCGGGTATAAGAGTTATTGATTTAATTAGGTATAAAAGTTATTGGTTTATACGAGCTGCTCAGTTGAGCAGCTCAATACCGTTTAGTTATGAGGATTTACGAACTCTTAAATACCACTCTGATAGCAGTCTCACTTGTTTCTCGGTGTAGCCTTTTTCCATCATACGAGCAACGAAGTCGTCATGTTTTTTCTGATCATCCGTTGAGGTCTTAGCATTGAACGAAATAACAGGAAGTAGCTCTTCTGTGTTAGAGAACATTTTCTTCTCAATCACAGTGCGCAGTTTCTCGTAACTCGTCCACACTGGGTTTTGACCGTTATTGTTGGCTTTGGCACGAAGCACAAAGTTCACAATCTCATTTCGGAAGTCTTTAGGGTTACTGATACCGGCGGTTTTCTCGATTTTCTCTAGTTCACCATTCAGAGAAGCACGGTCAAATAGCTGGCCTGTTTCTGGATCGCGGTACTCTTGGTCCTGAATCCAGAAGTCTGCGTAGGTGACATAGCGGTCGAAGATATTTTGACCGTACTCAGAGTAAGACTCTAGGTAAGCGGTTTGAATCTCTTTACCGATGAACTCTACGTAGCGTGGCACTAGGTATCCTTTCAAGAACTCTAGATACTTCTCAGCGGTCTCTTGAGGGAATTGCTCACGTTCGATTTGCTGCTCAATAACGTAGAACAGGTGCACTGGGTTCGCGGCCACTTCGGCTTGGTCGAAGTTAAACACACGAGATAGGATCTTAAAGGCGAAACGCGTTGATAGCCCAGACATGCCTTCGTCAACGCCAGCATAGTCTCGGTACTCTTGGTAGCTCTTCGCTTTTGGATCGGTGTCTTTTAGGGTTTCACCATCGTAAACGCGCATTTTTGAGAACAGAGAAGAGTTTTCAGGCTCTTTCAGTCTCGATAGGATGCTGAATTGCGATAGCAGATCGAGTGTGCTCGGTGAACAAGGGGCTTTCGATAGCTCACTGTGTTCAAGTAGTTTCTGGTAGATCTTAACTTCTTCAGAGACGCGCAGACAGTAAGGGACTTTTACAATGTACACACGGTCGAGGAAGGCTTCGTTGTTTTTGTTGTTACGGAAGGTCTGCCACTCAGATTCGTTCGAGTGAGCCAGAATCATACCGTCAAATGGCAGTGCAGAAAGCCCTTCGGTACCGTTAAAGTTACCTTCTTGTGTTGCCGTTAGTAGAGGGTGCAATACCTTGATTGGTGCCTTGAACATCTCCACGAATTCCATCACACCTTGGTTGGCTTTACATAGCGCACCGGAGTAGCTGTAGGCATCAGGATCATCTTGAGAGAAGTGTTCAAGTTTACGAATATCAACTTTACCAACCAAAGACGAGATATCTTGGTTGTTTTCATCACCTGGCTCTGTTTTCGCGATCGCGACTTGATCGAGAATAGAAGGGCGCAGTTTGATGACTTTGAATTTGGAAATATCACCGCCAAAATCGTGCAGACGTTTCGCTGCCCACGGAGACATAATTGAGCGAAGATAGCGTTTCTCGATGCCGTATTCATTCTTCAATAAGTCGCCATCTTCGTTAACATCGAATAGACAGAATGGGTGATCGTTTACAGGGCTTCGTTCACCGTCAGCAGACAATACATAGATTGGCAGTTTCTGCATCAGGGCTTTGAGTTTTTCAGCGAGAGAAGATTTACCACCGCCCACAGGGCCAAGTAGGTAAAGGATTTGTTTACGTTCTTCTAAACCTTGCGCAGCATGTTTTAAGTAAGAAACAATCTGTTCAATCGCATCTTCCATACCGTAGAAATCTTTAAATTCGCTGTAGCGTGAGATGACACGGTTTGAGAAAATACGACTCAGATGAGGGTCTTGAGCGGTGTCAATGACCTCCGGTTCGCCAATGGCTAGTAATAAGCGCTCGGCAGCATTAGCGTAAGCACTTTTATCGTCTTTACACAGCCCTAAGAACTCTTGCAATGTCAGCTCTTCTTCCTTGGCTGCTTCATAACGTGATTGATAGTGGTCAAAAATACTCATAGTCACATTCCCCTTGTTAACCAGTCAAAACTGACGAGCGATTGAAAAATAGGCTCTCCCTACATTTTAAGGTTAGACCCGCTTCCACAATTTTGCTTAACAATTATGTATTTATTTACAATTTTGCGTGTGAAAAACGTGGCGAGCACAATACGCAACTTGAGGCGCGTAGAATCAAATTATTTTACATTCGAGGGGATCTGGCCGTTTGTTTTGAGATTTTAGGTCGCTTAATAATACTCACAATGGATTTATGTGCATTAGATGTATAACTGGGCTCTATTGATTTTTCGGAATGAAGTGCCATATAATGCGCGGCGTTATCAAAAATTGCTCAATAAATAGGTAGATGTAGTGAAGAATAATGGGTTAAAAATAGTGGCTATCAGTGCTGCGTTACTGGCTTCAACGACAGCACATGCAAGAATCTCGCAGTGGTCATTGGGTGTTGCCGCCTCTTATTCTCCTGCTGTTTATAAAGATACACCGTCAAACCGTGCCGTGATCCCTATGGTTGGTTATGAAGGCGAGCACTTCTTTATGCGTGGTTTCAGCGCTGGTTATCGTTTATTACCAGCAGGCTCACCGCAAAACATCGTATTTCGAGCGGTCTATGATTCAAGAACATTAAAGCCGGGTGATTCCGATAACGTCGATATTCAAAAGTTGGATGAGCGCGATGCCTCGATATTGGGCGGTATCAGCTATCAAGTGATCACTCTGGTTGGTATGTTTGAAGCGACTGCTGGTTCGGATTTAGGCTTTAAGCACAACGGCATCTATGCGGAAGCGGCATGGCGTCTACCTATTCGTCGCAATGGCTGGGCGATTACCCCATCTATTGGTTACGCCTACAACAGCGAGCGTTTGAACAATCATTTATATGGTGTGAGTTCAGCTGAAGCGGCAAGAACTAACTTAAATGAATTCGACGCAGACTGGGATGGTCAGTACTTTATTGGCTTAGGTGGCTATCTGCATGTTACGCCAAATGTTCGAGTAACTGGTGGCGTTCGTTATACCAACCTTGAAGGTGATATAGAGAATAGCCCAATACTTGAAAGTGGCATCAACATGGCCGCAAACGTTGGTGTTGCTTACGTCTTTTAATTACTTTGGTTTTTCTCTTTGTGTACGAACATTAAAAAAGGGTTACTCATGATGAGTAACCCTTTTTCTTGAAACTTTTTTTAAAAGTTATCGCTGATCTATTAACGTATTAAGCGCTAAAGATTTGAGATAGCTCTGTCGCACATAGGTGGTACTGACGAGGACAGTTGCGCCATGTTGTTAGCATGCGACGGTACTTCTCTAGCATTGGCATTTGGCTATTGAAGTGGTGATCTGCTTTGTCGAATTGAGGGTAAAGACCTTCAGAATCAACAAGGAAACGCACGTAGTGTACGATCTGCGCTTCAGAAGCGATATCAAAACCTAAGAACTGCAGGCGACGTTGGTCTACTTCAGCACGCTCTTGTTCTGCAAGCATTTTGTTCGACTCTTGCATTGCATGGTACATCTCCATGATGTCGATAATTTCGCGACATTCTGCTTCAGTCAAACAACCAAACTCTTTGTTAAGCTCACGCATTTGGAGTTCGTAACCACGTTCTACAATCGTTTGTAGACGTTGGTATTTAGCGGAGTTCTCAGGGTCCATTTGAGACATTAGGTAGTATTGATTTGATAGAATTAGACGCTGAGCATTGGTCATTTCCATGGGAGGAGCCTCACTAAAAAACTAAATGTTGTATTCTTTTGTTGCAGTAAGAGTAACAGCATTCCTACGAGTGGAAACATGATCTCAACACGGATTTAATATGATTTTTTGAATTGATAAACAAAAGTTGTAAAGAAAAGTGAAAGGATTGTTTGGCTCGAAAAGAAAACGCCCCAATCGAAATTGAGGCGTTTGAAAACACTATGAACGTAAGTCTAGATTAGTATTTTACGTTTGAATGGTACTGGCTAAGAACCGCAACAATCTCGTCCATTTTCTCTTTGCTCGGCGGGTTTGTACCTTCAAGAGGGTAGTCAAAACCAAGTGCTTCCCACTTATGTGCACCAAGCTTATGGTATGGAAGAAGTTCTACTTTCTCGATGTTGTCCATGTCTTTGATGAATTCACCTAGCAGATGAGCATCTTCAGGCGTATCTGTGTAGCCAGGGACAATCACATAACGAATCCACGTCTTCTTACCGATTTTGTGTAGGTAGCGTGCGAAATCAAGAGTACGTCTGTTTGATACACCAATGAAATCGTGGTGAATCTCATCTCGCATGTGCTTAAGATCCAACATAACTAGATCAGAGGCTTCTAGGACTTCATCAACCACTTCAGTGTGCTTACGAATGTAGCCATTAGTATCAAGACAAGTGTGGATGCCTTCAGCTTGAGCTGCGCGGAAAAAGTCACGAACAAACTCAGGTTGTAGCATCGCTTCACCACCAGAACAGGTGATACCACCGCCCGATGCTTTCATGAAATGACGGTATGATTTTGCTTCGTTGATGATCTCTTCGACCGTTACTTCCTTTCCGTCATGAAGATCCCATGTATCACGGTTATGACAGTACATACAACGCATTAAGCAGCCTTGAAGAAACACAATAAAGCGGATACCAGGGCCATCGACAGTACCACAAGATTCGAATGAGTGAATGCGACCAGTTGTAGACATGAGCTATTCTCGTAGAGGAATTTATATCGTTTATTTTATTACAAAAACGGTACATAAAATAGGGTCAAATGGTAACGAGACCTTTAAAAATAAAGGCAATCACCTGTGAAGATGATTGCCTTTATTGAACTGGATAAGTAAAGGACGAAAGCCCTTACTGGTGGCTAGAAGAAAGCAAACATTGTGATACCGCCAGTGGTATAAACAGACTCTTTTGCTTCTTTGTAATCAGGAGTTTTTGCGGTTAGCGCGAAAGATGCACCAACGTATTGGTTATACCAAGCGACACCAAGCACAGCAGTAGCCTGAATGTTCTCTAAAGTCACATCGTATTGTTCTGGATTCGGCCAATTATCTTCGATTTCAGAACGATCGCCTTCGATAGTCAGGTCGTTAAATCGGTAACGACCTTCAAGGCCTGCATAGGTAAACCAACCTGTGTTTGATGCGCCGATCATGCCAGGTTTGAATGGGTTTTCTGTGGTGATGTTGGCTGCACCAAAGTTACCGCCTAAGTCCGTACCCCAACGGAACATAAAACCAGTCGAGATATCACTTCTAAAGTTACCGACGTTGATTTCTGAAACGTTAGAGATTTCGTAGTCAGTATTCGCAAGAGCTTGATTACGCATTAGGTTGAAATGGCTTAGGTAACCAACGCTTCCCGCCCACTCATCATCGACTTGGTATTCCCAACCCATCGGCTCATCCGACTTAGTGATTGAGTGAACCAGCTTTTGAGCGTCTTCTGAAAGTGCACGTTCGCCCGTGGTACCAAACGTGATATTAAAACGCTGGGCTTGCTGTGGGTTTAAGCTGATGTAGTTGAATTCAGTGTGTAGGTAGCCTGCGTATGGGCGATCATTAGCCGATGGCGTTTCTAACTCAATGTCAGAAGGCGTATACATCTTGTGGCCAATGGTGATTTCCCACTTATCTAGAGAGCTTGCGCCCCAGTAAGAAAGGCTCAGTGGTTTGGCCCAGTTGTATGGCGTAATACTTGATGATGTGTAACCCAGAAATAAGCCGTTGGTATAGTCCTGGTCGACACCAAAAATACCATCATTATCTAAAGCAAAAGTCAGCGTAGAACGCTCAGAGGCTAAAGATGAGAAAGAGAGAAGAATCAGGGGTAAACAACGCAGGTATTTCATGGAGCAGTTACTCTTAAATTATGAACCGCGATATTACCGTAATTTGACAGAATTTGTGGAAAAAAAGTGAATGGCAGGGTGCTTTTTTGCTCAACCTAACATTTCGCGGGATAGGTGAGAGCAGTGCGATTTATTTCAGATATAAAAAAGCCCCGCACATTGGCGAGGCTAATATTATTTACTGTCTATTGAGCGTGAGCTTATAGAGACTCAGTAAATGTACGTGCGATTACGTCAGCTTGTTGCTCTGCAGTTAGAGAGTTAAAGCGAACAGCGTAACCAGATACACGGATTGTTAGCTGAGGGTATTTCTCAGGGTGCTTAACTGCGTCTTCAAGAGTTTCGCGGTTAAGAACGTTAACGTTAAGGTGTTGACCACCTTCAATGCCAGCTTCGTGGTGGAAGTAACCATCCATTAGGCCTGCAAGGTTAGCACGTTGGCTGTCTTGTTCTTTACCTAGTGCGTTTGGCACGATAGAGAACGTGTAAGAGATACCATCTTGTGCGTCAGCAAACGGTAGTTTACCTACAGACGTTAGTGAAGCTACAGCGCCTTTCTCATCACGACCGTGCATTGGGTTTGCACCAGGAGCGAAAGGAGCGCCAGCACGACGACCGTCTGGAGTGTTACCTGTTTTCTTACCGTAAACCACGTTAGACGTGATAGTAAGAACTGACTGTGTAGGGATAGAGTTACGGTAAGTCTTAAGCTTACGGATCTTGTTCATGAACGTAGAAACTAGTTCACAAGCAATATCATCTACACGAGAGTCGTTGTTACCGTATTTAGGGTAATCGCCTTCGATTTCGAAGTCAGTTGCGATGCCATCTTCGTCACGGATTGGTTTAACAGTCGCGAACTTGATTGCAGACAGTGAGTCAGCTGCAACAGATAGACCAGCAATACCACAAGCCATTGTACGACGAACGTCACGGTCATGAAGAGCCATTAGAGACGCTTCGTAGCTGTACTTGTCGTGCATGTAGTGAATGCTGTTTAGTGCAGTCACATATTGCTTAGCTAGCCAGTCCATGAAGTGATCTAGACGGTCCATTACTTTATCGTAATCAAGAACAGCGTCAGTCATTGGCGCTTCTTTAGGACCAACTTGCATCTTAAGTTTTTCGTCCACACCGCCGTTGATTGCGTAAAGCATTGTTTTCGCAAGGTTAGCACGAGCACCGAAGAACTGCATTTGCTTACCAACGATCATTGGAGATACACAACAAGCGATAGCGTAATCATCAGACTCAAGGTCAGGACGCATTAGGTCATCATTTTCGTACTGGATAGAAGAAGTATCGATAGATACCTTCGCACAGAAACGTTTGAAGCCGTCAGGTAGTTGCTCAGACCAAAGAACAGTGATGTTTGGCTCTGGAGAAGGACCCATAGTGTATAGAGAGTTTAGGAAACGGAAGTTCGAACGCGTTACTAGCGTACGACCGTCGATACCCATACCACCCATAGACTCTGTTGCCCAGATTGGGTCGCCAGAGAATAGCTCATCGTACTCAGGAGTACGTAGGAAACGAACCATACGCAGCTTCATTACGAAGTGGTCGATCATTTCTTGTGCTTGGTCTTCTGTGATTTTGCCAGCAGCGATATCACGCTCGATGTAGATGTCTAGGAAAGTCGAAGTACGACCTAGAGACATTGCAGCACCGTTTTGAGATTTAACAGCAGCTAGGTAGCCGAAGTAAGTCCACTGGATAGCTTCTTGAGCTGTTTGAGCTGGCTCAGAGATATCGAAACCGTATTTCTCAGCCATTTGCTTGATTTGACCTAGAGCACGATGTTGCTCAGAGATCTCTTCACGCAATTGCATTGTTGCAGAAAGATCTTCGCCGTTCTCGAAACGCTCTTGTAGAGATGCGAATTGAGCCGCTTTGTCTTTCATTAGGAAATCAATACCGTAAAGTGCAACACGACGGTAGTCACCAATGATACGACCACGGCCGTAAGCATCAGGAAGACCAGTCAGAACACCAGACTTACGACATTTTAGGATATCAGGAGTGTAGATATCGAAAACGCCAGCATTGTGTGTTTTGCGGTACTCTGAGTAGATTTTTGAAACCATTGGGTCAAGAGTTTCACCGTATGCTTTACAAGAACCTTCAACCATGCGTACACCACCGTTAGGGATGATTGCACGTTTTAGTGGCTTCTCAGTTTGTAGACCAACGATAGTCTCAAGATCTTTCTCAATGTAACCTGCATCGTGAGCAGTAATGGTAGAGATAACAGAAGTATCGAAATCTACAGGTGCTTTAGTTGCGTTTTCCTGTTTGATACCTTCCATTACCGAAGACCAAAGCTTGTTAGTTGCTTCAGTACCCTCAGAAACTAGGAAAGACTCGTCGCCTTCATACGGCGTGTAGTTCTTTTGAATGAAATCACGAACGTTTACTTCGCTTTGCCACTCACCTGCAGCAAAATCTTCCCAAGCTTTAGCAAATTGCTCTGCCATGACATACCTACCTTTTTAGTAGAAAAAATACGTACATTAACACTGTTGAGCCAGCGCCCCTCGTAAGGGTAGTACACTCTTATTAATAACAATATATATGAGCATATAAGCGTCATATGGTTATATATATTGTCACTACCTTTTATATGTTGTCTTTACTCTATGTATTCAAGACTACGCTAAAAAATTTCTGCAAACCTTAAACTAAATCAATAAATGCCAAAAAAAGTTGAAAAAATTTGAGTGGCAGGGGTTGCCACCCAAACTTTTTTTTAATCCTAATACTACTTTTGTGTAGTAAGGACCATTATAGCCAAGCTTTTAGGCCATATTGACTTTCTAGCATACCAACTGCAAGCATTGCTACTAGACAGATAACTAAAACGCCAACTGGGATAACAATCTTATCTACAAATGATAGACGCTTCGCACGCTCTTTATCACCAATTAGACCGTTATTATCTAGAAGCATAGTCAGTGCCCATGCTAATACTGGGTTAACAACTGCTGAACCGAAGATACAGATACCTGCTGCTTGAGAATCTTTTGAATCCTTAACCATTTGCATACCCGCTTCAAGTAGAGGCAGAGATACACCTACAAGTAGCGCAACACGCATCACTGGTGGCCATACTGCTACATCCATTGGGAAACCAAGAATCGCAACAATAATACATAGAGAACCAAGCAAGATTGCGCCGCCAGGAATTGGACGTTTCGCGATTGCTGCTGGGATCATGTACGTACCCCAAGAAGATGTGATGTTACCACCACCAACCGCTGTACCCACCATTTGACGAACTGAACACATAGTCATTGTGTCATCTACGTCCATTAGTACTTTTTCAGAACGTTTAGGGTAGTTAAGCTCTTGGAAGATACGGTGACCTAGGAAGTCAGGTGACCACATTGCTACAGCAAGGATTGCAAATGGTAGAGATGCAATGAAGTGTTCAACGTTTGGCAAGCCAAGCATCCAACCTTCAGAAGTCGAACCCCACCAGTAAACTGGGTTTAGGTTTGGAATACCCATTTCAGTTTCGAATACGATGTCGAAGCCAGCACCTAATACTAATGCAATAGCAAGGCCAGTGAATGCACACACTGGAATAGCTAACCAACGCTTGTTCACTTTTGCTAGGAAAGCGTAGATAGCAATAGTAATAGCAAGAACGATTAAACCAACGTAACCCATGCTGCCCGCTTCAACAGTAGAAGATTGAAGACCAACCGCCCATTCTTGAATCGAGTTGATTTGGCTCATGGTACCCGTTAGGCCTAAGAAGATAAGCAAGCCCCCCGCGGTACCTTCCGAAGTCAGGTTAACCAGCTTGGAGCCGCCTTTTAGGAAACTTAGGATTAGACCGAAGATACCGATAAGGATTGCCAATGCAAGAGGGTGAGCACCAGCGAGAGCGATGGTACCAATAAGAGGAATCATTGGGCCGTGGTTACCGGCAAGGTTTGCTTTAGGGTTAAAGAAACCAGAAGCAAGGATACAGAACAGCAGTGCAGGGATAAGCATTTCTACACGAGCGACTTCAATCGCAAACTCTTTACCAAGGTTTACGTGATCCCAAGCTTGAGTTAGGCCATCAGCCCAAGACATCATTACTGCAGAGTACATCGCGATGATACCAATGGTACCAGCAAGTGCAGGAACAAGGTCTTCAAGTTCAAAGCGGAAGTCACGACCTGGAAGGTTTAGACCGAAGCGGCGAGGCTTCATGATTTGAAGCTCGTGATCTAGATAATCTGAGCGGCTCTCAAATTCAGAAGCAGGGCGGTGTAGCTCTTTATAGCTTTTCTCTTCTACTTCAGAGTTCGCATTGTTCACAACGTCTGACATAGATTCCTCATATTTTATGTTAGTAATTCTAAAATTGAATTCTATAAGTTCGCGTAATTGCGTTATTTCTTAGTTATAACTCATTAACATTATGTTGCACGGTTTTGATGTGCTTTATGCAGCTAAGTTAAAAGAAATGTTTGGCATTTTTAATGCCTTATTCTTTGCTGGGGAGTCTAACAAGCTTACCCTTTAGGGTGATTGATCTTGATCACTTTATGAGTGTATGTGAAAGAAAGCTACAAAACGCAGCGATTCATTAACTTCCCATTGATGAATCGTGTAATTAGTTTTCACAAACTGTCGTTTTCTTATCTTCTCCGAGCCTTTAACGCTATGGCATTGGCTGAATGCTTTATGTTTACTGAGTTATCTCACTATTACTCGCTTGTCCCACGCTCTGAGTAAAATACTTACAATGTAATAACCTTAAAATAATTGTGTCTTATGGTGAGGTTGGTGTGCTGAATGCGTGCGCTATATTTTGTCGACAGTAATGTTTATAAGTTCACAAAACGTGTTTTTCTTGTGAGACATCCAGCTACGAGAATCTCATTTTGATTAACTTTATTTAAACAATGTAAGGGGTGTAATTACAGCTTATTGATAGAACTCATTCATTAAATTGAGACAAAAACGCTACCTTTTGCATAATAAGTCAGAGTGAATCGCTATTTATTCCAAATTATTAGGTTAATAATTTGTTGCATGTTATTCCGTGTGGTGCTAGTTTGTATCGCATGAAAAGGTCGGAGTACCTTGCATTTTCACAAACTTGGGAGAGAAAGCGCATGAAAGATGTACCAGCGCTGGACATAAAGGATCTACACAAAACGTTTGGTCAAAATGAAGTTTTAAAGGGAATTTCACTTTCTGCGCATAAAGGCGATGTAGTATCGATTATCGGATCTTCAGGGTCGGGTAAGAGTACTTTCCTTAGATGTATCAATCTTTTAGAGACACCTACCGCAGGCGAGATTTGGGTTAATGGCGAATTAATTCAAATGAAAAACAACCGCCAAGGTGTTTCTGTTCCTGCCAATGAAAAACAAGTACAGCGAATCCGTTCTCGTCTGGCAATGGTTTTTCAGGGTTTCAATCTGTGGTCTCACCTGACCGTTCTCGAAAATGTTATCGAAGCGCCTGTTCACGTCTTGGGCGTACCTAAAGCACAAGCGATTGAAAATGCAGAGTTACTACTGAAGAAAGTAGGACTGTATGAGCGTAAAGATTACTATCCGGGCCATTTGTCTGGCGGCCAACAACAACGTGCTGCGATTGCGCGAGCGCTAGCGGTTGATCCTGAAGTTATGCTGTTTGATGAACCTACATCGGCATTAGACCCTGAGTTAGTAGGCGAAGTGCTTGGTGTAATGCGCGATCTAGCAGAAGAGGGAAGAACCATGCTTGTGGTAACTCACGAAATGGCTTTTGCTCGTGACGTATCTAACCATGTGATGTTCTTGCATCAAGGTCTAGTGGAAGAACAGGGCGATCCAGCTAAACTGTTTACGGAACCTGAATCTGAGCGTTTACAACAATTTATCTCATCGATTTACTAATCAGAATTGAAATGCCGTTGCCAAGGTAAACTGCGACGGTGTGAACAATAAAACACAACAAGTAAGTTAATAAGTAACAACAAACACAATATTAAAACTAGCAAAACATAAAAACCTAAATCACAGGAGTAGGGATATGAAAAAGTGGTTATTAGTCGCGGCACTTGCTGCAACTGCTGCAACGGGCGTAGCTCAAGCAAAAGAATGGAAAACAGTACGTTTCGGTATTGAAGGTGCTTACCCTCCATTTAGCTGGACAGAAGCTGACGGTTCACTGAAAGGCTTCGATGTCGATATGGCTAACGCGCTTTGTACTGAAATGCAGGTGCAGTGTAAGATCGTTGCACAAGATTGGGATGGTATTATTCCTTCTCTACTTGCTCGTAAATATGATGCGATCATCGCGGCAATGTCTATCACGGAAGAGCGTAAGAAAAAGATCGACTTCACTGGTAAATACGCACTTATCCCAAACAATTTCATCGCTAAGAAAGGTGCCGACCTTAACTTTGATGATCTAAGTGGTAAAAAGATCGCCGTTCAACGTGCAACAACGCACGATAAGTACCTAACAGACAACTACGGCGACACTGTAGAAATCGTTCGTTACGGTTCATTCGATGAAGCTTACCTTGATCTAGCTAACGGTCGTGTTGCTGCTGTACTGGGTGATGCATCTGCTCTAGAAGAAGGTGTCCTAAACAAAGCTGGTGGTGAAGACTACGAATTTGTTGGTCCATCACTAACAGATCCTAAGTGGTTCGGTGAAGGTTTTGGTATTGCTCTACGTAAGCAAGACAAAGATCTGACTAAGCAATTAGATGCTGCAATCATTTCACTACGTGAAAAAGGCATCTACCAAGAGATCGCTGCTAAATACTTCAACTACGACGTATACGGTGAGTAATCTCTAGCATCACTTCTTAAGGGAGAGGTTCTCCTCTCCCTGTCTTACCAACTTTTTCGCAGTTCTGTTGGAATGCATTATGTTTGATTTACAAGGATATGAAGCGTCGATCCTGAAAGGGGCGGTGCTCACAATCGAAGTTGCCTTGCTGTCGCTAATTTTAGCTATGGTTCTTGGTATGCTAGGTGCCTTAGCAAAACTAGCGCCTTATCGCTGGGCTCGTGCTATCGCAACCCTCTACACAACCGTTATTCGAGGCATCCCTGATCTCGTCTTGATGATGCTGATTTTCTTTGGTGGACAAATCCTTTTAAACAACAGTTTGTATTCCATCAATGAGTGGCTCAATGAGTGGTTCACATCAAGTGATCCTAACCACGAATGGACCGCTTACTTACCAGATTATATTGATGTCAGTCCTTTTGTTGCTGGTGTCTTAACTATTGGCTTCATCTTTGGCGCTTACATGGCTGAAACCTTCCGTGGTGCGATCATGGCGGTTGATAGCGGTGAAATGGAAGCAGCAAAGGCCTATGGAATGGGACCTGTTCTAGCGTTCCGTCGTATTCTATTACCGCAAATGATTCGTCACGCACTGCCGGGTTTTGGTAACAACTGGTTAGTTTTACTCAAAACTACCGCGCTGGTTTCCATTATTGGCCTAGAAGATATGGTGCGTGTTAGCGCACTGGCGGCGGGTTCAACCAAAATGCCATTTACCTTTTATATGACAGTGGCGATTATCTTCTTATTCTTCACCAGTGTTTCGACGGGCTTACTTAAGCTGGTTGAACGTAAATTCAGTATCCACGCGAGGTAGTTATGGACTTTTCATTGATAATTGAAAGCCTACCGATTTACCTTGGTGGTTTATGGACAACGGCTTGGATGGTTTGTGTCGCTTTGATTATTGGCTTATTTGTCGCCATACCATTAGCGATCGCTCGTAACAGCCCAAATATGCTGATTAACGCTCCGGCTTGGTCATTCATCTATTTCTTCCGTGGTACGCCATTACTGGTTCAGCTGTACCTGATTTACTACGGTATGGACCAATTTTTTCCAGTGAAAGACACATTATGGGAAAACGCATGGTTCTGTGCTTTGGTGGCATTCATTCTTAACACGTCAGCTTATACTGCAGAAATCATTCGTGGTGCGATTAACGGCTTACCGAAAGGTGAAGTTGAAGCAGCAAAAGCTTACGGCATGAGTACACCGAAGACTTACCGTCGTATCATTTTGCCAAGCGCTTTACGTCGCGCACTGCCGGCTTACAGTAATGAAGTCATCTTTATGCTTCACGGCTCTGCGGTAGCTGGTATCGTAACCATTATGGACTTAACAGGTGCAGCGCGTTTGGTTAACTCTCGTTACTATGCTCCATTCGAGTCTTTCCTAACGGCAGGTCTGTTCTACATGGCGCTAACGTTTATCATCATCGCGATTTTCAAATTCGCAGAGAAGCGTTTCCTTGCTTACCTAAGACCCCTTAGCTAATTGCTCGGTATCTATACAGTTAATAAAAACGGCGCTCATTGAGCGCCGTTTTTTATTTGCAGACTTTGTTGTTTACTTAAACGTTGACCAAATCGGAGCGTGATCTGACGGTTTTTCAATGCCGCGTAGCTCGTAATCGATGCCAGCTTCAGTACACTTATCAGCAAGTTTCTGAGTTGCTAGAACTACATCAATACGTAGGCCGCGGTTGTCCACGAAACCTTTTGAACGGTAATCAAACCACGAGTATTGATCTGTGACTTCTGGGTGTAGTTGACGGAACGTATCTACGAAGCCCCAATCCATCAATGTTTTTAGCCATTCACGCTCTTCAGGCTGGAATGAACACTTGCCCGTTTTCAACCAACGTTTTGCATTTGGCTCGCCGATACCGATGTCTGCATCGATAGGGCTGATATTGATGTCACCCATCACGATGATCTGCTCATCTTTGTTGTGATAGTCGTTCAGGTAGGTCATCAAGTCTTTGTAGAACTGGCGTTTGTACGGGTATTTTGTTTCATGCTTGATGTTATCCCCTTGCGGGAAGTAGCCATTCAGCACCGTAACCTTTTCACCATTTTCATCTTCAAACGTCGCCATGATCATGCGTTTTTGATGATCTTCATTATCTGTTGGGAAACCCTTCTGCACAGAGATAGGCTCTTGCTTACACAACATCGCCACACCGTAGTGGGCTTTTTGGCCGTGGAAGTAAACCTTGTAGCCCATTGCTTCAACATCAGCAATTGGGAAGGCTTCATCGTGTACTTTTATCTCTTGCAGACCAATCACGTCGGGTTGGTGTTTGTCGATAATAGCTTGCAGTTGGTGAAGGCGGGCTCTAAGGCCGTTGATGTTGAAGCTAATTACTTTCATTTGTTTTATACCTCTCGTAAACCTTTGTCACTGCTTGTCTTTAAAGGTTTTTGATTTGGTGGATTTCATGGTTCATCGTATTTAACCATGCTTAATAATTTCTGTCGCCACTTTGTAGAGACAAAATAGCGACATTAAATGATGTGAATACTGACAGTTACGTAGAATCTATTGAGTGTTTAGTAAATCCAAAAAGAACGCGTATTCAAGTGCGTCTTCTTTCAACCGCTTAAATCGACCAGAAGCGCCACCGTGACCAGCTTCCATATCTGTTTTGAATAGCAACACGTTGTTGTCTGTTTTCATCTCCCGCAGCTTCGCGACCCATTTCATTGGCTCAAAATATTGCACCTGTGAGTCATGCAGGCCTGTCGTTACCAACATGTTCGGGTAGTTTTGTACCTTAATGTTGTCGTACGGTGAGTACCCCAGCATGTAATCGTAGTAGGTTTTATCGTTCGGGTTGCCCCATTCGTCATACTCGTTGGTGGTTAGAGGAATCGATTCATCGAGCATGGTTGTCACAATGTCTACAAACGGAACATGCGCACCAATACCACGGTACAGTTCTGGTGCTTGGTTGATGATTGCTCCCATCAATAGACCGCCAGCAGAGCCACCAACGGCGAACACTTTATCTTTTGCGCCATAGCCTTCTTCAACAAGCTCTTTGGTTACATCAATAAAGTCGTTGAACGTGTTTTGTTTCGTCAGTTTCTTGCCATCTTCATACCAAGGGCGACCAAGCATTTCTGAACCGCGGACATGTGCTATGGCATAAACAAAACCTCTATCCAGTAGGCTTAGGCGAGTTGAGCTGAAGGTAGGTTCAATCGTAGAGCCGTAAGACCCGTAGCCGTATTGGTAGATTGGATTAGTGCCGTCTTTCTTGAATAAATCTTTGCGATAAACCAAAGAAACAGGGACTTGCTTACCATCGCGGGCCGTAACCATGATTCGCTCTGATTGGTAGTTATCCGCGTTAAAATCACCTAATACAGGTGTTTGCTTCATGAGTTCAGATTCACCTGTACTTAGGTCGAAATCATAATAAGTACCTGGCGTGGTTAAGCTGCTGTAATAGATACGAACTTTTGAGTTATCTAATTCATAGTTACTCGTTAGGTAAGCGGCAAATGCGGTGTCGTTAAATTCAAGTGGGAACTCGTGGCCTGTTGAGAGTTGGCGAACTTTCACTGTAGACAAGCCATCCGCGCGTTGCTCGTAAACAAGATGGTCATCAAACAACTCGAAATCAACAAGCTGAGTATTATCGTCCGCTGGTATGACATCGACCCATTTTGAGCGGTCATGCACCTCTTCGGCGGTGACTTTCATTAAACGGAAGTTGACCGCTTGGTAGTTGGTGTAGATGTAATACCAATCACCTAGCTTAGCGATGCTGTACTCTATGCCGGTCTCTTTTGGGTAGAAAGCCTCAGCTGTAGCCTTTGGGTTGTTGGCATCGATGACTGAAACACCGCTGGTTTCTGTGCTCGAGTGCCAAATGTAGACCTGTTCACCATCTTTGCTTTTACTCAAAGAGGTGTAGTAAGCGCTATCGGTTTCTTCGTAGATTAACTCATCGCTTGCCTGGGCAGTGCCTAACACGTGGCGGTAAACTTGATAACCCAGCAATGTTTGTGGGTCTTTTTTGATGTAGTAGAAGGCTTGGTTGTCGTTTTGCCACGCGATAGCACTCGAAGCGCCTTCAATTTCATCTTTTAGGTATTCACCTGTCGTGAGGTCTTTGATCTTGATGGTGTAAATTCGGCGGCTCAGCGTATCTTCGCCATAGGCCAACAAATTTTCGTCTGGGCTGACCGTTAAGCCACCAATGCTGAAAAACTCATGTTCTTTTGCTAGCTCGTTAACATCTAAGATGACTTGCTTGTCTGTGCCTAAAAAGTTTTTTTCACGCAGGTGAACTGGGTATTCGTTGTCACCTGTGACCTTATTCGAGTAATAGTAACTGCCTTTGCGAACCGGTACCGAATTGTCGTCTTTCGCGATTCGGCCTTTAATCTCTTCAAATAATTGTTTTTGTGACGCTTCTGTATGTTTCAGCACTGTATCTGCGTACTGATTCTCTTGTTCAAGTTGTTGCAAGATCTCTGGATCTTGGCGTGCATCGTCGCGCATCCAGTAGTAATCATCGATTCGAGTGTCACCATGAATCGTCATTGCGTGAGGGACTTTCTTAGCAACGGGTGCTTGGGTTTGCTGAGCGACGAGTTGTGATTGAGAGTAGTGGTTCATGGTTGAGATTCCTTGATTGCTGCATCCGGCGACAAGCGCTATTGATACGGCTAATGTGGTTAAAGCGATACGCATCTATATATCCTTAGTGTGCACCTTACTCTTTTTGATGCCAGCATCCTTTGTTGGTTGGGTATCTTCCAGTGATATTATTTATAATTGGATTCTGGATATGCACCTTCATCGTAAGTGTCTGTTATTGTTTTCAAAAAATCAAAGCAATGTTAAATGAAATTACTGATACGTGAGAGTGGAAGGAATAATGTGCAACAAAAAAGGGACACACTTTTCAGTATGTCCCTTTTCATTATTGAGCAGGATTCGAGTTTTACGTTAAATAGCCAATGGTATTTCGTTTGAATGGTCAGGTTTACGATTAACCCAACGTAAACCAAGCATAGCGATGAATGACATAGCAATCATCAGGCAACCGAGTGGCAGTTGGTCTTGAGCCGGGAAGAAAGATGCCAATAGTGTTGCGATGCCAGCCCCCAGGTTTTGCATGCCACCTAAAATCGCACCTCCAGTACCAGCGTGGTACGGGAATGGCGAAAGTGCCCCTGTTGTCGCCGCTGGGAATAATATGCCAGCGCCCAAGAAGTAAATGGTTGCACCGCCAATTAAGGTTAATGCTGTTGTTTGACCAAACAGACCCGGTATCAATACCACTGTTGAGCCTACCAAGATAGCTACTAGACCAACATTCAGTGCGCGGCGCTCAGAGCGACGTTGTGCGATGTAACTAGATAAGCCAGCACCGACTAAGTAACCCGGAATAGGCAAGACAAACAGCAAGCTTACTGTGGTTGCCGGTAAGCCAAGTACGCCACCAAGCAACACACCTGCCGCTGCTTCAAATACGGCTACACCAGCAAATGTTGCGACCAATACCAATAAGAAACCTTGGAAACGTTTATCAGACAGAACGAATTTGTAGCTGTTGGCAACCGATTCATGCTTGCGTCGTTCTTTCGGCAGTGTTTCCATCATGCTCGTCATCATAGTGATCACAACAGCAATGCCGAACAGCGCAAGGAACAAGTAGCTAGAACGCCAGCCGAAAACTTCTGTTAGGTAACCGCCTAATACAGGAGCCATCAATGGTGAAAAAATCACACACATGCTAATTAAGCTGTTTGCACGGTGCAGCTCTGCGCCTTCAAAACAGTCGCGAGTCAATGTACGAGACATCGCACCACCACAACCGATGCCCAAACCTTGGATAAAGCTGCCCGCTAAGAACCATTCATATTCGTGAGCGAACAATGCTACCAAAGTACCGATGATGTAGATGATCAAACCAATCACGATGATCGGTTTACGACCTAGGCGATCAGAAAGTGGGCCGTAGACAAATTGCGACAGACCATAAGGGATCAAGTAACACGCCATCACCGCTTGCAGTGAAGATGCCGAAACTAAGAACTCACCTGCCATATGACCGATAGAAGGCACGTACATCGTTTGAGTCATTTGACCTACGGCAGTCAGAATAGCGATTAAAAAGGTAAGTTTCGCTAATGGAAACGAGGCGGACATTTGCGTATCTCTCCAAAAATTAAGACGTAAAAAGCCTTAGCGCTCCATTAAAGGAGAGCCAAATGAATAAAGTGATCAGGGAATCTAGGCGCGAGATATTAGAGCTTGATTGCGGGCTTAGCAATCAAAAAATGTGAAGTTGAGCAAGATAAAAATCTATAACTTGGATTATAAAAACTAATCCGAAATCGCTGCATTTTAAAGAGGGAGAGGGTGGAGTGGGCTTCCTTTAAATATCGATGTTTTGGCTATATCCAAAGCGCTAAAACCTAAGCAACATAGCCAATGATTATATGAGTACATCATTTGAAATCACAGAAAAAAGGAAGAAAACACGCTCTATTAACATTTGTGTAAACTTTCGTTTTATATGTAAGCAATTTGTGCTGTAATTATCCGCTAAGCTATTCGTCTAACTCATTTACATTGTGTACAGCAATTCGTTGTCGATGTGATAGTTATGGTTATGGAAGTCTTTTGGCTTAAATAAGGATATTAAATGCGCTCTCTATCGGTACAGTGGAAAATAACCCTCTTAGCAGGTTGTTGTTTAATCATTACGTCACTGTCTCTTATTGGTTTCTCGATCTACAACGCAACGAGCAATCAACAAGTCATCAAATCTCAAAGTTCAGAATCAGTTATCAATAAAACTCAGCAGTTGTTGGCGTCTGTTTCTCAGCTTAATGCTCAAGAAACTCAACGTTATGTAGACGAAGCTATTTACCGCGCAGAGATGCTTGCGGCCAGTGCTCAGTTTCTAAAGAACAATGCAGACGAAAACTTTACGCCAAGTGAAGAGCTTCGTACCGCCTTGGATGAAATGGTTCGTCGCTCGGTTTTAAACTTCGACTCTATTCAAGGAGCGTATCTAGTTTTCAAGCCTGACTTGCTCGATAGTGAAGATGCGAATTATGTCGATGCTGATTATGTTGGCTCTAACGAAAAAGGTCGTTTTGCTCCTTACTGGAAGGTGGCAGATAACGGTGAAAATGTTCTAGCGAACGTTCTTTCAGAATCTATCTTGAATGATGACAGCAATAGCGAACGTTTTTACTGTCCTTTGTCTTCAGGGCAAACATGTATTAGTACGCCTAGAGTGGTTAACAGCGGAGGTGTAGCACTACTTACGTCCTCTATTTCAGTCCCTATTTTGGTTGACGACGTTGCTATTGGTTTTCTTGGTATTGATCTAAGACTCGATGGTTTAACCAGTGTGATTACTCAATCTGACCAGAGCTTGTTTAACGGTGCGGGTAAAGCTTATGTGGTTAGTCTAGATGGTTCAGTCATCGCTTCTGATGATTCAAGCATTGCAGTTGGTTCAATCTTCCAAAGTGACAATACAAACAGTGATTTAATGACCGACTTTATCTTTGGTGGTGAAGTGACAACGCAATGGAGCGACAACGGTGAGTGGTTACTTGCCTTTGCACCTGTTGTTGCGGCTAACCAAACTTGGGGTGTGTTGTTCGAGATCCCAAGAGAGAGCGTCGTCGCTGATGCCAACAAATTGGATTCCATCATTAGTACCAAGTTAAGTGAAGGCATTAAGACGGAAGTGATTGCCGGTACTGTGTTCATTTTGTTCGGTTTAGCCATTATCGCATTTGCTTCACTTTCAATTGTTAAACCTATTCGACAAGTGGTTGAGCGACTTAATGATATTGCTTCTGGTGAAGGGGATTTGACGCAGCGTTTAGAGGTTAAGTCTCAAGACGAAATTGGTCAGTTGTCTAAAGGATTCAACTTATTCTTAGACAAGCTACAACACACGATCAAAGAAGTTATTCACACCACTGAACAAGTGGCGAGCACGACAAGCCAGGCTAAAGCATCGGCATCAAGTACCCGAGAAAGTAGCGAATCTCAATTTAAAGAAGTCGATCTTGTGGCGACAGCGGCCGAAGAGATGACTCAAACAGCGGGCTTAGTGGTACAAAATGCAGAAGTGGCGGTTGATGCTGCTTGTGAAGCGAATCGTTCTGCTAAACAAGGGCAACAAGTCATCGAACTTTCAGCCGGTGAAATGAGAAAGCTGGTGGAACGTATGTCGAGTGCTGTTCCTATTGTTGAAGAGTTGGCAAAAAATAACGGTAACATCACCGAGATCTTAAGTGTTATTGAGGGGATTTCTGAGCAAACTAACTTACTGGCATTGAATGCGGCGATTGAAGCGGCTCGTGCTGGCGAACAAGGCCGTGGCTTTGCTGTTGTTGCGGATGAGGTAAGAAACCTCGCAAGTCGCACACAATCATCGGTTGGTGAGATCAGAGCGGTGATCGACAAGGTTCATGCTGGAACTCAAGATGTCGTTGAAGCGATACAAGAAGGCAATATACTTGCAAACGACACAGCACTACACGTTCAGAAAGCAGTTGAAGATCTGGGGTCGATCTTTACTTCTATTGAGGCGATCAGTGATATGAACAGTCAGATCGTTCGAGCAGCTGAAGAGCAACAATCGGTTTCCGGTGAAGTAAATCAAAGCGTGGTTAATATTCGCGATTTGAGTGCGAAGATCTTGGAGCAAGCCGCGGCTTCTGAGCAAGTGGGTAATGAAATTGACCAGCTGTCTCAACAACAACAGAAATTGGTCAATCAGTTCAAGGTATAAGCATTAATCCTTAACCAATTCTTGAATAGAAAAAGGGACAAATGAAGATTTCATTTGTCCCTTTTTTAATTGTTTCTCTAGAAGCTGGTCAATAACCAGCGGTTGACGCTGCTTACTCTTCGATAAACCAGTAGCCTTTGTTGACCAATTCAGTCACGACAGTTATGCCCGAAGGAGATAGGGCAGTAGCCGAGGTAATCATGGTCTCATCGCAAAGTATGTTGAGTAACGAAGAATCCGCTTCATCAACCTTAACCACCTCACCATTAATGTAAGCCGTGTTGCTTTCATTTTCGTGGTAGAGCGCTTTTAAGCCTGATACTCGGTGAATCTCACCTTCAGACTCTAAGTGTTGAGCGATCTCTTCTTGAGTCCATAGTGGCTCTGGAGCCACGATATCAAGCTGGTGGCGTGATTGGCTTAGCAGACAACCCATGAATTCACTGATGGTTTCAGGTTGCTCTAGTGCAGATTTCAACATGTCTGTGAGATTGCTTAAATCCGATGAACGAATTTTTCCGTAGCCTTCTTGCGTTTTGAATTCTGGATCGTGCAGGTGTACGTCACCCATATCATGAGCAAGCACAAAATCGGCAAAGTTGCTGATCAGCTCTTGTTCTTTAGGGGAGCGGTAGCCAATAGAGTAGCTCATTGACGGCTCTAACGTGTTCCCTTCATGTGGGAAACCCGGTGGGATATAAAGGATATCGCCCGGCTCTAAAGTTTCATCAATGATCGGGTCAAAACCTTCAATTTGACGAAGTGCAGACGCTTGAACAGTCTCTTTGTATTGGCCAACATCTTTAGCGCCAACCTTCCATTGACGTTTACCTTGACCTTGAATGATGAAGACATCGTATTGATCAATATGTGGGCCTACGCCGCCTTCAGGTGCTGAGTAACAGATCATGAGATCGTCGAATAACCAGTTTGGTAACGCTTGGAATGCCTCAGTCAGCTGATTTGCGCCTTGGTGCCAGTGGTTCGCAGCTTGAACGATCAGTTGCCAATGACTTTCGGTTAATTCGCCAAATTTTTCTTCAGAGAATGGGCCGTGTTCTGCAGTCCACTGATTGTCGAGGTTAGAGACAAAGCGAGAATCCACTTCTTCTTCCATCGATAAACCAGCAAGTTCTTCCGGCGAAATTGGGTCGACGAAGTTTTGGAAGCCACCCTTTAAGATGGTTGGTTTTTTATGCCAGTAGTTTTCAAGAAACTCGGGCATAGAAAAGCTAAGTTGGTACATGTGAATCCTGTATATTTTTATGCTAGATGCTAGATGCTAGATGCTAGATGCTAGATGCTAGATGCTAGTTTGGCTTGTAAATCTTGCTGGACAATTTTGATTGCTTCTAACGCGACTTTTGGATCGATTTCGTTGCTTTCGAGCAGATAGATCAGGTCGACAGCTAACTTAACTTCTTCTGGTGCATTATCCAGTGGTGATGGTGTGTTATCAGTGTTCATTTCGCTTAGGGTTCTCTAAGTTAATCAGTCTCTCAATATTTTTCATTGAGTCTTCACAGCGTTCTAATCGCTCTTTTGCTAACTGCCAAGCCTCTTCCGCTTTTTTCTTACTGTGGCGAGGCGCAGAATCAAACGTTAACTTTCGTACTCGTACTAAATCGACCAATCGCTTTTGCCAGTCTTGGTGCTGAGCGAGTTCGTTGTATAGGTCGTTAAGGGTTTTCCCTGACTTACTTTTTCGGTCCAAGCGTAAATCGTGGTTGGCTAACTCTCTTTGGATTGCTGCAATCTGATTGGTCAGCTTTTCTGTCAGGTAGTTGGCTCTGGATGCGGTCAGTTGATTTGTGGTTTGTTCACGTACAATGGTGCGGTACGTTGCCTGAGTTTCAAGTGCATAGGGAAGCAAAACAGAGGCCCCACATTTAAATAAGGCTCGGTCAAATAAGGCTTGATGATAAGCCCCTCGAGATTTATCAACCTGCGAGCAATGGCCAATCAAGGTATCAATGACACTTTTTAGCTTTGAAAATTGATTCATTTCACTTCCCGTTGGCTACTGCCTATAAGTTCACAAACCAAGCTTCATATGCCAGTTTAATTGCAAGTACGCTTACTACGGTAACAAACACAGGTCGTATAAATGTAGCACCGAAACGAATAGCAGAGTGAGCGCCAACGAATGCGCCGGCCATCAAACAAAGACCCATGGTTAAACCTAGAACCCAATCAATATGACCAAGAATCGCGAAGGTCACCAAAGAGGTAAAGTTACTGGTAAAGTTCATGGCTTTGGATAGACCAGAGGCAAGTAAGATGTTTAAGCGATAAAGCGCCATAGAGCTTACCGTCCAAAACGCGCCAGTTCCTGGGCCTGCAACCCCATCATAAAAACCAAGAATGAATCCTTGGTACTTTTGTTTTCTCTTAAGTACAGGGCAAGGCTTAGGAGACACATTATGGCTCACATCTGGAGTCTTATGAAAAATGGTATAGACCGCTGCGGCAAGAATGACTAACGGCAATACCTTCTCTAACCACTCAGTGCTAATAGCATCAACAGTGAGTGTGCCGATGGTGGCACCTATTAAAGTAGATATGAACGCATTGACCCAACACTCAGGCTTGAACAGCTTTTTACGGTAGTAAGTGAATGCAGCTGTAGATGAAGCGAACGTTGCTGCAAGCTTGTTAGTACCCAATGCGATGTGTGGCGGTAAACCAAGTGATAGTAAAGCTGGAACGGTTAACATCCCTCCGCCACCTGCGACAGCATCAATAAAGCCTGCTGCAAATGCAACCAGAGCAAGTATGACCAACATGGTTGGCTCAATCATTTCCATAAATAGCTAGTGTTCTCGTTATCGGCTGATAGGGCAGCCACATGAAAAATCGATGGATTAGTCATGTTGGGTTGTGAATGCAAGGGCCTAGCGATGACAGGCCCATAACTACCACGAGGGCAGGGGATATTAGTATTTTATTGTTCTTTTAAAAGGCGGTAGTGAATCGAGTAGGGACTTTCCGTATCGCTTCGTTACTATGCGTCTATCAAGGATCGTGACTTTACCAGAATCTCTTTCCTTACGCAGTAGTCTACCCACAGATTGAATAAGCTTTTTACTCGCATCTGGAACAGTAATCTGCATAAAAGGGTTACCACCGCGTGATTCAATATATTCTGAATGTGCTTGCTCTACAGGAGAGGTAGGAACACCAAAAGGAATCTTGGTAATAATGAGGTTTTCAAGAAGCTCACCCGGTAGATCAAGACCCTCAGAAAAGCTGCCAGTTCCAAAAAGAACGCTGGTTTTACCTTGGTCTATTAGCTTTTTATGTTTTTTTAGGATTTCAGTTCGTGATGTATCACCTTGAACCTGCAATGCCCACGACTTTTTAACGAAATCTGTTGCTAAAGCCTCTGCAACTTTGTTCATTTGCCAGTAAGAAGAGAATAGAACGAGATTGGCTTTTTTGTCTTCTATTACCTTAGGCAAAATTTCAATAAGATATTCGGTAAACTGAGGTGCTTGTGGTTCGTACTTCATTGCCGGAACGATCAGCTCAGCTTGGTTCTGGTAATCAAACGGTGATGCCAAAGCCAAAAATTGAACGCCATCTTCTGCTTTTTGGCTGATACCAGCTTGATGGCAGAAAAAGCTGAAAGAGTTGAGCGCTCTCATGGTCGCAGATACTAATACGGCACCCACACAGCGGCTCCAGATTTGCTGGTCCAGTTGCCAACCCACCTCGAGTGGTGAAACATTAACAACGAAATCGCCTTCACTTTCTTTATTCAGTTCGAGCCAACGAGCCAAAGGAGCGCCTTTTTCTCTCTTCGGTTCAGCCATTAAGCGCCAAACTTGAGCAAGGTTCTCTGTTCTTTGTATATAGAAGCCAATTTCTGCCAGTGCCGGCTCTGCAAGCTTTGCTGAAAGTTCTCCGTCTTTAACTCGTTCTGCAATCAGGTCTGCAATCTTCGCAACGGCTTGGCTCGCCTTTTGCGTGAGCTGCTTGAGATCTTTAGATTCATTCTCAAGCCACTCAGGTAAGTCGCCATGTTCGAAGCGATACAAGCCGTCTTCAAAGTGGCTAGCGTCAAACTGTTTGCTCATTTGAGTCAGGGTAGGGATCAGCTGTTGCACTGAGTCTTGCAGTTCGTTTCGAAATCGGTGGACACGTTTCTCGTCAGCGAGGCCTGAAAGCTTGGTGATTGATTGATTCAAACGCTCCAACCACGCCGCCGCGCCTTTCAAGCTCGCAGCCGCAGAAGAGTGATCTCTGGCTACATGCGGTAAATGGTGAGCTTCATCGAATATATAGATGCTATTTTCTGGCTCAGGCAGTATCACACCGCCGCCTAAGTCAGCATCAGCCATCACTAAACTGTGATTGGCGATAATCACGTCTGCTTTATCTAATTCTGAGCGAGCTTTCTGGAAGGGGCAGTCTCTATGCGTAGGCATACTGTTGTTACAGCTGTGCTTATCGCTGACAATCATTTGCCAAATCATATTGTCGATGGGTTTTGGCCAAGAGTCGCGGTCACCATCCCATTTACCTTGGGTTAGGCTTCGATACATGGTTTGAAGTTGGTCGATATCCTTCTTCTTTGGCTTAGATTCGAACATTGTCATTTGTCCGCCATCAACCCCGCAGGCAGCGGCTAGCTTTTCGGAGCAACAATAACGTTGTCTGCCCTTCGCTAATATGAAAGAAAACTCTCGATCAGTCAGTCTTCTATATAGAGGGAGATCTTTATTGACGAGCTGTTCTTGTAGCGCAACCGTCGCTGTCGATATGACTATTTTTCGATTATTGAGCACAGCGACAGGAATAGTAGCCATTAAATAAGCCAGTGATTTCCCGATCCCTGTCCCCGCTTCTGCAACAATCATGCGATTACTTTTGTGGTATTGACCACAAAGTGTCTTCGCTATTTCTGCAACAAGGTAATTTTGAGCACGTCTAGGTACAAAGTTGTCCAACTGTTCTTGGAGGTTTTGATAACTGGTGCGAATAGAATTTTGAATTTTAGTAGTTAGCATACTGTGACCTACGTAACGGAGCGAGGATAGTAGCACATATCACTAGTCGGTACATTTACGGTGAAATAGCTTGCTTTTGAATCAAAGGTAGATCTTGTTCACAAAAAAAAACTGAACCATCAGGAACTTAACGATTTTATTTATGTTGCGAAATATAAATATTAAAAAAGACTTAGCTACAGGTGTTAAATTCTGATTGTTGGTCGTTTTGTAGATTGTTGTTGGTTGTTAATTCTGTTCTGTTCTTTTTTTGGATTATTATATTTCCTGATAAAACTAAGGGTAACTTGCTCGTAAAACAATGAAAAAAAATGTAAGTGTTTGATTTTTATTGGTTTGTGTTTTTTTTAGGTTTGTTTTTAGTTTATTTGACACGCAGGATAATCTTTTGCAATCTAGACCTCGAAATTTAGTGACGGTGATTAACCAACAAAGAGTGGTAATGACCAGTCATAAAAAATAAAAAAAGGGAACCGGGCAAGGATCTCCCATTCTTAGAAAAGGCAGTGGATTTATTATGAAAAAGACTCTATTAGCGCTAACAATCGCAGCAGCTTCAACTTCAGCTTTCGCGAACGTAGGCCTAGAAAACGCAAAACCAACATTCGAATTTGACCCAATGCACAAAGAACAGTTCTCTGTTTCTGGTTCACTTGGTCTAGGTGGTTACTACGATACTAAAACTAACGCTATGTACGATGACTGGGCAACAGCTCTTACTCTAGCTGTTAGCTACAAAAACAACCGTATCGTTGGTTACTTCGAAACTGATTTCGAACTTAACTGGACTACTGACGAAAAAGACAACGGCTTCGGCGTTAAAAATGATTTCGGTACAGACGTTGATAAAGCATGGTTAGGTTTTGACACTGGTGTTGGTGTTGCATCTTTCGGTTGGGAAAATGATACAGCTCTTGATAAAGTTGATGGCGCTGGCGACATGACTTACGAGTTCGGTTCTTCTGCTGGCGATGCTTCAGATGCATTCAACGTAGTTAAGTTCCAAGGCGCTACTTCTGGTATTGCTTACGGCATCTCTTACTTCGAAACAGATGACGACCACTCTGCTGCTGACAAAGGCGTGAACGGTTACGTTGGTTTTGAAAGCGAAGTTGTAAATGTTTACGGTGGTTACGAAACTCGTGACGAAGCTGACTACCAAGTTTACTCTGTGTCTGGTAACTCTAAGATTGGTGAGCTAGACTTAGGTGTTAACTTCTGGATTAACGATGGTTCAGACGACAAAACAGCTACTAAGAACACTACTAACCTTGAAACAGTTGGCTACTACCTATCTGCCGGTTACCCAGTAACTGAGCAACTAACTCTTGCCGCTGGTTACAACGCTAACTCTACTACTGAAGATGGCCAAGCTGACAAAGACGTTTCTCGCGTAAACGTTGCAGCTATGTACACTCTTAACGACCGTGTAGACATGGGTATTGATATTCTTCAAGACATCGATGCTGGTAAAGGCAACGACGAAGAAACTTACGTATTCGCTGCTGCATTCTACAGCTTCTAATAGTTACCTAATTAGTAATTGTTAAATGTTGATAAAAGCCAGTCTTTTGACTGGCTTTTTTGTGTCTGATATTTGTCAACGCATATAAAAACAGCCGCTAAATTAGCGGCTGTTTTTATATTCTATGCACTGTAATTTTAGATCTCTTTCCACTCACCAGGTTGCAGCTGCCCCACATTCATATTTCCCATGGAATAGCGGATAAGACGTAGGGTCGGGAAGCCGATATTGGCTGTCATTCGTCTTACCTGACGGTTACGTCCTTCAATGATTGTAATAGCCAACCATGTTGTCGGTATCGCGGCTCTGAAGCGAACTGGAGGGGTTCTATCCCACACTTCAGGTTCTTGCATCACTTCGACTTTAGCCGGTAGTGTCATGCCGTCTTTTAGTTCGACACCTTTTCTCAATTTATCTAAATCTTCCTCAGAAGGTGTGCCTTCAACCTGTACCCAGTAAGTCTTTGGAGATTTTGAGTTTGGTTGAGTTAGCTTAGCTTGAAATATCCCATCATTAGTCAAGACCATTAACCCTTCGCTGTCGCGGTCAAGACGACCTGCAGCATAAACGTCTTTCACTGGAATAAAGTCCGCTAGCGTTTTCCTGCCTTCGCCATCAGTAAATTGGCTGAGAGTATCGAAAGGCTTGTTGAACAGAATTACTTTACGATCTTCGAGTGCTACCTTAGGTTTTGCATTGGTAGACTTGCCTTTATAGCGGTGCTTACTGGAGTGAGATTTATTGTGCGAATTGCCAGTGTTATTCTTATCACTGCTTCGGCTTTGTCTATTACCGCTTTGTTTTAATGTTGCACCAGAACGAGCCGGTTTGTCTGAACGAGATGCGCTGCGTGAGCGAGTAGACATGTTAACTACCTTGCAAAAATGTAAACGAAGTGTGCTGAAAAGTTTTCACTGAAACGGAATTGAGCTATCATTTGCGCGCCTAAAAGACACAAAATAGAACAAGTTGATGGACTCTTAAGCCTGATTTGTTTAATTATACCTTCGTGTTTTATTATAACAACGCACTCACGGATTTGGTTCATGCTGTCATCAAGATTGCATGAAAAATAAGATAGAGTACGACTATCGAGTAAGCAGTTTTCACTCTTAGAGTGGCTTACTGGTCAATTTATAACACGCTCACTACTTTAAATGAGCTTGTAAGAACTATAGGGAAATTTCATGCCTACTGAAAAACCAACGATCATCTATACCATTACAGACGAAGCTCCGGCGCTAGCAACTTACTCTCTGCTGCCTATCATTCAATCTTTTACAGCTTCTTCTGGTATTAACGTTGATACTCGCGACATTTCACTTGCAGGGCGCATTATTGCCAACTTCCCTGACTACTTGAACGAAGAGCAACGTATTGGTGATGCATTAGCAGAACTAGGTGAATTGGCTAAGACACCAGAAGCGAACATCATCAAGCTTCCAAACATCTCTGCATCAGTACCTCAGCTTCAAGCAACGATCAAAGAGCTACAGTCAAAAGGTTACGCACTTCCTAATTACCCAGAAGAAGCAAATACCGACGAAGAGAAAGCTGTTAAAGCGACTTACGACAAAATCAAAGGCAGTGCAGTAAACCCTGTGTTACGTGAAGGTAACTCGGATCGCCGCGCTCCACTTTCAGTTAAAAACTACGCGAAGAAGAACCCACACTCAATGGGTGCTTGGTCTGCAGATTCTAAGTCGCACGTTTCAAGTATGGACGACAAAGACTTCTTCGGTAGCGAAAAGTCAGTAACCATTGAAGGTGCTACAGAAGTTAGCATTGAATTCGTTGGCAAAGATGGCGCGAAGAAAACATTGAAGCCAGCTTTTGCACTGCAAGATAAAGAGATCATTGATGCGTCAGTGATGAATAAGGCCGCTTTGGTTGCGTTCTTCGAAAAAGAAATCGCATCGGCTAAAGAGCAAGGCGTACTGCTTTCTCTTCACATGAAAGCGACGATGATGAAAGTATCTGACCCAGTGATTTTTGGTCACGCGGTTAAGGTTTACTACAAAGACGTATTCGCTAAACATGGTCAGCTGTTTGAAGAGCTAGGCGTTGATGTAAATAACGGCATCGGTGATGTCTACGCGAAGATAGCAGCGCTTCCTCAAGATCAAAAAGAAGCAATCGAAGCTGACCTGCAAGCGGTATACGAGACTCAGCCACCACTAGCGATGGTTGATTCGGATCGCGGTATCACTAACCTACACGTACCAAGCGATATCATTGTGGATGCATCAATGCCTGCAATGTTGCGTTCTTCTGGTCAAATGTGGGATCCAGAAGGTAAGCAAAAAGATACCAAAGCAATGATCCCAGATCGTAGCTACGCGAGCATCTACCAAGCGGTTATTGATTTCTGTAAAGAGAACGGCGCGTTCGATCCAACAACGATGGGTAGCGTACCAAACGTTGGCTTGATGGCTCAAAAAGCGGAAGAGTACGGTTCTCACGATAAGACTTTCATCCTTGAAGCTGCTGGTCAGGTTCAAGTTGTTGACGCTTCAGGCGCTGTGCTTCTAGAGCAAGACGTAGAGGAAGGCGATATCTTCCGTATGTGTCAGGTTAAAGATGCACCAATCCAAGACTGGGTTAAGCTTGCGGTAACGCGTGCTCGTGCATCGGGTGTTCCAGCGGTATTTTGGCTAGATGCGTCACGCGCACATGATGCTCAGCTTATCAAGAAAGTTGAAGCGTACCTTCCTGAATACGATACCGATGGTCTTGAAATTAAGATCCTCGCTCCACTTGAAGCGACTCAATACTCACTGGTTCGTATCAAAGAAGGCCTAGATACTATTTCGGTTACAGGTAACGTATTACGTGATTACCTAACTGACTTGTTCCCGATTCTAGAGCTTGGTACATCAGCTAAGATGCTATCGATTGTTCCACTAATGAACGGTGGTGGTCTGTTTGAAACAGGTGCTGGCGGTTCTGCTCCTAAGCACGTTCAACAAGTAGAGAAAGAAAACCACCTGCGTTGGGATTCCCTAGGCGAATTCTTGGCATTGGCTGCGTCTCTAGAGCACCTGAGCGTAGTAACAGGTAACGCTAAAGCACAAGTTCTTGCTGATGCGCTTGATAAAGCAACGGGTGAGTTCCTTGATAACAACAAGTCTCCTTCACGTCGAGTGGGTGAGCTTGATAACCGTGGTAGCCACTACTACCTAGCGGCATACTGGGCTAAGGCCCTTGCTGAGCAAACGGCTGACGCTGATCTTGCTGCTGAGTTTGCAGGTGTGGCAAGTCAACTGGCTGAAAGTGAAGAAGCGATTGTTGCAGAACTGAACAACGCTCAAGGTGTGGCTGGCGACTTAGGTGGTTACTACCTACTTGACGATGCATTGGTTTCAACACTAATGCGCCCAAGCTCAACGCTAAACGCATTTATTGATGCATAGTGATTGGACTCATCGTTAGTCAGTCATGAACGTGATTTGCTAACGAGTTGCTAAGTCTGACAGCTAAGTTATACAGATAAAGTCAAAACGAGAGACGCTTTAACGATAACGTTAAAGCGTCTTTTTTTGTTCTTTTGTAATATCCCCAAGACCTAGCTCAATAAGAATACATCCGCGAACTAGTGGTCTAGTGAGTCACTTTAGAGTTCCCTAAACGAAAAAAAACCGCTCACGTAAGCCTGTATTACAGGTACTAAATGAGCGGTTTCAATATTCTGTTTACCTATCCGCCGTTAATGACGACTGATGGAGGTTAACATGAGTTGGCATTCGCCTATTTTGCGGCGCTGCCTTCTACAGGAACAACGGAGCTAGCATGCGAGCCTTTAGGTCCACTTTCTACTTCATAGTCGACCTGCTGACCAGCCTTTAAGGTTCGATAACCTTCCATTTGTATTGTGGAGTAGTGCGCGAAAATATCGCCGTCTTCACCTTCTGGACAAATAAAGCCAAACCCTTTGGCATTGTTAAACCATTTTACTGTACCTGTAGCCATGCTATACATCCCTCATGCATTTTGTTACTAACGTTGTTATATCAATTGTTGTAAGTGCGATTGATATCATTCCTACCAGCTAAAGAATTTCAGCTAATAGCTTGAATCTCGTACATTGCTTACGGAAATTAACGCTACCCTGCGTAATTATTCCTTATTGTTAATTTTTGAAGCGTGTTACTGATTTTAATTCATGTTGCAAAAATGTATTAAAAAACCTTTTAGCTCCAATGTAGCTAATGATTGAGCACAGTCAATAGTAAATTGGTATAAAAGTGATCAATTTTAATAACAAATCACATTCGAGATTAACTGCAAACTATTAACTAAATAGTAACTTAGCGGTAATCTTATCGTTAGTATCAATAGTTATGGCGTCTTTTTAATCAATCACATATGTTAATCCTGTTAATCGAGATCTTTTATTTGCAGCGATGGAAATGGTGGATTAGGCTCAGTATAGAGGAATATTTTTTGGTACTGTTTCTCGGTGCAGTTTCTTAGTACACCGTAAAGCGTGAATGTGGTAAATTTGAGTTAGGTAAACACTCACGACTTCCGAAAAATAACCCTTAGCAAAGCGATATGAGCAGAAACTTTGAATGGGCATCTCCAGGCTCAGATTTACTGGAGAAAGAAGCAACAAAAGTAAAGCCACCGGCGATGTATAACGTTGTGTTGAATAACGATGACTACACGCCCATGGACTTTGTAATCGAGATCCTAGAGCGATTCTTCTCACTAGATATCGAAAAAGCAACGGAAGTGATGCTCAAGGTTCATTATGAAGGTAAAGCTATATGCGGCACATACAGTGCTGAAATAGCGGAAACAAAGGTAGCGCAGGTCACGATGTACTCAAAGGAAAATGAGCATCCGCTACTATGTACAATGGAGCAAGTATAAATTGCTCGAACAACACTGTTGTTCCCTTAGGAGGTACTTATGCTAAATAAAGAATTAGAGACGAGTTTAAATGGCGCATTTGCTCGTGCGCGAGACAAGCGACATGAATTCATGACTGTCGAACACCTCCTACTAGCATTATTAGAAAATGATGCGGCCAAGGAAGCGCTCCAAGCTTGTCAGGCTGATCTCGATGCTCTTCGCAATGAGCTCGATATTTTTATCGATCAAACGACCCCACTTATCCCTGAAAGCGACGAAACTCGCGAAACTCAGCCTACGTTGAGCTTTCAACGAGTACTTCAACGCGCTGTTTTTCATGTTCAATCTTCAGGTCGCAGCGAAGTAACAGGTGCTAACGTACTTGTGGCTATTTTTAGTGAGCAAGAATCTCACGCGGCATATCTTCTTAAGAAAAACGACATTAGTCGCTTAGATATTGTTAACTTCATCTCACACGGTATTACCAAAGCGAGCAACGAAGGCGACAGTCCTTCATCATCCGATTCATTTGGTGGTGCAGAAAATGCTGAAGAAGCTAACTCTGAAGACCGTTTAGAAAATTTTGCTACTAACCTTAACGAAGTCGCAAAGCAGGGCAATATTGACCCACTAATCGGTCGTGACAAAGAGCTAGAACGCACTATCCAAGTTCTGTGTCGTCGTCGTAAGAACAACCCTCTGTTAGTGGGTGAAGCGGGTGTAGGTAAAACTGCCATCGCGGAAGGTCTTGCATGGCGCATCGTTGAAGGACAAGTACCTGAAATCATTCAGAGCAGCGTAATTTATTCTCTAGATATCGGTTCACTATTAGCCGGAACTAAATATCGTGGTGACTTTGAGAAGCGTTTTAAAGCGATTCTTAAGCAACTGGAGAAAGAAGAAGACGCGATTCTGTTCATCGATGAGATCCACACCATTATCGGTGCCGGGGCTGCATCGGGTGGTCAGGTTGATGCGGCAAACTTAATTAAACCACTACTAAGCAGTGGTAAATTACGTTGCATCGGTTCAACAACGTACCAAGAGTACAGCAGTATTTTTGAGAAGGAGCGTGCTTTAGCTCGTCGCTTCCAGAAAATCGATATTATTGAACCTTCACTAGACGATACAACCAAGATTCTGATTGGCTTGAAGCCAAAATACGAAGCCCACCACGAAGTACGCTACACCAACAAAGCGTTGCGTGCCGCTGTGGAATTGTCTGCTAAATACATTAATGAACGTCACCTTCCAGATAAGGCTATTGACGTAATCGATGAAGCGGGCGCTCGTAGCCGTTTGGCACCTGCAAGCCGTCGTAAGAAAACGGTAAGCGTGGCTGATATTGAGTCAATGGTTGCGAAAATGGCGCGTATTCCTGAGAAGTCAGTATCGTCTTCAGACAAAGATACACTGCAGAAACTGGATGACCGCATGAAAATGTTGGTATTCGGACAAGACCCTGCAATCGATGTATTGAGCGAAGCGATTAAGCTGACCCGTGCTGGATTGGGTGCAGACAATAAACCTGTTGGTTCATTCTTGTTTGCTGGTCCTACTGGTGTCGGTAAAACAGAGGTCACTGTTCAGTTGTCTAAGTTGATGGGTATTGAGCTTCTGCGCTTTGATATGTCTGAGTACGGTGAGCGTCACTCTGTGAGCCGCTTGATCGGTGCACCTCCTGGTTATGTTGGTTACGATCAAGGTGGTCTGCTAACTGATGCCGTAATCAAGAACCCGCATTCTGTTGTGTTACTGGATGAAATCGAGAAAGCTCACCCAGATATCTTTAACTTGCTACTACAGGTAATGGATAACGGCACGTTAACTGACAACAATGGTCGCAAAGCGGATTTCCGTAATGTGATTCTAGTGATGACGACCAACGCAGGTGTGGCTGAAACCGAGAAGAAATCGATCGGCCTGATCCAACAAGATCATGCGCCAGATGCGATGGGCGAAATCAAGAAGGTATTTACTCCTGAGTTCCGTAACCGTCTTGATAATATCATTTGGTTCAACAGCCTTGACCCTAGTGTGATTAGTCAAGTAGTTGATAAGTTCATTGTCGAGCTTCAGGTTCAACTGGACGCTCGTGGCGTGTCTTTAGAGGTTTCTGAGGATGCTCGTCACTGGTTAGCTGATAAAGGCTATGACAAGACCATGGGTGCTCGCCCAATGGGGCGTGTGATTCAAGAGAAGCTTAAGAAGCCACTTGCTAACGAATTACTGTTCGGTAGCTTGGTTGATGGCGGCACGGTTAAAGTATCCCTGAAAAAAGACGAATTGGATTTCATCTATGTTGGTGCGAAAGAAGAGGTTATGCACTAACGAAGTGAACGATAATTCAAGGGCTTAAATTTAAAACGCATGACTTCGGTTGTGCGTTTTTTTATGTTTGCGAGATGCGAGATGCGAGATGCGAGATGCGAGATGCGAGATGCGAGATGCGAGATTGATGTGCTTGTGTAGTAAAAAGCTCAGGCAATAAAAAACGGAGCCTTAAGCTCCGCTTCTTATTGTATTCGCTAATTAAAAATTAACGAGCACGGAAGACGATGCGGCCTTTAGAAAGGTCGTATGGAGTCATCTCAACAGTTACTTTATCACCAGTAAGAATACGGATGTAGTTCTTACGCATTTTACCAGAGATGTGTGCTGTCACTACGTGACCGTTTTCAAGCTCAACACGGAACATTGTGTTTGGTAGAGTATCAAGGACAGTGCCTTGCATCTCGATTACGTCTTCTTTAGCCATCTAATCCTCTTTCGAAATTTGGCGGTTTTCAACGGCTTGATTGTGCCGTTAAAATCAAAATATGTAAAGTTGTCGCGTATTCTACCCTTGCCACCGCTGATTTACTAGCCTTTGATGACGTTGAAATCGTACTTTATAGTTCATCGCAGGGCATTCATCGATTTGATAACCCAAATATAACCATTGTTTTTGCTCTTTCTGGGCATGTTGGATCTGAAATAAAACGCCAAGTGTTCCCATCGAAATGTCTATATCAGGATCGAAGAAGGTATAAAACGCGCTCGTACAGTGAGCCATGATGTCGGTTACGGCGATACCAACCAACTTGTTCTCTTCGTAGATGTGCATGAACTTTGTAGTAAGCCACTCATTTTTAGAGAATTGTAGAAACTCTTCTTTCTTGGGTGGGTACATGGTTCCCGAACGGTGACGAGCGGTGATATAGCGACTGTATAAGTCAAACCAGTTGTCATCCATCTCATCTTTCAGCTCCCAACGCAGTGATTTCCCTTTGTTAAGGATCCGTCGTTGGCTTTTGGAAAGCTTAACCTCAGGAATTGAAAGCCGAATCGCTTGGCATGCTGAGCAATTATCGCAATGTGGCTTGTAAATGGTCGTTCCACTGCGGCGAAATCCATTCGCAAGCAGAACTTCATAGTTATCTGAGGTGTGCATGTGTTCATCAAGCGTGACCGCCACTCTTTCTTCGAGGTGAGGTAAGTAGCTGCAAGCGTGATTGTCTGTTAATCCAATTCTGATTTGTTGTAAATCTGGATTCATTAAGGCATTTCCTTTAGCCATTGGGTTTGAAAGCATGCATCGTTAACGGAGAATTCTTTGAGTAATTGCAGGGAACCTAGGAATTCATCCCTATCAACCTCGATAGCGCCTAAGGATTCCAAGTGAGGGTTCATGACTTGGCAATCAATCAGTTGTCCGCCGAATTGTGTAAAGTGTTTACAAAAGTACCACAGCGCAATTTTAGAGGCATTGGTCTTTAGGCTGAACATCGATTCACCGCAAAAGACTTGGCCTCTTTGTAAGCCGTAAAGTCCACCGATCAGTTCATCATCTTGCCAAACCTCAACCGAGTGGCAGAAACCTAATGAAGCGAGTTTGCGGTAGGCTGACTGCATGTCGCTGTTTAGCCAGGTTTCTTCTTCGGGTCTTAGTGAAGAGCAATAACCAATTACTCTGTCCGTTGCTTGGTTGATGCTGACTCGGTAATTGTGCTTTCTTTGAAACTTTTTAAGACTTTTTGACGGTTCGAATGTCTTAGGATTAAATACCGCTCGCGGTGCAGGGCTCCACCAAAGTATAGGCTCACCTGGGCCATACCATGGAAATATACCTTGGCTATAAGCGTTTAAAATTCGCATTGGTGATAAATCACCACCGAAGGCGAGTAGACCGTTGGGTTCATCAAGCGCGTCGAAAGGCGAAGGAAACTCTATACTGGTAGTATCAAGTTCGGTTAGGTATATAGTCATAAGTACCGCATTACAGATTAATCACTGACCAAGAGGTCTTTAGGAGTTTTACCATGAAGAAGTTGCTTTGGATTTTACTTGTTTTGCCCATGTTGGCAAATGCAGCTTACAACAGAAACCAAGCTCGACCAGTAAACGAGGTGGTTTATGGTGAGATTGATATGGTCAGATACATCACCCAGCAAGAGATCGTTGAGTCGAAAGCGAATGGTTGGGAAACCTTGTTAGGTGCGGCGATTGGTGGCTTGATTGGTAATCAGTTTGGCGGCGGCACCGGTAAAGAAGTGGCGACAGCTGTCGGCGCAGTAGCGGGCGCGGGTATTGCTCGTAACCGAGGTAACACACAATATAAAGTAGAGTACAAACTGGTCGAGTTATTGGTCAAAACCAAAGACGACAAGCTGGTCAACATCATCCAAGATGTCGATAACTCGATGTTGTTCAACCGAGGCGATGATGTACGAATTCTCTATTTTTCAGATGGTGTTCGAGTCGATCTAGTGTACTAGTATGTAAATACGATTGATTGGCTAATTAATCATCGGTTTGAGCGGGATTAGCTCTGGAGTTCGTTGGAAAAGTTCGTTAGTCTGCAAGTACGAAGAATTATTCATCACCCGAAAATAAATACGCGCCAGTGACTTCGGGTGGTACAAGGACTATAAGATTTAATGGAAAGCCTTACGTTACAACCAATTCAAAAAGTGAACGGGGAAGTTAACCTACCTGGTTCAAAAAGCGTTTCCAACCGTGCACTTCTTTTGGCTGCACTTTCTACGGGAACCACTCGCCTAACAAACTTGCTAGACAGTGATGATATTCGTCATATGTTGAATGCATTGACTCAGTTAGGTGTTGATTATCAGTTGTCTGCAGACAAAACCGTTTGTGAAGTGACAGGTGTTGGTGGTGCATTTTCAAGTGACAAAGCCCTAGAGCTTTTCTTAGGTAACGCGGGTACGGCGATGCGTCCGTTGGCGGCTGCACTATGTTTAGGTCGCGGTGAATACGTTCTTACTGGTGAGCCTCGTATGAAAGAGCGCCCAATTGGCCACTTAGTAACAGCACTGCGAGAAGCCGGTGCCGACGTTGAATACTTAGAAAATGAAAACTACCCGCCATTGAAGATCACAGGTACTGGTCTGAAGAGCGGTACAGTTTCTATCGACGGTTCTATCTCTAGTCAATTCTTGACGGCATTTTTGATGGCTGCGCCCTTAGCTGAAGGTGAAGTGACCATTAAAATTGACGGTGAATTGGTTTCTAAACCTTACATCGATATTACGCTGCACATCATGAAGCAATTTGGTGTGGACGTGATCAATAATGATTACCAAGAGTTTGTGATTCCTACCGGGCAATCTTACTCGGCACCGGGTGATTTCTTGGTTGAAGGTGATGCATCATCTGCGTCATATTTCCTTGCAGCTGCTGCTATCAAAGGTGGTGAGATTAAGGTCACTGGTATTGGTAAAAACAGTATCCAAGGTGATATCCAATTCGCTGATGCGCTTGAGAAAATGGGTGCGGAAATCGAATGGGGTGACGACTACGTTATCTCTCGTTGTGGCGAGCTGAAAGGCATTGATATGGACTATAACCATATCCCAGATGCTGCGATGACTATTGCGACAACCGCATTGTTTGCGAAAGGCACAACGGCAATCCGTAATGTCTACAACTGGCGTGTGAAAGAGACAGACCGCTTGGCTGCAATGGCAACAGAGCTACGTAAAGTCGGCGCTGAAGTCGAAGAGGGTGAAGATTACATCATTGTTAACCCTGTGGCTGAACTGACTCACGCGGCGATTGATACTTACGATGATCACCGTATGGCGATGTGTTTCTCGCTGGTTGCTTTGAGCGATACGCCTGTGACGATTAATGATCCAGGTTGTACGTCAAAGACATTCCCTGATTATTTCGACAAGCTGAAAATGCTAAGTCTATAAAAATGCTTAGTATGTAAAGGTTTAGGAACAAAAAAGCTTGCCTAAGTGGCAAGCTTTTTAATTATTGCTGAATTGTAAATTCTTTCGAAAGGTGGTGCGCTAAGTATTTAAACATGTTAAATACCGCGGTTGTATTCTCGGTCGGCATTCCATTGCTGTCTAAGAAGTATTCACCTTTGAAGACGAGTACATCGTCTTTTTCTACTACGCTGTTTGCGCGCATGCCTTCAATGTAGTCATCATGTGATTGGATAATTTGGTTTGCGATAAGCAGTAAATCAAATTCTGCTATTACTTTCTTTGTCATGAGTTTATCTCTGATAACTGAATATAACGTTGAGTTTATGGTGTCGAACTAGAAATTCAATGATTTCACAACCGATTAAGAGAGTCTTTTCAAACATCCACAATTTATTTTGTGATTTACGGCAAAAATAATTGAATGGGGCTCGCGTTAGATTCGCGGACAAGCTTAGTATGAGCCCGTTTAGACGTAATGCCTGATGAATAGGCTCTTGCAAGTATTCTTAGTGAGTACTTTATAGCTTCTTTATATTGTGACCCTTTTATCTATGAGTCGTCGAATTGTCGAGCGATCAGATCCAATTTTGAAAAAAGCGGTTGATCTTCTAGTAATCTCGCACAATAGTAAAAAAAGAAGCAATGAATTTAGAATATCATGCGTAAAAGCCCACAAGCTAAATTGTTGGTGCTGAAGCATCGTGATTAAGGACGTTAGAGTCAATATGGGTAAATCGCTCGTTATAGTGGAGTCGCCAGCCAAGGCTAAAACTATCAATA
Source organism: Vibrio sp. Vb339 (assembly GCF_902751245.1). Lineage (NCBI taxonomy): Bacteria > Pseudomonadati > Pseudomonadota > Gammaproteobacteria > Vibrionales > Vibrionaceae > Vibrio > Vibrio sp. Vb339. The sequence continues at coordinate 866,473 of NZ_CADDIS010000002.1, read as the reverse complement.
AATACCTTGGCAAAGACTTTGTCGTTAAGTCGAGTGTAGGTCACGTACGTGATTTACCAACGGCGGGTCAAAGTACTGGTCAAAAGGCTGCTGCAGTTTCAACCAAGGGTATGAGCCCAGAAGACAAAGCTCGTATCAAGAAAGAAAAAGATCGCAAAGCTCTTATCAAAAAGATGGGTATCAATCCATATAAAGAGTGGGAAGCGAACTACCAAATCCTACCTGGTAAAGAAAAAGTCGTTGCTGAATTGCAAAAACTGGCTGAGAACGCAGACCATGTTTATCTCGCAACCGATTTGGACCGCGAAGGAGAAGCTATCGCATGGCACCTTCGTGAGATCATCGGTGGCGATGAAACGCGATACAAGCGAGTGGTTTTTAACGAAATCACCAAGAATGCTATTCAACAAGCTTTCGAAACTCCAGGTGAGCTAAATATTGATGGCGTAAACGCACAACAAGCACGACGTTTTATGGACCGTGTTGTTGGCTTTATGGTGTCACCTCTGCTTTGGAAAAAAGTAGCACGAGGCCTGTCCGCTGGCCGTGTTCAATCAGTAGCGGTAAAACTACTGGTAGAGCGTGAGCGCGAGATCAACGCCTTTATCCCTGAAGAGTTCTGGGATGTGCATGCTGATACTAAAACAGCAGAGAAAACCGATTTTAGACTGCAAGTAGCGCAGAAAGACGGTGTTGCGTTTAAACCTGAAAATGAAGCGCAAACACAAGCTGCTGTTAGCGTTTTAGAAAAAGCGCAATACGAAGTATGTAAACGTGAAGACCGCCCAACCAAGAGTAAGCCGTCTGCACCTTACATCACGTCGACACTGCAACAAGCGGCGAGTACGCGTCTTGGTTACGGCGTAAAGAAAACCATGATGCTGGCTCAACGCCTGTATGAAGCGGGTTACATCACTTATATGCGTACTGACTCAACCAACTTGAGCTCAGAAGCGGTAGAAGCCGCTCGTGAATACATTGGTTCGGAGTACGGCGCGCAATACCTTCCACCTAAAGCACTTGTATACGGCAGCAAAGAGGGCGCTCAAGAGGCCCACGAAGCGATTCGTCCTTCAAGTGTAGATGTTAAGTCGGAAGATCTAAACGGCGTAGACGCAGACGCACACAAGCTTTACTCGCTAATTTGGAATCAATTCGTAGCGTGTCAAATGACGCCAGCTCAATACGATTCAACGACAGTAAGCGTTAAAGCCGATGAGTACACGTTAAAAGCGAAAGGTCGTATCCTTAAATTTGATGGTTGGACTCGTGTTCAGCGTCCAATGGGTAAGAACGAAGATACGATCCTTCCAGCAGTTCAGATCGGCGATAAGCTTGATCTGATCGCGCTAGACCCTAAACAGCACTTCACTAAGCCACCGGCTCGTTTCACTGAAGCGGCGCTAGTTAAAGAGCTTGAGAAGCGTGGTATTGGTCGTCCTTCAACATACGCATCTATCATCTCGACGATTCAAGATCGTGGTTATGTAAAAGTTGAACAGCGTCGTTTCTATGCTGAGAAGATGGGTGAAATTGTTACTGACCGTCTAGACGGCAGCTTCAACGACCTAATGAACTACGACTTCACTGCTCGTATGGAGCAGAAGTTGGACCAAATCGCAGAAGGCGAAGCAAGCTGGAAAGGCGTGCTAGATAACTTCTTCGAAGACTTTACTGGCGATTTGGAAAAAGCAGATTTAGACGAAGACGCTGGTGGCATGAAGCCAAATCATATCGTGGAAACCGATATTGAGTGTCCGACTTGTAGCCGTAAAATGGGTATTCGTACTGCTTCGACAGGCGTATTCCTTGGTTGTTCTGGTTACGCACTTCCACCAAAAGAGCGTTGTAAGACAACAATCAACCTTGGTGATGAAGAAGGCATTATCAACGTGCTTGAAGAAGACGTTGAAACAGCAGCACTTCGAGCTAAAAAGCGTTGTCCTATTTGTGAAACGGCAATGGATGCTTATCTGATTGATGATAAGCGTAAGATGCACGTATGTGGTAACAACCCGAACTGTGAAGGTTATGTGGTTGAGCACGGCGAATTTAAAGTGAAAGGCTACGATGGTCCACTTGTTGAGTGTGACAAGTGTGGTTCTGACATGGTTCTGAAGAACGGTCGTTTTGGTAAATACATGGACTGTACGAGTGAAGATTGCAAGAACACTCGTAAGATTCTGAAAAATGGTGAAGTTGCGCCACCAAAAGAAGACCCGGTGCATTTCCCTGAACTTCCTTGTGAAAATTCAGACGCGTACTTTGTTCTTCGTGATGGTGCTTCTGGTCTATTTATGGCTGCGAGCAACTTCCCTAAATCACGTGAAACACGTGCACCATTAGTGGAAGAGTTGGTTCGTTTTAAAGACCGTATCTCACCTAAGTTCCAATACCTAGCATCAGCGCCAGTTGCTGACCCTGATGGTAAGCCGACAGTGGTTCGTTTTAGTCGTAAGACTAAAGAAAACTACGTTCGTACTGAAGTCGATGGAAAACCGTCCGGTTGGACTGCGTTGTACATCGACGGTAAGTGGGAAGTTACGGATAAGCGTAAAAAGCCGAAAGAGAAGTAACTGAACGTTATTGATGAAAAAGCAGCCTAATGGCTGCTTTTTTTTGATCTCAATATGACTAATTATGCAACTTGTTGACTTGGTGTTTCGTCGGCGGGAATTTATTAAATTCACACCGCGAAATAAATGGCGTTAATTAATTATATCTTCTTATGCAACTTTAACGAGAATGTAACTTAATTAAAATATTGTAACTCACAGATCAGCGTTTAGTTGTATACCTGATGTGTGTCGGGTGTTAATGTAATGTTTCGTCTGGACGGTGTAGTGTGAGCTGCTTTAAGTCTTAGGAAAGCAATCAGCTTACGTACCACAGAATGGCGTATTAAAAATTGAATTCGGCCGAAAAGTCGATAACGTATATAAAACCAAGTGCAAAGAATAGTGCACACATAACAACGTTTGGCTTAGGATATTGTCACTGTATGTGAATGGATATTCGCTAAATACCGAAATAAGTGTTGGTGCTCATCCCCCTGAGGAAGATACCTCTACGAGTACTAACATCGACAAGCTATAGATATATGGAGAATAAAATGGCTGGTGTATTGGGAATGATTCTTGCTGGTGGTGAAGGCTCTCGCTTAAGACCTTTAACTGAATCTCGCAGCAAACCCTCGGTTCCTTTCGGTGGTAGTTACCGCTTAATTGATTTCGCTTTGAACAACTTCGTTAATGCTGATCTAATGAAGATCTACGTATTAACACAATTTAAGTCACAGTCACTGTTCCACCATATGAAAAAAGGCTGGAATATCAGTGGTATAACAGACCGTTTTATCGACCCAATTCCTGCGCAAATGCGTAAAGGAAAGCGTTGGTATGAAGGCACAGCAGATGCTATCTACCAAAACATGGGCTTTATGGAGTTGGAAGAACCTGATCAAGTATGTATTTTTGGTTCAGACCATATCTATAAGATGGACATCAAACAGATGCTTGATTTCCATAAAGAGAAGAAAGCGGCTCTAACAGTATCAGCATTGCGCATGCCGCTTGCTGAAGCATCAGAATTCGGTGTTATTGAGGTTGATGCTGACGGCCGTATGATTGGCTTTGAAGAGAAACCTGCAAATCCGAAGTCGATTCCGGGCGATCCAGAATCAGCGCTCGTTTCAATGGGCAACTACGTGTTCGAAGCGAAAGAGCTTTTTGCTGAACTAACGGAAGATGCTGATAGAGAAGGTTCGACACACGATTTCGGCAAAGACATTATTCCAAACATGTTCCCACGTGGTGACGTGTTTGTTTATGATTTCAGCACCAACCGTATTACTGGTGAGAAAGAAGAAGTTTACTGGCGCGATGTAGGTACGATTGACGCGTACTGGCAAGCGCACATGGACCTTCTTAAGAAAGATGCGCCATTCTCGCTATACAACCGTAAATGGCCTCTACACACTTATTACCCTCCACTACCACCAGCTACGTTTACTGATTCGGCAAATGGTCGAATTCAGATCATTGATAGCCTTGTGTGTAGCGGTAGTTATGTACGTGGTTCGCGTATTGAAAAGAGTGTACTGGGCTTCCGCAGCAATATCGCATCAGCGTGTGATATTAGCGAAAGTATCTTACTCGGTGATGTAAAAGTGGGTGAGGGTTGTATCTTGCGCCGCGTTATCATTGATAAAGATGCAGATATCGCACCGGGTACACAGATTGGTGTAAATCTGACAGAAGACAAAAAGCATTACCACGTATCTGACGATGGTGTAGTAGTGATTTCTAAAGGAGCACGAGTTGGTTACTAAGACTCTCTCTGTACTTTTTGTAGCGTCTGAAGTTGAAGGCTTGATTAAAAGTGGTGGCTTGGCTGATGTAGCCAAGGCACTGCCGAAAGCGTTGCAAACACTCGAACAGGACGTTCGAGTGACTATCCCCGCATATAGAAACATTCCAAACATTGATTCAGCAGAAGTTATTTTATCGACTGAACTCGATCATTGGCCTCATACGGCTTATCAAGTTAAAAAACTGAGTGTAGAAGGCGTTCCAGTTTTTGGTATTGAATGTGCCAAGTATTTCGACCGCCCGGAAATGTACGCAGAAAACAATCAAGCTTATGCTGATAACGGAGAGCGCTTCTCGTTCTTTAGTGCAGCCTGTCTTGATATGCTTCCTAAGCTTGGCTTCCAACCGGATATCATTCATGCAAATGACTGGCATACTGGTTTCGTACCTTTCTTGCTTAAATCGCGTTACCAACAACACGATTTCTTTGAAAATACGCGCAGTGTTATCTCGATTCACAATGCGGTTTTCAAAGGTGTGTTCGCATACGATGAACTTCAATTCCTGCCAGAGATGCACAGTTACCATGCGCCTGAAGCTTCAGTGAGTGACACTCATGTCACTATGCTAAGAGCTGGCGTGATGTGCGCGGATAAAGTGAACGCAGTAAGTCCTACCTATGCAGAAGAGTTGAAAACGGAATTAGGTAGCCACGGTATGGCTGCAGAATTCCAACACAGATCGGCTGATCTGTTCGGCATTTTGAATGGGTGTGATTACGGGGCTTGGAATCCGGAAACTGATGCTTTCCTACCTCGTAAATACAAAGCGACCAAGCACAGCATGGCTCGCGGAAAATCAGCTTGTAAGCAAAAACTGCAACAAGATGTAGGTTTACCCGTTGCCGACTGCGCGGTTTATGGCATGGTTTGTCGCTTGACGAATCAAAAAGGTGTTCATTACTTACTGCCTATCATCGAACAGTTTTTGAAAAATGATCTGCAGATCGTGATTGTCGGTACTGGCGATCCGGTTTTAGCGAGTCAATTGAAAGAGCTATCAGCGCTTCACTCAGATAAGTTCTCGTTCGTGGAAGCGTACAATAATGAACTTGCGCACTTGGTTGAAGCAGGCTCTGATTTCTTCTTGATGCCTTCGGAATTTGAACCGTGTGGCTTAAACCAAATCTACAGCATGGCTTACGGTACTTTGCCGATTGTTCGTTCTGTGGGAGGTTTAAAAGACAGCGTGAATGATTACGATCAGGATCCTGAAGTCGCGACTGGGTTTGCTTTTGAAGAGCCAACACCGCAAGCGTTATTAGCTGTGTTACATCGTTCATTACTGCTTTACGCACAAAACCCATCTGAAATTAAGCGTGTTCAGCTTTATGCGATGCAGCAAGATTTTAGTTGGGAAGATGCGGCTAAAGAATACCTAGCTATGTACCATTCAGCATTTTAACTTGTTGACTTAGTTTTAAAATTAGCTGGCGAGCAACAACCGCTCGTACTAAATGAAGGCGCTCTAATTGTAGAGTGCCTTTTTGTTTCCTGGTCAGAGCACATCACGTTTACGAAGACAAAGCTTGCAAACTCATTTTAGTCAGGTAGAAAAGGTGAGGTAGGTATTCACATGACTAATGATAGGTTTGACACTATTATCACTTAAAGTTCTTAATAGCGTGATATCCTTAGTCATCGCCTCGTGATGAGGCATAGCTCCATTCCAATAATTAAAGCGATAGGTATGTCTGAGAGTTTACTATTTCATAAAACATTTACTCACCCTACGAGCGATGAGTGGGTTGTATTTGTGCATGGCGCAGGAGGCAGCTCCTCCATCTGGTTCAAGCAGATCAAAGCGTATAAACAGCATTTCAACTTACTTCTCATTGATCTGAGAGGGCACGGTAAATCAGACAATATACTTAAAGGGCTGATTTCGAATCGTTATACGTTCAAATCGGTGACGCTTGATATTCTTAAAGTGTTAGACCATCTTAAGATCCGATCTGCACATTTCGTTGGCATGTCTTTGGGCACGATTATTGTGCGTAACGTTGCCGAGTTAGCGGCTGGCCGTGTACGTTCAATGGTACTGGGTGGCGCTGTCACCAAGCTAAACACTCGCTCTCAAGTGTTAATCAAGTTGGGTAACCTCAGCAAGCACATCATTCCTTACATGTGGTTATACAGCCTTTTTGCTTATGTTGTGATGCCACAAAAAAGCCAAAAAGAGTCTCGTCATCTTTTTATCCGCGAAGCTAAAAAGCTGTGTCAAAAAGAGTTTAAGCGTTGGTTTATCTTAACGGCTGATGTAAACCCATTGATGAAGTATTTCAAAGACAGAGAATTGCCGATCCCAACTCTTTATTTAATGGGCGAACGTGACTACATGTTCATTAAGCCTGTAAAAGAAATGGTCGCAGCGCATGAGTCGAGTGAGCTAGTAGAAATTCCGAATTGTGGACACGTGTGTAACGTGGAAAACCCTGAAGAGTTTAATCAGCGTTCGATTGCGTTTATTCAAAAACAAATTCAGTGATTTTCTAGACGCGAAAACAAAGATGATGGTTGAATCGAATTGAAATAAAAACGGGAAGCTAACTTTAGCTTCCCGTTTTTATTTGGAGGAGGTATCTGACCGAATCGCTCTATAAAGTCACTGAAACCTTGTTATTCAGGTGAGGCGGCACCGCACTGCCAGCACGAGCCGAATTGCGCTTCGTTGACTTCATGACACTCACCACAACGCCACTCTTCATAGATGATCGAATCTTGCTGCTTTTGGTAGTCATTTACGAGCATGCGAGCTTTACTGGCCAATTCTGGCTCATATAACCATACGTAAGGGTCAGTTTCTTCAGTGAATGGGATTTCCCCCTTTAATCCGAACAACCCCTCACCACGGACTTCACAGGCAACATTCTCGCTTTCTAACAATCCACAGATGATATGAGCTTCTGTCGGATTCGATGCACTGAAGATTTTCATTGAAATAGAACCTTATTCGGCTATCTGTGTTATTTAGATATTATAAACTATTCTGCTATATACATTATTCAGCTACGGGTGCTGAGCGAAACTTACCCATCAACCATTTAGCCACTATTGGGAATATCCCCAATAATGCAAATGACAATAGTACTGAAGGGGAGACGATGCCCGAAAGTGAATCAATTTCTGCGAGCTGAGTACCAGCATTCAAGAAAACCGCCGTCCCCGGTAACATCCCGATTTGACTCGTAAGGTAGTAACGACTCACTGACATGGGTGTTAGACCCATCAATAGGTTGATAAGGAAAAATGGGAATACAGGAATCAGACGCAGAGAAAACAGGTAAAACGCGCCGTCTTTTTCAACCCCCTTGTTAATCGTCGCCAATTTGTCACCAAATTTGGTTTGAATCCAGTCACGCAACAGGTAACGGCTACTTAAGAAGGCTAAGGTCGCACCGATGGCACTTGCGAAAGATACCAGCAGCAAGCTATTCCAGAAGCCAAATAGCGCGGCGCCTAACAGGGTCACAACAGCGGCACCAGGAATGGAGAAAGCCGTAATCATGACATACGCGACAAAATAGATAGCGGCAGCCGCTATAAAGTTGCTGTCAATGTAGTCATTCAACACAGCTTGTTGGGCCTTAGCATTTTCAAGCGTTAAGTACTGGCCGAAATTGATGCCTAACAACACGATGGTTACGACCAACACAATACCCAATATCATTTTCTTACTCATTGATACTTCCTCTAAATTTTCAATGCATACCGATAGTATAGATAGACAGGCAAAGCATAGATTAACTTTCACCAGATATAAAAAAAGCCGCAGTAAATGCGGCTTAGTTATGTATATTGATTGCACTGACAAAGTTAATTGACGCGATTGATAAGCTCTTCGCGACGCTGCTGCGGTATAACAGACCAATGTGTACCATTGATCGCGCCTTCTAGCGCCCAAAGTAGTTCAATACTGACAGAAGACGCATGCGATTCTTTGATGGCGTTAAATGCGTTTACAGAGCCAGATTCATATAAACGTTCTACAGAATCGATCCCTGCCTTTTTCAACATACGCTCGGTAGCGAGTCGAAGATTCGGCAGATCTTTGAGTCGGGTCGGCTTAGCAGAAGACTGCTCAGCTTTTTCTTCTTTAGCAAAACCTAGAGACGTGGTTGCAAGCTGCAAGATTTTCTCTTGGTCTTGCCAGAGGCCTTCAGGTAAAGCGAAATATTTAGTAACGACAGGGAAACCACGTTTTTTGTAGACGTACGGTTGAAACCCTTGTTGTTCGAATTGTTTCGTTGTGCCTTTGTCTGCGCGTATGTGCAGCTGGTCATTTACAACCAGAGCAAACATAGTGTCATCAGCAAAAAGACCGAAGCCACCAAACATTGAGCGTGATTTTATTTTTCCTAGGGACTCAAATAACTTCATCGAGTCCTTTAGTATCGGTTTATCCATGTTATTTATCTCGGTGTATTTGAACTACGCCACCAAATAAGCAGGTCCGAGAGATTAGCAAAATGTTGCAATTAAATTGTCAATAAGCCGTAAATTACTAAATTATTAGTAGTTACTGCATTTTGCCATCGGTAACCCCGCTACCATACCAACGAGTGGTTTAGGCCGGAAGCTTTGCGTCTCACTCTTTCGAGTGGTTTGCCCTGTGCGTGACTGATTGAATAGAATAAAGTTTTTGTTGAATGAAGCTCACAGTTGATATTTCAAAATGTGACATTGCTTCAATTAATGATCTTTCGTTTATGCATAAAGGTTCATTATAGTTGCTGATAAAAAAAGCGCACCTAAAGGTGCGCTTGATGAAATTAAACTCGAATTATCAATTAATTTAACGTTTTAACTGTACTTCGTTCAACAATTTCAGGGTGCATTTCGAAGACGCGTTTTTCGTGGTCTTTGTCTTTGATGCGCTCTAATAGAATTTCGAATGCATTCTTACCAACACGACGTTTTGGTTGGTGAACGGTCGTTAGCGGCGGAGAGAAGTATTCAGCGAGTTCGATGTTGTCGTAACCGATCACTGAGATATCTTCTGGAATGCGAATGCCTTTTTCTTGTAGGCGGCTCATTAGGCCGAGTGCCATTGTGTCGTTAAAGCAGAATACCGCCGTTGGACGATCTTCCATCTCAACGATTTGTTCTGCAGCAAGAACAGCCGTATCACACTCAAAGTTGCCTTCGATGATCATATTTTCATCAGCAGAAATCTTTGCTTCGTTCAGTGCGCGCTTGTAACCGGCAATACGTTCAACACATGCTGCTTTGTCTAAGTGGCCACTTAAACATGCAATCTTAGAGTGACCGCGTTCAATAAGGTATTTGGTTGCTAGGTAGCCACCTTCTTCTGAGTTATCGATGATCTTATCAGCCTGAGAGCTCTCAGGCCCCCAGTCCATGATAACTTTAGGGATGTCAGCGTGACGGTCCAACATCTCTCTTAGTTCTTCAGTTAGGTCAGAACACATAACTAAGATGCCATCTACACGTTTCTCTGCAAGCATTCGAATGTAGTCACGCTGCTTCTCATAGATACCGCCCGTATTACACAGGATCAAAGTGTAACCTTGACGGTAGCAGTAGCTCTCAACACCATCGATAACTTCAGAGAAGAATAGGTTAGTTGATTGAGTCACTAGCATGCCGATAGTGCGTGTTGTATTGCATTTCAAGCTACGAGCAACAGCACTTGGTGCATAGTTCAGTTCATCTACGGCTTTGTTTACTTTTTCTTGAGTTGCTTCTGCAACAAAGCGAGTTTTATTGATTACGTGAGAAACGGTTGTTGTTGATACGCCGGCTAAGCGAGCGACATCTTTTATAGTGGCCATGGTTTTATCCTATTAGAAGCTACTTTCCCAAAGTACGGAATAAAGTAGCCGTTAAGCTACCTAATTAAGAGCTTAAATTTGTAGGGCTCTTTGGGTACTAAAGTGCTAAAAAACAAAAAACCGCTATTGAGCGGCTTGTCTTAACACCGAAATGCTCTGAACTTTAATAAGCATAGCATTTCGTGAATGTTTCATATTTTATCGTTTGCGGTCACAATTTTAGACTGACTAGAAATTACTCGCAATAAAATTCACCCAGAAATCCGGGTGAATTGTCACATTCTACTGAATTTATTTACCTAGTCATCCAATAAGCTATTCACCAGCTAAATATTGAGTGTCTAATTGACAGAATGCGAGTAGCAAAGATGAGACACTAGCGTAGAAACCGAATTCATCAACGTCATGACATTTCACGTTGAACTTTGGTACCCAAGTCAGCAATTGTTGTTCGATAAACTGCTGTTGAATGGCAAATGAATTCTCTAGCTCTTCTTCAATATCCGTTTCGTTTGAACGAATGATCAAGTTACCAAGGAAATCGAGTTCGATAGCAATGTGGTCTGCTGGCTCTTTTAGATCTTGGTTCACGACTAAGTTGTGCTTAGCCATGATCTCTTCCATATCTTTTGCTGGCTTATCATTCAAAAGGCCAGTTTCGCCGATATACATAGAAGCGTAAGGAAGAGCGCCGTGTTTATCTGTCTTTAAGAAAAGGTCGCAAAAGTCTGCAGACAGTTCTAGCTGGGCATCTTCACGTGTTTGTAGACGGTTCAGCGCATCCACTAACTTATCAATCGCTGGCTTTAGTGTTTCATTTTCGCCTAAACCAGTTAGGAAAGAACGAATTTCAACAGAGTGGTAGTGATCGAGTTCTTCTTGAGTGAGCTCTTTGGCAAATAAGCTTGATAGCCACCAGTATATTTCTGCTCTTTGCTCGTTGAACGCTTTCGTATCTTTCATTTGTTAGATCCTGACTTAGTCTTGTGATGTTGCTTATAGGCATCTTGAAATCACTTGGGCATAAGCACACCAAGGCTGAATAACAAGGTTATTTGCGAAACGCAAAGTTACTCGTTAGTAGTAATGCCTATATTGAATTGCGATGGACGATAAATAGCAAGGTTTAAGATTGTCTTGTATCAAAAAAAATCCATGTTTCTGGCTTTTATCTTCTGTACCACTAGAATTGTTACTAGTTATGAATAGAATAGTCACTGAAACTATTAAATAAGAAAAGTGGTGTAGATGAGCTATCACGTATTAGTCGTAGAAGATGATGTGGTAACCCGCAGTAAACTGGTTGGATACTTCCAGAACGAGGGTTACACAGTGAGCGAAGCAGAAAGCGGCGCTCAAATGAGAAACGTGTTAGAAGAAAACAACGTTGACCTTATTATGCTGGACATCAACTTACCAGGCGAAGATGGATTGATGCTAACTCGCGAATTACGCAGTCAATCAGACATTGGAATTATTTTAGTTACTGGACGCACGGATAGCATCGACAAAATCGTTGGCCTTGAAATGGGCGCTGACGATTACGTTACTAAACCCTTCGAACTTCGCGAGTTATTAGTTCGAGTTAAAAACCTACTTTGGCGTATTTCTGCCGCTCGTAAAACAGCTGCGGGCACAGTCGAAGAAACATCAGATGAGTCTGTGGTTCGTTTTGGTGAGTGGACATTTGATATCCCTCGTCGTGCGTTAAGCAAAAACGGCGAACCGGTGAAACTGACCAAAGCAGAATACGAACTGCTAGTGGCTTTGTCTTCTTACCCTAACCAAGTATTAAGCCGCGAACGTATTCTGAATATGATCAGCCACCGAGTGGACGCGCCTAATGACCGTACTATCGACGTACTGATTCGTCGTATGCGTGCAAAAATGGAGTTCGATCCTAAGAACCCACAAATCTTTGTGACGGTTCACGGTGAAGGTTACATGTTCGCTGGTGATTGATTTCCTTCGGGAGTGATTAATCAACAACGACATTTAAACGTAAAAAGCCGAGACATCATTGATGTCTCGGCTTTTTTATTACTTAGCTTTTATTGTTAACGACCAGAGAATCTATAAATATATTTGGCGACTCTGTCTGATCAGATGAGCTTAAAGATTCAATCGGTTTACTGAGGCTGGGCCGCAGAAACCTCACCGTCATCTTCAATTAAGCTGGAAGCCTCTGGAATAACCGGTTCTTCAACAATGTTATTGCTTGTATCAAGCCAATCACGCAGGCTTTGCCAAACCAATCCCATGGTTTCGTGCCAGTAACGCTCAGTCTGCTCAAGATAGATCGCCTTTGGCATGTACTTATTCCAAGGTTGCAAAACCCCTTGTTGAGCAAGGTAGTTGGTTGGTGCCGGCAGTGGTTTCATGCCAGCAGCATTGAATTCGTTCAGTGCGCGAGTCATATGGCTCGCTGAAGTCACCAACACCATTCTTTTATTCTTAACGAATGCAGCGGCTTGACGGGCTTCTTCCCAGGTGTCTTTTGCTGTTTCAAGCAGAATGATGTCAGGCTTTGCGACGCCAAGAGCTAGCGCTACTTTAGCCATCATTCTTGCATTACTGACTTCAGTAGCTCCGCCATAGCCAGACAAAATAAGTTTTGCACCAGGATAAAGACGTAGAATACGAATCCCTTCACTTAAACGCATCAGGCCGGTGCGGCTAAGTTCTGATGTCGGTGGAATTTGGTCGTCTACGACGTGACCACTTCCGAGAACCATCACATAATCGACAGTTTCATCGACAGGTAAAAATGCGGTGTGTTGCCTTTCCATTGGCATTAAAAGTTGACTAGAAACTGGTTGGAAAGCGATTAGGAAAATACCACATAGGGCTGAAAGGGTGATTAGGCAACCAGTCTTCCTTTTGGTAGTAAACATCACTAGGGCTAAACCCAGAAAAGCGAGAATTAACATTGCTGGCAGTGGCATCAATAGCGAAGACACTACTTTTTTCAGCTCAAACATATCCGAATAGTCCGAAAAAACATCACTTAGTAGTAAAAAGAGACATCGCCTCTTTATTCCTGAAATTCCTGTGACAGAATAGCAGGCACGATAGGACATAATAACTCAAGTAGCCGTGACTGAAGACCGTAATTTCGACGATATTGCCCACAAATTTGCAAAAAATATTTACGGCTCTGACAAAGGAGAGATCCGTCAGATCATCGTATGGGAAGATTTAGAACAAGCTTTGAGCAAGTTTGAGCAATCAGCTTCGCCGCTGCATGTGCTTGATGCTGGAGGTGGCCTTGCACAGATGTCGCAAAAAATTGCGTCGCTTGGGCATAACGTTTCTCTGTGTGATCTCTCTTCTGAAATGCTGAAGCTCGCAGAAGAAAGTATCAGCGAAGCGGGTTTGCTAGAGCAATATCGATTTATTCATTCACCAGTACAAAAAGTCGCAGAACATCTCGATGAAAAAGTCGATTTTGTGATGTTTCATGCCGTAATGGAATGGTTAGCCGACCCTAAAGAGGCGCTTGATTTATTGCTTGAACAAGTTAAACCGGGTGGCGTTGCCTCGATAATGTTTTACAACCACCACGGATTAGTCCTGAAAAATGTGATTTGTGGCAACATTCCTCATGTATTGAATGGGATGCCACATCGAAAACGGTTTAAGCTGCAACCACAAAAAGGCTTGAAACCGGAAGAGGTTTATCAATGGATAGAAGACGCTGGTCTAGAAATCTGTGGTAAATCAGGCATTCGCTCTTTCAGTGACTACATAGGTAATATGGAGTACATGGGCGATTACCAATTTGAAGATGTATTGGAACTGGAAAAACAGCTATGTCGCCAAGAGCCATATCTGTCACTAGGCCGTTATATTCACGTTTGGGCTCAAAAACCTGCGCAATAACAGCGGTGAATGTGGTAAAAGAAGCCACAACATGCGCTATGCAATCGTAAGAAGCCCGCGTCATAAAGAAATAGGCGTCATATCTAATACATTCGATATGACGAAGAACAGTAACAGGAACCACAATGAGTGAAATGACTCAAACTGCCGAAGAGCAGCCAATTGATGAGTTGGTGGGCTGGGTCAAGCAGCATGATTTTTCATTAAACTTGCCACCAGAGCGCTTAGCATTTTTGATTGCTATCGCAGTACTAAGCAATGAAAGGTTCGATGAAGAGTTGGGCGAGGGTGAACTACACGATGCATTTACCATCGTCACTCGACTGTTTGAAGATACTGGCGAAGCGTCCGCGTTTCGTGCCAACAATGCCATCAACGAGTTAGTTAAACAGAAGTTGATTAGCCGCTTTACCAGCGAAATCACCGATGGTGCGAGTATTTATCGCTTATCACCACTGGCGATTGGTATTTCAGATTATTACTTACGCCACCGTCAGTTCTCTAAGTTAAAACTGTCTATCCAGCTTTCTATGGTTGCGGACGAGATGGCAAAAGCCATTGAAGCTGCACAAAAGGGCGGAACTCCAGGGCATTGGAGAAAGAATGTTTACGGCGTGCTCAAGTATTCTGTTGGTGAAATTTTCGATCAGATTGATCTTAACCAACGTGTTATGGATGAGCAGCAGCAAACCGTTAAACAGCAAATTGCCGACCTTTTAAACAAGGATTGGCGAGAGGCGATCAACAACTGTGAAACCTTGCTTTCAGAAACCTCGTCCACGCTAAAAGAGTTGCAAGACACCTTGCAGGCGGCGGGTGATGAACTGCAAACACAGATCCTCGATATTCAAGAAATTGTTTACGGTGACGATGAACTCGAGTTCGTTGGCGAAACCCTGTTCGGCTTGCAGATGAAGCTAGACCGAATCACCAGTTGGGGTCAACAAGCCATCGATTTATGGATCGGCTACGACCGACATGTTCACAAGTTTATTCGTACCGCGATTGATATGGATAAAAACCGTGCCTTTAGCCAACGCTTGCGTCAGTCGGTTACCGACTACTTTGATGCGCCTTGGTTATTGACCTACGCCGATGCTGAAAAGCTTACCGATTTGCGTGATGAAGCCTTAGTACTTCGTGATGACGAAGTAACGGGCCAAGCACCAATCGACGTAGAATACGAAGAATTTGAGCAAGTGAATGATCTGCTTTCAGATCGAATTGCAGAGATGTTAAAAGCTCACAAACAGCAAGGCGCGCCAATTGATCTTGGCCTTGTGTTACGCGATTACCTCGCTGCACACCCTCGCACACACCATTTTGATTTAGCCAGAATTGTTGTCGACCAAGCCGTGCGCTTAGGTTACTCAGAGTCTGACTATCAGGCTATTCAGCCAGATTGGCAGGCAATCAACGATTTCGGTGCAAAGGTACAAGCAAATGTCATTAACAAGTACTGATGATTACATGCCAGAGAAACTGGTAAAAGCGATAGCGAACCCACTGTTCCCTGCGCTAGACAGCATGCTGCGTTCAGGTAAGCATGTTTCAACAGAAGATCTAGATAACCACGCATTACTGTCTGATTTTGAAGTTGAGCTTCAGCATTTCTATCAACGTTACAATACGGAACTGGTAAAAGCGCCGGAAGGTTTCTTTTACTTGCGTCCGCGCTCTACGTCTCTAATTGGTCGCAGTGTGTTGTCTGAGCTCGACATGTTGGTTGGCAAGGTGTTGTGTTTCTTATACCTAAGCCCAGAACGTCTTGCTCATGAAGGTATCTTCACCAACCAAGAACTGTTTGATGAGTTGATGTCGTTAGCGGATGAGAAAAAACTCATGAAGCTAGCAACCAACCGTGCGTCTGGTTCTGATTTAGATAAAGAAAAGCTCTTTGAAAAAGTGCGTACTTCTCTACGCCGCTTACGCCGTATCGGTATGTTGATTGCGATTGGTGAAACCGGCAAGTTCCGTATCAGCGAAGCGGTATTCCGTTTTGGCGCTGACGTTCGTGTTGGCGATGATATGAAAGAAGCGCAATTACGTCTTATCCGTGATGGTGAAGCTGTGGTGCATACCCAAGAGCCTAACCAAGGTAGCTTGTTGAATGAAGAACAAGCGGAAGCCGTATCAGAAGTAGACGTGGACGAAAACGGTCAACAAGACATTTTTAACGATCAAGCTGACTTTGACCTTGAGTCAAACGATGGCGAACAAACAAAAGTAGAAGGTGAAGCATGATTGAAAGAGGTAAGTATCAATCATTAACCATGGTCAACTGGAACGGCTTCTTTGCGCGTACTTTTGATATTGATGGATTGGTTACAACGCTTTCTGGCGGTAACGGTGCAGGTAAGTCGACCACAATGGCGGCATTCATCACAGCACTGATCCCCGACCAAAGCCTTCTGCATTTCCGTAACACAACGGAAGCGGGTAGCTCGCAGTCATCTCGTGATAAAGGTCTTTACGGTAAGCTTCAGCCTGGCGCATGTTATGCCGCGCTAGATGTTGTGAACTCTCGTAATCAGCGTCTATTGTTTGCAGTAAAACTGCAGCAAGTTGCGGGTCGTGATAAGAAAGTCGACATCAAACCGTTTGTTATCCAAGGCCTTCCAAGCCATGTGAAACCAACGGATGTGTTGATTCAGAACGTTTCAGATAGCCACGCTCGCGTATGTCAGTTGAACGACGTGAAAGCGGCGGTTGCACAATACGAAGGCGCGCATTTTAAGGCCTTCTCTTCGATTGTTGATTACCACTCGCAAATGTTTGAATACGGCGTGGTACCGAAGAAACTGCGTAACAGCAGCGACCGTTCTAAGTTCTACCGTTTAATTGAAGCATCATTATACGGTGGTATTTCTAGTGCGATTACGCGTTCTCTGCGTGATTACCTTCTACCGCAAAATGGTGGCGTGAAGAAAGCATTCCAAGACATGGAATCAGCACTACGCGAAAACCGTATGACGCTAGAAGCGATCAAGACGACTCAGTCGGATCGTGACTTGTTCAAGCACTTGATCACTGAATCTACCAACTACGTGGCTGCGGACTACATGCGCCATGCCAACGATCGTCGTAACAAGCTTGATCAAACCATGAAGTTCCGTGGTGAACTGTTTGGCTCTCGTGAAACCTTACTTGATCAAAACAACTTGTTGAACCGCGTTCAAGAAGAACTAGAGTTACTTGTCGATCAAGAATCAGCACTAGAGCAAGATTACCAAGCGGCTTCGGATCATCTTCAACTGGTTCAAACTGCACTTCGTCAGCAAGAGAAAATTGCTCGCTACAGTGAAGATCTAGAAGAGCTTAACGAGCGTCTAGAAGAGCAGATGATGGTGGTTGAAGAAGCTCAAGAGCGAGTACTTCTTGCAGAAGAGCAGGCAACCATCACTGAAGAAGAAGTAGATAGCCTGAAAACTCAGCTTGCTGACTACCAACAAGCGTTGGATGTTCAGCAGACTCGTGCGCTTCAATACCAGCAAGCGGTTCAAGCATTAGAGAAAACTAAGCAGCTACTTGGTGATGAATCTATTACGGCAGAAAGCGCACTAACTCTGGTTTCTGAGCTAAAAGCACAAGAAGAATCAAGCACTCAAACGCTACTGTCGACCAAGCACAAACTAGACATGTCTTCTGCTGCTTCTGCGCAGTTCGACAAAGCGCTCGCTCTTGTTAAAAGTATTGTGGGTGACGTTGAGCGTAAAGAAGCCTCTTACAGCGCTAAACAAGCGTTAGAGAAAGGCCGTAACGCAAAACACGTTGTTGAAAATGAACAACAGTGGCGTGCTCAGCACCGCGATATGGCTCGTGATGTGGCTCAGCAGCGTCAAGCAAAAGAGCTAGCGACTGAATACCAAAAGCAACACAACATATCACTGACTGACGAAGCGGTTTTCGATGAAGAACGTGAACGTCACGCTATGCAGATCGAGTCTCTTGAGTACGCTCAAGAAGAGCTGCGTGAAGCGAAGAGTGAGCAACGTCGTGTACAACAAAACCACGACCAAGAGATTCAAAAACTTGAGTCTATTGCTCCCGCGTGGATCACGGCAAACGATGCGCTTGAAGCACTGAGAGATCAAACCGACGCTGAGCTAGAAGATAGCCAAGCGGTGATGACTCAAATGCAGCAAGTACTTGAAGACGAAAAGTCTCAAGCGGTAGCAAAAGATCAGTTGGCTACGCGCCGAGCTGAACTTGAGCAAGAGATTGAGCGTTTAGCTTCTCCTGGTGGTTCTAACGATCCTCGCCTGAAAGGCCTAGCGGATACGCTTGGTGGCGTACTGCTTTCTGAGATCTACGATGACATCACGATTGGTGATGCGCCGTACTTCAGTGCGATGTACGGCCCAGCTCGTCACGCAATTGTGGTTTCTGATCTTGATGGTATTAAAGAGAAGCTGGTGGATCTTGATGATTGTCCAGAAGACCTTTACATCCTAGAAGGCGATGTCGACGCGTTTGATGACAGTTCATTCAATGCCGATGAACTTGAAGGCGCAGTGTGTGTTCAGCTGAACGATCGCCAAATGCGTTACTCTCGTTTCCCTGAGATCCCACTGTTTGGCCGTGCGGCTCGTGAACAGCGTCTAGAGAAATTGCGCGAAGAGCGTGACGTTGTTGTTGAGAACCACGCGAAAGCAGCGTTTGACTCTCAAAAGCTGAATCGCCTATACCAAGCATTCAACAGCTTTGTTGCGAAGCACCTGCACGTTGCGTTTAACGCAGACCCAGAACAAGCACTTGCTGCGATTCGTGATAAGCGTAATCAAATTGTTCGTTCTCTGGCTGAGCTTAACTCTAAAGAGCAGCAGCAACGTAGCCAGCTTCTACAAAGCAAGCAGGCACTCGGTGCACTAGACAAATTAGCGCCAATGGTTCGTATTTTAGAAGACGAAACATTGGCTGAGCGCTTAGCGGAATTAGAAGCGCAACTAGAGCGTTTAAGCGAAGCTAAGTCTTACTTGAACACTCATGGCAAAGCGCTTACTTCTCTGGAGCAAATTGTTTCTGCACTAGACGCTGACCCAGAGCAATTCGAAGCTTTGGAAGCCGAATATCGTCAAGCAGACAACGCGCTACAAACGCTAAAAGGCAAAGTGTTCGCACTGTCTGATCTGATTGAGCGTCGTCACTACTTTGCGTACGCGGATTCTGTTGATTTGCTTAACAAGAGCAGTGAACTGAGCGAGCAACTAAAAGCGAAATTGGTTCAAGCTGAACAAGCAAGAACCAAAGGCCGTGATGGCTTGAAGCAAGCTCGCGAACAGATGAACCAATACAACCAAGTATTGGCGGCACTGAAGAGCTCACATCAAGCGAAGCAAGAAACGGTTCAAGAGTTCAAACAAGAGCTACAAGAGTTTGGCGTAAACGCTGATGAAGGCGCTGAAGAGCGTGCTGTACGTCGTCGTGACGAACTTCAAGAGCGTCTACACACATCTCGTAGCCGTAAGAGTGAATACGAGCGTACGATTACGTCAACTGAACTTGAGATGAAAGCACTGGCTAAGCGTCTTAAGAAAGTTCAAAAAGAGTACACAGAGCTTCGTACTTTCGTTGTTGCAGCAAAAGCTGGCTGGTGTTCAGTACTTCGCTTAGCTCGTGAAAATGATGTTGAACGTCGTCTGCACAAGCGTGAACTGGCTTACCTAACGGCGGGCGAGCTTCGCTCTATGTCGGATAAATCACTGGGTGCGCTACGTCTGGCTGTGGCTGACAATGACGACCTACGTGACTCGCTGCGTCTATCGGAAGACAACGCACATCCAGAGCGTAAGGTTCTGTTCTACATTGCGGTCTACCAACACCTTCGTGAGCGTATTCGCCAAGACATCATTCATACGGATGATCCGGTAGAAGCAATCGAAGAGATGGAAGTTGAGCTAGCTCGACTAACAGAAGAACTGACTCAACGTGAAAACCGCTTGGCGATCAGCTCTGAGTCGGTAGCAAGCATCATCAAGAAAACGATTCAGCGCGAGCAGAACCGTATTCGAATGCTGAACCAAGGTCTGTCTAACATCTACTTTGGCCAGGTTAAGGGCGTGCGTCTGAACGTTAAGATTCGTGAAAGTCACGAGATCTTGCTATCAGGGCTAGCGACTCAGCAAGAGCAGCACAAAGACTTGTTTGAATCAACGCGCTTTACCTTCTCAGAAGCGATGGCGAAGTTGTTCCAACGTGTGAACCCACATATCGATATGGGTCAACGTTCTCCGCAAGTTCTGGGTGAAGAGCTACTTGATTACCGTAACTACCTAGAGCTAAGTGTTGAAGTTAACCGTGGTTCAGACGGTTGGTTACAAGCGGAATCGGGCGCTCTATCTACGGGTGAAGCGATCGGTACCGGTCAGTCTATCCTACTGATGGTTGTTCAGAGCTGGGAAGAAGAGTCTCGTCGACTTCGTAGCAAAGACATCGTTCCATGTCGTTTGTTGTTCCTTGATGAAGCAGCTCGTCTGGATGCGAAATCCATCTCTACCTTGTTCGAACTGTGTGACCGTTTAGGTATGCAACTTCTGATTGCAGCACCAGAGAATATCAGCCCAGAGAAAGGCACAACCTACAAACTGGTTCGTAAGGTCTTTAAAGATCACGAACACGTACATGTTGTTGGCCTGCGCGGTTTTGCTCAAAACAAACCCGCATCCCCAGTTCAAGAGCTTATCGAAGAAACTGAGCTATAACCTTGATAGCGCAGCTATAAGCTCGAAAGCGACTCAATAAATTTATTCAAAGCCCCTAATCATTAGGGGCTTTTTTGTATCTTGAATCTAATTCCTTATTTCTTACTTCTACAGCAGAACCCCTCCCGCTTAATCCTCTCTTCGATACTGATAAGACCACTCATACCTTATGGTTATTATCAATGGAACTTGTTTGAGGTCACACGCACAAAACCGCAAATAATGTATGGTAATGACATAGATTTAATAATATTAATAATATTGTATTACTTAAATTTTAATTATTGATAACTCGCGTGTGCGAAAGGTAAAGGTAGGACTTAGGTATGATTCAAATCGTTATTGATGGGAAATATCGAATCGTCGAGCAAGGACAAACCGTTCTTGAAGCGGCAAAAACATGTGGTTTGGAGATCCCATCTTTATGTGGTTTGAACAAAACAGCGGATAAAGTGCCTTGTGATTTGTGTGTCGTTGAAGTTGATGGCGTTGGTGTTACTCGCTCTTGTGAGCTTGAAGTGTCTAATGGGCTGAATATTACCACTCAGTCAAAACAGTTAACGAACTATCGACAAGAAGCGTTGAATCGCATCATGACCGATCACTACGCTGACTGTGAAGCGCCATGCCAAACAGCCTGTCCTGCTGGGGTCGACATCCAATCTTACCTGCACCATATTGCTCAAAATGATCACATCAAAGCGATTGAAGTGATCAAAAAGACATTGCCAATGCCGCTTTCAATTGGTCGTGTGTGTCCTGCTTTCTGTGAAACCGAATGTCGTCGTAACTTGGTCGATGAATCCATCGCGATTCGCCAACTCAAACGACACGCTGCCGATGCAGATTTAGCGGCTCAAGAGAGCTACATGCCAGCTAAGAAACCAAATAAAGGTAAGAGCATTGCTATTGTTGGTAGTGGCCCCGGTGGTCTTACGGCGGGTTATTACCTATCTAACGAAGGCTATGAAGTCAGTGTCTATGAGTCGATGCCGCAAGCGGGTGGTTGGCTGCGTTACGGTATCCCTGAATATCGCTTACCTAAGTCGATTTTAGACAAAGAAATCGAGTTGATGTGTCGCAACGGAATGGTGGTTGAGTGCGGCAAAAAACTCGGTGTTGATTTTACACTGTCTGATTTAAGTAACGATTTTGATGCGATTTGTTTAGCGGTTGGCGCATCACAAGCGGTTGAGATGAATTACCCGGGTAGTGAATTCGGCGGTTGTTATTTGGGTGTCGATTATCTGAAAGATTACGTGACCGATCAGCAGTATGTCACTGGTAAAAAGGTTGCCGTGATCGGTGGCGGTAATACCGCGATTGACTGTGCTCGAACAGCGGTTCGTGATGGCGCGGATACTACGCTGATTTATCGTCGTACTCGAGATGAGATGCCAGCAGAAGATTACGAAATCGAAGAAGCTGAACATGAGGGGGTGAAGTTCCACTTCTTAACCAACCCTGCAGAAAACATAGCCGATGATAATGGCCATGTATCAGAAATACGATTAGAACGAATGGCTTTGGGTCCTGCTGATGCTTCAGGTCGTCGCAGCCCTAAACCAACGGGCGAGTTCTTTGTTGAAGCGTTTGATACGGTTATTGCCGCCGTGTCGCAAAAGCCTGATCTGAGCTTTATGGACAATGAAGCGATTGATATTCCTCTTACTCGTTGGAATACCGCAGATGCTGATCCACAAACCATGCATACCGGAACCGGAAATATTTTCAGTATTGGTGATTTCCGACGCGGCCCTGCAACTGCGGTCGAAGCGGTGGGGGATGGACGTATTGCTGCACAAGCGATCGATCGCTTCTTGCATGGTGATATGGACAATATTCCGGCCAAACCGTTTAACTCAATAAAGCACAAACAGCTCAAAGCGGTGGATCCTGAGCAATACCAGTCGATACAACGCATGGCGCGTAAGATCATGCCTGAGTTAACGCCCGAGCAGCGTGAACAAAGCTTCGATGAAGTAGAAACAGGGTTTGAGAATGCTGATGCAATAGCGGAAGCAGCAAGATGTCTAGAGTGTGGCTGCCAAGCCAATACCGATTGCGACCTACGAGACTACTCGACCGAATACAAAGCAACGCAAACGCATCCAGAGTACAAAATCGATGTGGCTTCGAATGAGAGTTGGCAAGCGATTCGCGCAGAAGAAGCAAAGGTCGGTTTAACAAGACAAAAATTTTCAGTCGATGACAGCTCTGAGTTCATTATCTTTGACGCTAACCGCTGTATTAGTTGTGGCCAGTGTATCCAAGCGTGTCGAGAACAGAATGTTCATGGCGTTCTAAGCTTCATGAATCAATCAGACGGCAAGCCTGCATCAAGACCGGAATGTCGCCCTAACTTTGGGGCAGACAAGACCTTAATGGGCGACTCAAACTGCGTTCAATGTGGATCTTGTATTCAGGCGTGTCCAACGGGTGCAATGGTCGATGCTCGTGATAGAAAGCAGGGAGACACAGACGTACTCAAGAAAGTCGATACCATCTGCACCTATTGCGGTGTGGGTTGTAAGTTAACCATGCATATCGATGAGCAGAAAAACAAAATCCGCTATATCGAAGGCGGAGACTCTCCGGTTAATGAAGGCATGTTGTGTGTTAAGGGACGATTTGGATTCGATTTTGTGGGCAGCGATGCGCGTTTAACCACACCATTAATTCGTAAAGATGGCTGGTTGCAACCTGCAAGTTGGGATGAGGCAGTTAAGCTCATTGCCGAGAAGTTTACTGCGATTAAGCAAGGCTTTGGCAGTAACGCTTTAGCGGGGTTCTCGTCGGCGAAAACCACCAATGAAGATAACTATGCCTTCCAAAAATTCATACGTCGTGAACTCGGCACCAATAACGTCGATCACTGTGCGCGCCTTTGTCACGCATCGACAGTTACTGGTTTAGAAGCTTCGCTGGGCAGCGGGGCGATGACCAATGATATTCCAAGCATCAAGCACTCAGATGTGATCTTTATTATTGGCTCTGACACGACTTCAGCACACCCAATTATTGGCTCGCATATCAAGCAAGCTGTGAGACATGGTGGAGCGAGATTGATCGTTGCCGATCCAAAACGAATCGATATTGCTGACCATGCTGAACTTTATTTAGCGCACCGACCGGGTACCGATGTAATGTTGATCAATGGTGTGATGCAGCAGATCATCAAACACGGTTGGTATGACCAAGAATATATCGAAGATCGTGTGGATGGCTTTGATACCTTGCTCCAAGAGGTCATGTCACCAAGCTATTCGCTAGACAAAGTGGAGCTAGTAACTGGCGTTAAAGCGGAAGACATCTTTGCAATGGCACGATTGATTGGTACTGCAGAACGAACAGCGGTGTACTACTCGATGGGCATTACGCAACACACTACTGGTCACGATAACGTTCGCTCTATCGCTAACCTACAGCTCTTGTGTGGCAACATTGGAATTGAAGGCGGTGGTATCAACCCATTACGTGGTCAATCCAATGTTCAGGGTGCGTGTGACATGGGCGCATTGCCAAACAACCTTCCGGGTTATCAGAAAGTGTATAACCCAATGGTTCGTCAAAAATTTGCGATGGAGTGGGGTGTTTCTGACTTACCGGCTGAAACAGGCTTAACGCTGACCGAAATTATTGATGGTGCGTGTCATCGAGATGTTCGTGGCCTGTACGTAATGGGCGAGAACCCAGTGCTGAGTGACCCGAACCAAGCGCATGTGATTGAAGGTCTTGAAGCGTTAGATTTCCTCGTGGTTCAAGATATTTTCTTAACCGAAACCGCTCAATATGCCGATGTGGTTCTGCCGTCTTGCTCGTTTGCTGAGAAGTCTGGTCACTTTACTAATACCGAACGTCGTGTTCAGCGTATTAACCCGGCGGTATTGCCTCCAGGTGAAGCGAAAGAAGATTGGGTGATTATCCAAATGCTAGCCAACGCAATGGGCGGTGATTGGGGCTATAAAACCGTTGCTGATATCACCAATGAGATAGCGCGTGTCACGCCACAGTATGGTGGTTTACGTTGGGAGAACATTACGGTCAACGGCGTGCAATGGCCAAGTAATAAGAACAACCCAGATGGCACTCGTATCATGCACCAGACTCAATTTACGCGTGGGCGTGGTCAAATGGAGGCGATTCCGTTTAGATACGCTGCTGAACTACCGGATGCGGAATACCCGTTAGTATTAACGACAGGCCGTATTCTAGAACAGTTCCACACCGGAACCATGACACGTAAAACAAAAGGACTGGATAACTTAGCAGGACCGCGTGCCATGGTGAGTGTTCATGATGCTGAAGCGTTAGGTATCTCGAATGGTCAGATGCTCAAGGTCTCGACACGTCGTGGTGAAATCGAAATCGCGGCCTTTGTGACTAAACGAATGCAAAAGGGTGTGGTGTTTATTCCATTCCATTTTGTTGAATCACCAGTTAACCGTTTGACTACCACAGCGACCGATCCACACGCGAAGATCCCTGAATTTAAGGTGGCGGCTGTGCGTATTGATCCTATTCGTGAGCCTGAAAGTGAAGTAACAGAGGCTTAGTCATGTTAGCTAGGTAAAAGACGGCAGACATTAAAAAGCCGCGTAACTCTCAAAGTTATGCGGCCTTTTTATCGAGCTAGATTCAGTATCAATGACTGAGTCGTTTCGCTTTTAATTTAGATGAGCTTAGTTTGGAACAATTTCGCTACCGTGAACACCAAATTGCTTAGCAGCGTAGGCAACGCGCTCTGCTGGTTTTGGGTATTCAGCGGGTGTGCCCAGGTTTTCAATATGATGCAAGCGAGGTAATAAACCTGCGCCGTTTGCAATCTGTATTGCTAATCCAGGACGAGCGTTTAGCTCCAGTACCATCGGGCCTTCTTCTTGGTCTAAAACCATGTCCGTACCCATGTAGCCAAGGCCTGTCATTTCCCAAGCACTTGATGCAAGAGTTAGCAGCTTTTCCCAATGTGGCACTTGTAACAGCGCCAACTCTTTACCCGTATCTGGGTGGTGAGTCACAGGGTGATCAAACTGAACCGCACGAACGGCTTTACCCGTAGCGATACAAATACCTACACCCACAGCACCTTGGTGCAAGTTAGCTTTACCATCAGAAGCTGAAGTCGATAGACGCATCATCGCCATTACAGGGTAGCCCTTGAATACAATGATTCGTACATCTGGTACACCCTCGTAACTGAAGCCGTCAAAACACTCGTCAAACTTGATGAGGTTTTCAACTACAGCGACATCGTTCTTACCACCGAGTGAGAAAAGACCCGCGAGAGCGTTACTGATGTGGCGCTCTACGTCTTCTTCATTGATAGTCGAACCTGATGGCTTGGTGTAAACGCCGTCCTTGTGAGAAGTCACAACAAGGATACCTTTACCACCACTGCCTTGAGCTGGCTTGATTACAAAACCCGGCCACTCTTTTACCATCTTGTGGATTGTTTTTACTTCAGCTTGATGACCAATCACGCCAATCAGTTTTGGTACAGTAGCACCAGCCTGTTCAGCAATGATCTTCGTCTTAAGCTTGTCATCAACGAGTGGATACTTGGAACGATCATTGTAGCGACCAATATAACTATGGTTGCGCTTGTTCATTCCCATTATGCCTTTGTCTTTCAACCTAAACGGTGAAGTAAACTGATCAAACATAACTTAGTCCTCCGCTAGCGGTTTAAAGCGACGAAGCTCGGTTAGACGGTATCCTGTGTAGTTACCTAGTAGCAAGATGGTCGCTAGAATAACAAGTTGTAAACCAATAAAGTTAAACGTTAAGTGCTGAATGAACGGGTTAGTCATGCCTAAGTAAACAAGAACCGCAGTAAATAGAGAACCACCACCTTGCAGCATTACTTCTTTCGCGCCTTCTTCTTCCCACAGGATAGACATACGTTCGATAGTCCAAGATAGGATAATCATTGGGAAGAACGTAATAGATAGACCTTCAGTCAGACCCACTTTAAACGCGACTACAGTAAACACAGAGATAATCATGATTACCGTGATGATTACGGCGGATATCCTGGCTACCAAGAGCAAGTTGAGTTTGGACAAGTAACTTCGAATAATCAGACCCGTACCTACAATAAGTAGGAAGCCAACAATACCCGTTACCAGTTGTGTTTGTACAAAGGCTACCGCAATCAGTACTGGCATGAATGTACCAGACGTTTTCAGACCGATGATGACACGTAGGAACACAACAATCAGAGCACCGATAGGAATCAGCATGATGGTTTTAAACATCGCTTGTTCTTCTAGCGGTAGGCTGTGAATGGAAAGGTTTAACAGTTGATCAGCAGAGACTTTGCTATTGGTTGCTTCAGTAGGAGTAATCTCTTGCGCAATCATAGAGAAGTGAACTTTACTGTTCTGACCGCCAACAACATCCAGTAGAGAAACGTTTGATTCGTCCCAGATGAGTAGGTTTGGTTGAACTTGTTGTTCGCTTGATTCAGGAGAGAAAAGAATCCACTCGTCGTTATCCCAGATCTGAATCATGTTTTGAATCGACTGACGACGACGACCATCTTCTAACTCGATAACACCAACCACTTTGTTGTGTATTTTCGCCGCTGAAAGTAGCTTGTGTGTCGCTTCCACTTTGGTCATGTTGTTCAGAATCAGCGCTGAGTTTTGGCTGTCTGGATCATTAAGTGTTTTGATGAGCTCGCGGGTAAAAGTGATATTGTCAGCAGAACGCTTTGTTGCTCTATCAATCAATGCCAGAGAAGCCGCTTCTTCAGGGCCGTCGAAGCTTGGCTGTGCAACTTCACCTTCTGGTGCGATAGCATCAACTTTTGCTTGGTTGTCGACTAGGAATTGTGTTTTGTAGTAGATGGTTTGAGGGCCATCTGCGTATCGAATAGACCACTCTGCACGGCGACCTGATTCGGTATTCAAGTAAGAGATACCGTAACCTGGCGATGAAGCCGATTCGCCGATAAGTGTGTAGTTAGACTGAGTATGAGGAGCTGCTAAGGAAACTTTTGCTTCTTTGCCTACTGCGTTGAACTCGATGCGAGCTTCAACGTCCCAAACCTGTCTGGTTTCCCCTGGAGTCCAAGGTACACCGTAGGTCGTATGTCTGAACATACTCAGTGTTATACCTGCCACGATAAGCAGGAATATAGAGATATAAAATGGAATTCTTGACGTCATAGCTTACCCTACTATTGTTATTTAACTTCCGTTTGTACGTACTTTTTACTTACATCTACCAGCGCTATGTCTTTGATAAATTCGCGCCCTAGTAATACAGGGTGACTCATTTGAGAGCGATCCGCCAATGTAAATTGCGCTTTTTCATGGATTTTTCCAACTTTCACCCATAATTCGATCACAGCTCGACGTTCTGCTTGATCATTGGTTGATTGACGGATTTTTACATAACGTACAACAGGCGCTTCAATCCATTTCTGGTCTTCTTCAGCTTGGGCTTTGTCGTCTAGGTGAAATTTAACCCAGTTCTTGCCGTTACGTTCGAATTCTTTGATATCGACAGCGTTTAAAGAAGAGGTGGTTGCGCCAGTATCAACACGAGCATCAAAACTTTGGGAGATCGAGTCGATAGACACTTTTTCGATACCGCCAAGGATAGTCGGTTGTGATGTAGGAGCGATAGGAGCAACGGCAACAGCGACAGGTTCTTCTTCCTCTAGCTCTTCGATGACCTTGTGTTCCATGCTCGTTAGATGGGTATCTAATTGATTAGAAAGGGTAGTGATTTCGTCTTCTAAGCTTTCAATATAATCACTTTGATTGCTTAGTTGCAGTTCAAGATTTTGAACCTTATTTGCGATGTTTGTCTCTGAGCTGGAAATAGCGTCGAGAGTTTCTTGGTGGTAGGTAGCACCGTTCGTGAGGGTACAACCAGAGAGCAAACCAACCGCCACAATAGGCGATAATCGCTTAAACATAAAAAAAACCTTTGAGAATTAGAGAATAGTTCAGACTATTTAGAAGTTTAGCCTACAAAAAAGGATGCGTGAAGCATCCTATTGTAAGAGTCTGGTCATATTGAATCGCAATGTGAGCGCTACGCCAATTATTGCTATTTGAAATAGCTCACTTATTAAACATAAGTCAATTTTTGTTCAATTCGTGAGCTCAGGAAGCAAAGTTCACCGCGAAATTAACGGTGGCTTTTTGACCATGCAAGCAATGGTTTTGCTGCCTTAATAGGCTTGTGCTTTATTTACTCAATATGCCACTGCTTTGTGGGCAGTAAATCTATGGTTTTGTTGCTACCAGAATCGCACGTCTCGGTGCAGGGTGACCTTCAACCGTTTTACTTGGATCGTTTGGATCTAGGTAATCTGGAAGAGAGTTATGTGTCATCCATTCTGTGGTGCGTTGTTCACCAATTGTCGTGACATTTTCGTCAACGATTCGTACGTCTTCAAAACCAACTTGTTCTAGCCAGCGTTTCAGTGCGCGAGCTGAAGGGAAGAAGTAGACGTTTCTCATTTGCGCGTAACGGTCAACCGGAACCAGTACCGCATTTTCGTCGCCTTCAATCACCAAGGTTTCAAGAACCAGCTCACCGCCAGACACCAATTGGTCTTTTAGTTGAATCAAATGGTCCAATGGCGAACGGCGGTGGTAAAGCACACCCATGCTGAATACAGTGTCGTAAGCTTCCAGTTTTGGCAGCTGCTCAATACCCAGAGGTAATAGGTGAGCTCGTTGGTCATCACCCATCAACTTACGAATCGCTTCAAACTGAACCAAGAACAGGTGAGAAGGATCGATACCAACCGTTAAGCGGGCACCTTCACCCAGCATGCGCCACATGTGGTAACCATTGCCACAACCTACATCGAGAACCGAACGGTTTTTCAATGGAGAGATATGTGGAAGCACACGATCCCATTTCCAGTCACTGCGCCACTCAGTATCGATATGAATATCGTGAACCGTGTAAGGTCCTTTTCTCCATGGGTGGAACGTCTTTAATAGGCTTTCTAACTTTTTAAGCTCGCCCGTATGAAACGGTGTTGAGCTACCAATCGTCACTGAATTTTTCAGATCAACTTGGTCTGGCACACCTTGTGGAATCTTGTTTAGTGCACGCAACCAGCGGTCGAAGTCACCGTGCTCTGCATTTTGCCAATCGGTCAGTTGCTGTGGCAGTACATTTAGCCACGGCTGAAGGCGAGTATCTTGGGCAATAAGTTGATAAAAATTGGCAAAATTAAACATAGGTTTTCACTGAGTTGGTGGTGTAGAAATTAAATTTGTCACTCGATTAAGAGTGTGGACAAACATGCTAGGGAATCTCGTTTATCGTGTTTGATAAGAGATCCCCAACTCGCTCGTTCCTCGCTCTTGAGGATGACATTTTAGTACGTGCTAACGGTGTCGCGACGGTTACGTAATCGAAAATGTTTACTTTATCGCGAACATTGAACCAAAGTTGAAACATTGGAACCAGACTTCGCTGCTTGAGAAGCCAATCTTATCAAATCGCTCCCTGTGAACAGGGATAGAATCTGGGCGCATCACGTTTTCAATTGCGCTGCGTTTCTGACTTACTTCTAGCTCGCTGTACCCGTTAGCACGTTTGAAATCATGGTGCAGGTCGATAAGCAGTTCATTTGAGCTTTCATCTTCGAATACGTATTTTTCTGACAGGATTAAGATCCCGCCTGGGCGCAAGCCAGCATGAATTTTCTCAAGCAGCGCGTATCGATCGTCTGGAGACAAAAATTGCAGCGTAAAGTTAAGCACTACAACAGAAGCGTCTTTGATTTCCACTTCACGGATGTCGGCTTCAATCACTTCTACCGGTGTGTCACTGCGGTAAGCATTAACGTGTAATTTGCAGCGCTCAACCATGGCTTCTGAATTATCGATCGCGAAAATCGTGCAGCCTTCTTGCTGAATGTGACGACGCATAGAAAGTGTCGCAGCACCAAGCGAGCAGCCAAGGTCGTAAATATTTGAGTGTGGCTTTACAAAGCGCTCAGCCAGCATGCCGATTGCAGAGATAATATTGCTATAGCCAGGCACCGAACGTTGAATCATATCCGGAAATACTTCAGCAACCCTTGCATCAAAGGTGAAGTCTCCAATTTTATCAATAGGAGCGGAAAAGATATTGTCTGTGTTGCTCATAGCATTTTCTCTCGACAGTTAGCGTAATTGGCACAAAATTCGTACCAAATAAAAGGGGACGTATTTTACGTAAAAAAAGCGCTACTGTCACGAAAACTGAGATTTAGCTCAAGGTTCGAAGTTACTTATAAGTGAGAGGTTAAAACATCGAGATTTGGTGATTGCCTTTTTGAGCCGGAAACTGAGCCAGATCGGGAAGTAATAATGATGTATTTTCAGACACTTGCTTTTGTAGCCGTTTATAGATAGCAATCGCAAGTTCGGGCGCATGGTTATTGTCTGGGGTGTGGATCATTAAATAGGGTTGTTTGCCTTCATTGAGCCAGTTTGGGATTTTGGCAAACCAAGGCTTAAAAAACTCAATGTTAGGTTCTTGATCTGGGTGACCAATAAAGCGAACCATCGGATTGTTTGCTGTAGCGATTGCATGAACAGGAACACGCGGTTTTTTCTGATGCGCATCGATCACCGCTTCTGTGGTGGGTGGCGCAGAAAAAACGGGGCGGCTGTCCATAATGATGCGATTGATGCCTTCCTCAACCAGCCATTGGTTGAAGCGTTTTTCCGCATCGCCCTTATCAAAGAAACCTAAGTGTCGAACTTCGACGCCAAGCTGCATATCTTTTGGGAATAAGGTGCAAAACTTTTGTAGGGCAGGCAGCATGCTGGGCTCAAAGCTATGTGGCAGCTGAATCGTCCATTGACCAATGCGGTCATGCAGTGGCGACATCGTCATCAAGAACTCTTTGAGTTCGGCTTGGCAGTGTCTCAGTTGTTGCTGGTGGGTGATGAATTTGGGCAATTTGAAGGTGAACTTGAAATCATCGTGACTGGCGGCTTTCCAATTGTGAACGGTAGACATACTTGGCGTAGCGTAAAAGGTCGTGTTGCCCTCAACGGTATGAAAAACTTGCGTGTACTTTTCTAAGCGTTCAGCAGGCTTGGTTCCCTTGCCATAGAACTGACTTTGCCACTCAGAGTGAGACCACATGGTTAATCCAAGTCTTAGAGGTAAAGTTTCTGTTGTTATTACACGATCATCCATCTATTACACCGTTATCCATCACGCCATCAGTCATTACAAAAAGTTTTTGGGTTGAAATTAGGGCGTGTTGATCTTTCGAGCTGGTTTTTGCAGCGAGTTGCTGGGTATTTATACAAGGCAGAGGCTTTGATGTGTAGCTAGTCTACATGAGAAGCCGATAACGTAGTAGAAATGACCAGCAAACGCTGCCGGAAGGGTTCGGCTAAAAGCGTTTTACTCTTTGTTGAGGGAGATTTGCTTAGAATGACTAGGCTACTTCCCCCTCGCCGCGATTAAAACGCTTTTATCTCGAACAAAATTTAACCACGAAAGGTCAACGCGCCCTAAAATCTACTTTACGAGAGTTTTGCTGATTAAGGTACTTTCGAGATATAATTATCGCAATTTTTTCGGTTTTGATGAATCTTTGCGCACTTGATGGGCTAAAAAGCAGCAAAGCCAGATAAAACACAATAAATTCGAATGTGGAAGGTCGATTTTAAGCGAGTTTCCGCGTATAAATGATCCTTTGCTCTGTAGGGCTATTTTGACACCTACAGCTTGGAAATTAGTAAATAATTAAGAGATTGGGAAATTCATTATGCGTACCCATTACTGTGGTAACCTGAACAAGTCCCTGGCGGGACAAACTGTAGAATTGTGCGGCTGGGTAAACCGTCGCCGTGATTTAGGCGGTCTTATCTTTATTGATATGCGTGATCGTGAAGGCATCGTTCAGGTTGTTGTCGATCCAGATATGAAAGATATCTTCCCGATCGCTAACCAACTGCGTAATGAATTCTGTATCAAGTTTACTGGTGAAGTACGTGTTCGTCCGGACAGCCAAGTAAATAAAGACATGGCTACTGGTGAAGTAGAACTTTACGCGACTGGTCTAGAGATCATTAACCGTTCAGAAGCGCTTCCACTAGACTTCAACCAAACGAACTCTGAAGAGCAGCGTCTTAAGTACCGTTACATCGATCTTCGTCGTCCAGAAATGAGCGACCGTATCAAGCTTCGTGCACGTGCTTCTAGCTTCGTTCGTCGTTTCCTAGATGAGAACTTATTCCTAGACATCGAAACGCCAGTACTAACGAAAGCGACACCAGAAGGTGCTCGTGACTACCTAGTACCAAGCCGTGTTCACAAAGGTAGCTTCTACGCACTTCCTCAATCTCCTCAGCTGTTCAAGCAACTGCTGATGATGTCTGGTTTTGACCGTTACTACCAAATCGTTAAATGTTTCCGTGATGAAGATTTACGTGCTGACCGTCAGCCTGAATTTACTCAAATCGATATCGAAACATCTTTCATGACTTCTCAAGAAGTACGTAACGTGACTGAGAAGCTTGTTCACGATATGTGGAAAGAACTTCTAGATGTTGAACTAGGTCAATTCCCAGTAATGCCTTTCTCTGAAGCGATTCGTCGTTTCGGTTCTGATAAACCAGATCTACGTAACCCACTAGAGCTAGTTGACGTTGCTGACTTGGTTAAAGACGTTGAGTTCAAAGTATTCTCTGGCCCAGCTAACGACGAAAAAGGTCGCGTAGCGGTTATCCGTGTTCCAGGTGGTGCTAAGCTAACTCGTAAGCAAATCGACGGTTATGCTGAACACGTAAACATCTACGGCGCGAAAGGCCTAGCTTGGATGAAGGTTAACGACCGTGCTGCAGGCATGGAAGGTATTCAATCTCCAGTTGCTAAATTCCTAAGCGAAGACGTAATCAACGGTATTCTAGATCGCACTCAAGCTGAATCTGGCGATATCATTCTGTTCGGCGCAGACAAAGCGGGCATCGTTGCTGAAGCAATGGGCGCACTTCGTCTTAAACTAGGTACGGATCTAGAGCTAACAGACACATCTGCATGGGCTCCACTGTGGGTTGTTGACTTCCCAATGTTCGAAGAAGACGGTGAAGGTAACCTACACGCAATGCACCACCCATTCACATCACCACTAGGTGTGAACGCGGAAGAGCTTAAAGCGAACCCAGCAGCAGCAAATTCTGATGCATACGACATGGTAATCAACGGCTACGAAGTAGGCGGCGGTTCTGTACGTATTCACAACGCAGAAATGCAAACGGCGGTATTCGGTATCCTAGGTATCGAAGCACAAGAGCAACAAGAGAAGTTCGGCTTCCTACTTGAAGCACTTAAGTACGGTACGCCACCTCACGCAGGTCTAGCATTCGGTCTTGACCGTCTAGCAATGCTGCTTTGTGGTACTGAGAACATCCGTGACGTTATCGCATTCCCGAAAACAACAGCTGCAGCATGTCTACTAACAGACGCGCCAAGCCTAGCGAACCCAGCATCACTGGAAGAGCTAGCAATCGCAGTTAAATTGGCAGAGAAAAAAGAGCAAGCGTAAGCCTGTTATCTTTTCTTGTTGATGAAGAGTTCCTACTTGATAGAGAGCTCTTAATTAATTAGCCAAGACTTGCCAGTAAATTAGAAAATGCCCGTTAATTTGACGGGCATTTTTTTTTGCGTTCGATATACTAAGCTCATAAAGCATGTATAAATAATCAGTATTGAAGTTATGTCTATTATCTTAGGGATTGACCCTGGCTCGCGTATTACCGGCTATGGCGTGATTCGTCAAAATGGTCGTCATCTATATTACTTAGGTAGCGGTTGTATCCGCACCTCTGAAAAAGAACTGCCGGGCCGACTTAAACAAATCTACGCCGGTGTGAGCGAAATCATCACTCAGTTTCAGCCGGATGTGTTTGCGATAGAACAGGTCTTCATGGCGAAGAATGCCGATTCAGCACTTAAACTTGGCCAAGCTCGTGGCAGTGCGATTGTAGCAGCGGTGAATGCAGATTTACCTGTACATGAATATGCGGCTCGTTTGATCAAACAAGCGGTGACAGGTAATGGTGGTGCTGATAAGTCGATGGTTCAGAACATGGTGATGAGCATGCTTAAGCTACCTGCTAAACCACAGGCCGATGCTGCGGATGCTCTAGGCGTAGCGATCACTCACGCCAACACCAATAAAACCTTGGTTGCGCTGGCAGGTAAAGCGACAGGCGCGAGAAAAGGGCGCTACCGTTAATCCCATCCCTCTATTTTCTGAAAGCTTCTATTACATGAGCCTGACGCCTCGTTTGGCTCATATCAAAACAATACGCACCTAAATCCTTGATGAAATGAGATCTTTCGTACAGAACCCAGATAATAACATTGCGTATCATTTAACATGTTATTAACATTGGTCGGAGGTCTAACAAGTTAATCAAGGATGATCACTGATGAACCCAATCAAGCTGTGGCGCGCGCTGTTTCTACCCAAAAGTAATGGGTGGAATAGCAACGAAGTCAGACAAGCGGATATCTTATTACTCTTCACTTTTATCGCATTCTTCGTAGGTATCTACAGCCTCATTAAGTGGACTAAGCATGAAGAGCAGCTGCTGGTTGCCACTTCCATATTTCTTATCGCCTTTGAATTAGTCTCTGCACTGCTATTACGCATTACCCGAAAGCCTAGCTTGGCATTGAACTTTGGCTTTGTCGGCATGGCGGTGCACGCCCTGAATATCATCTATCAAAGCGGTGGTGTGGTTGAGTCTACTCAGGCTTATTGGGTGCCGTTGTTAGTGGTTGCTTTTTTCCTGTCAGGAACTCGAATAGTCGCCCTTGTATGGAGTGGGCTAGTGATTGGTGTTTCATTGGTGATGACTTCCGCTCATCTTGATGGTTTTGAATTTCCGCAGTTAGTACTTACTCCGGAAGCCGTGGTGGTTGAAACATGGTCTGGTGTGATCATGCCGCTGGTGGTGATTTGCATTGCTCAAGCCTTTACAGCTAAGCAAAAAGAGGTGGCGATTGAAATGGCAGAAGGTGCGATTTCGGAAAGCCAACAGATTGCCAATCAAGCGACGCAAAGCGAAGGTCGACTTTCCATTGTCCTTGACCAAGCCAACTCAAACTCTGAAAGCTTACAGGGCGTATCTGTCCATTTAGACCAGCAGTCTCAAGACCTACATGTTCAAGTTGAAGTGTTGAACATCAATTGCGAATCTCAGGCGAGTGCAGCAGAACAGATGAGCCAACAACTGCATCAAATGAC
Organism: Vibrio sp. Vb339; assembly: GCF_902751245.1. Classification (NCBI taxonomy): domain Bacteria; kingdom Pseudomonadati; phylum Pseudomonadota; class Gammaproteobacteria; order Vibrionales; family Vibrionaceae; genus Vibrio; species Vibrio sp. Vb339. The sequence goes on along the minus strand of NZ_CADDIS010000002.1, from coordinate 830,482 downwards.
TCAAGGCATCGAAGAATCCAATTCATTCGTGGGCGAACTGAAAGAGCGCAGTGAAGCTGTGGGAACGAAAGCGCAAAAGAGCTCAGAATCACTAGAAGCCTCAACCAGTGCAATCAGCCAGATCATTCAAAGTAATCAAGAAATCATGAAAGTCGCTGATTTGATTACCTCGGTTGCCGAGCAAACCAACCTATTAGCTCTTAACGCAGCAATAGAAGCAGCACGCGCCGGAGAGCAAGGGCGAGGTTTTGCGGTAGTTGCAGATCAAGTGAGAGAGCTATCGGCGAAAAGCAGCCATTCCGCGATAGAAATTCGAACCTTATTAGACCGAAGTAAAGAAGAAGTGGAACATGGCAGAGCCATCATTGAAACCACGGCCAATGAAATGAACGGCATTATCTCCGAGGTTCAAACCATCTCGACCGACGTTAACCAACTGACCAATATTATGGCGATGCAGATGAGCTCATTGAAAGAACTCGATCTCGCGAGTTCAGAAGTGGCACAGAGCGTTGCAGAAACCAAATCCGTGTCAGGTTTAGTCGCTAATTATGGTTCTGAACTGACCGGGCATGTCACCTCAGTAAAAGAACTGGTCGAAAGCTTAAACAGCGTGGTTTCCCAAGCTAAGCAAGCTTAAATAAATCATCCTAATAAACACAAAGAACTGGATAAGCATCCAGTTCTTTTATATTCTGTCCCTCAAATTATATTCCATCAAGAGAGTGAATTGTGATCGGACGTCTACGCGGTACATTAATAGAAAAACAGCCACCAGAATTACTAATCGAAGTGAGTGGCGTTGGCTATGAAGTTCAAATGCCAATGAGCTGTTTTTACGAATTACCAAACGTGGGCGAAGAGGCAATCATCTACACGCACTTTGTTGTACGTGAAGATGCGCAGCTACTTTATGGTTTTAACACGGTTAAAGAGCGTGCACTGTTCCGTGAAGTGATCAAAGCGAACGGTGTGGGCCCTAAGCTAGGCCTTGGCATTCTTTCAGGTATGACGGCTAGCCAGTTTGTTCAAAGTGTTGAACGTGAAGACATCTCGACGCTGGTTAAACTTCCGGGTGTGGGTAAGAAAACCGCTGAACGTCTGGTTGTTGAAATGAAAGACCGCCTGAAAGGGTGGGGCGCAGGTGACCTATTTACTCCAGCGACGGATGCAGCTCCGATTGATTCTATGCCAACCGTTCATGACGCTGAAGAAGAAGCGGTAAGTGCACTACTTGCATTAGGCTACAAGCCGACTCAAGCTTCTAAGGTGGTTTCTCAAGTGGCTAAAGATGGCATGACCAGCGAGCAGTTGATTCGCGAAGCTCTGAAATCGATGGTTTAATACCCAATATACTTGTTCGACAAAATAGACTCATTCACTTTGCCTTTACACAGAGTCAAGAAGCGCAGAGTCAACAAGAGCATAGTTAGGAATAGCAGAATTTATGATTGAAGCCGATCGCCTTATTGCACCGGATAACCCAGTATTCAAAGATGAAGATGTCATTGATCGTGCAATACGCCCTAAAGCACTTGCTGACTATCAAGGTCAGGATCACGTTCGTGGTCAGATGGAGATTTTCATCAAAGCGGCACAACTGCGTAACGAGGCTCTCGACCATCTGTTGATATTTGGTCCTCCTGGCTTGGGTAAAACCACGTTGGCGAACATTGTGGCCAATGAGATGGATGTCAACATTCGTACGACTTCAGGCCCTGTTCTAGAAAAAGCGGGTGACCTAGCGGCGTTGCTGACCAATCTTGAAGAAAATGATGTCCTGTTCATTGATGAGATTCACCGATTAAGCCCTGTGGTTGAAGAGGTGTTGTACCCAGCAATGGAAGACTACCAACTGGATATCATGATTGGTGAAGGCCCAGCGGCACGCTCTATCAAGATCGACCTTCCTCCTTTTACTTTGATTGGCGCAACCACTCGTGCTGGCTCACTGACATCGCCGTTACGTGACCGTTTCGGTATTACTCAGCGTCTTGAGTACTACAAGGTTGAAGACCTACAAAACATCGTTCAACGCAGTGCAGATTGCCTTGGTCTTTCTATGGAGTCCGAAGGGGCGCTAGAAGTTGCTCGCCGAGCTCGTGGTACGCCACGTATTGCTAACCGTCTACTGCGTCGTGTTCGGGATTATGCGGAAGTAAAAGGCGACGGGCATATTTGTCCAGAGGTTGCTGACAAAGCGCTAAACATGTTGGATGTCGATGCTAAAGGTTTCGACTACATGGATAGAAAGCTTCTGCTTGCGATTATGGAGAAGTTTGGTGGTGGTCCGGTAGGTATCGACAACATGGCTGCCGCGATTGGTGAAGAGAGAGACACCATTGAAGATGTGTTAGAACCTTACTTGATTCAACAAGGTTACCTACAAAGGACACCAAGAGGTCGAATCGCGACCGACAGAGCGTATTTACACTTCGGAATAGATAAGCCGTCTAATCGTTAAATTATTCATTTTTAAAGATCCCAGTTGCATAAGCGCTGGGATTTTTTGCTTTTTACTGAATAACAACTCTTTGAGCGAGTCGATAAAAAGACTGAATAGCGATCATCAAAAATGAAAACTTTGATTGCAGGTTTGATTTAGCTAACAAAAAATGAAATAAGTTGTCATATTTTTTGTTAATACTTTATAGGTAGTTGTAATTCGTATGTTGAGGCGGTGCTGAGCTTTTGTCACAGATATCATGCGCTGTTATTAACTGAGGCTAAATTGGTGTGATTTTAATCATGATTGTTCAAAAATAACTCTAATTTGCTCGAATAAAATTGATACAAATCAACGCAAGGTTCTCCTATAAACCTTTTGAAACATACTGATTTTACCAGTAATATTAGCGCCAGCTATATTAGCTCATGCTTAACAATAATCTAACTATAACGGTACGTTTTTGCTACAAATTTCAATTTGTAATAACAATTACACAAATTGTTTTAACATGGATTTTTGCGGTGATTAATCACACAAGTGTCATTCAGCCGACACAAAGGAGTTACCATGATTGATGTTGTTGATCTGTCGCGATTGCAGTTTGCATTTACAGCGATGTATCACTTCCTATTTGTTCCACTGACACTAGGTATGGCATTTCTACTTGCCATTATGGAGTCAGTTTATGTAATGACTGGCAAGCAAATTTACAAGGACATGACTAAGTTCTGGGGTAAATTGTTTGGTATTAACTTTGCTCTTGGTGTAGCGACAGGCTTAACCATGGAGTTCCAGTTCGGTACTAACTGGTCTTACTATTCTCACTATGTTGGCGACATCTTTGGTGCTCCGCTGGCTATCGAAGCGCTTGTTGCATTCTTCCTAGAGTCTACTTTTGTTGGTCTTTTCTTCTTCGGTTGGGACAGATTGTCGAAGCGTCAACACTTAGCGGTAACTTGGTTAGTAGCACTTGGTTCTAACTTCTCTGCGCTTTGGATCTTGGTAGCTAACGGCTGGATGCAAAACCCAGTGGGTGCGGAATTTAACTTTGAAACTATGCGTATGGAAATGGTGAGCTTCGCTGAAGTTGTACTAAACCCAGTAGCACAGGTTAAATTCGTACACACAGTAGCGTCTGGTTACACAACGGGTGCAATGTTCGTCCTTGGTATCAGCTCATACTACATTCTTAAAGGTCGTGACCTTGCCTTTGCTCGTCGCTCTTTCGCGATTGCAGCATCTTTCGGTATGGCGGCGATCCTGTCAGTAATCGTGCTAGGTGATGAATCTGGTTACGAGCTTGGTGAAGTTCAAAAAGTGAAGCTAGCAGCTATTGAAGCAGAGTGGCACACTGAAGAAGCACCAGCCGCATTTACTGTTTTTGGTATTCCAAACCAAGAAACAATGGATACTGACTACGCAATTAAAATTCCTTACGTAATGGGTATCATCGCAACGCGTTCGCTTGATACTGAAGTAACGGGCCTACGTGACCTACGTGATGACCACGTTGATCGTATCCGTACTGGTATGTACGCGTACGAGCTGCTTGAAAAGCTACGTGCAGGCGATAAGTCTGAAGAAAACATGGCTGCGTTCGACGAAGTGAAAGGTGACCTAGGTTACGGCTTGCTTCTTAAGCGCTACACAGACCACGTTGTTGATGCAACAGAAGACCAAATCCAAATGGCTGCGGATGATTCTATCCCAACAGTTTGGCCTCTATTCTGGTCATTCCGTCTGATGGTTGCTTGTGGCTTCATCATGCTGTTTGTATTCGGTGCTGCGTTTGTTCAAACGTGCCGTCAGAAAATCGAACAGAAACCATGGGTACTTAAAGCTGCGCTATTCTCAATCCCACTTCCTTGGATTGCGATTGAAGCAGGTTGGTTCGTTGCTGAGTTTGGTCGTCAACCATGGGCGGTTGGTGAAATCCTACCGGTTAACGTTGCTGCATCAGCACTGACTATTGGACAGCTTTGGACTTCTCTATTCGCTATCCTGGCACTTTACACAGTGTTCTTGATTGCTGAAGTTTACCTAATGCTGAAATTCGCACGTAAAGGTCCAAGTAGCTTGAAGACAGGCCGTTACCACTTCGAACAAAACGATAACTCTGTTGAAGACAAAGTTAGCCGTTCAGTTGAAGTATAAGTGAGGGAATATTATGTTTGATTACGAAAGCTTACGACTTATTTGGTGGGTATTGATCGGTGTTCTACTGGTTGGTTTCGCCGTAACTGATGGCTTTGATATGGGTGTTGCAGCTCTGTCACCTGTTATCGGTAAGAGCGACACTGAACGTCGTATTATGCTAAACACGATTGCCCCTCACTGGGATGGTAACCAAGTTTGGCTTATCACTGCGGGTGGTGCATTGTTTGCTGCATGGCCACTGGTTTACGCGACGTCTTTCTCTGGTTTTTACTTCGCAATGTACGTAACGCTAGCTGCACTTTGGTTACGTCCACTTGCTCTTGATTACCGTTCAAAGATCGAAGATCCAAAATGGCGCAAAACTTGGGACTACGCACTTTGCTTTAGTGGCGCAGTACCACCAATCATTTTCGGTGTGGCATTTGGTAACCTACTACAAGGTGTTCCATTTGAACTGAACGAATTTATGATGTCTAAGTACCATGGTACGTTCTTCGCTCTGCTTAACCCATTTGCATTGCTTTGTGGTGTGTTGGCTCTGATGTTGTTCGTGATGCAAGGTGCAACATGGCTTCAAATGAAGACAACAGAAGAGCTGCACGCTCGTGCTCGTAACGTTGCTCAGATCACTGGCCTAATTGCTATTGCTCTATTCGTTATTGGTGGTTTCTGGGTTCAATCTATCGAAGGCTATGTAATTACGAGCACTATCGATACGTTTGCTGACTCAAACCCACTAAACAAAGAAGTATCACTTCAAGTGGGTGCTTGGATGACAAACTTCGAAACTTATCCAGCAATGTGGGCTGCGCCGATCCTTGGTGTAGCAATGCCACTACTTGCTGTGATTGCATCTCGTTTTGAGCGTGGTGGTTTCGCATTCTTGTTCTCAAGCCTATCGAACGCTGGTGTTATTTTAACGGCTGGTTTTGCAATGTTCCCATTCGTAATGCCATCAAGCCTGAACCCTAACCAAAGCTTGACTATGTGGGATTCAACAGCGAGTGAGCTAACGCTTGGTCTTATGACTGTCGTTGCGGCGGTAATGGTTCCTGTGATTCTTGGCTACACAACTTGGACATACTACAAAATGTTCGGTCGTCTAGATAAGAAACACATCGAAGATAACGACGTTTCAGCTTACTAAGCTAGAAGTTAAATAACTTAGGAGAAATTTTATGTGGTATTTCGCATGGATTTTGGGTGTACTTCTAGCATGTGCATTCGGCATCATCAATGCTCTATGGCTAGAGCATTCAGAAATGATGGACAAAGACAGTGAGTAATCTCGCAGAGCAAATTGCTAAGCTGCATCAACCAATGGATAAGACTCTGCTTAGAGCCTTATCCCTAGTATTGGGTTTCATGCATGTGGGTTTAGTTATGTGGGATCCTGAAGCGTATGCGACAAGCATAGGTGGCTTTAACGCGATCATCGGGCCAATGTTCATTTGGGCAGTATGCTCAAGCATGGTTTACGGTATCGGATTTAAGCCAAGAGCTTGGATGTGGCAGCTACTGTTTAGCCCATATGTTTCACTCACAATTTTGCTCTACCTAACGACGCTGCGCCTTCTATAAAAGGCAAAGGATTTAGGTTCATAATAACGTGAACCTTTATACTTGTTGGGTTTTTAGCCAAAAAGAGGTCATCTTATACAGATGGCCTTTTTTTTCGTCTCTCAAATCAAAAAATTCACAGCGATATACTATTAATGATAAGGAGTTAGGTTATAGTGAGATCTTTATCGTTTTGGATTGTGGTATCAAATTGCAGGGATTATCTAAGCCATTTCCGTGGCCAGTGACAGTGTATTACGAAGACACCGATGCGGGTGGCGTTGTATACCATTCAAACTATCTTAAGTTTTTCGAACGCGCTCGAACTGAGATGTTGCGCTCAATTGGCGTTTCTCAGCAAGTATTGTTAGAACAAAACATCGGTTTTGTAGTCCGACATATGGACATTGATTTTATTCAAGGCGCGCGTCTTGATGATTCTTTACAAGTCATTACAAATATTTACGAGTTGAAGCGAGCTACCTTGGTCTTCTGTCAAGAGATCGTAAATCCTGATGGCAAAGCATTGTGTAAAGCAATGGTTAAGGTAGCATGTATCGACAATCAAAAAATGAAACCAAAGGCAATGCCAACATTTATTCTTACGGAGCTAACGAATAGTGACTGCTGAAATCTCAATCTTAGGCCTAATTTTAGAAGCTAGTTTACTAGTGAAGATGGTCATGCTGACTCTTATGGGCATGTCTGTTGTTTCTTGGGCGATGATCATAAAAAGAAGTAAAGTGTTATCTCAAGCTTCTAAACAAACAGAAGTGTTTGAAGACAAATTTTGGTCAGGCGTTGATCTTGCAAAACTGTACCAAGAGAGCAACAAACGCAAAGACGAGCTTTCTGGTACTGAAGAAATTTTCTACGCAGGCTTTACTGAGTTCGCTCGCCTTCGTAAATCGAATGCAACATCACCTGACTTCATCATGGAAGGCACTGGCCGTGCGATGCGCGTTGCCGTTGCTCGCGAAGTCGATGAACTAGAAACTAACTTACCTTTCTTGGCGACCGTTGGTTCTATCAGCCCATACATCGGCCTATTTGGTACGGTTTGGGGCATCATGCACTCATTCATCGCATTAGGTGAAGTGAAGCAAGCGACGCTCGCAATGGTTGCCCCTGGTATTGCAGAAGCACTGATCGCAACAGCAATGGGCCTATTCGCTGCGATTCCAGCAGTAATGGCGTACAACCGCTTCAGCAGCCGAGTAGGCAAGCTAGAGCACAACTACGCGACTTTCTCTGAAGAGTTCCACAGTATTCTTCACCGTCAAGCGATGGCTGGCAGGGAATAATAGATGGCTGGATACCAACCTAAAAAACGCAAAATGACAGCAGAGATTAACGTTGTACCTTACATCGACGTTATGCTTGTTTTGCTGATCATTTTTATGGTGACTTCGCCGTTTGTTACTCAAGGCGTTGACGTTGAATTGCCTCAGGCTTCAACGGCTAAATCGGCGCAAGACTTACTGGGTGACGACAACGCAAGTTTCATCATCGTTGAAGTGAACAAAGACGGTGAACTTGGCTTGAGCGTTAATGACGAAGAAGTGCAGCGTGGCTTATCTATGGAAGATATTATCGTCCGAGTGAAAGCTGAGTTGTCTTTGAAGCCAAACTCTCCAGTGGCGGTTGGTGGTGATGCCGCAACGCCATACGCTGAAGTGGTTTTACTACTTGATGAATTAAGCCGTGCAGGTGTGCCAAAGGTTGGCCTTTTAACGGATATAAGGGAATAGCTCCGTAGCATTCATGAAAGCGAATAATAAAAAATCCAATAATTTCAGATCACCGCTTCTTATTTCTCTTGGGCTGCACGTCATTTTATTCGTTGCGCTCATTTGGGGAGCGGATTTCACGATGTCAGAGCCAAAGCCTACAGGGCAGATGGTTCAAGCTGTTGTGATTGATCCTCAGTTGGTTCGCCAGCAAGCTCAACAGATTCGTCAACAAAGAGAAGCGGCGAGCAAGAAAGAGCAAGAGCGTCTAGACAAACTAAGACGTGAAAGCGAACGACTTGAAAAGAATCGTAAAGCTGAAGAAGAAAATATTCGTAAGCTAAAAGAACAGCAAGCGAAAGAAGCTAAAGCGACTCGTGAAGCTGAAAAGCGCCGAGTTGAGAAAGAGAAACAACGCAAAGCTGAAGAAGCGCGTTTACAGCAAGAGCAAAAGAAAGCCGCTAAAGCAGAAGCTGACCGTAAGCTAAAAGAAGCTGCGTTAGTGAAAGCCGAGAACGAGCGTAAAGCCAAAGAAGCGGCAATCGCAAAAGCTGAACAAGAACGCGTGGCAAAAGAGCAAGCCGCGAAAGAGGCAGCCGACAAAGCTCGTAAAGAGAAAGAAGCCGCTGAACGCGCTGAAAAGCAACGCATAGCGAAAGAGAAAGAAGCGGCAGCCGCAGCAGAGAAAGCCCGTAAGGCGAAGGAAGCTGCAGCAAAAGCAGAAAAAGAGCGTAAACAACAAGAAGCCGCATTGAACGATATCTTTGCTGGCCTTGAAACGGAAGCGACTCAAAACTCTTCAGCAAGACAACAATTTATTAGTGATGAAGCGCAACGTTACGGTGCGATCTATACCCAACTGATTCAACAGAACCTGTTGTTAGAAGACAGCTATCGAGGACGCTCATGTCGAGTGAACCTTAAGCTGATTCCAACGGGCTCTAATGCGATATTGGGTAGCTTGAGTATCTTAGATGGCGATAGCCGTTTGTGTGCAGCAACCAAGCGTGCGGTGGCACAAGTGCAATCTTACCCGTTGCCTAAAGACCCAGACATTGTGAACTCACTGAAAGACATTAACTTAACTGTATCACCAGAGTAAAAGGACGAACTTGTGTTAAAGAAACTATTACTGAGTTTTGTTTTCTTAATAGCTACAAGCAGCCAGTTTGCACATGCAGCGCTGGAGCTGGTTATTACAGACGGTATTAACTCTGCAAGACCTATCGCTATTGTACCTTTCCGTTGGGAAGGCGCAGAGCCATTGCCACACGATGTATCAGCGGTTATCGCTTCTGACTTACAACGCAGTGGTAAATTCAGCCCAGTAGCAACTAGCAAAATGCCTCAAACGCCTTACAGCGAAGGTGAGGTGAATTTTGATGCTTGGACTAACCTAGGCGTTGATTCACTGTTAACCGGTAGCATCACTAAAAATGCCGAAGGGCAGTATGTGGTGAACTACCAACTGATCGACATTGTTCGTGGTCAACTGACTAAAGGACAAAGCCGCGCACTAAGCGATGAAGGCCAATTGGTACTTTCTAAAGATCACGTGTTGTTCAACAAGAAAGCGACAGTGCCTGGTAAACGCTTGAGAGAGTATGCACACCGTATCGCGGACTTAGTGTATGAAGAGCTAACCGGTGAGAAAGGCGCGTTCTTAACTCGTATCTCTTACGTAGTTGTGAACGACAAAGACCAATACCCATACCAACTGCGTGTTGCTGACTACGATGGCTTTAACGAGCGTTTAGTACTTCGTTCTAAGCAACCTCTCATGTCACCTGCATGGTCACCAGACGGTAAAAAGCTTGCTTATGTGAGTTTCCAAAATGGCCAAGCGGAAATATTCATCATGAATATTTACACTGGTGAACGTGAGAAGGTGACGTCATACCCTCGTCATAATGGTGCGCCAAGATTCTCGCCAGATGGTAAAACATTGGCATTGGTATTGTCGAAAACAGGCAGCCTTCAGGTGTACACACTTGACCTTGCTAGCCGTAAGCTGACTCAAATTACCCGCGGTCGTTCTAATAATACTGAACCATTCTGGCACCCAGATGGCAAGTCTCTTATTTTCACATCGGATCGTGGTGGTAAACCACAGATTTATAATGTAAATTTGTCCAATAATTCGACTTCTCGTATTACTTGGCAAGGTAGCCAAAACTTAGGTGGCCAGATCACTCCTGATGGTCGATTCATGATCATGGTGAATCGCAGTAACTCAGGTTTTAACTTGGCGAAACAGGATTTGGAAACTGGTGCGGTTCAGGTACTAACAAAAACATTGTTAGATGAATCTCCAAGTATTGCACCGAATGGAGGTATGGTTATCTATAGCTCTATTTACAATAAAACAAATGTACTATCGATGGTTTCTATCGATGGCCGTTTTAAAGCTAGATTACCGGCAACCAACGGACGCGTAAGAGCGCCGGCGTGGTCACCGTTTCTCTAGTTAATTTGATACATTCTTTTAGCTATTGATAGTGTTAACTATTGTGGCATTTAACTATCTATAGCACTCTTAGTCGCTGTAGAAACTAAGTTTGATAACGTAAGGAAAAAAAGATGCAACTTAACAAAGTTCTTAAAGGCTTGATGATTGCACTACCAGTGATGGCAGTAACGGCATGTAGCTCAACTGATGAAGCAACATCTGCAACATCTGGTACAGAAAGCAACCAAACAACTTCAGGTTCAGAAGGCAACGTAGACACAACTGTTGTAACGCCAATTGACGCTAACGGTCAACTGTCTGAGCAAGAGCTTAAAGAGCAAGCGCTACGTGAAACTCAAACAATCTACTTCGCATTCGATAACTCTACTATCGCTGGCGATTACGAAGAAATGCTAGCAGCTCACGCAGCATACCTAGTTAAGAACGTTGACATGAACGTTACTATCGAAGGTCACGCTGATGAGCGCGGTACTCCTGAGTACAACATCGCACTTGGCGAGCGTCGTGCACAAGCTGTAGCGAAATACCTACAAGCTCTAGGTGTTCAAGCTGACCAAATCTCTATCGTAAGCTACGGTGAAGAGAAGCCACTTCTTCTAGGTCAATCTGAAGATGTGTACGCTAAAAACCGTCGCGCAGTACTAGTTTACTAATTTTAGTAGACTATATAATTGAGGAATTGCCTCATGTTCAGTAACACAAAGCGAGTCATTTTGCTTTCGTTACTGGCAAGTGCAGCGAACACCGCGTTCGCTGCACCAGCTCCAGTATCCGATCTCAATAGCACCGCAACCAATTCATCATCTTCCTCTCGATCAGCATCTAACGAATCAGATATTGAGCGTTTAGAGCGCCTGCTTCAAAATCGCAATCTCGTTCAGCTTCAAATGCAACAGCAAATCGACGACATGGCACTGGAGATCAGTGAACTTCGTGGTGAGCTGGAACGAAACAGCTACGATATGAAGCAAATGCTAGAGCGTCAGCGTGAACTGTTCATTGAACTGGACCGCGTAAGAGGCGAGGTGAAAGCAGCAGGAACAGCAACGGTAGCAGTGGCGGCGAGCGAAAGCTCTAAAGACGCTTCTGGTACGTTCAGTACTGATGTGGATGAGCAAACTGCTTATCAAAATGCTGTAGATATGATTCTAAAGCAACGAGACTACACGGGTGCTATCGCTGCATTCCAAAAGTTTCAAAAAGACTTCCCAGATTCTACCTTCACACCTAACTCACATTACTGGTTAGGTCAGCTTTATTTCGCTAAGAAGCAGGATAAAGAAGCGGTGAAGAGCTTTGCTGCTGTTGTGTCTTACAAAGACTCAAACAAGCGAGCAGATGCACTGGTTAAGCTTGGTGACATAGCTGCGCGCAACAACAACGCGACGCAAGCTAAGAAATATTACCAACAAGTCGTAACCGAGTACCCAAACAGTGCTTCGGCTAAAGTGGCTAAAACCCACTTGTAAAACAAAATAGGGGTGCTTAGGCGCCTCTTTTTTATACCTATTCAATTCCGATTAGTGTTTACTCATCTTGTTAGTGATGCCAACACATTGCCTTGTTTATGCGTTTTAAGCATTAGCTAGCCACCGCTTGCAACCAATCCTTTTTGATCCCAATCGCTGTCCTGTGTAGAATACTCTAATTCTCGGAAGAAGTTGCGTAGAGCAAGAGCAATGAGTCATATACTAGATAAAATCGATACAGTTTACCCGTTTCCGCCTAAGCCAGTTCCATTGAGCGACGCTCAGAAACAGGCCCACATCGCAAACATCAAAAAACTACTTCAAGAAAAAGATGCAGTTCTAATTGCACACTACTACACCGATCCTGAAATTCAGGCTCTGGCAGAAGAAACTGGTGGTTTCGTTGGCGATTCATTAGAAATGGCTAAGTTCGGTAACCGTCACTCAGCAAGCACTCTGATCATCGCTGGTGTTCGTTTCATGGGTGAGTCTGCAAAGATACTTACTCCTGAAAAACGCATTCTAATGCCAACACTTGAAGCTGAATGTTCGCTTGATCTTGGCTGTCCAGCTGACAAATTTACAGAATTTTGTGATGCTCACCCTGACCACACCGTGGTTGTATATGCGAACACCTCTGCAGCTGTTAAAGCTCGTGCAGACTGGGTAGTGACGTCGAGCATCGCTTTAGAAATCGTTGAAAGCCTAGACGCTGAAGGCAAACCTATTATTTGGGGTCCAGACCGTCACCTAGGTTCTTACATCGCAAATCAAACTGGCGCTGACATGTTGCTTTGGCAAGGTGAGTGTATCGTTCATGATGAGTTCTCAGCTGATGCTTTGAAGAAAATGAAATCTGTATACCCAGAAGCGGCTATCTTGGTTCACCCAGAATCACCAGCAAGCGTGGTTGAACTGGCTGATGCTGTAGGCTCAACAAGCCAACTGATCAAGAAAGCAAAAGAGCTGCCTCATCCACAGATGATTGTTGCGACAGACAAAGGTATCTTCTTCAAGATGCAGCAATTGGTCCCTGAAAAAGAGCTGATTGAAGCGCCCACAGCGGGTGCTGGTGCAACATGTCGTAGCTGCGCACACTGTCCTTGGATGGCAATGAATGGCCTTGAAGCGATTGAAAACGCGCTTGAGAATGGTGGTGAGCAACACGAAATCTTCGTTTCTGACGAATTACGCGTTAAGTCTCTTATTCCATTGAACCGCATGCTAGATTTTGCAGAGCAGTTAAATGTGCAGGTAAAAGGTAACGCGTAAGTCGTTCTTTTATCTAACCCAAAAAACCAGCCAATAGTGCTGGTTTTTTTGTACCTGCGTATAGGCCGCCAATATCAATCTTGTGGTCATGTATCTTTTTCTGATGATACATCTTGTTGATATCAGGTATTTTTTCTAGCATGTAAGTAAGATCGAAGGATTAGAGGCTCGAATGATAATCTGGCTACAACTCAAACGCTGGATCAAAGCAAACATCTTTGTTTTGAACGGCAAAAACTTACTGTTCACTTTTCTTGGCTACATCGCTTTATCGTGGTCGATGCTGTATTTGGCGGGTGAAACAGATTTAACCAGTTCGGTTACCGTATTCGCTTACTATTTGGTGGTGACGGCTTCTACAGTTGGTTATGGTGATTTATCACCGACCACGGTCGCGGGGCAGTGGATCGTTATTCTATTTGTGATTCCAGGCGGGTTGAGCCTTTTCGCCGCGTTACTCGGTAAAGTGGCGACAGAAGGTGTTGAATATTGGCGAGCGGGCTTGCTAGGAAAAAGGAGAGTTAGAGTGGACAACCACATTTTGATGTTGGGGTGGAATGAGCAAAGAACCATTCATCTCATTCGCATGCTACAACACGAAGAGACGGGTAAGCGACCAATCGTGTTATGCACGCGTTCAGATATCGAGAACCCGTTACCCGGTGAAATCAATTTCGTTAAAGTAAACAGTTACACCGATGGCAAAGAGATGGAGAAAACGGGTATTGAGTCTGCAAGTTGCATCCTGATTGATAACCCAGAAGATGACATTACCCTATCTGCGGCGCTTTACTGCGCCAACCGAAATCCTAAGGCTCACCTTCTTGTTTACTTTAAAGATGAAGCGCTGAGCGATTTGCTGCACAAGCATTGCCCTAACTCAGAATGTATTCCTGCGGTGGGTGCTGAGATGCTAGCAAAGGCTGCGGTAGATCCAGGATCAAGTGCACTTCATCAAGAGTTATTGAGCTCAACAAGAGGCATGACACAGTATTCAACGTATTTCCCTGAAGACGCTGAGCCTGTCACCGTCGCGCCTATTTTCTCTGTGTTTAAAGAGAAGTATCAAGCAACGTTAATCGCCATTGATACGGGGAGTGGTATTGAACTCAACCCAGAGTTAGACCAAGTGGTCAGCAGTGGCACTAAGCTGTTTTATATTGCCGACGAGCGAATTGATGACTTCGATTGGAAAGGCTTCTAAAGCGACTATTTTCACCTCGTCTAGAAACTAAAAAAGGCCTCATAATGAGGCCTTTTGGCATGTATAAAGCTAACTTTTATTGAGCTTCAGCCAGTGCAATGCCACGCTGCGTTAGTCCGCAAAGCATCACAGGAACAGCGTTAAAGATCTCTTCGAACTGCTCTAGGCCTTCGATGCCTTGCTCTGCAAGCGTAGCAATTGACGTTTCTGGATCGTAAAGCATGCTCAGTGAAAGCAGTACACCGCCAACGAGTGCATTATCTTCGCTCTCTTCAGGCATCAGTGTTTCCCAATCGTCACGGGTAATCTGCCAGCCTTGAAGCAAGCCTTCACAAAAATCACGCGCGGCAGTGTTCACTACTTCTTCGTCGTCTAATTGACAAGCTTCAGGCCAAACCCAAGTCCCTTCAATCAGTTCTGGGCGGGTTTTATTCCAAAGCTCGATGATAACTTCAATGTAGCTTTCTAGCTGTTCACCATCCGTAAAAGGTGCGACTTCTTCGCCACCCCATAAGAACGGTAGCCACTCATGCGGGGTTAACACATTCGGTGCCGCTGCCATTGCAGTGACAAAGCCCATTGTTTTGTGTTCTGTGATTAGCTTTCCTTCCAACTCTGGAAGCGCAAGAATATCTTGTAAAGTCAAAGTGAGGTACCGTAAAAGGGAACATATTTGCGCTTATAGTACCAATGAACTTGTGCCAATCAAGCTTCAATCTAAAAAGGCTTGATGTCATGGATGATAAACACTAGGTTTAACAGAAAAGAAAACAATAAAAGAATTATGCAGATACGGTCGTCTTTAAAGAAAAAAAGTATGGTAGCGCTTGGATTATACCTTGCGATGTTTATTGCCATTGTCGGTAGTGTGACGTATTACGTCGTAGAATCCCCTGTGCGCGCCAAATTACAACAAAACCTCGATTTGCGTACGCAATTGTTATCCGCTTTGATTACAGAGCCACTCAGCAGCTCTCAAGGCTTTGTAGACAGTCTCGTTGGGTTTGCTCAAGCACATCGTAACGGTGATGATGTTATTCCACTCTTTAAGTCCATGTTGGCGGCGAGCGACGATACGATTGTCAGTGCCGGTATTTGGCCTGAACCTTATGCGCTCGATTCAAAAAAGCTTCTTAATAGTTACTTTTTTAATAAAGCCGACGATGGAAGAATCGATCAGATATATTCTTACAACAACCCCAAAAATGCCCCTTATCAAGAAGAGTATTGGTACACCTCTGTCGTCAACAAAAAACAAGGAACGATCTCTTGGAGCGATGTGTATATCGACCCATACACGCACGTTCGAATGATTACGGCGTCTTCCCCTTATTATTACGACGGTACTTTTGCCGGTGTTGCCACTGTGGATCTCTCGCTCGAAGAGCTGCTTGGTTTTATCAAGAATCACGCCGAAGAATATAACCTTGGCATTACGCTCAGAGATAAGCTCAACCAAGTGTTGGTTTCGCATAACTTCAACCTCGTTGAAGGCATTTACATCAGTAGCAATCAATTTGGTGATTTTGGCTGGCAAGTGGATGTGGTGAACTCCAAATCACGAGTAGCAGACGAAGTGTTTCGTCAGGTGATGAGCATTGAAGGCGGTATTGTTCCGCTATTGCTACTTTGTGTCATGGCGGGGTATTACTTATTGAACCGTTATTTGATTAGTCCAATCACAAGGATTGCAGCACAGGTTGATAGCTCCAAAGCGGGCGAAATCATTGATGTGGATTACTCGAGTGATGACGAAATCGGCCATTTGATTAAAACCTTCAACGAAAAGACCATTTATCTCGAAGCGGAAAAGGTTAAAGCTCAGGCGTCCACCAATGCAAAAACCGCTTTCCTTGCGACCCTGTCACATGAAATTCGCACCCCTATGAATGGGGTATTGGGTACTGCTCAGATCCTATTGAAAACGCCTCTAAATTCTGAACAAGAGAAACACCTTAAGAGCTTGTATGAGTCCGGTGATCACATGATGACTTTACTTAACGAGATCTTAGACTTCTCGAAGATCGAGCAGGGCAGGCTGGATCTTGATGAAACGCGTTTCCCTCTTGATTCGATCATCGGCAGTATTAACAGTGTTTACTACACATTGTCTTCCGAGAAAGGGCTTCAATTCAAAGTGTACTCTGAGGTGCCTTCGGGTCGTTGGTACTTCTCAGATAAAGCACGTCTAAGACAAATCTTGTTTAATCTATTGAACAACGCGGTGAAGTTCACTTCCAGAGGCTTTGTTGAGGTGTACCTAAAAGAAGTTGTAGAGGGGAGTGATACCTATCTGAGTATTCGAGTTCGTGATACCGGAATTGGTATTTCTAAAGAAGCTCAAAAGCGTATTTTTAAACCGTTTGAACAAGCGGAGTCTTCGACCACAAGGCGTTTTGGCGGTACTGGCCTTGGCCTCGCGATTGTGAAGAAAATTGCCCAGTTGATGGATGGCAGTATTACCGTCACCAGTGAAGAAGGGATAGGCACGAGCTTTGATGTTCGCTTGAAGATTCAACCATGTCAGCCAGGTGAAATCGAGAGTTTGCCACACAAGAAGTTGGACTACTCAGGCTTAAAAGTACTGATCGTCGAGGACAACCGAACTAACACGGTGATCATTGAAACCTTCATGAGCAGTAAAGGCTTTACCTGTAAGAGCGTCGAAAACGGTGAACTAGCAATACAAGCCGTGGTTGCTGAGCGCTTTGATTTGGTACTCATGGATAACCATATGCCCGTGATGGATGGCGTTGAATCAACCACTGCGATTCGTGCTTTGATAGGCGATGTGTCATCGGTATTGGTGTTTGGTTGTACGGCTGATGTATTTAAAGAGACTCGCGAGCGTATGCTGGGGGCGGGTGTCGATTATATTATCGCTAAGCCGATTGATGAGCGTGAACTGGATGATGCCTTGTTCCGCTACTCAAATAAGCTTTATCAATACCATGAAGTAAAAGCGGATGAGCTCGAAAGCCAAGACGTAAAACCACACGATTCGAAAAGTAAAAGCGAGTCACTGCCTAAACCTGATCTTCGAAACAAAGATAACACTGAAGAGCTGTTAGTGACGTTGTATGTGGCGCTAGAAGACAACAACCTAGAACTGATTCAATTTGCACTAGAGAGCCTACGTGTCCACGTTGAACCTATGAACAACGCGGAACTTACTTATCAAGTCGATAAAGCGTTAGAGCAGGTTGCTTTAGGATCACCACCTACACAAGATGTCATTAATATCATTACTGTAAATCTACCTATGGCTTAAATGTTGTTTAATTACGGTAAGTAAATGACGAATTGTCCAATATTTGACCTTGGTTGGATTTTTTGGTGAAAGTGACTGCTTTTAAAGTGGTTTTTGGTTGTTAATTTACAACTTGATTTTTAATTTGGAATGTATGACTACTAATCTTGTGGTTTAATAGCGACATTATCTGGTGAGGTGCAAATGTACCTTGTTTATATGTTACTAAATCACTAATTAAGCAGTGATATATTTTAGGTTTGTCGTCAATGAAGTCTCGTGGTCCATTTTGTATTCGAAACGCAGCTGCGGATACATTTGCTATGGTCGTTTTCTGTTTTATTTCTGGCATGATTGTAGAAGTGTTTATTTCTGGTATGACGTTTGAGCAATCTCTTGCTTCTCGAACGTTATCTATTCCGGTAAACATTGCTATCGCTTGGCCTTATGGCGTTTTTCGTGATTGGTTCTTGCGCAATGGTGCAAAACTTTCAGAAAGCTCATTGATGAAAAACTTGTCTGATTTGATGGCATACGTGTTATTCCAGTCTCCAGTGTATGCGGGTATTTTGTTGGCAGTGGGTGCTTCAGGCGACCAAATCGTTACGGCAGTAACCAGTAATGCAGTTATCTCGTGTGGTATGGGCGTACTTTACGGCTACTTCCTCGATATGTGTCGTAAATGGTTTCGAGTTCCAGGCTACTATCAACAAGCTTAAGAAAAGCAACAAGCGTAAGTGCAGCGAAAGAATGAAATTTGGTTTGTTTTTGATCTAATGAGTTAATTTGTAATCGAACAAACCGAAAAAGGCACTTTTTTTGAGAATGCCCCTTGACCAAAGCAAGCAGAATCAATAAAGTAGCGCCTCGTTGAGTGACATGCTCAACACAATTTGTGGAAGGATGGCTGAGTGGCTTAAGGCGCTCGCCTGGAAAGCGAGTATACGTTTATAGCGTATCTGGGGTTCAAATCCCCATCCTTCCACCACTATTCAAAACCCTAGCAGAAATGCTGGGGTTTTCTCGTTTCAGAGCCCCTATATTCCACCTCATATGTATACCTCCCTAATATCCGTTCCTTTAATCATTGCTTTATAGTTATAACCTCTATTAATACCGTCGCAGAATTAACCATATTAGATGTTTTTATCATCGATAATCGCTTGATTTTTTGGCCTGAATCTAGATTATTAATAGTACGCAATATTATGAATAATCTAACTATTAGGAACCCATAGCCCCATGACAGAAACCCTAGTTTCTCCAATGCTCTCTTTTACGATCGCGATTTCGTTACTGTTTATCGGTAAAGGTTTGATTGAGCGATCTGAAGTATTAAGAAAGTATTCACTGCCAGAGCCTGTGATTGGTGGCTTTGTCTGCGCAGCGACCGTAGCGGCGCTTTACTATATTTTTGAAATCCAAATCACTTTTAGCCTAGATGTCAGAGACTTTTTGCTTCTCTACTTTTTTGCTGGCATCGGGCTCCAAGCGGATATTAAAACACTGATTAAAGGCGGGCGACCGTTGTTCATCCTATTGTGTCTTGCTGCCATTTTTATCGTGTTGCAAAACGTAGTCGGAATGGCAGTCGCTTCTGGCTTTGGGATGGATGCGAAAGCTGGCTTGCTATCTGGGTCTGTTAGCTTGATAGGCGGCGTAGGCACAACGTTAGCGTGGGCGCCAATGTTTGTGGAAGAGTTTGGTATTGCTAACGCCCTCGAACTTGGTGTCGCTTCAAACACGGTTGGTTTAATTGCAGCGTGTGTGGTTGGTGGCCCGATTGCCAACTACCTGCTCAATAAACACAAAGTAAGCCCTTCTAATGAAGAAGAGGTTACGGTTGGTGCATTCCAAGAGAGTGAAACAAAAACAGAGCTTAGCCACTACGGCGTTCTGTGGGCGTGGTTGATTCTTAACTTAACACTAATGCTGGGTTACAGCTTGAGTGAAGTTATCGACTCGATGGGCCTAAAACTGCCGTTATTCGTTAGCTGTTTAATCGCAGGCATCCTAATCGGAAACGTCGGTCGCGCATTGTTCAAGAAGCGTCGCACGCAAGAGAAAATCGCTCAAGGCCGAAAAGGCTTAGCGATGATCTCTGATATCTGCTTAGGCATGTTCTTAACCATGGCATTGATGGGACTTCGCATCTGGGATCTTGATGGGTTGTTTGGCTACATCTCTGTGGTCATGAGTATCCAGATCTTGCTTTCCCTGTTGTTTACTGTGTTTGTCGTTTATTACTTGATGGGAAGAAACTACGATTCTGTGGTGATATGTTCAGGCTTCGGTGGTATCACTCTAGGCTCGACAGCAACAGCAATTGTGAACATGACCGCAGTAACTCACCGCTATGGCGCAAGCCCACAAGCGTTCATTGTGGTGCCATTAGTGTGTGGTTTCTTTGTTGATTTGATCAACGCGCTAGTGATCAGTTTCTTTGTTGGTATGTAACTTTGTCGGCTAGTTCATAAACGTAGATTTCAAAGCCTAGCGGTGATGCTAGGCTTTGTTGTATTCAAGTATGAGCATTCTCTTCTACTAAGTGTATGTTTAGCTCCGAAGGTAATTGGCTGCTATTGGTGTATATGCGGTCAAAGTCATTCAGTGACGCTACCTTTAGTGCAGCAAAGCGTCCCCATTTACTAGCATCCGCGACAAGCCAGCTTTCGCGGCTGTTCTTAATAATCGACTTGGATAGGTCTGCTTCAACTTGCTCATGCTCCATGGCGAAATGACTGTCTGTTACTGAGCCACACCCACAGATGCCAATGTCAGCTTCAAAATCGGAAAAGAAGTGAACTACGCTACTGCCTACCATGTCTTGGTGTTCTCGTCTGAACAAACCACCGGCCAAATACACTTCGATTTGTTCATTTGCTTCAAGGATGCGAGCCACCTGAAGGTTATTGGTGATCACTCGTAACGCTGGCTTTGCTAACAAATACTGCGCAATTCGAGTGACGGTGGTACCAATGCCCATCATGACGGTTGAGCCTTCAGGTATCGCGTCGGCAACCGCCATCGCAATACTGTCCTTTGTCTCTGACTCAACACCAGCACGGAATCGGTAGCTCGTGTTGGTGAGCGTTGTGGGTAAGCTAACGCCTCCGTGCACTCTTCGTGCTAGGCCTTGCTCACACAGGTGGTTTACATCACGACGAATGGTTTGAGTGGTAACAGAAAACAACTCGGCTAAGTGGTCTATCTGTATATCTTGGTTAGCCTTAAGCGTTGCGAGTATTTCTTTCTGACGATGGTTCAGTTCCATAGAAGCTCACTAAAATTGGTTTGGTACGTCGGTGATGATGTTATCGACACCAAGGTTGAAATATTTAGCCGCCAATTGAGGATCGTTCAGTGTCCATATTTTAAGAACTGCGCCAGAAGCTTTGATTTCTTTGGCCGTTTTCTCATCAAGAATTCGGTGGTCAATATGAATGCTGTAAAGGTCGAGTGATTTGAGTGATTCCAAGCTGTAATCATTCCACACTTCGCAGATAAAGCCTCGTTTAACTTCTGGCATCAACTGTTGGCAAAGGCTTAGTGCTTCCTTTTTGAAGCTTGAGATGAGTAGCTTTTCAGTAGGGAACTGCTTTTGTTCAATCAGTGCCGCGACTCTCTCAACTAAAGGTTGGATAGCCTTATCGTCGTAAATTTTGATTTCAAGGTTCAAAGTCACATCGAGCTCTAGGCACTTGTCGAGCGCTTCACTCAACGTAGGAATAGTTGTCCCCGCGAACTCGCTACCAAACCAACTGCCAGCATCTAACGCCTTGAGTGCAGTTAAATCTAAGTCGGCGATATTGCCCGTTCCGTTAGTACAACGATTTACCGTCTTATCATGAAAAACCATTGGGGTGCCATCAGCGCTTAACTGGGTATCAATTTCAATCCATTTAGCACCAGCTTTCGCTGCTTGTTCAATACTGACTAACGTATTTTCTGGTGCTAAAGAAGCGGCACCGCGGTGGCCTGTGATCATAATTCAATCTCGATGTTCATTTGAAAATTCAGGAAACAGTAGCTCTACTTTATTACAGATTTATTATCTATCCGCCATATCTGCTTACTTTAAATGAGAGCTAGCTTAAAGGTGTTGTACAGAGTTTATACAATAGTGAGACCTTATACTCACAATGTTCAAATCGCTAAGATTAATGTTCATATGAATGTAATAATTCGCTTACATACTCTACGAAAACTTAATAACACCCTCTATATTTAGAAAACGATAGCCAAGAAAAGGTGATTAGAAATGAAAAAGCTATTAGGTACAGTAATTATGGCGGCAACGCTGCTTGTTGGTTGTGGTGAAGCTGACAAGGCTGGTTCTGAAGCTAAAGATGAGCCGATTAATATCAACATGAGCCTTGTATTCACTCAAAATGAGTTGTTAACACAAGAACTTATCAAAGCGACCGACAAAATTAGAGAAAGAACCGACGGCTCGGTAAACATTAAAGTTTTCCCTGGCGGTCAGTTACCTGTTTACAAAGATAACTTGGAACAAGTGGTTAACGGCGCAAACTGGATCGCTGTAGAAGATTTGACTTACTTAGGTGATTACGTGCCTGACTTTGCTGCACTGGCAGGTCCAATGCTGTACAACACCTACGATGAATATTTAGCGATGATGGACACTGATTTCGTCGCTGGCCTTAAGGCTAAAGCCGAAGAGAAAGGCATCAAAGTACTGAATGCAGACTACATGTTTGGCTTCCGTCACATGATCACTAATAAAGAGATCGTGAACTCTGAAGACATGAAAGGCATGCGTATTCGTGTTCCACAAAGTCAGCTGTTCATCAGTACACTTTCAGCAATGGGCGCAGCTCCAGCTTCTCTTCCATTCCCTGAAACCTATGCAGGCGTTCAACAAGGTGTTGTTGACGGTCTTGAAGGTTCTATCCTGACCATGTACTCAACTAAAATCTATGAAGTGGCGAAGAACATGTCTTTGACTAAGCACTTCCTAGGCACTGTGGGCATCTACATTTCACCAACGCTTTGGGACAAATTCACGCCAGAGCAACAGCAGATCATTAACGAAGAGTTAGAAGCGGGTGCTGAATCTAACACTGCTGAGCTAGTTAAACTGGATGTTGAATACACTCAGAAACTTGAAGAGCTAGGCGTTACCTTCAACGAAGTGAATTCTGATGAGTTCAGCCAACTGACTGCGGACGTATACAACCAATTCCCAACATGGAGCGAAGGTATACACGCGACGATCATGAAAGAGCTAGAAACGATCCGAGCGGCACAGTAGTTCTGCATAAATTAATTAGTTAATGATTACGGCCTAAATATTCTTAGGCCGTTTTATTCCTGAAATACCCACGTTGTATTAGGTATTTCGCTGGAGAAGTCTTTTGTTTTTATTGAAAAATATTGAAGAAATCCTCGCTTCTATCGCTATTTCGATCACCGTTTTGGTTGTTATCGTTAACGTCGTCTTGCGTTATGGATTTGGCTTTGTTGTCCCGTGGAGTGAAGAGCTGTCGGTTATTTGCTTCATCTGGGCTGTCTACTTAGGAATTAGCTCCTGTTACAAACACAAGCTTCACATGGGAGTCGATGTGGTGGTTGCCATGTTGCCAGAAAAAGCAAAAATCCCATTTAGGCTATGTGTTTCCGTTTTCCTACTGGCTCTGAACATCTTAATGGCGGTTCTGAGTTATCAGTATCTCATGCTATCTAACAAGGTAACGCCAGTAATGGGCGTGTCATATTTTGTTATCAATGGCGTGCTGTTGCTTTGTTTCTCATTGATGGCGATCCACACCGTTCGATTTATCGCGAGCGATGTCGCTTCTCTAAAGCGCTCTTCTAAGTAGGTACGATTTATGGAAAGCTATCTTCCAATCCTTATTCTGTTTGTTCTATTTCTATTGAACATACCCATCGCGTTTTCTCTGATCGCATCGGCGATGGTTTACTTTCTTTTTATCAATGACTCTATTCCGGTGAGCTTGGTAATGCAGCGCTTTATTAGTTCTGCTGAGTCTTTTCCGTTGTTGGCTATTCCGTTCTTTATCATGGTGGGTTCGGTGATGAACTATGCGGGGATCAGTAAGAGCTTACTTGCTTTTGCTGACTCAATGATTGGCCATAAAACCGGTGGTCTTGCTCAAGTGAATGTCGCACTGAGTACACTGATGGGCGGTATCTCGGGCTCTGCAAATGCGGATGCGGCGATGCAATCGAAGATTCTAGCCCCTGAAATGACCAAGCGTGGTTATGATTTGCCATTCACGGCCGCTGTGACAGCTGCGTCTTCAAGTATCAGCCCTGTGATTCCACCGGGTATCAACTTAATCATCTTTGCCTTGTTAGCGAACGTGTCGGTTCATCAAATGTTTATTGCGGGCTACGTTCCTGCATTTTTGATGGCGCTGTCGCTGATGGTCACTATTGCGTTTATCGCGCGTAAACGTCGTTACAAGCCTTCTCGTTCGGAGCCTGCGTCTGCCAAAGAGCGTTTTCATTACTTCCTGAAAGCGATTCCGGCACTGCTGATCCCGTTCGGCATTATCCTAGGCATGCGTTTTGGCTTGTTTACGCCTACCGAAGCTGGGGCTATCGCCGTATTGCTTTGCGCGATTATTGGTATCTTCGTTTATCGTCAACTGGGTTTGCGTCATATCCCGCTTATCATGCGTGAAACGGTGCAGGGCACAAGTAGCGTTATGTTCATCATTATTGGTGCCATGGTTTTTGGTTACTACATGACGCTAGAGCAGATCCCACACAATGTTGCTTCTGCTTTGATTGAACTTACCGACAACAAGTTAGTCTTGCTGTTGTTGATTAACGTGCTGCTGTTAGTGGTTGGTATGTTTATCGAAGGCGGTGCTGCAATGATCATACTCACGCCATTGCTGCTTCCTGCTGTGCTCAACCTAGGCGTTAACCCGGTTCACTTCGGCATCATCGTGATAGTGAATATCATGATTGGTGGTGTGACTCCGCCATTTGGCTCGATGATGTTTACGGTTTGCTCGATTTTAAAAGTTCGTATGGTCGACTTCGTGAAAGAAGTGGCTCCGTTGTTTCTAGCACTACTCACGGTTCTGATGTTGCTGACTTTCTCTGAAAGCTTGGTGATGTTTTTGCCGAATTTGCTTTAACACTGTTTAGTGATTGATTATTTAGAGGTGTAGAAATGAATTCGGTATCGAATGAATTGAACCAAAATTGGAAAAAAATAGATTGGGTGTTAACCGATGTGGATGACACCTTAACGTGGCAAGGTCAATTGCCGCCTGAAACCTTGATCGCTTTGAGCAAGCTTCGTGATTCAGGAAAAAAAGTGATTGCGGTAACGGGCGCTTGTGCCGGGTGGTGTGATCATATTGCTCAGCTGTGGCCGGTTGATGCGGTTCTCGGCGAGAATGGCGCGTTCATTATGGAAAAGAGAAATGGCTATCTGACATTGCGCTCTGATATCCCTTTGCCAAAAGTCAGTGCCAATCAGAGCAAGCTAAAAGAACAAGTATTGGCTATTTTGAGCGATTACCCAGAGCTAAGTTTAACGCTGGATCAGTCGTACCGCTTGTGTGAGGTGGCGATCGACATCGGTCAAAACCGTCCAAAAGTCGACGATGCCATTATTGAAGAGATTGTCTCTAAGATTCACGCATTAGGCGCACATGCGACAGCAAGCTCTATTCACATTAATGCTTGGTATGGTGAGCATTCTAAGAAAGCGACATCGACCGCTTTTCTTAAGGAGAAGGGGTTATCTGACCAAGAGATACTTGAGCGTAGCTGCTATGTCGGCGACTCGATGAACGACCAATATATGTTTGAAATTTTGCCTAACAGTGTCGGTGTAGCAAACATCCAGCATTACTGGGATCGACTTGAGCATCATCCATCAGTGGTGATGAGCAAGCCGGGCGGGTACGGTTTCTCAGAGTTTGTCGATAAGTTACTTGCATTAAAATAGCACTCGGTTGGCGGTTTTAACTGCCGATGATTAACATCAAACACAGCTCTTTCCTTCGTTGGATTGAGCTGTGTTTTTGTTTTATCACAAGAGACGTGTTCGCTTCTTAAGATGGTTTGTTAGCCTTTTTTAAATACTTCTGTTGGTGACTCAACCCACAACTTGCAAACTTGTTGTGTCGGTAACTCAATTCCTAGATGGGCAAATGAGAAAATTGTGAGACGCTTGATTAAGTGTCAGTCGAATAACAAGGAAGTTGAATGCACCACTTTAATATCCGTGCTCTTGAGTATTTAAACGCGTTGTCAAAATATGGGTCGTTACGTAAGGCATCTAAGATGATGAACGTTGACCCTGCCGCAATGAGCCGAATGCTGACACAGCTTGAAGCACAGGCGGAAATTAAAGTATGGGAACGCAATAATCGCCAATCTCTGCTGACTGAGGCGGGGAACGAACTGTTGAACTACTATCGCTCCATTGTTCGTGGAGAGGCGGCAGTGCTTGCTCGACTAACCAAGCTTAAAAACCTCAAGGGCGGTAATGTTAGCATCGCGATTGGAGAAGGATTTATTACTAACTTGGTCTCTAAACCGATGCAAACTTTCATGACTCGTTATCCTGATATCAATCTTTCTATTGAGATCGCAGGGGCATTGGATGCAGTCAAGATGTTGGAAGATCAACAGATAGACTTTGCGATAACCTATGCGTCTGCACCACATCCTAAACTGCACTCTCACGTTGAACGCAGCCATCCGCTCGAATTGATTGCTCCTAAGGGGCACTTCCTTACGATGAAAGAAGAACCAGTGGTAATGCAAGATATTCAAGACGCTTCTCTTGCCTTGATCGATAACTCGACCGGTATGGGGAGGTTGGTAAAGCAGGCTGAACAAATTTCCCATCTTACCTTGCAGCCAAAGCTACAAACCAATTCGGTCACCGCACTCACTAACTTCGTTTCAGCAGGGTTGGGCGTCACCTTTATGCCTAAGCTCACTGTGATCGATGAAATAAAGTCAGGGCAGATAGAAGTGGTTGCCACCGAGTTGGAGATACTATCGAAGGCGACGGTTAAGGTTCAATCTTTGAAAGGTCGCGCACTTACGTTACAGGCCGAAACCTTGTTGGATTTCTTACTTGAAAACGCCACTTTCTTGAGTCATGACGCTTACAATATCTAGGCATAGTAGATTTATGTAACGATCCCTCCCAAGCTTTCAAATACCCCTCAATATCACAGTTCCAAACTGCCGAATTCGTTTTTAAGTCGGATTGAGTTTTTGTCAACGCTTTCTCTATTGTTAAGTCAACACGTGCGGAATAAGTTACAAATCATTAACGAAACGAGTTTTACACTGACAACTGTGTTCGACTGGTTTTGGCTTTGTTGGGCATTAGGGGAAGAGAATGGAAGTTATTGTAATTGGCAGCGGTGTTATTGGATTGACCAGTGCTTGGTACCTAGCGAAAGAAGGTCACTCGGTCACGGTTATTGATCGTCAAGATAGCAGTGGCAAAGAAACCAGCTTTGCGAATGCAGGGCAAATTTCTTATGGCTATTCTTCACCATGGGCGGCGCCTGGTATTCCATTGAAAGCGATGAAATGGCTTACCCAAGAGCATGCCCCTTTAAAAGTTAAGCCTTCACTTTCTCCTGAATTGGTTTCTTGGGCGACTAAGATGCTCGCCAACTGTAATGAAGCCAAATACGCACAGAATAAATCGCGCATGCTGCGAGTCGCTAACTACAGCCGAGAGTGTCTCACTCATCTAAGAACCAGTGAACAACTGTCTTACGAAGGTAGGCAAAAAGGGACGCTACAAGTGTTTCGAAGCGAGAAGCAACTCGATGCTATTCAGCAGGATATGAAGCTATTAACAGAGAGTGGAATCGAACACTCGCTGTTTGATGTTGAACAGTGTCTGTCAGTGGAGTCGGGCTTAGCAGACGTGAAAGATAAGTTGGTGGGCGGCCTGTATTTACCACATGATGAAACCGGTGATTGTCACCAGTTCTGTTTAACCTTGACTGAGAAAGCCAAGCAACTCGGCGTTCAGTTCGTATTTGATACTGAAGTGGTCAAGCTCAATCATCAGAATCAAACCATTGAGAGTATTACAACGACTAAAGGCGAGTTCAAAGCGGATGCTTACGTGGTTGCTTCAGGAAGCTATTCTCGAGAATTGCTGAAGCAAGTCGATTTGTCGATTCCGGTTTACCCAGTGAAAGGGTATTCGTTAACACTACCGATCGTGAATGCAGATAAGTCACCAACTTCGACTGTGATGGATGAAACCTACAAGGTAGCGATGACGCGATTTGATGACCGTATTCGTATCGCGGGTACGGCCGAGCTTGCGGGTTTTAATTACCTTATCCCTGAAAAACGCAAAGCCACGATTGATATGGTGATAAAAGATCTTTTCCCACAAGCGGGGGATTTCTCTAAGGCTGAATATTGGACTGGGTTAAGACCAATGACACCAGATGGTACGCCTATCATAGGAAAGACGCCTATCAAGAACCTATTTACCAATACGGGACATGGAACATTAGGTTGGACAATGGCATGTGGCTCAGGAAAGATCTTGGCAAGCGTGGTCAGTGGCTCAGCTAGTGATATTAAAACTGATGACTTAAGTATCCACCGCTATTTGTAGTGAGATGATGCAGTGATAATTAAACAACCCCATTCTTAAGTTTGCGAATGGGGTTGTGGGTTCTGAGGGAGAAGATTATCTGGTGGTGGTTTCTAGCACATGGGTAAATCTATCCCATGATTTTTGGTCAGCTTCTTGTTGATAGTTGTTTGAGCCGAATACGGTAAAGGCATGCGGCGCACCACTGTAGGTGATCATTTCATGCGGAACTTTGGTTGTTTCAAGCTGAGCGGCGAGGTTGCCAAAGTCTTCCATGGAGATCATGGCGTCAGCTGTGCCATGGAACACGACAACAGGAGCTTTTGTCTCAGAGTAGTCTTGTCCTTTCGGTGTTGATAAACCGCCATGGAAGGTGACATAAGCTTTCGATGGGATACCCGCACGAGCTGCTTCTAAAACGGCTGCGCCACCAAAACAGTAACCCATCATCACGTTGTTATCTAAGTTACCACCAAGTCGTTTCGCTTCCATTGCCCCCGCGCTAAGTAGTGCGCGCATTTTATCTCTGTCTTTATACAGTTCGCCGGTGTGCTGTTTTTTATCTTTCACTTCGGTCGGGCGAATGCCTTTACCAAATAGGTCGATGGCGAACACGTTGTAACCGAGTTCGTTTAGCATCTCAGAACGTTTCTTTTCGTAATCGGTTAAGCCATCCCAATCGTGTATTAGCAGTACCAAAGGCGCTTGGTCACTGGCTTCACTCCAATAACCTTCGTAATCCATCCCGTCGACTTGGTAAGTGACGTTTTCTCCTGAAATCGCAGAGAAGGGCAGTAAAACTGAAAACAGGCCGAGCGTAGTGAGTTTTCGCATGCGTAATTCCTTTCGATGACAATTGACGTTCCAATCGAAAGTATAGATAACGCGATGATTCTCGCCAGATTTCTGTCTCTAACTTGAAATGTATGGCAGGGATAACAGGTGGCTATTGCTGACAAACAGCCATCGAAAGCGAGTGCGATGGCTGTACATGATGCGCTGAGAAACTCTCAGTTCGCAGAAACGCGGGGTATTAGAGTAGAAAAGAACGGATTACTACCAAGTAGCGTTATCAGCGGTGTGGCTACTTCGAAGTTCTGGGTACTTACGTTGATAGCGCGGCAACATCGACTCATTACCTAAGATGCCGCCTTGATGGATATAGATGACGGTTTTGGTTGGGTTCTCTTCTTGCCATTGCTCTAAGCATTGCCACATCAATGGGTCATAGAGCAGGTCGAATTCAATATCAGTCTGTTCTTGTAGATCCAACCAAGTTTGATAGTCCTGTTGATACAGCTTACCAAAGTGGTGTTTGGCTTTAAGCGGTAATATCTGCGGGTGATCGGTTTCGCCGAGTTCATTGAACTGCTGCGTTAGGTAGTCGCTGCCACCAACACAAGCGCAGGTTAACACTGGGATGTTGTGCACTTTTAAATGCTTATGCAGATACAGAGCTGTGCTGCCTGTGCCTGCTGGCAGTGCCACCACGAAATCGTGTTTGTTTTCGAACCGCGTCCAGCTGAGTATTTCAATCGCCAGTTGCTTCACGCCGTATTCAGAAAGCTGAGAGCGTCCACCTTCTGGTAACACAATGCATTGTGAGTCAGGTTGTCTTACTTGCTCAATATACTCTTGTGGATGAAGCTCAGAGCCTGTTTCTTTGACTGAAATAACCTTAGCCCCGAGATCGATAGCGCCACGGTAGTTGCCGAGTGGGCGTTCTTGTAGCCATTGAGGCAGGTGGTCGACGTAAAACTCAAGCGTCCAACCTTTGATTTTGGCAAGTGCGGCGAGTGAGAACAAGGAGTTAGCTTGAGCGGAACCATAGCTTATTAGAGTGGTGGTGTTTGGGCTATCGTCTTCCAGTAGCTTCATGAACTTTCTGGCTTTGTTGCCGCAAAAGTGGGAGTGAAGCTGATCGTCACGCTTTAAGAAAAAGGTGTGCTCGTTGTATTGATGTTGAGTTACAGGGCTATTATTTAGTTTCATCGCACTTAGACAAAATGCTGACTCAAGAGCCAGCATTTATAGTTCAAATAGGACTAACGAGTATCTAGTAGCTAGGGACTGCTGTAAACCAACTAAATCAAGTTTTCGTTCGATATTGAGCCGCGAACTATGAACTCATTTACTCTGGGATGGATGCGGATAGATCGGTTTGAAAGGTGATTTTAGCGGTACATCCGCCACAGCTACGATTGACCAATTCAAAGCCCCATTGGAAGCGTTGGCATAAGTCCTCGACAATCAATAAACCTAACCCATGCCCATTTGGATTGTACTGTTCTTGGAGGCCTTCTCCTTGGTCTTCAATCACAACACTCTCGTGGGACAGAGTGACCGTTACGGTACCACTATTGGTCGCTGCAATGGCATTTCTTAACAAGTTTCCGACCAACATATTCATTATCGCGCTGGTGGCTTGAATAGTGGGTTCGGATTGAACGTGCATGGAAATTTCGACATCTTTCTCATCCGCCTGTGCGGAGTTTTTTGAGACGATAGCCTCTAACTCTTGTTGGCTAAACAATCGCAGTGGCGCATCGTCACTGTTTCTTTCGTAACGCACGAGGCCGAGTAGGGCATCGACCATCTCTGACATCTGAACAATGGCTTCATCAATGCGCTCAATTTGGCGAGATTGAAACTCGGTGGTTTCACTTCTTAGCAGTAATTTATTTGCGCCACGAGCGACCGTTAATGGTGTTCTCAATTCGTGACTTGAGTAACGAGCAAACGCTTGTTCACGTTTGAGTAAGGAATTGATTTCTCTTCGGTACTGATTGAGTTGATCTGTGAGCTGACGAAACTCAACCGCGGCGTCGTCATTGACACTAAATTCTTCATTGAGGTTAAGCTTATTCGATTCCAGTTGTTCGGAAATAGAGTTAAAGGGTTCAATCAGTCGTTTAGATAACCGATAGAGCAGAGCACCAAAGCTAAAAATTAGAATAGAGAGTAACGTTAGTACAAAGGTGGTCGCATAAACGAGTTCGTAAATCTCAAACTCGACGCGGTCGATCTCGGAAAGCAGAACGATTGGGTGGGTTTGACCTTTATCAGAATACTCACCTATATACACCATGCGAGAGTTAGGCTCTTCACCTACTTCGCCAACAAAGCTTTCTTTGCCTTTAATGTACTTGAGGTATTCTGCAGGTATCAATGAAAGGTCGTTGTAGGCGATTGTCAGGTCATCAATTCTTAACTCACCGCTTTCGCCTGCTTGGAATAAACCAACCGCATAGTTACGGTCGATCAGGATACGTCTTTCACCGACGCGATCTTCTGACATGTAGAGTGCGGCAACAAAGACTAAATAGACAAAGGCCGATACAATCACGGCCATTAACCCAAAGAAAACCGCTAAGCGGCCGGTTAGGGTTTTGGTGCTCGTGAGAACATTTAAAATCAATTCGATGACTCCAGACGGAATCCAACTTTAGGGACGGTAATTAACATCTGAGTGTCAAAAGGCTTGTCGAGTTGGTTTCGCAATTGATAGATGTGACTGCGTAACACATCATTGTTGGGTTCGTCTTCTTCCCAGAGTTTGTAGGAGATATCTTCGCGAGTAACCACCTCTGGTGCTTTTTGGCACAACATCTCAAGGATGGTGTAAGTGGTTGGGTTGAGTGCGAGCAGCTTATCTTGACGGTAGGCTTTACGCGTTTTTTGGTCGATGGTGAGTTCATCAAACTGCAATTTAGAAGACGCCACCTTTCCGCGGTAACGACGAACCAGTGCGTTCATTCTCGCTTCTAAAATATCCAAATCGAAAGGCTTGGTTAGGTAATCATCGGCACCGTGGTCAAACCCTTTCAACATGTCTTCACGGCTATCAAGCGCGGTAAGCATCAGGATCGGGGTTGTGTTGCCTTGGTCTCTTAGCTTGTTACAAACCGTTAGGCCGTCCATTCTCGGCAGCATCAGATCTAATATGATGATATCAAAAGAGTTATCCATCGCGAGTTGCAAGCCAAGCTCACCGTTGTCCGCGTAATCGAGCTCCATCCCAATGCACTCAAAATAATCAAATAATACGCCTGCAATTTCGCGGTTATCTTCGACTAATAGAACTCGTTTCATTTTGATTCTCATACAGAAATAGACGGTAACATTATCCTGAGTGAGCGTGAAAAATATGTCAATAACATAACTTTCACTTATGAGGGGGTAGATTGGATTCAGATTAAAAAATAGAAGAACGTATTATGTCTGAACTTCATATTAGCCGACCTAAAGTCTCCACATCACGGATCAATCCCGCCGTTTCACTATCGATCATTGTGCCGTTTTACGATGAACAAGAGGTGTTAGAAGAGTTTCATTCTCGCTTAACCAAGGTGCTGGATAGCTTACCCATCACCAGTGAAATCGTTTATGTCGATGATGGCAGCAAAGACAACAGCTTGGATTTGGTGAGCTCATTCACTTCAATCAATAGCTCAATTTCTGTGATCGGTTTAAGCCGTAACTTTGGTAAAGAGTCAGCGATGAGTGCTGGCCTCGAACACTGCCGAGGACAAGCCGTGATCTTGCTCGATGCAGATCTGCAAGATCCACCCGAGCTGATTCCTCAAATGATTGCTAAATGGCGCGAAGGTTATGACGTCGTCAATATGCAGCGTAGCCAACGTGACGGTGAAACGTGGTTCAAGAAGTTTTCAGCCGCAAGCTTTTACAAAGTCATGAACGTGGCAGCGAAGATCGATGTTCCAGAAAATGTGGGTGATTTCAGACTGTTAAGCCGAGAGGTTGTCGACCATATCAACCAACTGCCTGAACGTAACCGTTATATGAAAGGCATCTTTTCATGGCCAGGTTTTAGACAAGCAACGATTCAGTTTAAGCGCGACGCTCGCTTCTGTGGTGAGACCAAGTGGAACTACCTCAAGTTAATCGGATTGGCGATGGATGGCATCACATCATTCTCTATCCGCCCGCTGCGTATTGCGACGGCCGTTGGTGGATTAGTGGCGCTTACCGCTTTTGTGTATGGCGTCTTCATCGTGTTCAAAACCATGATGTTTGGTGAGCCTATTACGGGTTACCCATCAATGATGGTGGTCCAACTTGCCCTAGGCGGTATTCAACTTCTGAGTATTGGTTTAATGGGGGAATACATAGGTCGTATTTTCATTGAAACCAAGAACCGCCCTTTGTATTTGATCCAATCGGTGGTCGATACCCCTGCATTAAAAACACATTTTAAATTAGAGGAGTCAGCATGAGCCTGAACCGAACGCACCTATGGTATTTGTTGGCTTTTGCATTGGTTTTAAGGCTCTTATCTCTGGCGACATACCCTTTAATGGATACCACGGAAGCGCGCTACGGTGAAATGGCTCGCTTGATGGTAGAAACCGGCAATTGGTTAACCCCTCAATTCGATTATGGCATCCCTTTCTGGGGTAAACCACCGTTGTTCACATGGATGAGTGCGGCGGGGATTGAGCTGTTTGGTTTGAGTGAGTTTGCTGTGCGTGCGCCACACTGGCTAGCAGGTTTTGCGACGATTTTGTTGGTTGCGTACATGGCTAAGCGTACCGGACAAAGTGCCTTGGTGGCGGCCGTGGTATTGGCGACATGTGGGATTTTCTCTATCGCGGCGGGTGCTGTGATGACCGACATGGCGTTAACATTAGCGATGACCATTGCCATGTTAGGTTTTTATCTATGTTGGTTAGGAGGAGAGGGTTCAAAGGGAGGAGGTAATGCGAAGACTAATCGGTCTTGGGGCTATGTCGGTTTCATTGGTTTAGCACTAGGCTTGCTGGCAAAAGGGCCGGTAGCGATTGTGATTATGGGTATCGCTGTTTTCCCTTGGTTAGTATTGCAACATGGCTTCTTTGGCGCTTTCAAAGTGCTATGGCAACGCTTTCCACTGTTGTCTGGCTTAGGTGTGATGCTGGCGATTGCTTTGCCTTGGTACATCATGGCTGAAATGGCAACACCGGGCTTTATCGATTACTTTATTGTTGGCGAGCACTTTAAGCGTTTTGTTGTGAGTGGCTGGGAGGGCGATTTATACGGTTCTGCCCATGACCAAGCAAGAGGCATGATCTGGTTGTTTTGGCTTCAAGCGGCTGCGCCATGGTCGATTGTGTTACCTATTTTGACTTTTGCTCGTCGTAAGAAAATCGCAGAAGTTAACGCTGAACATAGTGGGTTGTTTTCATTCCTTTTGTGTTGGTTGGTCTCTCCTCTAATTCTATTCACCATGGCTGGTAATATTCTTCCAGCTTACGTTCTACCTGGCATTCCGGCCCTTGGTTTGCTGGTGGCAATGCTTGTGGTAGAAAAAGATAAGAAGTGGTTCTCGAGTGTGGCTCTAGTGTTACCTGTGTTGCTAATGATTGCGATGGTCTACCTCAACCTAGGCAAAGCGAATGAGAAAAGTGACCGTATTATCTTTGAACAAATTACGGATGAAGCGCCGAGCTTTTACGTCGGTAAACGACCTTTCTCCGGGCAGTTTTACAGTCATGGACAAGCGAAAAAGCTACTTGATGTTGAACAGTTAGATGGTATCGACAAGTTCTATCTGATTGGTAAAAGAGCGGAAGTGGAAACCAAGATTAAAGACAATGCGTTGACCTGTATTTTAGAGCCGACGGTGAAGATCAAGCGCGCTCTATTTAGTTGTCATAGCCAAAACATCAAACCAAATCTATCGTTGAGCCATATACGAAGTGACGGCGATGTTCAATTTTAACTCGTCATCGAGACTGTTTAGCCACAAGTTCGACGCGCTAAACCAAAAACTACAACCTCACCATAAGATGATTAAATTCGCTATGGTGGGAGCGGGTGGCTTTGTTGTCGATTGTGCCGTGTTTGCATTGCTGCATTACGTTATTGGACTGCCGTTGATGAGTGCTCGAATTGGTTCTTTCATCGTAGCTGCAACGACAACTTGGTTTGGAAATCGAGTGCTGACCTTTGAATTCAAAGGTCAGGGGAGTTGGTACGAAAAGCTGATTCAGTGGCAAAAGTTCATGTTCTCTGCATCGATATCGGCGATACCTAATTTGCTGTGCTTTAAGCTGATGACGGTGTTACTTCCTGCATTTACAGGGGGAGTGTTTATCGCAATGGCGGTAGGCATCTTGGTGGGAATGGTCAGTAATTATCTGCTTAGTCAGTATTGGGTGTTTGCTCGTTAGACTCTCTTGTAATCACACAGACAAGTGAAAATTGTGGTTAGTCATTGGTAACAGACACAAAAAAGCGCAGATATAATAGCTGCGCTTTGTGTTTTTACGATAGCGAAGTCAATCGGTTCGCGATATTAGCGTTGTGCTGCGCGCTGGCGGTTCTTGCCGTTAGCCGCAGGTTTGCCACCTTGACCATTGCCCGATTTATTGCGGTTTGGTTTGCTGTTTCCGCCGCCATTACCTTGTGATTGCTGACCACCAGGTCCTTTCTTAATGAAGCCCGTAGCTGGTTTACGACCATTGCCATTACCGCCACCTTGGTTAGCATTACCTTGGCTACCGTTGCTGTTACCAGTTGGCTTCTTGCCACCCGGTTTTTTACCAGAGTGGTTACGTGGGCTTTCGCCACCAAGACCTGGCTGAGACTTACTGTGCTTAGTCGCAAAGCGCTGTGAACCGTGACGACCAGATTTACGACGTTGTGCAGGTGTTTGCGCATCAAAATCTTCTGCTGGTACTAGGCAGTTTGCTTTGTCACCAATTAGGTGTTGTTTACCCATGCTGATCAGCGCTTCACGGATGATTTTCCAGTTTTCAGGATCGTGGTAACGAAGCAGTGCTTTATGCAGACGACGTTGACGATCACCTTTCGGTACAGGAACATCTTCACGCTTCTTATATTTCACGCGTTTCAGAGGGTTAGTCTCTGAGTAGTACATCGACGTTGCATTACACATTGGCGATGGGTAGAAGTTCTGTACTTGGTCACACTCGTAGTTGTGCTTTTTCAGCCACATTGCAAGGTTAAGCATATCTTCGTCTTCTGTGCCCGGATGAGCAGAGATGAAGTAAGGAATCAGGTACTGTTTCTTACCGGCTTCAGCGCTGTACTTCTCGAACATCTCTTTGAAACGATCGTAAGTGCCCATGCCCGGTTTCATCATCAGGTCCAACGGGCCTTTTTCAGTATGCTCTGGAGCAATCTTCAAGTAACCACCAACGTGGTGAGTCACAAGCTCACGAACGTATTCTGGAGACTCAATCGCTAGGTCGTAACGAACACCAGAAGCAATCATGATCTTCTTAACGCCCGGTACTTTTCTTGCTGAGCGGTACAGGTCGATGGTGTGTTGATGGTCTGTGTTTAGCTTTTCACAGATTTTCGGGAACACACATGATGGACGACGGCAGTTAATTTCTGCTTTTGGATCTGAACAACCTAAACGGTACATGTTCGCCGTTGGACCACCTAAGTCAGAAATAGTACCGGTAAAGCCCGGTACTTTATCTTTAATGTCTTCGATCTCATCCAAGATAGATTCTTTCGAACGGTTTTGAATGATACGACCTTCGTGCTCTGTGATTGAACAGAAAGAACAACCACCAAA
The DNA here is from genome assembly GCF_902751245.1 of Vibrio sp. Vb339. Taxonomy (NCBI): domain Bacteria; kingdom Pseudomonadati; phylum Pseudomonadota; class Gammaproteobacteria; order Vibrionales; family Vibrionaceae; genus Vibrio; species Vibrio sp. Vb339. Next base: position 793,767 of record NZ_CADDIS010000002.1, on the reverse strand, counting down.
ACAACCACGCATGATATTAACCGAGGTTTTGATCATGTCGTATGCTGGGATTTTCGCTTTACCGTACATCGGGTGAGGAACACGCTTGTAAGCAAGGCCAAACACGTAATCCATCTCTTCTGTAGTCAGTGGAATTGGCGCTTGGTTAACCCAGAGCTCACGATCACCGTGACGTTGAATCAGAGCACGACCCGAGTACGGGTTTGTCTCAAGGTGCAGAATACGGCTAGCGTGAGCGTAAAGAATACGGTCATTGTTTAGCTTTTCGTAACCTGGGATACGAACTGCTGTAGTTTTTGCATCGTGACGAGAAGGGCGAATAGTAATAGGCTGCGCTTTTACTTCTTCTTTTTCGTCTTTCTTGGTATCACACTGGGTTTCAACTTCGTATGGGTTAACGGGAACATACGCTTTGTTCGGCTTTTCGATACGAGAAGAGTCAATGATTTTGAAGCCTTCAGGCGCTGCTGGAAGATTGATAGCAGTACCGCGGATATTGGTTAGTGTAGACATGTCTTCGCCGTCGGCAATGCGATGTGCCACTTCAACCAGTGCACGTTCAGCGTTACCAAAAAGAAGAATGTCGGCTTTTGCATCAAACAATACAGAGCGACGAACTTTATCCGACCAGTAGTCGTAGTGAGCAACACGACGCAAGCTCGCTTCAATACCACCAAGAACGATTGGCGTGCCTTTGTAAGCTTCACGACAGCGTTGAGAATAAACCAGAGTTGCACGGTCAGGACGCTTGCCACCTTCATTGTTTGGTGTGTAAGCATCATCGTGACGTAATTTGCGATCAGAGGTGTAGCGGTTGATCATGGAGTCCATGTTACCCGCTGTGATGCCGAAAAATAGGTTAGGTTTACCTAGCTTCATGAAGGCATCTTTATTGTCCCACTTTGGTTGAGCAATAATGCCTACGCGGAAACCTTGAGCTTCAAGCAGACGGCCGATGATAGCCATACCAAAGCTCGGGTGATCGACATACGCATCACCAGTTACAATAATAATGTCACAGCTATCCCATCCAAGAGCATCCATCTCCTTTCTACTGGTAGGCAAAAAGGGTGCAGTTCCGTAGCACTCGGCCCAGTATTTTTTGTGTTCGTGAATAGGAGTGATATCGCTGTACATATTTCAACCTCTGATTTTTGAGGCGGGAATTATAGCGGCATGAGACTAGACTAGCCAGTAGAACATGCCCCTGTTAGTTCTGGTGTCTTTCGCTATATCGCTTTTAAAAGCATCAAAAGAGCCATACAACAGCATAGTTGAAGCCTTGAATAACGTCGCTAATTTGTGATTTTGATTAGTGTTCGCAGCAGTTTTTGATATTATTCGCGAAAATAAGTCTGAAGAAGTAGATCCACAATGGTCGAAACGTTATTAGTACAATTTGCTCCGATGCTTTTAGGAGCCCAACTGATCTTAACCCTCATCTTGGTGAAAGGGGATATTTGCCCGGGACAACGTGGCCGTATTCACAAGATGTTACCTGCAATTGGCGTGCTTTGGCTGGCGGTTGCCTCAGTAAAAATTGAAGCCTTTCTGGTCGTGTTCGCAATTTTTTATTTCTATTCTCAAGTTCAAACTAAGAAGACTCGTGATTCTGGCCCTATCTGGGTTATGTATTTGGCGTGTGGTTTGGCGTTATCTTACGTTGCTATTCAAGCGACGGAGCAAGCAACCACAGTCGGCATCATTACGACTCTGCTGTTGGTCGTATTGTTAGGTGCTGCGTTTGGTCATTTACTGCTGACGATCGCAAGAACGCGTTTGCAAGCTTTCCACCGTGTTTTGCCAGTGGTGGGTGTATTGGCGGGTATGTTGGTGGTACTGGCAACAGTCGTGAATGTTTACTCACTCTCTGAAGCTCAGTTAGAGCCAGTAATTTCCACGTTACTATTTAGCTTCGCTTTGTTGATCTCTTCTATCGTGGTGTGGTGTTGGCATCTACTGTTCGTTAAGACACCTGAAAAGCTTCAACTTACGGTTTCATTGTTGATGTTATTAGCGGCCGCTGTTGGTTTAACGCCAGTTTGGGCTCTGTAATTTTGGGCATCGTAACTTTGGGTATGGTAACCACGTATCTGATTTAAGAAGTGTGATCTGTTTTTTAGCGTGACCTTGGTAAGCGTTCTAAACTTAACTCTAGTCAGTGTGTTCGTAAGGAGTACGAGATGGATTTAAGCAACGTCAAAAGCCTGGATAGCATTATCTTGCTGGGAATAGTGAACGAAAAACTGCGCTTAGAGTGCGACAGTTTTGAAGAGCTCATTAGCATGTATGAGATGGATATAGAAAGTGTCGTCGGTAAGCTTGATATGCTTGGCTATCAATACGACCCACTGACTAACCAGTTTAAATCTTACGCAAGATAGTCTATTTTTCGCGAATCAACAGGTATCGAAAATCATCGGTACTGAAACTAAAAAGTCACAGATTATCTGTGACTTTTTTTGTTTCTGGCATTTGTTTCTTGTGCTTGGTGTAAGCGGAGTTAGTTGACGATGGTTATTGTTAAACGACCTCAATACCATCAAGGTGACTCTTACTCTGCTGCCTTGCCGTACTAAAGAAAGCCTGTAGGTAACGCTTGTCTTTTTCTGAGTTTCTTACTGCAGCAAACAGTCTTCTCGAAAGCCCTTTACCTAACGGCTTGCTGGCTATCAAGCCTTGCCTTGAGAACTCACTGATTGCCCAGTTTGGTAATGCCGCGACACCTAATCCTGCCGATACCATTTGCACCAACATCAAGGTGTTGTCTGCCTGCTTCCACTTCTTAGGTTCTACACCTGCAGGTTGCAAAAAGTGCTTCACGACATCTAAACGCTGTTTTTGAACTGGATAGGAGAGCATCGTGAGATCGCTAAGATCTTGCGGTTCAATGCTTGGCTTTTCAGCCAAAGGCGAGTTTATTGCAGTGATCAAACGCATCTCGAAATCAAAGAGTGGCTCATAATGAACCTCTGAACGCGGCTGTATATCAGAGGTGATCACCAAATCTAATTCACCAGCCATTAATGCGGGCAGCGGCTCAAAACCAAAGCCTGACGAGAAATCTAGGGTTACGCTTGGCCAAGCAACTTGGTATTCCTTCAAAGCGGGCATTAACCATTGGAAGCATGAGTGACACTCGATCGCCATGTGCAAACGACCATTCACATCCTCTTTCAGGCTTGCGAGTTCGTTCTCTGCTTTAGCGATTCTTGGCTGTATCTCATCGGCGAGCTTAAGCAAAATCTCACCTTCAGAGGTGAATTTAACTGGCCTAGTTTTACGAAGGAAAAGCTGACCGCCAATACGCGCCTCAAGGTCTTTCAATTGATGAGAAAGCGCCGACTGAGTCAGGTGAAGAGAGGTTGCAGTCGCGGTTAGTGAGCCGCTGTCTCTTAAGGTAGTCAATGTTCGAAGGTGTTTAAGCTCTATCATGAGTATTCCTCATATTCACTAAGCCAATTCAATATTTCTTAATAATCACCCTACGGGGTTTTTTATCATTTGTAAACGTCTAGATGTCCAGATGGGTTTGGTATGTTCATCTTCGGTCTGTTCAAGATGAATATTTTTAATAAACAAGATGAATATTTGGACGTTGTTCATCGTTCAGATTAGGTGGATAGTTTAGCCATCCAGACGCCTTTATGTGAAAGCAAAAACCATGACAGGCAGTCTGACCGGAAATTAAAATTATCGAATAAGGAACAGACTCATGACGACAACAACGCATATTCTTGGCTACCCACGTATCGGCGAAAAACGCGAACTTAAATTCACACTAGAGAAGTACTGGCGCGGCGAGATTGGTCAATCTGAGCTCAAGCAGCTCGGCAGCGAATTGAGAAATCGTAACTGGAATGTACAAGCCGACGCGAATCTAAGCTTTGCAACTGCGGGTGACTTCGCATGGTACGACCATGTTCTAACAACGACGTTACTTCTAGGCCATGTACCTAAGCGTCACGCTGGTGGATCAGAAGATGAAAAAGCCTTCCCAGATTTAGATACCTTGTTCCGCGTTGGTCGCGGTCAATCTCAAACACAATCCACCTGTTGTGGCGCTAAGCACGGCTCTGAAAGCGCTAAAGATGGTGCAGCAGCATCAGATATGACGAAGTGGTTCAACACTAACTATCACTACATTGTTCCTGAGTTCAGTAAAGACGACACCTTTGAAGTGAGCTGGCCACAACTGTTTGACGAAGTGAGTGAAGCGATTAAAGCGGGGCATAAAGTGAAGCCAGTTCTTCTAGGCCCATTATCTTATTTATATCTCGGCAAAGAAGTGGAAGAGGGCTTTGACCGTTTAACCTTGCTTCCACGCTTGCTTACTGCTTACCAAGCGATTCTGGCAAAACTGGCCAAGTTGGGTGTTGAGTGGGTTCAAATCGATGAACCTATCCTTTCTCTGGAACTTGAAACTAAGTGGGCAGATTCATTCAAATTGGCGTATCAAGTGATTCAAGGCGATGTGAAGCTACTCCTTACTACGTACTTTGATTCTGTGACTGATACGTTAGATAAAATCGTAGAGCTGCCCGTCAACGGTTTACACATCGATTTGGCTGCCGCACCGCAGCAACTTGATGAAGTGGTGAATAAGCTACCTGAAAATTGGGTGCTTTCTGCAGGTGCAATCAATGGACGTAATGTTTGGCGAGCTGACTTAGCCGCGCAGCTTGAGTTGCTGCAACCAGTGAAAGAAAAGCTAGGCGATAAACTATGGATCGCAAGTTCATGTTCACTGCTGCATAGCCCGGTTGACCTTGAGTTAGAAGAGACGCTTAGCGAAGAAGTGAAGAGTTGGTTTGCCTTTGCAAAACAGAAGGTCACTGAGGTGAGCTTATTGGGTGCCGCGTTAGACGGCGACCAAAATGCCATTTTAGCGTGTGAGACTTACAGCCAACCGATTGTTGCACGCAAGAGCGCGACTCATGTGAACAAGCCGCAAGTTCAAGCTCGTATCAATACCATTACTAAAGCGCTAGCAGAGCGCACTGCTCCATACGCAGAGCGTGCGGCTCATCAGTCTGAGGTGTTGGGTTTACCGTTACTGCCAACCACAACTATTGGTTCGTTCCCACAGACAGGCGAGATCCGTGTTCAACGTAGCGCTTACCGCACTGGCAAACTGAGTGAAGCTGAATACACAACCGCATTGAAAGGCCATATTGCGGATGCTGTTAAGCGCCAAGAAGCTTTAGATTTGGATGTGCTTGTTCATGGTGAAGCCGAGCGTAATGATATGGTGGAGTACTTTGCGGAAAACCTAGCAGGCTTTCAAACCACTAAGTTTGGTTGGGTACAAAGCTACGGCTCTCGCTGCGTGAAGCCGGCGATTGTGGTCGCGGATATTGAACGAGAAAAACCAATGACGGTGGAATGGTCGACCTATGCCCAATCTCTGACTTCGAAGCAGATGAAAGGGATGCTGACAGGCCCTGTTACCATCTTATGTTGGACATTCCCACGTGAAGACATTTCACGCAAAGAGATCACTAATCAATTGGCATTTGCGCTGCGAGATGAAGTGTCTGATTTGCAAGACGCGGGCATCAACATTATTCAAATCGATGAACCAGCGATTCGAGAAGGTTTGCCACTGAAAAAGCGTGACCACGCTGAATACCTAGAGTGGGCGGTCGATGCCTTTAAGATTTCAGCGGTGAGTGCGAAACCTGAAACTCAGATCCATACCCATATGTGTTACAGCGAGTTCAACGAGATCATTGATTCAGTAGCCGCGCTAGATGCCGATGTGATTACCATTGAGACTTCTCGCTCGAACATGGAACTGCTGAAAGCATTTGAAGAGTTCAACTACCCGAATGCGATTGGACCTGGCGTTTATGACATTCACTCACCAAACATCCCGTCAGAAGAGTGGATTGTTGATTTACTTAAGAAAGCGGCAGAGAAAATTCCAGCGGAACGTTTGTGGGCAAACCCTGATTGTGGGCTGAAGACACGGAACTGGGCAGAGACAGAAGCGGCACTGACTAACTTAGTTTCGGCGACTAAGGCACTGCGCAAAGAGTGGGAATCAGCCGAGGCATAATTCAGTCTAGTATTTAGATTGACCCGCTATTCCACGATGAACCACAAAAAAGGCCTCGCAAATGCGAGGCCTTCTGGTTTTATACTTGTTCGAATCTCGAGCTAGAAACTAGCTGCTGCTCTGACACGTCTCTTTGCTGATCAACTTCTCAACCATCAGTTGTCCGCGAGTGTTGCGAATCTTGATGTTGTAAGCCAAGCCCATATCGAGGTTTGCTCTCACTTCAGAGTTGGTGCAGTAGCTATTCACGCTCATGTCTACAACTTGGTTTAAAGGCTTAGCACCTTTTGCATCTTGGTTGTAGATCATCATGATTTCGATAACCGTGTTTTTTGCTAGCACGCGCATGACCGACAGTGGGCCATACTCAATCGGCAGGCCAGCAGATAAAACGCCAGCTCGGTGCTGCGCCATCATCTCTAGCTGTCTTTGTTCGTCTTGCTCACTTGAAGCACAGCCTGCAAGCAGAGCTAAAGCCAGTGAGCCAATAATCCATTTTTTCACGTTAAAATACTTTCTTGAATGGTTTTACAATCACATTTTGGTAAACGCCAGCATCAATGTACGGGTCAGCGTCTGCCCATGCTTGTGCATCTTCCAAAGAGTTAAATTCAGCAATCACAGTTGAACCTGTAAAGCCTGCTTCGCCAGGGTTATCTGAGTCAATAGCTGGCATTGGACCCGCTGTTAACAGTCGGCCTTCATCGTGAAGTGTTTGTAGGCGTTCTAGATGTTGTGGGCGAACACTTAGGCGTTTTTCTAATGAATTTTCGACGTCTTGAGAAAAAATCACGTACCACATATTGAGATATCCTTATTTTACTTCACTAAATTGAGGGCGTTTAAATTCGCTATCTTGCTAATTTACGCGAACTAATTGGTATTGGAAGAGCTAATGATAAGAAATTGTGAAATGGTGCGGGAGAGTGATAAGGTCTTTAGCATTTTTAATCGAAATGGCTAAAGACCTTTCAGTGCGATAGGGCTGTCGAAAGTACTATTTATTGATTGGGCGAGGCTTACCACTTTCATCAACCGCAACGTAGTTGAATGTCGCGCCACACACCTTGTAGCGGTCACCGATACCGTGGTCAAGTACAGGCTTAACCCATACTTCTAGGTCGATATTCATCGAGCTGCGACCAATCTTAGTGCAGTCACCGTAAACGCACACAACATCACCCACAGAAACTGGCTGTTTGAACTCGATACTCGACACTGAAACAGTGACTATCTTGCCGTTAGAGATCTCTTTCGCCAGTATGCCGCCAGCAAGGTCAAGTTGAGACATTATCCAACCACCGAAAATCTGGCCCGCTGCATTTGTATCAGAAGGCATCGCTAATGTGCGAAGAAGTAAAGAACCAATCGGGTTCAAAGTTGATTGAATAGTCATTGTCGTACTCTTAATGGTATTGATTGTTTTATATAAAAATAGATGTGTTTACGAGACTCGTGGTGGTCTAATTTTTAACGTCTTCACCGAACACAAATAATCAGCGGCCAATGATCACGAGTATCATTGGCCAATCGTATATTGATAATAATTGTATCAAATAGGGTATGAGGACTCATCCCTAAGGGTTACTTCTCGTCGGTATTTTTATCCGTTAACTCTTTCTGCTGGTCTTTTGGTAGATGCTTATAGATATAAACACCAGTGAGCAAGGTGAAGAGCAAGGTAGCGATGAGCAAACCAAACACTTTGAAGTTCACCCAAACATCCAACGGTAGGCTGAAGGCAACGTAAACGTTGAGAACGGCACATAGGGTAAAGAACAGCGTCCATGCCCAGTTGATCTTACCCCATACCGAATCAGGCAGTGTGATCTCTTTGCCTAACATACCTTTAATCGCTGATTTGCCCATGATGTGACTGACCGTCAGACCAATCGCAAACAGTGCGTAAACGATGGTGACTTTCCATTTAATGAAGTTGTCGTCGTGCAAGAAGATGGTCATGCCACCAAATACGGCAACCATTAGAAAGGTGATGACCTGCATTTTTTCGACTTTCTTGTAGATGAAATAAGTCAAAATAATTTGAACTGCAGAGGCAACGATCAAAGCGCCGGTCGCGGTATAGATGTCGTACATCTTATAAAGCGCAAAGAAAATAATGAGAGGAATGAAATCAAGAATTTGTTTCATGAGACACTGACTATCCAGTTAGTTGAGTTGCTGACAGTCTAACGAAAACTGTCTCGATGCTAAATAGCCCGAGACAATTGGGTGCCAATTAATTCAATCTAACCACTCATCGTGTTTAAAGAGTTTAAGCAGGTTATCGCATTGACGAGGTTTGATAGCGAGGTATTAGCTTCTTGATGTCTTCAAGGTAACCTTCGCTTTTCAAGCTGTCTAATGTGTTTTCGAGTTCTTGTTCGCTCATGGCAAAACACGTCGATTTACCGGTCGTTAAGTCGAGATACTCGTGATATTCACGTTCTGTGAAGTGGCCAATTCTGTCCATTAATAGGGTTTTAATTCCATGGTGAATCAAGCCGTAATACGTATGTCTTTGTAAGGTCATAGCCTATCCTCCGTGACAAGCTGCAGTTCAAATGATGCAACCTGCTGTATATTGGTTGGGTTATCTATGACAAAGCAATTCGAATGCCATTTTTTCCAATTGAACAGAACAAATTCCCGACCAAATAGAATTGAATTTCTTTTCAATTAGTTAAAGGAACGTACGTTCTATTCTCTAAACACCAATACGGAGCTGACGAAAAATAGTTTTATTTTGAGAATGGTAAAATTCTCATTATGACGATCTACTGAAGCTTTAAGGCTCCTGAATTGGCAATTTGATAACCGTTAATCGACTAGCCAATCGACTAAGGTTGATAGCGAGGCATTCTGACGGTTCTTGGGTTGTAATAGGAAGTATCCATTTCCCGAAAACACACTGCCTTCACTCACTTTCACCAATCTGCCCAAATCAATATCTTGCTTAGCAAGCGTGATGTCACCGATTGCAATACCAAACCCTTGAATGGCGGCGTTCATCGCTTGATCGAGTGTCGCGAATTGTTGGTTGTTCTTGCTTGAAAGGTCGTGGCTGCCTATGTGTTCTAACCAAAGTCGCCAATCACTCTGCTCATTGTTGGCGTGTAGCCAAGTGTATTGGGCAAGCTTGTGTGGCTTGATGATGGTCGATGCGTCGTCGACAAGATGGCTCTGTGTAATGCTTTGTGCTTGGCAAACGGGCGCTAACTGCTCGTTAAACAATAATTGGCTGATAATCGATTGCTGGTTTGGCTTCTTGCCATAGGTAATTACGGCGTCAAACGGATCAAAGCTTGGTTCGAAGACGTGTTTGATGGTCGACGTGAGTTCGACATCAATTTCAGGATAGGCTTGCTGAAAAGACATCAACTTAGGTAGTAGCCAAGAGGTAATACAGCTCGGTGCGTTGAGTTTGATCTTGGAGGGAGAGCTAGCCACTTGATTTAGAGCCGATTGCAGCTGATGAATCGTTCCTTGTATCAGGGGAACCAGTTCTTCTCCTTTCGGCGTTAAAGACAGTCCACGAGCGTGGCGATAGAAGAGATCACAGCCAAGGCTTTCTTCAAACGACAATACCTGACGACTCACTGCACCTTGCGTAACATTGAGCTCATGTGCCGCGCGCGTAAAGTTGAGATGCCTTGCCGTCGACAAAAACGCGAGCAAGGTTTTGGTTGAAGGAAGTGTGCGATTCATATCTTTACCTATGATTTTTTATCATGACTATTATGTGATTATTTCGATTCATTTATCAATAGTGTTCTGTTTGAATGTAAATACTTACTCATCATTAGTGATTCAATATGTGTATAAATCACATTTCTTGAATATGAAAGCAGTGATGAGACATCGTGATTATGTGAAAGGGATAGCTTCTTGACATCTTTTATTGATAACTTAGTGCCGCAGGCTGTAAAAAAATTAATACCTTATCAATCAGCAAGAAGAATTGGTGGTGATGGACGTGTCTGGTTAAACGCAAATGAATTGGAAAACTCTCTGTTTCAAGGAGAAGCCAGCCATAATCGTTACCCAGACTTTTTACCGCAAGACATTGCCAAGGCTTACCAAGCTTATTGTGGAACTGATGCTGCAACCGTTGCGGTGCGTGGCGCCGATGAAGCAATTGATTTACTGATCAGAACATTCTGCAAACCCGCTCAAGACAATATCCTTATCTGTTCACCAACGTATGCCATGTATGAGTTTTGCGCTGATGCACTAGCGATTGAAACGCTCGATTCTCCTTTACAGGAAGATTTCAGCCTGAACGTCGCTGATATTGTGAATAAGGCAGAGCTGGCGAATATCGTGTTTCTTTGCTCACCAAACAATCCAACGGGCAATGTGATTCCTAAATCGGATTTGATTCAGGTATTGGAAGGCACGACTGGGAAGTCGCTAGTGGTCGTCGATGAAGCGTATATCGAATTTGAACCACAAACGTCAGCCGTTAGCCTTATTGAGCGTTATCCGCACTTGGTTGTGATTCGAACCTTGTCTAAGGCATTTGGATTGGCTGCAGTTCGTTGTGGTTTTATCTTAGCGAGTCAAAATGTGATGCAGTATGTCGCGAAGCTGATTCCACCTTATCCGATGCCAGATTGCTCATCGCAAATCGTGCTAGACGCTTTGTCTGATGAACGAGTCTCAGTGATGCAAGATGCGACGCAAAAGCTGGTTGAGCTACGTAACTGGTTTGCTTGTGAGCTAACGCAGTTTGATTTCATCGAGTCTGTTTACCCTTCATCGACAAACTTCATTTTGCTGCGTCAAAAAGCTGGGCACCAAGTGTTCAGTGTCTTGGCGAAGGATGGCATTGTGACAAGGAATCAAAACCATGAACCGGCTTTGCGTAACTGTGTTCGAATCAGTATTGGTAGCCAAGAGAGCATGCTAGAAGTGATAACGTCACTAACACGTTACCAAACCGAATTAGAAAAGAATCAACAAGGCAAACAAATTCAACAAGCTCAACATAAAGAAACTGAATCTCAACTCGATAAAGATCATATCTAGGATGGCAATGATGAAAAAGATAATACTAGGACTCGCTTGTGCGGCCGCTTTACTTGGTACAACGGTACAGGCGAAAGAAATCCGTTTGGCGTCCGACTTTACGTATCCGCCATTCAACTATAAAAACAGTGACGGTGTGCCTGTCGGGTTTGATATTGAGATAGCTGATGCTTTGTGTGAGCAAGCTAAACTCGATTGTACTTGGGTTTCACAAAGCTGGGATTCGCTAATTCCAAGTTTATTGGCAAGAAAGTCGGATGTGATTATGGCGTCAATGCGTATTACTGAAGAGCGTAAGCGTAAGATTTTGTTTACTGATAAGTACTACCAAACTCCAGCCGTGTTTGTTGCTGCTAAAAGCGCAGAATTCAGCGTTGATCAGGCGGGCTTAGCGGGCAAAACCATCGGTGTTCAACAAGGTACGATTCACGATCGCTACGTAACCGACAAGTTTGGCAGTGTTGCCAACATTAAGCGTTACACAGGGCAAGATGAAGTTTATCTGGATCTGCAAAACGGCCGTCTAGATCTAACCTTCGGCAACTCAGATCAACTGTCATTAGCTTTCTTAGATAAGAAAGAAGGCGAGGGCTTTGAGTTCAAAGGCAAAGCAGTAACCGACAAAGCCTACATTGGCGAAGGTACGGCGTTAGCACTAAGAAAGCAGGATTCAAAACTGGCGAAACAATTCAATGCCGCGATTGAAGAGATCAGAGCAAACGGTACTTACGACAAGATCGCCGCTAAGTACTTTACGTTTGATATCTATGGCGCTGATTTGTAATTCGTCTAACGCCTAAAAATTAGAACACCAAAAACAAAAATCCGAGGGCTGTAAGGCTCTCGGACTTTCAAGTTTATGCTGGTGGTGTCAATTCAAGTCACCACCAACTTAGCGCTTAATATTACGCTTGCTGTTTTTGTAGCTCAGCTTCTTTCGCTTCGTCTTCGATTAGAGAATCAACGATAACTGCACATGCTGCATCACCAGTGATGTTCAGAGCAGTACGGATCATGTCGAAGATACGGTCTAGAGCGAACAACAGAGGTAGACCTTCGATAGGGATACCAGCCGCTAGAAGAACTGCAACCACTAGGAAAGAAGGACCTGGAACACCCGCTTGGCCAACCGCACCTAGTGTAGACGTTACGATGATAGCAACGTAAGCACCCATAGACAGGTCGATGTTGAACAGCTGTGCGAAGAAGATAGCAACTAGGCCGTAGTAAATCGCGTTACCAGACATGTTGATCGTCGCACCAAGAGGCAGAACGAATGAAGCCGTAGAGTTACGAACGCCAAGTTCTTTCTCTACCGTTTCCATTGTTACTGGCAGTGTCGCCATTGAAGATGCTGTTGATAGTGCAACCGCTTGAGGCTTCTTCATCGCAACTAGGAACTTCTTCGCAGAAGTCTTAGTGAAGATTTGAATCATCAGTGGGTAAGCAACAAAGCCGAAGATCAGAATCGCAGCGATGTAGACAACGAACAGTTTGAACACAACCATAAGTGCGCCAAAACCGAACGTACCCACAGCTTCTGCCATTAGGCCGAATACGCCAAGTGGTGCAATGATCATAACCTTGTTGATCATCCAAACCATAGCGTCAACAATCGCGTTTACGCCATTGATGATAGGGTCACGTTTCTCTTTCGCTTGTTTAGAAATCGCAATACCGAAGAATAAGCAGAAGACTAGAATTTGCAGAATGTTTGCTTCATTCAGTGATTGGAAAACGTTGGTCGGGATCATACCCGTTACGGTTGCCCAGAACGTTGGAAGTTCGCCTTTTGCAGCGTATTCAGAAGAGAACATGCCTTCAACGCCAGAAACATCGATACCACGACCCGGTTCGAATATTTCACCCATTACTAGCGCTAGTGCTACAGCAAGTGCAGACGTTAGTGCAAAGTAACCTAGAGTGGTCACGCCCACTTTACCTGCTGATGAGCTGTTGCCTAGACCAGCAGCACCTGAAATTAGGGCAACCGCGACTAGAGGGATAACCAGCATCTTGATCAAATTGATGAAGATAGCACCCAGTGGAGCGAACATAGTTGCGCTGTCACCCATCATCGCACCGACTAGGGTACCGATGATCATTGCAATAACGACTTGAACGCCGATGTTGCTTAGTAAACTCTTTTCTTTTAACACTTCCATAACCTCTGTGCTACTAAATATAAAAATCCCAGAACTACTCACCAATGTACGATGTACCATTGGATTAATATTTCGCGAGAAGTTTTACACGTATCCTTTACATTTATCAATATGAGCAGAGATGAAAGCCCTCGAAAAGTAGGTGGTTTTATGTCATTTGTTGTTTTTCTATACCGATGCAATCGTTTGCTTTTGTTTTTTATTACTCTGATATTTGCAGGGTTTATAAAAGGCTTCTTGTTGGGTGTTTCGTGAATGATTTGAGGGGTTGGTATTTGACTTGCTTTGTTAACATTTGGTTTTCATTTTTGGGTGTTTTTTGGTCTTGATATTTGAGCTAATTCAAAGACGCGTGTTGTGTGAAATTTAGCCTGAACTATGCTTAAGGTATCTATTTATTACCAAGATGTTACCTCTGCGCTTTAAATAAAACGTCTATCTAGCATCTCAGTTGTAAGGAGAGGGGCTATGACTTTTATATTAAAGTACTTGTTTGCGTTTCTTCTGTTGTTCAGCTCTGTGTTTGCTCAGGCCGATGATGTCTGGGTTATTGAGGTGAATGGAGGAATAGGTCCTGCGACCAGTGACTACCTCACTAGAGAAATAGAACAAGCTCACGATGAGCAAGCGAAGCTCATTATTTTGAAAATGAACACGCCCGGCGGGTTAGATACGTCGATGCGAGATATTATCCGATCCATCACCACCTCACCGATCCCGATAGCAACTTGGGTTGGGCCTGCTGGCTCACGTGCGGCGAGTGCGGGAACCTACATTCTACTTGCTAGCCACATCGCCTCTATGGCGCCTGGAACTAATTTGGGCGCAGCCACGCCTGTCTCTCTTGGTGGTGGTAAAGCACCGACTAATCCACTATCTCCTCAAGACGATGCTAATAAAGATGACAACACGTCAGCGAGTGAGCAAGACGAAACAAAACAAGAGAACTCAGACCAAGTAAAAGCCAGCACTGCGATGGAGAAGAAAGTCATCAATGATGCTGCAGCCTACATTGTCAGTTTGGCTAAGCTACACAATCGCAATGAAGAGTGGGCTGAAAAGGCGGTAAGAGAAGCGGCGAGTTTGGACTCAGAGAACGCGCTAACACTTAATGTGATCGATTTTATTGCTAGCGACCTTCAGCAATTGGTTGAGCTGAGTAACGGACGCACCATCATCATCAACGGTATCAATCAGGAAGTTCAACTTAGTGAGGTGGCTTTTGTCGAGCGTGAACAAGACTGGCGCTTTAGTTTGCTTTCGGTGATTACTAATCCAAACGTCGCTTACATCCTCATGCTCATTGGCATCTATGGCTTGTTACTGGAGTTCTATAACCCTGGAGTCGGCTTACCGGGTGTATTGGGCGGTATCTGTTTGTTGTTGGCGATGTACTCCTTACAAATGCTGCCTGTGAGCTACGCGGGCCTTGCCTTAATTCTATTGGGAATAGCCTTAATGGTCGCAGAGGCCTTTAGCCCTAGCTTTGGTATTTTCGGTTTGGGTGGCGTTGCTGCGTTTACGCTCGGTTCAATCATGTTGATGGACACCGAAGTGCCGGGTTATCAAATCGCATTGCCGTTAATTATCGGGATCAGTTTGTTCTCTGTTGCTTTTATTGTCGTAACTATCTCTATGTTAGTCCGAGTGAGAAACAAGCCTGTGACTACAGGGATGGAAGCGGTGGTTGGTGAGACAGGTAAAGTTGTCAGCGGTTTCCCGGGTGCTGGCCGAGTGCTAGTTGAAGGTGAAATTTGGCAAGCTCAATGCGCCAGTGAACTGCAAGCGGGGCAGCTTATCAGAGTGACCAAACTGACTGGGTTGCTTTTGGATGTCGAGGCACTACCCGATGAGGTACCACCGAGGCCGAGTTAGCGCGGAGTGTTAGGACAAACTTGATTGAATTATTTATTGCTTAACTATCGTTACCATTAGGGGGCGGTTATGTTTATACACACTATAGGTATTGTCATCGTGCTCGTTATCTTGTTGATAGCCAGCATGTTTAGAGTTCTGCGCGAGTATGAGCGTGCAGTGGTGTTCTTCCTTGGGCGCTTCTATGGCGTTAAAGGACCGGGCTTGATTATCATCATTCCTTTCATCCAACAAATTGTGCGAGTGGATCTACGTACTATTGTTTTGGATGTGCCAACACAAGATTTGATCACCAGAGATAATGTGTCTGTGAAGGTTAATGCTGTGGTCTATTTTCGAGTTCTCGATCCGAAAATGGCGATCAACAACGTTGAGAATTATCTTGAGGCCACCAGTCAACTTTCACAAACAACGTTACGTTCTGTGCTAGGGCAACATGAGTTGGACGAGCTGTTGTCTGAGCGAGAAGAGCTTAATAGAGATTTGCAATCGATACTGGATCAACACACCGATAACTGGGGGATTAAGATTGCCAATGTTGAGATTAAGCATGTCGACCTTGATGACAGTATGGTGCGAGCGCTTGCTAAACAAGCCGAGGCGGAACGTTCTCGTCGAGCCAAGGTGATACATGCGACGGGTGAGTTAGAAGCATCGACCAAATTACGCGAAGCGGCCGAAGTACTGAATCAAGCGCCTAACGCCATTCAATTGCGATATATGCAAACGCTAACCGAGGTGGCTAATGAAAGAACCTCCACAATCATCTTCCCAATGCCCATCGATTTAGTGGAGAAGATAACCGATCCGATCAAAGCGACGCTCAATGAGGCAGCGATTAAGAAAGCGATGAAAGCCGATGAGTGATTGGCTTAAATGAAAAGCAATAAAAAAGGCTCCACAGTTGTGGAGCCTTTTAATACTTGAATCGCTGGTTCGATTTATTGACCGCAGATTACTTTTGCGTAGCCGCTTTCATTGGCGTAACAAACTCAGCAAGTGCTTTAAGCATTGCTTCTGGTTGTTCAACGTTGTTTTCAATGATTTTCACAACTGCTGAGCCAGAGATAGCACCTGCAGCGCCAGCTACAATTGCTTCTTTCACTTGTTCAGGAGCCGAGATACCAAAACCAAGCAGTGCTGGTGGCGCATCAAACTTGTTCAAACGATCAAGAAGGGCAGTCACAGGCATGTTTGCTTTGGTTTCTGCACCCGTTACGCCAGCACGAGAAAGTAGGTAAGTGTAACCACCACCTAGCTCAGAAACCGATTGAAGCGTCTCATCACTTGCTGTTGGTGGAGCAATAAAGATTGGGTGAATACCAAACTTTTTAGCTGCAGCAACAAACTCGCCACTCTCGTTGGTTGGGACGTCAGCAATCAATACAGAGTCGATACCTGCATTCGCACAACGCTCGTAGAAGTTCTCGATACCACGTGCGTACACCAAGTTTGCGTACATCAGTAGGCCGATTGGCAACTCTGGGTATTTAGCACGAATTTGACCAATAAGATCAAAACACACATCTGGCGTGACTTTAGAATCTAAAGCGCGAATGTTCGCACCTTGGATTGTTGGACCATCAGCAAGAGGATCAGAGAATGGGATACCAAGCTCAAGTGCGTCTGCACCCGCTTCAACCAAAGTTTCCATGATCTTAAGCGATTGCTCAGGGTTAGGATCGCCAACTGTTACGAATGGTACGAATGCGCCCTGATTCTTTTCAGCTAAGCGAGTGAAGAGTGATTGATAGCGATCCATTATAATGCTCCTTTCTCTTTAAGAATGTCGTGTACAGAGAAAATGTCTTTGTCACCACGGCCAGATAAGTTAACGACTAATAGCTGTTCTTTCTCTGGATCGTCATGAGCCATTTTGATTGCATGAGCCAAAGCATGAGATGACTCTAGTGCAGCGATGATACCTTCGTTACGTGCGATAGCTTGGAAAGCTTCTAGTGCTTCGTCATCGGTCACGTTGTCGTATTCAGCACGGCCAATAGCATTTAGGTGTGCGTGTTGAGGACCAACTGATGGGAAATCTAGACCCGCAGATACAGAGTAAGACTCTTCTACTTGGCCGTTCTCATCTTGCATCAGTGGCGCTTTCATGCCGAAGAAGATACCGGTTTTACCGTGCTTAAGCGGTGCGCCGTGTTGGTCGGTATCAATACCTTTACCAGCTGGCTCAACACCGATTAGGCGTACAGACTCTTCTTCAATGAAATCCGCGAACATACCGATAGCGTTTGAACCACCGCCGACACAAGCGATAACCGCATCAGGAAGGCGACCTTCACGCGCTAGAATCTGGTTCTTCGTTTCTTCACCAATCATGCGTTGGAAATCACGAACAATCGTTGGGAATGGGTGAGGACCCGCTGCAGTACCCAGTAGGTAGTGCGCGTCTTCATAAGTTGCAGACCAGTCACGTAGCGCTTCGTTACACGCATCTTTTAGCGTTGAAGAGCCAGAATGAACAGGGATAACCTCTGCGCCCATTAGCTTCATACGGAACACGTTCGGGCTTTGACGTTCAACGTCTTTTGCACCCATGTATACACGACACTTAAGACCTAATAGAGCACAAGCTAGCGCCGTTGCCACACCGTGTTGGCCTGCGCCAGTTTCAGCGATGATTTCCTGTTTGCCCATACGTTTTGCTAGCAATGCTTGACCAAGTACTTGGTTTGTCTTGTGAGCACCGCCGTGAAGTAGATCTTCACGCTTTAGGTACAGTTTTGTTTTTGTACCTTTTGTTAGGTTACGTGCTAGCGTTAGTGCCGTTGGACGACCAGCGTACTCTTGAAGAAGCGTCATGAATTCGCTACGGAACTCAGGATCGGCCTGTGCATCGATAAATGCTTGTTCAAGTTGGTCTAGTGCTGGCACTAGGATCTGCGGTACGTATTGACCACCGTATTCACCAAAGTAGGCATCGAGTTTAGCCATTGTGTTATTCCTTCAATTCTACTGATGTGTATTCACACCAAGTCATTTAATCTTGTTTGAGCTTCGCAAAAGGCAAAGCTCACAAATATGTTTTTAGTTTTTGCTTTCTAATTTCTAGCGCCGAGTTTGGACTAGTAATTACGAATCGCTGCAAAAGCACGCTGCAGTTTGTCTGCGTCTTTTTTACCTGGAGCGGATTCAACGCCAGAGTTTAGGTCTAATCCTAAGCAGCCCAACTTAGCCGCTTGGTTAGCATTTTCTGGGTTTAGACCACCCGCCAACATGATTGCGCTTTGGTTGTTGATTAGGCTCCAATCGAACACTTGGCCTGTGCCACCTGTTTGAGAACCCACTTTAGTATCTAGCAGGTGACGAGTCACGTTGCTTTCCAGTAATTCTGGTAGCGAGCTCTCTGTATCGGAAGCAACACCATAAGCTTTCCAAATCTCAACGCTTTCAGGCAGTGACTGTTTTAGTTCATCGACATACGCTTGAGACTCATCACCGTGCAATTGCACAGCGAACAGGCCTAGCTCAGAAACCGTTTTCGCAACGTCTGCCACGCTGTGGCTTTGGAACACACCCACGTAGTTCAAAGGTGCGCCGCTCATAGTCAAACGAGCCGCTTCGATATCCACATGACGCTTAGATGCTTCAACGAAAATCAGACCACCGAATACCGCACCAGCTTGATACGCTTTCGCTGCATCATCAGAGTGAGTTAAACCGCACACCTTGTTTTCACCCAGCGTTACTTTACGCACAGCAAGCTCTAGGTTCTTTTCTGCCATTAGAGAGCTACCGATTAGGAAGCCATCTGCAAACGTTGAAAGGTCACGAACTTGTTGATGTGTGTAGATGCCAGACTCTGAAATCACGACTGCGTTTGGAGCCAGTTCGCGAATCAGGGGCGCCAACTCTTTAGTACGGTTTAAATCAGTCGAAAGGTCACGAAGGTTACGGTTGTTAATGCCGATTACTTTCGCGTTTAGGGCGACTGCGCGGTGAAGTTCTTCTTCGTTGCTGACTTCGGTCAATACACCCATGTTGAGTGAGTGAGCGACTTCCGCCAGCGCTTGGTACTCTTCGTCATCCAATACCGACAGCATCAACAAGATAGCATCAGCTGAGTAATGACGAGCCAAGTAAACTTGGTAGGTATCAACCATGAAGTCTTTACACAGGATAGGCTGCTTAGCAATGCTGCGAACCTTAGGTAAAAACTCAAAGTCACCTTGGAAGTACTTCTCGTCTGTCAGCACAGAAATCGCGTTTGCGTGGTTGTTGTAAACCGACGCAATGTAGTCGAGGTCAAACTCGTCACGGATTAGACCTTTTGACGGAGATGCCTTTTTACATTCAGTGATGAAAACAGTTTGCTCTCCGCTCAGAGCATCATAAAAGCTGCGGTCTGTTGCAGTTAGTGATGCTTTAAACTCGTCTAATGGTTGAGTCTGCTTACGCGCTTCAACCCATTGGTATTTATCACGAACGATTTTTGCTAATACTTCCGCCATTTCAGCTTCTTTGACTGAAACGTGGGTCGACAGTTTATCGGTAGTCTGTGTCATGTTCTTTGTCTCAATTCGTCGTTCGTTAGGCGTGTGCAGCAAGCTTTTGTACAAGCTCGTAAGCTTTGCCAGAGTTCATCGCGTCAATCGCTTGCTGTGCGTTGGCTTTTAGGTCTTCGTGACCAAACAGACGCATCAGTAGAGCAACGTTGACTGCCACTGCGCCAACTTGAGCATCAGTGCCTTTACCCGTCAGGATATCGGTTGTGATGGCTTTGTTCTCTTCTGGCTCGCCGCCCTTAATTGCTTCAAGAGAGTGAGTGTTTAAACCAAAGTCAGCCGGTGTCACTGTGTACTCGTGAATCTCGCCATCTTTAATTTCAGCAACGATAGTCTCGCCGTGAATCGCCACTTCATCTAAGCCGCTACCGTGAACAACCGCAGCACGCTTCATGCCCATTTGCAGCATGGTTTCTGCGATAGGGCGAACCAACTCTTTGCTGTAAACACCCATTAGCTCGATGTTAGGGCGAGCTGGGTTAATCAGTGGGCCAAGGATATTGAAGATAGTGCGCGTTTTCATTGTTTGACGAACCGGCATCGCGTGACGTACACCAACGTGATACTGCGGAGCAAATAGGAATGCTACGCCAAGTTCATCAACAGCCGTACGTGTGTCTTCAGCTGTCATTGCTAGGTTGATACCGAACGAATCCAGTAGGTCAGAAGAGCCTGATTTGCTCGATACGCTGCGGTTACCGTGCTTCGCGACTTTTAAGCCACACGCTGCGGCAACAAATGCAGAAGTCGTCGAGATATTGATGGTGTTGTGACCGTCGCCACCTGTACCTACGATGTCTGCGAAATCGTAATTAGGGCGCGGGAACGGGTTTGCATTCGCAAGCAGTGCTTTCGCTGCGCCAGCGATTTCATCGGGCGTTTCGCCTTTGATTTTTAGCGCTGTCAGCGCTGAAGCCATCAAGATTGGGTCTAGTTCACCCTTGATGATCACATCAAATAACTGTTGGCTTTCTTCTTGAGTAAGAGACTGCTGTTCGTAAAGTTTATTAATCTGTTCCATGATCGTTTCCTATATCGTCTTTTTCTCAAGAGCCCAATCGATAGCGTTTGCTAGAAGCGTTGCACCGTAGGTCGTCATAATTGATTCAGGGTGGAATTGGAATCCACACACCTTGTCTTGTTCTTGAACCACAGACATCACCAAATCATCGACTTCAGCGGTCACCGTTAGGCTATCAGATACATGCGTTGCCACTAAAGAGTGGTAGCGAGCGATAGCCAATGGCGAAGGTAAGCCTTGGTAAGTCGCATGGTTTTGGTGTTCCATCATCGACACCTTACCATGAATGATTTCGCCAGCGCCTGCAACGGTGCCGCCATAGGCTTCAACAATCGCTTGGTGGCCTAAGCAAATACCAATCATTGGCACTTTACCTTTTAGAAGCTGAATCAGCTCTGGCATACAGCCCGCATCTGCTGGAGCGCCAGGGCCTGGTGAAAGCAGTGCAACAGGGTTGTCTAGTTCGTTGATCGCCGCTTCAACTACTTTTGCAGGAATGTTGTTACGGTAAATTTTTACGCTGTGACCTAATGAACGAAACTGGTCTACAAGGTTGTAAGTGAATGAGTCGAAGTTATCGATGAATACAATATCAGCCATGATTACGACTCCTTCTTATTTGTTAGGTTCTTAGTATGAGCTGCTTGAATCGCTGAGATGACCGCTTGTGCTTTGCCGCGAGTTTCATCGGCTTCTGCTTGTGGGTCTGAATCGAATACCACACCAGCGCCAGCTTGTACCTGTGCCACGCCATCTTCAACGTAAGCAGAACGAATTACGATACAAGTATCTAGAGTCCCTTCACCGGTTAGATAACCGACTGCACCACCGTAGCTACCACGACGCGTTTTTTCTACGTCACGAATAAGCTGCATAGCACGGATTTTTGGTGCGCCCGTTAGCGTACCCATATTCATACAAGCTTGGTAAGCGTGCAGGGCATCTAAGTCCTCACGCAGCTGACCAACAACACGAGAAACCAAGTGCATCACATGGCTGTAGCGGTCTACTTTCAGTAAGTCTGCTACGTGGCGAGTGCCTGCTTCGGCAATACGTGCAACATCGTTACGTGCTAGGTCGACTAGCATCATGTGCTCGGCGTTTTCTTTCTTGTCGGTACGCAATTCAAGTTCGATACGGCTGTCTAGGTCGAAATCGATTTGACCGTCTGGGCGCTTACCACGACGACGAGTACCAGCAATTGGGTAAATCTCGATTTGGTTGGTTTCTGTCTCGTATTTCAGAGCACTTTCTGGAGAAGCTCCGAACAGAGTAAACAGCTCGTCTTGCATGTAGAACATGTAAGGGCTTGGGTTACTTTGTTTGAGTTCTTTATAAGCCGCCAGTGGAGCAGGGCAAGGTAGAGTAAAGCGGCGTGAAGGAACTACTTGGAACACATCGCCTTTAACTACGTACTCTTTTAAATCACGAACCGTTTGGCAGAAGTCTTCATCTGAAACACTCGGTACAGCTTCAACGTTGTCTAACGGCGTTACTTCAGTGATGGCTTTCAGGGACTGACACTTAGTTTGAATGTTGGCTAGACGGTCAGTTAATTGCGCTTTGATATTGTCATCTTGAGCAAATAAGCTCGCGTGAAGTAGGCCTTCGTTCTCTTGGTGATCGAAACGCAATAGTGTTTCAGCTACGTAGAAAACAAAGTCAGGACAATTGTTGGTCGCTTCAGCATCACCGAGTGGCTCAAAGTTTGCCACGATGTCGTAAGCGAATAGACCCGCCATGAATAGCGCGTGTTTGTTATCCGCGTCTTGCTCAAAGCTGTGCTGAACTAAACGTAGAGCATCGAATGAAGAGGCTTCTCTTAAACGTGAGTCTTCGTCTAATTCGTTGCTTGGCTCGATAAAAGTCAGCGTCAAAACGTTATCAGTAAGGTCAGATTTAATTTCTGCTTTCACGTTTTGAGTGAGGTGTTCGATAAGCGCTTGACCGTTTTCAGTCAATGCTTGAAAGGTTACTTCATGTCCGCGACATACGATGCGAACAGCAGAGTCGATAAGGAGTAGGCTTGTCAGGTTCTGTTTAGATTCAATCTCGGCAGATTCCAACAAAAGACTATCAGTTTTGTTTTCACACAAAGTATGAAAAACGCTGGTTGGATCTTGCGAGTAAGGAACTGAAGAATTGATGACCTCAATGGTTCCCAGCTTTTTGATTTCAATGGCCTTGTTCACAAGACCTCCTTTATGATTCTTTAAATTTCCTGCCGTACATAGTCGCATAAAGATACCTTTCACCCAATCTAGAATATGGTCAATTCGATGATTTGTTAGTCAGTTGAATGTGAGATGTTCGACAAATTAAAAAGCCCGCTATTAAAGCGGGCTTAGTGATAACTTTTTTATAAACAAACTGTTTAACTAGAAGTACACGTTAGCCCACCAAGAACTTGTCCAAGTGCGCCACCAATTAAGCTCCGAACTTGCTTCTACTGAAGAAAGTTCTAAAACTTTATCTTTATGGTTTTGGTTAAATTCTTGTAACATGGTGAACCTATCAAATGTGATACTTCGTATTTGTGTACTAGTTAACTAGTTTTCTGCTTGCGGGTCAAGTGTGTTGACACAAATATAACGATAAAAATTGAAAACAATGAAAAAGAATATATGAGAATTGATCTACATAGTCATACAACAGCCTCAGATGGCCGACTTACTCCACCTGAACTGATTGACCGAGCGCTAGGCTTTAACATCGAAGCGTTAGCGATTACAGATCATGATACGACTGATGGACTTGCAGAAGCACGCAGCTATATTGCTGATAACAATCTTCCTATTCAGTTGATTAACGGCATCGAGATCTCAACCGTTTGGCAAAACAAAGATATCCATATTGTTGGGTTAAACGTCGATCCTGAATCACCAGAATTGAAAGCGTTAATTGAACAACAGAAGCAACACCGTGTCGGACGTGCAGAGATGATTGCGCAACGTCTTGAGAAAGCGACTCGTGAAGGTGTGTTAGAAGAGGTTAAGTTGATTGCAGGTGATGCACCAATTACTCGAGCACACTTTGCGAAATGGTTAGTCGACAATGGCTACGCGAAAACCATGCAGCAGGTGTTTAAAAAGTTTCTTACGCGCAACAATCCAGGTTATGTGCCGCCAACATGGTGCTCAATGAGTGATGCTGTCACGGCTATTCATGCGGCTGGTGGTCAAGCGGTATTAGCTCACCCTGCGCGATATGGCCTTACCGCCAAGTGGGTTAAACGCCTTCTCGCTGCATTTGTTGAAGCAAATGGTGACGCGATGGAAGTCGCTCAACCTCAGCAAGCACAACAAGAAAGACGCACACTTGCGGATTATGCTATACAATACAAACTATTAGCCTCCCAAGGCAGCGACTTCCATTACCCATCCCCATGGATGGAACTTGGACGTAATCTCTGGCTACCTTCTGGGGTCGAAGAAGTATGGAAAGATTGGGAGTTTCAAACGGTTTCACCATCTGAATAGTCTTTAGGTGAACCAGCTCCTTCTGATGATAGAGTCGAGAGATTCGATAACGAGGATCAACAATGAGCCAGTTTTTTTATGTACACCCAGATAACCCACAAGCGCGCTTAATTACTCAAGCGGTTGCGATTATTCGCAATGGCGGCGTTGTGGTTTATCCAACAGATTCAGGTTATGCACTGGGTTGTCAGCTTGAAAATAAACAAGCACTCGAACGCATCTGTAAAATTCGTCGAATCGATGATAAGCACAATTTCACTTTGTTATGCCGTGATCTTTCTGAGTTGTCACTGTATGCACGAGTAGATAACGTGGCTTTCCGTCTGCTTAAGGCGCACACGCCAGGTGCTTACACGTTTATTTTTAAAGCAACAAAAGAAGTGCCAAAGCGTTTGATGAACGCTAAGCGTAAAACGATCGGTATTCGTGTACCGGACAACAAAATTGCCCTAGACCTTCTAGAAGCAATGGGCGAGCCATTGATGTCGACGTCTCTGATTCTTCCGGGTAACGAGACAACTGAATCGGATCCTGAAGAAATTCGTGACAGCTTAGAGCATGCGGTTGATGTTATTTTGAATGGCGGCTACTTAGGTGAGCAACCTACTACGGTTATTGACTTCAGTGACGATGACGCCGTTGTTTTACGTCGTGGTGCCGGTGATCCAGCGCCGTTTGAATAATAGCGTTACTGATTAACAGTCTGTAACGAAACAGCAAACCTGCCAGAGTAAATAACAAGTGCTTTTTGGCAGGTTATTTGCGATAATACGCGACCGCGATTTGGTCGCGAAAAATTCATTCGACGTCTGTGAAGACGACAATTAGGTAGAAAAGAGTAAATGAGCGAAAAATTACAGAAGGTTTTAGCGCGAGCTGGTCACGGTTCTCGTCGTGAACTAGAAGGTTTAATCAAATCTGGTCGTGTAAGTGTTAACGGTCAAGTTGCGAAATTGGGTGAGCGTCTTGAAGACGAGAACTCAGTGATCCGTATCGATGGCCACACAATTACAGGCAAAGCCTCTGAAGAAGTGGTTTGTCGTGTACTTGCTTACTACAAACCTGAAGGTGAGCTTTGTACTCGTCACGATCCTGAAGGTCGCCGTACTGTTTTTGATCGTCTACCTAAGATCCGTGGTTCTCGTTGGATTTCAGTTGGTCGTCTTGATGCAAACACATCAGGCCTACTGTTGTTCACAACCGATGGTGAACTAGCTAACCGCCTAATGCACCCAAGCCGTCAGGTTGAGCGTGAGTACCTAGTACGTGTATTTGGTGAAGTAACCGAGCAAAAAGTTAAGAACGTGACTCGTGGCGTTCAACTTGAAGACGGTATGGCTCGTTTCGAAGATGTGGTTTACGCTGGCGGTGAAGGTATGAACCATACTTTCTACGTAGCAATTAACGAAGGTCGTAACCGTGAGGTTCGTCGTCTTTGGGAATCACAAGAAACAACAGTAAGCCGTCTGAAACGTGTACGTTACGGTGATATCTACCTTGATAAGAAACTGCCTCGTGGCGGTTGGAAAGAGCTAGATCTTCAAGAAGTAAACTACTTGCGTGAGCTTGTTGAACTTCAGCCAGAAAAAGAGACACTGTTGGATCTTGATCCTGCAAACACGTCTCGTAAGCGTGAGCGTTCTCGCAGCCAGAAAATTCGTCGTGCTGTTAAGCGTCACGAAGAGCGCGCAAATGCTCCTAAAGGCCGTAGCAACCAGACTAAGCGTAAGAAGCCTGCAACTCGCGGAACTACAACACCTGATTCAGGTCGTAGTGCTCCAGCGACCAATGGTAAACCTCAGTCTACCAAAAAGCCTAAACTGAACAACGGACGCCCGGCTAAACCGGCTAAGCCAAGATCACGTAAGTAATTTCGTGGATTCTATAGCTTAATCCAACGTTTCGAATACAAAAAAACCTGCTAACTTAGCAGGTTTTTTTATGTCTTGAATATGGCGCAGTTCAAATCATGTGGGAGTGCTTAACTAGTTAGAAGTGATTAACTAGCTAGAAGCGCTTAGCCAGCTCGGCTGACTCGCTACGATTGATATTAGGTCACTTTCAAATGATTCGAGAAGTTGTCACCCTTCGCCATGCGGTCATACAGAATAACATTGACCGCGGCAGCAAGGTTCATGCAGCCATTAGTCGGAACGTAGATGGTTTCACGACAGAAGTCCGTGATCTCTTTTTTTAGAGTCCCATCTTCAGGGCCGAAGATATAAAAAGCGCGAGGTGGGTGCTTATAATCAGGCAGAGGCTTAGCGCCTTCTATCAAATCAACTGCGATGGGCACGCAGCCAACAGGAATAATGTCTTTAAGATCTTCAACACCAATCAAAGGCAACTCAAGATGCTTTTCCTTGGTGTCGGTATGAAATTGTCGAGCGTGGTCATAACGGGTGCCAGTATAAAATACAGAGTTTGCTCCGTAGCAACCAGCTGCTCGCATTACTGAGCCAACATTTTCAGGGGTTTTGGGATTTACTAATCCAACACAGGCATAGCCTTTGGATAGGGTATCTGTCTTTGCTTTGGTCATAATTTTGTAGAGTTGCAGTTTGGTAAAGTGATGAGGCTATGAAGTCGTAAGAAAACCAGCTCAGTACTCTGAGCTGGTTTAAGAAGAGCCTAGTCGCGTTTCCACAACATGTGACAGAACTTGTGTTCAGGGTCACGGCTGATCAGTAGACGAGCGAATACGTCATCTAAGACATCATCAGCTTCATTTACAAGACCAATGCGTACTTCAGCGTAGATCTCTTTGTCGACTTCAAAGCCAACATGTTCAACCCAATCGTCACCAGTTTCAACAAGTTCTGCAGCGCCACGATCTTCAAACTGAGCCGTGAATAAGATCACGTCTGCAGGTTCAAGATTATCAGCAGCCATCTCTAGAAAGATGTCGTATGCAGTGTCAATTGCGTCGTCGTAAGACATTAGGTCGTTAGCTTCGGTCATAATCAGTATCTTAGCTTGCGCGGTTCATGTATTTACGTTCAGCTGTGTTCACAACAACTTTGTCGCCAGTTGCAATGTACTCAGGAACTTGAACAGTAAGGCCTGTAGACAGACGAGCTGGCTTAGTACGAGCTGAAGCAGAAGCACCTTTGATTGAAGGGTCTGTCTCTTCGATTACTAGCTCAACTGAAGTTGGTAGCTCAAGAGTCGCCGCAGTACCGTCGATAAGAATCGCGTACATACCTTGCGTATCTTCGTTGATGAATAGCAGTTCGTCTTCGATCATTTCACCGTTGAAGATGAACTGTGTGTAATCTTCGTTATCCATGAAGATGTACTCGTTGCCATCAACGTAAGAGAACATCACTGCACGCTTAGTTACGTCGATCGTTTCAACGATTTCGTCAGCCTTGTGACGAACTTCTGTTTTAACGCCAGTTGCTACATCGTGACCACGGAAGCGGTAAATCTTTTGACCGCCACGGCCACCTGGTGTTGTTACTTCGATATCTTTAACTAGTACTGTTTTGCCATCAACATTGATCGCAAAACCTTTTTTAATCTCACTTGCTCTAGGCATTTTGTGTTTGTCCTTATTGGGTCTATCCGGTGATTATATCTCGTAGATGCTATAAATAGGAATAGCTTGAATCATAAAGTCACCTAGGCGATCATAGAGTTATAGTTAAATCATTATTTTATTTACCGAAACGACCTATGCAGCTACCTGTTATTGACCCAACACAGCCTTTTCAACCTGAATTTCAACCTGTGGTTAACGATCTGATTACCTTTCTAAAAGGTGGATTAGGATCTAATCTGCACAGTATTTATATTTATGGCAGTGTGGCACGTAAGCAAGCCGTTGTCGGTCGCTCCAATCTAGATGTGGTTGTGGTAACCCATCGACCGTTTCCTGACCAACGAACCACTTTGTTGAACACCATCAAATGGCGTTTCCAAAAGAGCTTCCCGCAGGTAACTCAAGTTGCGATAAAAACTACCTTAGTGAGTGAGATAGTCGATTTCGACAATATCTTCACTTGGGGTTTTATGCTCAAGCATTTAGCCGTGTGTGTGCATGGTGAAGACTTATCAGACTGCTATGGTGATTTTGAAACAAGTTGGGAAATCGCTAAGCACTGGAATATGGATGCGGAAAACTGGTTGGCGGTGTATCGCAACAAGATCGCACGAGCGACAACGCCAGAACAACAAGTCGCTGCGCAGGTGATTATTGCCAAGAAGCTTCTACGGGCGAGTTACTCACTGGTGATGTACCGCGATAAATATTGGTACGATGATCCTGTTGAATGTGGCCAGCAATTTTTGAAGTATTATCCAGATCGAGAAGTCGAAATCCAAAGGTTGGGCATTTTGCTTTCTGGTCGACCAATCCCTAAACGTTCGGTGATCGGTATTCTTGATGGCTTTGGTGAGTGGTTGATTAAGCAGTATCAGAAAACCGAGTTCAGAATCGGATAGAGATTTATAACCGAACAATTGATACAAAAAAGCAGAGCGTGCTGAAGAGCATGTCTCTGCTTTTTTCGTTTAAAGGGCATATTAAAATAGTGCTAGAACAGACCCAACTGCTGCCCACTGACTCTTTCAAAATCTAAACCGATGAAGGGTAGGATTGCCTCTGCGACCGGTTTAATCTGCTTGTCGATGTAATGCTGATAATCGATACCACTCTTTAAATACTCCTTGGGCTCAGGGCCACTCAGAGTAATCAAATACTCAATACGTCCTTTGTTTTGGTATTGAAGAGTGCGTCCTAACTGAGCATTGAGCTCGTCGGCCATACGAGCTGCGCGAACCTGCGGCGGAATGTTCTTTTGGTATTCATGTAATTTGCGGCGTAAGCGCTTTTGATACACCAATAAATCATCATGTTTGCCAGCAGAGGTTTCATCAACAAACTGTCTAACATAGTCGGTTGGATCTTGATCGTGAAACACCATCTCATACAAGGTTTGTTGGAATTGCTGGGCGAGAGGTGTCCAATCGGTGCGTGCACTCTCTAGTCCTTTAAAGATGATCTTCTCTTTATCGCCTTGAGTGATTAAGCCGGCATAACGTTTCTTTGAGCCGGTTTCTGAACCTCTAATGGTTGGCATTAGAAACTTGCGATAGTGAGTCTCGTATTCCAGTTCAAGTATTGAGGTTAGGTTGTGGGTCTCTTTTAAGTGATTCGTCCACCAATCGTTGATGTAAGCGACCAGTTCATTCCCTATCTCGTCTGCTTTTTTCTGATCATAACTGCCGTTCAGAGACACGAAGGTTGAATCGGTATCGCCGTAAATCACTTGATAGCCTTTGTCTTCGATCAGAACCTTAGTTTGCTTCATGATCTCATGTCCACGCATGGTAATTGAAGACGCTAAACGGGTATCGAAGAAACGACAACCAGACGAACCTAACACACCATAGAATGAGTTCATGATGATCTTAATCGCCTGAGAGAACGCTTTCTCGTTGTTCTTCTTCGCCACATCACGTGCAGCCCAGAGGTTTTCGATCATCTCGGGCAAGAAGTGTTTAGAGCGGTGGAATTGCCCACCTCGAAAGCCATCAACGGCTTGGTCTTCTGCTGGGCCTAGTTCAAGCTTCAACCCTTCAATAAGCCCCATAGGGTCAATCAGAAACGAACGAATGATCGATGGATACAGACTCTTAAAATCGAGTACCAAAACCGAGTCGTACAGATTGGGAATTGAATCCATCACATAACCACCGGGGCTCGCAATCCAATTTTCTGGCTCTAAGTTCGGTGCGACATAACCCGCTCTGTGGATTTGAGGCAGATATAAGTTAGTAAAGGCCGCAACAGACCCACCAACGCGGTCCAGTTCGACACCGGTTAATCGAGATCGCTCAATCGCGAAGTCGAGTAGGTGAGTGTGTTCGAAGATACGGTTTACTAGCACGCAGTCTCGAAGGTTGTACTTAGCGAGTGAAGGTTTATCGAACTTAAACATTCGGTTTATTTCATCCATACGGTCGTGAACGTTATGGATGTCTTTGCCTTCCCCAAGCAGCTCTTGCGATACCGACTCCAGCGACCAAGACCGGAAGTGATAGGTCGCTGTTTTAAGCATATCGATGCCATCCAAGACAACACGGCCTGGAATCGTGATAAAGCCTTGCTGGTTTTGTGCAGAGCTACGAAAGAAGCTGGGTTGGTTGTCTCTGCCGATGTTGAGCTTCACTTCATTCCATTCTGAACGTTTGTGTAGCAGCCTAAAATCGAAATCGATAACGTTCCAGCCAATGATGATGTCAGGATCAAATTTAGAGAACCAAGCTATCATTGCTTCGAGTAGCGCTTTCTCGTTGGCAACCCATTGGATATTGGTTTCAGCTTGTTGTGCTTCGCCGACCATGATTACTCGGCTGTCCATCGGGCTGTCTAGGCCAATTGAATAAAGCACGCCTTTTTCCGAACACTCAATATCAAGCGAGACCACAGATAGATCGGGTAAGTAATCACCTGCTCGGCATTTCGCATTTGAGACTCGGCGATGCTGATTTTTTTGCACAGCAGATCCTGTGAACTCAATACTTCCCTTGATAAAACGTTCCATTAAGAATCGATCGGCGAGTCGAATATCGCTTTCAAAGGTTTGGATTTCTTCGTTGTGAAAGGCTTGCGCTAAACCAAAGCTACTTCTCGACAGTGAGGTGTAACACGCGGCGAGAGGTGTTTGCTCGAATGTGGCTAGTTCTAGAGGCTTAAATTGGCAATCGATCGACTCTTTCGCTGCGATTGCTTGGCATGCTTCAACGTCAGATTGAGCAACAAAAAATACCGGTTTTTCATTTTGAATTGTCAGCAGAGTAGGGCCTTGAGGGGTGCTTAACCACAAGTCGATTTGTGTGCGCCCTGAAAAATCTCTTGCTTGTCTTGTGAGTACAAAGCCTTGCTGAATATCCAATGTAGTAACCTATTGAAATGGGGAATCGAATACTACCATCTAGCGACCCTCTACGCACAACAGGCAGTAAAAATACTAACTAAATTCTAGTTAGTAGAGGCGAATAACGGGACTCTATAAGCAAATAAGTGAAATTGTCACGAATGGTTATTCAATGGTATTGAAAATATCTCTATCTTATGTAATTTTATTGGGTGTTGTTTTAACTGGTTGATTTTTAGAAAAAGCTTGTTGTTTTAGTTAGCTTATTTGTTAATAAGTACTTGCTAAAGTTCGTGTTTCAGCACATATTCAACAGAGCTTTTTTTTAGTAATTAAGTTAAGATGTACTCAATGCTGCGATCCACTGTTCCTTTGTTCAATTGTTTCAAACAGATGAAACGACACAGTGGTTGCAGAGCCAATTAATAGTGTGGAGATACAAGTTTGATAAATGTTTTCCTTGTAGATGATCACGAGCTGGTTCGCACAGGGATACGACGTATTATTGAAGACGTCCGTGGAATGAACGTAGCAGGGGAAGCTGAAAGCGGTGAAGATGCTGCAAAATGGTGTCGTACTAACAATACTGACGTTATTTTGATGGATATGAATATGCCTGGTATTGGTGGCTTAGAAGCAACCAAGAAGATCTTGCGTTTCAACCCTGATGTTAAAATCATCGTTTTAACTGTTCATACGGAAAATCCGTTTCCAACTAAAGTGATGCAAGCTGGAGCTGCTGGTTACCTTACTAAAGGGGCAGGTCCGGATGAAATGGTAAATGCAATTCGAGTGGTTAATAGTGGCCAACGATACATTTCACCAGAAATTGCGCAGCAGATGGCTTTGAGCCAATTCTCGCCTGCGTCTGAAAATCCATTCGCAGACTTATCTGAACGTGAACTTCAAATCATGATGATGATTACTAAAGGTCAGAAAGTGACGGATATTTCAGAACAACTCAATCTAAGTCCTAAAACAGTCAACAGTTACCGCTACCGCTTGTTCAGTAAGCTGGATATCAGTGGCGATGTAGAGCTGACGCATTTAGCGATTAGACATGGAATGTTAGACACTGAGACCCTTTAACACTGAGATCGTATAGTGACCAACTTGTTTGACTCAGTCTCATTCCTCAAGACAGTAACAGAGCAGCCCGGCGTTTATCGAATGTATAACGCCGAGGCTGTCGTTATTTACGTCGGTAAAGCTAAGAACCTCAAAAAACGCCTTTCCAGTTATTTCCGTAAAAAAGTCGATAGTGAAAAAACACGCGCTCTAGTCAGTAATATTGACAAGATCGACGTCACTGTAACTCACACGGAAACAGAAGCGCTCATTCTTGAGCACAACTACATCAAGCAGTACTTGCCTAAATACAACGTACTTTTGCGTGATGATAAGTCGTACCCTTATATTTTTATTAGCGGTCACAAGCATCCTCGTTTGTCGATGCATCGTGGTGCTAAGAAGAAAAAGGGCGAATACTTTGGTCCTTACCCTGATTCCGGCGCTGTGCGTGAGACGTTACACCTAATCCAAAAGATTTTCCCTGCCCGCCAGTGTGAAGATACCGTTTATGCCAACAGAACACGTCCATGCTTGATGTATCAAATTGGTCGTTGTGCCGCGCCTTGTGTCAGCTCAATCATCTCTGATGAAGAGTACAGCGAGCTTATCGACTATGTTCGTCTGTTCCTGCAAGGTAAAGACAAGCTGGTGCTAGAGACGCTCATCGAGAAGATGGACACGGCTAGCCGAGACCTTCGCTTTGAACAAGCAGCTGCTTTCCGCGATCAAATCCAAGCGATTCGACGTGTGCAAGAGCAACAGTATGTATCTGACGACTCCATGGAAGATATGGATGTGTTGGGCTTTGCTCAAGAGAATGGCGTAGCGTGTATTCATATCTTGATGATTCGCCAAGGCAAGGTTTTAGGCAGCAGAAGTCATTTCCCAAAAATTCCAAACAATACGGTGCGAGAAGAGGTCTTCTCGAGCTTTTTAAGCCAATACTATCTTGCGCATAATGAAGCGAGAACCATCCCAACTCGTTTGATTCTCAATGCCGATTTGATGGAAGATGTCACACCGATTCAAGAAGCCTTGTGTGAAGTGGCGGGTCGTAAGATTCACTTCAATACCAACCCCTCTGGTACTCGAGGTCGTTACCTTAAATTGTCGAATACTAATGCATTGACGGCTATTACTACCAAGATTAATCACAAGATGACAATTAATCAGCGCTTCAAAGAGCTTCAAGAAGTGTTGTCGATGGATGCTATCAAGCGCATGGAATGTTTCGATATCAGTCATACCATGGGTGAAAGCACGATTGCGTCGTGTGTGGTATTTAATCAAGAAGGCCCGGTTAAACCAGAGTACCGTCGTTACAACATCACCGGCATTACAGGTGGTGATGATTACGCTGCGATGGCTCAGGCGCTTGAGAGACGTTATTCGAAGCAACTCGATGTCGACAAGATCCCCGACATCATCTTTATCGATGGTGGTAAAGGTCAGTTAAACCGCGCTCATGAGATCATTTCTCAATATTGGGGGGATTGGCCATTTAGACCAAGAATGATGGGTATTGCGAAAGGGGTAACGCGTAAACCGGGTTTAGAAACTTTGGTAACCCTTGAAGGTGAAGAGTTTAATTTACCTAGCGATGCGCCAGCACTGCACCTTATTCAACACATTCGTGATGAAAGCCATAATCATGCGATTGCAGGGCACAGGGCGAAACGTGGTAAAACGCGCAGAACCAGCGCTTTGGAAGGAATTGAAGGGGTCGGGCCTAAACGTCGTCAAGCTTTGCTGAAATATATGGGTGGCTTACAAGAACTTAAGCGTGCAACTGTCGAAGAAATAGCCAAAGTGCCGGGCATTAGTCATTCTTTGGCAGAAAACATTTATCAAGCATTGAAACAATAGTAAAAATCCCGCACCATTAAAGCGCAATTAATAAGAGCCCAATAATATGCGTTTGAATATACCTAACATTTTGTCCTTACTGAGACTATTTTTGATCCCAGTATTCGTTGTCGTTTTCTATCTACCTTATCAATGGGCTCCTTTCGCTGCTGCGATGGTGTTTTGGGTAGCAGGTTTCACTGACTGGCTAGATGGCATGCTAGCTCGTAAGTTAGGGCAAACGTCTCGCTTTGGTGCCTTCATTGACCCTGTGGCTGACAAAGTGTTGGTCGCTACGGCTCTTATCCTGATTACTGAGCATTACCACTCGATTTGGATAACTATCCCAGCGGTGACCATGATTGCTCGTGAGATCATCATCTCAGCGCTTCGTGAATGGATGGCTGAAATCGGTAAACGTGCAAGTGTTGCGGTATCTTGGGTTGGTAAAGTAAAAACGGTTTCTCAGATGTTCGCCCTTTGGGTACTTATCTGGCGCTACGACGATTGGATGGTATGGGTCGGATACATTGCGCTCTATGTCGCAACCGTACTTACTTACTGGTCAATGGCACAATACTTGATGGCCGCCAAAGACGATTTGTTAGACGAAAAACATCATTGATGAAGAAGCGAGCTGAGGCTCGCTTTTTTGATCTTTAACCTAAGGTTAAATTATCAATAGTGGATATCTAATGTGATATAGATCTCCTTTGAATAACCCGCTCACAGTGTGTTTTGAACATAAAGTCAGCTATTTGGCCTGTTTCGTATGAAATCTATTCAAACGAATTAAAAATACAAAAATAATATTGACTCAATCGTCTGAATCCGTAGAATGCATCCCGTACCCAAGAGGATGGCAATGAGCGATTCGATTGGAGTTACTAAGGCGCCTTGGCAGAGTGGCTATGCAGCGGATTGCAAATCCGTGGACCTCGGTTCGACTCCGGGAGGCGCCTCCATTCTTTTTCTTAGCTTGATAAGTTAAGAGATATTAAGAATGAAAATGCGATACTAGCTCAGTTGGTAGAGCGCAACCTTGCCAAGGTTGAGGTCATCGGTTCGAACCCGATGTATCGCTCCAAATTTTGTAATGTTGATTGGCGTCAGCATTAAGATGGTGTTTTACTTTTCAGTAATCGGCATCGCAATAAAGAATTGCGTGCCCTGGTGGTGGAATTGGTAGACACAAGGGATTTAAAATCCCTCGGCGTTCGCGCTGTGCCGGTTCAAGTCCGGCCCGGGGCACCATCTATTAAAGTCTTTATCTTGATAAAGCAAATGCGATACTAGCTCAGTTGGTAGAGCGCAACCTTGCCAAGGTTGAGGTCATCGGTTCGAACCCGATGTATCGCTCCAAATTAAGAAGCCCGAACAGAAATGTTCGGGCTTTTTGGTTTCTGGCGTATAGCTTTTACGTGTCAGTACTCTTCTTGTTTGAACCCGCACTCAAAATTTATTTCTATTTCTATCTCAAAATTTCGCAATCAAGTTCGTTTTTAAAAGCGAGATTCCCTATGAACTCGTTCCTCGTGCTAGGGAATGACGGAAAGGTACCATGGCTCAAAGCTTATCTAGCAACGTTTATAACCACACGTCGTCATCCTCGGGCGTGAGGAACGAATGAACCGGGGATCTCTTTCCTAAACTTAGTGTTGACGATATTTGCAGCAATTGCTTAGCCACCGCTGCTATTTATCAAGCTATTATTAAAAACTATTGGTCGTTCATTTCACTTTATGTTACTTTCCCGCGCAATCTCGGAATGAACAATGTTCAAGAAGAGCAACGATTGCTTCTGGGGGATACGCGTAGTGACCATTCTTGCTGATTGGGACATTACGTAGGGTAGGTATTGGCTAGTCCTTTAGCTGATAGACGGGATACTTATGGCGCAGTTCGCCATGTTAATGGGAAACCCAACATTGAACACACTAATTACAACATTGCTAATCAGCTCTGCATTTCCAAAGGGACCAGCTCCTCATAGCTGCCCGATCCTGCAAAAATGTCCAATTCTTCAAAACAGTAGCATTACTGAACCTTGAGCTCACGCTAACAATTTATCGCTGTCTTAAGACGGCTTAATTTCGTATTCGTCATTTGACTTATGCGAGCGTACAGCTATATCTCATTTCTAGACAATACGCGTGCTTCGCTATGAACTCTCTCCAAATTTAACGAGAGTTGGTGGGTAATTGCGTCTGATGGAGGTGAGTATGAACACATTCAAGGGGACTTTTATGACTACCGCCTTTGAAGTCGATATCAATACTATCGCAAATTCATTTTCAACTATGGTTCCTATCTTAGAGGGAACGTACGACCTAACACCTGACGCTATTTTGCTAGAGCAAGAACAGCATGAGTCGGATGTTCGCTCTTACCCAAGACGCTTACCTATTGCTATTAAACGAGCATGTGGCGCTTTAGTTGAAGATACTCGTGGCCAACTCTTTCTCGATTGCTTAGCCGGTGCAGGTACACTTTCTCTGGGTTACAACCACCCTGAGATTAACCAAGCACTTAAAGACCAGCTCGATTCTGGTTTGCCATACCAAACACTTGATATCACGACTCAAGCAAAAGAGACGTTTATCAAGCGAGTTAAAGCTTTTCTTCCTCAAGACTTTTCAAATAACTCGGTTCTTCAATTCTGTGGCCCATCGGGTGCTGACGCTGTGGAAGCCGCGATCAAGCTCGCTAAGCAAACCACAGGTCGCAACACCATGTTTGCTTTCCGTGGTGCTTATCATGGCATGACCAACGGCACCATGGGCATGATGGGTAACCTCGGCACTAAAGAGCGTCGTAGCGGCTTGATGTCTGACGTACATTTCATGCCTTTCCCATACAACCTACGCTGCCCGTTTGGCATTGGTGGTGAAGCGGGTGCCAACGCGAGCATTCGTTACATCGAGCGTATGTTGAACGATGACGAGTCTGGCATCATGAAACCAGCAGCGATGATCGTTGAACCTGTGCAAGGTGAGGGCGGTGTGATTCCTGCTCCAGCATCTTGGTTACAAGGCCTACGTCGCATCTGTGACGAGCACGGTATACTACTGATTTTTGATGAAATTCAGTGTGGTGTGGGTAAAACGGGTCATCGATTTGCGTTTGAAGAGTCAGGCGTTAACCCTGATATCTTATGCTTGTCTAAAGCGATTGGTGGCGGATTGCCTATGTCGCTGCTTGTGTTCGATAAAAGTATCGATACATGGAAAGCGGGTGAGCACACGGGTACTTTCCGTGGTAACCAACTAGCAATGGTGTCTGGTGCGAAAGCGTTAGAAATCATCGAGCGAGATGGTTTGGTTGAACACGCAAACATTGCAGGCCAATACCTACGTCACGGGTTAGAGAAGATTCAATCTCGCGTGAACTGTATTGCTGAAGTTCGTGGTAAAGGTCTAATGCTTGGCGCTGAGATCAAGCAACCAAACGGCGAACTTAACAAATTTGGTGAGCCGAAATCAGACGGCGAACTGACCCTAGCTATTCAACGAGCAGCACTAGAGCGTGGCTTGATGGTTGAAAAGGGTGGTCGTGATGGTTCGGTCATTCGTTTCCTTCCGCCAATGATTATCTCTTTTGAGCAGATTGACTTTGCATTGCGCGTCATGGAAGAAGCGATCATCGCAGCAGGTGGTGGTTTACAACAAGACCCAACTTCAAGCGAACAAGCAAACCAAGAATGGAACAAGCATTTCATCCAGACAGGTTTAGGCGGTAGCAACGAATTTGCTAACGTGATGAACCAAACCACTCAAGCGATGAAAGCGGTTTTTGAACAGGTTGAAACCCCTTATTCGGGTTTAGATCCAAAAGTGTTAGAAGCAGCTATCAATGCTGTCGACCTCGATAACAATCAACACGCTTTGGTTGATGTTGTAGATAGCACTGCAGACCTTGTCGCTGCAAACTCCATCTTCGTGCAACACCCAGACTGTATTGCACACCTTCACACTCCTCCTCTTATGGCTTCGGTAGCAGCGGAATCGATTATTGCGGCGTTGAATCAATCAATGGATTCTTGGGACCAAGCATCGGCTGCGACTTATGTTGAGCAGCGTGTGGTGGATTGGATGTGCGACAAATACCAACTTGGCGCACAAGCAGACGGTGTTTTCACCAGCGGCGGTACGCAAAGTAACTTAATGGGTTTATTGCTTGCGAGAGACTGGGTTGCGGATAAGCACAATGGTCATTCTATCCAAAAGCTAGGCTTACCAGAATACGCGAGCAAGCTGCGTATCTTATGTTCAAAGAAATCTCACTTCACGGTTCAGAAGTCAGCCTCTCTACTAGGGCTAGGCGAAGCGGCAGTGTGCTGTGTTGACACCAATGCAAACGGCACTATCAAGCCTGACTTGTTAGATGCAGAAGTGAAAGCGCTTAAAGCACAAGGGTTGATTCCTTTTGCTGTTGTCGGTACTGCGGGTACGACCGATCACGGTGCTATTGATGACCTTGAAGCGATTGCTGACATCGCCAACCAACAAGATCTTTGGTTCCATGTCGACAGTGCTTACGGTGGCGCGCTTATCTTAAGTAGCCATAAAGCTCGCCTGAAAGGCATCGAGAAAGCGGACTCTGTCAGCGTTGATTTCCACAAGTTGTTCTTTCAAACAATCAGCTGTGGTGCTGTGTTGCTGAAAGACAAAGCGAACTTTAAGTACCTACTGCATCACGCAGACTACTTGAATCGCGAGCACGATGAGCTGCCAAATCTTGTCGATAAGTCTATTGCGACCACCAAGCGCTTTGATGCATTGAAAGTCTTCATGACGATGCAAAGCGTTGGGCCAAAGCAGCTGGGTGATATGTACGATCATCTTCTAGAGCAGACGCTTCAAGTTGCAGACCTAATTCAAAACCAAGACGATTTTGAACTGCTTGCTGAGCCGTCACTGTCTACTGTGCTGTTCCGATCGGTACCTCGCAATGGGCAATCAGCAAACGGTGAGCTAGATTTAGACAAACTGAATCAAACGTTAAGACTGGAAGCTCTGACTCGTGGTGTTGCCGTGCTTGGCGAAACGGTCGTTGACGGTAAAAGCGCGCTGAAATTCACTATCTTGAATCCGTGCTTAACGACATCAGATTTCAAATCTCTAATTAACAAAATTCAAACTTTAGCTATTGAGCTAGCAGAACAACAAGGGTAATTAAAACTATGGCTATTCTACAAATTGGTGCAGGCGGCGTTGGTTGGGTTGTTGCACACAAAGCAGCACAAAATAACGAAGTACTGGGTGATATCACAATCGCTTCTCGCACAATCGCGAAGTGTGAAAAAATCATCGAATCTATCAAGGGCAAAAACAACCTTAAAGATTCAACTAAGAAACTAGAAGCACGTTCAGTAGACGCTGATGATGTTGATGCGCTTGTTGCTTTGATTAAAGAAGTTCAGCCGGATCTAGTGATCAACGCTGGTCCTCCTTGGGTAAACATGGCAATCATGGAAGCATGTTACCAATCTAAAGTTTCTTACTTAGATACATCGGTAGCGGTTGACCTATGTTCTGAAGGCCAACAAGTACCACAAGCTTACGATTGGCAGTGGGGCTACCGTGAGAAGTTCGCTGAAGCGGGCATCACAGGTATTCTTGGTGCTGGTTTCGATCCAGGCGTGGTATCAATCTTTGCTGCGTACGCGGTTAAGCACTTGTTCGATGAGATTGACTCAATTGACGTAATGGACGTGAATGCTGGCGACCACGGCAAGAAGTTTGCGACAAACTTTGACCCAGAAACGAACATGCTTGAGATCCAAGGCGACTCTTTCTACTGGGAAAATGAAGAGTGGAAACAAGTACCTTGTCACTCTCGTATGCTTGAGTTTGAATTCCCGAACTGTGGTTCTCACAAAGTTTACTCAATGGCGCACGATGAAGTTCGTTCAATGAAAGAGTTCATCCCAGCTAAGCGTATCGAATTCTGGATGGGCTTTGGTGATGCATACTTGAACTACTTCAACTGCATGCGTGATATCGGTCTTCTTAGCCCAGATCCGCTAACACTGCACGATGGCACTGTGGTTCAGCCTCTGCATGTTCTTAAAGCACTACTGCCGGATCCAACATCTCTGGCTCCGGGTTACACAGGTTTAACGTGTATCGGTACTTGGGTTCAAGGTAAGAAAGACGGTAAAGAGCGCAGTGTATTCATCTACAATAACGCAGACCACGAAGTGGCTTACGAAGACGTAGAGCACCAAGCGATCTCTTACACAACAGGTGTCCCAGCAATTACCGCTGCACTTCAGTTCTTCCGTGGCGAATGGGCTGATAAAGGCGTGTTCAACATGGAACAGCTAAACCCAGACCCATTTCTAGCAACTATGCCTGAAATCGGTCTAGACTGGCACGTTCAAGAGCTAGAGCCGACAGCCGGTCTACCTCTGATCCACACTTTGAAGTAATTTCTGGCTCTTTGCCCTCGTCGCGTTGTCCTAGCGACAAGGGCAAAGCTCTGCGAATTCCATTCAAAGTCATATGATTGACGA
Source organism: Vibrio sp. Vb339 (assembly GCF_902751245.1). Lineage (NCBI taxonomy): Bacteria > Pseudomonadati > Pseudomonadota > Gammaproteobacteria > Vibrionales > Vibrionaceae > Vibrio > Vibrio sp. Vb339. Next base: position 753,295 of record NZ_CADDIS010000002.1, on the reverse strand, counting down.
GAACGTATAATTACAAGCCGATGCTGTTGCGTCGGCTTTGTTCGATTATCATGTGCCTTCGTGAACTCGACGGCCGCAAGGTATTAACATGCAAAACAACGAACTAAAAACGCCTTATTTCATGATCAACGAAGATAAGTTGATCGCGAATTTAGAGATAGCTAAGCAGCTGAAAGAGGTTTCAGGTGTGAAGTTGGTATTGGCACTCAAGTGTTTCTCGACATGGGGTGTGTTTGACATCATCAAACCTTACCTCGATGGCACGACGAGCTCTGGTCCATACGAAGTGAAACTTGGCCACGAAACCTTTGGTGGTGAGACGCACGCATACAGTGTCGGTTACAGCGAAGATGACGTGAGAGAAGTCGCGGATATTTGCGACAAGATGATCTTCAACTCTCAAAGCCAACTTGCTGCTTACCGTCATATTGTTGAAGGTAAAGCTTCACTGGGTTTACGTTTAAATCCGGGCGTGAGCTACGCAGGGCAAGACTTGGCGAATCCAGCACGTCAATTCTCGCGTTTGGGCGTGCAAGCTGACCACATCAAACCAGAAATTTTCGATGAGATTAATGGTGTGATGTTCCACATGAACTGTGAGAACAAAGACGTCGATGCGTTTATCGGCCTGCTTGATTCAATCTCAGAACAGTTTGGTGAGCACTTAGATAAGTTGGACTGGGTGAGCATGGGCGGAGGTGTGTTCTTCACATGGCCTGGCTATGACATCGAAAAACTCGGTCTTTCGCTGAAAGCCTTCTCTGAAAAGCACGGTGTGCAGATGTATCTTGAGCCGGGTGAAGCGATCATCACTAAAACAACCGACCTAGTTGTAACAGTGGTCGATATTGTTGAGAACGTGAAGAAAACAGCGATTGTGGATTCAGCGACTGAGGCGCACCGCCTTGACACGCTTATCTACAATGAGCCAGCATCAGTATTGGAAGCCTCAGAAACAAGCAGTCACGACTATGTGATTGGTTCATGTTCATGTCTTGCGGGCGATCAGTTCTGCGAAGCGAGCTTTGATGAGCCACTTAAGATTGGTCAAAAGCTACACCTGTTAGACAGTGCCGGCTACACCATGGTGAAACTGAACTGGTTCAATGGCCTTAAAATGCCATCAATCTACTGCGAACGTAGCAGTGGCGAAGTTCAGAAGCTAAATGAATTTGGCTATGAAGACTTCAAACGTTCTTTGTCACAGTGGTCAGTTAAGTAACTGAGTCATATCTTCAGAACAATAAAAAGAGCAGCCAATGAGCTGCTCTTTTTTGTTCTTCAATTTTGTTTATTTAGCTTTCAATCATCACTCGAGTATCTTCACTGAGCGTTTCGAGTTCATTGACCACATCATCGATCTGTACTTCGATTGGCAGTTTAACGGCGATTTTTGATGTGAATAGGCTTGAGCTAACACCGCCGCCACCAGCGATAAAGACGCGGTGACAGTCCATATCGAGAATGCTGATCCCTTGTCTATCCAATACATGAGTCACTTCGTTGACGATACCTGCTCGGTCGTTAGAATCGAGTCTTAGGTGATGGATTGTGTCTTGAGCATTGTGCGTATGATCGGAATCGACAAACTGCACGATGAGATCCGGATTGGCGCTAAACGCTTCTTTGACAATCGATTCGTTGATGGCTGGAAGTTGAACCTTTAGTACGCCAGCGACTTGGTCTTCAATAAAGTTCACTTTACTGATGAGCCATTTGCCGTCGTTTTCGTGAGTAACCGCAGCAAGCTGTTTGATTGTTGCTGGTGATGCTTTTCCGATAAAGTTTACGATAAATGTACTGTTCATATCAGCCCCCAAGGTTTCAATTATTCTTTGCTAATTAAATGTTTGATATCACGCGATAAAGTTCTTTAATTTCAGTGTAGAAGGTTACATCGAACAATGTTTGACCTAGGTCAATTTTTGAAACTAAGCTTCGATGCAAAAAAAGAGAATGAAGAGTAGGGCACAAAAAAAGCGGCTAGAGAGCCGCTTTTTAGAAGAATTGTCACTGTGATTGATGATCCAGCAACTTATATTCAATAATTTATATTGAGTAATACTAGAGACGAATTAGAACGTTACTTTGAAGTTCATACCAACAAACTGAGAGTCGTATGGTGCGCCAGCATCGTAAGCAAAACGCGCAGCGTCTTGGTTATCCCACCAAGGGTTAGTATTCAGGTTCACTTCTGCGTCACCGCCCCATGCATCACTTACCCAGTAATGAATATGACCAACAGGGTTAAGGAAGAATAGCGACACATCACCCATCGTTTGAGAGCCCATCACTTCGCCACCTGAAGCAATGATATCTTGCTCGGTTTCTAGCATTATTTCACCCACAACCGCACCGAAGAAAGGTGTGATGAAGAGATCTTGCCATGAAGGTACTTCAGCAAACGCTTCTACGCCGTATTCCCAGAAGAACGTCGACATAGTCCAAGAGTATAAGAATGACTCAAACTCGTCGTAACCTGCGTGTCGAGCTGCGGTGTAGTAAACACCACCGAAATATGGGTGCATTACGTAGTTTAGGAAGTGTTCGTCACGGTCCCATACTGGGCCTTCAGAAACGTTATCTTTCCACTTTTTACCTAATGAGCTGATATCACGTTGGTCATCATCCCACTTAGTAATACTTTCAGGGAGCAGAGTCATTAGACCCACTGTCGCGACACTTAAGCCTAGAATGGTGTAGGTTTGACCCATTAGGTAATCCCAATCTTTCTCCTGGCTCACCAACATGTGTTTTGGTTGTTGGATTGAGAAGTCGTACTCATCACTCGATTCGCTCAGTGCGTAATTGGTACTAGGCTTGTAGGTATACAAGTTGTCATTAAAACAGTAATCTTGAGCACATTCATCCGAGTAAGAAAGGTTGATTGGCTGGTCGAAGTCGTATTGGCTTGCAACCGAGTTAACTGACATTAGCATTGAAAATGCAGCAGTAACCTTTGCTAGTAACGGTGATTTGGCCACAAGGGTCTCCATGAGAAAGTTTGGAATTGATCAGGGTCACAATTATCTATTAAATGCCTGATTTAGGGAACTAATAATTTATAGCTTTTCCTAAGAAAACCTTAGGTTTAACATTATTAATATTAGTGAAAAGGCGAATTGCTCCAAATTCAACCATAGACCAGTTTGTAAATAATGCAGTGTCTTTTTATGACAACAAGGGATAGAAATATGACGAAAATCGCAATGTTAAGTACAGGTGAAGAAGTTCTTCATGGAGACATTGTAGATACAAACGCAGCTTGGATGTCTGGTGAGTTTTATCAGCATGGTTTTGCTCTTGCTAAGCGCTCAACTGTGGGTGATCAAATGAATGCTCTTGTTGAAGAACTGTTGATGCTGAGCTTTAACTATGATGTGGTTATCGTTAATGGTGGTCTAGGGCCAACAACCGATGATATGAGTGCTGCAGCCGCTGCAACGGCTTCTGAGCAGAAACTCGTCATGTTCCCTGAATGGCTTTCTCGTATGGAAGAGATGTTCTCCGGACGTGGCATGCCCATGCCTGACAGCAATCTTAAACAAGCTTTGTTACCTGCGAGTTCAGATATTGTCGATAACCCTGTGGGGACGGCTTGTGGCTTCAAACTGAAAATCAACGATGCGACTTTCTATTTCACGCCGGGTGTACCGAGTGAGTTCAAACGCATGGTCACGTTTGAGATTCTTCCTGACTTGTCGCGTACCTACCCTCAAGTGGTTGCCTCTGAATGCAGTCGACTGTTTACGTTTGGTTTGTCTGAGTCTGGTATCTCTGATGTTTTGGACCAACTAAAGCTGCCAGAAGGTTATGAGTTGGGTTATCGCTCTTATCTGCCATTCATTGAGGTTAAACTGTTTGGTCCTAAGGCAGACCTAGAAACTCGCGTTAAGCTTCTGCAGATGGTTTACAAGCTGCTAGAGAGTAATGTCGTTAGTGTCGATGAGCCGATGATTGACCATATTGGACACATCATGGCGGAAAAAAAGAAGACGTTATCTGTGTCTGAAGTGTCGACCAAAGGTTCACTGTCAGCGTGGCTGCAGTTGAATGAGCAGATAGAAGATTGCTTCGGACACTCGTGGGTGATGGCTGAGCCAAAAGAGAGCGAGCTTGAAAAAAGCGATCCATTAGCCGCGACCTTTGCTCTGGCTGGAGCAACAAGAGAGAAGTGCGGAACCGAATTGGCTTTGGTGACTGGTAAGCTGGAAGGCAACACATTCAGCGTTGCATTGTCGACTGAAGCAGGCGAGTGGGGTCAGGTACTTGAGTTTTATCGTCAGTACTCGCGTGAAGACCAACGCAACGTGATTAAGACCGTCGCCGCCGATATGCTGAGAAGGCATCTAGACAATAAGCCGATGTTTGGTACTTACTCTTCGGTTAAGCGATTGAAAGATATGTTTATTCCAGCGGCTATCATTAAGTAGCTATGTAAGCTAACGATGTAAGTGAACTCGTTAAGTCTGTACTAAAAACGCTAGAAAAAATGAAATAAAAAGGCCCAACATCTAAATAGGTGTTGGGCCTTTTGTTTATCTAGCCTTCTAGATAACCAAACAAGCAGCGATGTTTATACGCAACTCATATCTCTAAGAACTCGATTACAAACCGCTTGTCATATGTAGGCTGTAGAACAAACCACGGCCGATTAACTCTGAAGCCAAGAACAATACTAGTGCTAAGCCAAGGTTAACTGGGTTCACTTTTGCTTTGTTCAGCATAGGTAGAATCCAAATCAACAAGCTTGCCATTAGCAGTGCCACTTGAAGAATCACATAGCTACCTAAACCATCGACTAACTCCGACGCTTTTGCCGCTGAAGTTTGGATGTCACCGATTAGGTTCAGTTTTCCTACTGTCACAAGCAAGCTGATAGCAACTGCGATAACAGCCAGCATGGTGATGTTACGGTCAACCGTAAAGCGACTGTCGTTTGCGAACACAATCACGAACTGAGATAGCAGCAAGCCACCCACAACCATCGTCATGATGAAGCTCAGTGGTGTGTAGATGTTGTCCCACGTCGGTACTGTGTTGATCATGTATACGTTGATCATCGCGTACATGAAGATAACACCCAGTACCATCGCGCCAACCATCAGTGCTTTCTGGATAGCTACGCCACCTTTCTTAAGCACAGACAGTAACCATTGCAGGCCGCCTACTGCGAAGAATGCCGCACCGAAGAATACTTCGTTAGACAACCAAGCAGAACCTAACTGGTTAAAGGCATTGAACGCGCGCAGTGGCGAACCAAGGTGCGTTGTCGAGAACATGAAACCAAGACCCATTAATGCCCATAGAATGAACATTGGAACCTTGTAGCTGTTCAGCTTCTCTTCGTCATGACCAAGTACCAGCGCGCGTGCGCCAATCAGTAAGTAACCACCAACCGCAGTTTGCGCCAGCACCGTAAAGAAGATTAAAGACCACTCATGAAAAATCATCTTAAACCTCCTTCGGGTTTGCTAGGTGACCACTGGTATCGCCAGTAGGCTTCGCGTTTTTGTTCAGTTTAATCACGATGTTTGGTAGCGTTTCTGTTGAAGATGGCAGTGGAGCCACATCCGCCCCAGAGCCGTACTTCTCGCGAAGTGTATTGATTTCACCAAACTCCAATGCACGAAGTGGGCAAGACTCAACACAGATAGGTTGCTTGCCTTCAGAAACACGTTGGTAACAACCATCGCATTTGGTCATGTGACCTTTCTTCGCATTGTATTGCGGTGCGCCGTAAGGGCATGCGTTACTACAGTGCTGACAACCAATACACACGCTCTCATCAACCACAACCAAACCGTCTTCATCACGCTTGTGCATCGCGCCCGAAGGGCATACTTTCACACACGCAGGGTTAGTACAGTGGTTACAAGCGATAGATAGGTAGTAAGAAAAGACATCTTTCTGAACCCAGGTATCACCATCTTGAGTGAAGCCACCACCTGCGTATTCGTACACGCGACGGTAGTTCGTTTTGATGTCTAGATCGTTATAATCTTTACAAGCAAGCTGACAGGTTTTACAACCCGTGCATTTACTTGAATCAATGTAAAAGCCGTATTGTTTCATTCCAACCTACCTTATGCTTTCGTTAGCGCTTTGATTTGAACTAGGTTTGTATGCTGAGGGTTGCCCTTAGCAAGTGGGCTCGGGCGCTGAGTGGTCAGCACGTTGATAGAGCCTGCATGGTCGACCTTCTGACCATCTGGTGCGTACCATGCACCTTCGCCTAGTGCGACAACTCGAGGAAGGATCCTAGGTGTCACTTTCGCTGGAATATGAACTTCGCCACGGTCGTTAAAAATACTCACCATGTCGCCATTTTTAATACCGCGCTCTTGAGCATCAATAGGGTTGATCCACAACTCTTGTGGTGCTGCTGCTTTGATTTCTGCAACGTTGCCGTAAGTCGAGTGAGTACGAGCCTTGTAGTGGAAACCAGTTAGCTGAAGTGGGTACTTCTCTGCTAGTGGGTCGTTGTGGCCTTCAAAAGAATCGGCGTAAATCGGAAGAGGGTGAATCACTTCGTCTTCTTTCAGTTTCCAAGTCTTCGCGATATCAGCCAGTTGCTCTGAGTAGATCTCGATCTTGCCACTTGGTGTGGTCAGTGGATTCGCTTCAGGATCTTTGCGGAAATCTTCGTAAGCGATGTAGTGGTGGTCATAGCTACGTTTGTAGATACCCAACTCTTTCATCTCCTCGAAGGTTGGCAGTGTTGGATCGTTCTTACGAGTTTCTGCGTAAAGGTGCTCAATCCATTGCTCTTGAGTACGGCCTTCGGTGAACTCTTTTTCTACGCCCATTCGTTTCGCAAGCTGAGTACACATCTCGTAGATAGATTTCGCTTCAAACTGAGGCTCAATCGCTTTCTGCGCGTAGATGAAGTAAGGCATGTTCGCCGCTTTACCGTCCATACACCAGTCATCTTGCTCAGACGTTGTTAAGTCTGGCAGGATGATATCGGCGTATTTCGCTGAAGAAGTCATATGGTTATCAACCACGACAATCATTTCACACGCACTTTCATCTTGAAGAATCGCGTGAGTCTTGTTGATGTCTGAGTGTTGGTTAATGATGCAGTTACCTGCGTAGTTCCAGATCATCTTGATTGGGTTCTTAAGGCGCTCTGCACCGCGAACACCATCAGTGATGTCGGTCATTTCATGGTGACGGTAAATCGCGTCTGTCCACATGAACATTGAAATAGACGTTTCAACTGGGTTTGGCACAGTAGGGAAGCGCACAAACGGAATGTTGATGTCACTTTCACGAGCACCTGTAGAACCACCTGATACACCCACAGAACCGGTGAGTAGCGACAGCATTGCGATTGCACGACACGCTAGCTCGCCGTTCGCAGTACGTTGTAAGCCCCAACCTTGGTGGATAGCACACGGTTTTGCTGTGCCCATTTCACGACCAAGCTTAACGATGGTATCAACTGGAATACCAGTGATCTTAGAAGCCCACTCTGGTGTCTTCTCTACGCCATCTTCACCTAAACCTAGGATGTAAGATTTGTAGTCGCTGTTTTTAGGCGCTGATGCAGGCAGAGTCTTCTCGTCGTAACCTACGCAGTATTTGTCTAGGAACGGTTGGTCGACAAGGTCTTCAGTGATCATCACGTGTGCAAGACCTGCTACCAATGCAGCATCCGTAGATGGACGAATTGGAATCCATTGATCTTCACGACCACCGGCAGTATCGGTGTAGCGAGGGTCGATGATGATCGTTCTTGCGTTCGATTTGTTTTTGCTTTCTACATAGTGGTGGATCAGACCGCCGCCAGACATACGAGTCTCAGCAGGGTTGTTACCAAATTGGATATTAAGCTTTGTGTTCTCTAGGTCAGAGAAAGAGTTGTTGTTTGCCCAACCACCGTAGGTGTAGCTCAAGCCTTTCGCGATTTGCGCTGTTGAGTAGTCACCGTAGTGGTTTAGGTAACCACCACTTAGGTTCATTAGACGAGCAATTAGCGTTTGTGCTGGTGGCCAAGATTTAGTAACCGTACCGCCAAGGGTGCCTGTACCATAGTTTAGGTAGATAGTGTCGTTGCCGTAGTCTTTGATAAGGCGTTGCATAGTACCAGCGACTTCATCATAAGCTTCTTCCCAGCTAATGCGTTTAAATTTGCCTTCACCACGTTTACCAACACGTTTCATTGGGTATTTTAGGCGATCTGGGTTGTAAACACGGCGGCGCATTGAGCGACCACGTAGACATGCACGAACTTGGTGATGACCGTATTCGTCAGTACCTGTGTTGTCGGTTTCTACGTATTTGATTTCACCGTTTTGTACATGCATACGTAACGGGCAGCGAGAGCCACAGTTTACTGTACATGCACTCCATACGATTTTCTCATCCACATTCTCAGCAACTGCAGCCGCTACAGGTTTGGATTTGAAAGGTAAAGCGATACCGCCCGCAAGTGCGGCTGCACTACCTACCGCAGAAGAAGCTTTCATGAAGCCTCTTCGAGTAAGATTCATTACCCCAGATTCTTTCTTATTCGTCATTCTAAGATGCCTATTGTTATTGATGACTAGCACTTTATAGGTAGTTTTGGTTTTGTCTTTTAATATATAAATGTTGATTGATTAACATCAAATAAGATCGAAATTTAAATCTTATAAATCGAATGTATAAAATAGATCAAAGAATGAAATGGATTAATTAATATAATTATCTTTAAACCTATAACGGTATAAATAATAATGATTATCGATACGCATAAATTATTGGGTTCGCTATTTTATCAAGCGACAAGTAAAGAACAGTTAATCACCATTGTCGAAGCTTTGGTTGAGAGCGAAGTGCTCTCTGAAGAGTGCCAGCAGGCATTGAGAAGCGAAGACGAAGATGCGCTCGCAGCAGAGTTTAGCCGCCTGTTTGAAGGGGTTGGGGATATGCCAGCTCCGCCTTGGGGTTCTGTGTACCTAGATAAAGACCGCGTTGTGTTCGGCGCTTCTACGGTTGAGTATCGTCAGTTTTTAGAATTGAATCAGATTGAATTAGACACTGGGTTAAGAGAGCCGGAAGATCAATTTGGTTTAATGTTATTCGCTCATGCGTATTTGTTAGAAAATAATAATATTAATTCAGCTGGTGAATTGCTCGAAGGTCACTTATTAAATTGGTCTTCTGTTTATTTAGAAAAACTAAATAAAGCATCAGAGCTATCTTTTTATAAAAAGCTATCGGTTGATGTAATAGATTGGTTTAAGTACTTAACATCTGAATATAATTTAAACGTTACTACTAAAAAGTTATATGTCGACTAATGTCTGAACAAATAAATTCAAATAGACGCGGTTTCTTAACTCGACTTTCTAAACCGGTTAAAGCAGCCGCGAATTATGAAGAGATATCACAGCGCTTGCATGCAAGACCGCCAAGAGCGGTCGATGAGGTGCTGTTTGAGCGTCTTTGCGACGGCTGTGGGCTGTGTGAGCAAGCGTGTCCGAATAGCGTTATTGAGATGCTAGAGGGCAGTGCGCTGCTGAATTTGGATTACAACAGTTGTTCTATGTGTAACAAATGCACTGAAGTGTGCCTGACTGGTGCACTTCATCCAACGGTCACGCCTTATATCGACCTCAAGCCGAGCTTTGCGGATAGCTGCAATAATTACATGCAAATGGACTGTTCAGCATGCCAAACGGCGTGTTCAGCTGGTGCGATACACATCGAAGTAGGAGAGTTGCCTACAGTGGATAAAGATAAGTGTAACGGCTGTGGAGAGTGCCGAAGCGCTTGTTATATTGGCTCTGTGACTCTTAACCTGACTCAACAATAAACGTTTGGTTTTGTATGGACTAACCAACGGGAAGACGTTGGTTGAGCGATAGACGAGTCGTCTTACGATACCTAAAGACATAAATAGAAAAGGGTCCGCATTCCTAAAGGAAGCGGACCCTTTTTAATTCTTATTGACGATATTCGAATAAGGTGACTTAAAGCCAGTTGGCTTACGCGCGTTTTTGCTTGCTTCTATGAATAACGTTACTCAGCGATAGCTCAGTCTTTGCTTTACAGATACAAGGCAATATTTCATTACCTTGCGTGTAAGCCATAGCAAAACCAACGTACTCGACCTCTCCAGAATCCAACGTGCAACGGCAAGCGCCACAGTGGCCATCTCGGCAGTTGTATTCTGGCTCTAACCCCGCTTGTTCCATTGTTTCCAATAGAGTGTTTGAAGGGTTAGATTCAATAGAAGTCAGCTTGTTGATTTTGATTGTTGGCATTACAGCTCAAATCCTTCAAAGTCGTCAGCTTTTACTTCGTTGTCAATTTGGCCAACTAGGTAAGAACTGATTTCTGCTTCTTGTGGAGCAACTTGAACGTTATCTGAAGACAACCAAGCGTTGATCCATGGAATCGGGTTCGACGTTGCTGCTGGGTAAGCAGTACCTAGACCAACAGCCTGCATACGGATGTTGGTAATGTACTCAACGTATTGGCAAAGTATGTCTTTGTTTAGACCAATCATAGAGCCATCTTTGAATAGGTATTCTGCCCACTCTTTTTCTTGCTCAGCCGCTTCTTTGAATAGGTCGAAACACTCTTGCTTACACTCTTCAGCGATCTGCATGAATTCGAAGTCATCTTGACCGTTACGAAGCAAGTTGATCATGTGCTGTGTACCAGTAAGGTGAAGTGCTTCATCACGAGCGATTAGCTTGATGATCTTCGCGTTACCTTCCATTAGCTCACGTTCAGCGAATGCAAATGAACATGCGAAACTTACGTAGAAACGAATCGCTTCTAGTGCGTTTACAGACATTAGACATAGGTAAAGTTTCTTCTTCAGGTCGTGAAGTGAAATCTTAACGTCTTCGCCGTTGATGCTGTGGTTGCCTTCACCGTAGCGGTGGTAGTCAGCCGTCAGCTTGATTAGGTCGTCGTAGTAGAAAGCGATGTCTTTAGCACGCTTTAGAATCTCTTCGTTTTCAACGATGTCGTCGAATACTACGCCTGGATCATTCACGATGTTACGGATGATGTGCGTGTAAGAACGAGAGTGAATCGTTTCAGAGAAAGACCAAGTCTCAATCCAAGTTTCAACTTCTGGTAGAGATACCAATGGAAGTAGGGCAACGTTAGGGCTGCGGCCTTGGATTGAATCTAGAAGCGTTTGGTACTTCAAGTTAGAGATGAAGATGTGCTTTTCATGCTCAGGAAGCTTGTTGTAGTCGATACGGTCGCTAGACACGTCTACTTCTTCTGGACGCCAGAAGAAAGAAAGCTGCTTCTCGATAAGCTTTTCGAAGATTTCGAATTTCTGTTGGTCGTAACGTGCAACGTTTACCGACTGACCCAAGAACATTGGTTCTTTTAGTTGGTCATTTTTTTGCTGAGAAAAAGTACTGTAAGCCATAAATGCCTCAAATCCTTTAAAGACCCGTAATAAAACGGACCCTGTTAATGCTTTAAACCCAGAGAAGATAACTCTTCTCTGGGGTCTTAATGTTTATTGCGGTTTAGATCTTACAACCGCCGCCTTCACAATCTTCTTCCGGCACTTGAACTGCATCGCCTTGGTCGTCTTTAGCACCATCACGAGTGTTATGGTAGTAAAGCGTCTTAACACCGTACTTGTACGCTGTTAGTAGGTCTTGAAGCAGCTTCTTCATTGGTACTTTACCGCTGTCGTAAACACTTGGATCATAGTTAGTGTTTGCAGAGATAGCTTGGTCAACGAATTTTTGCATGATACCCACTAGGTGTAGGTAACCGTCGTTAGAACCAATGTTCCAAAGTAGCTCGTAGTTCTCTTTAAGATTTAGGAAATCAGGAACCACTTGCTTAAGGATGCCGTCTTTCGATGCTTTCACTGATACGTAACCACGTGGTGGCTCGATACCGTTAGTCGCGTTCGAGATTTGAGACGATGTCTCAGAAGGCATAAGCGCTGTTAGCGTAGAGTTACGCAGACCGTGCTCCATGATCTCTTCACGTAGAGAATCCCAATCGTAATGCAGTGGCTCTTCACATACTAAGTCGATATCTTTTTTGTAAGTATCGATTGGCAGTAGGCCTTTCGCGTAGTTGGTCTCGTGGAAAGATGGGCAACGGCCTTGCTCTTTCGCTAGTTCAACAGATGCTTTTAGCAAGTGGTATTGAATTGCTTCAAAAGTACGGTGAGTCAGGCCATTCGCGCTGCCATCAGAGTACTTAACACCATTCTTCGCTAGGTAGTATGCGTAGTTGATTACACCTACACCTAAAGTACGACGGTTCATTGTCGACTTGTATGCAGCTGGAAGCGGGTAGTCTTGGTAATCAAGAAGAGCATCTAGAGCACGAACAACCAGCTCAGAAAGCTCTGCTAGGTCGTCCAGTTCATTGATTGCGCCAAGGTTGAATGCTGAAAGCGTACATAGTGCAATTTCGCCTTCGTCATCTTCTACGTTAGAAAGTGGCTTAGTAGGAAGCGCGATTTCTAGACATAGGTTCGATTGACGAACAGGTGCAACTTCAGAATCAAATGGGCTGTGTGTATTACAGTGGTCTACGTTCTGAATGTAGATACGACCAGTAGAAGCACGTTCTTGCATTAGCAGAGAGAACAGCTCAACGGCTTTAACCGTTTCACGCTTCACTGAAGGATCGTTTTCGTACTTAACGTATAGCTCTTCAAAACGGTCTTGGTTTTCGAAGAACGCATCGTAAAGGCCAGGTACGTCTGAAGGTGAGAACAGGCTGATGTTGCCACCTTGAACTAGGCGAGAGTACATAAGCTTGTTCAGCTGTACGCCGTAATCCATGTGACGAACACGGTTCTCTTCAACGCCGCGGTTGTTTTTCAGTACTAATAGAGACTGAACTTCACCGTGCCATAGTGGGTAGAACACTGTTGCTGCACCGCCACGAACACCACCTTGAGAACAACACTTTACTGCTGTTTGGAAGTATTTGTAGAAAGGGATACAGCCGGTGTGGAACGCTTCACCATTACGGATTTCAGAACCAAGCGCACGGATACGACCTGCGTTGATACCAATACCAGCACGTTGAGATACGTAACGAACAATTGAGCTTGCTGTTGCGTTGATTGAATCAAGGCTGTCACCACACTCGATCAGTACACAAGAACTGAATTGACGAGTAGGCGTACGTACACCAGACATGATCGGTGTAGGCAGAGAAATCTTAAACGTAGACGATGCGTCGTAAAAACGTTTGATGTAGTCAAGACGAGTCGATTTCGGGTATTTAGCGAATAGACACGCAGCAACTAAAATGTAAAGGAACTGAGCACTCTCGTAGATTTCTTTCGTTACACGGTTTTGCACGAAGTATTTACCTTCGAGCTGCTTAACCGCTGCGTAAGAGAAGTCTAAGTCACGTTTGTGGTCGATGTACTCGTCAAGCTCTTCGAATTCAGCTTTCGTGTAGTCTTCCATAAGGTGGCTATCGTATTTACCCATATCAACCAGTTTTGCAACGTGGTCATACAGTGCAGGCGGCTCGTATTCGCCGTACGCTTTTTTACGTAGGTGGAATACAGACAGACGTGCTGCTAGATATTGGTAATCAGGAGTCTCTTCAGAGATTAAATCCGCTGCTGACTTGATGATAGTTTCATGAATGTCAGTAGTGGTGATGCCATCGTAAAACTGAATGTGAGCTTTCAATTCTACTTGTGATACAGAAACATTGTGCAAGCCTTCAGCTGCCCATGTAATCACGCGATGGATCTTCTCTAGATCGATCGTTTCTTTGCGCCCGTTACGCTTGGTAACAGTAAGTTGTTGGTTCATTCTGCTTAATTTCCCTAACAAAACTGAACAAGGCCGTGTTTTTGTGTATTTCTGTGTAATTTTGTAAATTACGTTTCGGCTTTGTGATCTTGGTCTACCCATACATTGTAGTTCAAACACAACATATAGGGGTCATTTGTTTGTTGGGTTACAAGATAGTGCTACAACTGATATTTTTCAAGGTAAAGAAATGGGGTTGCTTGTGGATAAGTGGTGGATTGAAAAAAAACTGTAAGTGACCACTAACTGATGAGGTTAGATGTGACTTGATTGTATAAAAGTCGGCTTTTAATGATGCTTTATTTTTGCACGCCCATAAAAAAAAATCCCTTGATCTTTGAGCAAAATGGGCGATGGATTTTAGGCGATTAAATTTAAATCGAGGTGGTCAAAATGGAAGCTAGCGCACGAAATTTAGACTGAAAAAAGTCGCAAAGTTATGGTAATTGCAACTCTTTTCATTCGTCTTTTTTACAAAAGGTTTTACGGTAGGGCTACCGATATTTTTTAGCCAAAGTTTTGTGTGTGAACGATGTAGTTCACATCGACTTTTTGGCCTAAACGGTAAGTGTTCGTCAACGGGTTATAGTGCAGGCCTGTAATGCCTAATTCTTGCAGCGGAGTGTTATCAACCATCTTGATAAGTTCAGCAGGGCGAATGAACTTCTCGTGTTCATGAGTGCCTTCTGGAACGATCTTCAATAGCTTCTCTGCACCAACAATCGCAAACAAGTAAGATTTGAAGTTACGGTTCAATGTAGAAAAGAACACGTGGCCGCCCGGTTTTACCAATTTTGAACAGGCAGTGATAACAGATTGCGGGTCAGGAACGTGTTCAAGCATTTCCATGCACGTTACCACATCGTACGTCTGTGGGTTCTGTTCTGCGTGGTCTTCGATAGTGCTCTGGATGTAATCGAGCTTAGTGCCAGTTTCCAATGCGTGAAGGCGCGCAACTTCTAGCGGTTCTTTACCCATGTCTAGGCCTGTTACTATCGCACCTTCAACCGCCATGCTTTCTGCAAGAATACCGCCGCCGCAGCCAACATCGAGGACTTTCTTGCCAAACAGGCCTTCAGTCTTCTCTAATACGTAATTTAGGCGCAGTGGGTTGATTTGATGTAGCGGCTTAAATTCGCCTTCTAGATCCCACCAGCGTGACGCCATGTCTTCGAATTTCTTGATTTCTGCTGGGTCTACGTTCTGTGATTTAGTCATAATCGGCATTTCCAAGTTAAATAATGCATCCATGAAATTGCAGGCATTATAACTTGCCTTTTCGCGCTGACCAGAAGATCTACAATTTTGCTAGTTTATTGGATGTAAAGTGACCATGTTTCAGCAAGATATGATGCGGAGGTGCAATTTCTCATCAATTGATTGGCTACAAGGGTCACAAGATGGTAAAAGGAGAGGGAAAGTGATGCCTCCGTAGGTAAATTTGTGTTATATTTTTCGGTCTTATACGTATTCAAAAATACGATCTGACTATAGAGGGAAAATGGCTCTATGAGCGATCTAGCGAAAGAGATCACGCCCGTAAATATTGAAGATGAGCTTAGAGGTTCATACCTAGACTACGCGATGTCCGTCATCGTTGGTCGTGCCCTTCCAGATGTGCGTGATGGCCTAAAACCAGTACACCGCCGCGTTTTGTTCGCGATGAATGTACTAGGTAATGATTGGAACAAACCATATAAAAAGTCTGCTCGTGTAGTAGGTGATGTAATCGGTAAATACCACCCGCATGGTGATAGTGCTGTATACGATACAATTGTTCGTATGGCTCAACCGTTCTCACTGCGTTACATGCTAGTTGATGGCCAAGGTAACTTTGGTTCTATCGATGGCGACTCCGCGGCTGCAATGCGTTATACCGAAGTTCGTATGGCGAAAATTGCTCACGAGCTACTGGCTGACCTTGATAAGGAAACTGTGGATTACGTACCGAACTACGATGGTACAGAACAAATTCCAGCAGTACTTCCTACAAAAATTCCTAACCTATTGGTAAACGGTGCTTCTGGTATCGCAGTAGGTATGGCTACCAACATTCCACCACATAACCTTGGTGAAGTTGTTGATGGCTGTTTGGCTTACATCAATAATGAAGAGATCACTATTGATGAGCTAATGGACTACATTCCTGGTCCTGACTTCCCAACAGCAGCACTTATCAGTGGTCGTAAAGGCATCGTTGATGCTTATAAGACTGGCCGCGGTAAGGTTTACATGCGTTCAAAAGCGGATATCGAAGTAGAGAAGAATGGTAAAGAAACCATTATCGTTACTGAGATCCCTTACCAAGTAAACAAAGCTCGTTTGATCGAGAAGATTGCTGAACTGGTTAAAGATAAGAAAGTAGAAGGCATCAGTGCACTGCGTGACGAATCTGATAAAGATGGTATGCGTATTGTTATTGAATGTAAGCGTGATGCAGTAGGCGAAGTGGTTCTAAACAACCTATACGCTCAAACGCAACTGCAAACGACTTTCGGTATCAACATGGTTGCGTTGAACAACGGTCAACCACAGTTGTTCAACATCAAAGACATGCTTAAGTGCTTCGTAGACCACCGTCGCGAAGTTGTGACACGTCGTACTATCTTCGAACTGAAGAAAGCGCGCGATCGTGCACACATCCTTGAAGCACTGTCTCTAGCACTTGCTAACATCGATGAAATTATTGAGCTTATCCGTAACGCTCCAACACCAGCTGAAGCAAAAGCTGGCTTAGTTGCACGCGGTTGGGATCTTGGTAACGTTGCTTCAATGCTTGAGCGTGCTGGTACTGATGCGGCTCGTCCTGATTGGTTGGAAGACCAATACGGCATCCGCGATGGCCAATACTTCCTAACGGAAACACAAGCACAAGCTATTCTAGAACTTCGTCTTCACCGCCTAACTGGCCTTGAGCACGAGAAGATTCTAGACGAGTACAAAGCACTTCTAGAAGAAATCGCTGAGCTAATGCACATTCTTGCAAGCACTGAGCGTTTGATGGAAGTTATCCGTGAAGAACTTGAAGCGGTACGTGAAATCTATGGCGACGAGCGTCGTACAGAAATCACAGCGGCAGTTCATGACATCGACATGGAAGAGCTGATTGCTCAAGAAGACGTTGTAGTAACGCTTTCTAACGCAGGTTACGTTAAGTACCAAATCCTAAGCGACTACGAATCTCAACGTCGTGGTGGTAAAGGTAAGAGTGCAACTAAGATGAAAGATGAGGATTACATTGAGCGTCTGCTTGTTGCTAATACTCACGATAACATCCTATGTTTCTCTACTCGTGGTAAGACATACCGTCTGAAAGTTTACCAACTACCATTAGCAAGTCGTACTGCTCGTGGTAAGCCTATCGTTAACATTCTTCCTCTAGAAGAAGGTGAACGTATTACGGCTATCCTGCCTGTTTCTGAGTTCTCTAACGAGAAATTCATCTTCATGGCAACGGGTGACGGTACAGTTAAGAAGACATCACTGGATCAATTCGCAAACGTACGTGCTAACGGCCTAATCGCAGTTAACCTACGTGACGACGATTCACTGATTGGCGTTGATATTACTAACGGTGATAGCGACATCATGCTGTTCTCTAAATCGGGCAAAGTTGTTCGCTTTAACGAGGACAAAGTACGTGCAATGGGCCGTACTGCCTCTGGTGTTCGTGGCATGAAGCTTCCAGAAGACGATCAAGTGGTTTCACTGATTGTTCCTTCTAACGAAGGCGATATCCTAACTGTGACTGAAAATGGTTACGGTAAGCGTACTGAGCTAGCTGAATACCCAACGAAAGGCCGTGCAACGCAAGGTGTAGTATCTATCAAAGTCTCTGAACGTAATGGCCCAGTTGTTGGCGCTGTTCAAGTTGAAGAAGGCGATGAAATGATGATGATCACCGACGCAGGTACGCTAGTACGTACTCGCGTTGCGGAAGTTAGCCAAGTTGGTCGTAACACTCAAGGTGTAACACTGATTCGTACTGCTGAAGACGAGAATGTTGTAGGTCTACAACGTATCGACGAAGTAGAAGAAGCTGAGATTGTAGAAGGCGAAGCTGAAGAAGCTGGTGCAGAAACTATCAACGCTGACGTTGCTGAATCAAGTGAAGAGCAAGCATCAGATGCTTCTGACTCTGAAAGTGATAGCGAGCAAGACACTGAGTAATCTCGATTACGCTAAGTAATTAAGCTTACCATTGAAAAAACCGAGCCTAAGTGCTCGGTTTTTTATTACCTGTTATTTGTGGAGCTTGGTGTGACTTTATAACAGAGCTGTGATCGCTAAAATCTCGATAGCTAAACCTTGATCAATATAGAGGAGAGATGAAAACGATAGAGTAGGGAGTGAATAGAAAGGAGTGTGGAATGGACATCTGGTTGTTGGTTGCGTTGGTACTAATGAGCTTGTTTTTGATTGTGGTCGTTATTGCGGCGAACAAAAACAGCGGTCACCTAAAAAGCAATGTAGTGATTTCGATTACTGCGGTAGCTTTGAGTGTGTTTGTTTGGTCTCAACTGAAACAAGAGATACCTCAACTTCCTTTAGATGATAACAATAGTTACACGGCAACAGATTTCGAAGATGAGCTTCAGCAAAGCCTCAAACAAGATCCGAATCAATCCGATTTGTGGTTTAAGCTTGGTGGTGTGTATATGCAGAAAGGGGAGTTTGATGCTGCGTTCACCTGTTACGACTACGCGATTCGATTAGACCCTCAAGCACCTTCTGGGCTCTATGCTGCTAAAGCAACCGCACTTTATTACCTTAGCTCTCAAGCGATGAGTGATGACGTGAATGCGTTATTGGATCACTCAATGCAGCTTGATCCCAATGATCGTACGGCATTGATGCTGATTGCGACCGATCACTTCATCAGCATGCGCTATCAACAAGCGATTGATGCATGGACTCAAATCCTCGATTCCAATCAAAAGGGGATAGATCGTGTTTCGATTATTCACTCGATCAACCAAGCCAAACAGATGATCCGTTAAGCTTGGCATAATCGCTAGTTGTTAATCGTTTGTTTTTAGTTATTTACTTTCCTGCATTTCAATCAACCCACCGGCGTTATGGATTTGGGTAAACCCTTGAGCTTGCAAGAATTGATAGGCTTGACCCGAGCGATTACCACTGCGGCAATACAAAACGATGGGTTGGTCTTTATCTATCTTAGCGAAGTGAGTAGCCACTTCAGAAAGAGGGTAGTTGATGGCGTTGTCTAGATGCCCTTGTTCGAACTCTGCAGGTGTTCTGACATCAACCACTAATGCGCCTTTCTCTATTAATTCCCACCCGGTCTCAGCACGCTCAGAGGCGTAAACGCCTGAACTGAGTAGTGTGATACATAATGTTGAAAGTGAAAGTAAGGTTTTCATTATCTATTCCTTGAATTGGCGAGTGGATTGGGGAGGAGATATTGATGTGTATTACCCCAAACCTGAAAAACCAGCCACACAATAATAGTGTGACTGGTTTTTACGTAATGGTCTAATTGAAGAAACTAGTATTCGTAGTTGGCTTCACGCTTTTCAGCTTGCTCTTCCCATTTAGGAACAACCGTGTCTAAGAAGTGTTGTTTTTCAGCGTTCATCTTATCCATGTCCATTCCAAGTGCTTTTTGAGCCGCCTCTTTGGTTGAGATGTCTGGAATCTCGATTGGATCAGTGATGCCTTTCTTCGCCAGTAGACGAACAATCTTAGTACGAGCATCGGCTGCGCGGTCAACGGCAGTGCCTAGCACTTCTAGAGCGATTTCAGGCGCATGCATATGTACGCCGTGAGACGCAATAGCGTAGTCCCAACGCCATTGAGCGTGACGGATATCCAGTAGGATAGGCTCCATCTCTTGCTCTGTCGCACCTGCTTCCCATGCCGCGCCTGCTTCAAAGTGAGCGGCAACGATTTGTTTCTCAGCGGTCAGCTTCATGTTTAGCACTTGAGCTTTACGGCTTGAAACGATGTTACGCATGGTTTCTTTAGATTGAGTGTGACAGTTTGCACACGTATCTTCGAAGCGGTCGAATGGGTTACCCACTTTATGGTCGGTATAAACGGTGCCATCTTCTTTGGTTACTTTCGGCATATGACAGTCAGCACAAACGACTTTGTTCTTACCGTGGATGCCTTCACGCCATGTTTCGAAACCTGGGTGCTGCGCTTTCAGCATGGGTGCTTTCGATACTTTGTGCGTCCAATCTTTAAAGTTGATTGCATCATAGTAGCGTTCCATATCGCCAACCGTTGTGCCTTGATCCCAAGGGAACTTCACGCCTTTGGTTGGGCCGGTGAAGTAATATTCCACGTGGCACTGAGCACAAACAGAAGCTTGCTGGTCTAAACGGCTTTGCTCATCAAACTTTTTACCAATCGCTTCAAATGCACGTTCAACATAAGGACGTGTCACCTTCAGTGCTGGCTCACCATTTTTAAAGCCTTCGCTTTGGGTATCGTGACAATCTGCACAGCCAATAGGATTCACAATCTCGTTGCCAAGACGTGCCCATTTACCTTCAAAGTAACCGTCTTCACCACGCTCTTCGATAACACGTGCTACGTCTGGGCTTTTACAGCTCCAGCACGCCATTGGCATAGGGCCAGAGTTTTCGTCCGTTGGGCCGCCAGTACGAAGTGTTTGTCGTACATCGTCAATCGCATAAAAGTGACCACGTGCCTTGTTGTAATCTTTTGCGAAGCCGTAGCCAGCCCACATGATAACCATGTTGGGATCTTCTTTTAGTGCGTCTTCAATGGTTTCGCTTTCTGAAGTCTGTCTCCATGAATGATATTGATCTGGGTGGTTTTGCTCGAACTGGTCGTTACGAGGGTCGCCAATTTCTTTTTGTTCAGACGCAGCAAAACTGGTTGCGCTTGCTAGTGATGCGCTAACCATTAATATTGCTGTGACCGAATTACGTATCCAATGCTTTTTCACAGTGATATCTCCAATATACTGATTCTTATACCAAGCGTTGTGAGTTTGCTATTCAAATTAAGAACTGGAGAATTCCTGTTTATATTAATTCATAAACAAACACATTTTGTTACGTGTTGGATATAGCTTGTCTTAGATCAATTAATGATAGTGACTTCAATCACGTTGAAGTTTATATAACCCTAAAGGGGTACTGCTGGGTAGGGGTATTAAAGTTCAATTGATAATTATTATCATATATAACAATCAATTACCTAGATTGACCATGATATAAATAGGGTGATTGCGTTCACAGATTAACCCATTCAAATTTCGTATTACCCAATTAGAGGTATATTCTAACTATAGAAAGCGTTGTGGCTTATCCAAAATAAGAATTGATATCATTTAAGCGGTAATAATATCGTTTAAGGGTACTTTTGTTTAACCGGAATATTATTTAGTTGAGAGTTAAATAATGCCGGTATAAGGAAAGGATAAAATGGGCAATATTAAATTGGCCATAGTCATAATGCTTAAATCCCTTCTAGCATTCTGCCTCTATGGTTATTCCATTCATGCTGTTGCTGAGCCTGCTGTTACGCCAGTAGGGGAATCAACAAGACATGAAGTCGAATTAATCCGTGACAAAGACTACAAGTGTGTTCAGTGCCATAAAGATTCAAAAGAAACGGTATTGGGTTCACATGGTGAAAGTGCACACGCTTTGCTTGGCCGTGAAGTAAATTGTACCGACTGTCATAGTTCTATTAGCCCCGACCACCGCGAAGGCGCGCCTAAAGTGGTGAAGTATCGTGAGGCTCAATCACAACCAGGTACCGACAAGGTTTACCTAGATCCTAGCTTAATTTTAGATGCCAATAGCCAGTGTATCGATTGTCACAAGCCTGATGAGCTGCGCGAAGCGAGCTGGACCCACGACGTTCATGCGCAAAACTTAACGTGTTCAAACTGCCATGATGTTCATGCGACAGAAGCAAAGGTGTTGGGCTTAGATAAGAAGCAAACCATCAAGCTGTGTGTGGATTGCCATTCAGACTTCAACCAGAAGAAAGAAGGGGAGTAATCTATGAGCTGCTCAAGAAGAAACTTTTTAGCTGGCGCGGGTGCCGTTATTTTTACTACAGGTGTTGCGGGGACGGCGGCGGTGACAAGTCGTAAAACGTTGGCCAATGTTCAAGAGGATGGGGCTAAACGTTATGGAATGATTCATGACGAGACCGCGTGTATTGGTTGTACCGCTTGTACAGAAGCTTGTCGTGAAGTGAACAAAGTGCCTGAAGGCGTATCGCGCTTAGAGATTATTAAGAGCGAACCCCAAGGCGAATATCCAAATGTTGATTACCGTTTTACTCGTAACTCTTGCCAACATTGTGATAACGCGCCCTGCGTGATGGTTTGCCCAACAGGGGCGGCTTACAAAGATGAAAAAACCGGCATTGTTGATGTTCATCAAGAGAAGTGTGTCGGTTGTGGCTACTGCTTATTAGCTTGCCCATATCAAGTGCGCTTTTTCCATCCAGAGAACAAATCCGCAGATAAATGTAACTTCTGCCGTGATACCAATCTTGCACAAGGGAAGTTACCGGCTTGTGTCGAATCTTGCCCGACCAATGCGCTAGTATTTGGCGATCTAAATGACCCTAAGAGTGAGATAAATCAGGTGCTTAAATCTGAGGTGGTTTACAGAGATAAAGCTTATCTCGGTACTCAACCAAAACTCTATAAAGTGCCACACCAAAAAGGGGAGATTTGATTATGAGTGCATGGGACGCAGCTTTTCAGTCTGGTACCGTGGTATGGGACTGGATTATAGCTATCTATCTATTTCTCGCGGGGATGTCGGCAGGTGCCGTAATGATCTCCATTTACCTAAAACGTAAGGTCATTGAAGGCGATCCTGCTCATAATGGTGTGTTAAAGGCGACCGCTTTTCTTGCGCCATTTGGGATCATTTCAGGCCTACTGATCTTGGTTTTCCATCTGACAAAACCGTTATCCTTTTGGAAGATCATGATCTTCTATAATCCAACGTCTGTGATGTCGATGGGTGTGATCTTATTCCAAGTGTATATGGTGATCTTATTTCTTTGGATCGGCATTATATTTAGAGATCAAATCGTCGTATTTTTAAATGACCAAACATGGTTAAAAGGACGACTCGATTTCGTCGGTAACTGGATTGGCAAATTAGAAGTGTTTGAGAATGCTCTGGAAATATTCTTAGCTGTTCTTGCTCTAATGCTTGCCGCTTATACCGGGTTCTTGCTGTCAGCTTTAAATACCTTCCCACTGTTGAATAACCCCGTGCTGCCGATTTTGTTCTTATTCTCGAGCTTATCTTCGGGAGCGGCGGCGTGTATTTTATTTGGTGTGTTGGTCTTTAAAGAATCACCTCATAGCCCGAGCATTTCATGGATCCACGGGTTCGAACGTCCGGTCGTGATGTTTGAGTTGTTTGTTCTGATTACTTTCTTTACTGGGCTTATCTTCGCTGGTGGTCAAAGTGAGCAAGCCGTATGGAACGCAATCGGCAGTGGTTTCTGGGCGAGTTGGTTCTGGTACGGCGTTATCGGTGTTGGCATGGTTCTACCGTTGTTGCTGAATGCCGTTACACCAACCTCGATCCGCCATAGCTCGGTGTATATTTTCTCGGTGACTTCGTTAAGCCTAATGGGCGTATTAATGCTGCGAACTTTTGTCCTTTATGCAGGGCAGTTAACGATAGCTTAATTTCGCTCAAGTTTATTAGTGAGCAGATGTTGGATACTAAATATCTGCTTATTAATGAACATGTTCTTAATAAACATGAGATGCGTGTTTAGATCGGCTCTGCTCAGGTAGAGCCTTATTGAGGTGATATGGTCGGTTCTTTGGGGCTGTTTAGTTTGGTGTTGGTTGCTGTACTCAGCAGCATTATTGGTGTGCATTCGTTTTACCTAATGCTAAATAAACGGCCGCAAAATCTAGGTTTAATCCGCAGTTTCTCTCTTTCAAGCGCGTTGTTTTCTCTCACTTCTGTCGCGTTGCTTGGCTATGCCTTTGTCAGTGATGATTTCTCTATCTTATACGTCGCTGAACATTCAAATACTCAATTACCCTCATTTTTTAAGTTAGCAGCCGTATGGGCAGGCCATGAAGGTTCGTTGCTGTTTTGGGTACTGACGATCAGCGTCTGGTCTGGCGTTATCGCCTTACAAAAACACTATTCGAATGAATACCAAAGCCGAGTGCTATGGGTGATGAATCTACTGCTCGCGATATTTGCTTGGTTCACGCTATTCGCATCAAACCCATTTGAAATGAACACGACATTACCGCTAGAAGGGCGTGACCTTAACCCAATGCTGCAAGATGTCGGGCTGATTTTTCACCCTCCATTGCTTTACCTTGGCTATGTCGGCTTTTCTGTGGTGCTGGCATTTGCTGTCGCCGCTTTGCTGGTTGATCCTATTGAGTTTGATTGGGTTGCCCATTGTCGCAGTTGGTGTTTAGTTGCTTGGATCTTTTTAACCGCAGGGATCATTCTTGGTTCTTGGTGGGCGTATTACGAATTAGGTTGGGGCGGCTGGTGGTTCTGGGACCCGGTTGAGAATGCCAGCTTGTTGCCGTGGCTTACTTCGACCGCTTTGCTCCACAGCCTAGGCGTTGCTAAGGGCAAACAACAGTTACTGAAATGGTCTCTCAGTCTCGCTTTCATTACGTTTTGTTTGAGTATCTTAGGCACCTTTATTGTTCGTTCTGGCGTACTCACATCGGTACACGCTTTTGCCGTCGACCCAACCAAAGGTATCGCACTGCTTCTTATATTAGTTCTGGTACTGGTGAGTTCATTTTCTCTGCTTATCGTCAGAGGAGAGTCTTTTGAATCTAATCCGATTACCAGCTTCGCCAGCAAAAGCTTTTTGAGCTTAGTTGCGGTGCTTATTTTTGTTCTGGCGACTGCTGTCGTGGTGTTCGGCACGTTTTATCCAATGGTCTTTGAGTTGCTAGGCCTAGGAAACATCTCGGTCGGTGCACCTTACTTTAATCTCTTGATTGCACCTTTGGCTTTGCTCGCGTTAGCCGTCGTCGGCCTTGCCCCATTGCTGAGCATTAAGCCTCAAGCATCGAAAGGCGTTATTACGTTGATCGCTCTAGTATCTATTTGTCTGGGGTTCGCCTGTTACGCTTTGCAAGTAGAGAAGATTCAAGTGATGGCACTAGTGACATGGTCACTCGCATTGTGGGTTTTACTCACTCATGTGTATGGCTTGGTGGTAACGCGCAGTTCCAAGTTCCAACGCAAAGTCTGGGTGATGACCTTTGCCCATGTTGGGGTTTCGGTGTTAGCGGTAGGTGCTGCCATGAATAGCTACCACTCGTTTGAGCGCAGCTATAAGTTAAGCCCAGGCGTAGAAGTCGAATTCATGGATTGGACGCTTTCTCATCGTGATACTGAGCTGTATGTCGCTTCAAACTTTACCGCAGAAAAAGCGATACTCAGCCTAGAGTCTGGCGAGCAAAGTTTTTCTATTTCTCCGGAAAGAAGACATTACCAAGTTCGAGTCATGAACATGAGTGAGCCCGCAATGAAATGGTTCTGGCATGGTGATGTTTATATCACCATGGGCGAGAAAGTCGATTCCACCGCTTACGCGTTTCGTGTTCAGTACAAGGCGTATGCGCGCTGGATCTGGTTTGGTGGACTGTTCTCTATTATCGGCGCTTTGCTCTCATTGACTCATCGTAAAAAGAAAACTGTTAAGGCGTCACAGTATGCATACCAGCGTTCGTAACAAGCTAATTAGTCTAATTGCCTTAGCATTCATTGTGGTGCTGGGGTTTGTCTTTGCGCTTGATAACAAACAGCAAATCACCACAGTATCGACACAACAAAGAGTTTTTCCTGTATTCACCTCTACAGCGTTAGTGGATAGCGAAGGCATCAGAAGTAAACAGGAACTGACGCGAAAGGACGTAACTCAGCACCCTTACCAGTTAGTGAATGTATGGGCTTCATGGTGCGGGATCTGTAAAACCGAACACGCCTTTTTGCTTCAACTTCACGATAAAGGCATTCCCATCGTTGGGCTCAATTATCGAGATAACTCTGCGGCAGCAATTAACGTGTTATCGAGCGACGGCAACCCGTACTTAACCGTGATCAGTGACCCGCAAGGTAAGTTAGCGTTAGAGTTGGGCGTAATCGGCACACCTGAAACGTATTTGGTTGATGCCAATGGCCAGATCATTAAGAAGCTATTGGGCGTGATTAATGAAATGGTATGGAAAGATGAGCTTGCGATGTATTTTGATGGTGTGAATGGATGATGAAGTCTCTAATACAAGCACTCGTTGTGCTGTCTACGCTTATGGTTATTAGTTTTCCGACTTTGGCAGAAGATCTGTTTACTGCCAGTAATAAAGAGACGAGTATTCAAGTTGAACTGTTTGAGTTTGAAAACCCAGAACAACAGCAACGTGCTATTAGCTTGGCGAAAACGTTACGCTGCCCACAATGTCAAAACCAAAATCTGATTGAATCCAACTCACCGATAGCAAAAGACTTACGCCTTGTCGTGTTCAATATGGTGAAAGCAGGTAAGAGTAATAGTGAAATCACTCAATATATGACGGAAAGATTTGGTGAATTTGTACTTTATAAGCCGGCGATGAAGGTTTCAAATCTATTACTTTGGTTGCTACCGAGCCTATTATTTCTCTTATTTATATATTTATCAGTAAAAAGTGTTAGGAATGGCTCATAAAAATTGTGTATTACTGTTTACCAATTGACCTGTATTTTGTAACATTAACCGATTATAAAGGCTAAGCACTGCTATATAAGGATGTATCTGTGGATAACGTAATCTCAAATTTAAAGAAAGAGTTCCATACTCGTGTCCAGTCAGATAAATGGGCAGAGAGATACAGTGCTAAGTCGAGCATTTCTACGCTTACGCAAGAAGAGCTAACCGAATTAGAGAATGCTTGGGTGCAACTTGTCATCTGGAAGCAAACTCAAGTAAGTTGAGCGTTCTGTAAAAAAGTGTAGTTTTAGCCGCAACTGTTTACTTTATAACCCCATGTTGGTCATCCCAATGTGGGGTTTTTTCTTATCTGAAAAATAATTGTTATATTATAACAATTTGTACAAGGTCGACCTTGAAAAAAATTGTTAACAGCCTCATAGTGTCTATCATTAGATAGTTAGCTACAAAATATTGCCTAGACATATAATGTAGCGTCGTTAAATACATCGAATTTTCAAGTGAGTATAGCTATGGCGGAAGTACGTGCCAGAATAGATTTCAAAGTAGGGGCAACAAGCAGTATTGATGCTGAACTTCTGTCTTTTCATGGGTTGAAAACAGATAAAGAGCATGTTGCTGTGATATTTAAATCAGCAGACAAGACACAAGACATACCTCTTGTTCGTATGCACTCTGAGTGTCTTACTGGTGATGTTTTCCATTCTTCTCGCTGTGACTGTGGTGAGCAGCTAGACGAAACCATTAGAATTATGGGTGAGACGGGTGGCGTGATCCTTTATCTTCGTCAAGAAGGTCGTGGTATTGGTTTGTACAACAAAATCGATGCGTACCGTCTGCAAAGCGAAGGCATGAACACTTATGAAGCCAACAACCACCTAGGTTTTGGCGATGACCTACGCGATTTTACTGAAGCTGCTGAAATGCTACGCGCTTTAGGTACCACAAAAATCCGCTTAGTCACCAACAACCCTAAGAAGATCAATGAGCTAAAATCCTTTGGTATTGAGATTGAAGAAGTGGTGAATACCTCTGCTCATATCAAATCGGGTAATGAAAGCTACCTAAAGGCGAAAGTCTCACACGGTAAGCATAACCTGGATATCTGATTAGCCTCCTTTGTTGCGCATAACACAAAAATGTTCAAAGACCTCACAAATGTGAGGTTTTTTTGTATTTATCTTGCAATAAAATTGTAAGTTTGTATTATTCCAATCCGTAGTGTAAATGATAATAGTTTGCACTATTACTACGAATAATAATTTAAAGCTCAACAAGGATGCTTCATGACCATTAAATCTTTAGTGACAAAAGCCGTAACTTCGTCACTCATTTTTGCCTCTGCTTCTTCTTTCGCAGCAGTAACTCAAGATCAAGTTGTAGAACATTACGCAGATATTGCGCATGCAGTGTTTGCAGATTCAGTAATTACAGCAAAAGCGTTGAACTCTTCTATTGATACCTTCTTAGCTTCTCCTTCTGCTGGCAACTTCGAACAAGTAAAACAAGCTTGGCTTGAGTCTCGCGTACCATACCAACAGTCAGAAGTATTCCGCTTCGGCAACGCTGTTGTTGATGATTGGGAAGGCCAACTAAACGCATGGCCACTAGATGAAGGCCTGATTGATTACGTTTCGACTGATTACCAATATGAACTTGGTAACGAAGGCGCTAGCGCAAACATCGTGGCTAATAAGACTTTCCAAATTGGTCAGACTACGGTTGATGCAACTAACATTACTCCAGAGCTAATCGCAGACTTGAACGAGATCGGCGGTTCTGAAGCGAACGTAGCGTCTGGCTACCACGCAATTGAATTCCTACTTTGGGGCCAAGATTTAAACGGTACAAACAGCGGTGCAGGTGAGCGTGCTTACACTGATTTCGTTGTTGGTGCTGAGTGTACTAACGGCAACTGTGACCGTCGTGGCGCATACCTAAAAGCATCAGCTGAGCTACTTATTCAAGACCTAGAGTGGATGGAAAAGCAGTGGGCTGAAGGCGAGAAAGGCAACTACCGTCAAGAGCTTCTTTCTGAATCTAGCGAGAATGGTCTTCGTAAAATGCTGTTCGGCATGGGTTCACTGTCTCTAGGTGAGCTAGCGGGTGAGCGTATGAAGGTTGCACTAGAAGCAAACTCTACTGAAGACGAGCACGATTGTTTCTCTGATAACACGCACAACTCTCACTACTACAACGAGCAAGGCATCTACAACGTTTACACGGGTCTATACAAGCGTGAAGACGGTACTCTGCTTTCAGGTCCAAGCCTGTTCGACCTAGTAGAGCAAAAAGATGAGCAAGCTGCGAAAGAGATTCAAAAGCAGTTTGACTTAGCGCGTGCACAAGTAGGCGAACTAGTAACGTCTGCAGAGAAAAACAACCAGCACTTCGATCAGCTAATCGCTGCTGACAACGCTGCGGGTAACGCACTAGTTAACAAAACAATTGTTGCGCTAGTATCTCAAACAGCTGCTATTGAGCGTGCTGCGGGTGTGATTGGCATTGATAGCCTAAACCCAGACACAGCGGATCACGAGTTCTAAGAACCCGAGCGAACACAAATATAAGGGCTCTCATAGGGCCCTTAATTGTTTGCTAATTAAGAAAGTCATTTCCACATAAAAACTAAAATCAAAAACACAGCAAGGCAATGTATGAAGTCGTATCTCTCAGCCTCACTATTAACCGCACTGTTTTTCTTATCTCCGCTACACGCCCATGAAACCTACTCTGGTGGCAAAACGACCGTGAAGAAAGAGGGAGCGAACGCTTTTTCTCTTCCTGCTGCCAATTTACCCATGAGTAAACGCTTAGATTTCAGCGTAGGTAACAGCTTTTTTAGAAACCCTTGGGTACCCGCGCCTTCATCAACCGATGCTCGTGATGGACTTGGCCCACTGTTCAACACCAACGGCTGTCAAAATTGCCACATCAAAGATGGCCGTGGTCACGCGCCAGAAAAAGGCGATGAGAATGCGGTTTCAATGCTGGTTCGCTTAAGCATTCCAGCAGAAACGCCAGAGCAGAGACAAGCCTTCATTCGTGATGGCGGTATTCCAGAACCGACCTACGGTGGCCAGCTACAAGATTTTGCGCTTCAAGGTGTAAAACCAGAGGGCAAAGTGAATATTAGCTACACGGATGTTCCTGTTGAGTTCAAAGACGGCACTGTCGTTACTCTGCGTAAACCCATTTTAAAGATTACTGAACTTGCTTTCGGTGAAATACACCCTAAAACAGAATTCTCAGCTCGAGTCGCGCCGCCAATGATTGGCCTTGGTCTGCTTGAAAGTATCCCACAAGAAACGATTCTAGGATTTGCAGAGCAGCAATTGGCTGACAAGCAAGGCGTGTCGGGTAAAGCTAACTATGTTCTTGATGTTCAAACCAATGAAATGGTGCTAGGTCGTTTTGGTTGGAAAGCTGGGCAGCCAAACTTAATGCAGCAAAACGCGGCGGCATTTAACGGCGACTTAGGCCTGACAAGCAGTTTATTCCCGAATGAAAACTGCACATCAGCGCAATCAACCTGTGATGATTTCCCAAATGGTGGCGAGCCAGAAGTTAGCGACAACATCTTAGATTTTGTTGAGTTCTATTCGCAGCATCTCGCGGTACCTATTCGTCGTAATGTCGAGAACCCAGCGGTTGTTCAAGGTAAAAAGCTGTTTAAAGAGATTGGTTGTCAAAGCTGTCACCAAGCTGAAATTCGCACAGCAGAACGTGAGGGTCTGCCTGCTCTTTCGAAACAGTTGATTAGCCCATACACCGATATGCTTTTGCATGATATGGGTGAAGGTTTAGCCGACAATCGCCCAGAATATCTTGCTAATGGTCAAGAGTGGCGTACCACACCACTTTGGGGATTAGGCTATACCAAAGAAGTTAATGGTCATACGTTCTTACTTCATGACGGTCGCGCAAGAAACGTTATGGAAGCGGTACTTTGGCATGGTGGCGAAGCAGAAATGGCAAAACAAAAAGTATTAGCTTTGAGTAGCAGTGAACGCGAAGCACTACTAGCGTTTTTGGACTCATTATAGGCTGTCTTGAATTCAGTTAAGCCAACGGCTTAGTTACTTAAGAAAGCCGCTAACAAAAGACTGACTACCGCTGAACTTGTAGCAATACGAGGTCAGCGGTCGTTTCATATTTATTGAACTCATATAATTAAAAGAAAAACTAGGAAGTAAGGTAACAGCATGGCACATAAATTTTTGTTAATGCCTTTATCGGTATTAGTCATAGCAGGCTGTCAATCATCGGGTGAGCAAGCCGCTTCATCTGAGGTTAACGGTGTCTCTTATCAAGCAGACACGACGAATCATATTAGTCGCAGTGTTTATCAGCAGGAGTTTAATTCTGCCGTCCTATTCGCCAAGCAAGCCAACGAGCTGGAAGTCTTGATGCAAGGGTACTGCCAAACTAATGATGTTGAGTTAGATGCTTTGAAAAATCAGTGGCAGCTCACTATGAACAGTTGGATGGCACTGCAAGGACAAGAAAGAGGCCCAACAGCGGCATTAGAAGAGAGCTGGAATGTTCAATTCTGGCCAGACAAAAAGAACACTACCGGCCTAAAAATGCGCCAGCTGACTCAGCAAGATAAAGCTTGGTCTCAAGATGAAATTGCTCAGCAGAGTGTGACTGTTCAAGGGTTAGGTGCGTTGGAGTGGTCTCTGTACGACGAGCAATCTCCACTACTGCAAGATAAAGCGTCTGGCTGTCTATCTTCACAAGCTATCGCACAAAACTTGGCGATGAAATCGGCCTCTATTGCTGAGGCTTGGCAGGTTAACCCTTGGTTAGCGTTAGACGAGATGCGTTGGGAATCTGAATACATCGCTTTACTAACTAACCAACTTGATTACAGCATGAAAAAGCTGAGTCGCCCAATGGCTAAAATTGGTCACCCACGCCCTTATTTCTCTGAATCTTGGCGAGCTCAAACCTCAATGACTCAGTTGAAAGCGAACGTAGCCGCGCTAGAGAAATTGTACTTAGCTGATGGTAATGGTCTTGATGGTTTATTGAGAGACAAGGACTTAAATGACCTTGCCGATCGTGTAGCAGCCCAGTTCGCTCTAACGTTAGATACTTGGCCTACAGATTCTAGCTTGTTTACTCTACTACAGAGCAAAGAAGGCTACCGAGATGTGCTGACTCAATACAACAAACTAGAACGTTTGAAGTACCTGATTCATGAAGAAGTAGCGATAGAGCTTGGCGTGGTAATAGGATTTAATGCTACCGATGGTGACTGATACTACACGAAGAACGTTACTCAAGGCCGTACTGGGTTGCGCAGCTGTTCCGGTTCTTCCATTTGGGTGTGCAAGTCAAAAGGATGGCATGAGCACATCTAATGATCCCCAGTTGATTGGTTGTGCTCTTAATGGTCGTGGTCAATATTCAGCGGTTGTGGCTGACGAATTTGGTATGCCACTGAGCCAACTTCCGATCCCCGATCGTGGTCATGGCGTAGCAATTTGCCCAACATCATCACATGCGGTGGTTTTTGCTCGTCGTCCTGGTGACTATTTTATGGTGTTTGACTATAAAAGTGGTCAGCAGATCAAAATGGTCGTCAAAGGTAACAACCGCCACTTCTATGGTCATGGCGTTTACTCATTGGATGGTAAGTTACTGTATGCCACCGAAGGGAAAGCGGACAGCAGCCAAGGCGTAATTGGCGTGTACGATGTCGCGCAAGGCTATCGTAAGGTTGAGGAGTTCACTGGTTTCGGTATCGGCCCACATGAAGTGATCATCATGCCTGATGGTAATCTCGCGATTGGCGTTGGTGGCGTTCATACTGATGGCAGAACACCGAAAAATTTGGACTCCATGCAACCGAGTTTGAGTTATGTTTCTCCTGAAGGTGTGTTGCTTGATCAGGTTGAATTGCTA
This sequence comes from Vibrio sp. Vb339, assembly GCF_902751245.1. Lineage (NCBI taxonomy): Bacteria > Pseudomonadati > Pseudomonadota > Gammaproteobacteria > Vibrionales > Vibrionaceae > Vibrio > Vibrio sp. Vb339. Next base: position 720,914 of record NZ_CADDIS010000002.1, on the reverse strand, counting down.
GACAAGAAGCTGAGTATTCGACACTTAGCCCATGATGGTGCTGAAACCGTGCTTTGTGGTCAGCAATATCGTGGTGAGCCAGACGAGTATCCTTCGCTTTTGGCGATGCATACCAAAGGCGGGCAGTTTGAATCACTGAACGCTGAGCCTGAGCAATGGGCAAGATTTAATCACTATATCGCAAGCATTGCGGCGTCAGATGATTGGATTATCGCGACCTCGCCAAGAGGGAGTTGCTACGGTATTTGGTCTAAAGAGAGCAAAGAATTAGTCGAGCTTTCTGCGCTGTCAGATGCCTCTGGTGCCGTGTTACTTGATGGAGAGTTTCGACTCAGCTCTGGGGCGGGTAGTGTGGTCAGCCAACGCAAGCCTTATGAGAAATCAACTCAGCAATCCTCGGTCCAGTGGGATAACCATTGGAGTTCTATCTGATTTATAAAGCCGCTTAAAAATAACATGCTTACTCCTATATCTTTGCCATACTTATGGGATGATTGATGATGGAGTTAAGCATGTTCGCGAAATACTTCTGTGGATTACTAGTTTTAGTCTCTGTGCATGCATGGAGCTATACGAGTTCTGACGAGAGCCGTTTCATTCCGGCTGATTCAGAGCTCTCTTTTATGCTGATTTATCCAGAGCTGACACAGAGTATCTATCAAGACACTTCTCTGCCTATCCTTTGGGATTCTCCTGAGCTGGTTAAAGCGTTTGAGTTCCAATTGTCGCTTCTTGAACAAGCGCAAATGGCACCGCTTTTTGAACGACAACTCAAGCAAATCCGCCAGTATCAATCTCGTCGTCAATGGCAAGAGTTAGACATCTTACTCACTGATACCTTTATCTATTATCTTAGCTACGTTGAAAACGCGCCGCTTGCCGGTAAAGAGTGGTACTTCTCGGGTAAGTTGCATTCTAAATTGCCTCAACCTTCGCCACATATTTTGATGAGACTGAAAAGCAGCGTTGCTAATGATTACTTATTAGAGATGGTGTTGTCTTACGCGCCGCCTGTTGGGGACTTTGACCAATTTAAGGCGACCTATTCCGTGTTGGAAACCGCGTCTGAACTCAATATTGAACGATACAGACAGAAAGGATTGAAACGCTTGGGAGACTCGCTCTCGGACAAAGCGACTTTGGTTGAGCGTATTGCATTGGTCGGCGTTGATACCTCGATGATCGCGGTCGATTTCCCTGAGTTCGATCGAGATCTGCAAAAGGCGATTAAATCTTTCCAACGCATGCACGGCCTTACGGATGATGGGATCATCGGGCCAGACACGATCAAGTGGATCAATATGGGTTTTGATGAGCGGTTGAGTTCTTTGGCTCTGAATGCAGAACGCGTTCGTTTGTGGCCAAGAGACAGAGACTCTCTCATCGTGGTCAATGTCCCTAGCTTTGACATGAAGTACTGGGAAGATGGCGAGGAGGTGTTTGAGTCGAAAGTCGTGGTCGGCAGAAAATCGCGAAAAACGCCGCTTTTAGAGATAAACCTAGATTCGGTCATTCTAAACCCGACTTGGAACGTGCCATGGAAAATCATGGTCAAAGACATCCTGCCCAAAGTAAAAGCCGACGAAAGCTATCTTGAAACGAACAACTTCCAAGTGATTGACGGTTGGCGTTCAATGGAAACCGTCGACACCACAGAGATCGATTGGCAGACCATCAACTTCAATTCTTTCCCATATCGAATGCGTCAGCAGGCAGGCTCACGCAACGCACTAGGCTTGTACAAATTCAACACTCCCAATAAGCGCGCGATCTATCTGCACGATACACCAAGTAAAGGTCTGTTTAATGACGACTTCCGAGCTTATAGTTCAGGTTGCATACGTGTTGAGCATGCAGAAGAACTGGCTGAGTTGTTGTTTGCGACCAAGGTAAGGAAGGTACCGAACCAAAATAGCGACCTTGCACCGAATACCAAGGTTCGTCTCAAGAAGCGAATTCCAGTGCATATCATCTATCAAACCGTGTTGTTTGAAGAAGGAGGTATACAATACCGTGGTGACATCTACCAATATGACAAAGAGGGCGGTTGATTAAAATACGACCAATAAAGGTGATCTTGACCGAAAAATGACAACCAAGCTTCTATTGATAAAATTATAATGAGTATCAATAACTAACCGTGTAAAGGTTACAAATACTAACGTTTTGCACGGTTTTTGTACGTTGACGCAGCAAATTCCATTATGTATCGTGCATTTTTCGTTCGATCTAATTGGTTTTTTTGCTGTATGTCTCAAAGTTTATTTTCACGCCGTCAGTTTCTGACTTACGCTGGTGGTACTGCTGTTGTCGCCTCTCTTACTCCTTCTATCGCTTTTGCTTCATACCCGGATCAACCAAGAACGATTAGCATGAACAATCTTCACACTGGTGAACGATTAGAGACTTGTTATTTCGATGGCACTAACTATGTTGGTGACGAGATGGCACGCCTTAGCAAACTGTGTCGCGATTTCCGTCGCAATGAAATCCACCCAATGGATAAGAACCTGTTTGATCAGATCACTCAGATTCAAAACGTGTTGGGTATTCAAAAAGAAGTTCAGGTGATCTCTGGCTATCGTTCTCCGGCGACTAATGAAGCCCTTCGTTCTAAGTCGAGTGGTGTCGCTAAGAAGAGTTACCACATGCTAGGTAAAGCGATCGATTTCCGTATCGATGGTGTTGACCTTAAAGAGTTGAGAGACGTAGCGAAAAGCTTGAACGCGGGTGGTGTCGGTTATTATGCGCGTAGCAACTTTATCCATATCGATACTGGTCCAGTCCGCAGCTGGTAGCGCTAAGTTGAGTTATTGAGTGATACGGTAGGCACTTGTCAAAGTAGACATCCAATGTCATAGTTTGCCCAAATTTCAGTTTGTTCTAATAACTCGGTTTATTGCTGCTCAGTTTGTTGCTGTTTAGTTTGTTATTGTAGGGTTTGTTACCAATAACATAGCGATATTCGAGTTGTTCACCAGATTCGCTCTTTAAGGTTTGTATATGTCTCTTAAGTATCAAGTTGTACCTGTTACCTCTTTCTCTCAGAACTGCTCGATTGTGTGGTGTGATGAAACCATGGAAGGCATCGTTGTCGATCCAGGCGGTGACGTTCAACAACTCGCGGCTATCATTGAAGAACTCGGTGTTAAGGTTGTGAACTTGGTACTGACGCACGGTCACTTAGATCATGTTGGCGGTACGGTACCACTTGCTGAGATCTTGAAGGTGAATATTGTTGGCCCACATAAGGCTGATAACTTCTGGCTACAAGGTCTAGAGAATCAAAGTCAGATGTTTGGTTTCCCACTGTGTAAAGCTTTTGAACCAAACACTTGGTTAGAAGAGGGCGATAAAGTCACTTTTGGTCATCAAGTGATTGATGTGATTCACACGCCGGGCCACACGCCAGGTCACGTTGTATTGTTCAGCGAGCAAGCTCGTTTAGCGTTTGTGGGTGATGTGTTGTTTAACGGCGCAATTGGCCGTACTGATTTCCCACAAGGTGATTTCAACACGCTTATCTCTTCAATCAAGACTAAGCTTTGGCCGCTAGGCAGTGACGTAACATTCGTTCCGGGCCATGGCCCTGAATCGACATTCGGTCGCGAGCGTTCATCAAACCCGTTCGTCGCAGATGAAATGCCTCTGTACTAATTAAGCCTTTGATTAGCTGACCAATTATTTGTGTCGATTGATTGAAAATGAAGCTTAGCTTTTGTTCTGAAAGCTAAGCTTTTTTATTGCGTGTTAACTTACTGGTAAACCTTAATCAGAAAGACGTTCAGCGGCAGCCAAGTAGCGTCGAGCCAGCCCTACAAACTCTTCTCCACTCATATTCAAATCATGGGTTGATATGAAAATGTCATATCCGTGGAAGCCTCTTTGATATTTCATTCTGTTGGCAAGCATCGCCTGTAATCCAGAATAGTCTTTAATCACCGCGTTTTGACTGTTTGTCTCACTCGGTGAATCAAGGTTGTCTTGTAATTGGTTATCGTTGAAATTAACGTCGTCGGTATTCTGCGACTCTTTGTATTGGCTTAGTTCGACACAGCCACTTTCAGTACAACGCGCATGGTAATGCGATGAGTCGAGAACCATATCCTCAAAGTTGGACTCTTTGCCCGCTTGCTTGGCTCCTAAGTACAAAAGTGCTCGTTGGCTGAGCAGTAATTCACAAGTTATTTTAGGGCAAATCGAATCGAGGTAGGGAGAGTAGTCTTTTACCTTAATTCCGACCCAAGGCAGGGGCTGATGCCAACCATCTTGTTCATAAGTGCAAAGACCAATCTTTTGGATGTTACTCCATTTTAAAACCCAACCCCCTTTGTAAAAGTGCTGCTGAAAATGAGTCGGGGTGAGTGTGAACATCACTCGACTGCGCAGCATCAAATAGTAGCCGGTTCCCAGAAGCGCAATACTGCAAAAAGCACCCACGATCAGTAACTTTGGATTGTCACTGTAGAGCGCAACGATCAAGCAAATGAAGCCTAAAATAACCGCGAGGATACGGTACGAGCGAGTGAATGAAGGCAAAGAGAAATTAGTAAGGTGACGAGTGTCCATAGGCAACACCAAGTTTTCATATTTTTGTCTGGATGGATAACCAGTGTATATGACCCTGAATTGATAAGTCGATGTTTAAATAATAGACGCTAGTAGACAATATCGGTATTTTTCGTCGACTTTCGACGCTTCACTCTACAAATAGCTCCTGTTTTTTGGTATAAATCGCGCTTCAAATTTTCACCACTGCGAAAAGAGCAGTGAACTGGAGAAATATTCAATGAGACTTGCTCATAAGCGTAAGGTGCAGGCTAAACTGCAGAAACGCACTAAAGCGGCTGTAGTTAAAGCAGTGGCAACGCCGAAAAAAGCGAAGCCTGTCGCAGAGAAAGTTGTAGCAGAAAAAACTGTAGCAGCAAAACCAGCGGTAGAGAAAGCAGTAGCAGCAACTAAAGAAGTTGCAGTAGCACTGACTCCTAAGCAACAACAAGTTCTAGACATCGTTGTTAGCAATGCTGAAGGCATTAACCCTAAAGGTATCGGCCTAGCAGCTGGTCAAGAAGACGCGAAAGCAGCTTCATGGGCAACAGGCGCATTGAAAAAACTTCTTGAAGAAAACCTAGTAGCGAAAGAGCAGCTAGCAGGTAACAAGGTTATCTACAAAGCTATCTAATCCTGTGGGATTACATTCGCTTCGTTAAGTTTTTAAGCCTCGATTTTCGAGGCTTTTTTGTATCTGGCACATTATTCCAAGGCCAAGGCCAAGGCCAAGGCCAAGGCCAAGGCCTAAATCTAAACTCAAGCCAAAACCTAGGCTCTATAATCTCAATTCCAATTCGATATACGGCTTAACTGATTACTCTTGTCTCGTGTTTGAGCTTCGAATCAGCAAGCACTAAAGTAGGGCGTTAGCTAGGTAGATTAAGAGAGCAAAGCCTTGATTGTTTTCCCTAAAATACAGCAATGAATAGAGCTTTATCACGAAATGGCAATCAATTGTTAATAGTATTTAATTATTAATACTTAGGTATTTATCAATAAGCATTTTCATTATGAATGATCTCAATCCTTTAAAATCGACATTACCCACGCATCTCCTACGTAGTTCTACGTAATCCTTTGGTCTAATACGCAGTTGGTGTGCGCCCGTCGTGCGTGCTCTCCCTGATATCTTGTTGCCTCATCACGGTGCACTCTTATGTTGAATCATAAAAAATGCTCATAGAAAGAGTGTTAACCCAACAAAGGACGTGAACATGAGTCTCATTTCTAACTCCCTCACACGAGTTTTTAAAAACGTTGCAGTAACTGCTGCGGCTTGTTTAGCTTTGGTCGCTACTGGTGCTACAGCCGCTGATAAGGTTTACCGTTTAAAACTTGCGGAAACTTGGGGACCAAATTTCCCAGTTTTCGGTGATGCAACCAAAAACATGGCGGCGATGGCTGAGAAGATGTCGAATGGTCGACTGCAAATCAGAATCGATTCAGCAAACAAACACAAAGCACCTCTTGGCGTTTTTGACATGGTTAAATCTGGTCAATACGACATGGGTCACTCAGGCTCTTACTACTGGAAAGGTAAAGTTCCAAACACTCTTTACTTCACTTCTATGCCTTTCGGTATGACGCCAGCAGAACAATACGCGTGGTTCTATCACGGTGGTGGTATGGAGTTGATGGAGCAGGTTTACTCTCCACATAACTTGATGTCTTTCCCAGGTGGTAACACGGATATCCAGATGGGTGGTTGGTTTCAAAAAGAGATCAACAGCGTCGAAGATCTACAAGGTCTGAAAATGCGAATCCCAGGCTTTGCGGGTGAGATTCTTGCAGAGCTAGGTGCTAAACCGACAAACATTGCTCCGGGTGAGCTTTACACCTCTTTGGAGCGTCGCACAATCGATGCACTGGAGTGGGTAGGTCCATCACTTGATCTACGTATGGGTTTCCACAAAATCGCGCCTTACTACTACACAGGTTGGCATGAGCCGGGTTCAGAGCTTCAATTCCTAGTGAATAAGCGTACATGGAACAAGCTTCCTGAAGACCTACAAGAGATCTTGCGTGTTGCCATGCGTACAGCGGCTTACGACATGTACACACAAGCTACGCACGAAAGTGGTAAGAACTGGGTTTCAATGAAGACAGAGTACCCAGATGTACAAGTAAAAGATTTCCCGCCAGAGGTAATGTCGGCACTGAAAGAAGCGAACGATCGTCTTCTTGCTGAGCACGCTGAGAAAGATGCATTGGCAAAAGAGATTCAAGCTTCACAAGCAAGCTACCTAGAGCAAGTGCGCTCATGGACGGATATTTCACACAGAGCTTATCTAAATAGCCAAGCGAAATAATCGACAGTTGTTGAACTGAAGTTAAATGAACCCAAAGCTTTTCTTATTGAGTATTTAAGAGTGAATAAGCTGAGGGTTCATTTTAAACATAATAACTAAGCAGGATAAATCCTGTATTACGCTCAAGAACCCTTTCTACGTCGTGCCTATTGCTAGCTATAAACTGAATCGTTTTTAGTTGGGTTAGCTGTACTGCAAGATGTCTTTTCAAATTCCATGGAGTCGGGAATGCGAAGTCTAATTTATATTGAACGCGTGTTTAATCGTATTGGTGATGCACTGGGATGGCTTTCCAGTATGTTGTTTATTCTACTTATCGCTAACGTTGTGTATGACGTTGTCATGAGATATGCCTTCAATGATGTCTCAATCGCTTTCCAAGAAATGGAATGGCACCTCTTCTCAGCCGTTTTCCTATTAGGTGTTCCTTATGCCATCAAGGCTGGTGGTCATGTGCGAGTGGATGTGTTCTACGAGCAACTGAGCTTCAAGGCACAAGCCATTATTGACCTGCTCGGCACACTGATCTTTCTGATGCCTTTCTGTTTACTGGTTGCTTGGTTTGGAATTGATGTGGCCAAAGAGAGTTATAACCTTGGCGAAACCTCAGGGGATCCGGGTGGCTTGCCATATCGCTGGATCATCAAAGCCATGATCCCGCTGTCATTCTTCTTAATGGCACTCAGTGGCTTGGGTTTAATCCTGCACTCACTGAACAAGATTTTTAATCCGCACCTTATCCATGCAAACAATACTCATACAAAGAATAAGTAGAGGCTGAACATGATTGGAATAGTAATGTTTTTCGTAGCCTTGTTTGCACTTTTACTTGGCTTCCCAGTGGCGTTCACCTTTGGTGGTATCGCGTTAATCTTTGGTGTTTGGGCTGAGGGCATCGAAATGTTTGCCTTTATGCCATATCGAATTCAATCAATCATGGAAAACACGGTGCTGATGGCCGTTCCATTGTTTGTCTTCATGGGGCTTGTTCTGCAAAAGACCAAGCTTGCTGAGCAGTTGCTTGAGTCTATGGGACGACTGTTTGGTGGTGTTCGTGGTGGTATCGCAATCTCGACGGTACTGGTAGGTTCACTGCTTGCCGCTTCAACTGGCGTAGTAGGGGCTTCGGTAGTGGCGATGGGTCTTATCTCGTTACCCGTAATGCTCAAGTACAATTACGACAAAGGCTTAGCCTGCGGCACTATTTGTGCGTCTGGTACGCTAGGGCAGATCATTCCACCCTCCATCGTATTGATTCTATTGGGTGACGTACTAGGTGTTCCAGTAGGCGACTTGTTCCAAGCGGCGATTTGGCCGGGTGTGATGCTGGTCGGCGCGTACATCGTTTATATCTTAATATACGCGAAGCTACACCCTGAAGCGGCTCAACCGATTGAACGTGATGACTCCATCAGCCGTAAGCAAGAAGTGTTTAATGCACTGAAAGCGATTCTTCCGCCTTTAGCGCTCATTATTGTTGTACTGGGCTCTATCTTCGCAGGTGTTGCTACGCCAACAGAGTCAGCGGCATTAGGTGGCGCGGGTGCGATGATACTTGCACTGCTTTACGGTCAGTTTAGTTGGTCGATGGTGTACGAGGCGTCGAAAGAGACGGTGAAAGTAACCGCGATGGTATTTGCTATCTTGTTGGGTGCAACGGCATTCTCAATGGCGTTTACCTACACTGGTGGTGATTATCTGGTTGAAGAGTGGATGCTACAACTGCCAGGTGAGAAATGGGGCTTCCTGATCATTACCATGTTGGTGATTCTGATTCTGGGTTTCTTCATCGACTTCGTAGAGATTTGTTTCATCATCGTGCCGATCATTGCGCCAGTTGCTGAACTGATGGGCATCAACATGACATGGTTCGCTATCCTGATTGCGATGAACCTACAAACCTCCTTCTTAACGCCGCCATTTGGTTTTAGTTTGTTCTATTTAAAAGGCGTAGCACCTAAAGGTGTGACAACTAAGGACATCTACCGAGGCGTGATGCCGTTCATCTTGATTCAAATCCTCGTACTTGGATCACTTCTCGCTTTCCCATCTTTCTATGGAATGTGAGTGAAGCCAAGAATGTGAATGATATGTTTCAACGGCTATCTATAAATTGCTAAAGTAAAACGGCTTATTGATGTTCAGTAAGCCGTTTTTTGTGAGGGAAAGGAATGCCTCTAAAAGCCAAGCTGATTTTGCTGACGCTGCTCCCGTTGCTGCTCGTAACGGCGAGTATTAGCTGGATCTCGCTGCACCAGACTAAGACGTTAGGCGCTAAAGAAGTCGAGATCTTTAGAGATAGCCTAATCAAGTCGCGTGAAAACGCTCTCAAAGACACGGTTGACCTCGCGTTCGACGCCATAGAACACGTCTATAACGATCCAAATATCCAAGAAGCCCAAGCCAAAAAAAAAGTTCGAACCATATTGTCTAAACTTAGATATGGCTCTGATGGGTATTTCTTCGCATACGATCGCCACGGGACCAACTTGGTTCATCCAATTCAGCCAGAATTGATAGGCCAAAACCTACTCCAACTGCAAGATGAAGATGGCGACTTTCTGATAGAAGCTCTGTTAAGAGAAGCGCAAACCGGAGGCGGGTTTCACCAGTATTTGTGGCAAAAGCCTTCGACGGGTGAGGTGGTATCTAAGCTGAGCTACGCCGCTTGGTTAGAACGTTGGGACTGGATGATTGGCACAGGCTTGTATATTGAAGATGTACACCAAGAAGTGGCTTCGATGCAGGCCGCGATTAACAATAATATTGAAACCACGTTCTTTTCGATTGTGGTGATTCTGAGCGTGACGGTCGCGGTCATCATCGTGCTGACCTTGGCCATTAACATGCATGAACATCGGATTGCGGATAACAACCTAAAGGAACTGGCGCATAAGACGGTGATGTTCCAAGAAGACGAGAAGAAGCATTTAGCGCGTGAGCTACATGATGGTATTAACCAATTATTAGTGTCGAGTCGTTGCCACTTAGAACTGCTCGGTAATAAGCTACAAAATGAAGACCTTAAAGCACATTTGAATAAGTCGCAGCATTCACTGATGCGAGCGATCGAGGAAGTGAGGCACATCTCGCATCAACTTCGTCCAAGTTCATTGGATGACATAGGCTTAGAAGCGGCGTTGTCTTCGTTGTTATTAGATTTTCAGGCGCACTCGGGTATTGAAGTAGAAACCTTGTTTAGCACTCAACAGGGCAAGTTGAAATCTGAGGCCGCGACAACCTTGTATCGAGTAGTGCAAGAGTCGCTGAATAATATCGAGAAACACGCGCAAGCGACCAAAGTAACGGTTATCGCGCAGCAAATTGGTAATGTGCTGCAGCTATTGATTCAAGATAACGGTGTCGGTTTCAACACCTATAAAGCGATGGAAAAACGAGGGATCGGGCTGCGTAACATGAGAGAGCGAGTGGAGTTCATCGGTGGTGACTTTGAATTGATGAGTGAGATTGGCCTCGGAACGGAAATTACAGTGTTACTGACACTAGAGGGATTAATGAATGAGTGAAGTTATTCGAGTTGTGATTGCTGATGATCACCAAGTGGTACTGGATGGCTTTATGGCGAGATTGGAACTCGAGCCTGATATTAGCGTTATAGGTACCGCCAGTAATGGGCTAGAAGCGGTAGAGGTGGTTAAGTCTCTGCGCCCTGATGTGGTGTTGATGGATATCAGCATGCCTATCATGAATGGCATTGATGCCACCCATCTGATCAAAGAAGAAGACCCAGAAGCCAAGGTGTTGATGTTGACCATGCATAACAACCGTGAATACATCATGAAGGTGATGCAGTCGGGTGCTGTCGGCTACATGTTGAAAGAGATTTCGGCTGAAAAAATGGTGCAGGCAATCAAAACGGTCAATCAAGGATCGACCTATTTCTGTGAAAAAGTCACGCAGAATTTGTTTACTCAGCCGATTACTCCCACGCCATCGGTCAAGAATCCATTGAGCAGACGTGAAGAGGCTGTGCTGAAATTAGTCGCAAAAGGGGAGAGCAGTAAAGAGGTCGCGAAGGCGCTGAATATCAGCTATCGAACGGTAGAAACCCATAGGCAAAATATTAAGCATAAGCTCGATATTCACTCTACGGCAGAGCTTGCAAAATATGCGGTCAGCTCCGGCCTTGTGGACTGATCTTACGCTAAATAACGTTAAATGTGTAATTTAATTACTAAATGTGTAATTTACACCTCCTTTATGGAGGTTTTTTTAGTATTTTTGCGACAGGTTGATATTCTTCTTTTCGAAATTTAAGCGCCGAATGCAATGTTGCAAACTGTGCGCTGCAAATTAGAGAGGAAGCATGGAGCCTGTAAAAGATAGGTATAGTATTGAAAATACCGATTATACAGTAGGACAAGATAACGTTCAGAAATGGGGTTTTGATGTTCATAACCCAGTATTTGGAATCAGTGCAGGGGCGATCATTATCTTCCTGTTGGCACTTCTAGTCGCAGACCCTGAAACCGCAAAAGCGGCGCTTGATGGAATCAAATGGAAAGTCATTGGTAACTTCGATGGTTTCTTCATGTGGGCAGCAAACATCTTCGTAATTTTCTGTTTTGCCCTCATTGTCTCCCCGTATGGCAAGATGCGTATTGGTGGCAATGATGCCAAAGCAGAGCACTCAAACCTATCTTGGATGTCGATGTTATTCGCCGCAGGAATGGGTATTGGCTTAATGTTCTGGGGTGTGGCTGAGCCAGTGGCTTACTTCACTGGCTGGTATGAAACGCCATTAGGTGTTGAAGCTTACTCTCCTGAAGCGGCTAAGTTGGCTCTTGGTGCAACCATCTACAACTGGGGTCTTCACGGTTGGGCGATTTACGCGGTTGTTGCTCTAGCGCTTGCCTTCTTCACCTTCAATAAAGGTTTACCTCTATCAATCCGCTCTATTTTCTACCCTATCTTGGGTGATAGAACTTGGGGGTGGTTTGGTCATATTGTTGATATCGTCGCTGTGCTTGCGACGCTATTTGGCCTTGCAACTTCATTGGGCTTAGGTGCTCAACAAGCAACAAGTGGTATTAACCATGTATTTGGTACCGATGGCGGTATTGGCATGCAGCTGATTGTTATCGCAGTGGTTACTTTCTTAGCAACAATGTCAGTGGTTCGTGGTATCAACGGTGGCGTAAAGCTTCTGAGTAATGTGAACATGCTGGTTGCTTTGGGCTTGCTTATCTTCGTTACCATCGCTGGTGGCATGGCGGGCATTAAAGCAATCCCAACCGCGCTAATGGGCTACATTGAAAACTTCATTCCTTTAAGTAATCCTCATGGTCGTGATGATGAAACGTGGATGCAAGGTTGGACGGTATTCTACTGGGCATGGTGGATGTCTTGGTCTCCATTCGTAGGCATGTTCATTGCTCGTATCTCTAAAGGTCGTACGATTCGTGAATTCATCGTTGCTGTATTGTTCATCCCAACGACTGTAATCATCATCTGGATGGCTATTTTTGGTGGTATTGCGATTGATCAAGTGGCGAATAAGGTGGGTGAGATTGGTGTGAATGGTCTGCAAGATATTACACTTTCTCTTTTCCATACTTACGATGCACTGCCAATGAGCTCTGTGCTTTCCGTTGTATCGATTGGTTTGATTATGGTGTTCTTTATCACCTCGTCTGATTCAGGCTCATTGGTTATCGATAGCATTACCTCTGGCGGCAAAGTGGATGCACCGGTTCCACAACGCGTATTTTGGGCGTTGATGGGCGGCGCGATTGCAGCGGTTCTACTGTGGGTTGGTGGTACGGAATCTATTCAAGCACTGCAAGCTGGAACGGTATCAATGGCGCTACCATTTGCCTTCATATTATTGCTTATGTGCCTAAGCTTATTGCTAGGTTTACGAACTGAAAATCAATTGGTTAAGCACCAAAATGCTTTGAGTTAAAAGTATTTTTGATAAAAAGGTCGACAGGGTCGACCTTTTTTTCGTCATAAACTTGAGTAATTACGTGAATATTGTTTGAAATTCCATCGAACCGATTCTGGTTTACTGAAAACAACAAGTTAACCTGCTAAACTTCAGACATCCAAGTATTTGAATTATTGTGACAACAGCTTGTACTACTTGGATCGTAGGTTCGAGTTTGTGATTAAGTCGCAGGTAAGTAAGGAATACGAGGTCAATAGACCCTAATAGTATTCCGTAGAGAGGGATAATGACTAAAGGTATAGATAAATACAGTATCGACAGTACGGATTACACTGTCGGTCAAGATAACGTCCAAAAATGGGGTTTTGATGTTCATAACCCAGTATTTGGTATCAGTGCGGGACTTATCGCTTTGTTCCTGATCGGTGTTCTTATTACAGATACCGCTTCAGCAAAGGCTGCACTAGATGGCGTTAAAGGCCAGATTATCAATTCGTTTGATTGGCTTTTCATCTGGTCGGGTAATATTTTCGTAATTTTCTGCTTGGGCTTGATTGTTTCTCCATACGGCAAAATCCGCCTTGGTGGTGTTGATGCGACGGCAGATTACTCATTCATCTCTTGGCTATCGATGCTGTTTGCCGCAGGTATGGGTATCGGCTTGATGTTCTGGAGTGTGGCTGAGCCTGCTGCTTACTTCACGGGTTGGTTTGAAACTCCGTTAGGTGTTGAACCAAACACACCAGAAGCTGCAAAACTGGCATTGGGTGCAACCATGTATCACTGGGGTCTACACCCTTGGGCTATTTATGGCGTAGTAGCACTGTCACTTGCGTTTTTCTCTTACAACAAGGGATTGCCTCTTTCTATCCGTTCTATCTTTTACCCAATTTTAGGTGATAGAGCTTGGGGCTGGGCTGGTCACATTGTTGATATTCTTGCTGTACTTGCAACGCTATTTGGTCTGGCGACATCGTTAGGTCTTGGTGCACAACAAGCGGCAAGTGGTATTCAGCATGTATTCGGCATTGAAGCGGGCCTAGGTCTGCAAGTTATTGTGATTACAGCGGTGACTTTATTGGCGGTAGTATCAGTACTTCGTGGTATTGATGGTGGCGTTAAAGTTATCAGTAACATCAACATGTTGGTTGCTTTCCTACTGCTTATCTTAGTGGCTCTAATCGGCTACGCGGTGACTTTAGGTTCTATCCCAACAACATTGATGGCATACATTGAAAACATCATTCCGCTAAGTAACCCTCACGGTCGTGAAGATGAAACGTGGATGCACGGTTGGACTGTATTCTACTGGGCTTGGTGGATCTCATGGTCTCCATTCGTAGGTATGTTTATCGCACGTGTTTCTAAAGGTCGTACCGTTCGTGAGTTCATCACAGCAGTACTGATTGTACCGACTACAGTGACTATCATTTGGATGTCAGTATTCGGTGGCATGGCGATTGACCAAATCGTGAATAACGTTGGTATTCTTGGTCAAGACGGCCTAACAGATGTATCACTAGCAATGTTCCAAATGTTTGATGCACTGCCGTTCGGTACTCTGCTTTCAATCATTGCGGTTGTATTGGTTCTAGTATTCTTCATTACATCGTCTGACTCAGGCTCTCTAGTAATCGACAGCATCACCGCGGGTGGTAAAGTTGATACGCCTGTGCCTCAACGTGTGTTCTGGGCGTTCCTAGAAGGTGCTATTGCTGTTGCTCTATTGTGGGTTGGTGGTACTGAAGCAGTACAAGCTCTACAAGCGGGTGCAATCTCGACGGCATTACCATTCACCATCATTCTATTACTGATGTGTGTGAGCTTGCTAATGGGTATGCGTACAGAAAAACGCTAGGCTTTTAAGCTGAAATCTACTGCAATTTATACGCAGTAGAGCGGTAAATAATATGAAGGCAGAAGAGGACACTCTTCTGCCTTTTTTGTTTCTTTTTCACCATGTTTTCTGACCATCTTTATCGTGTGAGGTGCGATAAAAATTCTAATAACCGTAGAGATAATGCCGCCTTAAATTTGGCGACAAGCCAAGGAATTGACATTAGGTAAGCTTATGGTTTGATTAAAATTATATTCCGATATTAAATTGTGAAATCGCTCGAATTTAATACTGATATTGGGTAGTATGCGCGGGATTTCCCACCACTCGTGAAACTTTGACATGAAACTAACACTAAAGCAGAAGTTGATAGGTGCTAGCCTATCTGCTGTTGTCGTTATGGCTACAGCGTTGACTTGGTTATCAGCAAACCAATTATTTGAACAGACTCGTAATGGCGTATACCTACGAGCTGAAAGCGTATCTGAAGCAGCATCTGAAGGTATTAAAAACTGGATTGATATCCGCACGGATATCGCATCAGCATTTAATGAGTTTTCACGAGAAGGTGATGTTGTCCCTTTCCTGAGACAAGCTCGTGTAGCGGGTGGCTTTGACGATATCTTTTTAGGTACTCCAGAAGGTGGAATGTACCGTTCACATCCTGAACGTAATCGTGCAGATTACGATCCTCGTCAACGTCCTTGGTACCAAGAAGCAAACGCTGCAGGTAAGCAAATCATTACTACGGCTTACCAAGATGCAATCACTAAAGCACTGCTAGTAACGATCGCAGAACCTGTTCGCCACAACGGCCAACTTGTTGGTGTTGTTGGTGCAGACGTACTTATCGACCAATTGGTTAACGATGTAATCAGCCTTGATGTTGGTGACAACGCTTACGCAATGCTAATTGATGCCTCTGACGGCACATTCCTAGCACACCCAGATTCAGCACTAAGCTTGAAGCCAGTAAGCCAGCTTTCAAACGATATCTCTATGCCTATCATCGAAAACGCAGTGCGTACGGGTAGCATCGAGATCATCAAAGAGCGCGGCGCAGACAAGCTGCTTTACTTCACGAAGGTGCCTAACACTAACTGGATCTTCGCGGTTCAGATGGACAAAGCAACAGAAGAAGCGAACCACTCAACGCTACTTACTCAGCTGATCATCACTGCTGTCATTATTACGCTAATCGTAATCGTACTTGTGTCTTGGTTAGTAAGCTTCCTATTCCGCGACCTAAACCGCGTTTCAGCAGCACTTGAAGAAATTGCTTCAGGTGAGGGCGACCTTACTCAACGTCTTGAGCCTAAGAGCGACGACGAAATTGGTCAGCTTGCTGCAAACTTCAACCGTTTTGTAGGCAACATGCACACCATGGTGATCAAGCTAAGCGAAGTATCTGCTGCGCTGGGCAACCAAGCACGTCAAACGGCTTCTCAAGCTGAAGAACGTAGTGCTCGTATCCAAATGCAACAAGACGAGATCAACATGGTAGCAACAGCCGTTAACGAAATGGCTGCAGCAACACAAGAGATCGCGGGTAACGCAGACCATACTGCACAGAACTCATCTGAAGCGGTTGGCGCGTGTGAGCACGGTACTGGTCAAGTGACACAGACTCAAAGCTCTATCCAAAACCTTGCTCAAGAAGTTCAAATCGCAACCAACGTGATTCTAGAACTTGAAGAGCACGGCAACAGCATCAACGCTATCTTGTCTAACATTCAAGGTATTGCAGAACAAACGAACCTACTTGCACTTAACGCCGCTATTGAAGCTGCACGTGCCGGTGAGCAAGGTCGTGGTTTCGCAGTAGTAGCGGATGAAGTTCGAGTTCTGAGCCAACGTACACACGGTTCAACGCAAGAAATTCAACAAACGATTGAGTTGCTGCAAGGTACAACAGGCAAAGCGGTTAACATCATGAACGATAGCCGTACTCTTGCTGAAACCAGTGTTGATGACGCGAACTCAGCGGCTGCAAGCCTAACGCAAATCCATGCTGCTGTTGAACGCATCAGCGACATGGCAACACAGATTGCTTCTGCTGCAGAAGAGCAAGCGTCAGTAACGTCTGAGATTACTCGTAACACTGAAGGAATCCGTGACGTATCTAACGAGCTAGCAGACGAAGCACACCAAGCTGCAGAGCAAGCTGCTCAACTTTCTGAGCTGTCTCACGAGCTAGAAAGCGAAATCAGCCGCTTCAAGCTGTAAGCGCTAACTGATAATTTGAAAGCCGAATGTGAATATCACATTCGGCTTTTTTGTGCGTGCTAATTAGAGTTGTGACCCAAACTAGTTATTCGGGTAACCTGGAAACTTAGCTTTAAGGGCCGCACGAGTCGGGAAGTACTGCTCCATAAATTTCACCATCGCAGGGTCGTTCGCTTGTAGCTCTGTGAACGTTGCTGAACTTAACTCTTGCGCGTTGTAACCCTTATAGTTCAGGTCGTAGTAGGCATACAAAGAATAGGCTAGGTACTCTTGGTCGTATGACTCTGCGTCTAAATCCGCTTCGACAATCGTAGAGTCTTTACCGTTTGGAAAGTAAGAGCCTGAAAGAATCGCTTTCTCATTGAGCACATCTAATTCTTTTTGCATCGTAGCCCATTTCGATGAAGATGATTGTACCGCTAGGTTCATCACACCGTAATCGTGAACAAAGTGAATGATCTCTTCAAACGCAGCGTCTCGTTGAGTCACTAGACCTGGCTTATTCTCGCCTGTTGTCGTGTCTGTGGTTTCAGTCGCGAATAGATCTTGGAAGCGGTAATTTTCTTCTAAGAAGTCACCAACTCTCTTGTCCCAGTTGCCATCTGATAGAAATGCCATCGCAGCTTTGCTGTCGTAAATTGCCTTAGTCACTTCAGCGGGGAAGTTATCAAGGTAGTATTGCATGATGTTTTTAACGTGAGCGACCTTTGCTTCCGAATTGTTTTGAGATTTATCTTCGATCAACAGTGGGATCTTATAGCCATGAGCTTCTACGCAAGTTCGTTGCTTGATGCCGTTTGCAAGCAGGTCACCCGTTGTATTTGAGATTACAGAACAGTCAGTTGCAGGCACTCGTGCGAATGCCTCTGAGGCACTTTGCGCGAAGGATGGAACAAATTGGATACCATTGCTTAGAGTGTTGCCAACACGAACATAGAGGTTCATAGGCCTCATTTGGTCGATATTAAATTTGACGCCTATGCTATCAATAATGAATTGCTTATTGATGGTCACTGTGTCCGATTTTTTCCATCGAATGACGTTGTTTATGTTGTTTTCAACTTCTGCAATCGCAAGCTTTTCAAGGGTGGTCGTTGAGTTAAAGTTTTCGTAGTAAATACTGAAGTTTTCAACGTCGAACGTCTTACCCGCTGAGTCTGTTGCCGTTACAGAGAAGGTAATATCAGCATCATTTTGGGTTTTATAATTGCGCTCAGGAATGCCGTGAACTTGTGCGAAGCTGCCGCTAGATTTTAGATTATTACCATACTGAGTAATATCAATGTTCACGTTTTTGTCTGTACCCGCAGCAATCGATTTCACGCTGAATTTTAGTGAGTAATTGCTTCCTAAACTAACCACTGAGCTAGCGCTTGATGCATCGATTACATTCTTTGACGCGCTCGTGTTATTGCTGTCGCTGCCGCCGCATGCAGTGAGCATCGTAGTCAGAACAAGAGTTGGAATTGTGAGTTTGTATACCATAGGGGACCAAGTTATCTGCAAGCTATAAAGCCTGCATGTTACAAGAAATGGCATTTGTTCTTAGTAAGCTTTTGTAAGCAATGTATTAGCGTGACTTACAAATTAGTAGATTGTTATTTGTTTAGGTTATTGGTTGAGGGTTGTTCGGACTAGAATTACAGGCATAAAAAAGCCCGAGTATGAACTCGGGCTTTGAATGGTTTTCTTTATAGCTTAAAGAGAAGCTATAAAGGGGTTAGATTGCCTGACGAAGTTGGAAATAGCGTCCTTCTTCGTTCAACAGTGTCTCGTGAGAGCCGTTTTCTACAATCTCGCCTTGTTCAATCAGAACGATAGAATCCATCGATTCCAGACCAATCAAACGGTGCGTAATGAAGATAACTGTCTTGCCTTCAAAGTGCTTCTCGAACAGCGCCATGATGCTCTGCTCAGTTTGCTTATCTAAGCCTTCTGTTGGCTCATCAAGAAGCAGGATAGGGGCGTCATGAAGGATTGCACGCGCAATACCAATACGGCGCTTCTCACCACCAGACAGTTGACGACCGCCGTCACCTAACCAGCTATCAAGTGCGTTATTCTCAAGCAGCTTTTCTAGGCCAACGTCTTTAAGGATGTTAGCTAGGTGATCATCATTGGCGTCTGGTTTTGCAATCAACAAGTTGTCACGCAGAGTGCCGTTTAAGATGTCGACACGCTGGCTTACCACACTGATAGATTCACGAAGTTGTGATTCGTTCCATTGTGTCAGCTCAATGCCCGCGATAGAGATGTAACCCTTTTTCGGATCCCAGTAGCGAGTTAGAAGCTGAATCAGTGTCGATTTACCAGAACCCGTTTGACCCACAATCGCAACCTTGTTCGTTGCTGGGATAGTTAGGTCAACAGCGTTCAGAACACTGCGCTCAGAGTCAGGGTAGTTGAACGTCACGTTTGAGAACGTAATATCAAGCGGCTTGTTGATGTCGAGCTTCTCTTCAGCGAACTGAACTTCAGGCTCTGACAGAATAACCTCGTTCAAGCGACGTGCTGAAGACAGAGTTTGACCTAAATGCTGGAACGCACCTGCAATTGGCATCAACAATTCAAAACTTGCCATAGTAGCGAACGCCATTAGCGCGATGAACGGGTCTGGTGCATTACCACCCACACCGTCAGCCGCAAGCCAAAGCATAAGAACAAGCGTCAAACCATTGAAAAGCATTAGCGCTGCTGAAGCCATACCGGTTAGGTTAGCGTTCACAAACTGATTCGCCATCAGCTTGTGTTGTGTTTCTAGAATCGCATTACGGTAACGCTCTTCCGCACCGAACAGAGTCAGTTCGCTGTAGCCTTCAATCCAATCTAGCGTAGTCACACGAAGATCCGCTTTGTTCTGTGTCAGTTCGCCGCCGTTACGCTTGCCCAGTTTGTAGAACAAGATTGGCCAAACCAACAGCATGATCAGAAGGATAGAACCTAAGATCAAACCTAGTGAGCTATCGAACCACATCAAGAACAGAGTCAGGAAGAAGATACCCAACACACCCACTGTCACAGGGCTTACTAAGCGCAAGTAAACGTGGTCCATTGCGTCGACGTCAGCAACTAAGCGGTTAAGTAGGTCAGCGTCACGAAGGTTTGAGATACGACCTGGGATCAGCGGAGCCAGCTTCTTGAAGAAGAAGATACGCAGATCCGTCAGTAGTTTGAATGTCGCATTGTGGCTCACAACACGTTCACCCCAACGACCAGCAGTACGGCTCATTGCCAAACCACGTACACCACCGCCCGGTAGCATGTAGTTGAAGGTTTCACGCGCAATCGTAAGACCAGCAACCGCTGAAGCTGAAATGAACCAACCCGATAGCGTTAACAAGCCGATAGAAGCCGACAAAGTAGCAAAAGCCAATAGCATGCCTAGCGATAGGCCAAACCAATGCTTTTTATAGAGTTTCAGGTAAGGCAGTAAATCACGCATCTAAATTACCCTTATTGTCTTGTTGAGCTAAGTTCGCGTTTAGCATCTCTTCGAATAAACCACCCGCAGTCGAGAGCTGAGAGTAATGACCTTGTTCCACAAGACCACCATCGCGCATAACCAGAATGTTATCGACCGATTGAAGAGGAGCAAGTTGGTGCGTCACAAGCAGGGCAGTGCGACTTTCGATGTTGCTGTTGATGCCTTTCATCACGAGCTGCTCACTGCGAGTATCTAGGCTGGCAGTGGGTTCATCTAACAACCAGAATTGGCCGTCTTGAATCATTGCACGAGCCAAAGCCAAACGCTGAGATTGACCAACAGATAGGCCACCTGAACGGTCAGAAATCATGTAATCCAAGCCATGCTCATTTACGAATTCGTTAGCAAAAGACTGCTCAAGCGCATTCTCGACAACTTGGTCAGTGATATCGTGCTTCCCTAGAGTGACGTTGTCACGAATTGTGCCATGCAGTAGCAACGGGTTTTGACCAACCCAGCTAATGGTTTTACGCCAAGAGGCCAAGTCTAGGTCACGCAGTTCAACGCCATTGATTTTCAAGCTTCCTTCATAAGGCATGAAACCAAGAATAGCGTTGATCAAACTCGTTTTACCCGCACCACTTGGGCCAACTAACGCAGTCGATTGGCGAGTATTCAGTGCAAACGAAATAGGGCCAACTAGTTGAACACCGTCAGGGCTCAATACTTTCAGATCTTGAGCTTCAATATTGATGCCTTGAGCCGGATCGAGTTGAGTGTCGCCTGATTTAACCTTAGTGATGTCGGTTTCTAGGAACTCGACAATACTTTCGGCTGCGCCAACCGCTTGTTGCTTCGCGTGGTAGAAAGTACCTAAGTCACGTAGAGGTTGGTAAAACTCTGGCGCTAAGATAAGGATAAACAAACCAGCGAATAGCGTAATGCCTGCACCGTAGTGGCCAAAGTTCAGCTCTCCAATGTAGGTGAAACCAAAGTAAACTGCCGTCATCGCAATAGAGATCGACGTGAAGAACTCAAGCACAGCAGAAGACAAGAAAGCGATTTTCAACACATCCATGGTGCGCGTTCTGAACACTTCAGATGCACCTTTCAATACTTCTGTTTCAGCGTTGGTACGATCAAATAGACGGATGGTTGTCATTGATTGCAAACGGTCGTAAAAGTGACCTGAAAGACGCTGAAGCGCTTTGAAGTTTTTACGGTTTGCATCGGCTGCTTTCATACCAACCAATGCCATGAACATCGGCACCAGTGGCGCAGTAATCAAGAAGATCAGACCCGCTGCCCAGTTTACAGGGAATACTACGACCAAAATAATGAACGGAATCATTACCGACAGAGACATCTGAGGCAGGTAACGAGAGAAGAAATCTTGCATGTCTTCTACTTGTTCTAACAATAGCGTTGCCCACGTACCGGCAGGTTTACCTTTAATGTAAGCAGGACCTAACTCGCGTAACTTATCAAGGATGAGTTGCCTGATGTAGACACGGATTTGTTCACCACAGCGATAACCTGCGATTTCACGTCCCCATGTACAGCCAGCACGGCCAACGACCGATAATGCCAAGCCTGCGAAATGACCAACCAGTTCAGATTTATCGACATTCTCGATGATAAGCTGGTGAAGAATAGAGGCGAGAAGAGCTGCTTGAGCAATTAAAAACACGCTTGAAAGTACGCCAAGGCTAATCGCAATCATAAGCCAGCGCTTCGCTAACTTACTCTGTTGCTTAAGCCACTTGTTCAAGCTGCGTTGTTTTTTCTTATCCATTATGAAGGCTTAATGATAATTATTATTTGTTGAGGGCGGCTAGTATACAAAAGAAAGCCCAGTGGATATACCACTGGGCTCTAGGGATTTACAACAAAATGTGATGACGCCCTGCATCTACTGAGGCGAGAGCACCGATAATCAAATCTGCAATCTCAGATTTACTTATCGTTAAGGCCATCTAGGAAGCGTTCAGCATCCAGTGCAGCCATACAACCTGTACCAGCAGAAGTGATAGCTTGGCGGTAGTTGTGGTCCATTACATCACCCGCAGCGAATACGCCAGGGATGCTTGTCTGCGTCGCGTTACCTTCAAGGCCAGACTGAACGATGATGTAGTCATCTTTCATGTCCACTTGGCCTTTGAAGATTTCAGTGTTCGGCTGGTGACCGATAGCAATGAACGCGCCCATTACTTCGATGTCTTCTGTTTTATCAGACTGAGTATCTTTAATACGAACGCCCGTTACGCCCATGTCGTCACCTAAAACTTCGTCTAGCGTGCGATCAGTGTGAAGAACAATGTTGCCGTTCTCTACTTTGTCCATTAAACGCTTAACTAGAATCTTTTCAGCGCGGAACGTGTCACGGCGGTGAACTAGGTGAACTTCAGACGCGATGTTAGATAGGTAAAGTGCTTCTTCAACAGCCGTGTTACCGCCACCAACAACTGCAACTTTCTGGTTGCGGTAGAAGAAACCATCACACGTTGCACAAGCAGAAACGCCGCGGCCTTTGAATGCTTCTTCAGAATCTAAACCTAAGTACTTAGCTGATGCACCCGTTGAGATGATCAACGCATCACAAGTGTACTCGCCAGAATCGCCTTTAAGACGGAAAGGGCGGTTTGAAAGGTCGACTTCGTTAATGTGGTCGAACAGGATCTCTGTTTCAAAGCGCTCTGCATGCTCTTTCATGCGTTCCATCAGTGCAGGACCCGTTAAACCTTCAGCATCACCCGGCCAGTTTTCCACTTCAGTTGTGGTTGTAAGCTGACCACCTTGCTGCATACCAGTAACCAGAACTGGGTTTAGGTTTGCACGAGCAGCGTAAACTGCAGCTGTATAGCCAGCAGGGCCAGAACCAAGAATCAATAAATTACAGTGCTTTACGTCGCTCATGAGGACTCCGAAATTGAATTTGTTTTAATTTATAATTGCTTAGGATTGTATGGAAAATATGGAGGCAATAAAAGTGTAAACAAGGGCTGAAGTGTAATTAATCGTTATAGTTTAGAACTTAATCGAGACAAACGTTTTCGTGGCTGGAAGATCAGCGAAACCACCGTCTTCTTTATGGGTTACTGCTGCCGCCTTTTCGATTTCGAACCGCCATATCAAAATACGCCAAAATAACTGTATATAAAAACAGTATCTAGTTGTAAGATTGCATGCATGTTTGATAGGCAACGTTAGAAAGATGAGGAACGAGCGATGAACTTACTCCCAACAGGCACACAGCTAGGTAAATTGGAACTACTGGAAGTGTATCAAGACATCTTAGGGCCGAAGTGCTTCACGGTTAAGAATGAAAATACCCAAAGGTTCATGGTGTATTGGAGTGGGGACTATGACAACGGGCAGTGCATCAAGTGGGCTTACATTCCGGTAACCAAACCATTGCTGGCCAGCTTGTTAAATAAAGATGTGAGTTTTCACGATGCGTTCCACCGTTCAGACAAGCTTTATTTAGCGACTATCTACACAAACGAAGTAGGGAAGCCAGCGAAAGTCGATTTACTGAATGATACGAGCAAGCACTTAGTAAACCTGCCGCCCATTGATTTTGAAATCGATCTTGAAGAAGCCTGTGTGTTTTAGCGGGTGCAGGCGAGTTGCGGGTTCTGAAGCTCACAATTGGATAGAAGCTTGTTACAAGCTAGAAGAAATTTTTACTCTTCGGATAACTTCGGTGGGGGCTCTGAATAAGTAAATTGTCTCAGTCAATCCTAGTTAGGTGACTCCCCATGCTTTAAATAAGAAATAAACCTTTAAAATCAACTGCTTATTTATAATCTAAAAGTTGCAGAGAGATAGGGGTTGATCTGCCCCAGCTACACTGGACACACGGTTAAGCGACATTCTGTTTTTCAAAGTTGATTGGACTTAGATACTCAAGAACACTGTGCCTTCTTGTTTGGTTATAACCAACTTCATATATTCAAATACGGTTTGACGCACCTTTTCTCGGGTTAATATTGGATAGCTTCTACTTTCAATGAATGGAAGAAGCTTTCAATACAAGCGTTATCCCAGCAATTACCTTTTCGACTCATACTTTGTCTTAGTCCATTGTTTGCCGGTGTTCTAGCTTGTTATAAACTCTATCATCAAGCAGTATAGCTTTTAGCTTCGAGCACATCTCGTCTGTGAGGATTAATCGGGGCACGGCAATGTCGTTTGGTATGTTTTTGGCGAAATAAATTATACGAGATTGCCATCAATGACCCAAATTCAAACAAAGATCAACATCCCCTAGTCAACTTGAGTTTTTAACTTCATCTCGAACTGAGGCTTTTAAAGCTGCATGTATTCAAAGAATTGCCCGGTTTATTGAACGCTATGGGTAATTATTCCTGTCTGAACTATTGGTTAGAAGCTTTTTAATGCTAAGTTTTACTCTACCTATGCCATAGCCCAAATAAATGAAAACTGCTCGTTGGCTGACGAGCAGTTTTTTATATAAGACAAGCTATAGAGTTTAATAACTAAGCGTTAGGTGTTCGATAGTGGCGTTAATATTTGCAATCTAGCTTCGTTACAGGCTGTTTCTAGTTTATGGGGTAAAGCGTCATCAGAAATCAGATAATGGAAATCGAGTAAATCCCCAATCTTGTACGTTGCCGTTTGATTTATGGTCTTTTTTTCTACGATGAGATACTTCTTCATGCTTCGCTCCATAACCAAATTGGCGATATTCGAAACCAATCTGTCTGAAGCGGTTACACCAAACTTATCGTGCACGCCAGCTGACGAAATAAACACCTTTTGAAAGATCATTGAGGTTAATACGTCATTAGATGTTGAAATGAAAATATCATGCAACGCATTGTAATCGCCACCTTGTAAGGTTGCTTTGCAGTTAGGCTTATTCTTCAGAGCAAGAAAAACATTCATTGACGCCGTAACGCCGGTGAACTTAACGTGATCGGGAATTGAACCTATAATATCTGCATTAAGCACACCGTTATCAAAATAAACAACATCATTCATCTCAATAAAATCTGAGACGACAGTTGATATGTAGTTGTTAACCTTTGCTGGTGGATAAACGTTAACTGAGTTAACTCTATCTTTTGAAGGCATGTTACTTGACGTAATCGAAAAAGTTGAAGGTGATCGATCTTCATTGATCGGCTCTTGATCTTCCCATGTGTCGTCATGGACGATCGGATTACCACGGCGGATGTATCCACCGTAGTATTCTAGAGGAAATGAATGCGCAGCATTGGAGCTTAAATCCCGACGAACGGTCATTTCTGACACCTCTAAAAGGCGAGCGACTTCTTTTAAGTGAATTTTATCGCTGTGTTTTAGGCATGCTTCAATTCGTCGAAGTCTTTCTAACTGCTTCGTAACCATGTTTCTCCATTTCCGACCTTTTACAGCCGAATGTTTCTTGCTATTAGTAACCATCATTCGTTGGAGTTGTGCCAGAGGTTATACCAACACTTGCACTGGCACCGATTCGGGATGCCCCGGCATCAATCATTGCTTGTGCTGTTTCTCTTGTGCGAACGCCACCAGATGCTTTCACTCCCATTTGTTGGCCAACAGTATCACGCATTAATCTAATATGCTCAACTGTTGCACCTCCTGTCGAAAAACCTGTTGAGGTTTTCACAAAATTGGCGCCCGCACGTTTGCTAATGTTACATAACTGAACAATTTGCTCATTAGTGAGCAAGCAAGTTTCGAAGATCACTTTGAGCAATATTGACCCACAGGCCTCCTTAATTGCTCTTATCTCTTTTTCAACGCTATCCCAGCTCCCATCAAGCACATCACTAATGTTCACTACCATATCAATCTCATTAGCTCCTAGCGCAATAGCATTTTGAGTTTCGAATACTTTGGTTGCCATTGTGTTTGCGCCAAGTGGAAAGCCAATTACTGTGCAAATTTTCACATTTGATGTTATTAACCGTTCAGCACAATGCTCGACAAACCTAGGGCTTATACACACAGAGAAAAACTGATGTTCATGTGCTTCATCACATAACTTATTGATTTGATACGTGGTTGCGTTAGCTAGTAGAAGAGTGTGGTCAATGTAGTGATTCATGTTATTACCTTATGTTTAATCCTAAGATGGATATTATGTTACTTTTCTAACATTTTAAAGGTGTAATGTTTCCATGTTAACTTGAGTTTGTGATCAACTACTTGATTTCTCACTTTGCAGCCGATAATAACATCATTTGAGTGACAAAGATCTCGGAAAAGAGATGTTAAAATAGATTAATGTTAGTTTCATAACATTGATGAGGAATAAAAAATGAAAACAATTGCTGTTATCGGCTCAAATATGGTCGATCTCATTTCATACACGGAACGTATGCCAAAAGAGGGGGAAACACTAGAAGCCCCATCATTCAAAATGGGTTGTGGTGGGAAAGGAGCGAACCAAGCTGTTGCTGCGGCAAAGATGGGAGCTGATGTCGTAATGGTTAGTAAGGTAGGTGATGATATGTTCGCCGACAATACGATCAGAAATTTCCAGTCTTATGGAATTAACACCCAATACGTCAGTAAAGTGCCACAGACTTCAAGCGGAGTTGCTCCAATATTTGTTAATCCAACATCTCAGAACTCAATCTTGATCATTAAAGGAGCAAATGAGTTTCTGAAACCTGCTGATATTGATAAAGCGGAGAGTACGCTTGTTGAATGTAGTTTGATTGTTCTGCAACTCGAAGTACCACTTGAAACGGTTTACGCTGCCATTGAATTTGGCAATAAACACAATATCCCCGTGCTTCTTAACCCTGCGCCAGCTGTACCTGAACTTGATATTGAATATGCATGCCGATGTGATTTTTTTGTTCCGAATGAAACAGAGTTAGAAATTCTAGTGAACAAGCCTGTTGAGACGGTCGAGCAAATAAAAGAAGCCGCGAAGATCCTTCTTAATAAAGGCCTAAACAACATCATTGTGACTATGGGTTCAAAAGGCGCATTGTGGTTAAGTAAAGACGGTAAAGAAGTATTTATTGAGCCAACAAAAGTGAATGCTGTGGATACGAGTGGAGCCGGAGATGCATTTATAGGTTGTTTCTCGCACTACTTTATGCAAACCCGAGACGTGAAAGAGTCACTAGAAAAAGCCTCGCTATTTGCTGCATTCAGTGTCACCGAAAAAGGAACCCAATTCTCTTACCCTAGTATCGAACAATTTGAAGAGTTCGAAGCTAAAAATAAAAAATAATATAATGGACTGAAATAACAATTAATCTGGCTCATTATATTTAATGAGCCAAAAATAACTTGTTCTAAAAGGAACCCTACAATGATAAAAAATAATACAATCCAAGGCTCTGATGGATATTTAGATAAAACACCCGTATTCCAATTTATATTATTATCCTGTCTATTCCCTTTATGGGGGTGTGCTGCGGCGCTTAATGATATTCTAATTACTCAGTTTAAGTCCGTTTTTGAATTATCTAACTTTGCCAGTGCTCTTGTGCAGAGTGCATTTTATGGTGGATATTTCTTAATAGCGATTCCTGCTTCTATCGTGATCAAAAAATCATCATATAAAGTAGCGATTATGATTGGTTTATCACTTTATATATTTGGGTGCGCGGCTTTCTTCCCAGCTTCTCACATGGCTACTTATACAATGTTCTTGGCTGCGATTTTTGCTATTGCAGTAGGCTTGTCATTCTTAGAAACCGCAGCGAACACTTATTCTTCAATGCTTGGGCCTAAGTCACACGCAACACTGCGTCTAAATATCAGCCAAACTTTTTATCCTGTAGGGGCGATTGCCGGTATCCTTCTTGGTAAGTACCTGATTTTCCAAGAAGGTGCTAGTCTAGAGTCACAAATGGCCGCAATGTCTCCTGATCAAATTCATGCGTTTCGTTTAGAAATGCTAGAGCACACCCTAAAACCTTATAAGTACATTATTTTTATTCTTATTGGTGTTCTCACTTTGTTTGCTTTTACGCAATACCCTAAATGTAAAGTGGCTCAACAAAGCGGTAAAAAGGCACCTTCTATTGGTGAAACTCTGAAGTACCTATCGACTAACTCTCGATTCAAAAAAGGTATCGTTGCACAGTTTTTATATGTTGGTATGCAAGTTGCCGTATGGTCATTCACAATACGCTTAGCGTTAGAAATGGCCGATATTAACGAACGTGCAGCATCGAACTATATGGTGTACTCCTTCGTTTGTTTCTTTATCGGTAAGTTTATTGCCAATATCTTGATGACTAAATTCTCGGCTGAGAAAGTGTTAATTGCTTATTCGGTTATTGGGATGGCGTTCTTAGCTTACGTATCTTTAGTTCATGATTTCAGCGCGGTATACGTTGCGGTAGGTGTGAGTGTTCTCTTTGGTCCTTGTTGGGCGACTATTTATGCTGGCACATTGGATACAGTTGATAATAAATACACAGAAACGGCGGGTGCGGTCATTGTTATGGCTATTGTGGGTGCCGCAGTTGTACCTGCAATTCAAGGCTTAGTCGCTGACGTTGTTGGCATGCAATTATCTTTCTTAGTGAACTTTGTCTGCTTTGGTTATGTTGGTTATTACTTTGTTGGTGAAATGAAAAACAAAAACCAACAGCAACCTGAATTAACAGAACAAGCTAATTAATATAATAAAGCCACTGTTATAGTGGCTTTTCTCTTTTGGAGATCTAAAATGTATACTCTACCGCTAAAAAGAAACCAGTTTAATAGCCAAGAAAACATTATTATTCAATCTGAAGGGTTTAAAGTCTCTGGTTTTAAATATAATTCAGAAATTGAAGCATTAAAAATAGAAAACTCTCAGGGTTATTTGGTTATTTTACCTTATATGGGGCAAATGATATGGGATGCAAAATTTCTTGGTGAAGATTTATGCATGGAAAATATGTTTTCTGAACCAAAACCAGGCAAGGAAATTGTCGCGACATATGGGTGTTTTGCTTTTCACTCGGGGCTAATTCGTAATGGTTGTCCTAGCCCTGAAGATGATCATCCTCTTCATGGCGAAATGCCGTGTGCGAATATGGATAAGGCTTGGTTAGAGATAGATGAGCAGAAAATTACCATTAAAGGTGAGTATGAATATGTCATGGGGTTTGGTGACCATTACCTGGCGATACCGTCGGTCACGTTGGGTAAAGATGCCTCTTTATTTGATATTAAAATGAAAGTGCAAAACCTCGCATCGGTTCCTATGCCACTCCAGTATATGTGTCATATGAATACAGCTTATTTTGCTGATGCTAAACTGAAGCAAAACATTCCCGATGGCGCCGTAACATTGCGCGAGTCTATTCCTGGTCACGTTAAACCAACACCAAAGTGGCTAGATTTTAATGAATCTTTAAAAGCACAAGAAAAACCAATACAGCAGTTATCAACCCCAGGCATGTATGACCCTGAAAT
Organism: Vibrio sp. Vb339; assembly: GCF_902751245.1. Classification (NCBI taxonomy): domain Bacteria; kingdom Pseudomonadati; phylum Pseudomonadota; class Gammaproteobacteria; order Vibrionales; family Vibrionaceae; genus Vibrio; species Vibrio sp. Vb339. The sequence goes on along the minus strand of NZ_CADDIS010000002.1, from coordinate 691,248 downwards.
CGTCTACTTTATGGATGACTTGTCTCAGTACACTGAGAATGCTCAATTTGAAATGGAGATCGCCAACGGGAAAACATTAGTTACTAAGTTTGATACATCCATGCTGAATTATGCTACCCGTTGGATTTTGTATAATGGCGACCAAAAGGTAGGAGCTTACGTACTACCAGCAACATGTCGTCCAGAGGGCTACCTTGCAGCTGAAAGAAACAACACATTGATTCACCTACAACCACAAGAAATCAGAGAGTTTTCAGTGACTACGGGGATTGTTCTATAACATGAAACCATGTCAGGTATATTGCAGCTAAAGCAGGGTCAGAAACAGTCGGTTATAAAGGACTGTTTCTGATTTGGGTGTGGTTCTTTTGAATCGACGTGCTAAATATTAGCCATACAGTCTTTGTTTAGCCTCCTGAAGTAACGCCTGTTGTTATGATTGACTTCAAATGCTTCATGTTTTTAGTTGTCAGAAACCATTAAGTAAATTCCTTTCGCAATATTCCACTTCAAGCACTGCACATAAACCAAATCACCGATTCGAATTAGGCGCATGCCATTTGAAGTTGTGCGTCGTCGGCAATTAGCTATTTTATTGATTAGAGAGATGATAGTTGCTTTGGGTTGGAACTTAATAGGGAAAGAAGGCTTGGTGTCGGAAAGTTAAGTGTTTAAAGAAAGTCAGTTGATTTGAGGGCGGCCGAGTTCCCCCCGAACTCGACCTGTTCCAGACGCGCAAGCAAAGGCGTTTGGTTTCTGGCGTACTCATAAATTAACCAATTTCAGTTTGTTGTGTAAATAATCAATAGCTTGCCAATTGATAGGTAGGTCGTATTTCGTTATGCAAAAGCATAGAAATGAATGATGGCGAGTGTGATGCCTGAACTCAGGCAAGGAGGCTGGCGTATTAAAGGGAAAGGGCTGACACAATATGAAACTTGGCTTTCTAGTTTATAATATCGTTAAATTTAAATTTGCAGGGATTTATAACTAGCTAGTGGAGTGTGCTAGTTTTAAGAGTTGGTCATCTTTTATTCTGGTGTTATACACTGCTTTTTATTTCTCGATTGGATTTAGTGTCTGAATTATTAAATCTGACGGGATAAATGATTGTTTAATGTTGATTTGGCAAGATCTTCAAGTATCCTTTATGTAAATAAAACGTTAAATATCGAAAGTTAATTAACAATCATTAAGGAGTCGATGATGTTACATGCTCACGAAAATACCCTACATATTACCCACCTCAGTAACCACGCGGTTAAGGAGTTGTCACCTTCATTCTCTAAGCTACCAAGCACAGAGCATGCGGATGGCCAGTTCCGATTGAGAAGGTACTCAGTGGTTGAATTCAGTAATGGACAAGTCGTTGAGCTAGACAAACATAACTTTGTTCAGTCTGAAGACATTAATCACTTTCAAGGTGACGTTGTTCGTCAATTCGAGCCGATTGAAGCACAAATCCTAAGCAGCGAAGGCATGCAAGAGATGTGTGAACTGTTTATTGAAACCAACGGGCTTGAAGACGGACAAGAAATCGAAATCCATCAAATCCGCATTGCCGCTATTTTTGAAGAAACTCAAGTTGCACCAGAAGGTGTTCACCAGGACGGTTTTGACCACATCGCGATCATTGGTGTTACTCGCCACAACATTGTGGGTGGTGAAGTGATGCTTTATCAAGATAGCCACGAAGCACCGTTCTTCAGAAAAGTGTTAGGCGATGGTGAAGTGGCAATGCTTGCTGATAGTAAGCTTTGGCACAATGCACAACCGATTCGTACCATAGACCACGGCGAGATGGGCTACATGGATGTGTTTGTTCTAACGGCTAAGGATGCGCGCAATGTCCTTCACTCTTAATGATGTGCGCCAACAGTTTAGCGCGTTAGGTCAATATCATAATGGCAAGCCTGTGACCTTTTTTGATGGGCCGGGTGGCTCTCAGGTGCCTGAAAATGTTTTAGCTTCAATGACCGAATACCTAGGGCATTTCAATTCAAACTTAGGCGGCCACTATTTTTCTAGTCAAAAGACCACAAGCTTAATGCAGCAAGCGCGAGAAGCGGCGCAAGCACTGCTTAATGCGGAGTCTTCTGGCAACGTTGTGTTCGGCGCGAACATGACATCGCTGACCTTCCAACTTAGCCGAGCGATCAGCCGCGATTGGAAAGAGGGCGATGAAGTTATCGTCACGGCGTTAGACCATTACTCAAATGTATCGAGCTGGCAGCAAGCGGCAGACGACAAAGGCGCGATTGTTCGCCAAGTTCGCGTAGACGAGTCGGATTGCAGTTTGGATATGGCGCATTTTGAGTCGCTGCTGAACGAGAAAACCAAACTTGTCGCGGTGACGTTTGCTTCGAACACGACTGGCTCTATTGTCGACATGGCAAAAGTTATTGAGCTTGCACATCAGCATGGTGCGCAGGTTTATGTCGATGCCGTGCATTACGCACCGCATCATTTGATTGATGTTCAGCAACTGAATTGTGATTTCTTAGCGTGTTCAGCTTATAAGTTCTTCGGCCCGCATGTGGGCATTGCTTATGTTGCGCCTCAATGGCTACACACGTTAAAACCTTACAAGGTAGAACCTGCTACAAACATTGGCCCAGGCCGTTTTGAAACAGGTACGCAAAGCTTTGAAGGCCTTGCCGGTGTGATTGCTGCGGTGGATTACTTGGCGCAGTTTGGTGAGCCAACCGATTCATTGCGTTCTCGTTTAGAGCAAAGCTACGCGCTGTATAATAAGCACGAGAGCCAACTGAGTGAGTACTTCCTTAAACGCTTGTCTGATCTTGAAGGGGCAAAGCTTTACGGAAAAACTGAGTTTGACTCGAATCTAAGAACGCCAACCTTTGCGGTTACCTTTGAAAACCATTCTCCAGAGTTCATCGCTAAGAAGCTGGGTGAGCATAATATCTGTGTGTGGAATGGTCACTTCTACGCATTAGGGTTGGTGAAGCAGTTGGGTATTGAAGAGCAGGGTGTGGTGCGTATTGGTTGTATGCATTACAACTCTATTGAAGAGATTGACTTGCTGTTCAATGTGCTTGAAGGGATCTTGCGAAGTAACTAGCCACTAGCACTTAATAGCGACAGAATTAGAAAAGAGCATACTTCTCTCATGAATATTGAGGTGTAAGTATGCTCTTTTTGTTTGATTGAGCTTGTTTGTTCAACGGCAGTTATTCCATTAAGCTATTGATTTAACAAAGCGATTCATTTAACTAAGAAAGTTGTTTAACCAGAGCTGCGCCTATAGCGTGTGCGCTAGTCGGGTTCTGGCCTGTAATCACTCGCTCATCAACAATCACAAGCTCTTGCCAAGGTTGAACCTTGTTGAAACGCGCTGCGCTGCGAGCTAGCGACTCTTCCAGTAGGAATGGAATGTCGTTTATGGTGCCAAAGTCGATCTCTTCTTCACGTGTAAAGCCAGTCACCGATTTAGAACTTAGTAACTTCTCACCGTTGCTCAATACAATCGGAAGCAGCGCCGCTGGGCCGTGACATACTGATGCGATCACACCGCCATCTTCATAGTGCTTTGCTGCGATGCTAGCGAACTGTTCATTGGTTGCTAAATCTGAAAGCAAACCGAATCCACCTGGGTAGAAGATAGCATAGTAGCTTTCAGTATTGATTTGGCTTACTGGAATCGTATTGTTGATGCGGTTCTGGAAGTCATCATCCGCCAAGATATCAGCGTTAACCACATCTCCTTCAATATCCGTTCCGTAGAGTGGGGCTTTGCCACCATTGATAGAAGCGATGTCGTATTCGAATCCAGCAGCCATGATCTCTTTCAGAGCGTGGGTTAGTTCTGGAGCGTAAGTACCGTTCGCTTGGTCTGTATCGCCAAGTGTTGCGTGGTTAGTTACTGGAATTAGTATTTTTTTCATGATTCATCCCTTTGAGCTGCTGTTTTTTTATTTAGAAACGATGCCTGTAATTAGATGCTGACGCTTTTCGTTAAGCGCTAGGTATCGTGTTGTTACTTAGCTATCGCCGTCTTGTTGTATCTAATACTAGTTCCAAACCAATTAGGTGATAATATACTAAACAGGCAAAACATTGTTGCTATATAGCAAAGATAAGATACGGGTAGATTAAGTATGGACAGCTTTGAAGGTATTAATGAGTTTGTTGCGGTAGCCGAGTGTCACGGCTTTTCTGCAGCAGCAAAACAGTTGGGTTGCAGTACTAGTCATGTCAGTCGCCAAGTTTCAAGGTTGGAAGAGAGAGTTGGCGTGGCGTTGCTTGCGCGTTCAACACGGATGGTGAGCCTGACCGAATCGGGTCATACCTATTATCAGCAGTGCAAAGACTTGGTCATTGGGCTGCAACAAGCGAATGAACAAGTCACGTCTCAACAAACTCAGCTTAGCGGTACATTACGTGTTAGTGCTGCGGGTGCATTTGCAGAAAATCATGTTGCGACAGCGCTGATGGAATTTGCCAAAGATCATCCTGAACTCACCATAGAAATGAACTTCAATACTAAGATGGTGAACTTCATCGAAGATGGTATCGACTTTGCCATTCGTTATGGTCGATTAGACGATTCAGGGCTGGTGGCAAGAAAGTTGGTCGATCGTCCAATGGCGGCTGCAGCCAGTAAAGACTATATAGAGCAATTTGGTTCGCCTACTCATCCAGAGCAGTTGAAAATGCATAGCTGTATTATCGCTAACAGTGATCAGTGGTTATTTGAGAAAGAGGGAAAATCGTTAAATGCAGTACGAGTACATGGGCGCTGGCGCAGTAACAATTCGAGCGCAGTACTCAAAGCATGTGAAGAGGGACTTGGTGTTGTCTACCTACCCAAAAGCAGTTTCAATGGCGGTCTGACTAATGGAAAGCTTGTCCCGGTGCTTGAAGAGTATTGGGGAGCAGGAACCAGCAGTTGGATCGTATATCAAAATCGTCGTTTTTTACCCCAGAGAGCACGGCTAGCAATCGACTTCTTAGTCGCTTATTTTTCGGATTGGAATGAATAATCGACTAGGTTTCAAGCGGACAGCCAACAAGATAGAAGTGAATAATGAACGGGTTTGAAAAGAGTCGTGATTAGCGCTAGCTACCTAAGTTAACGCCCAAAACAGAAAAGCTAATACTTACATAGATATACGTTATCTTTTTTTGTTTTTTGACGCGCGTAATCGGATTGAGAGACTTGTCTACTTTTGATAACTCGTGTTAGCGATTGAATTGTAGAGAAGCCCGCAACAGTACGATATACTAGATACCATATTAATGTCCCTAACGCGTGATAGATTCTGTGGAAGCGTTGGCAGGATGTGTTGTTATGCTCCAGTTTATGAAGTATAGCTAGAGTGCGGAGTTGGCAATGTCTTCAATAAATTTCGAATCCACGTACGGTGTAATAACTATTCAAGATATGAATGTAGTTAGTGTTGACGCTAACTATGCTCGCATCTATGGATACCAATCGCCCGAAGAACTACTTTCTAATATCGATAGCTTTCTAGATCTAATCTCAGAAGATTATCATGTTCTCGCCTATCAAAATTACCTTGAAACGGTCAGTGGTCAACGCGACCCCCAGGTTCACACCTATACCAATGTTGATCGCAATGGCAGAGAGTTCACCGTGTTTTCTATCGACCATGTGACGGAGTGGCAGGGAAGACCTGCACTGCAAGTCACGGTGATCGATCTTTCTCCTGCGATTCAGCTGCAAAATGCGGTGCGTGAGCAAGATAAGATGTATCACGATATGATCATGCAATCTGGGCAGGGCATCTTGGTTCACCGAGATTTCAAACCGCTGATGGTCAATCAATCTTGGGTCAACATGCAAGGCGCTGCTTCTATCGAGCAAGTATTAGAGTTGGACTCTATCCTTGAACTGGTACCAAAACAGAATACTGATGGTATCAGCAAGCACTATCACGCGATCGTGTCGGGTGAGTTGTCTGGAACGAGTACCGTGGTTGAAAACATTGGCTTTGACGGCGTTCATCGGTTCTTCAATATTTACGACAATGCGATTACTTGGAAAGGTCAGCCAGCCGTTCAGGTTGTACTCGAAGATGTGACGCAAAAGGTGATGTTGGAAAAGCAGTTGGTTCACCAAGCGAACTACGATGAAATGACCGACTTACTTAACCGTAGAGCGATTTATGAGTGGTTGAGAGAGCATATGTCATCTAAGAGCTACCTTGTGTGTATGCTGCTTGATATCGATGATTTTAAGTCGATTAATGACACTTACGGTCATATGGTCGGTGATGAGGTCATTTGTGCTTTGGCTAATATTACCAAGCGCAATGCTGAGAAAGTCGGCGGAGTAGTAGGCCGTTGGGGTGGTGAAGAGTTCATTATATTTATCCCAAATGCGTCTCTTGAAACTGCACACGAGGTGTCAGAAGGGGTTCGCCAACAGTTCCATCAAGTCGAGTTCAAAATCGATGAACAGATTCGATTTAATTCGAGTGTCAGTATCGGAATCAGTGATAGCCGAGCCTGTGAAGACGGTGTCACGATTGATGCTCTCGTGAATTTAACCGATCAGTCTCTCTATCGCGCGAAAGCCAAAGGTAAGAATTGTGTAGACGGAGATGTGGTTGCGCTTTAATGCTATAACCATGATCCATTGGCCAATAGAATCGACAACGAAAAATGCCCTCAAGTCATCACTTGAGGGCATTTTAGTTTTTGGCGATTAACTAAACGCTTCTCACAATGAGAAACGCTTAAGTTCTACAATTTATGCAGACACTTCCACTTCGTAAGAACCAAATTTACGGATGTTAATCACACCAGTATCTAGGATAAGGTATTGACCTTTAATGCCTTGAAGTACGCCAGTCACCTCAGGGTTCTTATCAAAGTTATGCGATACAATCTTCACTGGGTGCTGCTCAACTGGGTAGCTCAATGAAGTAATGTTTTCGCTCAGAATCTCGATAGCATCGTCGCCAAACTTCGCTCTGATCTCTTGGATTTTATCTTCAACCAATGGCAATAGCTCTTTGGCTTTTTCTACCAACTCCATATCGTCGCCGTCGCCTTTTAGCAGCGTGCGCCAGTTGGTTTTGTCAGCAATGTGCTTCGCTAATTCAACTTCGATCAGGCCAGAAATCTGACGTGTTTTTACCTTCAAGATCGGTAAGCCTTGAGTCGCGCCTTGGTCAATCCAACGGGTAGGGATTTGAGTGTGACGAGTGATACCTACTTTTAGGCTTGATGTGTTCGATAGGTAAACGAAGTGATCAACCATGCAGTTCTCTTCACCCCATTGAGGCTCACGACAAGTGCCTTCATCGTAATGGCAAGTCTCTGGTTTCATGATGCACATGTCGCAGCTTGCTAGCTTTTTCATGCACACAAAGCAGTGGCCTTGAGAGTAGCTTTTCTTGGTTTTCTTACCACACGAACAACAAAAAATATTGCCGGTATGGGTAAGGTTGATGGTTTTACCAATCAGAGGGTTTAGCTCTACAAACTCTTCACCTACAGGTAAACGGTAAGTAACCGCACCATCAAGGGAAGCACTCATCTTCTTGAGTGTACCTTTTGCTAATAAAGACATGACATTACTCGTTGTATTTTGATTATTATTTCGTCCACTCGCTCGCCTTGTGAACAGGCGATACGGTGAACGATGATTTGCGATGAGTATAACAAATAGAGTCTGCTTTTATACGCAATATTGCTCGATTATTGCGATGGATAATTGATGGTAAACACTCAGTTTAAATTATGGTATGACATTTTTTTCAGGCGTGATATAACGCTTTTTAGTGGATTATTGGCATCAATATCACTAATCCACTCAGATTATTTTTTATCATGAAATCCCAACGATAGGGACCTTAAGCCGGAAGCTTAGACGTGAAGTGGATCCATAAGATTGTTATCTTTCTAGTTATCGCAACACTTGCCATTGTGCAGTATTACCGTGTGAGCGGAAATCGTGTGATAACGGCAATTACCCCTGATAAATATGAATTTATCGCGACCAGTGATCAAGTTGATAAGGGAGTCAGTACGTCCCAGTTATCCTATGAAAATGGACAGTACATTCTCGATTGTGAGCTTAAAGAATCTGAGTATCCATGGCCTTACTGTGGTCTGTCGATTCGTATCGACCGAGACATCACCGCGGGTCTTGACCTTTCTCAGTACCACACCTTTAGAGTAAACATTGATTACCATGCGGAGGCTGACTCTAGCGGCCGTTTGAGAACCTACCTACGTAACTACAACCCTGCTTATTCGGTGCCTGATAACGAGTACACACATAAGTACAATGGGATGGAATTTTCTCCAGGAATCGATGGTGGTGTGATTGAGATTCCGATCAAAAATCTGCAAGTGATGACGTGGTGGTTAGCTGATAACGATATTGCGTTAGAGCATTCGGCCCCTGAGTTTTCGAATGTGAATATGGTTGAGTTTGCGACTGCGTCTGGGGCGAAACTCGGTCACCACAGAATCGTCATCCGCAGTATTGAGTTCGAAGGTTCGTATATCACCGCAGAAAGCTTGTTCATGATCCTACTGTTTGTGTGGGTGGGCACGGGCACCGTATTCTTGCTGTCAGAGTTAAACCGTTCAAGAAAACGCATGGTGATCGCAGAGAAAAGACATCACCACTTAAAGAACGTCAATCGCGCACTGAGAGAACAGAATTTTGAGTTTTCAGAGATGGCCCATCGTGATGAGTTAACCGGAATACTAAACCGCCACGCGATTCGTGATTGGTTGAAAATGCAGTCACAGTATGTGAAGCAAGGGCATGGCAAGCTGGGTATGTTGTATCTCGATATCGACTACTTCAAGAGCGTGAATGACAAGTACGGGCACCAAATGGGTGACCATATTCTACGTGAGTTCAGCATGGTGGTGGGCAGCTCAATCAGCGCTACCGACAAGTTGGTGAGATGGGGTGGTGAAGAGTTCATTGTTTTTTGCCCTGAGACTGATCTTGGCGAAGCACAAAGAAAGGCCGAGAAAATCCGGCTTTTAGTCAGCCAGCACCTTTGGGTTCATGGCGATCCACTGACATGCAGTATTGGTGTTGCCGAGATGAAGCAAGAGCGGGTGACAGAAACTATTGCTCGCGCTGATGAAGCTTTATATCAAGCAAAGCATTCAGGTCGAAATCAGGTGATCTTGAGTCACTAATCTGAAAATTGTTTTGATTAGTTTATAAGCCACACGTGCATATGTGACGTGTGGCGTTTTTATGGCTGCTCGATGAGTTTACCCTCTAGAGCCTTTGTTGGTTTGCTTGGATAACGTATAAAAAATGATTTCACTGTTCTTTAAATGTCTGCTGGGTGCCGCGGCAGTTTTGTTGATTGCGCTGTTGTCGAAGAGTAAGAGTTTCTACATCTCTGGTTTAGTGCCGCTGTTTCCTACCTTTGCTCTGATTGCTCACTACATTGTCGGCACGGAACAAACCATGGTCGAGTTGCGCACCACAGCGCTGTTTGGTCTGTTTTCGCTTGTGCCATACGCCGCTTATCTTGGCGCAGTGTACGTGTTCAGTTATCGCTATAACTTGGTATCGACTCTCTCGTTAGCGACTTTAGTGTGGGTATTGTGTGCTTCTATGTTGTTGCTAGGTTGGACGCGTTTGGTGCCAAGTGTGGCGTGAGAACCAGATCTTAAAGTGGTAATGATAGGTTGATGGCAAGCTGAAACAAAAAAGGTGGCGCGGGGCCACCAAAAGGGAAAAGCGTTTCTTGTTTTTATGTGCCCGTTCAGTGCTTGCTTACGCTGAACGGGCATTTTTTGTATTGGTTGAACCGGGGGAAGTTCAACCAGTTTAGGGGAGTATTCCTGTAAGCATGCGCTTATAGAAGGTTAGTGTTTACCAGAAGATCCAAGCGAACAGAGTTAGGACTAGGATACAAACTAGGTTCAACACCATACCGATTCGCATCATCTCTTTCTGCTTGATATGACCCGAGCCAAACACGATTGCATTAGGTGGTGTCGCTACTGGCAGCATGAAGGCACAAGATGCAGCAACTGCAATCAGTGCAGACAAGATAACCGGAGACATACCCAGCGCTTCAGCAATGGTCGCAAATACAGGAACAAGCAATGCCGCACTCGCCGTGTTACTCGCAAATTCCGTTAGGAATACCACGAACGCTACCACGGCTAGAATCGTAAGCAGTACGCCAGCTGTTTCTAAAAATCCGCTTAGTGAGTGTGCTAGGAATACGCTGGTTCCTGTTGCTTTCAGAATGTTACTTAAACAGATACCACCACCGAACAGGATAAGAACACCCCAGTCTGTTGTCTTCTCAACGTCTTTCCATTCCACCGCTCTAGAAGCGCCAAGCAGTACAATTGCGCCAATCGCGACCAAGCTATCAAATTTAGAGAATCCGCCAATCATTGCGTTGATTGGTTTGCCGAATATCCAAAGCGTTACGGTTAGAAGGAAGATAGACAGTGTGATTTTCTTGCTGTTTGTCCACTCAACGGGAGCGTGGTCTAGCTCGAATTTGTGGTCTAGTTTCGGCTTAGTCATCACGTAAAGAATGATCATAGCGATTGGCAGTAAGATCATTGAGATAGGTAGGCCAAGTGCCATCCACTCTGTGAAGCTCAAGCCAACTTCTGCCGCCGCAATTGCGTTTGGTGGGCTACCAACCAAGGTTGCGATGCCGCCGATTGAAGCACAGTAAGCGATACCCAGTAGCACGAACACGTAGGTGTTGCGGTCTTCACTTTGGTCAACCTTGTTCATGATGCCAAGAACAAGAGGAAGCATCATTGCTGTGGTGGCTGTGTTTGAGATCCACATTGATAGACCCGCACTCACACCGAACAACATGAACACAGCGACCGACATTCTGCCTTTTGCTATCAGCAGTACTTTGTCAGCAATTGCTTTGTCTAGTTCTTGCTTGTTCAGTGCGGCTGCTAATGCGAAGCCACCCATGAATAAGAAGATGATTGGGTTTGAGAAGTTAGCCAGCGCTGCGGGCGTGTTGAATACACCAAACAAGACAGCCAATAGGGGAACGAGCAAAGCGGTGATGCTGACGTGGATAGCTTCTGTTAACCATAGAATGGCAACGAACACGAGAATACTTAAACCTGTATTCACTTGCGCTTCGAATGGCAGGGTATTGAGCAAAACTGCAAATAGCGTGAAATTACCAATTAATATCATGCTGTTGCGGGTAAACAACCAGTGTTTCAGTGTAGTAACAAGTGCCGTCATAAGACGCTCCTTCTGTTTATCCTCGTTGTATTGGTGCACGACTTCATTGAGTTGTGCTTATTATTTTCGAGGTATATAGCTTGATGTAGGGTCAGACTTTGTTGGAAGAATGTTACTCAAGTTAATAAAGGAGTGTTGGTGTGTTTTTGCTTAACAATGGGGAAGTGTGAGGCAACAAATTCAAAATGTGTAGTTTTCTACACATCGGTCTCTGATGGGTCTGCAATCGGGCTTGTTGCAGGGTCTACAATAGGGTTTACAGTGGGGTCAGTGATAGGGTTTGGAATCGGAAATGATTCCGGTTTTGGACTCGGTTGAATGGGCTCTTTAGGTCCAAGGAACTTTGGCGTTGTCCCCATAATATACAGATCAAGGAATGCTTTGGTGCGCGCAAACACTTCACGCAAACGTATTGAGCTTCCCGAGTGATGGGTTGGCCCTGAAACGGCTAAACACTGCGCGTGAATATCGTAAGAGTTGGCGATGAACAGCGCTCTTTCACAGTGGAATTTTTGAGTGATGATCAGAAAGTTATCGGTATCGAATATCTTTTTGGCGCGAACAATCGAGTCTAAGGTTCTGAAACCCGCATAATCTAGATTGATACGTTCCTCGGGGACGCCCGCTTTTAACAAGTCGCGTTTCATTGTCCACGGTTCATTGTAAGAGCGATGAGCGTTATCGCCACTCAGTAGAAATTGGTCCACTTTTTCACGATCGAACAGCTCAATCGCGGCTTCGATTCGGTGTTTATAATAGTCGTTGAGTGTTCGACCCAAATATTTGCTCGTGCCAAGCACAACGGCGACCTCAAGCTCGGGTACTTCATCTATATCGTAGATGATGCGATCCTCCGCTTGCCATGAAACCCAATAATCGATCGCAATAACCGCAGCGCTGCCTACTAAGAACACGAGGAAAGCGCCAAACAGAAAACCTTGCAGTTTTTTGTAAGCTTTTTTTATGTAGCTACGGATAATGTGAGAATCAAATTTCACTCTCGGTATGGTCCTTTCACTGAGCATTAATTTTTGAGTGCTCGATAATACCAAATAAAAATGAGAAAAATCAGTTAAAAAGACAAGACAGTGTAAAGAAAAAAGCCCCTGCAATTGCAGAGGCTCTTAGAAGAGGAGTTAACGCTCTTTATTTAGAATGCTGTGCGCTTGTAGCGACGGTAAACTGGCTGCCAGAAGTGCTGGTCAATCGCTTGTTGCAGTGCATCTTCAGTGATCTCTAGAGCAACGCCCTGTTCAATCGCCTTCTTACCTACAGCAAGAGCAATCTTCTTAGATACCGTGTGGATCTCTTCCAATGGTGGAAGTAGAGCGCCTGTGCCATTGATTGCTAGTGGAGAGCACGTTGCAAGTGCACGGCTTGATTCCATTAGCATTTCGTCAGTGATGCGTGAAGCATTCACAGCCAATACACCAAGGCCAATACCTGGGAAGATGTAGCTGTTGTTACATTGAGCGATTGGGTAAGTTGTGCCGTTGTGAACGACTGGCTCAAATGGGCTACCTGTCGCAACAAGTGCTTGGCCATCAGTCCAACGAATAATGTCGTTTGGCGTTGCTTCAACACGGCTTGTTGGGTTCGACAGTGGGAACACGATAGGGCGTTCACAGTGTAGGTTCATCTCTTTGATGACTTCTTTGCTGAATAGACCTGGAGCACCAGACACACCAACCAATACGGTTGGTTTCGCGTGGCGAACAACGTCTAGTAGAGAGAAACCAGTGCCGTCGCTTTCCCAGTCTTTGGTGTTTTCGTTGGTTTGAACCAGACGCTGTTGGAAATCAAGCAGGTTTTGCATGCCTTCCTGAAGCAGACCCCAACGGTCAACCATGTAAACTTGAGAGCGAGCTTGTGTATCGCTGATACCTTCAGACACCATTTGAGCAATGATAGCTTCAGCAATACCACAACCCGCAGAACCCGCACCTAAGAAGGTGATACGCTGATCTGACAGTTTGCTGTTTGCTGCTTTACATGCTGCAAGTAGAGAACCAACCGTTACGGCTGCTGTGCCTTGGATATCATCGTTGAAACAACAGATGCGATCTTTGTAACGTTCAAGCAGTGGCATTGCGTTCTTTTGTGCGAAATCTTCGAACTGAACTAATGCATCAGGCCAACGGCGTTGAACCGCTTGGATGAACTCTTCAACGAATGCATCGTAGTCAGCACCCGTAATACGAGGGTGACGCCAGCCCATGTACATTGGGTCAGCAAGACGTTGAGGGTTGTTGGTACCCACATCGAGCACGATTGGTAGCATGTAAGCTGGGCTGATGCCGCCACACGCTGTGTACAGTGCTAGTTTACCGATTGGAATACCCATGCCACCGATACCTTGGTCTCCCAAACCAAGAATGCGCTCACCATCCGTAACCACGATAACTTTAACGTTGTGGTTTGTCGCATTATTCAGTAGATCATCGATACGATCACGGTTCGGATATGAAATAAACAGACCACGACCACGACGGTAAATATTTGAGAAGTTCTCACATGCTGCGCCAACCGTTGGCGTGTAAATGATAGGCATCATTTCAGAGATGTGGTTTTGAACTAAACGATAAAAAAGCGTTTCATTAGTGTCTTGGATGTTACGAAGGTAGATATGCTTATCCATATCACTTTCGAAGTTACAATATTGTTTGTATGCACGTCCTACTTGCTCTTGGATTGTTTCGGTTGTTTCCGGTAACAAACCTTCAAGGTTGAAAGAACTACGCTCTTCAGCAGAGAATGCGCTGCCTTTGTTTAGAAGAGGGGTACTTAGTAGAGCAGGACCAGCATAAGGGATATATAGAGGGCGTTTATCGTTGTTCATTGGATGCCTAATATGGGAGAAAGGGTAACTGAAAAATGATAACGGTTTAGTTATTCAATTGTAAATAGTTTCTCCACGATCTGAGCAAACAAAATGATATTCTTACCTCTGCCCCACACTTATCAAATTTCAACACGATAATTCGTTATACTTTGCTCACACTTTTTCGCGACGCTCCCTTTTTATGTCATTACTTCCCATCGATGCTTATCAAAATGTATTCCACCAACAAATCGTTAATTCTCACCTTGTCGTAGAGGCTGAAACCGGATCAGGTAAATCTACGCGGTTGCCAATTTGGGCTTCCCAACATGGGCGAGTTCTGGTGGTTGAACCAAGACGCATCGCGTGTACTTCACTGGCTAAATATCTCGCACAACAATCGGGCGAGAAGCTTGGTAGCAAAGTGGGCTATGCGATTAAGCTCGAATCGGAATATAACGAGCAAACTGACGTTGTTTTTGTGACACCCGGTATCGCGCTGCGTTGGTTATCAGAAGATGGACTCGCTGGCTTTGATGTAATTGTGGTGGATGAGTTTCACGAGAGGCGCTGGGATATCGACTTGCTGGTGGCGATTCTGAAACAAAAAGCGAGTCATCGTTTAGTGATCACATCAGCAACCATTGAGGGTGAGCGCCTTGCTCAGTATTTGGATGCGAATCGCATAAGCTGTGAAGGGCGTACTTATCAAGTGGAGATTGAGCACCGAGCGAATGAATCCAGAACACTGCCTGATAGTCGACATCTAGAACAGAGCATCGCGGAAGAAGTGAATCATCAACTGATTGCTTCACATGGCGATATGTTGGTTTTTCTGCCGGGTAAAAAAGAGATCGTGCAATGTGAACAAGCCTTAGCGAAAAATCCAGATATACAAGTTGTTAAATTGCATGCGTCAGTCAGTGATAAAGAGCGAGATTTAGCGTTATCGGGTCGTAATATCAATACTGAAGGTAATGGCCAGAGAAAGGTCATCCTTGCAACCAACGTTGCAGAAACCTCATTAACCATTCCTGATATTGGCGTAGTGATAGATTCAGGATTAGAGAGACGCACCGTTCAGCGTAATGGTAGAACCACACTGATGCTTAAATCCATATCACGAGCGAGTGCCAAACAGCGAGCTGGCCGCGCGGGTAGGGTAATGGACGGCGTTTGTGTGCGTTTATATGGTGAGCATGCGGCGTTAGAGTTAGTCACACCGCCTGAATTGCAGCGTGAAGAGCTGACCGAACCTATGTTGGCGGCCGCATGTTGTGGTGCGACTCTTGATAGTTTATCTTTCCTCGACCCTATTCCTGAGAAGTCGCTAAATAGCGCAACTCAAATCTTGCTGACGATGGAAGCGATTAACGCCGACCATCAAATTACCGAGCACGGCAAAAAGCTGTATCCACTGCCGATTGATGCTTTGTATGCAGACATTGTAACTCGCATCAAAACCAAAGCACTCAAAGAAGCGATGGTCGATCTCACAGCGGCGTTGTCTGTGCCTGCTCGCTTGTATCAATTACCGAACAGTGCAGAACATCTGGAAGCACTGGCGCAACAGGAGAAAGAAGGGTGTGATTTAAGCCTGTTGATTCAGATTGTGCGTGGTCGCGAATATCCGCATTTAGAGATAAACCTACAGGCACTGAATGAAGCTCAAGGTCTAGCTAAGCAAATGCGTGAGGTATTTGAACTTCCTCAGCTAGAAGTCGCGTCACGTTTTCAACGCATTGAACTACTTAAGACTATTGTGGATCTTCATCCTGAACTGGTGTTTGTGCGCCGGCTGAAAAGGAATGAGGCCTTTGCTAATGGAGTGTTAGAGGTGGTACTTGGTCGCCAGAACCGTTTCCCTGATAATGCACAAGCGATGTTGGTGTTGGATACTCACAGCTTGCCGGGAAGAGGCGTTAAGCAAACACTGACCTTAGCGACGATCACGGCACCCATTCCTCTTGAGCTTATCATTGATGCTGAACTAGGAGAGTGGGAGCAAGGTGAAACCGTTGTGAATGATGATGGCGTCTTTACCGAGATGGCGTTGGTGTACGCAGGCCGCACGATTACAACCAAGCTTGTCGCGGCTGAAGGGCAACTATCATTAAAGCCTATCGTCGATCTCGTGGTAAGTGGTGCTCAACTTCCTGGTTTTGCAAAGGTTCGTACTCAAGAGATTAAGCATTGGCAGCTGTATGTGAAACTCGGTCTCGATGAGCAAACACAATACACACCAGAAATTGAGAACATTAACTTTGAGCTATGGTTTATAGAGCAACTTGAAGTGTTAGGGGTTACTGATGTCAGCGAATTGGAAATGTTTGACCACGCAGACATACCGTTCGATGGCATTCCAACTTGGCTCTATTCAGAATTTTCGGAAAAATACCCGTTTGCATTGAGCCTTGCCGACTTGCAACTCGATGTAGAATACTTGCCCGCGAGAAAGCTGATTTACGTTCACTATCAATCGGGTAGTCGAAAGTTATCGCCAAAACGTTGGGAGCTGCCGACATGGTCAGGCTGGCGCATTCAGTACAAAAAAGCGAGCCGAATAATTGATATCAAATAGATGGATAAGTTTTATCTCTAAAATATTAATCAAATAGGTGCATATATGATTTTTCAGTGCTTATTTTGTTACAAGTTTGATTTTTATATGCCTTTTTAACCAATCAAAAGGTCATAAAAGACTATTCTTCTATATCCTATTGCTATAAAGAAAGAGTTGATAGATATTGAGTATATTGTGTTGCCAAAGTGTCGGGGGACATCATGGATAAACAGGAAGAGACGCGTGTAGAGTTCGATTACACAACATTTCTTGGCGCCTCATGCAGTAAAAAATGGACTTTTCTGGAAGCACTCACCACAATTGCGCCAGTGTTCAGTACCGTCTGGCGAGATAGCATTAAAGAGCTAGCAAGCCCTGAAGATCGTTTATGGCAGATGGCATTGAAATCAATGTCGACGCGTAAAAGTGATGAGTCGAATATTGTGACCTTACTCAAGCTCGCGAAGCTGGAAGGAATCAATGAGCTCAAAGTAGTGATGCCATATTCTCTTGAAGAAGAGCAGATCGAGTATATTGAATCGCGCAGTCATTTAGTGATTGCGGGTAATTCTGGAGAAGAGTTCACGATTAGGCTGTAACTTCAGTTCGCCTATAATCTCTCTCGAGGAATAGTAAAAACGTACACGTAAAAAGGGCCTCAAATATTGAGGCCCTTTTAGTATCTAAAACTTGAGTCTACGAGCTTATTAGCTTTCGAGCTTTTTATTTTGAGATTAAGCAATTAGCAATTAAGCGACTAGTCGATTAGACCATAGTCAGCGCGCAGAACATCAATGATCTCTTGCTTAGGATTTTCGCTCAGTACGATCTCCGCACCTGTGATTTTCGCAGCGATATCAAGGTAAGTACGAGACAGAGACATTAGCGAATCAAGAGGTAGTTCATTGTCACGAGCTAGTGCTTCACGTTCTGGCATACGTTCTTTGTTCAATAGAATGTCGGCATCAGGGAAGTAGTTAAGCAGGAACTGACGGAAGCCTTCTTTTGAGTTCTCAACGATGTTGCCGTTGTTGTATTCCTGAGTATCCCAAATGCGAGATGAATCTGGAGTACCAACTTCGTCCATGTAGATAAGTTTTTCTTTGCCCTGAGCATCGTTGACGTAACCAAATTCAAATTTGGTATCAACAAAGGTTTGGTCTACTTTTGCTAGCGCTTGGCTGATTACGTTGAAGCCTTCTTTAAGAAGTTTTTCGTAATGCGCGATGTCGCTTGCTTGAGTAAAGTTGAATGCTGCGAAGTTATCTTCGATGTTGTTACGTGTGATGTTCACATCGTCAGCTTCTGGAACGCCAGGAATACCTTTCAGAATCCCTTTTGTTGAAGGCGTGATCAGTAGCTCAGGCAACTTCTTGTCTTTCTCAAGGCCTTCAGGCATCTCGATACCACAGAATTCACGTTCGCCGTTCGCGTACGCACGCCACATTGAACCAGTGATGTATTGACGACAAATCGCTTCGATCATGACTGGGCGAGCTTTTTGTACAATCCATACGAACGGGTGAGGGATATCAAGAATATGACTGTCAGCAAGTCCGTTGTCTTTAAACAATTTGAACCAGTGGTTAGAGATAGCATTCAGAGCCGCTCCCTTACCTGGAACACCTTTAAGATTCCCTTCACCACGCCAGATACAATCAAATGCGGAGATACGGTCACTGATCACCATGATTGCTAAAGGCGCATCTGGTGCTACATCGTAGCCTTTCTCTTTAATTAGTCGTTGGCTATCTTCTTCAGTTAACCAGTAGACCGAACGAACCTTGCCGCTGTGGACAGGTTTATCAGTACGGATTGGTAGGTCATCATTTACGGCAAGAACTTGATCAGCAAGGCTCATTTAGACATTCCTATCTTTTATCAAACGTCATACAGAGAAGTGCGGTGTGCACATGATTAGACGGGCATTATACCCAATCTACTATTTGCTTCCAGAGAAAAAGCAAACGATTGCTAAATCTGTTGTTTAAATAAAAACCCCCGCCTAACAATCCGCTAAAAATTTGGCGAATTGTAGGGCAGGGGAAGGCAGTATGTTTGGACTGTGTTTTGGCGAATTGTTTATTAAGTTAACTTAAGTTTGTTAGCTAAAAGATTAAGCTATGTTTGTGGACCATGTTTTTGAGCCAAAATGTTATTAAGCAATATGGCTTAGTGAATACGCTCTGAATTTGCATCCATAAAGAAGACTTCACATTGAAAGCGTAATCCTAATGTTCTTAGGTACTGTTGGCTGAACTGATCTATCAATGCACTTGCAACAATCGCACTTGCATTCTTAGAGCGGATTGCTTTCTCGACGGTCTCTACCTCAGTCATTTGATGAGAGGCTTTCATATGAATAACGCGGTCGCAGCAAACATTATGTTGCTTAAGCTGTTTAGCCGATGGTCTTGGTGTTTGAGCCGTAAACAGTAACCACTGATGTTGATTGGACAGCAACGCCATTCTTGCAAACAACGCTTCCTCGTTTGACTTTTTGCTTTTACGAGAAACTGATGTAAATGCGCAGTGAACTAGCGGGCTAGAGTGTTGTGCTTTAACGTGTGCTTGAATCATTTTGCTGTCCTTATATACATGCTGTATGTGTATACAGTAGTTTTAGTTGCTTATAAGATCAAGCGTTTTTTGCGGGATTATTGGACGATTTCGTTTGGAATTATGGATGGAAAACAATTAAATCATTGAAATTGTTCGATAAATTAAATTTGAATGAATTTGCTGTTTTGTCTCATAAGTTGAAAAAATGTGAGCTTTATACAGGTGTATACAGTGGTTTTTACAGAAAAGTACTGTATACACCTGTATAGAAGATAGAAGATAGAAGATAGAAGATAGAAGATAGAAGATAGAAGATAGAAGATCTAAAACCGCAGGCACAAAAAAAGCGCCTTAGGCGCTTTCTTATATTTCACGGTGTTGCTTATCTCAATGTCGCTTGGGAGAGTTTTGCTCTCATTTCCATTTCACCAATATTGAACTGGCGAACATCAATGGTTGCAATATCATTGCACTCTTTACATGCATGATGACACTTACCATCTAGGTAGTCGTGCTTTTTAACTAGGCTTGGCTTTTTGCACCAATCACAAACGCCTTCTATTGTGAACATATTCTCTCCTCACCTGTTTAAGTCAGGTGTATTTTCGGCGCAAATTATGACACAAGTAAGACCTATTAGTTAATAGTTTGTTACCCATTTTTGAGAGGGGGATCGATTGCAACACCAATAAAATCGATATCTTTGAGATCTTGAAAAATGAAGATGTGTGTTTGTTTACGGTTTTGTAACATTTTGTAAAATGGTTTTTAGCGCATTGTTCAAACGTTTCATTTCTTCGTCACATCCGTGACCATCTGGATGGTAGATCTTTGATAGCTGTTTGTATCGGATCTTGATGCTTTTTTGGTCAGGGATTGAACTAGGCGTATAGCCAAATAGCGCGCAAGCCACCTGAAAATTACTTAGACCTTTGCTGTTTTTCTGCTTCTTCAATTCGTGGAACATAGTGTGCAGCTGACGTTTTTGCTGCTTAATCGTCAGGTCCTTCGAGGCAAGCTGCGCTTCAAGTGATTGTTGTTGCTGTCGTGAATCACCCGACTTTAGAGCTTGTCTTCTTCTTGAGATAACAAAAGTCGCAATAATGCTGATGATTGAAATCAGCACGGCCAACGCAGCACCAATCATATAGTCAGAGCTAGTTAGGTTAGAACTGGAGAGGTTAGAACGTGATGCTTGGTTAGATGGCATTTGGTTAGATTGAACGTGCTTAGATAACCCCTGACTGGTGTCTATTTCAGAGTCGATGCTGTCATCGAGCTGTTCTATTGAAGAGATCTGCTTGGCACGTTGCTGGTTGAATTGTGCTTCCAAAATGCGGTTGTAGCCGTCTTCTGCTTGTGGATTATCTTTTAAGGCTGCTTCATACCATAGCTGCGCTTTATCTAATGGTTGAAGGAGCTCCTTATCAAGTGAGGTTTCGTAGAGCTTTGCGACCTGGATAGGCGCGCGCTGGTTACCTTGCAACGCTGCTTTAATAAACCATTCCAAAGCAAGCTTGTTACTTTGTTCAACACCTGTTCCTGCTAAGTACCATTCCCCCAGTCTAAATTGCGCGTTTGGGTTGCCATTTTCTGCTGACTGCGTGTACCAATACAATGCATCACTGGTGCTAACAGGAACGTCGACACCCGATTCATAAGCTTGAGCCAATTGGTATTGAGAAACTGGATCTTGAGGTTGTAATTCTAGTGAAAATTCATCACTGTTTGTTGCGTGAACGAAACGTGTGGTGGACAGTTGAATCGTGGAAAATATGAGGGCTAGAAATAGTGTTCTAAGAAATGATGATGACAGAATGTTGGATAGGATCAGCAAAAGATAAGTCTCGTAAAAAAGCCCAGAATCGATATGTCAGTATGAATACGCTTTATGGTCGTTGATTATTATTATCACGTTAAATGAGTAACATAACTGATAAACAACTATATAGAGGTTAATTCAATAGATAAAGACGGACTGGGCTTTAATCGTGCTACTTAAGCGGCAAGATTTGAATTTCTACGCGACGGTTACAAGCACGACCTTGAGAGGTGTTGTTGTCACATAGAGGGTAGCGCTCACCGTTACCACGAGCAATAGCACGACCTGCAGCAACGTCTTGAGAGATCAAGAATGCACGAACAGATTCAGCACGACGCTCAGAAAGGATTTGGTTCGTCGATTCGCTGCCAGTGCTGTCAGTATGACCTTCAATCACTAGGCTAGTGTCTGGGTATTCAACGAGGATGCGAGCAACGCCGCGAAGTGTATTGTGAATGCTTGATTCCAAAGCGTACGAGCCAGAATCAAAACCGATGCCGTTTTCTAGGCGAAGTAGAAGTTGGTTTTCGCCGACACGTTCAACTTGAACGCCTGAATTCATTAGCTCTTCACGGAGGGCTGC
Source organism: Vibrio sp. Vb339 (assembly GCF_902751245.1). Lineage (NCBI taxonomy): Bacteria > Pseudomonadati > Pseudomonadota > Gammaproteobacteria > Vibrionales > Vibrionaceae > Vibrio > Vibrio sp. Vb339. The sequence goes on along the minus strand of NZ_CADDIS010000002.1, from coordinate 669,676 downwards.
TTCTTGTCGGTCAAAGTAGTAGCCAATACCACCACCAACAGCCGCCCCACCTGCTGCGCCGATAAGTGCTCGTTTACCACGGTCTTTAGAGTCACCAGTTGCAGCACCAGCAACGGCACCAGCGAGTGCACCAATTAGAGCGCCTTGAGTTGCAGAGTTAGTCTCAGATTCGCCAGTTGTCGCGTTTTGGCGTTGAGTTGCCTGACAACCCGTTAAAGCGATAGTAAGCGCTAGGGCTAGTGTGATTTTTTTCAACGTATTTTCTCCATCATGTACTTCTGTCAAACGAATGAATTCGAGTGACAAACATAGTCCTGTAAATCTTATTGATGGTTTTTATCAATACGTCGAAGTAATGTAAAGTGGCTCTATGATTTAGTTATCTTTTTAGCTGCCTGGGTACCGCCAACTGGTCGATTAACAGACAATTTGCGACCTTTCTTCAAACCAACTTCATAATCGGCGGTGAGGTTTTTCATCGCTTCTCTCAGTTGCTGCTTGAACGTTTCACGGTCGATATTTTTGAATTCTTTATCAATGTAGTTATTGATCTTGTTGTTTGATTCGTCGTCGGGAGTAATGGTTGGTAGCTTTTCAAGCGCACCTTCAACCCAGCCTGAAACAAACGAGTTCACGCGGCGTGTCACTTCTAAGGACCCTGTGCCAGAGCCAGCAAAACTATTTCTGAATTGGCCGGTGTGTTCATTCAGTTCACGATAAATGATATCGAAAGCGAACGCTGCGAAGATCGCGCGGTCGGCTTCACCAATGAACTCAACACGCTTGAGGCCTTTATGATTCAGCAATACGGCTTCTACGCCAAATTTGGTGTTGATACCGCGAATAACACGCAGCAGTGTAGAACTGATATTTGCAGGTAACAGGTGACTGGACTGAGTTTTCCCCATCTTGATAAATTCAATATCGTCTTTTTCGAGACCATATTTCAGCATCAAGTTATGCGCCATTTTTATCGCATTGGCAGCTTCATTGACGTTCGCAGAATTTCCAAGCTCAAGACACTTGGCAATTTTCTTTAGGGCTTTTTTCTTATCCATCGACAATTTAATCAGTACCGCAAATTTTTAAAAGTCCAACATTTTACATGTTTTCGCGGGTAACAGAAAGGCAAAACTGGTTTGATGAACAAGGAAGGCGGTGAACATTGAACTGCATGAGCCCAGTTGGCGGTAAAAACAAAAACGCCATCAAGCGTATTGATGGCGTTAGTGACACGATTTTCCTGATTAACTAGAGCATTAGTAATCTAGATACCCAGTTCATCGAGTAGATCTGCCGCAGAATCATTGCCTGAGCTTTGAACTGGCTTGTTCGCTTCTTGCATTTTTTTCTGAGTCGCCTCAAGAATGCTATCTGGACATTCGTCTTCTGCGATTTCAAATTCTTCTAATTGAATGAATTCAGTCTTATCCATCGCAAGCTCAAGGTAGAAGATGTTGTTATTAGCGGTAGAGAAGGTCACACGACGAGCTTGTGGACGATCGAGATTGGTATCAACAGAAAGGTTTACTTGCTTGTTCAGAGCCAGCATTTTCGGTTGGTTTTGTGTGATGTTGGTTTGCAGCTCTTTGCGGATTTTATTGGTGAAATCGCCAACCAATTGGTTCATCAGCTCACCTAATACATCACCCACTTCGTCTGAAGTATGAAGCACAGCGAGCTCGTTTTCAGGCATGCCCATATTGCGCATGTAATTGGTGTAGATCTCTAGCGCTGCTTTGGACGTAAAATTAATAACAACGAGACCAGAAAAGCCACCATCAAATAGAACGAAGCAGCCAAAATCTGGCTTAAGGCTTGTCTTGTTGATCTTTTGAACCATGGCTGAATAGGACACCTGAGAAGCCGTCGCTGAAGTTAGTACGCTTGAGACTGATTGGCATAGTTTAAGAAGGATATCTTCAGTTGTGACTGTTTTGTTTTTTTTCATTGTGATGTGCTCGTGGAGATGTCTTAAACAAAATGTTATTCAGTATATTGCTACTGAATTAAGACGAAAGTGACTATTTCTCCATTCTTGCACTGAGATTCTGATTTGATCACCTTTTTATATGATCTTAATAGTAGTAAAGTGACGAAATTCAAAGAAAATTATTAAAAATCTCAGATAACCCAATGCTGATAGGATCAGCGAAGTAGGGGCAGGAAGCAAATGTTACCAAGACTTCAACTCAATGCTGATGTCGATCCAGTTGTCGTACGCTTTTTAGATGAACTAAAAACAGCGGGCTTTACTGGCGACATTGAATCTCAATATTCTAGCCGTTTGGCTGTGGCGACTGATAACAGTGTCTATCAGCAATTGCCGCAGGCGGTCATCCTTCCTAAAACAACGCAAGACGTTGTGCTTATCGGTAAAGTGGTTTCTAAATCCGCTTACGAACGCGTGACTTTTTCCCCTCGTGGCGGTGGTACGGGAACCAACGGACAATCTTTAACAAAAGGTGTCGTGGTTGACCTGTCGCGATACATGAATAAGGTTCTTGAGATTAACGAGAAAGAAGGCTGGGTAAGAGTTCAGTCTGGTGTCGTTAAAGATCAATTGAACGACGCTGTTCGCCCTTATGGTTACTTTTTCTCTCCAGACCTTTCTACCAGTAACCGAGCAACCTTGGGTGGTATGATCAATACCGATGCTTCGGGTCAAGGGTCATTGAAGTACGGTAAAACCTCAGACCATGTATTGTCGCTGCAAGCGGTGTTTGCAGATGGTTCATGTCTAGAATCTGATTTATCACACGGCTTACCCGTTGAGGGTGAATTCGCTCACCATGCACTTGCGGTAACTGAGGCGGTTTGTCGAGACAAGCGCGCTCAAATCTTAGATAAATTCCCTCCGCTGAATCGCTTCTTAACAGGCTATGACCTAAAGAATGCAATCAACGAACAAGATGACAGCTTTGACCTAACTCGCGTTCTATGTGGCGCTGAAGGTTCTTTAGCATTTATCACGGAAGCAAAGTTAAACCTAACCAAGATTCCAAAAGCGCGCACACTGGTTAACGTGAAATACAACACGTTTGATTCTGCGCTGCGTAATGCGCCGTTCATGGTGGAAGCGAAAGCCCTATCTGTTGAAACGGTTGATTCAAGAGTATTGAACTTAGCGAAGCAAGACATTGTTTGGCACACCGTGAGCGACCTGCTGACTGACGTTCCGAACAAAGAGATGCTTGGCATCAACATGGTTGAGTTTGCAGGCCAAGATGAAGCGGAAGTTGAACAGCAAGTTCAAGCGCTGACTGCACGCCTTGAGACCATGGTTGAAAGCGAAGAAGCCGGCGTGATTGGTTTCCAAGTGTGTAGCGACTTGGCGAGCATTGGCCGGATCTACAACATGCGTAAGAAAGCGGTGGGTCTGTTAGGTGCGGCGAAAGGCCGAGCTAAGCCCGTCGCTTTTGCTGAAGATACTTGTGTACCACCAGAAAACTTGGCGGACTTTATCTCTGAATTTAGAGTGTTACTCGATTCAAAAGAGTTGAACTACGGCATGTTTGGTCACGTTGACGCGGGCGTACTACACGTTCGTCCTGCTTTAGATTTGTGTGACCCGATGCAAGAAGCCTTGATGCACGAAGTCTCTGATGAAGTGGTTAAGCTGGTGGCGAAATACGGCGGCTTAATGTGGGGTGAACACGGTAAAGGCTTCCGTTCTGAGTATGGTCCTGACTTCTTTGGTGAAGAGCTGTTTACCGAATTAAGACGTGTTAAAGCAGCATTCGACCCGCATAACAAGATGAACCCAGGCAAAATCTGTACGCCTTTAGAAAGTGACGCTGAGTTGGTGAAAGTCACCGATACTAAGCGTGGTTTCTACGACCGTCAGATCGACGTACAAGTTCGTGACAGCTTCAAGCAAGCAATGGAATGTAACGGCAACGGCTTGTGTTTCAACTACGACACTAGCTCGCCAATGTGTCCTTCAATGAAAGTTACGGCTGACCGACGTCACTCACCAAAAGGCCGCGCAGGCTTGGTAAGAGAGTGGTTGCGTCAACTGACTGAACAAGGCGTTGATATTCTCGACCTTGAGCAAGAAGCGTTGAAAGACAACACACCCGTTAAGACTATGATTGAGCGTGTTCGCAATACGATGAACAAACGCCATGAGTACGATTTCTCGCATGAAGTTCATGAGGCGATGAATGGTTGTTTGGCGTGTAAAGCGTGTGCGAGTCAATGTCCGATTAAAGTTGATGTTCCAAGTTTCCGTTCTCGATTCTTAAACATCTACTACTCGCGTTACCAACGCCCAGCAAAAGATTATTTAGTTGCCAACATTGAAACCATGCTGCCGCTGATGGCGAAAGCGCCAAAAGTAGTGAACGCTGCATTAGATCAAAAGTGGATACAAACGGCAACGGCTAAAACGGTTGGTTATGTTGATGCACCATTGATGTCGGTGCCTACGCTCAAAAATCGTCTAGCGAGTAAAGAGCTGCAACTCTTCGATTTACAGTATTTAGAAGGCTTGTCTTCTGAACAGAAGAAACAGCATGTGCTGATCGTTCAAGACCCGTTTACCAGCTTCTATGATGCTGAGGTGATTGAAGATTTCGTCACTCTGGCTCAAAAACTTGGCAAAACTCCGGTACTGCTGCCGTTCAAACCGAATGGTAAAGCGTTGCACATCAAGGGCTTCTTAAATCGATTTGCACGTGAGGCGAAATCGACTTCGGATTTCTTGTCGATGGTGGCGGATATCGGTATTCCTTTGGTCGGTGTTGATCCTGCTCTTGTGCTTTGTTACCGCGATGAATACGTCGAGATCTTAGGTGATAAGCGCGGCGACTTTGATGTGCTTACTGTGCATGAATGGTTAATGCCATCGTTAGGTGAGTTCGAAGCGCGCTCAGCAAGTGAAGAAATGTGGTACTTGTTTGCTCACTGTACTGAGAAAACCAAAATGCCGAACGCTGAAAAAGAGTGGGGCACTATCTTCAAACACTTTGGTGCGGTGTTAACCAGCGTTCCTGTCGGTTGTTGTGGTATGGCGGGTACTTTCGGCCACGAAGTCGATAAGCTGCAAATGTCGAAAGATATATACGGTTTAAGCTGGAAGCCTCAAATGCAGGACTTACCAAAAGATCGTTGCTTGGTGACGGGCTATTCTTGCCGTAGCCAAGTGAAGCGTTTTGAAGGTGAGAAGCTTGCTCACCCATTACAGGCGCTAGCAAAAATTCTCTAATACATTTAGCCCAGCAATTGCTGGGCTTTTTTCTAAACTAACAAAGGAATGTTAATAAGGAAAAGTATGAAATTTCTAGAATTAAAAGTACCACCCGTTGCACTGTTCATTATTGTATTCGTAGCATCATACTTCTGCGCTCAGCAGTTGAGCCAAGGGACACTGGCATTACCTTATGGAATGGTTGTGTTAGGTATCGGGGTCGCATTGAGTGGTGTGATTGGAATATCCGGCATATTGGAATTTCGAAAACAGAAAACCACCGTTAACCCGATCAAAGTCGAAACCGCTTCAGCCGTCGTGGACAGTGGAATTTTTGGCTACACGCGAAACCCAATGTATCTAGGGCTATTCATACTTCTGTTTTGCTTTGGCTACTTCTTCCAGAATATCTTTAGTGTATTACTCAGCTTTGGTTTCGTGATCTACATGAATTACTTCCAAATCAAACCCGAAGAGCGAGCACTAGAACAATTATTCGGCGCGGAATATGTTGATTACAAACAAAAGGTTAGGCGTTGGATTTAGTGATGGTTTGAGTGCAGGCTTAATGGCTTAGTAATCGAAATAAAAAAGCCCAGCTTGAGATTATCAAGCTGGGCTTTATTGATCTTGTTCTAGAGCTGATTAAGCGGCAGCTGCGAACTGAGCTAGAAACATCTCTTTACGTTCGTTGAAGCGGTTTACTAGGTCATCGACAGAAGCTTGGTCGTATGGCTTAAGGCCACTTGCTACCATGCGCTTCACGCCTTTACCGACTACTTCGCCGTCTTCTTTGAAATCGAAGTTTAGAGTCACGATGCCACGTTTGCCTTCAACATCAAAAGTCGCGCCAGAGAATTCAACTTCTGGGTGAGACAGGTCTAGGCGAGTAAATTCAACTTCCATGCTCTCGTAAATCACAAGAGGACGTTGACAGTTGATCATCATTTGTTGTTCTTCCATAAGAGGAACCATGATGTGTGGGAAGTTCATGCCAGAGAACTTAACGTAGTTTGTTACTACGTGCTCGATGAATGCTTGGTCGTGGCTCTTTTCACCTTCACAAGACATGTGTAGGTACTCTTTGCCTTTCTCGTCAACCAGTGAGCTTTCTTTCTCACATTTGTTGTCAACGCTTAGCGCAATACCGTTACCAACCATACCTGAAAAATCAAAACGCATTTTTTGGCTGATGCCTTCTTTCTGCAGAAGAACTGCAAACAAAAGGTCGCCAGGCACGCAGAAGCGCTTGTTGTCTTCATCGTGAATTGGGTTGAAGTCAGCGGCTACTTTTTTAGCAAAGTGGCTAGCTTGTTCACGAGTGAATTGAAATTGATTGTCTTCAGTAGAAAAGTAAGGTGTCAGAAACATAGTATCGCTATTAGTCATCAAATCTGGGGTGGATTATAGCTAACTAACTTCGCTCTAATGGTCTATCCAGTTAACTTTGCTTATATATCAATCGATTAGATAAATACGTTGGATGGTATGTGACGATTTTAAGGGGAATATGGTCTTTGGCTCAATGCAACAAGGGCTAATCAATAACCCTTGTTTATATAACACTCTAATGGGTGTTGTTCAGGTTGTTTCTGTCTTAAAAGCTACACAGAATACCTTCTGGCATTAGGTGATTGTGCACTGATAATTTGAGCAATAGGTTCGCTTGCTCGATATCTGGTGAGAAGTAACGGTCTTTGTCGTAGAAGCTCACTTTTTCACGCAGAATCTGTTTCGCTTCTTCTACTCGAGGTGACGATAGGTTTGGCGCTCGGAAGTCTAAGCCTTGTGCTGCTGCTAAGTATTCAACAGCCAAGATGCCACGGGTGTTTTCTGCCATGTCACGCAGTCGACGACCCGCAAAGGTGGCCATAGACACATGATCTTCTTGGTTTGCCGATGTTGGAAGGCTGTCTACTGATGCTGGGTGTGCCAGTGTTTTATTCTCGCTTGCCAGAGCAGCAGACGTTACTTGAGCAATCATAAAGCCTGAGTTAACGCCGCCGTTATCGACTAAGAAAGGTGGCAGTTTGCTTAGTGCGCTATCAATCAGCAGCGCCATTCTACGCTCTGACAAGCTACCAATTTCTGCAATCGCAAGTGCTAGGTTATCCGCTGCCATTGCCACAGGTTCTGCGTGGAAGTTACCACCTGAAATAATGTCGCCGTCTTCAGCAAATACCAGTGGGTTATCCGATACCGAGTTCGCTTCAACGTTTAACGTTTCTGCTGAATTACGAATTTGCTGTAAACAGGCACCCATCACTTGAGGCTGACAACGCAGCGAGTAAGGGTCTTGAACCTTTTCACAGCAAGTGTGTGACTCACCAATCTCACTCTTTTGATCAAGCATATGGCGATAAGCAAGCGCGGCATCCATTTGACCACGATGACCACGAACGCGGTGTATACGAGGGTCAAACGGGCGACGACTACCCAGTGCAGCTTCTACAGACATTGCACCACAGACAGTCGCAGACGCAAACAAGTCTTCTGCTGCGAACAGACCTTCTAATGCAAAGGCAGTCGATGCTTGTGTGCCGTTTAATAGTGCTAAGCCTTCTTTCGGCGCTAACGTGATTGGCTCAAGGCCTGCGATCTGCATTGCTTCTAAGCCCGTGATGATCTTGCCGTTGTGGCGTGCTTGGCCTTCACCTAGCAGAACGGTACTCATGTGGGCGAGGGGAGCAAGATCTCCAGATGCGCCTACTGATCCTTTTTGTGGAACACATGGGTAAACCTGCGCGTTCACAAGATCGATAAGAGCATTAATCACTTTAAGGCGGATACCCGAGTAACCGCGAGACAAGCTGTTAATCTTCAATACCATCATCAAACGCACGGTTTCATCAGACATGAACTTGCCGATGCCTGCTGCGTGAGAAAGCACGATGCTTTTCTGTAGAACTTCGAGATCTTCAGGTGCAATCTTGGTGTTTGCTAGTAAGCCAAAACCTGTGTTGATGCCATACACAGTGCGGTCTTCAGCAATCACTTGCTCGACAACCTGCATGCTCGCTTCAATATCAGGGATTGCTGCAGGATCCAGTGAAAGGTTCACAGGGCTACGGCTGATTTTTCGAAGTTCAGATAGGCCAAGAAGTCCTGGTTTAAGTAATAAGTTCAACATGTTCTCTCCAGACATTAAAGGCGACGAAGTTCTTCGTTTAGCATAGGTAAATCAAGCTTCTGCTCTTTGGCACATTGCTTGGCAATATCGTAACCTGCATCAGCATGACGCATAACGCCGGTTGCTGGATCATTGTGAAGTACGCGAGCAATGCGCTGCGAAGCATCTTCACTGCCGTCACAACAAATCACCATGCCTGAGTGTTGCGAGAAGCCCATACCAACGCCACCACCGTGGTGCAATGAAACCCAAGTTGCGCCGCCCGCTGTGTTCAGAAGGGCATTCAATAGAGGCCAATCTGATACTGCATCTGATCCATCCATCATGCCTTCTGTTTCGCGGTTCGGGCTTGCTACTGAGCCCGAATCTAGGTGGTCACGACCGATAACAACTGGTGCTTTCAGTTCGCCATTTTTGACCATTTCATTGAATGCTTGGCCTAAGCGTTCACGATCTTTCAAACCAACCCAACAGATACGAGCTGGTAGACCTTGGAACTGAATGCGTTCACGCGCCATATCTAGCCAGTTATGTAGATGTGGGTTGTCTGGAATCAGTTCTTTCACTTTTTGGTCTGTTTTGTAGATGTCTTCTGGGTCACCAGATAACGCTGCCCAACGGAAAGGACCAATACCTTCGCAGAATAAAGGTCGAATATAAGCCGGAACGAAACCAGGGAAATCAAACGCGTTTTCTACGCCTTCTTCCAATGCCATTTGGCGAATGTTATTACCGTAATCCACGGTCGCTGCGCCGCGGTATTGCAGGTCTAGCATCGCTTGTACTTGAATCGCCATCGATTGTTTAGCGGCTTTCACCACTTTCGCTTCATCAATGGTGCGCTCTTGTGCTGCTTTCTCCATCGTCCAACCTTGCGGCAAGTAGCCGTTAAGAGGATCGTGGGCAGATGTTTGGTCAGTCACCACATCAGGTGTGATATTGCGTTCAACTAACTCTGGGAAGACGTCTGCGGCGTTACCTAATAAGCCAACAGAGATTGGCGTGTCTGACTCTTTAATCATTGCCATCGCTTCATCTAAGCTGGTGGCTTTTTTGTCTACATAGCCAGTACGTAAGCGGTAGTCGATTCGTGATTCATCACATTCTACGGCGATCATAGAGAAGCCAGCCATAGTAGCCGCAAGAGGTTGAGCGCCGCCCATTCCACCAAGACCGCCCGTTAGAACCCACTTGCCGTTTGCTTCGCCTTGGAAATGCTTCTTCGCAATGGCAACAAACGTTTCATAAGTGCCTTGAACGATGCCTTGTGAGCCAATGTAAATCCAGCTGCCTGCTGTCATTTGCCCGTACATCATCAAGCCTTCTTTATCGAGCTCGTTGAAGTGTTCCCAGTTCGCCCAGTGTGGAACAAGGTTCGAGTTAGCGATCAGTACGCGAGGTGCGTTTTTATGAGTCGGGAACACGCCCACAGGTTTACCGGATTGAACAAGTAACGTTTGGTCGTCCTCTAAACGCTCTAATACTTCAACAATTTTGTCATAACATTTCCAATCACGTGCCGCGCGACCAATACCGCCATACACAACCAGTGCATGTGGGTGTTCTGCCACATCAGGGTCTAGGTTGTTCATCAGCATACGCAGTGGTGCTTCTGTTAACCAAGATTTAGCGCGCAAAGTGGTGCCATGAGGTGCGCGAATTTCGCGAGTCGTGTCGAGACGAGGGTCACTGTTGTGGTGTTCCGTCATTTTGGAATTCCTTCTGTTTCACGTTATATCGTTGTGGTTGTAGTTGTAGTTATCGGTATAGCTGGATTAGTCGCTGGCCATTGCACTGGCTATATCCCAACATAAACGAGCCGCCAATCGAGCCGTTTGGCCATCAACGTCATAGTCTGGGTTGTATTCCGCAATGTCCGCGATAATGAGTTTTTCGCTGTGTTGGAAAATCTGTTCTAGAAAAGGAGCGAGCGCTTCATAGCTCACGCCTCTTGCCGCTGGTGCACTTACGCCCGGCGCAGTCGCAGCTGGGAATACGTCTAGATCGATAGTGAGATAGAGGTAATCACACTCAGCGATGAATTTTTGTAACTTAACCAGTTGAGCGACTTGGTTTACTTGGGTCATGTCGCGGTCGTGTTCATACCACACGCCCAGTTGGTCAGCTTTGTTAAACAGCGCTTTGGTATTGCTAGCTGCGCTAACGCCAAGACAAGCGTAATGAAACGGCCATTGATACGCTTGGCAGTAGTCACTTATCTGGTTAAAAGGCGTGCCTGAGCTTGGTTTAACATCAGCAATGTCGCTTTCAAATTCACGAAGATCAAAGTGAGCATCAAAATTAACGATGCCAATCTTAGGTTGTTGCTCTGGCTGATCTTTATCAAGGCGTTCAGCTTTATGTAAATGCTCAGCGAGACCTTGAAAAGATGCCCAAGCCACTTCGTGACCACCGCCAAGGGTAATCACTTTGTTAGTTGATAGGGCATTGGCAATCACAGAAGCACACTGCTTTTGGCTGACTTCTAATTGGCCATCATCGCACTCGATATCACCCAGATCTGCGATGTGAGCGTCACTGTGCCAAGCCATATTCGCCAATGCTTGACGAATTAGGTTAGGTGCTTGTTTCGCGCCTACGCGTCCTTTATTTCTTGCAACACCGGCATCGCTGGCAAAGCCAACCAAGGCGATAGCGCTGTCAGTCAGCTCGTCACTTAAGCCACTACTTTGTACTTGCTTGGTAATGTGATGAACGCGAGTACCGAGTGCGCCATCTTCAAGATCATTACGCCCTGTCCACACAAAGTTATGCATGGTTGTTGCGTTCTCTTGGATACCGTTGGATTTAGATTGAGTCATGACACACCTCGCCATTAACAATGCGTTTATGCAGATGAGGAACACCGACTTGATAGCTTAGATCTGCAGGGTGGTCGATGTTCCAGATAGCCAAATCTGCGGCATAACCGATTTCGACTTTGCCTTTGGTTTGTAACTCACCAATGGCAGCGGCAGCGTTACAAGTTACACCACGCAATGCTTCTTCAGGCGTTGTACCAAACAGGGTACAGCTCATGTTCATCATCAGGGTTAAATCCGCAAAGGGAGATGTGCCGGGGTTTAAGTCGGTCGCGATCGCCATTGGAATGTTGTGTTCACGAAGTAGGGCGATAGGCGGCTGTTGAGTCTCTTTCAAGAAGTAGAAAGCCCCGGGTAATAAGGTGGCGACTGTGCCTGATTCTGCCAGTGCTTTTACTCCGGTTTCATCAAGGTACTCAACATGGTCAACAGAGAGTGCGCCGTATTTTGCTGCAAGTGCGCTGCCACCCATATTCGAAAGTTGTTCAGTGTGGCCTTTAATCGCTAGCCCATGTGCTTTGGCAGCTGCAAAGACGCGTTCGGTTTGTTCTAGGTTGAAGCCGATAGATTCGCAGAACACGTCAACGGCATCGGCGAGCCCTTGCTCTGCAGCTTTAGGAATGATCTCTTGGCAAACCAGACCTATGTAACGATCTGGTTGTTCTTTATATTCAGGTGGCACAGCATGCGCAGCAAGGAGAGTGGTAGTGATCTTAATACGGCGATGATTCTCTAACGCTTTGGCTGCACGCAGCATCTTGAGTTCATCTTCAAGGGTTAAACCATAGCCCGATTTTACTTCGATGCTCGTTACGCCACTTCTTAGCAGGCCATCAAGTCTAGGTAGCGCCATTTCAACCAGTTCAGACTCTTGTGCTGCGCGTGTTGCAGTGACTGTCGCAAGAATCCCGCCGCCTTGTTTCGCGATGTCGGTGTAAGAGACACCATTCAAACGCTGTTCAAATTCGTTGGCGCGATTGCCTGCAAATATGAGGTGAGTGTGGCAATCAATCAGACCTGGGGTGACGAGCTTGTTTTTGCAATCATAGGTGATGTAATCCGCAGAGTTATCAGTGCTCGGTTGTTCTACCTCAGAAGCATGAGCCTCATGGTTTGAACAAGAGATAGACACGATCTTACCGTCTTCGATAACGATATCTTGAGGAGAAGAGGGCTGATAACCGTCGTCTCCCGAGCTCATGGAGACCACTCGTGCGTTTTTGAGGATCAAATTCATAATCACCTAGATCTTTGCTAAACATTAAATGTATATACAAATAAATAGGCTAAACGCTGACCTGAATCAAGTTGATGTTGCAAAAATGTGATCGGCGATCAGGATGATGTTCTTTAATCTAGAAGTATCTTGGAGCTTAATTTGTACTTAGAACCAGGATGGTAGAGCAATGCAAAGCTGATTAGGCGCTCTTTACTCCATGTTCTTCTATTCAAAAGTAGGCAAGGCTCTGATTCAGATAGCTTTAGTGATGTTCTGATTTGCAAGTCTGGGATAATGGCTTCAACCGTGTGCTCGATAGCACTCAACGGGCAGCTTTTTGAAAGGTATTCATTGGGTGTCGAGGTTGAAAAGTCTTGCTCTAGATATTTTGGAGCGGCTTGAGAGTTCACCCAGCGCGCTTCCAATTGAATCGGTGTGTTGTCAGCAAAGTGGATGATTTCACTATAGAATACTTCGGCATTGATCATCACACCTAACCGTGTGGCGGTGCTTTCATCAGCCTTGATGCTCTTGTGCTTGATAACTTGGCTAGCATACGTTTGGCCTCGGTCTTTGATCTCTTGCGCGATATTGTTGATATCAAGCAGTGGAGATTGTGCTTTTTCGTCTGGTTCACAAACAAAAGTACCCAGCCTTGGTTTCCTGATTAGCTTGCCTTCAGACACAAGATCGCGAATGGCTTTATTGACTGTCATTCTGCTCACTTTGAACTGCTCAGTGAGTTCTAGCTCTGTGGTTATCTGGTAACCCACTGGCCAGTGACCACTGGTGATATTCTCGTCTATGAACTGTTTTATCTGAAGGTAGAGCGGCGCTTTCGACATAATGAAACCTAATTTGACTATACAAATAGAGTAACGGAATTTTTCACGATTTCAACATTTCCTCGGGCAATGTGACCTTATTCAACATAGATGGGGCAAATTGCTTGATTCTGTGAGGCAACTGTCGCAAATTGTCACGCAATAACTAGTAGGGCATGTTGATCTTTCGAGCTGGTTTTTGCAGCGAGTTGCTGGGTATTTATACAAGGCAGAGGCTTTGATGTGTAGCTAGCCTACATGAGAAGCCGATAACGCAGTAGAAATGACCAGCAAACGCTGCCCGAAGGGTTCGGCTAAAAGCGTTTTACTCTTTGTTGAGGGAGATTTGCTTAGAATGACTAGGCTACTTCTCCCTCGCCGCGATTAAAACGCTTTTATCTCGAACAAAACTCAACCACGAAAGGTCAACACGCCCTAGCTAATCAGATAATTAGAAAGGGAAATAATATGTTTAAGAAATTAAAGGCCTCGTTGGGCATTGGTGCAGCAAAGGTTGATACCGTCTTAGATAATATTGAAGTTTTCCAAGGTGGCGAGTTGTCTGGCAATGTTCACATTGTTGGTGGCGACGTTGAGCAACAAATCGACCTGATTGACTTGGTTCTCAACACAGAAGTAAAAGTCGAAACGGAAGATAGCACCAGTTACGAAACTTTTTCACTAGGTCGTATTCAAGCCGTTGAGCCTTTCGTGATCCAACCAGGTGAAACCAAATTGGTGCCATTCCGTCTTAAGTTAAATGATGAAACGCCAGTCACTGCGTTGAACGCACAAATGAACCAATGCCATGTATGGATTGAAACTAACCTAAATATCGGCTTCGCGATTGATCCTAAAGACCGTGATTTCATTTCCGTACACCCACTGCCAACAGTGGCTAAAATCATCCAAGGCATGGAAGCATCGGGTATGGCGATGGTGAAAGCAGACGTAGAAAAGGGCTTCTTGAAAGGCAACAGCTTTGCTTCTCGCTCGGGCTGTTACCAAGAGATTGAATTTCGCAGCGGCGGCTTTATGAATAACAAAGAGATCGAGCTGTCATTCATCGTAGATGGTTCTATGGTTCACTGCCTAGCAGAAATCGACCGCTCAATGAGCTTTCGTGGCGACCAATACATCTCATTCAGCTTGCCAGCTAACGCGGCCGACTCAGACATCCGCAACGCTGTATCAAGAATCATGAGTGCGTAGTTCCCTCTCTGTTAGTAGTTGCTCTGTCTATTAATAGAGCGACGATAATACGATTTCTAAAGCCGAACTTAACTGTTCGGCTTTTTTGATTCTACTATCTGTCCCGTCCTGAAATGGGTTTACCACTGGTGCCGATAGGCCAATTGAAAAGCAACATCGGTGGAGTTGTCCATGTTGAAGATGTTCTCGATTATGGATATCTCGACTGCTGAGCGCTGCATCAGATAGCGATAGCCAAACATCATTTCATTCGCGGCTTCTGAAAACTCAGTGTCACCATCTTCTGCGCCTTCATACCAACGGTATTCAAGGTGCAACTCATGGTTTTCAAATAGGGTGAGTTGATAGCCGCCCATCCATGACCATGTCGTTTTCTTATGTGAAAAACCGTTCTCTACCTCTCGATTAGACTGATTCGCCAACCCTAGGCTTGTATAGAAGGTATTGATATCGAGTTGGTATGCATAGTTGAATTGAGCGCTTTGCTCGGTACTGCTTCCTTCGAAGGCGCCGTGGCTGACATTGTTATGATAGAGGGAGACACCAAAGGATAATCCGTGGTTTTCAACATCTATGATTTGGTATTGAGTGTAGAGGGTGAAAGCGCTAGTTAGCGTGTCGCCGGAGAAGTTTCGAACATTGATGTCGTGGTCAGGTGCATAGATGTCGAATTGGTGTCTGTCTTTCTGGTCTCGACCTGCTTGGTCGATGCTAAATAGGTCGTGAAAGTTAATGGTGATTTTGTCGAGATGATTATTGGCGGCGTATAACCAGCGGTAATTGAGCTCTACTTGCCATGCTGGAGTCAATTGCCATCGTAGGCCTGTTTGAAGTTGGTTTTGATAATAGTCTAAGTGATAGTCGTGGGAGTGGGCCCAGATACTCGCGGCAGTTAAGGCTGTAAATACTTCCACCTTATTCTCTTCAAGGGGAAAGCCTGAACGGAGTGTCGGGGTGAGACGAACCGACTGCAGTGGTGCTTGGGTATAACTGATTAAGGGGCCGTAATCTTTGTTGGCCCATGTGTTTGGCGCAGAAAACATGGCGGCTATTATTAGCGGTAAAGGTCGTATGAGCGATATACAAGTAGCCCGTTTCTCCATATGCACCTCATCTGCATTCCGTTGCTTTTATATAGCTTAGTTCTAAATGACTCGTTTGTAAGAGATAAGTTGGATGAGCGAATTCGGAACAGGAGGGTGCAGTTGTTTAGTTGATGCAGTTTGGCAATCAAAGAGGACTGGAGAGCAGGTAAGTCATCACAAGCATGGTTAACCTTATCCAACGAAGCCGTTGGATAGCTTGCGGGTTCGCTCTGTCATTGTCATTTCATATAATTTCGTTACAATGTTCGGCTACTCACAAGTGGGGCATCTGTATTTGCTTCTATGTGGGTATATTTATTATGCATATATCTCCGGTCAACATACTCGTTGACTGACAAACATATATTAAACATTTTCATGTGTTGCTTGGTGTGCAACACCACTGTAAAGGACAAATAATGCCAATTATTACTCTTCCTGACGGTAGTCAGCGTCAATTTGACAACCCTGTATCAACTCTAGATGTTGCCCTATCAATCGGTCCTGGTCTTGCGAAAGCAACCATTGCTGGTCGTGTAGACGGCGAGCGTGTTGATGCTTGTGATCTTATCGAAAACGATGCAAGCCTAGAAATCATCACAGCTAAAGATGAAGTTGATGGCCTTGAGATCGTTCGTCACTCTTGTGCTCACCTTTTAGGCCACGCGGTTAAGCAGCTTTTTCCAGAAGCGAAAATGGCGATCGGTCCTACTATCGATAACGGTTTCTACTACGATATCGACCTTGAGCATTCTCTAACGCAAGAAGATCTAGAAAAGATCGAAAAGCGCATGAAAGAGCTAGCGAAGACCAAGTACCAGGTTGTTAAGAAGAAAGTTAGCTGGCAGGAAGCGCGCGACGCATTCGAAGCTCGCGGCGAGACTTACAAGATTGAAATCTTGGACGAGAACGTTTCTAAAGACGATCGTCCAGGCCTGTACCATCACGAAGAATACATCGATATGTGTCGTGGTCCACACGTGCCTAACATGAGCTTCTGTCAGCACTTCACTCTACTTAACGTAGCGGGTGCTTACTGGCGTGGTAACAGTGACAACAAGATGCTTCAACGTATCTACGGTACTGCATTCCACGACAAGAAGGCGCTTAAAGCTCACCTTGTGCGTCTAGAAGAAGCGGCTAAACGTGACCACCGTAAAATCGGTAAAGCGCTTGACCTATTCCACATGCAGCAAGAAGCACCAGGCATGGTGTTCTGGCATCACAACGGTTGGACTATCTTCCGTGAGCTAGAAGTATTTATTCGTCAAAAACTGACTGAGTACGATTACCAAGAAGTTAAAGGCCCATTAATGATGGACCGTGTTCTTTGGGAACGCTCTGGTCACTGGGATAAGTACGCTGAAGCGATGTTCACTACTTCTTCAGAGAACCGTGAATACGCTATTAAGCCAATGAACTGTCCTGGTCACGTTCAAATCTTCAACCAAGGTTTGAAATCTTACCGTGATCTACCGCTACGTATGGCTGAGTTCGGCTCATGTCACCGTAACGAGCCGTCTGGCGCACTTCACGGCATTATGCGTGTTCGTGGCTTCACTCAAGATGATGCTCACGTATTCTGTACTGAAGACCAAGTTCAACAAGAAGTTAAAGCTTGTATTGAAATGGTTTACGATACTTACACAACTTTCGGCTTCGAAAGCATCGTTGTTAAGCTATCTACTCGTCCAGAACAGCGTGTAGGTTCAGACGAAATGTGGGACCGTGCAGAGGCTGACCTTAAGCAAGCGCTAGAGGCAATGGACATTGCATACGAGATTCAAGAAGGCGAGGGTGCGTTCTACGGACCTAAGATTGAATTTACTTTGCATGATTGTTTGGACCGCGCTTGGCAATGTGGTACAGTGCAGCTCGATTTTGCATTACCAGAACGTTTAGGTGCTACTTACGTAGGTGAAGATAACGAGCGTCACACGCCAGTTATGATCCACCGCGCGATTTTAGGTTCACTAGAACGCTTCATCGGTATTCTTATTGAAGAATACGCTGGCTTCTTCCCAACGTGGTTGGCGCCAGAACAAGCAGTTGTAATGGGCATTACAGACAAACAGTCTGAATATGTACAAGAAATTACGAAAAAACTGCAAAAAAGTGGATTTAGAGTCAAAGCAGACTTGAGAAATGAGAAGATTGGCTTTAAAATCCGCGAACATACTTTGAAACGTGTACCGTTCATGCTTGTATGTGGTGACCAAGAAATGGAAGCCGGCGAAATTGCAGTACGTACACGTAAAGGTAAGGACCTTGGCAAATTTAAAGTGGATGACTTTATTTCATACATCCAAGCCGAGGTTTCAAGCCGTAAGCTCAATCTGGAGGAATAGCTATTAAAGGCGGAAGACGTGGCCAACAACCGGCCAAACAAAACCAGCACCGTTTAAACGGTGACATTCGTGGCGTTCGTGAAGTGCGTCTAACTGGCGCAGACGGCGAAGCTGTTGGTGTAGTATCAATCGCTGAAGCGATGGAAGCTGCAAATGAAGCTGGTATGGATCTTGTAGAGATCAGCCCTAACGCCGAGCCGCCAGTTTGTCGTGTGATGGACTACGGTAAGTTCCTCTTCGAGAAGAGCAAAGCTGCGAAAGAGCAGAAGAAGAAGCAAAAGCAGGTTCAGATCAAGGAAATTAAATTCCGACCTGGAACTGATATTGGAGACTATCAGGTAAAACTACGCAACCTGACTGGTTTCCTAGAAGACGGCAACAAAGTGAAGGTAACAATTCGCTTCCGTGGCCGCGAAATGGCTCACCAAGAAATCGGTGTTGACGTTCTTAATCGTTTGAAAGTAGATACTGAAGAATTTGCAGTTGTCGAATCTTTCCCAACGAGAATTGAAGGTCGCCAGATGATCATGGTGTTGGCCCCTAAAAAGAAGTAATTAACGGCTTTGCAAGTAATTAAACCCTGCAGCCTCAGGTTGCGGGGTTTTATTCGCCCTAATTACTATGTTATTAACAACTCAACAATGCGGAGTTATTCATCATGCCTAAGATGAAAACCAACAAAGGTGCTGCTAAGCGTTTCCAGAAAACTGCTGGTGGTATTAAGTTTAAGCACGCTGGTAAACGTCACATCCTGACTAAGCGTACTACTAAGAACAAGCGTCAGCTACGTCCGAACTCGATCCTTCCTAAATGTGAAGTTGCTCAAGTTCTACGTATGATGCCATACGCTTAATTCTTTTTAGTTTATAAATTCGTTTAGTTTAGGAGAAGCATAATGCCTCGCGTAAAACGTGGTGTACAAGCTCGTGCACGTCATAAGAAAGTTCTAAAACAAGCTAAAGGTTACTACGGAGCACGTTCACGTGTTTACCGCGTAGCTTTCCAAGCAGTTACCAAAGCTGGTCAATACGCTTACCGTGACCGTCGCAACAAGAAACGTCAATTCCGTCAACTTTGGATTGCACGTATCAACGCGGCATCTCGTCAAAATGGTCTATCTTACAGCCGTTTCATCAATGGCCTTAAGAAAGCATCTATCGAGATCGACCGTAAGATTCTTGCTGACATCGCAGTATTCGACAAAGCAGCATTTGCTGTTCTAGTTGAAAAAGCGAAAGCATCTCTATAATTTAGAGTTAGCTTAAAGGTTTAAGAAAAGGAGAACTTCGGTTCTCCTTTTTTATTGCCTGTAATTTGGGCTCTAGAGATTCCCAACTCCTTCCTCCGTCAGTCTTGAGAATGACGAGATAAACTTCCGCATCTAATTTTTATTCGCTTGGACAGGCATTCTGGTATATAAACATCTACCTAACCCTTAATGCTAAGCGACTGAATAAATGACCGCACCAACTACTATGACGTTCTTCGAACGTTTTGAAACTGACATCCTTTCTGGCAAAAAGACGATTACTATTCGCGATGAATCTGAGCGTGACTACCAGCCAGGCAGTGTTGTGGAAGTATCAACGCTAGAGCAAGGACGTGTGTTCTGTAACCTTAAGATCATCAGCGTTGAGCCAATTTTGTTTGATGACTTAGGTGAGTTCCATGCTCAGCAAGAGAACATGACGCTGCAAGTACTGAAAGACGTGATTCAAGATATCTATCCGGGTATCTCTCAACTGTATGTGGTTTCTTACGAGCTTGTGTAGCCCGCTTTAAATAGAATTTGTTGATCAATACAACGTCTAACGCAGAGCAATGAGAAAGGGAAGTCACAATGAGTGAATTACAGAGCGAAACAGTTCAGCAAATTTTGCTCCAACTTTATTGTCGTGAGCAAAATGAGCAGCCGTTAATCTCTAGAACTGATCTCGACATTGCTCTTTATGATAGCGAAGGCTTTCTAGCGTGGCGTGATACAAAGCGTGACTTCATTGTCAGTGATATCGAGAATCGAGTTTGGGTGAAGAGCTGCCCCGGCGGTTACATCACTGAAGTGCACTTCAATGCTGACGGTTCTCTCATTGAATATCGTTTGTTCGACCGATTTGAAACGACAGGGCAGTGGCAACTAAAAGACGGTTTGTTACACGTCGAGATTTTAAAGGGTGAGAACAGCTACCAGTTTGCTGTTGTGGCTCGTGCTGACCTTAATATTCACTCTGCGGTGGAATATAAAAATGGTGAGCTGCATTCGTATCTGAAATTGGTGCAGGCTGAGCGTTAATCCTTTTTAGCCGAGCTTGCTTGCCCATGAAAATAAGTGATGTTCCAAGAATAACAAAGCCAACAGTGATGTTGGCTTTGTTGTTTTCAATTCGACCGAGTACTTCTAATCAACGCGCCATTAGGCCATTAGGCCATTAAGCTTCGAAGTTCGCCAGTTGACTATAAAGCTCGCTGTCTTGATCTTGCTTTGTACAAATCGTCAGTAGGTCTTCAATAAAGTACTTCAATGCACGTGCTTCGATACGACGAATACCTTGTTGCTGCTCTTCAGTCAGATAACCGTAGATGGTCGCCGCTCCAAAGTCACCAAAGATCATTTGGCCTTGCTCATTGACTAGGGTGTTGTGCGCATATAAGTCACCGTGACAAACCTTGTTGTCGTGTAGGTGATTAAATACATCAATCATTTGAGTAACGATGTTGTCGATTTGCGCGATTGGAAGTTCGAAACTTTCTGGGAAAGTATCACGCGTGCAAGTATCAAGTGTCGGTGGTAAACCTAGGTTGTAATAGCTGCTTGGGATAAGCTCCATAACCAAAGCTAAGTAGTCTTGCTCGTTCACTTGGGCGATAGACTTCACTAGGTTGCTATGATGACCGGCCTGCAGACACGCTTCGAGCTCATCGTGTGGGTAACCGTCGCTTGTCACTTCACCTTTAAATACTTTTACAGCGACTTCCTGTGGGAAATCAAAATCGCCGTTCACCCAGTTAGCATGTGAAATTACGCCAGACGCACCCTGACCAAGTACTTGATTTAGTGAGTAGCATTGCGAGCTTACAGCAGGCACGCTATCTAAGCTGCTAGGGTGTTTGCAAAACGGGTTACCCGCAAATGCTAACCAAGCAAGTTTTGGTAGCTTAATAAGGAACTCAGGGAATTCAGTAAGTTGGTTTGCAGACAGGCGAACCAGTTCAAGGTTGGATAGGTTTTCCATGCTTTCTGGTAACACGCGAATCTTGTTACCCGCCAATGCCAGTTTCTGTAGTCGTGGTCTTTCACCTAGTGAGCTAGGCAGAGCCTCAATCTCATTGTCGGTCAGGATCAACCAACGTAGTTGAGTCGGCAGAGACTGCTCGCTAACGGTTTTGATTTGGTTGGTTTTGAAGCCAACCATTTCGAGCTTAGGAAGAGTACCTAGAACATCAGGCAGGTGCGTAAACAGGTTATTCGACGCGAAGATAATACGCAGGTTAGTTAGCTTTGATAACTCGGCTGGTAGGTCTGACAGCTGATTACCTGAAAGGTCTAGGATCTCAAGAGAATCTGCAAGCTCTATGATTTCTAGAGGAAACTCGGTGAGACCTTCTGATAGTTTTAAGCGCTTAATACCTTTAAGTTGCCCTGATTTTAATTGTTCTAGAGTATGCAAACCTTAGCCTTATGAATAGATGTTCGAGGCGCGTAGTTTACTTGTCTCAACCGAGAAAGGCGAGCATCAGTAATGAAGCTCGCCTAACAGGCTTAAGACTCAAGGTTTAGGGGCATGGACTAAAGCTTTATATGGTTTTGGCTAACGCCGACTTCCTCAACAAAATCGCTATCATGACTGACCAAGATGAATGCACCCTGGTATTCACGCAGAGCCGAAGCCAATATTTGCTTTGAGTCTATGTCCAAGTGATTGTCTGGTTCATCAAGTAGAAGAAGCGGGGCATCCTGTTTATGGCTGACGATCAACATCGCCAGCTTCATTTTCTCGCCACCACTGAGGTGAGCGACTTTGCGATATACAGACTCTCGCCTGAATCCAATTCCTGCTAGCAGGGTTCGCGCGTCGCTCTCTGTTAATCCAAAGCTGTGCGTCATTAAGCTATCGAACATCGTCTCGTTGGTGTCTAACAGGCCAAAGTGTTGGTCCAAATAGACGGTCGCCCCCAAGCGCTTAATCGAGCCTTTATAATTGGTGTGTTGACCGTGAATCGCTTTTAACAGTGTCGACTTTCCACACCCATTAGCACCGGTTAGATAACACCGTTCCCCTTGTGATAAAGAGAAACTGATGGGCGCACCAGAGCCGTAAATAAGGCGGCAGTTTTCAACGGTTAACAAAGAGCTCTTTTTACTGCTATTACTTTGCTGTAGATACAAAGCTTGTGGTTTCAGCCGTTCCTTCTGTTCTTTAAGCGACTGAAGTTTATGTTGGTTTTGGTCAATGACATTCCTTTGGCTTGTCGCAGACGCGGCTTGGCTTTGTCCTGCTTTATCTTTCATCGCATCCAATAAGATCTTGGGTTGGCTACCTGACTTTCTGAGTCGGTTTCCCTGAGATTCTCGCTGCTGCGCCTTTTCCTTGTTGGCTTGAGCTTGACGCTCGAGTCGTTTCTTTTCGGACTGATGATGCGCGACCTGTTTGTTGAGCGCTTCGCTTTGGCTAGATACTTGTTTGAAGTAATCATCATAATTTCCTTTATAGAAACGTACGCCTAAGCTGTTGAGGTGGTAGATCCCTTCCATTCGTCTCAATAAGCTTCGATCATGGCTGACGACAAGTATTTTGCCTTCAAACATCAGGCATTGTTCTAGTAGCCAATTGCGTCCATCGTTATCCAAATGGTTCGAAGGCTCATCGAGGATCAGTATGTCGTTATTTGATACGAACAGCTGATGAAGCTGTAGCAAGGCGAGTTGTCCACCACTCAAAGAGCAACAGGGCGTGTTCAAATCACGAGTGATCTTTAATGTACCTAGCAACTGCTGGGTACGTGCCTCTAGATCCCAATCATCACCAACGATATTGAAGTGCTGCAATTCACAGCTACCTTGTTCTATGGCGCTTAATGCTTCTAACTTTTCGGTGAGCCCTAAGAAGTCAGCGATGGTGATGTTGGTATCCAGTAGCTTTGATGGTAACTGAGAGTAAAAGCCGATCGAACCTTGGTGCGAAACACTGCCTGTTGTGGGCTGTTTTTGTCCCATGAGCAATGAAAGTAACAATGACTTTCCAGCCCCATTTCTTCCGACTAGGCCGGTGAGGCGAGTGCTCAAATTGAAGGTGATGTTTTTGAATAACCACTCACCAGTATCGAGTTGGAATGAGAGATTGTTGGCTAATATAGTAGGCATAGAAATACCTCCCTTTACGTGTAAACGAGTAAAAGGGGTGAGGCGCTTTTTCTATATAGAACCCTACACAGAATTCTATATATAGATCGCCAAAGACGTTACTTACTTAGCATGCCAATCAAAGATAGGAAATAGGGTGTTGATGTAATTTCTGTCTTTGAGGTATTGATCTTAAAGATGTTTGTTTGTCAAAAAACGGATCTTTAAGAGCTTGATTTGTCGCGAAAATAGATGACGAAGTAACGCCCACTAACCCCGAGTGTCCAAATGATTTTTATAAAAATAAATCGGATGTCAGGATGTTAGTACTTCATTATGGCGTTATTCTCTTTTGAAATGATGGTGGGATGGTACTGAAAGAACGTACTCTGAGTCAACATGCTGAGGTGATTAAATTGTGTTCAAATAATTAAAGCGCCTGTGTGGCGCTTTAGTGATCATTATTGGAAATAAGTTGAGTCTAGAACTTATATCTTTGGGTTTAGAGCTTAGAGCTTAGAGCCTTGGGCTTAAAGCTAAAGCTACTTGGTTTGCCCACCAACGGCGCGCCAACACATATCAAAGCTATCGTTGATGTACTTCGATGTTTGCTCTGGTGGAGACTCGCTTTGTTCAATCAGCCAGTTTGCACAAATCAGAAAGTGGCTATGGATGAAGTGTCTAACAAGGTTAATGTCCAACACCATCAATTCACCATCTTCTTGCCCTTTCAAAATGATCTCGTCTAGCGATGCGAACATCTGTGAAACAATCACTTCTCGAGTTTGAGTCGTTGGGTCGAAATGAACATTGGTAAAGAACTTCATCGCAACCGGATTCTCTAATGCCCATTCAATTCCTGTGATCCACATGAACTTAAAGGCTTGGTAGCGATCTTCTACTGCCACATCAGTGTGCGGTTGAAGGGTCGAGAATAGCTCTAGCTTCAGCTCGCGAAACAGCTCATCAATCAATAGAGATTTGTTCTCGAAGTGGTGAAACAACGTCGCTTTTGCCACGCCGGCTGTTTTCGCTATTTGTCCGGTAGATGTGCCCTCTAGCCCTTGTTGAGAGAAAAGCAGGAGTGCAGCATCTAGGATTTTTTGTCTTTTGGTGATCATCTATTGAGTACTTTGAACATCAGTTTCTTGATTGGGTTGTTGTAAGGAGGATGCATTAACTTGGTGAAGTTGATTTTTCCTCTGCTTAGAACGGTTTTGGCATGGCTAAAGGTCTTGAAGCCTTCAATGCCATGGTAGTGTCCCATGCCTGAAGGGCCGATGCCACCGAATGGCGCGTCTTCTGCAGCCACGTGCACCAAAGAATCATTAATACACACGCCGCCAGAGTGCGTGTCTGACAAAAACTTGTTTTGGGTTTCTTTATTATGGCTCATTAGGTACAGAGCCAGTGGGCGTTCTCTCTCTGTGATGTAGCTGATTGCTTCTTCGATGGAATCATAAGGCACGATAGGCAGAACAGGACCAAACAGCTCTTCTTGCATCGCGAGCATCTCATCGTTCACTTCGGTGAGAAGGTGTGGCGTCATTCTGTGGTTTACATCGTCCTGTGCTTGTTCGGTTACCGTGTGTATCACAGCACCTTTTGACTTCGCATCTTCAACCACACCTTTTAATCGATTGTACTGGCGCATGTTAACCACTGAGGTTAAGTCTTTGCTCTCAATACCGGCTTTATAAAGCTTCTTGAAATAACGCTTATAAACTGTGATGAACTCGTCCGTTTTTTCTCGCGGCAATAAGATGTAATCAGGCGCTACACATATTTGGCCAGCGTTTAAGCTCTTGGCAAACAGGATACGTTCAACAGCGTCCGCCACATCAAAGTCAGGGGCAATGATGGTTGGAGATTTGCCGCCTAATTCCAGGGTAACTGGTGTTAAGTTGTTAGCCGCTGCTCTCATAACGTGTTTACCCACAGCGGTTGAGCCTGTGAATAGGATATGGTCAAACGGCAGTTGACTAAATTTAGCGGAAACATCAGCTTCACCTTCGATGATCGCAACTTGATCTTCACTAAAGCCTTCAGCCAACATCGCTTTTAAAACTCGGTTGGTTGCTGGAGTAAACTCCGACATCTTAAGCATCGCAGTGTTGCCCGCTGCTAATGCTGTGATCAGAGGCCCTAAAGAGAGCATGACTGGGAAGTTCCATGGAACAATGATGCCTACAACGCCCACAGGCTGATAATGAACCGTGATCTTAGCTGGCGTTAGCATCAAACCAGCTTTGCGGCGTGATGGCTTCAACCACTTCTTAAGGTTCTTCACGCTGTAATTGATCTGGTGAAGAGAAGGGGTGATATCAGCAATCAAGCTGTCGTGCTTTGCTCGATGGCCATAATCTTCAGATACTGCCTCAATCAACTGCTCTTGATAGCGCATTAACAACGCTTTTAGTACTGAGAGGTTTTCTCTTCTCTGCTCAAGCGTAGGATTAACATTATTGCGGTAGTGATCTTTTTGTCGGTTGAACATTTGATCCATGTCGTTGGTTCTCGACGTGTTTGGTTCAAGGTCTAGATTATGGCTCATAGTATCCCCTAAATTCGAAGGCTGACCGATTGGTTGGTCAGTTAAAATTACAAGAAGATCGAATCGAATACAAGGTATGGACGAGAAAAGTTTATTTTTTGTTCAGTTGAGCGGGTGCTGAGTTGAGATGGTTAGGAAGATAAAAAGTGCCTTTGACGCAATCAAAGACACACGCGATTTACTTGCGGGCTAGGCAGACACTTTTTCGCAACGCATAAAGATGAAGTTAACGTTTTTCGATAGGCGCTCGTACGTTTCTTCAGAGATGGCCTTGGCCTTCTCGTCGATTGTCCCTTCAGTGATTTGTGAAATCAGCAAGCCAGATTGGCTGACAGCTTGGCAAAGCTCGGTTAATGAACGGCGGTAGAAGCTTACCTGAACGGGTGTGCCGACCGTGTTCCACTCTTCTTGAATGAATTCGCGCTCAAAGTAGTTACCTGAAAGGGTGCACTCAAAGTCAGCAAAAGGGTGGTGAGTGGAAAACACGATGTAGCCGCCCGGTTTTAGAACGCGATAAATGTCATCAAAGACAGGTTTTAGATCTTCAATGTAATGCAGTACTAATGGGCACACGATGACATCAGCGCTGTTATCAGCCTCTTTGGGTAAACCCAGAGCTGCATTTTGTGCGTATGCGGTCACATTGGGAATTTGTTTTCCGTTCACTAGGTCAACCATATCTTGAGACAGGTCGGTACACGTGACTTTGTTTGCACCTTGGTCAATAAACCATTGCGCGTAAATACCTGAGCCACAGCCAAGGTCGACAATGTCGAGCCCTTGAACATCGTCTAGTAAGGCTATGGTTGATGGGCGTTCTAATAGGGCATTATAAATATTATCGCGAGCAGCAGAGTCGTATTGCTTTGCGTAGGTCGTGTACATTTCAGACATGATTTAACACTCATCAATAGGTATGAGGTAACAGGATACAAACTGTGTTGGTGATAGCGAGAGTTCAGATTGTGAAGTGCTTATATTTGTCACAACTCTGACTTAACCTCACTCAATTTGCTAAAAATCTTATGGTTCCTGCACATTTTTTCTCCCTAATTTAATGTGAGAAATTGCTTTATATTTAATGCGCTTCAGCCTGTTTTTTACCCTAAAACCTTGTAATTCCTTACCTGTCACTTTAAGTCGATCTGTCGATAAAAAAACGTAATCGTAACCACAAATATCAATGGTTGGACTCGCTCTTAATAATATCGGTTAATGCAGCCAACAAATCGTTTTTGAACGCTTTTTGTTGGGTTATACCTCGCTATTCCAAAGAGGTATCTTCTGTCGATGGCCCTATAGTGTGAGGTCTCTAGAATTGGAAAATTCGGTTAATTTGGAACGCATCCGTGCTGAGTATAATGTAAAGCACTGGAGCCAAGGTTTTTATGGAATTGATGATAACGGTGAGGTGTATGTTTCACCGAGCGAAACCGATCATCAAGTTCCGCTAAGTCAGATCGTAAAACAGTTAGAGCAGCGAAATATTGGTTTGCCTGCTCTTGTGCGTTTTCCTCAAATAGTGCATCAACGTGTGCACAATATCTGTAACGCATTCAACCAAGCGATCGACGAATATCAGTACGACAACCGTTACCTACTGGTTTATCCGATTAAAGTTAACCAGCAAAAAGAAGTGGTTGACGAGATCTTAGCAAGCCAAGCTCAATTAGAGCAGAAGCAACTAGGTCTAGAGGCGGGCAGTAAACCTGAACTATTAGCGGTATTGGCGCTGGCTCAAAAAGCGAGCTCAGTGATCGTGTGTAATGGTTATAAAGACAGAGAATACATCCGCCTTGCGCTTATTGGCGAAAAGCTAGGCCACAAAGTATTCATCGTTTTAGAGAAGTTGTCAGAGCTTGACCTTGTCCTTTCTGAAGCAAAAGCGCTTGGCGTGAAACCTCGTTTAGGTCTACGCATTCGTCTTGCATCTCAAGGTGCAGGTAAATGGCAAGCAAGTGGTGGTGAGAAGTCGAAATTCGGTTTGTCTGCATCACAAGTATTGACCGTTATTGAACGCTTGAAAGCAGAAGACCAACTGGACGTTCTTGAACTCGTGCACTTCCACCTAGGTTCACAAATGGCAAACATTCGTGACGTGCGAAATGGCGTGAGTGAAGCGGCTCGTTTCTACTGTGAACTGCGTGATATTGGCGCTCAACTGAAGTTCTTAGATGTTGGTGGTGGCTTGGCGGTCGATTACGACGGCACACGCAGCCAATCTTCAAACTCAATGAACTACGGCTTGCTTGAGTACGCTCGCAATATCGTGATGACAGTAGGGGATATTTGTAAGCTCTACAATCAACCACAGCCTGTGATTATTTCGGAATCTGGTCGTTCACTGACTGCGCACCATGCAGTACTAGTGACTAACGTGATTGGTACCGAAAGCTACTCGCCAGAAGACATGGCGCCGCCAGAAGCAGACGCACCACTGTTGCTAAACAACATGTGGAAGAACTTCTTGGAGTTAGATGCAGGTAATGATGACCGCGCGCTGATTGAGATCTACAACGACACGCAAAGTGATATCGCAGAAGCACACAACCAGTTTGCGACAGGCATGCTGAACCTTCAACACCGTGCTTGGGCAGAACAGATGTCTTTGCGTATTAACTACGAACTTAGTTCTCGAATGAGCACTAAGAACCGTTACCACCGTCCAATCTTGGATGAGTTGAGCGAGCGTTTGGCTGATAAGTTCTTCGTGAACTTCTCTTTGTTCCAATCGTTGCCAGATGCTTGGGGTATCGATCAGGTGTTCCCTGTATTGCCTCTAAGTGGTTTGGACAATGCGGACGAGCGACGCGCGGTAGTACTGGATATCACATGTGATTCTGACGGTACGATCGATCAGTATGTTGACGGCCAAGGCATTGAAACAACGTTGCCAGTGCCTGCATGGAACCCAGACGAACCTTACCTGATGGGCTTCTTCTTAGTAGGCGCATACCAAGAGATCTTGGGCGATATGCACAACCTATTTGGTGACACGCACAGTGTCGTGGTCAACGTTGATGAAAATGGTGAAGCGAATATCGATTACATCAACGAAGGCGACACGGTTGAAGACATGATGCGTTATGTTCATATCGATATGGACCTAATTCGTCAGAACTACAAAGAATTGGTAACGGCGAAAGTACCAGCGCAAGAGCAGCAAAGCGTACTTGAAGAGTTAGAGCAAGGCTTGATGGGTTACACCTATCTTGAGGATTTTTAATGAACGATCTATTTACGAAACCAGATTACTCGCTGTATTCCAATGCGATGACGTTTATGCGTCGTC
The DNA here is from genome assembly GCF_902751245.1 of Vibrio sp. Vb339. NCBI lineage: Bacteria > Pseudomonadati > Pseudomonadota > Gammaproteobacteria > Vibrionales > Vibrionaceae > Vibrio > Vibrio sp. Vb339. Next base: position 640,661 of record NZ_CADDIS010000002.1, on the reverse strand, counting down.
CATTGGTGCAAAACCCAATCGATAACGATGCTGATGTGGTTGTGTTAGGCGCGCCGTTAGATATGGCGACGTCTGGTCGTCCGGGTGCGCGTATGGGACCGGATGCGATTCGCCGTGCGTCGGTAAATTTGGCGTGGGAAGGTAAAAAATTCCCTTGGGACTTCAATGTATTTGAACACACCTCGGTCATTGATGCTGGCGATCTTGTGTTTGATTGTGGTGATGCAGAAGATCTAACTCAACGTTTAGAAGCGGCTGCTGATGCGATTCTGAATAGTGGTAAAACTCTGTTAGGTTTAGGTGGCGATCACTTCATTACACTGCCTTTGTTAAGAGCATACGGTAAGAAGTACGGTGAGATGGCTCTGATTCACTTCGACGCGCACACTGACACTTACAGTCAGGGCAGTCGTTACGATCACGGCACTATGTTCTACCATGCGCCAAATGAAGGTTTAATTTCGCCTGAACATTCAGTGCAAATTGGTATTCGTACAGAGTACAAGCAGGAAGGCCACGGCTTTAACGTTATTAACGCGATGCAGGCGAACGACATGAGCGTGGACGAGATCATTGCTCAAGTGAAAGGCATTGTTGGTGATAAGCCAGTTTACTTAACGTTTGATATCGACTGTCTGGATCCTGCTTTTGCTCCGGGTACAGGTACTCCGGTATGCGGCGGTTTGAATTCAGATAAAGTTCTGAAAATTATCCGTGGCTTGCAAGGTATCAACATGGTTGGTATGGACGTTGTAGAGGTTTCTCCAGCGTATGACCAAAGCGAGATTACAGCATTGGCTGGTGCGACGATTGCTCTCGAGCTACTTTACGTCTGGACTGCAAATCGCCTTGCTAAATAATAGTGTGTCATTGCTAACAGCATAACGCTATATACTGATTTTAAAGCCCACTATGGTTTAACTTAGTGGGCTTTTTTTTGGATTCCTCGAAATATCCATTTGCAACTTCTACTCATTGTCCCTGCATACCTATTCAATACTCCAGCAGTTGCGCATGTAATTGGCGCCATATATGGTGTTTGAACGGTTTCTCATCAGCTTTGTGCTGAACCTTGTCTCAAATATGGGATTTAGTTCTTCTTTGGGGTTTAGGTATACCTCTACCTTATTAATTGCCTATAAATCCTAATGATTTATCAACTTTATTACTGTATATATTTATAAAAATTTGAGGTGTAATTAAGATGTGCATCTTATTGCACATTAATCAACACCCTATAAACTTTTGCTTAGTCCATGAACAAACTAAAGTGAATGCCTAGATTTGTGAAAAGAAGTCACTTCGAACAGACATGACATTTCGGATAAGGAAGACTAGGCTTAAGGTTAAGTAAACTATAAAAAAAACAGGCGAAACGGAACTGACTCATCACATACATCAGTCTACGTAATTGATTGTTAATGCAGAGAATAAGTTCTGAATATAATTTAAGCCTGAAACCGTTATTACTATCATTTTCACGATGTTGAGCAATACAGCATTTTGTGACCTCGGGGGATATATGGGTATTGAAGTTTCGCGCCAAGCTGCAGTTGTAGAGGCAGTGAGTGGAGAAGTCATTGCGGTTAAGTCTGACGGAAGCGCACGAAAAATTTCAGTTGGCGATATTATTCGTGAAAACGAGATTGTTATTACTGCCAACCAAGCAGAGCTTTTATTAGGTACCCCAAACGGTGTCACTGAGGTGGCAAGTAATTGTGTTGGCTGTGTTGATCAAGACTTAGCGTGGGCTGATGCTCCGATCGCTGGAGAAGTTAATTTTGACTTGCAGCAAGCCGATGCTGGAGATTTTGATGATGATGAATTTGCTGCTATCCAAGAAGCCATTTTAGGTGGTGCCGACCCGACCCAAATCTTAGAAGCAACGGCTGCGGGTAGCGGATTAGGTTCTGCAAACGCTGGCTTTGTGACGATTGACTACAACTACACCGAAACTCATCCGTCGACATTTTTTGAGACCGCAGGTCTAGCAGAACAAACGGTTGATGAAGACCGAGAAGAGTTCAGAACAATAACTCGTTCATCGGGCGGTCAATCAATCAGTGAAGTGCTCACTGAAGGCTCCATTTCTGATAATACCTATCCCCAATCTATTAAAACTACCGAAACGATTATTGCTGGTAGTTTAGCGCTCTCCCCTGATTCTTTCGCCCCAGAAGCACTGTCTCTCGCTTCGCTACTCACAGAGCTAAACAGTGATATTACCTCAAATGGTCAGCCCGTTACCTTTACTTATGATGCGGCGACGAACTCTATCATTGGTGTTCAAGGCACCGATGAAGTATTACGCATCGACATCGATGTTGTTAGTGTTGGAAATAACGCTGAGCTTTCACTGACCACAACGATTTCTCAACCAATTGATCACGTAACGTCTGTTGGTGGTGGTCAGGTTTCCTATACAGGCGATCAAATTAACATCACTTTTGATATTCAAGGTGAAGACACCGCGGGAAACTCATTAGCAACACCAATCAATGCACAAGTTGCCGTGGTTGATGGGGTCGATCCGTCTGCTGAAAGTGTGAATATCACTAACGTAGAAACAAGCAATGTTCCAATTGAAGGGACATTCTCCAATATTGGCAGTGATAACCTTCAATCAGCCGTTTTTGATGCGAGTGCGTTGGACCAATTTGATGGAATACTCAGCGATAATCAAAATACGCTTGCAAGGCTATCTGATGATGGGACAACGATCACTTTGTCCATTCAAGGCCGAGGTGAGGTTGTTCTTACTATCTCACTAGATACCGATGGTACTTATAAATTCGAGCAATTTAATCCAATCGAACAAGTGGGTACCGATTCACTGACGTTCGATTTACCGATCACGATTACCGATTTCGACCAAGATGTTGTAACCAATAACATCAACATTGTTATCTCTGATGGCGATAGCCCAGTTATTACCAATGTCGACAGTATTAGTGTCGATGAAGCAGGCATCATTGGTGGCTCGCAAGAGGGAACCGCGCCTGTAGCGGGGAGCGGAAGTATCACTGCCGATATTTTCGAAAGCGACATCATCGACCATTATGAACTGGAGCCGACGGAGTTTAATACGGGTGGCACCTTGGTTTCTAATGGTGCGGCGGTGCTACTCGAGTTGGTTGACGAAACTAATGGCGTAAAAACTTACGAAGGTTATGTAGAGGTCAATGGATCGAGAATTACGGTCTTTGACGTTAAAATTGATAGCCCTTCACTGGGTAACTACGAATTTAATTTATATGAAGAGCTTTCTCACCAAGGCGCTGAAGACGCGTTGTTGACCTTTGCTCTGCCTATTTATGCTGTTGATGCGGATGGAGATCGTTCTTCACTATCTGGCGGTTCGAACACACCAGAAGCCGCTGAGATTCTCGTTAATGTCACAGATGATGTTGTTGAATTAGTGGATAACGTTGTCTCTGTCGATGAACCAACGTTGACTGGTGATACAGTTGTTTCGTACAACCTATTTAATTTCGAAGGCGCTGATGGCTCGACAATTCAATCGTTTAACTATGATGGTGTTGATTACTCACTAGATCAGAGCTTGCTTCCAGATGCTGCTCAAACATTCAGTTTTACTGAGGGTGTCGTAACCATCTCACTGAATGGTGATTTTAGCTTTGAAGTTGCGCGCGATATTGACCACACAAACAGTGAAACCATTGTCAAACAATTCTCATTTTTAGCTGAAGATGGTGATGGAGACACTGACACTTCAACGCTTGAGCTAAGTATCACTGACGGCCAAGATCCAATCATTGATTTGATCCCGCCTGTTACTCTCTCAGAAACCAACCTTACTGATGGATCTTCTCCAAGCGGAAGTGCGGTCAGCGCTACCGAGACGATTACCTTTACCGCTGGTAGTGATGATGTAGCTAAATTTCGTATTGAACCAACTGAATTCAATGTCGGTGGGGCACTGGAATCGAATGGGTTTGCGGTCGAGATAAAAGAAGACTCTGCTAATCCGGGCACTTACATCGGTTTTATTACCAACGGTTCTGGCTCTGAAATCCCAGTATTCACCATTAGTTTCTCTGCTACTACGTTAGGTGAATACACCTTTACCTTACTTGAAGCGCTAGACCATGTGGATGGCCTAGATAAAAACGATTTAAGCTTTGAACTTCCTGTTTATGCGGTAGACAGCGATGGCGACGATTCATTGGTCTCGCAACTCAATGTGACTATCGGTGATGACGTTCAAATCATGCAAGACGGCACGTTAGATATCATCGAGCCAAATCTTGCTGACGGCACTGTAACAACCAACACCATTGATGTGATGCCTGATCAAAGTGCAGATGGTGCGACCATCACTCAGTTCACTTATGACGGTGTCGTAAACACACTGGATCAAAGCATTTCAGGCGAGCAGCAGTTTAACTTCGCAGAAGGTAGCTTGTTCATCACCCTTGAAGGCGAAATGCGTTTCGAGCCCAACCGCGATCTCGACCATACCACGAGCGAAGATATCGTGAAGTCGATTGTGGTGACCTCAAGTGACTTCGATAAAGATTCAGTCTCTTCAACGGTTACATTGACGATCACCGATGGCGATATCCCAACCATTGATGTTATTCCAACGGTTAGCTTATCTGAAACGAATCTGAGTGATGGTTCGAACCCGAGTGGTAGCGCGGTTAGTCAAACAGAGACGATCACTTTCACCAACCAAAGTGACGATGTTGAGAGATTCCGTTTAGAGCCTAGTGAATTTAACGTTGGCGATTCTCTTACGTCCGATGGTCTGGTGATTGAGCTTAGAGAAGAACCTGCGGGGTCGGGTAGTTATATCGGTTTCACGACTGATATTTCGAATACTGAAACTACCATTTTCACTCTTGATTTCAGCAGTACCAATTTGGGTGAATACACCTTTACGCTTCTCGAAGCGATTGACCACACGCCGATTCAAGGCAATAACGACCTAACATTCAACTTGCCAGTTTATGCCGTCGATAGCGACGGTGACGACTCTCTGATGTCTCCGTTGGCGGTGACGATCACCGATGACGTTCAAGTGATGGTCAATAGCTCACTCAATATTGAAGAGCCAACGGTCTCGGATTTAGCGGCAGGCACGCCGACTACGACAACGGTTAATGTTCTCGATGAAGAAGGCGCTGATGGAACGACCATTACTCAGTTTACCTATGATGGTGGAGCGGTACTAACACTTGACCAAAGCGATACGGGTGAACAGAAGTTTGATGTTGCTGAGGGTTCGCTGTATATCACCCTGCAAGGCGACGTGCGTTTCGAGCCTAATCGCAACCTCGACCACACTGGTGGAGACATTGTTAAATCGATAGTGGTGACCTCAAGTGATTCTGATAACGATCTTGTTTCTTCAACGGTTACGCTGACCATTACCGATGGCGATATTCCAACGATTGATAATGTACCAAGTGTTACGTTATCTGAAACCAACCTGAGTGATGGTTCTGCTCCAAGTGGCAGTGCGGTCAGTCAAACTGAGACGATTACCTTCACCAATCAAAGTGATGACGTGACAAGTTTCCGTATTGAACCTACTGAATTCAATGTTGGTGGGGCGCTTAAATCAAATGGGCTGGTGGTTGAGCTAAAAGCAGACCCAAGCACACCAGGTGGTTATATCGGTTTTGTGACGGATGGTTCGAACGTTGAAACCAACGTGTTCACGATCAGTTTCTCTAGTACTACCCTCGGCCAATACACTTTCACGTTGTTGGAAGCATTAGACCATGTGGATGGTTTAGCGAACAACGATCTTAGCTTTGATCTTCCTGTTTATGCGGTAGACACCGACGGCGACGATTCATTGGTGTCACAGTTGAATGTGACCATCGGTGATGATGTTCAAATCATGCAAGATGGAGCGTTAAATATTGTCGAGCCAACAGTTGCTGATTTGGCTGCGGGCACGCCCACGACAACGACCGTTAATGTATTTGATCAAGAAGGGGCAGACGGCGCGACCATCACACAATTTACTTATGATGGCGGGACTGTATTAACGCTTGACCAGAATAATACTGGCGAGCAGAAGTTCGTAGTTGCTGAAGGTTCACTGTATATCACTATTCAAGGTGACGTTCGCTTCGAGCCGAACCGTAATCTTGACCATACTAGCGGAGATATCGTTAAACAGATCGAGGTCACCTCAAGCGATTTCGATAAGGATACCGTGACATCGACAGTCACCCTGACGATTACTGATGGTGATATCCCGACCATTGATACGGTGCCAAGTGTTACTCTGTCTGAAACTAATCTTGCTGATGGCTCAGCGCCAAGTAGCGGTGCTGTAAGTCAAACTGAGACGCTTACTTTTACTAATCAAAGTGATGATGTGACCCGTTTCCGTCTTGAACCTACCGAGTTCAATGTCGGCGGCGCACTGAAATCGAATGGTTTTGTGGTCGAGATAAAAGAAGATTCAGCGAATCCAGGTACTTATATCGGCTTCATTACTGATGGTTCAAATGCTGAAATTCCAGTGTTCACGATTAGCTTCTCGACCTCGACTCTTGGTGAATACACCTTTACTTTATTGGAAGCGTTAGATCATGCAGATGGTCTAGCGAACAATGATCTGAGCTTTGATCTTCCGGTCTATGCGGTAGACAGCGATGGCGATGATTCTTTGGTGTCTCAACTCAATGTAACCATCGGCGATGATGTTCAAATCATGCAAGACGGTACGTTAGATATCGTTGAGCCAAATCTGGCTGATGGTACGGTAACAACCAATACCATTGATGTAATGCCAAACCAAAGTGCTGATGGTGCAACGGTTACTGAGTTTTCTTTTGGTGGTATCGTTAAGACGTTGGATCAGAGCATCGCAGGCGAACAGCAATTCAGTTTCACAGAAGGTGAGTTGTACATCACCCTTCAAGGTGAGATGCGCTTTGAGCCCAACCGTAACTTAGACCATTCCGCGAGCGAAGACATTGTTAAGTCGATAGTCGTGACATCCAATGACTTTGATAACGATCCGGTGACTGCGACCGTAACTTTGACCATAACCGATGGCGACAACCCGACTATCGATGCGGTGCCGAGTGTTGCACTTGAAGAAGCTGATCTGGCTGATGGCTCATCACCAAGTGGTAGTGCGGTTAGCCAAACAGAAACCATCACTTTTACCAACCAAAGTGATGATGTTGTAAAATTCCGCATTGAGCCGAGTGAGTTTAATACTGGCGGTACTCTGAAGTCTGATGACTTAGTTATTGAGATTCGAGAAGAGCCTGCGGGTTCGGGTAACTACATCGGCTTCACAACGGACATTTCAAATGTAGAAACCACGGTCTTCACACTTGCATTTAGCAGCACGACTTTAGGTGAATACACCTTCACGCTTATAGAAGCGATTGACCATACACCAATTCAAGGTAATAACGACCTAACATTCAACTTGCCGGTGTACGCGGTCGATAGTGATGGCGATGACTCTCTGATGTCGCCTCTGGCTGTAACGATTACCGATGACATTCAAGTCATGGTGGATGGCGCTCTCAGCATTGAAGAGCCGACAGTGGCTGACTTAGCCGCGGGTACGCCGACAACCACGACCGTCAATGTTCTTGATCAAGAAGGGGCAGACGGCACGACCATTACCCAAATCAATTACGATGGCACAGTGTTTACGCTTGACCAGAGTAATGCGGGTGAGCAAAAGTTTGTGGTTGCTGAAGGCTCACTCTATATAACGCTGCAAGGCGATGTGCGCTTTGAACCAAACCGCGATCTTAATCACACGGGCGGGGATATCGTTAAGTCGATAGTGGTCAGTTCAAGTGACTATGATAGTGATGTGGTGACTTCGACAGTCACGCTAACCATTACCGATGGCGATCTGCCAATCATCAACGTCATTCCTGGCGTGAGTCTTTCTGAAGTCGATCTGGCTGATGGTTCTGCGCCAACGGGTAACCCAGTATCGATGACTCAAGTGATTACCTATACCGAGGGTAGTGACGATGTTAGTCATTTCAGAATTGACCCTGCTCAGTTCAATACTTCGGGGGCTTTGAAGTCGAATGGCTTAGAGGTTGAGATTAAAGAGCAGCCAGCGAACTCTGGAAACTATATTGGCTTTGTAAAAGACGGTGCTAACGTAGAAACCAACGTCTTCACAATCAGTTTCTCAACCACCAATTTAGGGCAATACACGTTTACGCTGCTTGAAGCGTTAGACCATGTGGATGGCTTGCAGAACAACACCTTAAACTTCGATGTACCTGTGATAGCGGTGGATACCGATGGTGATGAGTCTGCGATGTCACCAATGACAGTGACCATTACCGATGATGTACAAGGTGTACAAGACGGGTCCTTGAATATTGTTGAGCCTTCACTGGCTGATCTCGTGGCGGGTACTCCAACTACGCCAACCATTGATGTTATGCTGACTCAAAGTGCTGATGGCGCAAAGGTCACCCAATTTATTTACGATGGTGGTACTGCTGTCACCTTGGATCCGAATGTAACGACAGAGCAGGTGTTTACCGTAACCGATGGTTTACTGTACATCACGATTGAAGGCGAAGTTCGTTTTGAGCCAAATCGAAATCTGGATCATTCAGCGGGTGATATTGTTAGAACGATTGTGGTAACGACCAGCGACTTTGATAACGATACTGATACCGCGGATGTCACATTGACGATCCAAGATGGGATTGATCCGGTTATCGATGTTGTTCCTAGCGTGAACTTATCGGAAGTGAACCTAGCAGATGGCTCAACGCCGAGTGGTTCTGCGGTGAGTTCAACACAAACCATTACCTACACCGTGGGTAGTGATGACTTAAGCCACTTTAGAATCGCGACCAACGAATTCAATCCTGGTGATGTGCTGAAATCAAATGGTCTTGTTGTTCAGTTAAAAGAAGATCCTGCTTCACCTGGCGACTATATCGGGTTTACTGATGACGGGGCCGGTAACGTAACTAATGTATTCACCATTGATTTTGATAGTGTCAGTAAAGGTCAGTTCACCTTCACGCTGATTGAGGCACTCGATCACCTTGATGGCGCGCTTAATAACAATCTTAACTTCAACTTACCTGTTTATGCAGTTGATACTGATGGTGATGACTCTGCTAAGCGTGATGTTGTTGTCACCATTCAAGATGACCTACAACAGATGCAAGATGGCACGTTAACCATCACAGAGCCAAATACTGGCACACCAACTACCTCGACCGTTGATGTTTTACCTACGCAAAGTGCCGATGGGGCAACCATTACACAGTTCACTTATGACGGTGGGTCTGCGATTACCTTAAATCAAAACATCAGCGGTGAGCAGGAATTTGTTTTCACTGAAGGCTCACTGTTTGTCACTTTGGATGGCGATGTGAGGTTTGAACCAAATCGTAATCTTGACCACTCTGCAGGCGACATTGTTAAGCTGATTGAATTTTCTTCATCTGATTTTGATAAGGATATTTCCTCTTCAACGGTAACACTCACTATCGTTGATGGTGATGGGCCAACGTTGAATGTCGTGCCGAGTGTTAGCTTGTCTGAAAGCTTACTGGCTGATGGTTCAACACCGAGTGGCAACCCAGTCAGCGTGACCCAAACCATTACTTCACTCGCGAGCAGTGATGACATCGAGAAGATTGTCGTCGAAGTAGGGTTGTTTAATACCAGTGGTGCATTGAAGTCTGATGGTCTTGAATTGAGCTTGCGTGAAGAGCCTGCTGGTTCAGGTGATTACATAGCATTCACAACGGATGGCTCCGGTGTTGAGAAAGTTATCTTCACCCTAGAATTTGATAACACTAACCCTAGTGAGTACACGTTTACTTTGTTAGAGCGTTTGGATCATGTCGACGGACTAGGAAACAACGACCTCAGCTTTGACTTGTCGGTGCATGCGCAAGACACCGATGGCGATATCTCACCGTCTAAACCGCTTTCTGTGACCATCAGTGATGACGTTCAATTGATGCAATCTGGTGCGCTTAGCATTACAGAGCCAAGTACGGGTACGCCAACTACAACGACATTTGATGTGATGCCTGCGCAAAGTGCTGATGGCGCCACCATAACCAAATTTACTTATGGTAGTCAGCCTGAAGAATCTCTAGTGCAAACCAATACTGGTGAGCAAGAGTTCGTATTTACAGAAGGTTCATTGTTTATCACGCTTGAAGGCGATGTGCGCTTTGAGCCTAATCGAAATCTGAATCATTCTGGTGGTGACATCGTTAAGACGATTACCGTCACATCAGAAGATAAAGACGGTGATATTGTTACTTCGACAGTGACACTGACGATTTCAGATGGTGCTCCACCGGTAATTGATACGGTTCCAACGGTGGCATTGGAAGAAGCGAACCTCGTGGATGGCTCATCTCCGAGCTTACCTGTGAGCCAAACTGAAACCATTACTTTCACAACAGGAAGTGATGATGTGAGCCATTTCCGTATTGATACCACTCAGTTCAACACGTCTGGTGAATTGAAATCGGATGGCTTAGTGGTTCAGCTTAAAGAAGATCCAGCCAACAGCGGAACCTATATTGGTTTCGTTGAAAGTGGAGGTGTTCAAACGGATATCTTTACCATCACTTTTAGTAGTGTGGTGCTAGGCGAATACACGTTCACTTTATTGGAAGAGCTCGACCACCTGCCTGTACAAGGCAATAACGATCAAGTATTCACTCTGCCAGTGATCGCGGTCGACCAAGACAATACCGATTCTGTGATGAAACCTTTGACCGTTACTATCACCGATGATGTGCCTGTCATTACCGACACGACAGCGACCAGCACATTTGTGGTTGATGAGGATGATCTTGGGTCTGTGGTTTCTCAAGCAACAGGTGCATTTGTTACCACAGAAGGTGCTGACCAAGTAGAGGTTTACGAACTGCGTAATATCTCTGCGCTTGAAGCGACATTGACCTCTGGAACAGAAGCGATTTCTATTACAGAAGTCACGGGAGCAGCGAACACAACGACCTATCAAGGTACGACGACAAGCGGAACTCCTATCTTCACGCTCGCGCTAGCGAATGACGGCTCTTATACCTTTACGTTGCTAGGTCCTCTAAACCATCCAACAAGCCCGAATTCCAACACCTTAACGATTCCATTTGATGTCGTTGCGGTTGATGGTGACGGTGATGATTCTAACCAATATGCATTGCCAATCGAGGTGCTAGACGATGCGCCAGTAATGAGTGCGCCAACCGGTGAAACGGTTGTTGATGAAGATGATCTTACCGGGATTGGCTCGGATCAATCTGAAGACACCATTATTAACGGGCTATTCACCGTTGATGAAGGTGCTGATGGTGTTGTTAAGTACGAGTTGGTCGATGAAAACTTAGCTATCGCGGGCTTAACCTCTGATGGCGAAAGCATAGAGTGGCTGCCTGTTTCACTTAATGGCACAACATTTACTTACGTTGCTCAAACAGTAACCAGTAACGAAGCGGTGTTTGAGATTATTTTCGATACCTCGGATAACAGTTATCAGTTTGAATTGTTTAAACCCCTTAAGCACCCTAATGGTGCGGATGAAAACGCGATTGACCTTAACTTTTCTGTTGTTGCAGAAGATTTTGATCAAGACCAATCAAACGCGATCGATCTGAAAATCACGGTGACTGATGATGTCCCATTGGTGACAACTCAATCGATCACACGAATTGAAGGCCAGGGCTATGGTAATTCCAAAGTTGACATGTTTGCTAATGCGACGGATGTCGGCGCGGATGGCGCGGTACTGAGTCGAATTGAGGGTATAACAAGTAATGGCGCAGATATTGTTTTCCGTACAGGAAATAACGGGCCGTACAGCAGCAGTTTCGATTTAAATAGCGGCAGTCAACAGGTACGAGTTTACGAGCAAACCGATGACGGTAGCGGTGGCGTGGACACCCGTGAGCTAGGGCGTTTACGTATCAACTCCAACGGTGAGATTGAATTTAGAGCTAGCGGCTATCTAGATCATGACGGTGAAACAATCGACTTCTCTATTAACGTGATTGCTACGGATGGAGACTTAGACACCTCTGAAACACCGTTAGACATCACGATTACGGATAGGGATTCTTCAAGAATCGCGCTGAAAGTGACGACCTTCGAGGATGCGGGTAGAGACTCAACGATACCTTATGCAACGGGTGATGAACCAGATCTTGAGAATGTTCAAGATAACCAAAGTGGTCTTCCTAATGCGCCTGCACAAGTTGCACTGCAAGTGAACCTATACGACCAAGATAACACTGAATCAATAGGTCAGTTGACGATAAAAAGCCCGAATGGAGGTGATAGTCACCAAGGTACGTTCTATTACTTTGATGGTACTTCTTACCATGAGCTAGTACCTGAACCAAATGGGAGCATTATATTTGGTCCTCCTCAACTTGAGCAAAGCTTTGCTCCAAATCCGAATGAACCAAGACAAACTATCGCGACGATAGACAATCTATTCTTCGTCCCTGATCAGCACGCTAGTTCAAATGAAACTGGTGGGCGCGTTCGTTATGAACTCGAAATTGATAACAATGGCACGCTTGACCACACAGTAAACTCAAACTTCAGAATTGAAATTGAAGCGGTAGCGGATATTGCAACTTGGGATGACACCAGTAGCACGTATCAGTATCAAGTGAACGAAGATGAAGACAACGTTACCTTGCAATTAAACGCAGAGTCACAAGATAACAGCCGCACTGAGACGATTACCTATGAGCTAGAAGCCGTTCAAGGTGATGGGAAGTTTGAGTTGCTAGATCAAAACGGTAACGTTCTTACTCCGATCAATGGTGTTTATATTATTGCAGCTGGTGATATCAATAGCACCGTAGTTAACCCAATCGATAACTTCTCTGGGCAAATTGAGTTTAAAGCGACGGCAATTACTGAAGAGACGCTTAATCCATACGATGATTCAGCTAACGGCGGGTTAGACAAAACGACCGCTCGCTCTGTTGAGCAAAATATTATCATTGATGTGACTGCTGATGCGGATCCTGGTTCATTCAGTGTTAATAGGATTCGTATTAACGAAGACAATATTGATGACCCAGACTACTCAGGTCCTCTGGACAACAAAGATGCCTTCACGCTAGACGAAGTCATCACAATGAACGGCTCAGTGGACACTGATGGTTCCGAAGAGTTATTTGTTCGTATCAGCAATATTACCGAAGGTGCGGTGCTTTATTTCCTTGGAACAACGACCCCAGTTCCTACAATCACCATTAATGGTGTCGATTATCAGGAAGTGGCGTATTCCGATCTAGCCAACGTAGAAATTGTTCCGACTAAACACAGCAATGTTGACTTCACGTTTGAGGTTACGGGTGTTGTAAAAGATACCGCGAACCTCTCTACTGGTGCACAAGTTGATGAAGAGATCCTAGGGACTAAAACGGTTAACGTTGAGGTTAAAGGCGTTGCTGATACTCCATACGGCGGTACCAACGGTACGGCTTGGACAGCAATCACCGATGGCACAACATCTGGCGTTCAAACCACAATTCAAGAGAGTCAAAATGGCGATAGCTTTGCTGAGCTTGATTTCACTGTATTGTCGGGCGAGAGAAGGCCAGATAGCGGCACAACACCATTACCTGACGACGGTTCAGAATCCATAACCGTTATCCTCTCGGGTATTCCTGATGGCGTTATTCTGGAAGACGGTGACGGTACCATTATTGACCTTAACTTTGTCGGTTACGAAACCGGTCCGGGTGGTAGCCCCGATCTTTCTAAACCTATCTACGAAGCGAACATCACTGACGCAGGTAAAACCTCAGGAATCCGCATCAGACCTGTCGATTCTTCAACAGAGAACATTCACATTCAGGGTAAAGTGATCGTGACTGAGAATGACGGTCATACGCTTACGTTTGACCAAGAAGTGCGAGTGTTAGTCGAACCTAGAATCGATACCTCAGCGACGTACAGCACAGTCACTAATGGCGATGAAGATACGGCGATCAGTATTGATTGGCATCCAGAGGGCACTGATTATATTGATGATGATGAGCATTTCACTTCTATTGTTATCAGTGACATTCCGACAGATGTTGAAAGTGTTGTGGTTAATGGCGATGTAACTTGGGTTTACGATGCTTCAGCAGGCACTTTAACCATTACGCCGAAGAGTGGACAGACGGCAGAAGAGTTTACTCAAATTGCACTGAACAATAATTTTATTCAGATCACACCCGAACAAGACTCGAGCGCCGACTTTACGCTTAATACGGTTGTCATGATCGAAGAGCGAGATCATGAGTATGTTGATGCGACTGATCCTGGTCAGGGCATCGCTACCGCGACAATCACGGGCTCGATTGATGTTGTCGTACGTCCAGTCGTTGAGCCGCAAGACGCTAGCAACAAGCTTATCGTCGATGATGTGCTGGGTACTGGAGCACTAGCAACCGTAGTTGCTGATGCAAACACTGGCGTGCTTAAGTTCACTACCAATAGCGATAATACATCGGTTACGGATGAGTTCGTCATTCGATATCAAGAAACAGATGCTTCGTCCGTTATCGAAGAAGTGGATCAGTTAGTTATTCAATTAACAAATGTGGACGACTCGGCTCTATCAGATGCTGTACTCAATCAACTGCTCGTTATTGGCGCTGCTTATGAAGGCAATGGGCGCTGGGTTGTAACGAATGAAGACATATTTAGCATAAGTGCACCGAACGGCCTTGTTCTTCCTTCAGGAAACAGCGGGGCTGGAGGGTTCAATGACATCAAGATGGACATCTTTAGTACGGTGATAGACCGAGGTGATGGTGCTGAGGTTGAGTCATCTACGGCCGCTCGTAGGGACGGAGAAGTCACTCTGTCATTCCCTCAGGTGGTGGCAGGGAGCAACAAGGTTGCTGCCGATATTGCGATTGTGCAAGACAGTGTGATAGACGCGGTTGAAGATACTCAACTTGATCTCGGTGCGGCACTAAATGGCATTTTGAGCTTTACGGGTCGCGATGATTCTACTGACCAAGTGACGGTGATCATTGATGGTGTTTTGGTTATTGATGCTACTACATCATTCCCCATTAGCCTTTCGGGAAGAAGTGATGTTGACTTTGTGAATGGAAAGTATGTTTATGAGACGACCGTTGAACAGGGTGTAGCTGTCGATTCATCGGGTTTGTTATTGAACCTGCCGCCAAACTACTCAGGTGATTTTAGATTGCCAATGACCATTGTGACCAAAGACATACTCTCAGGTGATGAGAAAACTTTAGTGACCGAAGTCGTCATCAAAGTCGCGCCAGATGCGGAGACGGACCCAACGATTGAGGTGAATGTCGTGGGTTCTCTTGATGATGCCTTTAATCCTGTTGATACCGACGGTCAGGCAGGGCAAGATCCGGTGGGTTATGAAGACACCTATATTCAGCTCGATTTCAATTCGACCATTTCGGATCAGGTTTCCGGTGTCGAAGGTGGCCAAGAAGTGTTTACGTCCATTACTTTGACGTTGGACGAGCCTTCTATAGGTGCATTTTATGACAACACGGGTACTTCATTAGGCACATCAGTTACGTTTAATCAGGCTGAAATCGCGGCGGGGGCGCTCGATAATGTGTTCTTTAGGGCGATAGAAAATTACCCAACGGGTAATGATATTAACCAAGTGCAGGTTAATGTTAGCGGTACAGTCACAGATACCGCAACCTATAACGATTCAGCCTCTCCGGTAGGCACGGCAAGTGACTCCGATACCTTTAATACCAGCGTCAGCTTTGAAGTGATTCCAGTCGTGGACGATGTGCTCGTAACAGGACCGGGTAGCGATCCTGATGTTATCGAGATTACGGGCACTGAAGACCAGCTCATTTCTTTGTCGGGCACAGGACCTGTATCGATTGCACTGACTGACCTTGATGGATCAGAACAGTTTGTGTCGATTAAGTTTACAGATGTCCCTGATGGCTTCCAAATGCGTGCAGACGCAACCTCGGCATACACAGTCAAGAACAACGGTAATGGTGAGTGGAGTGTTCAGCTACCTCAAGCATCAGGGTTATCATTCGATTTAAGTGAGATTTCGATCTTGCCGCCTAAAAACTTCAGTGGTACCGCTGAGTTTGGTGTGGAAGTCTTCACTCAAGAATCGTTGCTGGGTGTGCCTACTGCGGCGGCAAACTTGCCAAGCTTCAAACTGCATGTGGTACCTGTTGGTGATGATGTCGATACTAACCCGACTGATTCTGTAACAGGCAACGAAGGGCAGAATATTGATATCGAAATCAATGCGACTATTTTAGATAAAGAGTTGTCGGCCACAGGAAGCGGAACGTATACCGAAAATGCACCTGAAACCCTTCGAGTCGAAGTGGCAGGCGTTCCTCAAGATGCATCTATCTACTACCCTGACGGAACCACCTTGGGTAGTTATGACCCTATTACACAGCTCTGGACTCTAGATGTTTCAGCTCAGTCGCTCGATAAGATCGTATTTAACTCTGGCGAACATAATAGTGATGCGGGTAATGCTCTAGGTATAAATGGTCCACTGCAGATTACCGTTCGTTCTGTGGATACAGATGCTGATAACACAGAGTATTTAGGCACACCAACGAGTTTCGATGTTGATTTAGTGATTGACCCTATCAACGATCAACCGACATTTGTGAATGTGACCAACATAGAAACGCCGGAAGACATCAGTATCGCTATCGACAACTTTAGTATCTACGACGTTGATGCTAACTTTGATAATCCAGACGCTCCGTATGTTCTTACGTTGCAAGTCGATCAAACACTGCCGGGAGCGCAAGGTGTGTTTGAGTTTACGAGCTCACCTGACGTGACGTTTGTATTGCAACCTGATGGCTCATTGGTGATTACCGGTAAAGAAGCCGATATCAATACCGCATTGACCAATGGAGCAGTGACGTTCAAACCCGATCCAGACCAGAATTACCTCAACCAGAGTGGTTTAGTCACGATCAATGCAACGCTCGATGATGGTGGTAATAACGGCTTGATTGACGCGGGTGATCCGAATACTGCTCAAACTAATCAAACTACGTTCACCATTAAGGTGACGGAAGTGAACGATACGCCTGTCGCGACTAATGTTGATTTAGGTTCGATTGCGGAAGATGGTCAAATCGTGATTGTTGAAGGTGACTTGATTGCAGCGAGTTCTGATCTAGAAAACCATAACCTCACGGTAACCGGCGTAACTCTTACTCAAGGGCAAGGTCAGCTAACGCGCTTTGAAAATGCTGGTGGTGCTGATGACGCTGGGATTACGGGGCCATTCTGGATATTCATTGCAGATAATGATTTCAACGGCGACGTTAAATTCAATTACTCCATTATCGATGATGGTACAACCAATGGTGCGGATGATTTTAAAACCGATAGCGCTGAAATCAGCCTTGTGGTGACAGAAGTCAACGACCAGCCAGTGGCATCGGACATTGATTTGGGCACCATGCTTGAAGAAGGTCAGCTGGTCATTAAAGAGGAAGACCTGATTTCCGCAACCACTGATCCGGAAAACGACACGATTACTGTGAACAGTTTGGTGCTCGATCAAGGTCAGGGCCAATTACAACGTTTTGAGAACGTGGGCGGTGCTGATGATGCTACGATCACTGGCCCGTACTGGGTATTTACCGCAGCCAACGAATACAACGGTGATGTTAAGTTCACTTATACCGTTGAGGACGATGGTACAACCAACGGCGCTGATGATTTCTTAACAGATACCGGCGAAATTAGCGTTGTGGTAACGGAAGTGAATGATCAGCCAGTGGCAACGGATATCGACTTAGGAAACATCCTTGAAGAAGGGCAGTTGATCATCAAAGAGGAAGATCTGATTGGCGCAACGAGTGACCCAGAGAGCGACACGATTACCGTGACTAATCTGGTGCTCGATGAAGGCCAAGGCCAATTACTGCGCTTCGAGAATGTTGGCGGCGCTGATGACGCTATGATTACTGGCCCGTACTGGATATTTACGGCTGCTGATGAATACAACGGTAACGTTAAGTTCACCTATACCGTCGAGGATGATGGTACAACCAACGGCGCTAATGATTTCCTAACGGATACTGCAGAGATCACAGCGATTGTCGACGGAGTGAACGATACGCCTGTTGTTAATGGTGACAGTGCCACTACGGTTATTGACGAGGATGCTGGTCAGCTATTGAGTGGTATCAATGTCAGTGACCCAGATTATGTGGATGCATTTTCTAATGACTTAATGACAGTCACGCTGACAGTGGATTACGGTACATTGAACGTATCACTTCCGGCAGTGACGACAGTGATGGTCAACGGCAACAACACTGGTTCGGTTATCTTAGTTGGTACTTTGAGTGACCTAAATGCACTGATTGATACGCCAACCAGTCCAAACGGTGTCTACCTCGATGCGAGCTTGTCTCCAACCAATAGCATTGGCTTAGAAATCATCGCCAAAGACAGCGGTAACCCTTCTGGTATCGCGATTGAAACCGCACCAGTGGTTTATAATATCGCAGTGACACCAGTCGCTAATGCGCCAACCTTGTCTATTGATCCGGCATTCAACTATGTGAGAAACATTACGACCAGCTCATCTGTGGTCGCTAATAGTGGAGTCGCTTTAGTTGGAATTGTCGCTGCATTGACGGACATTACTGAAGAGTTAACGTTGAAGATCAGTGATGTTCCGGATGGTGTTGATGTAACCAGTGATGTGGGTACGGTTTCGCTGGTGGGTGATACTTGGATAGCGACGGCTGATGCGATTGATAGTCTCAGACTCGTCGAGCAACCATCAGCTGGTAAGCCGTTAACTCCGGGTAATTACACCTTGAAGGTTGAGGCGGTATCTGAAGAAACGGACAATAACGATATTGCGATATCTCAAAACATTGATCTAAACCTCAATATAGTTGCGAACCCAATAGATCTCGATCTGTCTTCTGAAACAGACGATGTGCAACTTTTAGCGAGTAACTTTGATACTAACCTCACTGGCGGATCAGGAAATGACCGACTTGTGGGTGGATCGGGTGACGATACGCTGGTTGGCGGTGACGGTAACGACACCCTGATTGGCGACGGAGGCTCAGACATTCTGACTGGTGGCGATGGTATGGATTCGTTCGTATGGCTTAACATCGAAGATGGTGTTGAAGATACGATTACCGACTTTGATTTATCGGAAGGGGACAGTATTGATTTGAGAGAAGTGTTGCCAGAGCTTAAAAACACATCTCCAGACATGACAGCGTTACTGCAGCAAATAGATGCGAAAGTGGACGGGGATGACATTGAGCTTACGATCAACCCGGATGGCTTAGGTACCACGGAACAGGTGATTGTGGTTGAAGATCTTGCTCCTCAGTTAACACTAAGTGGCAACATGCCTTCGGACATTCTGGATGCATTGGTACAGCAGAATGTGATAACTCACGGTTAAGTGAACCATTAAACCAAAACGAAAGAGGCCAGCATTGCTGGCCTCTTTTTTGTCATTATGTAATCGAAAAGAGTTACTTAAGGGAGTTGTGGATCAGGAACTCTTCTTCAACACCTTTCAATTTCATTTCATCCATAATGAAGTTCACCGTGTTCAACAAACGTTGTTCGCCTTTAGGAATCAGGTAGCCGAACTGACTGTTGGTGAACGGGGTTTCGCAGCGGGCCGCTTCAAGACGTTCGTCAGTTACCTGATAGAACAGACCTTCAGGGGTTTCTGTCACCATCACATCAACTTTGCCTTCCGCTACTGCTTTTGGTACGTCGAGGTTGTTCTCGTAGCGTGTGAAGCTTGCGTTCTGCAAGTTCGCGTCGGCAAAGATCTCGTTAGTGCCGCCAATGTTCACGCCCACACGAACAGAAGAAAGGTTCACTTTCTCAATGCTGTCGTACTGTTCTGCGGTGCCTTTCGCAACCAAGAAACACTTACCAAAGGTCATGTAGCCTTGAGTTTGTTCCGCGTTTAACTGACGCTGCATTTTACGCGTAATGCCACCCATCGCGATGTCGTACTTATCGTCGTCTAGGTCGGTCAGTAGATCTTTCCATGTGGTACGAACAATCTTCAATTCAACGCCTAACTGCTCTGCAACATGCTTAGCTACGTCAATGTCATAACCAGAGTAGGTTTTGCCGTCGAAGTAAGAGAAAGGCTTGTAGTCGCCAGTAGTGCCCACACGCAAAGTGCCTGATTTTTGAATGTCTTCTAGCTGGTCAGCTTGTGCGACACCAGAAAGTGCCAGAGCAATGGAGGCGAGTAATAGTGATGTTTTTTTCATTGTAATTGTCTGTTGTGTTTGTGTTGTCATTCAAAGTAACAGAAACAATCAGAGAAAGAGATCAAACCATTGGAAAGGTTGGAAAAGAAGATAAAACGAGGGCAGGAGATAGGTATTTCTACGCTTTATGCGCATTAATCGAGATGCGTTTCATATTCTATTTTGATAAACCGAAGACAAACAAAAAGCCCATGTTATCGAATAACATGGGCTTCATTTTGGTTTAACTTGTTAGCTGCTTATTTAGCTGTTTAGCTGTTTAGCTGTTTAGCTGTTTAGCTGTTTAGCTGTTTAGCTGTTTAGCTATTTGGCAACTGACTCGTTGTTCATCTTAGCCGGAGCTTTAGATGCGTTAACCAGTAGGATACCAACGGTTAGTACCATCGAACCACATAGTAGGAACAATAAGCGTCCTGTTGGTTCGTTTGGAATCAGAGCCATTGCTAGGATACCGAAACCGGCTGTGCTGATAAGCTTACCAAGCATTGAACGCTGTTTAGTATCTAGGTTTTGTTGCTCTTCGCCTTCCGCTACAAGCGGCGTGTTCCAGTTAGTAAATAGTTGGTCAACTTCTTTCTCACGCTCTGGCGATAGGCCTTTGTAGAAGCGAGAAGTCATGATGAAGTAACCACCTGTGAACACTACGTGAGCAGCTAAGCTAAGACCTACTTTTAAGTCGCTCCATTCACGGCCTGTAAGGGCTGTTTCTAGACCAAATAGGTTCTCGATGTCTTCTGCTTGCAGAGAGATACCGAAGATGTAAGAAACAAAACCACCAACCACTAGAGTAGACCAACCAGCCCAGTCAGGTGTCTTACGAATCCACATACCTAGTAGTACAGGGATTAGCATTGGGAAGCCAATCAACGCACCTACGTTCATTACGATATCGAACAAGCTTAAGTGACGCAGAGAGTTAATGAATAGACCAATCGCGATGATGAAAATACCCATCATGATAGTCGTTAGCTTACTTACAATAACCAGCTCTTTCTGAGTCGCATTTTTACGAAGAATTGGGCTGTAGAAGTTCATTACAAAGATACCAGCGTTACGGTTCAAACCTGAATCCATAGAAGACATCGTTGCAGCGAACATTGCTGACATAAGAAGACCAACCATACCTGCTGGCATTACGTTTTGTACGAATGCTAGGTAAGCAGCATCACCGGCTTTGTCGCCCATTGATGTGTATTGCTCAGCAAACTCAGGCATGAATGCACTTACGTACCAAGGTGGTAGGAACCAAATTAGTGGACCAACAACCATAAGGATACATGCTAGGCCCGCCGCTTTACGTGCGTTTTCACTGTCTTTTGCACATAGGTAACGGTAAGCGTTGATGCTGTTGTTCATTACACCGAACTGCTTCACGAAGATGAATACAACCCAAAGGATGAAGATGCTCATGTAGTTTAGGTTGTTACCTAACATGAAGTCACCGTCGAAGTTAGCAACGATGTTAGTTAAGCCGCCACCGTGGAAGTAAGCTGCTACCGCACAAGTGATTGTCACGGCCATGATTACAAGCATTTGCATGAAGTCAGAAGCAACAACCGCCCAAGAGCCGCCCGTTACTGCCATCAATACTAGAACCATACCCGTTACCACAATGGTCGCTTCCATTGGGATATTGAATACCGCTGCTACAAAGATAGCTAGACCGTTTAGCCAGATACCTGCAGAGATAAGGCTATCCGGCATACCTGCCCATGTGAAGAACTGTTCAGACGTTTTACCAAAGCGCTGACGAATAGCTTCGATCGCCGTTACCACACGAAGTTGGCGGAACTTTGGAGCGAAGTACATATAGTTCATGAAGTAGCCAAAAGCATTGGCTAAGAATAGGATTACAATAACGAAACCGTCATTGAACGCGCGTCCTGCGGCACCTGTAAACGTCCATGCTGAAAATTGTGTCATGAAGGCAGTTGCACCAACCATCCACCACAACATTTTGCCGCCCCCTCTGAAGTAATCACTTGTAGAGGTGGTGAACTTACGGAACATCCAACCAATCGCGATTAAAAAGAAGAAGTAGGCGAGAACAACAAAAGTATCAATAGTCATCTTTTCAGCCTTTTAAATATCATAATTAACTGGGCTTAGATTAACGCGTCTCAAGGTTTATTTGTACTACAATATGCCTTTAGTATGATCTAGGTCGCATTGATTTTTCGAGCGCCAATGCGTGACCATGTAAGTATTTGTTTTAATTGAATTTAAATGTGAGTGCATTTTGTTTGAGATCTAAAATAAATTGAGGATTAAATGTTCATATGTATTACAATATAAGCAAAGGCGCTTACTTTACCTTATCTATAAGATTTTAATTATAACCGTAACAAATGTGCTACAAATTGGTGTGTTGTGCGACGACATTCACGTTAACTTGGAACTCTATACTGAAAATTTTTGTATTGAGATTTCAAGTGTAGCTAATTGTTTTCACTTCGCTATTTTCTGTTTATCTGCGGCTATGAAGCCTTTCTATGCCATTTGTTCATTTTTTGTGCTTTAGAGGCGCGTATTTGGAATTTTTGTCACTGAGTAGGCGTTAAACTGGACGGGCGGGACACATTTTGCGGCTCACTTTGTCTATTGTGGTCTTCAGTGCATGCCATGAGAGATGTTTGACGACGTATCGAAAAGGAACATTGCTGGGTAAGGGGCTGGATAAGAAGCTAGATCGGCGATAGGGGGCCACCAGTAACGCTTCGTTAGATGCGTGCTGAAGTCGATTGAACGCTTACATTACTCCTTCTTGCCTGTCTTAGCCGCGGAGCTGTACGAGCCCATAGAGAGAAAGGCGATAAGGTGTGGGGGAAACAGAACGTTGATTGAGCATGTTTACGGTTAGTCAGCGCAATAAACGCCAGATAACAAAAAGCCCCACCGAGGTGAGGCTTCATCACTCAATCTAAAATAGATTAAGCGTTAACGTGATCAACTGCATCACGAACAAGCTTGCCTAGTTCGTCCCACTTACCTTCGTCGATAAGGTTAGTTGGAACCATCCAAGTACCGCCACACGCAAGTACAGAAGGGATCGATAGGTATTCATCAACATTCTTCAAGCTTACGCCACCAGTAGGCATAAATTTAACAGGGTAAACCGCTGTTAGTGCTTTAAGCATACCAGTACCGCCAGAAGGTTCAGCAGGGAAGAACTTCAACGTGCGAAGGCCCATTTCCATTGCTTGCTCAACTAGGCTTGGGTTGTTAACACCCGGTACGATTGCAACACCCTTATCGATACAGTATTGAACAGTGCGCGGGTTGAAACCTGGGCTTACGATGAAATCAACGCCAGCTTCGATAGATGCGTCAACTTGCTCGTTAGTCAGTACAGTACCTGAACCAATTAGCATGTCTGGGAATTCTTTACGCATGATGCGAATCGCTTCGATTGCGCATTCTGTACGTAGCGTGATTTCTGCACATGGCATGCCGTTTTCAACAAGTGCTTTACCTAGAGGGATAGCGTCTTCAGCACGGTTGATAGCGATTACAGGAATTACTTTTAGGTTTGCTAGTTGTTCATTTAATGTCGTCATGAATTCTTTCTCACGTTAAATGTGGGCTTGCTTTCAACTAAGCAAACCCTTGATTAATAGTTAAAGTGCGTAATTATAGAGACAGATCAGGCGTCGCTTCTAGAGGAATGATAGCACCTGGATGCTGAATCACAGTTCCTGCCACAATATGACCTGCGAACGCTGCATCACGTGCATTGCCACCGCTTAAGCGCTTAGCTAGGAAGCCCGCGCTGAACGAGTCGCCAGCCGCTGTAGTATCAACAATATTGTCTACTGGGTTTGGAGCAACGTACTGAGCGCTTTGGCTTTCAACTACTAGGCAGTCTTTAGCACCACGTTTAATGATGATCTCTTTCACACCAGATTCAGACGTACGTGCAATACACTGTTCAATGCTTTCGTCGCCATACAACTCTTGCTCGTCATCGAACGTCAGTAGAGCCGTGTCTGTGTACTTAAGCATCTTCAAGTACCAAGAAATCGCTTCTTGTTGGCTTTCCCAAAGTTTTGGACGGAAGTTATTGTCGAAGAATACTTGGCCGCCTTGCGCTTTAAATTTGTCTAAGAAGTTGAATAGCTGCGTGCGTCCATTCTCTGTCAAGATAGCGAGCGTAATACCACTTAGGTAAACCGCATCAAAAGAGAATAACTTATCAAGTAGAGCAGGTGTGTCTTCCTGGTCAAACATGAATTTTGCTGCAGCATCATTACGCCAGTAGTGGAAACTGCGTTCACCAGTTTCATCGGTCTCGATGTAGTAAAGCCCTGGTTGTTTGTGATCAAGCTGAGCAATTAAGCTAGTGTCGATACCTTCCGCTTGCCACTTTTCTAACATGTCGGTACTGAATGGGTCAGTGCCTAGTGCTGTTACGTAGCTCGTGTTGATATCTTGCTCTTTTGTTAAGCGAGACAAGTAAAGTGCAGTATTTAGTGTATCGCCACCGAAACTTTGCTTAAGCCCGTCTTGTTTCTTTTGTAGCTCAACCATGCACTCGCCAATGACCGCGATGTTTAATGATTTCATATGCTTACCTTAGCAACTGAGGTTGCGCTAGTTATTATTTTAGGAAATCTTCACGCGCAGGGTTGAAGATATCAAGAAGGATGCTGTCTTGCTCTAGTGCAACTGCACCGTGCATCATGTGTTTACGAGCGAAGTAAGCATCACCTTCTTTAAGGACTTTCTTTTCGCCTTCAATCTCAGCTTCGAAGCTGCCACGAACTACGTAACCGATTTGGTCATGGATTTCGTGAGTATGAGGGTGGCCAATCGCGCCCTTATCAAAACATAGGTGTACTGCCATTAGATCGTCAGTGTAAGCAACGATTTTACGCTTAATGCCGCCACCAAGTTCTTCCCATGGGTTTTCATCTAGGATAAAGAAAGAGTTCATTGTGTATCTCCTAATCTGTTTAAATCTTTTAAGTGTTACTTAACTTGCATCCATCATAAGGGAATGAGCTTAATTGTAATACAATATATCTAAATTTGTGTGATATTGATCAAGCGATACTTTATATAGCGTAAATAAATCAACAACTTAATAAATGGCTGATATTTACCATTAGTCATTTACATCAATGACTTATGGCTAATTGTGTGACTCTACTCATCATTTGGCGACGAACAGGTATAATTAAAGCTCATATTGTATTACTTTATATGGAGTTTGAAAATTTAATCAAAGTTTAAGCAGATAAACTCTTTATTGAGGGTGACAAAGAATATGACGACTAAACCAGTATTGTTAACTGAAGCAGAAATCGAGCAGCTTCATCTTGAAGTGGGCCGTTCTAGCTTAATGGGAAAAACCATTGCAGCGAACGCGAAAGATCTAGAAGCATTCATGCGTTTACCTATTGATGTCCCAGGTCATGGTGAAGCTGGGGGTTACGAACATAACCGCCATAAGCAAAATTACACGTACATGAATCTAGCCGGTCGTATGTTCTTGATCACTAAAGAGCAAAAGTACGCTGACTTTGTTACAGAATTACTAGAAGAATACGCAGATAAATACCTAACGTTTGATTACCACGTACAGAAAAACACTAACCCTACCGGTCGTTTGTTCCACCAAATCCTGAACGAACACTGCTGGTTAATGTTCTCAAGCTTAGCTTACTCTTGTGTTGCTTCAACCCTGACACAAGAACAACGCGACAATATTGAGTCTCGCATTTTTGAACCAATGTTAGAAATGTTCACGGTTAAATACGCACACGACTTCGACCGAATTCACAATCACGGTATTTGGGCAGTAGCAGCTGTCGGTATTTGTGGTCTTGCTTTAGGTAAGCGTGAGTACCTTGAAATGTCAGTGTACGGCATTGACCGTAACGACACTGGCGGCTTCCTAGCGCAAGTTTCTCAGCTGTTTGCACCGTCTGGCTACTACATGGAAGGTCCTTACTACCACCGCTACGCGATTCGCCCAACGTGTGTGTTCGCTGAAGTGATACACCGTCACATGCCTGAAGTGGATATCTACAACTACAAAGGCGGCGTGATTGGTAACACAGTACAAGCGATGCTGGCGACGGCTTACCCGAACGGTGAGTTCCCAGCTCTGAATGATGCTTCTCGTACTATGGGCATCACAGACATGGGTGTTCAGGTTGCAGTAAGTGTTTACAGCAAGCACTACTCTTCTGAAAACGGCGTAGACCAAAACATTCTTGGTATGGCGAAGATTCAAGACGCAGTATGGATGCATCCATGTGGTCTTGAGCTATCTAAAGCCTACGAAGCAGCTTCTGCTGAGAAAGAAATCGGCATGCCTTTCTGGCCAAGTGTTGAATTGAACGAAGGCCCTCAAGGTCATAACGGCGCGCAAGGCTTTATCCGTATGCAGGATAAGAAAGGCGACGTTTCTCAACTTGTTATGAACTACGGCCAACACGGTATGGGTCATGGCAACTTTGATACGCTGGGTATTTCTTTCTTCAACCGTGGTCAAGAAGTACTGCGTGAATACGGCTTCTGTCGTTGGGTGAACGTTGAGCCTAAATTCGGCGGCCGTTACCTAGACGAAAACAAATCTTACGCTCGTCAAACAATTGCACATAACGCAGTAACGATTGATGAAAAATGTCAGAACAACTTTGACGTTGAGCGCGCGGATGCAGTACATGGCTTGCCACACTTCTTCAAAGTAGAAGACGAGCAAATCAATGGCATGAGCGCATTTGCTAACGATCATTACGAAGGTTTTGACATGCAACGCAGCGTGTTCATGCTAAACCTTGAAGAATTAGAATCTCCGCTACTATTAGATCTTTACCGTTTAGATTCTGAGAAAGGCGGCGAAGGTGAGCATCAGTACGACTACTCACACCAATATCAAGGTCAGATTGTTCGCACTAACTTTGAATACCAAGCAAACAAAGAGCTGAACACTCTAGGTGAAGACTTCGGTTACCAACACCTATGGAACGTGGCAAGCGGTGATGTGAAGGGCACAGCACTGGTAAGCTGGCTACAGAACAACACCTACTACACGTGGCTAGGTGCAACGTCTAACGACAATGCTGAAGTTATCTTTACTCGCACTGGCGCTAACGACCCAAGCTTCAACCTACGTTCAGAGCCTGCGTTCATTCTACGCAGCAAAGGCGAAACAACATTGTTTGCTTCTGTTGTTGAAACGCACGGTTACTTCAACGAAGAATTCGAGCAATCAGTTAATGCACGTGGTGTTGTGAAAGACATCAAAGTAGTGGCTCACACGAATATCGGTTCGGTAGTTGAGATCACCACAGAGAAATCAAACGTGACAGTGATGATCAGCAACCAACTTGGCGCGACTGACAGCACTGAACATAAAGTAGAACTGAACGGCAAAGTATACAGCTGGACTGGCTTCTACTCAGTAGAAACAACTTTAAACCCAGAATTAGCAGAGCAGGGGAAATAATAATGAGCTATCAACCACTTTTACTTAACTTTGATGAAGCAGCAGAGCTTCGTAAAGAACTTGGCAAGGATAGCCTTTTAGGTAACGCACTGACTCGCGATATTAAACAAACTGACGCTTACATGGCGGAAGTTGGCATTGAAGTACCTGGTCACGGTGAAGGCGGCGGTTACGAGCACAACCGTCACAAGCAAAACTACATCCATATGGATCTAGCGGGTCGTTTGTTCCTTATCACTGAGGAAACAAAGTACCGTGATTACATCGTTGATATGCTAACAGCGTACGCGACGGTATACCCAACACTTGAAAGCAATGTGAGCCGTGACTCTAACCCTCCGGGTAAGCTGTTCCACCAAACGTTGAACGAGAACATGTGGATGCTTTACGCTTCTTGTGCGTACAGCTGTATTTACCACACCATCTCTGAAGAGCAAAAGCGTCTGATCGAAGACGATCTCCTTAAGCAAATGATCGAAATGTTCGTTGTGACTTACGCACACGACTTCGATATCGTACACAACCACGGCTTATGGGCAGTGGCAGCGGTAGGTATCTGTGGTTACGCGATCAACGATCAAGAGTCTGTAGACAAAGCGCTTTACGGCCTGAAACTAGACAAAGTAAGCGGCGGTTTCCTAGCACAACTTGACCAACTGTTTTCGCCAGACGGCTACTACATGGAAGGTCCTTACTACCACCGTTTCTCGCTACGTCCAATCTACCTGTTTGCAGAAGCGATTGAACGTCGTCAGCCTGAAGTTGGTATCTATGAATTCAACGATTCAGTGATCAAGACAACGTCTTACTCTGTATTCAAAACAGCATTCCCAGACGGTACATTGCCAGCTCTGAACGATTCATCGAAGACAATCTCTATCAACGATGAAGGCGTTATCATGGCAACGTCTGTGTGTTACCACCGTTACGAGCAGACAGAAACTCTGCTTGGCATGGCTGATCACCAACAAAACGTTTGGGTTCATGCTTCAGGTAAAACATTGTCTGACGCTGTTGATGCAGCAGATGACATCAAAGCATTCAACTGGGGTAGCCTGTTTGTAACCGACGGCCCTGAAGGCGAAAAAGGCGGCGTAAGCATCCTTCGTCACCGTGATGAGCAAGACGACGACACAATGGCGTTGATCTGGTTTGGTCAGCACGGCTCTGATCACCAGTACCACTCTGCGCTAGACCACGGTCACTACGATGGCTTACACCTAAGCGTATTCAACCGTGGCCACGAAGTGCTGCACGATTACGGCTTCGGTCGTTGGGTAAACGTGGAGCCTAAGTTTGGCGGTCGTTACATCCCTGAGAACAAGTCTTACTGTAAGCAGACGGTTGCTCACAACACAGTAACGGTTGATCAGAAAACGCAGAACAACTTCAACACAGCACTGGCTGAGTCTAAGTTTGGTCAGAAGCACTTCTTCGTAGCAGACGACCAGTCTCTACAAGGCATGAGCGGCACTATTTCTGAGTACTACACTGGCGTAGACATGCAACGCAGCGTGATTCTTGCTGAACTTCCTGAGTTCGAAAAACCGCTAGTGATTGATGTGTACCGCATCGAAGCTGACGCTGAGCACCAGTACGACCTACCAGTTCACCACTCTGGCCAGATCATTCGTACTGACTTCGATTACGACATGGAAAAAACGCTTAAGCCATTAGGTGAAGATAACGGTTACCAACACCTATGGAACGTGGCTTCAGGTAAAGTGAACGAAGAAGGTTCTCTAGTAAGTTGGCTACATGACAGCAGCTACTACAGCCTAGTAACCAGCGCTAATGCGGGCAGCGAAGTTATCTTTGCTCGCACTGGTGCTAACGATCCAGACTTCAACCTTAAGAGTGAGCCTGCGTTCATCTTACGTCAGTCTGGTCAAAACCACGTGTTTGCTTCTGTATTGGAAACTCATGGTTACTTTAACGAGTCTATCGAAGCCTCTGTAGGCGCTCGTGGTCTGGTTAAATCAGTGTCTGTTGTTGGCCATAACAGTGTCGGGACTGTTGTGCGCATCCAAACGACATCTGGCAACACTTACCACTACGGTATTTCAAACCAAGCTGAAGACACGCAGCAAGCAACTCACACTGTTGAGTTTGCGGGTGAGACATACTCGTGGGAAGGATCATTTGCTCAACTGTAAATGATTGACACGCAAGTTATTTAACGATGGCTTGTGTTGATGTGGTGCTTTGCGGGAACGAAGCGTCACATTGAATTCAGTCGTGATTGCAAAATCGTTCGTTGATACCAACAACGACTGAATACATCGGGAATAAGTCAAACCGAGTAACTCACTGCGAGTTACTCGGTTTTTTTATGCGTGTAGGAGACAGAATAGAACGTTTCAACAAACGAAAAGCCTACTCAGTGAGTAGGCTTTGATCTTAGCTAACCGTTTATTTGACGTTGTTTTTATTATTTAGATAAGGGCTTTTCTTGCTTTGGCTGCCACCCATTCGGAGAAGATGACCGTCACTAGAATCGCACAGAAAATCACAGTCACTTGAGGCCATGCCAGCATCGCCATCGATTCTTGCAATTTCAAGCCGATACCGCCAGCACCGACCAAGCCTAAAACTGTAGACTCACGAATATTGATATCCCAACGGAACAAGCTCGTGCCGATGAAGCTTGGCATCACCTGCGGAAGAATGCCGTAGTTCAATACTTGCAGCGGAGAAGCTCCGGTCGATTGGATTGCTGACATCTGTGTTGCGTTCACTTCTTCAATCGCTTCGTACATTAACTTCGCCACGAAGCCAATTGAACGTAGCGCTATCGCAATGATACCGGCTAACAAGCCTGGGCCGATGATTGCTACCAATAACAATGCCCAAATTAACGAGTTAATTGAACGACTTGCCGCGATGATGAACAGCGCGATAGGTCTGATAAACGTCATGCTTGGCGTTGTATTACGTGCAGCTAAGAACGCAACTGGAAACGCGAGTACGATCCCTAACAGTGTGCCAAGTGTCGCGATGTTAATGGTGTCCCACAACGGGCTCCAAAGAGACTCCAAGTAGCTCCATCTTGGTGGCCACATACGTGAAGAGATATCAGCAAATTGATTCGGTGAGTCAGTCACAAAGTACCAAATCGTATCCTTGTTCATGACTTGCCATGCGAATACTGTCAAAGCAACAAAGCAAAGCCAGCCCAGCCAAAGCATTAGGCTCTGTTTACTGTCGTAACGCTGCCATTGGGTACGATTGATGGCGCTTGTCGGTGTTTCATTTAGCGTGCTCATTGGTCGTTCCTTACTGCACATGCTTACGGATGATGGTTGATAGGTATTCACACAACATCACAATCACGATAATAATCAATAGAATAGCGGCTGCTGCGCTGTATTCGTAACGGTCCATAGCTGTGTTTAACGTTGCGCCGATACCACCTGCGCCAACAATGCCAATCACGGCAGACTCACGGAAGTTGATGTCGAGTCGGTACATCGAAAGGCCAATAAAGCGCGGCATCACCTGTGCTTGAATGGCGTAATTCACCTGTTGTAGCCAGCTTGCGCCAGTCGCGCGCATTGCAGTGAGTGGTGCAGGGTCAATGGCTTCAATCTCATCAGCAAACAGTTTTGCTAGAAAGCCAATGGTCGCGAAGGTTAGCGTGACAAAACCTGCAAAGGTACCAAAGCCAAACAGTGCGACACACAGAATCGCAACGATGATCTCTTGTAAGCTACGAGCGATTGAAATGAACGCACGACAGAATAGGTAAACAGGAGTCGGAGCAAGGTTTTTGGCTGCGCCTAATCCGAATGGTATAGAAAGAAGGACACCCGCCACGGTCGATGTGAGCGTCATGGTTAAGCTCTCAATCAAACCTTGCGAGATGTTGTTCCAACGGCCACCAAAATCTGGGTTCATGAAAGCCAAAATGAACTGCCAGCCGCGTTCGCTGCCTTCGTAAATTCGAGCCCAGTTGACGTGTACCGATTGAGTCGCAAGGTACAAGTAAACCGCGACCATGATGATTAAGCTCCAGCGCAGCCACGGGCTAGAAATCAGTGGCGGCTTTGTCCACTGTGTCGGGTATTGTTTGGAATTCTGTTTTCCTGACTTTAAATGCTGCTGAACTTGATTTGGATATGGTTGAGTCATATTGTTGCCTCAGACAGGCGAGGGCTCGTGATGATGAGGTCATCGGCCTCTTCTTCTGCTTGTTGGCTCCAGTCTTCTTCACCGTAGATTTGCGTTAAAACATCTTCAGTGAGCAGGTTTGGTTTGTCATCAAACACGACGCAACCTGCATTCAAGCCGACAACACGGTCAACAAACTGCTTTGCTAATTGAACATCGTGAATATTGATGATGGCAGGGAGCTGTTGCTCTGAACAAATCTCACTGATCAGTCGCATGATTTGGCGCGCAGTACGTGGATCAAGTGCGGCTGTTGGTTCATCAATCAACAGTAATTTCGGTTTCTGCGCAAGTGCGCGTGCAATACCAACACGTTGACGCTGACCACCCGACAGAGCATCGGCCCTTTTATTGGCGTGTTCTAATAATCCCACACGGTCGAGTAGCGCATAAGCGGCTTGGATATCCGATTCCGGGAAACGACGAGTAAAGCTTTGCCAGAAATTCACGTAACCCAAACGTCCTGAAAGTACGTTTTCCATCACCGTTAAACGCTCAATCAGCGCGTACTCTTGGAAAATCATCCCGATTTCACGGCGTGATTGTCTCAATTGTCGCTTAGACAGCGTTTCTAGATTGGTATTGGAAAAGATCACTTCGCCGCTGGTGGGTTCGGTTAGCCGATTAATACAACGGATAAGTGTTGATTTACCCGCACCAGATGGACCAATTAAACCAACCACTTCACCGGCATTGACCGACAAGCTAACGTTGGTAAGGGCTTTATCAGAACTGGAGTAGTGCTTGGTAAGCCCTTTAAGGGTAAGAGTAGACATAGAATTCCTATAAGAGCGGTGTACTAAGAGTTCGCCTGAGACAGGCATGGAAAGTAAACCGGAAAGAGTGGTGAATAACTGCAGGCGATTACACCTGCAGTTAGTTTTATCAGTGTGTGATTGGCTTTTTAGTTCGGTTGAACTTAGCTACACGTGTAAGAGACTTTGTTTGCCGTATCGATAGTGCGGATCACTTCCCAGTGCTCTTTGTAAGTAATAGGAACGAACTGCGCTTCGCCGTTACGTTCAAATTCTTCTTGAAGCTTTGTGCCTTCCCAATCGAAAGTGAAGAACGCTTTTTGAATCTTCTCTTGTAGCTCTGGCGTTAGGTTGTGCGCTGTGCCGTAAGCGGTAGTCGGGAAGGTTTGAGATTTGTAGATGCTCTTGATTTGGTCTTCTTTCACAACATCGCGTGAAAGCATGCGGTTCAATACTGAGTTAGCAACTGCTGCAGCATCGTAATCTTTGTGCGCCACACCCAAAATAGAGTTGTCGTGTGCGCCAGAGAATGCTGGTTTGAAATCTCGGTCAGGTTGAAGTTGGTATTCAGCGTCCAAAATCGCAGAAGGTGCTTTGAAGCCAGAGTTAGATGTTTGTGATGTGAACGCTAGGTTCTTATCTTTTAGGTCTTCCACTTTCTCAATGCCAGAACCAGGGTAAGTGATGATTTCCATTTCGTAACCGAAAGATCCATCTTCTGCAGCCATCATTGTGAATGGGGCAAAGCCTGCACAGTTAACCGCTAGTGGTGTAGAACCTGTGTTGAAACCTGCGATATGTAGGCGACCTGAACGCATTGCTTCAATTTGAGCAGCGTTATTTTGAACAGGGAAGAAACGAACCGTCTTTTCCGTTGTTTTTTCAAGGTGGCTCAAAAACTCGCTCCACACATCAGCGTATACTGCAGGATCTTCAACTGGCGTATAAGCAAAAATTAGCGTGTTTGGGTCAACCCATTGTGATTCATCTTGAGGAACATCAGCAACCAAGTTGCCAGAGCGATCTTCGTATCGTGTATCCATTGCTAATGCAGAACCAGAAAAAATCAGCGCAGCAGTAATAGCGCTCTTAAGCGTGAGATTTGTTTTTGTCGGTTTCATTATTTCAGTCCAATTGAGTGATGTCTTGGGAAGGGAGTATAGAAATCGAGGATGACAGAACCGATGCGTTTTGATGACGGATTTATGAATGGTGTAACATAATGTTTCTAGCTGTGCGGAATTGGGTGCTTTGTAAGTGTTTGATTCATTGAGTAATTTAATAGAGAGCGACTCGTTGCTAATTTACTCAATTGGCGCTAGGTTGAAATCCTGTTATAGTGATCCTTAAATAATACATAAACATAACATATAAAATAAGTGAACTTATGGTTAGCACTTTTAATTCAATCTCGGGCTCGAAGCGCAGCCTGCACGTGCAAGTAGCGCGTGAAATCGCTCGTGGAATCTTGTCTGGTGAACTGCCACAAGGTTCTATTATTCCTGGTGAAATGGCGCTGTGTGAACAGTTTGGTATCAGCCGTACGGCACTTCGTGAAGCTGTTAAACTACTGACTTCTAAAGGTCTGTTAGAGTCCCGCCCGAAAATCGGTACTCGTGTAGTAGATCGCGCATACTGGAACTTTCTTGATCCTCAACTGATTGAATGGATGGATGGTCTAACCGACATAGACCAATTCTGTTCTCAGTTTTTAGGCCTTCGCCGTGCGATTGAACCTGAAGCGTGTGCATTAGCTGCAAAATTTGCGACTGCTGAGCAACGTATTGAGCTTTCAGAGATCTTCCAGAAGATGGTTGAAGTGGATGATGCAGAAGTGTTTGACCAAGAACGTTGGACAGACATCGATACTCGTTTCCATAGCTTGATCTTTAATGCGACAGGTAACGATTTCTACCTGCCATTTGGCAATATTCTGACTACCATGTTCGTTAACTTCATCGTGCACTCTTCTGAAGAGGGCAGCACATGTATCAATGAACACCGTAGAATCTATGAAGCGATTATGGCTGGCGACAGTGAAAAAGCTCGTACAATGTCAGCGGCTCACTTGCAAGATGCTAACCACCGTTTAGCCACTGCAAGCTAAACACGGTTTTCAACTTCATTTGAACCAGTCAAAAAGGTATGCCAAGTGCATGCCTTTTTTGTTTTTAGAAAGCGTGTTGCACCATGTGTGGCACTGTTTTGGTTCATCCTCGCTTAACTCCTTCTTAAGTCAGTTCCTTCTTGTATACGCCTAGCGGTCGTTCTCTTTACCATCAAAATAAAAATAATATTACGCTCGATATTCGTTTTTAGACACTCGAGCTCCCCCCAAATAATTATGCGTCATCCATGATTTTTCATTTTTGTATATTTTTAATCTGCCATCGTTTGAACAGGATATGCCGCTTCAATATGGATTATATTTAAGTTGAATTCTAATGAAATTGTCCACTCTCAATAGATAAAAAACACTGGTTTATTGTGTGATAAATGAGGGGGATTTAGCTCAGATTTGGCTTTTATTATTTTTGAGGATTTTATATTTATATGTGTTTGGTTGTATTTGTTAATAAGTGTGCAAAGTCTCACTTTTTTATAAGTCTTTGATTTTAATGGGCGTGATGTTCTTTGGTCTTGGTTTTTTGAGTTTTTATCTCAAACACCAGTAATTTCCTTAATGGATTGGCCATATTCCATCCTATGTCATATATATAATTAACTTAATCAATCAAAATAAGATCGCCATCACTTATTTGGATTATTGTACTACAAATAAGGTTTGAGATTTCCTATAGTCCTCGTAACAAAATACAACGGACAAAGGATACACGATGGAACTCAACACGATTATTGTCGGCATTTATTTCCTATTCTTGATTGCGATAGGTTGGATGTTTAGAACATTTACAAGTACCACCAGTGACTACTTCCGCGGGGGCGGTAACATGTTGTGGTGGATGGTTGGTGCAACCGCCTTTATGACCCAGTTTAGTGCATGGACATTCACCGGTGCGGCAGGTAAAGCGTATAACGATGGTTTTGCAGTAGCGGTCATCTTCGTAGCTAACGCATTTGGTTACTTCATGAACTTCGCATACTTTGCTCCAAAGTTCCGTCAACTACGTGTAGTAACGGTAATCGAAGCAATTCGTATGCGTTTCGGTGCGACTAACGAACAAGTATTCACTTGGTCTTCAATGCCAAACAGTGTTGTTTCTGCCGGTGTATGGTTAAACGCACTAGCAATCATCGCTTCTGGTATCTTCGGTTTCGACATGACAGCAACTATCTGGATTACCGGTTTGGTTGTATTGGCAATGTCTGTAACGGGTGGCTCATGGGCGGTAATCGCATCTGACTTTATGCAGATGGTTATCATCATGGCAGTCACCGTGACATGTGCTGTTGTTGCTGTTGTTCAAGGTGGCGGTGTTGGTGAAATCGTGAATAACTTCCCTGTAGCGGAAGGCGGTTCTTTCCTTTCTGGTAACAACATTAACTACTTAAGCATCTTCAGCATTTGGGCATTCTTCATCTTCGTGAAGCAGTTCTCTATTACTAACAACATGCTTAACTCTTACCGTTACCTAGCGGCTAAAGACTCAAAGAACGCGAAGAAAGCGGCGCTACTAGCGTGTGTGCTAATGCTTTGTGGTGTATTTATCTGGTTCATGCCTTCTTGGTACATTGCAGGTCAAGGTGTCGACCTAGCAGCAGCTTACCCAGATGCGGGTAAGAAAGCGGGTGACTTTGCCTACCTATACTTCGTACAAGAGTACATGCCAGCAGGTATGGTTGGCCTTCTAGTTGCGGCGATGTTTGCAGCGACAATGTCTTCAATGGATTCTGGTCTAAACCGTAACTCGGGTATCTTTGTTAAGAACTTCTATGAACCAATCGTTCGTAAAGGTGCGGCTAGCGAAAAAGAACTAGTAACGGTTTCTAAGATTACTTCTGCCGTGTTTGGTATCGCTATCATCCTTATCGCACAGTTCATCAACTCGCTTAAAGGTTTGAGCCTGTTCGATACAATGATGTATGTAGGCGCACTTATCGGCTTCCCAATGACAATTCCTGCATTCCTTGGCTTCTTTATTAAGAAGACACCGGACTGGGCTGGTTGGGGTACGCTAGTAGTTGGTGGTTTTGTTTCTTACTACGTAGGTTTCGTTGTTAACGCTGAAATGGTGTCTTCAATCTTCGGTCTAGAAGAGCTAACAAGCCGTGAATGGTCTGATGTTAAGGTTGCTATCGGTCTGATTGCTCACATTACGCTGACAGGTGGTTTCTTCATCCTATCAACTCTGTTCTACAAGCCATTAACTGAGAAGCGTCAAGCAGACGTTGATAAGTTCTTCGGTAACCTGTCTACTCCATTAGTTGCGGAGTCAGCAGAACAGAAAGTACTGGATAACAAACAGCGTGAAATGCTTGGTAAACTGATTGCGGTAGCGGGTGTCGGTATCATGCTAATGGCTCTTCTGACTAACCCAATGTGGGGACGCCTAGTCTTCATCTTATGTGGTGTGATAGTTGGTGGTGTCGGTGTGCTATTGGTTAAAGCGGTCGATGACGGCGGCAAGCAAGCGAAAGCAGTAACCGAAAGCTAATACATAGAAAACGATTATAATAGAATGCGACGACTCGAAAGGGCGTCGCATTTTTTTTGCTCTGCGAAACGGAAAAACCGTCAGGTGGAAGATATCTGACCTAAATCACGAAAACTGTACAAAATGGTTCAATCGAACCGAAATAGATTCAATTGTCCTACAATAAGACGTATATTATTGCTAATTCCTTTCAATCAACTTGAAAAATAAGTGAGTTAGAATGAGCGACCAAAAATCTCTTGATGCAATCAGGAAGATGAAGCTGGAGAATGATACTTCAGCAGGTAATCTTGTAGACCTACTCCCTATCGAAGTACAGAAACGTGACTTCGACCTATCATTCCTAGACAACTTGAGCGAAGCACGTCCACGTCTTCTTGTTCAAGCAGATCAGTTAGAAGAATTCAAAGCGAAAGTGAAAGCTGATGAAGCTCACTGCATGTTTGATGACTTCTACAACAACTCGACAGTTAAGTTCCTTGAGACTGCTCCTTTCGAAGAGCCTCAAGCGTACCCCGCTGAGACGGTAGGCAAAGCTTCTCTATGGCGTCCTTACTGGCGTCAAATGTACGTTGATTGCCAAATGGCACTTAACGCGACACGTAACCTAGCAATTGCTGGTGTTGTGAAAGAAGACGAAGCGCTAATTGCTAAAGCGAAGGCTTGGACTCTAAAACTGTCTACGTACGATCCAGAAGGCGTGACTTCTCGTGGCTATAACGATGAAGCAGCTTTCCGTGTTATCGCGGCTATGGCTTGGGGTTACGACTGGCTACACGGCTACTTCACAGACGAAGAACGTCAGCAAGTTCAAGATGCTTTGATTGAGCGTCTAGACGAAATCATGCACCACCTGAAAGTGACGGTTGATCTATTGAACAACCCACTGAACAGTCACGGTGTTCGTTCTATCTCTTCTGCTATCATCCCAACGTGTATCGCGCTTTACCACGATCACCCGAAAGCAGGCGAGTACATTGCATACGCGCTAGAATACTACGCAGTACACTACCCACCATGGGGCGGTGTAGACGGCGGTTGGGCTGAAGGTCCTGACTACTGGAACACACAAACTGCATTCCTAGGCGAAGCATTCGATCTATTGAAAGCATACTGTGGCGTAGACATGTTTAACAAAACATTCTACGAAAACACAGGTGATTTCCCGCTTTACTGCATGCCTGTTCACTCTAAGCGCGCGAGCTTCTGTGACCAGTCTTCAATCGGTGATTTCCCGGGCCTGAAACTGGCTTACAACATCAAGCATTACGCAGGTGTTAACCAGAAGCCTGAGTATGTTTGGTACTACAACCAACTTAAAGGCCGTGATACTGAAGCACACACCAAGTTCTACAACTTCGGTTGGTGGGACTTCGGCTACGACGATCTTCGTTTTAACTTCCTTTGGGATGCACCTGAAGAGAAAGCACCATCGAATGATCCACTGTTGAAAGTATTCCCAATCACGGGTTGGGCTGCATTCCACAACAAGATGACTGAGCGTGATAACCATATTCACATGGTATTCAAATGTTCTCCGTTTGGCTCAATCAGCCACTCTCACGGTGACCAAAACGCATTCACCTTGCATGCATTCGGTGAAACGCTAGCGTCAATCACTGGTTACTACGGTGGTTTCGGTGTTGATATGCACACGAAATGGCGTCGTCAAACGTTCTCTAAGAACCTTCCACTATTTGGCGGTAAAGGTCAGTACGGCGAGAACAAGAACACAGGCTACGAAAACCACCAAGATCGCTTCTGTATCGAAGCGGGCGGCAACATCTCTGACTTCGACACTGAATCTGATGTGAAGATGGTTGAAGGTGATGCAACAGCGTCTTACAAGTACTTCGTTCCTGAAATTGAATCTTACAAGCGTAAGGTCTGGTTTGTTCAAGGTAAAGTATTCGTAATGCAAGACAAGGCAACGCTTTCTGAAGAGAAAGACATGACTTGGCTAATGCATACAACTTTCGCAAACGACGTGGCAGATAAGTCTTTCACTATCCGTGGCGAAGTTGCGCACCTAGACGTAAACTTCATCAACGAGTCTGCTGATAACATCACGTCAGTTAAGAACGTTGAAGGTTTTGGCGAAGTTGACCCATACGAGTTCAAAGATCTTGAAATCCACCGTCACGTTGAAGTGGAATTCAAGCCATCGAAAGAGCACAACATCCTGACGCTTCTTGTTCCGAATAAGAACGAAGGCGAGCAAGTTGAAGTGTCTCACAAGCTTGAAGGCAACACGCTAATGCTAAATGTTGACGGTGAAACGGTTTCAATCGAACTGTAATTCGCTGAAGTAACAGAAGCTAGATATTAAAAACTCCGAGTGAAAGCTCGGAGTTTTTTTGTTTTGTTAGCTAGCAAGTTGGATACTCAGTTAAATTGTATTAGTTGGCAAAGTTGGGAACCCCATGAGGTTGAAACGAAACTAATTGGCCGAGAAATCAATCGCTTCTCGATGCCAAGTCAGTAGATCGAGGGCTAAACCTGGAAGTTGATACACACAAAGACTGTGTATGTACTTAGCCACTATGCTTAATGAAAGGTGCAGGAGTAGTATACGAGACCTACATTTATCACTCTGTTAAAAGAATAGGGCGCCAACCCCTTTTTCGTAAAAACTGATATGACTTACTTCTGCGTGAACAGTCTAATCACTGGCTGAGTAGGGGAGTCGTGAACTATACATAGGTAAAGGCGTAGCTTGTGCTTACTAATCGTATGACATTTAACGTATGTTATTTCATCAATAGACGGTTTTTAAAGTGGCAAATAGTTCCTGTAAGTACAAAGCGTGACCCATATTTTCTCGTAAAGTGAACCCCCGTCACAACTTACGTCTAACCATTAAATCAATGCCCTAAAACTATTGCGTAACGAGAAAGACGTAGTTATTATAATGAGCATATAATCATACAATACTATATTTGGAGTTTGAACATGACTAAACCTGTAATCGGTTTCATTGGCCTAGGTCTTATGGGCGGCAACATGGTTGAAAACCTGCAAAAGCGCGGCTACCACGTAAACGTAATGGATCTAAGCGCTGAAGCTGTTGCTCGCGTTACAGATCGCGGCAACGCAACTGCATTCACTTCTGCTAAAGAACTAGCTGCTGCAAGTGATATCGTTCAGTTTTGTCTTACAACTTCTGCTGTTGTTGAAAAAATCGTTTACGGCGAAGATGGCGTTCTAGCGGGCATCAAAGAAGGCGCAGTACTAGTAGACTTCGGTACTTCTATCCCTGCTTCTACTAAGCAAATCGGCGCAGCTCTTGCTGAAAAAGGCGCGGGCATGATCGACGCACCTCTAGGTCGTACTCCTGCACACGCTAAAGACGGTCTTCTG
Source organism: Vibrio sp. Vb339 (assembly GCF_902751245.1). Taxonomy (NCBI): domain Bacteria; kingdom Pseudomonadati; phylum Pseudomonadota; class Gammaproteobacteria; order Vibrionales; family Vibrionaceae; genus Vibrio; species Vibrio sp. Vb339. The sequence goes on along the minus strand of NZ_CADDIS010000002.1, from coordinate 600,022 downwards.
AACATCATGGCTGCTGGCGACATGGAAACTTTCAACAAAGTTAAACCTGTTCTTGAAGAGCAAGGCGAAAACGTATTCCACCTAGGCGCTCTAGGTTCTGGTCACGTGACTAAGCTTGTAAACAACTTCATGGGTATGACAACTGTTGCGACTATGTCTCAAGCTTTCGCTGTTGCTCAACGCGCTGGTGTTGATGGCCAACAACTGTTTGACATCATGTCTGCAGGTCCATCTAACTCTCCGTTCATGCAATTCTGTAAGTTCTACGCAGTAGACGGCGAAGAGAAGCTAGGTTTCTCTGTTGCTAACGCAAACAAAGACCTTGGTTACTTCCTTGCTCTTTGTGAAGAGCTAGGTACTGAGTCTCTAATCGCTCAAGGTACTGCAACAAGCCTACAAGCTGCTGTTGATGCTGGCATGGGTAACAACGACGTACCAGTAATCTTCGACTACTTCGCTAAACTAGAGAAGTAATCGACGTACGACCTCGCTAGGGTATTGCCTGTCTTTTTAGGCGGCGATACCTCAGCGAGGTTCGTTTTTATCTGCCATACCAACCCTTTGTTCCCTCGTTAAAATCTTCTACTTCAATTTCCTCAGCTACACCTACTCAAAACTCTGTTTGACTATTTTACTGCCTCAATTCCTATTTTTTCTATATCTATTTGTAAATTCAAAGCCTTCTAGCACCCACTCGTTCACTCACTTTTCCTCGTAAGCTTAAAACCAGCGCACTTAACTGATTGTTGGTGATGACTTAACACCGCTCGTGTATCGGGCCTGAAAAGAAAGTAAAAAAAAGCCCACACAGCTGGTGACTGTATGGGCATGTTCGGACGAGCCGTCTGGAAAAACAAATGATCAGTAGCAAGTGAAAAAACGAATAACGAGATCCCCCGACAGTTTCTACGTTAAACGCGTTCAATGACCTTAAAGCGGCTGCTTCAATTATCACTTTGAATTGAACAAAAGCATCCAGAAAGAACTTAAGTTATGATTCAAACACACCATAACTTAAGGTTTATTGTATTACAAATAAATTTTAAGATTGAATGCCTTTAGTGAATGGTTGGTTCGTGAAAATGTGACTTAAGGCTCATTTGAAATATTAGGTTTAAGATGAGTCTTGTGTGCGGTCAATAATTTTTGTGGAGTTTTTATTGTTGCGTTTGGGCTTTGATTTTCAGGTTACTTTGGGAGTTTTATTCGGGAAACTAAAACCGTTCTTGGTATTTCGATTGTTCATAAATCACCTCTCAACACACTTTCAATAAGAAAAACTCCCAGGAATTGCGTACTATCTCATTTCTTTTATGAATTGTTTTATTTGTATTATAAGAATATGTAAAATTTAATTGTTGTCTCGATGATGTAGTTAGCTAACTTACTTTAGCATCACCATTGTCGATCTCGTTTTAGCTCTTAATGCTGTACCTAACTACAATAATGGATTTCATATGAAACAGGTCAATGTAAAAAGCGTCTTAGCTGTCTCTGTCATTCTCGCAATATCGGGTTGTGCTTCTAGCACTAAACCAAATGTTTTAACGCCGGCTGCTATCACGGCTAGCAGCCACGATGGTAACAGTCCTGATCGTCTTTTTGATCAAGATATCACGACTCGTTGGTCTGCTAATGGGGTCGGTGAATGGGCAATGCTAGATTACGGTTCAGTGATTGAAATCGATGCTATTCAAGCTTCGTTTAGTAAAGGTAACCAACGCCAATCTAAGTTTGATCTGCTGACAAGTGTTGATGGAGAAAGTTGGGACACGATTTTGGAAGAACAATTAAGTTCGGGAAGGGTGATTGGTCTAGAGCGTTTTGAGTTCCAACCAATAGAAGCACGCTATGTAAAATATGTAGGTCGTGGTAATACCAAAAACAGTTGGAACTCAGTGACTGAAATGGCAGCGGTTAATTGTGGTGTCAATGCTTGCCCAACAAATCATATCATTACAGATGAGGTGGTCGAAGCTGAGAAAGTGATGATTGCTGAGATGGCAGCAGCAAGTAAAGCGCTCAAGGAAGCACGCAAAGGTTTACGCAAAGGTAACTTTGGTGCGCCAGCGGTATATCCTTGTGATACCACTGTGAAGTGTGACACTGGCAGCCCTTTACCCGTACCAACTAATCTACCAGAGTCTCCTCTTGCAGGTAATGCACCAAGCGAAAACTTCGATCTAACTACTTGGTATTTATCTCAACCATTTGATCATGATAAAAATGGCAAACCAGACGATGTATCAGAATGGAATTTAGCGAGCGGTTACCAGCACCCAGAGATATTTTACACAGCAGACGATGGTGGCTTGGTATTCAAGACATACGTGAAAGGTACACGTACCTCAAAGAATACCAAATATGCACGTACCGAGATGCGTGAGATGCTGCGTCGTGGTGACACGTCCATTAACACCAAAGGTGTTAATAAAAACAACTGGGTATTCAGTTCCGCTCCAGTTGAAGATCTAAAAGCAGCAGGCGCTATTGACGGTGTTTTAGAAGCTACGCTTAAGATTGATCATACAACGACAACTGGTGATGCGCATGAAGTTGGCCGTTTTATTATTGGCCAGATACATGACAAAGACGATGAGCCAATTCGCCTTTACTACCGCAAATTACCAAACCATGAAACAGGAACGGTTTACTTTGCTCATGAGAATACCAACGAAGGCACCGATAACTATTTCAACTTAGTTGGCGATATGACGGGAGAGATCGGCGACCAGGGTATCGCACTTGGCGAGGTGTTTAGCTACCGTATTGATGTAGAAGGTAACACGATGACCGTTACGTTAATGCGTGAAGGCAAAGATGACGTTACTCAAGTCGTTGATATGAGTGAAAGTGGTTACGACCAAGGCGGGCGTTATATGTATTTTAAAGCGGGTGTTTATAATCAAAACATCAACGGTGAGCTTGATGACTATGTTCAAGCTACATTCTACAAAATTGAGACGTCACACGATCAATACCAGGAATAAGAGAGCAGTTGAGCATAAATAAAAATGGCGGCTTATATTAGCCGCCATTTTTGTGCTTTTTAATCGGTTAGCTTAATCTATCTCTGAGATATGCGATGAACTTGTATCATTCAGTATGATAAAAATCTAAAAAAAGGCTTAGATATTTTCTAAGCCTTTTTAGTGCACATTCTATAGGTGGCTAATGAAGACGATTAAAATGAGTATGTAATACCAACTCGTGTTTTTAACTGGCGTTCATTTTCTTCCGCTGAGCCAAAATCTGACGTCCAAAATTCCATATAAGGTCTTAAATTGTCGAATTTATAGCCGATTTTTACGCCTAAATCCCATTCCCAATCTTCGCCATTTGCTTTCACTTGATCTTCATAGCTTTTTACATAATTTGCTTCATAACTTAATTGAAGATTTTTTAAGTCTTCATTTTGGAATTTATAAGCGCCAGTTAATGTGAATTTACCTTGCTGAACAGTTTCGCCAGCTAGTGCTATTTTGTCACCGTTAACTTTTGTAAGACTGCTGCTTGAACCGTCAGTGTAATTTTGGAATTCGTGACGGTAACGTAGAGCTGTTGTTAAGCCAAAATCTGCTTTATAGCCAACTCGAAATTGTGGTTTAAATGTCGTTTTTTCATCACCAAATGTAATAGGCATACCTGGCTGTAAATACCATTTGTCATCTAACGCATAACGAACGCCCCAATCAAATTCAGAATCACCGCGCTCTAATTGGTTATATATGTCTCCTTCTGCATTTGGAGCAAATTTTTGTTCGACGCTAAAATATAGCTTTGTTTCGTCAGCTATTTTTGTACTTCCACCAATTTTAATACGATGCGCGTATTTGTCATCTTCATGTTTATATTCCGCACGGTAATCAAGAGTTGCGCCCGTCGCAGTACCTGCGAGAAGAGTTGTAGCAACAATTGCAGCGATTTTTGTAACAGAGTTCATACCTTTGTCTCACTATTATTTTTATTGTGGATACATCCAATGTACCCCTGAATTACAAGCTAACACCTTAAATGGTATTAAATTAATGTATGACAAATATGGTATTTGTTACTGCTCATCATTTCTGTGATATCTATCAAGAAGTCCTGAATAATTGATCAATTATATAGTTAAATGTAATGAATATCCCAATTTTAACCCTATTTATTAGGTTGAGCATGACTCGGTTCTCATATTTATAATGCTTAAAAATAAGGCTATGTCAATGTGTTAACATAAGACAAATAGTTTGTTTCTCTTTTAGTTTTGATGGTGATAACAATCTGGATTGTTACGGGGAACCTGTACATCCAAGAAGCCTTGTTCCTTAAACAAGAGCTTCATTTGAGTTCGATTGATAAGCCGTTAACAAATAATCGGCGGACGGTTAATCAAATTTTTGTTGTCTTATTTACGTTGAAAAAAGTAGTTATTACGAATCAGTGTTCAAAGTCGCTTCTGTACTGAGAACTAACTCGGTATTTGTTCACATTAAAGGATGAGTCATGTTGAAGAAAAATATATTAGCAGTAGCTCTAGTAGCTGCTTTACCAATGGTTGCTTTTGCAAATAATGGTGTGTCTTATCCAGTACCTGCGGATAAGTTTGATATGCGTAATTGGAAAATAACGATTCCTTCGGATATTAATGAAGATGGTCGTGTTGATGAAATAGAAGGGGTAGCTATGATGAGCTACTCACACAGTGATTTCTTCCATCTTGATAAAGACGGCAACCTTGTATTTGAAGTGCAGAACCAAGCGATTACGACGAAAAATTCGAAAAACGCGCGTTCTGAGTTACGCCAGATGCCACGTGGTGCTGACTTCTCTATCGATACGGCTGACAAAGGTAATCAATGGGCATTGTCTAGTCATCCATCAGCAAGCGAGTACAGTGCGGTTGGCGGCACACTAGAAGCGACACTAAAAGTGAATCACGTTGCGATTAACGCTAAGTACCCAGAAAAGTACCCAGCTCACTCGGTGGTTGTTGGTCAGATTCACGCTAAAAAACATAATGAGCTAATCAAAGCTGGAACTGGTTACGGTCACGGCAATGAACCACTGAAGATCTTCTATAAGAAGTTTCCTGACCAAGAAATGGGTTCAGTATTCTGGAACTATGAGCGTAATCTAGAGAAAAAAGATCCTAACCGTGCCGACATCGCTTACCCTGTTTGGGGTAACACCTGGGAAAACTCAGCGGAACCGGGCGAAGCGGGCATTGCTCTTGGTGAAGAGTTTAGCTACAAAGTGGAAGTGAAAGGCACCATGATGTACCTAACGTTTGAAACAGAGCGTCACGATACGGTTAAGTATGAAATCGACCTGAGCAAGGGTATTGATGAGCTTGACTCACCAACGGGTTATGCTGAAGATGATTTCTATTACAAAGCGGGCGCATACGGCCAATGTAGCGTGAGCGATTCTCACCCTGTATGGGGGCCAGGTTGTGGCGGTACTGGCGATTTCGCTGTCGATAAAAAGAATGGCGACTACAACAGTGTGACTTTCTCAGCGCTTAAGTTGAACGGTAAATAGTACATAGCCAGTAGGCTAGCTCGACACTGTCCTTAAGGAATGTTTTCGAAGACCACTTAACCAAATGTTGAGTGGTCTTTTTGTTTTCTATGAGATTTAAGATGAGCTGGGTATCAGCGAGAGTGTATTGAAGCATACCAATGAAAGGTGCAGTCGAAACAATACAACCTTGTCAAAAGACAAGGTTGTAATCAGAAAGCGTAGAAAGATTTTAGGACGGTAACTCGATATCGAGTTTAGCCATACATCAACTCTTTGGCTTTGTCGGCATCAAACTCTTTTAGAGACTTTCGAGCTAAGTGACGGAATGGGAAAGCTTTAACGACTTCTTCGAATGGTTGGATAGCAAAGGCCCAAAAGATAGAGCCATCTAAACCAAAGATGATCAATGCACACAATGGAATTGAAATTACCCATTGACCAGTAAAGTTGATTTTGAAGACTGCGGTCGTTTTTCCTAGTGCTCTTAGTACATTCCCATGAACCGTGTTGTAGCCACGAACAATTGGCAAGAAGATGTAGAGTGGGGCGATAACGGTCAATGCTTGATAGGTAGACTCATCCAAGTTCGGGTAAATGTCACCAATGACCAGACTTAATCCTGCGAACAAGAGTGCACAAACGAAAGAAATGACGACTGCAATATCGATACTGGTATCGACGTTTTTGACTAGGTCATCCATCTTTTTGGAGCCAATCGCTTGGCTGATAGTAATCGCGGAAGAGTGAGCCCAAGCGGTAATAAATTGAGAGACAGCCCTGATCCAAGGCATCACCAAAGTAATCGCTACGTAAGCGTTGATGTTAAGTTGCGAATACAACAATTGATATATCGTTGCGCCAATCAAAAGCATGGTCACGTTCGCTGCTACGGGGAATATTTCGATAAAGTGACGGCGAACGTTGGTAAAGAATTCAGATCTCTGAGCATCTAATTTGAGTGAAATCGCTGAGCTTAAATACACGCACAAAACCAGATACAGCAAGCGGATCGTTATTGCAATGATGCTGCCTAATGCGGCACCTTGTACACCAATGCCTTCAAAATTAGAAAAACCATGAATCAGCACATATGAGAGTACAGCATTGATAGGCAGTTCAATTAAGTAACCTTTGAATGGGACTTTAGTTCTGCCTAGTGCATTAAATAAGGCAATGATCACTTGCGTCAGTGCTGTGAAAATGACGATGTATTTCGAGATGTCTAGATAGCGGCTGATTTCTAAGTGAAGGGAAGCGTCATCTGTTAATGCTTGAATCAAGGGTTGTTCGAAAAAAGTAAGTAGAAGCCAAAACAGTGTTGCTACGCCAAGGTTGATAAATAACCCTGCCCAAAATGCTTTAGATAATGACGCGGCGATGCCAGAGCCCACTGCGCGGCTTAATACTAACTGAGTACCGTTTGCCAACGCCATTTGAATTCCCAGTACAAAGGCAACGATAGTCGTCGCAATCCCCATTGCAGCTAAAGGGATTTCACCAAGAGGAGAAACCAGCAACGTGTCGATCATCAACATCGACTGCATCAAGATACCGTTTAAGGCGAGGGGCCAGGCGAGAGAGAAATTTTTCCTTACGTACGATTGCGAAGACACAAACAACACCTTATGTGTATAACCGTAAGCTTTCTCTGAGGTGACGGAGTAGAGCGTTTAAAGAAGAAAACACTACGGTAGTTGATGGTTAAAAAATGGGTGCTAAAACAAGACTGACTTGTGTCTTTGAAACACAAGTCAGTTTGGTTAATATCGGTTATGCGATGGCTAATTCAACCCTAGAGAGCTTTTGGTTCTCATCGTCTAGCAGGACTTGAGAAGCAATTCGAGCTTGCTTGGCATCGCCTGACATTATCGCGTCGTAAATCGCTTTGTGTTCTTCTAAACAGAAGCGACCGCCTTCAGCGGAGTGGTCGATAAACTGCTTGAAGATAGTCGACAGAATATTGGCGAATGGAATGTAAAACTGATTACCTGTCGATAAGAAAATCGTTTGGTGAAACAGGTGATCGTTGGTCGTCCACTCTTCATAATCGAAGTTATTTGCCGCAATGGTCATTTTCTGGAAAAGAATCGAAAGCTCTTTGCGTTGCTCAACGGTTGCATTGGTTGCAGCGAGTGCACACGCTTCCGGGTCAATCGCTTTTCTTAAGCCTAAGAATTGAGACAAGAAGGGTTTGGTATCTTCTAAATCTTGGATCCAGTACAGCAATTGCGGGTCCAAGAAGTGCCACTGTGTTCTCGGTTTGATACGAGTGCCTACTTTTGGCTTCGACTCGATTAAACCTTTTGCCGAAAGTAGCTTAGTTGATTCTCGAAGGGCAGTTCTGCTCACTCCAAAGATATCGCACAGCTCCATTTCGCTGGGTAACTTTTGATTTTCTTCTAACTCGCCTGACAAGATCTTGCGAGCAATTTGTCTCGCCACTTGAACATGAATTCGGCGGCTTGAATCTTCCACCAATGTAAATATTGACATTTAAACCACCTGAAATTGAAACTTTGAAAACACTAAAAACCAGACGAATCTGGCGTTTAGTGTCAGTGTATACGTCGAATTTAGTGTGAGGTTTTCCCTCATCTACTCTGGTCTGTTGACCTTATATAGTGTGGCGAACTTAAATCGCTGAGTGAGCTTATATAAACCAGCTAACTAGGGCGTTATTTGTCCGCCATTAACATCTAGGATTTGACCTGTGATGTAACCGCTGCAAGCGTGCGATGCAAAGAAAGCAAATGAAGGAGCAACTTCATCAATATTGCCAAAGCGTCCCATTGGAATGTTGTTAGCAATGGTCGCTTTCAAATCGTCGCTTTTACCATCGTGAAATGCGGTGTCGATAGTGCCCGGTGAAACAATGTTGAAACGGATATTGTCTTGCGCGAACTCTTTCACCCAATTACGGTGAATATCGTGTAACCAAGCTTTAGATGCGGCATAGATGCCAGCACCAACACCACCGCCTTCGCGAGCGGCAATAGATCCTGTGCTAATCACACAAGATGTTTGCCCGGACTCAGCAGCAGACGCGCGTAAGTGCGGGATAGAGAACTTAGTTGTCATCAGCGCAGAGCGAACATTAAGGTTCATTACGCGCTCATAAAACTCATCATCGATATTTTCTAGATTGGCGCGACCACCAAGGCCACCGGCGTTGTTAATCAACACGTCCATGCCACCAAAATGATCAGTAAACTCTTTGACTAACCTTTCGCACTCTAATGTGTCCATTAGGTTTGCAGGGAAAAAAGCAACATCGCCACCCAGTGCGGTAAGTTCAGATAGAACGTCATCGACTTTTGGGCTGAAAGCACGACTATTGATGCCGATTTTTGCGCCGTATTTTGCAAAGACACGTGCGGTAGCTAAACCCATACCAGCAGTAGAGCCAGTAATTAGAATGCGTTTGCCTTTTAAATCGTTAAACATCAGAGCCGCCTATATTGTAGATTATTTACACCAATAAATCATACAATAACACTTGCCATATTCAAGGGTGTTCATCTAAAAACGGGTTATTACCGACATAAATAGTGAGAGTAAGGGTGGTTTTGTGAGTTCACGCATACATTGAAATTGTAAATGAGAACTATTTGTATGAATTAATGGGTTGAATTGGTTTTATAAACCTAAAGATGAGCAGGTTTGTGAAATATTGCTCCAGCCTTTATTGGTAGTGACCTCACGTTATTCTGATGCTGTGTTGGTGAAGATATAAATCAGTGCTATAGTCCGGGTTAAATAATACATATCTAATAAGTAAGTAGACACATGGCTGGCTCTTTCAATTCTATTTCAGGCTCTAAGCGAAGCCTTCATGTGCAAGTTGCACGTGAAATCGCTCGTGGTATTTTGTCGGGCAATTTGCCTCAAGGTTCTATTATCCCTGGTGAGATGGCTCTGTGTGAGCAATTTGGTATCAGTAGAACAGCATTAAGAGAAGCGGTTAAGCTTCTGACTTCAAAAGGTCTATTAGAATCTCGTCCTAAGATTGGTACTCGCGTTGTTAACCGCGCGTTCTGGAACTTCTTAGATCCACAATTGATCGAATGGATGGATGGTTTGGCCGATACAGACCAATTCTGTCATCAGTTTTTGGGTTTACGCCGCGCGATTGAACCAGAAGCGTGTGCTTTAGCTGCTCAGTTCGCGAGTGCAGAACAACGCATTGAGCTGTCTGGTATTTTCCAACAAATGGTAGAAATCTCTAGCGAAGAAACGCTTGATCAAGAGCGTTGGCTAGATATCGATATGAAGTTCCATAGCCTGATCTTCAATGCAACAGGTAACGACTTCTATCTTCCATTTGGTAACATCTTAACGACCATGTTTGTTAACTTTATTTCTCATTCTTCTGAAGAGGGAAGTACTTGTATTAACGAACACCGCCAGATTTATGAAGCAATCATGGCAGGTAATAGTGACAAAGCACGCCACGCGTCAGCAAGTCACCTGTTAGAAACAAACCACAGATTGCCAGCCGCTAGTTAATTGTTTTCACTGTTATTTTAGCTTTGATCGTTTTGCATTATCGACGAGAGGTCATTCTCGTAAAACTAGGGTAGTCAAAGTTAAAATTACGGTTATTCAAAAGCTAATTTCAGCAGTGACCTCTAAAAAGCACGTTTGATACGTGCTTTTTTTGCATCCAAATTTGATGAAAACCTGACTGGTGTCCAATATTTAATCTATTATTTGCTGTTTCGTTAAAAGCACTAGTAACCAGTATTTTAAGTTATATAATACTAATTAAATTATTGTGAGTGTGATTATGTCCCAGTCTCTACTGCCAAATATTCTTCAATTCATAGGTCAAATCGACCCATTCGATAAGATCCCTAAAGAAGCACTTCGCGAACTTGCCTCTAACGTGCAAATTACTTATCTCGGTAAGGGAGATGTGGTTGATTTGTGTGAGTCGGGAAAGGAAAAATCGCTCTATATCATTCGAACGGGCTCTATGGAGCAACGAAAATCGGATGGTGTGCTTCGTGCTCGTCTAGGCAGTGAAGATTTGTTCGGCTTTACGTTCTTAGATTCTGAAGTCAACGACGAAAAAGGCTATAGAGCTGTCGCAATCGAGAACACCTTGCTTTATGTGATTCCACACTCGGCACTTCAAACGCTTTTCAAAGCCTTTCCAAGTTGCGCAGAACACTTTGCTTCACAGGCGCAGGTTCGCTTGAAGTCGGCACTGGATGTAGTTTGGTCAAATAAAGAAAAAGGCCTATTCATTCGTAAAGTCGAAGAAGTGGCAAGCGGGCAGGTGGCGATTGTTAAGTCTGAGCAAACCATCCAGTCGGTTGCGGTTGAAATGCTTCATCAACGCTCACCGTGTGCCGTGATCTATGAAGGTGACACCATTGTTGGTTTGATCACCGACCGAGACATGACTAAGCGAGTGATCGCCCACGGCGTGAGTACTGATAGCCTGATCTCAGAGGTCATGACGCACTCTCCACTTACGGTAAAACCGGATGATTTAGTGCTGCATGCGGCGTCAATCATGATGCAATTCAATATCCGTAACTTGCCCGTTGTGAAAGAGAATAAGGTTGTAGGTCTTCTTACTACATCTCATTTGGTTCAAAACCACCGTGTTCAAGCGATATTCTTGATCGAGAAAATCAAATACGCAGGCAGCGTGAAAACCATGTCTTCGTTCACCTCAGAGCGCCAAGCTATTTTTGAAGCGCTGGTGGAAGGTAAAGTAGCGCCTGAAACCGTCGGCAAGGTAATGACCATGATTATGGATGCCTACACCCGCCGATTGATTCAGATAGCGATTGATAAGTTAGGCCCACCACCGTGTGATTTCTCTTGGATCGTAGCCGGATCGCATGCGCGTAATGAAGTGCACATGCTATCGGACCAAGACAGCGCGATTGTTCTGGCTGACGATGCAACCGATAGTGACCGTATTTACTTCAAGCACTTAGCGATGATGGTGACCAACGGCTTAGCAAGCTGCCACTACCCATTATGTCCAGGTAAATTCATGGCTGCGACGCCAAAATGGTGTCAGCCACTCAGCGTTTGGAAGCACTACTACAAGAAGTGGGTGGCTAACCCAGAGTACGAACGCTTGCTTAACATCAGTGTGTTCCTAGAAATTCGTACTATCTACGGCAACAGTGAGTTCGAAGGTATTCTTCGCGATGAGCTGCACAGCAATATTCGCGGTAACCGTGAGTTTTTAAGCACGCTAGTGAAAGACGCGGTCAATACCAACCCGCCACTTGGCATCTTCAATAGCTTAGTGCTAGAGAAGTCAGGTGAGAATAAGAAAACGCTGAACGTGAAGAAGTACGCGATCAACTTGATTATCGACTTAGCGCGTATTTATGGCCTTGCTGTGGAGTGCGATTTGTCGGCGACTGACGAACGTTTCGCTGCTGCCAATGAAAAAGGCATGCTGAGCGACGATGCATTCAAGAACATTCTGGGTGCTTACCAGTTCATTCTCTCTTTCCGTTTTGGTCATCAACTTGAAGCGTTGAAGAACGGGGATGTACCTGACAACAACATCAACCCAGATAGCTTTGGTAGCTTTGAGCGTAAACACTTGAAAGATGCCTTTAGGATCATTGCTGACCTTCAAGAAGCGGCGAAAATTCGTTTCGGAGCGCGTTAATGAAGCTATGTTCAACAAATAAATGTTTAAAACGAATGCTAAACTATTTTCACCCGCTTGAGCGAATTAAACGTAAACGTAAGCAATATTTGGGAACGGTTAAGTTGCCAGAAGCGTTACATGATCTCGTAGAGCAGCCTTGTCCTGAAATGACGGACTTGGCCAAAGACAGCGAATACATCATTTTAGATCTCGAAACCACGGGCTTAGACAGCGAGCAAGACCTTATCTTATCTATGGGGTGGGTCGATGTGGTTAAAGGGAGAATCGACTTAGCGTCAGCCAAGCATATTTATCTGAATAACGATTCTCAGATCAACGCTGAAACCGCTGTGATCAACCATATTACGCCGCAAATGTTAGAAGAGGGCGCGTCTATTCATGATGCGATGCTGACGTTTTTCGAAGCAGCAAAAGGCAAGATCATTGTTGCGCACGCTTGTGTGGTCGAAGAGAAGTTCATTAGCCAATACCTTCTTCGCTGCTACGGTTTACGAGCGATTCCTCTGCTTTGGCTTGATACCTTGTGTATTGAGAAAAGCATGGAGAAAGCGATCAGCAATCATGAAGAAGTCGATTTAACCTTGGCAGGGACTCGCGAAAGGTACGGGCTTCCTGAGTACAACAGCCACAATGCATTAGCCGATGCCGTTTCGACAGCGGAATTGTTTTTGGCTCAGCAGAAGCGAGTCGTGCCTAACGATGATGTGACCGTTGCCTTTCTCTATCGGATCAGTCGCTAGGAAAAGGGGCTACAAGTATGCGGCTCTAATTTTATTGAACCGATTTGAAAGGAAAAAAAGCCAGCGATTAAGCTGGCTTTTGTTTAGGTCTTAGAAAATTAGGACAGTAATTATCTTAGATTATTCATATAGCTATCGATTAGAAGCTGTAAGTTAGACCAACACGGCTACGTAGTTCACGAGTCGCTTTAGTTGATGAAGTGCTCACATCACCAAACTCTACATATGGTGCCCATTGACCCATAATATGGCGAATGCTTGCGTTTAACTCGTAGTTAGTATCATCGTTGTCGTAGATATCGTAGCCATCAGCTTTGTAGTAGTTACCTTCAAAACCAAAGCGCCAGTTGTCCATTGAGTAGTTAACGTTTGCCGTTAGACGATGACGACGTTGATTAGAAACGTTTTTATCAACCGTGATTGGTACACCGTCACTGTCAACAATAACATCACCATTGTCATCGAATTGATACTCTGAGCTACTAGTGTTCTGTCTCATATCGTAACGGTAACGAGCACTTAGGCTTAGGCCATCAACGCTATCCACTTTGTATGTTGCACGAACTTGAGGCTTGTATGTAACGCCAGATTCACGACCTTCAATTGGCATACCGTAAGTCATTGTCCAGTTATCGTTTAGCACATGACGGTAATTTAGACCAAGCTCCCAACCATTGTTCTTCAGATCTTCCATGAATTTACCGTCTTCTCCCTTGAATTTCGCTTCGATATCTACAAGGAAGTTGCCAATGCTATCGCCAAGTTTTACACGAGTAGCGTGTTGATCTGTATGACTCTTGTATTCGTGTCTCATATCGAAAGACGCAGCAGATACAGAGCCAGCAGCGAGTACAGATGCCACAGCAATCACGATTTTAGTTTTATTCATGGTATTAGTTCCATATTTATAGGTTGAGTATTGGCCATAATTACAAGCCAAATAGAGTAGTTCTTGTCTTCAATGCATTTTGTTTTTGAAATTATTTCTTGGTTATTTCAAATTTGTTTTGCATTTAAATAATACAAATATGCTAACGATTTGAAGGCGTATGATCTGTGAATTGGATCGTGTTGTAGGGATAAAACCACTATTCACAAAGGGTTACAAAGTCAATGCGTGCCGTTAAGTTTATGATTTTTAGTGGTTTATTCGTCTTTTGATAATGATTTTTAAGGGTTTTGTTCGTCAATAAATGTGCGCTACAGCAAAAAATTGAACCTTTAGATATCATTTTTATTTGTAATACATTATTATTTACTAACTTTCTGTAGCAACACATAACTTTGCTGTGTTGATTGCATGAACTGACTGTGTAAAGCCGAATAAGTAAAAGTGGTCTTGAAGCTAAATGGATTAAATCCACCGCTTTAAGAACATGAGGCATTTACTTGAGGTGATTTAAAGCTCAATCAGAGAAGGTTTGAAATGTAGTAGGCAAGGCAGTGACATAGCCTGCTATATGAGTACGAACTTGATAGGAATGAACAGGGTTCGAATAGTTACCCGTTGTTCTCATCAGCGACAAAGAAGAAATCGTTGAAGTGCTTGCGAAAGCATTTTGATTATTGCTCCCAACTATTCTAATTATAACTTCTGCTTTCGTTTAGAAAGGTAGGAGATGGTAGTCGAAGATCTGCCCTTGCGCTCATGTTGATACAGGCAACATGAGCGTTTTTTTATCTGAAATTTGAGTATAGAGTCGTTTGAGGCTCAATAAGCGTGTAAACCACGGCTTAATAGCTAGGCTTTTAGGTTGATGACAGCACGTTCAAGTGAGTCTGTTTGCTCTACTACTGAAGTTGCAGAAGCTGCGTTTTTTGAAGCACTTTTCACATTGGTCATTGTTAGTTGTTTGATGGCATCTACGTTTTCGATGATCTCTGATGTGACCTCACTTTGCTCCTTCATGGCATTGGATACCTCTAAACTGTTATTTAGAATGGTTTCCATGTCTGCGATAACCGATGTGATTCTAGAATGTGCCTTCTCACAAGAGTCGACACTGGTATTCCCTTTGTCACAGCAATTTTGAATCGTGTTAACCACCATTTGGGTCTGGTCTTGCACCCCTTGAATAATGGTTGATATCTCTTCGGTTGAAAGCTGCGTTCTGCCTGCCAAGGTTCTTACCTCATCCGCAACAACCGCAAAACCACGACCTTGTTCTCCAGCGCGCGCTGCTTCAATGGCGGCATTCAAAGCGAGTAGGTTGGTTTGTTCAGCAATGTCTTTAATCACCTCTAGCACGGTATTGATCTTCTCGGAATGAACAGAAAGACGATTCACTTCTTCACTCGCGCTCACGAGATCGGTTGAAAGGGTATTGATTGTGTCTCTGGTGAAGGCGACGTCGTTCAGGCCATCATTCGCGGTGGCGAAACTGGTTTGTGCATTTGATGACGCGTTTTCACTATTGGTAGCCACATTTTGGATATTGCTGCCCATCTGGTTTATCGCGGTCGCAATATTCTCTGTTTGTTGTTGCTGCTTATTCAACGCGCCTTCCACTTCGATACCGTCGTGTTGCAACTGGTTAGAAATGTTGCCCAGCTCCTGAATCGACCCCTGCACTTGACCAACAAGTTGGCGAATGTCTTCTAGTACGGTGTTAAACGACTTGGCAATCTCAGCAATTTCATCTGAGCCGCTGTCTTCCGCTGTGACGGTAAAGTCACGTTGTTGAGAGACGAGTAACATGGTTGCGTTTAATGAGGCTATCTTCTTTGCGACACGTGATGAGATCCCAAAAGATAAGGCCATCAGTAATACCGTGACGGCAATTACTGAGCTCACAATAAACGTGGTAATGGTTTGTTGAATCGATTCGACCTGCTGCTCTAAACGGACTTCAACGCCGGTGAATATAGAGATGATATCTTCAAACAGCATTTTCATTTCTGATTTCAGTTCACTGACCTTTTCTGGGTTGCGGTCTATCGCGTCTATCATCAAGGAAAAATCTTTGTTGTATTGCTTCACCTCTCGATTGAGCTTATCTAGCTCAGGCACCGCTATGTCTGACTCTTCAAGTAAAACAGAGAAGCTATTCATCAACTGTTGGAAGTGTGAATACTCTTTGGCGAATTCAGGCTTGAGGGTTTTATCGTGACTGATCAGAAACTCTAGTTCTGTTCGATTCAGTTGAAGCATAGAAACTTCAAGCGACTTCACCTTGATCAGGGTTTTCTCTAGTTTGATCAGCTTTAGATTGGCGATTTCAGTAAATGAAACGACAACCAATAAAGAGACAATGGATAAACAAGCAAGGCTAAAAAGGGAGGTTTTAATTTTCATAGGCGGGCACCAAAGCAAAACAATATGACTCAACAACGTATTTGGAATCGTGTTTCTCTTATTTGCGTGTAGATAGCTTACGAGGTCGGTAATTGAGATCTGACTCGCAAAGGAAACGTTTGCTTACAGTATTTTATGGAAAGGTTATGCGCAAGTTAAATATTTATTATTTTCAATGACTATTGGTGATTGTTTTATCACTAGATAGAGTGCTGTAAATAACAGTGAAGGGAGATAGGCAAAGTTGAAAGAAAGTGACGAGGGAAGAGGTAGTGAAAAGAGCAAGTGAAAAAGCCACGAACATTCACGCTTAATCACATGAATGTTCGTTTCTCTTCTCTTGTCTCTTAGTTGCAGACGTGTAGCTGCAAACTTTAACAGCAGACGTTTAGCTATATCAAAGAGCTCCGTGAGAGCCGTTCTTGAGGCTTAGCTTTCTGTAGGCATCCACACCTGTTTAGAGGTGACTTTGTGATCTTTAAAGGTCAGTTCTTCAACTTTGTCACCGTTAGTATTCCAGCGAGTAAGTTTTCCGTTCGCGACTTCACCTTCATCAAACTTCGCTTGGCTGGCCTTATTACCGTTCGGGTAGTAGTCCGTTACCAATCCATCTTTTTGTCCGTCGTTGTATTCAGCTGTCAGGCTTTGTTCCCCATTGGGATACCAGCTAGAGGCGGTGCCCGATAGTTCATTGTCTTTATAATTGAGTTCTGCTTTTTTCTGTCCGTTTGGATACCAGGTTTCGGCTTTGCCTTGCAGTTCACCTTTTACGTAATTCACTTTAGAAGCGACCTGGCCATTCGGATACCAGTTAGTTTCTAGCCCAAGTTCTAAGCCATCGGCAAACTGAGCTTGGGTCGCGACTTGGCCGTTATCGAACTTCTCTTCAAATTGACCAGTGAAGGGTTTTGAATGGTTTACTTGGTAAGCCACGCCTTTACGCATCTGTAAGTAGTCAACAGCATCTTCACGTGGTGTTGCTGCATAGCTCATAGAAGATACCGTACTAAGAGCAATTAAGATTGGAACGTATTTCTTCATAATGACACCTTTTTATTGGACGGGGAAAGTGTAACGGGTGTGTTAAAAGCATTTCACTTCAGTGTATCCCTGTCAGTATCTAATAGTGGTTTTCAAGTTTTCATTATTGGCTGCCTAATATAGGGAACTTTTAAAAGTAAATTCTCAATCTCATTTGTACTACAAATATGTTGGTTTGATTCATTTTTATAAATTATATCTAACGATATTTTTGCTGATCTTCTTTGAGCTTTGATCGTCACGAATAATAGTCTTTAACGATGACTCTTCGATATTTAGAGACTTTGTTCATGTTTTTCGGGGTTTTGGTCGAAATTTAGTGCGGATAACTGCACTGACTTGAGGAATTGCGCTCCTAGGTGGTGCAACTTTGAACTCGATCACTTGTATGATTAATTGAGTGTCATACTGTAAGATCACTGTCACGCATTTGGATTATTGTAGTACAAATATACTTGCCATCTATCTATAGTGACCTCAACAAAAAAACATAAATAAAAGGTCTAACGATGGAACTCAATACCCTGATAGTTGGCATCTACTTCCTATTCTTAATTGCGATAGGGTGGATGTTCCGAACGTTTACAAGTACGACAAGTGATTACTTCCGTGGGGGAGGTAATATGCTGTGGTGGATGGTAGGTGCAACCGCATTTATGACCCAGTTCAGTGCTTGGACATTTACTGGTGCAGCAGGTAAAGCCTTTACCGATGGCTTTGCCGTAGCGATTATCTTCATCGCGAACGCATTCGGTTACCTAATGAACTACCTTTACTTCGCTCCGAAGTTCCGCCAACTGCGCGTTGTGACGGTAATTGAAGCGATTCGTATGCGTTTTGGTAAGGTGAATGAGCAAGTATTTACTTGGTCTGGCATGCCAAACAGCGTTATTTCTGCGGGTATCTGGTTGAACGGCCTTGCGATCATCGCATCAGGTATCTTCGGTTTTGATATGACAACGACGATTGTCCTAACGGGTCTGGTTGTACTGGTGATGTCAGTAACGGGCGGCTCTTGGGCGGTAATCGCATCTGACTTTATGCAGATGGTTATCATCATGGCGGTAACGGTGACATGTGCTGTAGTTGCGATTTACCACGGTGGCGGCGTTACGCAGATCGTTAACGACTTCCCAACAGATTCATTCATTACGGGTGATAACCTGAACTACATGAGCATCTTCAGCATCTGGGCTGTGTTCATCTTCTTAAAGCAGTTCAGCATCACCAACAACATGCTTAACTCTTACCGCTACCTTGCTGCGAAAGATTCAAACAACGCACGTAAAGCAGCACTGCTTGCTTGTGTACTAATGACGCTTGGTCCAATCATCTGGTTCATGCCTTCTTGGTTCATGGCTGGTCAAGGTGTTGATTTAGCAGCTGCTTACCCAGAAGCTGGCAGCAAAGCCGCTGACTTCGCTTACCTTTACTTCGTTCAAGAATACATGCCTGCAGGTATGGTTGGCCTTCTGATTGCCGCTATGTTTGCTGCGACTATGTCTTCAATGGATTCAGGTCTAAACCGTAACTCAGGTATCTTCGTTAAGAACTTCTACGAGCCGATTCTTCGCCCTAAAGCGACAGAGAAAGAGCTAATGGTTGTTTCTAAGCTAACGTCTACTTTCTTCGGCATCGCGATCATCTTGGTTGCTCTGTTCATCAACTCTCTTAAAGGTCTGAGCCTTTTCGACACCATGATGTACGTGGGCGCATTGATCGGCTTCCCAATGACAATTCCAGCATTCTGTGGCTTCTTCATCCGTAAAACACCGGATTGGGCAGGTTGGGGTACGCTAGTTGTAGGTGGTGTAGTTTCTTACTTCGTTGGTTTCGTTATCACAGCGGACATGATTCAAAACTGGTTCGGTCTAAATGAACTAACTGGCCGTGAGTGGGCTGACCTGAAAGTGGCTATCGGCCTTATCGGTCACATCATATTTACTGCTGGCTTCTTTGTTCTTTCAACACTGTTCTACAAGCCTCTTGCTGAGCACCGTGAGAAAGACGTAGACAAGTTCTTCAACAACCTAGCGACACCACTAGTTGCTGAAAGTAATGAACAGAAGAAACTGGATAACAAGCAACGCCGTATGTTGGGTTCACTTATCGCAGTAGCGGGTGTGGGCGTAATGACTATGTTCGTACTGCCAAACCCAATGTGGGGACGCATGGTATTCGTTCTGTGTGGCTTGATTGTGTTCTCTGTTGGTCTGTTACTTGTTAAAGCAGTCGATGACAAAGTCGAGCAACAAGACGAAGTCACTCCAGCCGAAGGCTAATTTAATACGCATCCTAAATAACATCACGGCCACCTAAATGGGTGGCCGTCATTTTTATAATCCAAACTTTAATGTGAGATGTACGATGAACAAAAAACTATTATCGGTAAGCATTATTAGCGCGTTCACACTCGCTTTTGCAACAGGCTGTACAACACAAGAAAAAACAGCACCCGTAGTCAGTGTCGCTGAACAAGCTACGCCTGCTGTTAGCGAAATCGACCGTAGTTACCTATTGAGCAGTGACCGCTTAACTGAGGTCGATGGCGACACTTTAGCCGTTGCTTCGGAAGAGCAAGTGGCTGCGCTTAAAGCACAATTTGAAGACCTAAAAGATGGCGACGAAGTGGTTATCCCTGCCGGTAAATACGCGAACTTAGGTCAAGTGACGATCACGGCGAATGACATCACTATCAAGGCCGAGCAAGCAGGTTCTGCGTGGATCACTGGTTTGATTCAGTTTGAACTGAAAGGCGATGACATCACGCTTGATGGCTTGGTATTTACTGAGGGCGGTCCTAACGAACGTTTTGGCGCAGTTCGTATGATGGGTAATGGCAATGCGCTTCAAAACTCAACATTCTACTACTTCAACCATGATTACACGTACGAGCCAGATGAGCGTCGTTCTGAGTATCCAAAGTACCTTTGGGTTTCTCTATGGGGTAAAGACGGCAAAGTCATCAACAACCGTTTCGAAGGTAAGCAAAAACGCGGCACTTTGATTGGTGTACAAAAAGATGACACAGCTGACAACCACCTGATCGCGAATAACATCTTCATGGATCAAAAGCCTAACCAGTTCAACGAATTCGACATCAAAGAAGCGATTCGTTACAACGGCAACAGCTGGGAAGCGATCCGTATTGGTGATTCTAAATCTTCACAGTGGGATTCAAGTTCTAAGTTCGTGAACAACCTAATGATCGATATGGATGGTGAGCGTGAGCTTATCTCGATTAAGTCGGGCGACAACACGATCTCAGGCAACACGATCTTCCAAAGTGCAGCTCTTATTTCACTGCGCCACGGTAAAGGCAACACAGTTGAGAACAACATGATTCTGGGTAACGAGAAGCGTCTAACGGGCGGCATTCGTATCTACGATGAAGATCATGTGATTCGTAACAACTACATTGCAAACACTCGTGGTCGTGATGGTGTGATTGAAGGTAACGCTGACCTACGTGGCGGCATTGTTATTAACACGGGCATCATCGACGTAGCGAATGGTGAGCAGTTAGATCAATCGGTGAAAGGCAAAGAGCTTAACAAGCAGTGGACACCGAAAAACATCACGATCGAGAACAACTCGCTAGTTGATACTGAGTGGGGGATTGTTTACGGCAACCAAAGTCACCGTGTAAGCCTGTTCAACAACGCAGAAGTGGAAGGCATTTATGCGGGCGTTGATGTGGCGTTTAAACACAACGTGGTTGATAACTCACAGTCTCCTGAGTTTGTCAGTGTCCGTGCAACGCAAGACTTCCCATTAGTTGGCGCAACCTACACAGACGAAACTTACGTAGGTCAAGTAACGGATTCTGAACAGATCGAAGGCTACTCGGTTGAGCTGCCAAAAGTTGTTGTAGAAAACGGCATTAACGCTTATCAAGATGAAGGTGCAGACGTGTCTAAACTTGCAGTTGTGACAGCTGAAACAGCGGGTCCGGATTACGTGCTTGAAAATACGACTAAGTAATTTATTAGTTAATGGCTAATGGCTTAATGGTTTGAGCTATCAAATCAATTCAGGATAGTTGTCCTGACCATAACACTTAAAAAGCCTCAACAGATAATGTCTGTTGAGGCTTTATCGATCTTAGATCGTGACCATCTCAATCTTACGTCGTGACTATTGTGATTTATACTTATGTAGCAGATCCCAAGGGATATGACATAAGTGGTGATCTTCAGGGAAGTGACTTAAGTGATGTTGGTGGATGTCGTCGCTGGCAACATAATTGGTCAATGGCAACACCTCAACAGCGATACGGTAGGCGTCACCTCTTGAAGAAATATAGTGCTTAGCTTCGGTTAAGTGTTCTGCGTTAGTACTGTAAACGCCTGTGCGGTATTTCTCTCCGACATCGACACCTTGGTTATTGACGCTGTAAGGGTCAATAATCTCAAACAAGTGTTCCATCAGAATCGTGACTGACGTGATGCTTGGATCAAACTCTATTTGTACGCACTCTGCGTAGCCATCGTAATCGCTTTGTGTGCTGTTGCTTTGTGTTGTCGCGTTCACTGTTGGCTGGGCGCTTCCATTTGCACGGCCTGCTTCTGTGCTGATAACGCCAGGAACGTACTTAATAAATTCTTGTACACCCCATAAGCAGCCGCCAGCTAAATAAATTTGTTCCATACTTCTCTTTGAGCTCTCTGTGTTTGTTGATGTTCGTTAGGTACCCGAATCAATACGATGATACCCGCACGTATAAAAAAGCGTCTATAAAAACGAGCGCGCAAATAAAAACAAGCGTTTAGGCATTGTAAACCTGTGCGACTGAACAAACATAAGTTTAATATGATTTGTGATTATATAAGTCAGTATTGCTTTGTCATCAACTCGAATCTCAACATCAAGTGAGCGTTACTCTAAACATGTTTGATCAAATAAAAGACTTCATTAATCCGAGCAAGAACCCAGACCTTACTCAGGCCCATGAATATCAGCGCAAACATCTTCCTACATTGTGGCTGTTGGGAAAAACGGGGGCGGGTAAGTCATCGTTTATTCAAGCGGTCACGGGCGATTCCTCTGTTGAAGTGGGTAACGGTTTTGCACCATGTACCATGACGGCAATGTCGTATGCGTTTCCTCAAGACAAACCGGTCATGCGATTTCTCGATACCCGAGGTTTGGGTGAGGCCGATTACGATCCGGCAGACGATCTTAAAGAGATCGGTCAAGCGGGCAATGCGCTCGTCGTGGTGATGAAAGCCGATGAGCCTGAACAATCCGCTGTGCTTGCCGCCCTGCAACAGATTAAGAAGCAAAAGAAGATTAAGCACTTACTGTTGGTTCATACCGCTGTGTTGTCTTCCAATGAAGGCGACCGTGCAAGGCAAATTCAGTTCAACACTAACCAAGTAGAGAAGGCTTGGGGTAAAGAGTTTGAATCGGTCGCGGTCGATTTCGAAACGGATGACTCGAGCAATAACAGTGGTTCAATTTACAACTATGACATCTTGTTGGAAAAACTGACCAGTATTCTTCCGGTGATCGGAATGATGGTGCAAGACAAAGAGCACTCCACACAGGAAGAAGCCAACTTTGATCAAGTTGAAAACGAAGTGCTTTGGTATGCAGGAAGTGCGGCGGCGAGCGACTTGATTCCGGGTGTTGGTTTGGTGTCGGTACCTGCAATTCAAGCGAAGATGCTCCACAGTTTGGCGAACCAATATGGGGTTGAATGGAACAAGAGAGTCTTCAGTGAGTTGATAGGCACTCTGGGAAGCAGCTTTGCTTTGCAATACGGAATGAAGCTGGGCACTCGACAGTTGATAAAGCTGATTCCAGTTTATGGTCAAACGGTAGGCGCGGTGGCTGCAGCGGCAATGAGTTTCGGCACCTCTTATGGTTTAGGTCGCGCTGCGTGTTTTTACTTCTATCATAAGAACAAAGGTGAAGAAGTGTCTGAACAAGAGATGCAGAAGATCTACAAAGAATCCCTGAAAAAAGGAAAGGCGGCGTCGGGCTATGAAGAAAATTAGAAACCTATTTCGATTACTGGCGGTGCTATCGAGCGGCCGTTGGGGCATTGCCCTGATTTCGGCGATCTTCCCAAGCATTATCATGATGGGTTTTGGTGTCTTCTTAGCGATCAAATACGGTTACCTACTCGAAATGTCGATTGCCATTGCCGTGAGTACCTTGGTGTTCACCATTCCTTTGTTCATTTCTAGTCGTTCTTCACGCGATTCTTCAAGCCACTCTTCACGCCGATCTTCAAGTACGGAGCCCTTCTCAAATAAAGAGAGTGACGACCTTGGTGAGGGTGCTTCTGAGTCACAACATAACAAAGCTGATATCAACGATGCATTGGTTAAGGCTTCGGCTGATTGGTCTCAGAAAGAACTGTCGATTTGGAATGATTCAAAACACCATGTACGCCAACAATTAATGGTCGACATAGAGTGGGGCAACCTAGAGCAAACCGGTTTAGAAGTACTTGAGTTTGTGGCGAAAAAGTTTGATAAGAAATCACTCGATTTCTCGATTCCTGAAGGACTAAAGCTGTTCGAAGAGGTCAGCCGACGATACAAATTGGTCGTGCGAGAGCATATACCCGGCATTGAGTATCTCAAGGTTTCTTACATCAAAGCGGGCTACGAAGCCTATGATAAATATGGCGAGCTAGGGCAGAAGATCGTTAAGGCCGCTATTTGGGGGAATCACCT
Organism: Vibrio sp. Vb339; assembly: GCF_902751245.1. Taxonomy (NCBI): domain Bacteria; kingdom Pseudomonadati; phylum Pseudomonadota; class Gammaproteobacteria; order Vibrionales; family Vibrionaceae; genus Vibrio; species Vibrio sp. Vb339. The sequence continues at coordinate 576,097 of NZ_CADDIS010000002.1, read as the reverse complement.
CAAAAACCTCTATTTGAACCCGCTAAAAGTGATTTCTGATTTGGGTCGAGAACAAGCGACGGCAACGATGACAAGAGGTGTGGTTGATGACATGCAATACGCCGCTAAACAAGCCTTATTAGATGAAGTGGCGGCGGTGGCGATTGACCTCTACAGCGGACGTTTCAGCATTGAAGATGAAGCACTGAAAGTGTCTGATGTTTCTGAACTCGACGAACAACGCTTTGCTCCTGAGTTAGAACCCGTGCGAATCGTGCTGGTGGGGCAAACCAGTTCTGGTAAATCTTCACTTATCAATGCGCTCAAGCAAGAGTTGGTTGCAGAAGTGGATGTGCTGCCATCAACGGACACTTCAACGGTTTACAACGCGTTTGTCGACGACAATGATGTTCGTGTGGTTGATCTTCAAGGGCTTGATGGCAACCCAAAAACCGAAGCCTTAATGCTGAAAGAGATGACCCAAGCCGATGTGGTGCTATGGGTGCTTAAAGCCAATCAGTCTGCACGTGATTTGGATAAGCAATTGAAAGATAGATTTGATGCTTTTTATGACGATCCTAAGAACATCTCACGCAAGAAACCGATTGTGGTGTCGGTTGTCAATCAGGTAGACCGATTAAAGCCTGTAGACGATTGGCAGCCGCCGTATGACTTAGATAACCCAACATCGGCCAAAGCGAAGATCATTGCTCAAGCGCTCGAATACAATCATATATTGTTGCAAACCGATATCGTGTTACCGCTGGCGATTGCGCCAGAAAAGGTACAGTTTGGTTTAGATACTTTAAGGCAGACGTTGATTGAGCGTATCGCTGACGCAAATAACGTTCAGAGAAACCGCCAACGTTTAGAAGCCATGAAAAGAGGGACGTCGGTTAAAGGCCAACTGAATAAAGCGGTCAAGGCGGGTAAGAAGGTTGCCCCCAGTGCATTGAAAGCAGCGACGCCAAAACTGGCTGAAATGGCCATCAAGCAAGTCGTGAAGAAGAAGTAAGTCATTCACTGCGAATACGGTTCTGGTGAGGTTTGAGAATCATCAGAACTTATCTTTTCTAGATCGGCGAGTTTTAGAGCTTAGCTTTTTAGCTCTCTAGAAGATGGCTTTTTTAGAAAACAGCTATCTTCGCCCCTTATTAGAGATGTATTGAGTGTAAAAGAGATTCGATATTATTAAGGTTCTCTCTGAACTAGTTTAATAGTATATAAACAGCTGTGATTCACAGTTTATATAACACGCTATCGTATTTAATTACCATTCTAAATATTGATCACATTTATACTTTTCTAAGCTTTATTTATAAAACAATTGCACTATATTTAAATTTCGGATCATCTTGATTTCAACGTAGGGATATATTGTGAACATGTATCTGAAATGGCAATCAACAACTTGGCTAACCTTGTTAGCTTGGTATACCTTAGATCACCAGCTCTCGTTCCACCTTTCTTCAGAGTAGTACCCTCTAGGCGTCACGCGCCAGCAAAGCAGTGAGCTTTGTATACCTATCAGCAGTTTTGATAACCTTGAACGTATGAATGTCGCACTTATTATTCCGTGTAGGGCATTCGTTTTTTGTCGTTCTCGCTAATTATCTTAGCCTCTGTTTAGGTTTGATTAATAAATCATTATTTAACTTGTTTGTTTTCACTGTTAATTTTCTGTGTGTCTTTATACGGAACTATTAATTTAATGGTGAGGATTCGTGACATCTAAAGAAAATAGATTTCGACCTGATCGGAATGTATTGAAAGGTATTATTATGGAAAACTTCAAACATCTACCAGAACCGTTTCGTATTCGCGTTGTAGAGCCAGTAAAAAGAACAACTCGCGCCTATCGTGAACAAGCCATTGTCGACGCCGGCATGAACCCATTTTTGCTCGACAGTGATGATGTGTTTATCGACTTACTGACAGACAGCGGAACAGGATCTATTACTCAGCGTATGCAAGCCGCGATGTTAATGGGTGATGAAGCTTACAGTGGTAGCCGCAGTTACTACGCATTGTCGAATGCGGTTAAGGATATCTTCGGTTACGAGCTGACTATTCCAACACACCAAGGACGCGGCGCAGAGCAGATCTACATTCCGGTTCTTATTAAGAAGCGTGAAATGGAGAAAGGGCTCGACCGAAGCAAAATGGTCGCGTTGTCGAACTACTTCTTCGATACAACACAAGGTCACACGCAAGTGAATTGTTGTGTGGCGAAAAACGTTTATACCAAAGAAGCGTTTGATACCTCAGTGAACGCGGATTTCAAAGGCAACTTCGATGTGGTGAAGCTGGAAGAAGCGATCTTAGAAGCGGGCGCAGCCAATGTTCCTTACATTGTGAGTACCATTACTTGTAACTCTGCTGGTGGACAGCCAGTGTCTATCGCCAATCTAAAAGCTGTTTATGAAATCGCTCAGAAGTACGATATTCCTGTGATCATGGACTCGGCACGCTACGCTGAAAATGCCTACTTCATTCAACAACGTGAAGCGGGTTATCAAGATTGGACAATCGAACAGATCACGCGTGAGTCTTACAAATACGCGGATGGCTTAGCTATGTCTGCCAAGAAAGATGCCATGGTCCAAATGGGTGGCTTGTTGTGCTTTAAAGACGATGCTTTCATGGATGTGTACACAGAGTGTCGAACCTTGTGTGTCGTGCAAGAGGGCTTCCCAACCTATGGTGGCTTAGAAGGTGGCGCGATGGAGCGTCTTGCGGTTGGCCTTTATGACGGCATGCGCCAAGATTGGTTAGAATATCGTATTGGTCAGGTTCAGTACTTAGTCGATGGTTTAGAAGCGATAGGTATCGTGTGCCAACAAGCGGGTGGTCATGCGGCGTTTGTCGATGCGGGCAAACTGCTTCCTCATATTCCAACGGGTCAGTTCCCAGCACATGCTTTGGCGTGCGAACTCTATAAAGTGGCAGGTATCAGAGCGGTTGAGATTGGGTCTTTGCTGCAAGGACGCGATCCTGCCACAGGAGAGCAACATCCATGCCCAGCAGAGTTATTGCGCCTTACTATTCCTCGCGCGACCTACACACAAACACACATGGACTTCATCATCGAAGCATTCGAAAAAGTGAAAGAGAATGCAGGACAAGTGAAAGGGCTCGATTTTACTTACGAACCACCGGTGTTGAGACACTTTACTGCACGCTTGAAAGAGGTTGAAACCGTTGAAAAACAGACAGAAAAAAAGAATGAACAAACGCTCGAAGAAGCATTTTAAAATAAAAACATAAGCGAATAGTCACTAGAAACATAATCAAAGGCTCCTTCGGGAGCCTTTTCTTTTTTTCGATGGTAGGGGAGTTAAGCCTTTAAGCAGTTAACCCGCTAAAAGCTGAACTACGCTTGTTTGTTTTTCAGGGTAGATTTCAACATTTGGAATAACCACTGATTTAATGGTGCATCTTTTTGTGAACGACGACAGCTCATCACATAGCTCACATCGAAAGTGAGTTTTTCAGGTAGTTCCATACTACGACACCCTTCTGGGACGCTGCCACTGAGCGTAATTCCAAAATAGTCTGAATTGAGCATGATATCGTGAATCATCGCTGGGTGATCGATATCTGCTCTAGGGTTTATTTTAAAGCCAATGTTTCTGAGACGCTCCAGAATTGGGTACTTATTGTCATTCCATCCAGGTGTTTTAAATAGAACCGTTGGATAGTTGGCGAGCGACTCAAAGTCTTTCGCAGGGTGATCGTCTCTCACAAAGAACACCACTTTCCCTTTTCCGAAGTCCATTTGAGAAATCGACTGCGGCAAGGTTTCGTCAAAATAGTGTACCGCTATCGCTTCTTCGCCATCTATGAGTTGGTTTCTGGCATTACTTCCCCACCGTAGGAATGAGTAGTGAGCATTCGGAGCTTCTTTACTAAGAGCGAAGTAGAGTTTCGATCCAAAACGTTCCCAAAACAGGGTATTCGCGTAGATTTTGATATTGCCTTGGTAAGTTTCTGGCGAAAATACTTGGTGCTTTATGGCTTCGATACTGCTGAGTATCTGCTCAAAATTTTCGATGTTGGTTTCAACAAAAGTCGTGGGTTCAAACCCGTTTTTGGTTTGAATGAACAGTGGATCGTCGAGCTGCAACTTTAACTTCGACAGGTTCTTGCTGATCGCCCCAGATGTTTTTCCAAGCGACTCTGCAACCAGTCCAACATTGCGAAGTTCATACATACGCTTGATGACGAGGATATTTTGAATATCTAGATTGATGTCCACAGTTTCTCCAAATGATTCCTTTTATAGGCAGCAATCTCTGTGCGGTAGACGTACAGAAATTATGTGACTCTAATATCATAGTGGCAGTGCAAAAAGGATAAGACAGCACAGCGTCAGAACTTCTCTAATCCCTTGATTTTCCATTTGGTAAATCTTGCTTTTCCTCGAATGGTTCATGTTCGATTGTTAGAGTTACCCCAACAAAAACACAGATATCAAACGAACAAAGAATTAGAAATACAACGAGGTGATGTATGAACAAGTTAATCGCACTTGGATTGATGGCTTTATCTATGAACACGGCTTTCGCGGCTGACGGTACTTATGCGAGTACTCTCGATATGACGAGAAGCGAAGGTAATCAAGTAAAGGCTGAGCGTGTTGAATCTGAGCCTGTGCTTGAAGGAAGAAATGACGCCGCTAATGGCGGAATAAAATTTCACAAGAGCGTCGATCAAGACCAAACGATCCAGCTTACAGGTCGTCGTGATTAACGTTAAAACGTGCTTACCATTGTCATAAGAAATGCTGCGCCCTTGGGTGCAGCATTTTTGTTTGGGGATTTGAGTTATTTTATAAACTCTAGTGCTCTAGTCTTGGCATGTTGTGTAACGTGTGGCATTTTGTTCTCCTCTAACTTAAGAACGCGACTCGGTGCTGGTTAAGCATGACAAACGAGCAAGCGAACGATTCGAAAAGGACTAGGAATGACTCGAAAAGAAACGGGAATGATTCGTCATATTCTACTGATTAAGTTCAAAGAAAACGCAGAGGCTTCAGAGGTTCAAAAACTAAAGATGTTGTTTGAAGCGATGCCAAACAAGGTTGAAGGGGTAACTGCAGTCGAGTGGGGGCTAAATGACAGCCCTGAAAACAAGAATCAAGGTCATACCCACTCGGTGTTAATGACGTTCGCCGATGAAGAAGGCCGTCAGAATTACCTTCCGCACCCTGAGCATGATGCGCTGAAAGATGTGTTTCGTCCGCTTTTAGAAGACATCATTGTGTTTGATTACTCCCTGTAATTAGGTTCTGAGTTGGTCTCTTGTGCTTTACTTAGCTTCGATAATGAAGAGTTAGGGCCTAGCGATTAAGCCCTAACTCAATAAGAAACGACTTACTCTGTTGGCGAAATCGTGACTGGTGCAAAAGATGCGACAGCATTTCCGCCAGCGCCCGGACGGTCTACATAAGGCGTGTTCTGCATTAAGGTGTAGTACACATCCACGAAGTCATCATCATTCACTAATACGCCATCAGGAATCACATCGATAATCTTGCCTGTGATCTGAGGGATGATCGCATAACCTTGAACTTCCGGATCAGGAATCATCTTCAGTATCTCTTCTGCGGCTTGCACCAAGAGTTTTGCCAGCGCTTTATAGTCTGTTCCATCATCGTGCTCCATTAAGATCATATCAGCAGCGCCCCAGCGGTAGCGAGGCCAGAAGATAACGGTCTGATTTGGGTAGTACGTCTGTTTGTCGTAATCCAGATAAGGCATCTCAACGAGGTCTATTTGTGGCTCTAAACGACTTGAATCGACACCCGTCACGATAGCGTAGATTTCCGCTTTGCCAGAGATCCAAGGTTCTTGGTCGACGGCTAAACGGATTTTGGTTAATTGTGTGGTATTCAACGGCTCAGGTTCCGACAAGGCCATCGAACGATGTGCCTTGCTCATCAAAGACGGTTTTTGAGGTTTACTCTCGTCGGCATTGGTATCGCTAATGGCATTGATTTGCGTGGTAGTACCCAGCTTTTGCATCTCAGCCTGCATTGCCATTAAGCCGGCTTTGAGCTCTTCAGCACCGTTACTATCAACCACAAACACTGGAACATCTGGCATTTGGTACACGTCTAATTGATGAACTTGTCCGTACACGTCATACGCTTCAATGTATTGCCAATTCGAATCATCGCCTGATGGTTCAAATGCAAACAGAGGGTTTTCGCCATTCTTCCAAGCTTCAATCATCGCTTCATCAGCCATGCGAATCTCTAACACAGAGTCGCTGAAATTATTGATCCCTTTCATCTTGCGATAACCAAGATCCGCTTTCTGCATCTTGCTTGAAAACGCGGAGTAGGGCTTGGCTGAGTTAAGCTTGTCTATCGGTGTAGACAGTTGCTTTTCTGTTATCTGGTCTTTTAAAGAAAGCTCAAGCTCGGCATAACGCTCGCTGATTTGTAACGCCAAAGATTGCTTTTGCGCTGCGCTACTTTCTGCAATACCTAATGAATCAGTTGTCTCAATATTTTGCGCAAAAGACTGGAAGCCAACCACTGTCGTTGCAAGCACCATACTGATCGAAATAGATGGTCTCATAAATAATCCTTATTTTAATTTTTATCATTAATAGAGCATTTGCCCTATAAGGATTAACCTATCAGCAACGTGAATGTGTTCAAAAGTCAGGCAGTCATTTTTACTTCGTTGTGCAGCACAGGATCTCAATTTAAACAATTTATAAAATATTAAAATAGTGCTGGCTTGATATATCTGAATTTATAAACCAATCAATAACTTAATGATGAAATTATTAGCTGCTAATATGTTTTGTCTATATTTTCTTCCTTGCGATTGGCTATATCGAACCTTCCAATGAAAACACTCAGCTCATTCAATCAAATTGATAAACTTTAAGTAAAAAGGAAGCCTACTTGTAATGCAGTAGGCTTCACTTGTTAGTTGTTTTGGAAGCCCAATTGACTATCGATATGTGTAATGAACAGCGTGATTGTTTTATTTCATTGGGCTATCTTGAGTTCTGGGTATAGGAAACTTCGGTCACTCTGCTGGTTCTATGCACTGAGTTAGATGCACTACGAATCAGAACATTAGATTCTACCGAAGGCTTACTGGCATTAAGATAAAGGTACCAAGATTCACCGTTGTCTGTTGAATACTCCAAATTAAGACCCGGAAACTGAGAATTCATGTGCAACTTACCTTGGATGATTTTCCCACCCGGTACCGGCAATCGATATTCGATACCTCTCATTTCCGTTTTTGCCAATTCTCGTTGACCAAGAATATTGGCAAATCGACTCCAATCATCGGTTAACATGTTCATGTCCGTATGTTCAGTTGTGGATGAATACTCGACTTCGGCTTGATACTCCAGTTCCCACTCCGCTTTGTTCCAAGCTCGTTCTGCGACCGCCATTAAGCGAGGGAAGGTCATGTACTCATATTGCGAATCAGTACGGATGGTCTCAGACCACAAGGCAGCAGAGATGCCGTAAACGGGTTGGTTCGGTGTGAGTATGCCTTTGGCTGTATAAGAATCTCCACTCCTATCCTTTGCTAGCTCTGCGTTTTGTGGCAGGTTTTCTGGTATGTATGAAAACATTTTTCGAGTGTCAGATGCTCGTGTTGCCCAGTAGTAGCCACGTTCATGCTCATCAACCTCATAAGGCATATCTAAATAGATATGGTCAGGGTTAGACAAAACGACTTGATAACCATCGTTCACGAGTTGGTTCGACGCATCGGTTGCTCCCCAGAAAACCGTGTCCCATAAGTTGACACGTGAGTTTTCGGTGGCAAGAGCGTCTGAATCCTCAACGTACTTTAGCCCGTCTTGCCACGCTTGGAAGCTCGATATGTTCTGCTCTTTCAACAGTTTTGAAACCTCGATGGCAAAATAGCTCAGCAGTGCGTCTTGGTTTTCTATTTCACCAGACTCGATTTTGGCTAAGCACTGAGGCGATTTCTCATAAGGCTTGTGTTCTTTGGACAGATCAATTTGTCCTTTGCCCGCTTGAGGTGCATCGTTTATGTCTTGGAAGCCATGGCCAAGCTTGATGTTCTTGGCTTCGTCTCCTCCGAAATGCCATTGGGTTAACGGCATACCTGCTTCTTCGTGCATGCTCTTAACTTCAGTGATGACTTTGTTTACGAACTGTGTCGAAGACTCAAGGCACGGGTTAATAAAGCTTTGACGATTGTAGAACTGAACGGTGGTCACGTTGGATTCGTCTTGTGGGTCGAGCAGGCGATACTGCTCCGCTTTTTTAACGTCACCTAAATCCATGTATTTTTGGTAGCGAGCTTCCATCGACATCACGGCAGCTCTAGCGTGCGCTGGTATATCAAATTCAGGAATCACTTCTATTTTGTATGCTTTGGCATGCAGCAAAATGTCGATGTAATCTTGTCGAGTAAAATACCCCGATCCAAAGTTATCGCTGCTAGCCCCCGAACCTAGCTGCGGCATTAAACATTGCTGCTCGTCTTCATTGAAACATCGTTGGCTGCCGATTTCCGTCAGTTCCGGTAGCCCCGGAATTTCCAATCTCCAACCTTCATCTTTACCCATATGCAGGTGCAGTTTGTTCATCTTAAAGGCTGCCATTTGTTCAATGGTTTTGAATATTGTGTCTTTAGAGTGGAAGTTACGGCCGACATCCACCATAAAACCTCGATATTCAAACCTTGGCGCATCGGTCACCTTCATGGTTGGGATGGTGTAACGAGAGAAAGGGTCGTAGACATTGAGGATCGATTGCATCGCATAGAACACGCCAATTTCATCGTTAGCGATAATGTTAATGCTGTCCGAGTTGATCTCTAGCTGGTAGCTCTCTTTATCCTTAATAAGGTAGGTATTTTGATATTGAACATTAATGCTAATACCACTTTCTAAGTTGGTAATGCCCATCATGTCAGCTTGGTTAATTACTGCTTGCTTAGTTGAATCAGATACCGGCAATGAGTCTAGGTTGAGACCTTGGATAATGGGTAAATAGCTGCCCGTGAATTCTACATGTTTCGGTGTTGGTAAAATCTCGCCCGTCGCTTCTCTAAATATCATGTCCTGATTATTTTCAAAGCGGCTTTCTGCGGTTGATCTTGGGTTGTTGTCTTCGACAGAGAATCGAACTTGAGACTGGTCCAAACCTTTAACGAACATCGTGAGATCTTCCGTATCTGTAGATGCGATGTTTTTTGCTTCTGCACCTTTAGCAAACACAAAGGCGCGCGGCATAAAGTCGGTGTAAGAGACTTGCCAGGCTTCGGATATGATCGGAATAGTGTGGGTCTTGTTCTTTTGGAAGCCAGTGAAGTGATCACTCGGTTCGATCTTGTGTAGGTCTCCGGTTATATGTGTGACCTTGAATTCTTTGTTACGGTTCTCTAAGACTGGGCGAATACTATGGAAATAGATCGACCAATCTTCGATGTTTACTTGAGATCCATCATTGGTCAGAACGATGTTGACCAAGTTGCAAGATGCGTAATCCGCTTTGAGCTCTGCACAAGCAATGCCATTTTCGTTGCCGTAGTTTGTAACGATTTCAAATGACATGTCTAGGTTGTTGGCGAGCTTGTCGACTTTAGTTTGTGTGGTGTTATGAGAAGGCGAACCACACCCTGATAGAGCGGCTAAACAGCAAATGGCAAGCAGTGATTTTTTTAACATGGTTATTCCAATGGGAAGAAAATTTCGGCCGTATTATGCAAGGGTGATTGGCTTTCGTTAATGCGGAGTAGCCTATACAAGGTATAAGGTTTTTTTATAGCACTCTGTTCTCAATGAAGAGTATTAAGACTCATTATGGGGCAATTGCACGCTAGATAATGAGCCAGCCAAGTACCAACAACAGTTATAGGAATACCCTATATCTACTATAGCCACTGCGTTATTTCGGACTTGATGGTTTCCGGTATAATTCGCCTCCCTTGATAAAAAGTAACGAATCAAAGCAACGCATAAACGATCCACAACGCTCACCAGATTGCTCTGAACATCAAACGCACTTTACACATCAACGTACTCTGTCCATCAACGTAGATTGCAATCGAACAACGTTAAGAAATGTTCCTTTACGTTGAATCGCTTCTAGCCCGATAGCTCACATGCAACACCTATCATTATTGAGGGTTTTGGCTTAAACGCATTAGGAACAATGAATATGACGAATTTTAATGGCGCTTCACGTTTATCGAAGGTGTTGGTTTTTCTTTCACTTATTTCCAAATCGACTCTTGGTTTTGAAATACCCGACAACGCACTCGAATCCTATGTGGGTGACTTCTCTGCGTTGCGTGAAAAAGGCGTTGTGCGTGTCTTAGTGTCTGGTGATATGGGGTTCTATCATATTGAAAATGGTAAGCCGAAAGGGATTCTTGCCGAGCAGATTTATTACTTTGATCAAGAGTTAAAGCTACGTGACCCTTTACTGCGCGTTAAGGTGATTCCGGTTGAGCGGAGTGAGCTACTCAATGCTTTGAATCTGGGGCAAGGTGATATTGCCATCGCTAACCTAACCGTGACCAAACAGCGTGAGCAATTGGTCGATTTCAGTATTCCCATTCGTAGCGACATTGATGAGTTACTAGTGACAAGCCGTTCTACCCCTTTGATTAACGACATCACCCAGTTACAGGGTAAAGAGGTCTGGTTAAAGCAAAACTCCAGTTATATCAGCAGCGTTCACTCAGTGAATAAACAGCTAGAGAAGAACGGTTTAGCGCCCATCTATATCCACTTGTTAAGTGACAACCTCCAAGATCTTGAATTGCTCGATTTGATTAAACGCGGACAAATTACCGCAACCATCGTGGATAGTCACAAGCTTGAACTGTGGGGAAACTTAGAGCAAGACATCAGAATCCATCGCAATCTTGCCTTTAGGCACAATGCTGATATTGCTTGGGCGATTCGCAAAAACAGCCCGCAACTGAAAGCCAAAATCGACCAATATTTGCAAGATTCAAAGCAGGGCACTTTGCTGGGTAATGTCATCGACAATCGTTATCTCGAAAGTACGTCATGGATGAATAGAGCCTCTAACCCAATGCAAAATGAAGAGCGGGACAAGCTAGAAAAGCTGTTCATGGTTTATGGGGAAAAGTTCGAGATCGATTGGTTTATTTTGTTAGCGATGGCTTTTCAAGAATCAGGCTTGGATAACTCAAAAATATCACATCGTGGTGCGGTGGGTATTATGCAAGTGATGCCTAAAACCGCAAAAGACTGGTATGTCGATATTGATAATGTTTACGACTTAGAAAGCAATATTCATGCGGGCAGCAAGTATCTGCGTTTTATCTATGACCGATATTTCGATTTGCCGGAAATCTCGGATATCGACAAGATTCATTTTAGCTTAGCGGCTTATAATGCTGGGCCGGCTAAGATCAGACGAATGCGCGTGCTTGCCGCCAAGCAAGGTTACAACCCAAATAAATGGTTTAATCATGTTGAAGTGGTCGCAAGACAAAATATTAGCCAAGAGCCTGTCAAATACGTCGCCAACATCAATCGATACTTCACTATTTACCAGCGATTGGATGAGTTTCAAGATACCCGAGAAGAGCAGCTGAGCAATATGACTCGTCAGCTCAATATCAAACGTTTCTCTCCTTATTTCGCTTATTAATGCCAAGCGTTGATTAAGTTCAACTCTTTGCTTAAATAGCGAATAGACGAATAGGCTCGCTGCGTAAACGTACATTAGATTCAGCGCTCAATTGGGGAACGGTTCACGAAGCGGGTTTGTGAGTGTTGAGTAAGCTAATGGTGGGATAAGATCATCTAAATAGCCGCAGAATGAATACACAAAAAAGAGGGTTAGCTTTATGGCTAACCCTCTTTTTTTTAAGCACTGACTGTTGTTATTAGTGATATTTAAACTATCTTAATTTACTAGCTAAAGGCGTGCACTATCTAATGAAGAGCGCAAATTTTGGGGGTGCATTAGCTATTTTGTTGTGTTACTTAAGACTGCTCAGCCGAAGCCATGTACATCTGCATCTCTTCCAAGCTTGTTTTTGCAATCACTTGGTTATCAATAGAGTAATGAACTTCATCGCCGAAACGTTGACCCGTTAGAGTCGCGCGAGTACCGTCGTTGTAGGTTAGCTCAATTGCGATTTCGTCTTGGTTAAGTACTTTCATTTCACTGTGGTCAATCACATGCTTTGCCAATGGGTCGATAGGCGCTTCTGTTAGGCTGTCATCCAGTTGGTCATTAACATCAATGTAAGTATCCACCTTAGAATCGAAGATGTGTGGCTTCTTGTTGATTGGGTTCTTACCCGTCCAAAATTCCAGTGAGTTAAACACGATGTAATCGGCAGCAACGGTAATACCGTAAGCAGGGGCAAGTAACATGTTTAAGCCACCACGAGCGTAACGGTTATCAACGGCTTTAACGTTAAATTCCATTAGTTTACCAGTTACTGCGTTACTACCTACGCAGCCAAATAAAGTCACTAGGCTCGCTGAGATTATTATCGGTTTTACAAATCGGTTCATCATTCTCTATTTCTATATGTGTCTATTTAGGAATCGGGAATTATGTCAAACTCAAGCGTCTTCTAATATAACGCCATGCCTATACTAGATATCAGGAAAACCTATATCTTTATAAAAACCAGTCTGTTACCTATTTTCGAAGTTTATTCTTTAAATACTACCGTACTAGTTCGTGTTATTTTGTTTTGGCGTTTTAACAATGTTCTGTCATAACCCTAACTAAAATATGGGAATGGAAAGCGATAATTCACAGTCATTTAAACGATATTATTTTTATCGTTTATTTAAATACATGACTGCCTGAAGAGCTCGAATGAAACGATTTAACCTCAACCTCATATATTACTTTATTGCGATATATGAAGAAGGAAACCTGACGTACGCGGCAGAAAGGCTCAATATATCTCAACCTAGTCTCAGCGCGCACCTAAAGCAGCTTAGAGACGAATATCGGGATCTCCTCTTCGTTAGAAAATCATACACACTCGAGCCTACGCCAGTCGCGAACGACCTGTACCCAATCTTCAAGCAAGCACATAAGCTGGTTTCACACTCACTCCCTGAAACTCACGATTTCGACCCGAAAGAGTGTAATTACACCTTCAGAATTGCTGCGATGAGCATTTCAAGCAGTGTGATCTTGCCTCGTATCTTGGACAGGATTCAAAAAGAAGCCCCCAACTGCGTTATCGAAGTGGTGAACATCAAAGAAGACATGGCAACGGATATTCGAGAGAAGAAGATCGACCTTGTCGTCGACCTTACTAATGCCCACCCGACACTGCAGAGCCAAGAGATCTGGGGCGATGAACTGTGCGTGGTATGCAGCCAAAACCACTCGCAGATAGAAGAACAGATAACTTTAGAACGCTACTTAGCTGAAAAGCACGTGATGTTGACGCATGATAATTATCGAGTAAACCAGTTAACCGAGCTTCACAGCCCGATCTTTTCCGAAAGAAAGGTGGCGAGAAAGCTCAATTCCATCGCTGACTTTTCGGACACCATTTATAACAGTGATTGGATTGCAACTTTCCCTAAAGGGGTCGCGGACGCGTATTTTGATAAAGACAAGATCAAGTTGCTAGAAGTGCCATTTGAATACCTTACACCATCATTGAGCGTGTATTGGCACAGCAACCGCAATGACGACATCGTGAACTTGTGGCTACGCGAACTGTTCAGTAATGAAGTGCTGAAATTGGCGTCGTGATACAAAAAAGCCTACTCATGAAAGAGTAGGCTGAAAAAGCTCAATAGCGATCAAGTTTAGAGTCGAGGAGCGACTACTTATTTTCAATCAACATAGTACCTGCGCCAGTATTTGAAATGGGTGCGTGATAGTCACTTTGTAGAACATTTAACTCACCATTCAATGCACCACGCATCCCCATCCACATGATGAATTCAGGGCCTTGAGCACCGCCATTGGCAATAAGATCGTGAATCGTCAGTTTAGATAGCTCGTCGGGGTCGCTGATTAGCTTATCCATGCAGTACAGGTCAAATTCTTTGTTGATGTAGCCCGCTCGTTCACCATCTAGCTGGTGGGATAGGCCGCCAGTACCTAACACCACAACTTTTAGATCTTTATCGTAAGAGTCGATAGCTTCACCAATCGCTTTACCTAGGTTGTAACAGCGTTTAGGTGACGGCATAGGGTGTTGCTCTACGTTCAAACAAACAGGAATCACCTTCATGTGTGAGTAGCTGTTGTTTGGCCACATCAACTGCATTGGTACTGTTAGACCGTGATCTACCTTCATTTCTTGGCAGATAGTGATGTCGAACTCACTCTCAACTAGATGATTACAAATGTGCCAAGAAAATTCAGGATCACCTGGAATTGCTGGAATTGTAGGGATTCCCCAGCCTTCATCTGCGTTCATGTAGCTCGCAGCGGCACCAATAGCAAAGGTTGGTTTCTTGTCTAGGAAGAACTCAAGGCCATGGTCGTTGTAGAACACAACTGCAACATCTGGTTTCTCTTGTTCTAACCAAGCGTGAATACCCGGGAAGTTTTTGAAAAACGGCTGCCAATATTCTGTTTCTTGAAGGTTGTTTTCAATCGCTTTCCCGATTGAAGGAATGTGTGAAGTACTGATACCACCAATAACTCTAGCCATGATTATTTCCCTGCCTCAACCAACATTTGTTTGAATTCTTCAACGCTCATGCCTGTTTGCATGGCGCCAATGTCTTGCATGTTTAAACCTAACATACCAACGAATTTCGCTAAGTAGTAGATACTGCCGCCTTCGTTTAGAAGTGCCAATACATCGCGTTCTTGGACTGCTTTTTTCTGAGCATCGCTCAGTCCAAATTTGTCACAGTATGCCTGTTCGTCGGCTTTGAATTCATCACGACCAGCCTGACCATTTAGCGTGTAACACATCTTGTTTAAGCCATAGCCTTTTATGGCCATTGTTCCATCAAACAAAACGGTGCCTGGGATATTTCCTTTATCTTTCAAATAAGTCATTGCGGTTACTCACTCTCTGGCCAGTATAATTTCATTGGGTTTGTCACAAGCAGTGCTTGTTGAAGGTAATCGGTTTCAGCAATCTGTGGAATCACATCAACCAAGTGTCCATCATCAGGTGTGTGTGATTTCATGTTTGGGTGTGGCCAATCTGTACCCCAAAGTACGCGGGTAGGGAATCGCTCGACCAAGGTTTTAGCAAAAGGCACAACATCACTATAGTTTGGTGGTGTTAATGTTAGACGCTCTGGGCAGCTGACCTTTGTCCAAATGTTTGGGTTGTTTTCCATAAGGCGGATGAACTTAGCAAAGGCTTCACTATTAATACCTTGTGCGATGTCTGGTCGACCCATGTGGTCTACAACAACCGTCATATCAAGTTCGTCGAGGAAAGGGGCAATGTCGTCGATGTCTTGAGATTCAAAGTACACCACGATATGCCAACCTAAAGGTCGAACGCGATCCGCAATTTTCTTAAGGACGTCTTTTGGTGTGGTATCAACTAAGCGTTTTACAAAGTTAAAGCGGATACCGCGCACGCCTGCTGCGTCCATGGTTTGCAGTTCTTCATCAGTGACAGTTTCATCGACGAAAGCCACGCCGCGTGCCAGTTCACCAGCGCTGTCTAGGGCATCTAGCAATGCTGAGTTGTCGGTGCTATGGCAAGAGGCCTGCACAATCACGTTACGACTAAAGCCAAGGTGATCGCGTAAGGCGAACAGTTGTTCTTTTGAAGCATCACAAGGCGTGTATTTACGCTTAGGTGAATATGGGAATTGCGCCGCTGGGCCAAATACATGGCAGTGAGCGTCGACAGCACCGGCCGGAGCTATAAACTTAGGCTTACTTGGGTTTTGATGAAACGGTAGGTAATCAGCGTCCATTATTCTTCCTTGTTGTTACTGGTGTCCAAACACTGTGCCATCAAACAGTTTTCGCGCAGTGCGAAGAATGGCAGCTGATTGAACTTGGTTGTTTTTGATATCTAAAACCACACTCATTTTTCCAATAGGATGTTCTACATCCAGAGCAACTTTCACGCTGGTTTCAGTTTGTGTAGCGAGTTGTTCTACCTGGCTCGATGAGTTGATTTGAGCAAGTTGTTTTGCTGGAGCGTTATCGAGTATGCAAGCAC
The DNA here is from genome assembly GCF_902751245.1 of Vibrio sp. Vb339. Taxonomy (NCBI): domain Bacteria; kingdom Pseudomonadati; phylum Pseudomonadota; class Gammaproteobacteria; order Vibrionales; family Vibrionaceae; genus Vibrio; species Vibrio sp. Vb339. The sequence goes on along the minus strand of NZ_CADDIS010000002.1, from coordinate 559,973 downwards.
TGGCAACACTAACCGCGCCTAGTACACCGATAGAAGCATGGCAACGGTGAGGGATGAATGTGCGAGTAGAGATTGCGCCGCCATATTGAGGCTCGCTGACCAAAGACATCTTAGGGACAGAGAGCTCAGAAACATCACCAAGGTTCATTAATGGACCAGCTTGAAGCCGTATAGACTCCAAACGCTGTTTTAAAGCTTGGTTATTGTCGAGTTGTTCACGTGATTCGTCACCTGTGATGCCGAGATCTTTCGCACACATCACAACAACTGGCATTCCGTTATCAATTAAAGTGACATCGATACCGTCAATTGTATCAATAACATTTCCTGACGGAATTAACGCACCACATGTTGAGCCAGCAGTATCTTCAAAAGTTACCGCAATTGGCGCTGATGAAGAGGGCACGCCATCGATATGGCAGTCGCCTTGATAGGTCACTTGTTTGTTTGGGGTTTGAACTTCTACCGTAGCGATTTGCTGTGTGTTTTCCATGAAGATACGAACTGATGTAGTTCCTTCTTTGGCTTCAACTAACCCACGCTCGATAGCAAAAGGAGCGACCCCTGCAAGGATGTTTCCACAGTTTTGTTTGCTGCTAACCAATGCTTGGTCGACAAACACTTGTAGAAATAGGTAGTCGATGTCTACATGCTCTCGACTCGATGGTTCAACGATCGCGACCTTAGATGTTAGAGGGTCAGCCCCTCCTATACCATCGATCTGGCGTTCATCTGGCGAGCCCATCACCGACAGCAAAAATGCATCGCGTTCAGAAGAGTTGATAGGTAAATCATCTTTCAGAAAGTAGGCGCCTTTTGAGGTGCCAGCTCTCATCCACATGCATGGCGCTTGATTAGACATACTTCAGGCCTTTTTCTTCTAATCGACCACGCATGTCATAGATGTCTAGACCAAGCTCACCATTCGCTAGGCGAACGCGTTTAGCTTCTTCGTGCTCCATACGCTCTAGTGACGCATGCAGTACTTGTTCAGCCTCTTCACGGCGAACCACAACCACTCCGTCTTCGTCTGCGACCATGATGTCACCAGGATTAATGATTTCTTCTGCACACGTCATCTGAACATTGACTGAACCTAGCGTTTCTTTGATGGTACCTTGGCTAAATACGGCTTTTGACCACACAGGAAAATTCATTTCGCGTAAGTCACGAGTATCACGAACACCGCCTTCAATGATTAAGCCAACCACACCACGTGCCTGTGCTGACGTTGCTAATAAATCACCGAAGAAGCCGTGGTTTGAAGGTGAAGTAGGGGCGAACACCAAAAAGTCCCCCGCTTTCGCTTGCTCGATGGCAACGTGCATCATCCAGTTGTCGCCAGCAGCTCCTGAGATTGTTAGCGCTGAACCTGCAACGGCGTCACCTTGAAAAATAGGGCGTATGTAATCGGCCAATAAACCACGGCGACCTTGTGATTCATGAATGGTTGCTACGCCACATTTGCGTAAGCCTTCAATGATCTCTTTGTCTGCACGTTTAATGTGTTGAACAACGATGTTCTGACTCATGATGAATTCCTTTTGCTCTTTGCTTATGCTTCTTTTTTTTTAGAGAAAGTTTGTTTGAAGTGCCCATTCTTAAAATGGGCAGAGTGGCATTAAGATGTTTTTAGTCGGCTGAATACGCGACGAGCGTTGCCCTCAAAAATCATCGATTTCTCTTCGGCCGTGACCTTGTCACTGGCATCAATATAGCGTTTCGTGTCGTCATAGTAGTGGCCCGTCTCTGGGTCAACACCGCGCACTGCGCCAATCATTTCTGAAGCGAACAAGATGTTCTTCGCTGGCAAGATATCAAGCAGTAGGTCGATGCCTTTCTGGTGATAAACGCAAGTATCAAAGTAGATATTGTTCAACACGGTTTCTTCAAGCGGTGGCAATCCCATATCTTGCGCGATACCGCGGAAACGACCCCAGTGATAAGGTACTGCGCCACCACCGTGTGGGATGATGATTTTCAACTCAGGGAAGTCTTTGAACACGTCAGACGTCATTAATTGTTGGAAAGCCGTCGTGTCTGCGCCCAAGTAATACGAAGTTGTGGTGTGCAGACATGAGTTACAAGAGCCGCTTACATGGATCATTGCGGGTACGTCTAGCTCTACCAGTTTTTCATACAGAGGGTAGAAAGCACGATCGCCCAAAGAGGCATCTTTCCAAAAGCCACCCGTTGTATCTGGGTTCAAGTTACAGCCGATGAAGTCCATCTCTTCAACACAGCGAACCAACTCAGAAACCGATTTTGAAGGGTCAATGCCTGGTGATTGCGGCAGTTGAGCAACCGGTGCAAAGTTTTGAGGGAAAAGGTCGCACACACGACGAATAAGATCATTTTGATGTTCTGTCCAAAAGCGGCTCGTGTGCTCATTGCCGATGTGATGTCCCATCCAGCTTGCTCGAGGAGAGAAAATCGTTAAATCCGTACCACGTTCTTTCTGTAAACGAAGTTGATTATTTACGATACTTTCGCGAATCTCATCGTCTGAAATGTGAATTGAACCTTTGCTACCAATGTGGTTTGGGTTTTCAGCTAGCGCCGCTTTTTGGCTTTCGCGGTAGTCGCCCACCTGAGGTGGTGTGGTTGTGTAGTGTCCATGGCAGTCGATAATCATCTCGGCAGTCCTTTGTTGTTTTTGTTGCTAACAACTATAACGACCAAGGCTTATTCTCGACTATTTCAATTTATTTCGAAGGTATAAGATTTTGAGATAGAGAGCTGCAATGACGGCAACGAAAAAGCGATATTCCATATGGGTTGGTGCCATAGAAAATAAAAAATGAATAGGTGTTGAATAAAAGTGATTAGCGTTGAATAACGTGATTCTGGTAGCTTTAAATAAAATTCCGAAGAAGGTGAAGTGAAATGATTAATTGTCGACTTATTGGTGCCAATATTGATAAATCCAAGTCACCCGAGTTCCATAACCTATTAGCGGAACAACTTAATATAGAGCTCGATTATCAATTAAGCCCATTAGAGAGTGGAGACATATTCGATTTTCGAGCGCATTCATCTCAAATGGAAGAAAGCAATATTCACGCTACTAATGTGACTTATCCCTATAAAGAGATGGCGGTTCAAGTGGCTGACTTTTTGGATACGTCAGCGAAAATAGTTGAAGCATCCAATACATTAGTTTTTCGCCCAGAAGGTACGTTTGCTTACAACACAGATTTCTCTGGCTTTATTAATGCCTACAATGTTTTTCGGCATTGTAAGCCCGGTAAAACAGTGCTTATAGGCTGTGGCGGTGTGGGTAAAGCGGTGGCTTCGGCTCTAACAGAATTAGAAGCAGAACATATCGCGCTTTATGACCGTGATACCGAAAAAATGCATGGTTTAGCTCAGCTGTTAGAAAAAAGAAATGTTAAGGTAACTTGTCTTACAGAGACAACGTTAGAGCAGCACGTTAGAGAGGCGGATGGCATTCTTAATTGCACTCCAATAGGGCATTACAAGACACCGGGCATACCTATCTCAAGTCATTGGATAGAGAACCAGATGTGGGTATTTGACGCTGTGTACACGCCAATTGAAACTGAATTTATCAAAGCTGCGATGGGGGCGAACCTCGCGGTTTTAACTGGCTTTGAACTGTTTTTTCATCAAGCGGTTGATGCGTTTCAACTGTTCACCGACCGTGAATTAACACCCCAAGAGCTATCTCAATTTCGTCAAAATCAATTTTCAAATCCCGTCTAAGGATAGAAGTAAGGAAAGGAACAATGAAAAAATTATTAGTGTTGAATGGACCAAACCTAAACCTATTAGGAACTCGCGAGCCTCAGCAATATGGTCATGAAACACTGGCAGACGTAGAAGAAAACTGCCGCAAGTTAGCCGCTAAATATGATTGCGAAGTCGAATGCTTTCAAAGTAACACCGAAGGTCAGTTGATCGATGCCGTGCACAAAGCCGGTCGTGAATTTACTGCCGGTGAATGCGTAGGCGTGGTATTCAACCCAGGCGCTTACACGCACACATCAATAGCTTTGCATGACGCAATCAAAGGCGTCGATGTTCCTGTTATTGAAGTGCATATCTCAAATGTTCACGCGCGCGAAGCATTTCGTCATCACTCTTACATCTCGCCTGTAGCCGCAGGCACAGTGATTGGTATGGGAACTAAAGGTTACGGCTTAGCCATTCAGTTCTTATTAGACGACTAATACCTCTAATCAACATAAGCAGCAAAATTGAGCCTCTAGCATCGCTAGGGGCTTTTTTACGGCTTGGTTTTCTGAAGTAGGGTAAAACACAGTGCACTCGACTGCATCGGGATGAGTGCACTAAGAAGCTCTTGCCCAAAAACTTGTTAGCCCTTCTACAAGCCCATGAACTAAAAACACCAGAACCTAGACAAAAAAAGCTGCACTTACCGAATATGAGTAAAGTGCAGCAAAGCTCAAGAAGAAAAATAGCAAGTTAAGTAAGTTAATATATCTGCTGCCATACAAGTGAGGTTGTATCCAACGGATATATTTGGTGAAAAAAGTTAGGTAACAATGCCTGTTAGAACTGATTCGCTTGTGACGCTAGACGAATGAACGCGTTAGTCTCGCCGTATTTGCTGTAGTCTCCTACGCGTTGAACGACTTCGAAGAACAAGCCATTGATCTCTTTGGTGTAGAAATGGAAGAAGCTGCCTGTTTCGTCTTCCGTGTACAGAATGTTGTTTTCACTTAGGCGTTGAATCAACTCATCGGGTAAATCAAATTGCGCTTGAATATCCAAGTAGTAATTATTTGGGATCTTCAACTGATAGATAGGAGAGAGATCCTGAACCGCTAAGAAGATGTCTTTACACTCCATGGCAATTTGGTTGATGCTTGCACCATTAGAGTCATTCAAGAAACGTTGAGCAGAGGTTTGCTTAGCACTGGTGCTGTTCAATGCAATCTTGATCTTACTGTTAGCGCTCTTGATGGTGCGGCTAGTGATTAGGCCATTCACATCTGGCAAGTCAAAGCTCTCTTCAGGTACAAAGCCGAAGATAGATTTATAGAAGAACAGGTTAGACAGCAGTGCGTCAGGCGCTACAACTTGACCCATGTGGTCAATGCGAGTGAAGTTGTCATCCATCGATGCTTGGTCCAGGACCGGTTCAAAATCTACTTCATAGAACTTCGATGCTTCGTTCTCTTCAAGAAGGTGAATCAGCAAGTTGCCAGAGCTTTTGAGAGTAGGGATATCTAGTTCATTCTCTTGACGTGTTTGATGAATGGTTGGGCTGTTGTAACGGCTCGCTAATTCAACAAGACGGCTTGAATCTTCAGTGATAACGCCGAGCGCGCATACCGATTCACCATGACCTTCACGGTAATTTTGCGCGTTTGAATTCTTCTCGTAGTTGAATATAAAGTTGATGTCACCGCGTTGGTATAAATCAACATTCTTACTCTTATGGCAATGAGTCTTTTTGAAGCCTAGAGACTCAATCACATCCGAGAAAGGGTTGTTCTCACGCTCTTTAACTGCGAATTCAATAAAGCTGAGGTCGTGGATCTTAGGTGCATTGAACGCGTCGTTAGTTTGATCTTCTAGCCATTTCAAAGAACGCACACCATCGATCGCTTTCTCGATTGGCGCTGATGAACGGAACTCATCGTTAAAGACTTCATGGGATAAATAGTCGTTGTAGCCTTTGTCTTTAAGCGCTTTTACGAAATCGATAACTGGGAAGTCACCTTGGCCAGGAAAACAACGATAGTGGCGGCTGTATTGAAGAATATCCATCTGCATTTTTGGTGCATCGGCCACTTGAACCAGAGCGATTTTATCGACTGGAATATCGTTCTTCAACGTATCCAATGTGTTTCCGCGTGCAAACATGTGAAAGGTGTCGAGAACCACACCAAGGTTAGGGTGGTCGACTGTTTTCACTAGGTTCCAAGCGTCATCATAATCGGCAATGTGGCGACCCCATGCTAGAGCTTCATAGCCTAATTGCATGTCTTCACGCTTTGCCAGTTCTGCTAATGCGTATAAATCTTCAGCACACTGTGCAACGTTTGGAGATGACTGAGGATGCACGTTACTGCACATCATTAAACGGCAGGTGCCTAGCTGGTGGGCGAGGTCCATCTTGCGCTCAAGCATGCTGTACTTTTTTTGGCGGAGGTGAGCTGGCATGCCTTCCATGTCGCGAAAAGGTTGCAGTACAAGAATCTCTAAGCCAAGGCTGTCTGCGATGCGTTTAACGTCAGAAGCGGAACCGCGGTATTGAGTGAGGTCATTCTCAAAGATCTCAATAGCTTGAAAGCCCGCTTTAGCGGCAGCATGCATTTTTTGTTCTAGCGTGCCAGACAAGCACACAGTCGCGATTGAATATTTCATGGTGGCTCCTTACTTAAGCTGCGGTGTTACATCTTGAACGGGTACGTATTGTTCTGTTTCACAGGCTTTGATGATCGCGTCGATAACCAATAGATTTTGTAGGCCATCCCAAATGCTGACTTTTGGTGTTTGCTCTTCGCCTCGAATCAATGCGCAGAAGTGTTCAAGCTGACGTTTTAGAGGATCTTCACGGTGAATCTCTTCTTTGCGCTCAAGCATTTCGTTCCACCATGATGGCGTGACGTCTTTCGCGAATGATTTCACCTGCATAGTTGGTATAGAAAGGGAGCCATTGGTGCCCGCTACGTGGTAGCAATCTTCGGTTTCGTACGTCGCGTAAGACTTGTTCTCTTGTGAGGTTTGTTCCCAGCTGCGTGGGCTTGCTGAAGCGTCAGACAATAGGAAAGAGCCTAGTGTGCCGTTTTCAAAGCGCAGAGAGATGACTGTTGTGTCTTCGACTTCAAAGTCACGTGCACTGCTCGAGCTCATCGCCTGAACACCGACAATATCGCCAACAAGGTGACGCAGGTTGCCTATCTCGTGAATCATGTTGATAAGGATAGGGCCGCCGCCTTTTACTTTGCGCCAGTCGCCTTCATTAAAGTAGTAATCTGGCTTGTAAAATGCCGCACTGCCCATTATAGAAACCAGTTTGCCCAGCTCACCGCTGTCGATGATCTTTTTAGCGGTTTCTAAAAGCGGGCTATAAGCGCGGTGATGGCCAACCAGGATTTTACTGTTCTCATGTTTTGCATGCTTCAATAACTCAACCGCATCTTCGATAGAATCTGTCACTGGTTTTTCGACTATAGCTGCCACACCAGCGGCAATGCATTCGTGTGTCTGCAGAGCGTGTAACTTATTTGGGGTCGCGAGGATCACACCCTCTGGCTTTGCATCGGAAAACAGCTCTTCTAAGCTCTCATAAACGGGCACACCGTAATCATCGGCAATCTCTTTCGCTGCAGGGAACGGGTCAACGATAGCAGCCAGTTCGCATTGTTCATTTTCAACAATGAGTTTGATGTGTGTTTTCCCGATTAAGCCTGCTCCAGCAACAGCAATTTTAACTTTTTCCATGTTTAAGACCTTATGAGTGAACGTTTTGGTTATTGTTATTTGAGTTATGAGTTATGAGTTATGAGTTATGAGTTATGAGCGAAACAACGATAGACAAGGTAAATCCAGAGGCCAGCGTCGTTATAATCAATGTGTTTGCACAGAAGTTTTGTTGCTTATAAATCCCGCCAAGAATGGGGTAGATAGAGAGCATTGGTGATGCACAAAAGATAAGCAGTACATATTTTAAATCTCCTTCTACCGGCCAGACCAAAAGTAAGCCAAGCGCAATAATGGGGAAGCAAACCAATTTGATGCTAGTAACCAGCGCAATGCGTGATTTTTGGTTTAGCACCAGTGATTGCCCCAAAATTCCACCAATCGCAAACAATGCTAAAGCGACTGAGGTTTTGGCGAGAATGCCAACGCTTTCTCCAATCACGACTGGGAGCTGAATACCTAACAGGTTGATGCTCAGTGCCAAGGTGATCGAAACGATGATTGGATTCTTTCTTAGCCTGTTTCCAATCTCGATAAGTTGATCTTTGAGCGATGAGTCGGTTTCATTCGAGAACTCCAGTAACACCAAACACACAGGAATAAACACGAGATTTTCAATCAACACGCTCATTAGAAACGCTTCCGCGTACTGACCATCAAAAATCGACAACACGATAGGGAAGCCTATGAATGCACTGTTTGGCATCCCGCTACCTAGAGCATTGATGAAGCAATCTTGCCACTTCAACTTCATGATTAATCGGCTATACAACACTGCGATGCTCATACACAGCAACCCGCCTACGGCATAGATCAACATGTAGTTTTTGTTGATCGCTTCGCTCAAATCTAACTGAGTGACACTGCCAAAAATGACCGCAGGAAGTGAGATATAAAGAACGAATTTGCTTACGTCGCCGATGAAATGGCGAGAGAAAAAGCCATTTTTAGTCGTGAGAAAGCCTGCCGCGACAATCAGTATCAGCGGCAGCAATATTTCATATACAGACATGGTTTTGTGTGTGCTCTAGTATCCGAATAGCTGTGGCAAGAACAGCACGCTTTGCGGAACAAAAGTGATGAAGAACAACACCAATACTTCAAGTAGGAACAGTGGAATCACTTGCTTAGAAATCGCGGCGATTCCGACCTTGGATATGGTGTTGGACACAAACAGACAAATTCCCATTGGTGGTGTAATCAAGCCAATCATTAGGTTGAAGATAACCACGATACCGAAGTGAACAGGGTCGATACCAAAGCTCATCGCAATCGGGTGGAATATTGGGATAAGAATCAGCATTGCAGCAATGCCTTCGAGGAATAACCCAACGACCAGCAAGATAACGTTCACCATAATCAAAAACATGATTGGGTCGCTGATGCTGCCTAAAATCTGTTGGCTGATGAATTGAGGAACGCGAGAGAAAGTAAGAATCCAGTTCGCTACAGATACAACGGCAATCAGGATCAAGACAATTGAAGAGTCGCGCATTGAACGCATAAACACTTCTGGTAGGTCGCTGAAACTCAGAGATTTATACACGAACATACCAACCAGTAGCGCATAGAAAGCTGCGAACGCTGCTGCTTCAGTTGGCGTCACAATACCCATCAAGATTGAACCAAGGATGAAGATTGGCATTGTTAGCGGAATAAACGCCTTTACCAATGCTTTACGGCGGCTTTGACGAACCACGTTGCTTTTTATGTTGTGACGAGTCGCGTAAATAAACACGAAAATAGACAGAGCAACTGCAGACAATACGCCAGGAACAATGCCTGCTAAGAATAGGGCAGGGACAGATACGCCACTCGCTATAAGCGCATAAATGATCACTGGAATACTTGGCGGAATCATCGGCCCAATAACCGAAGATGCTGCCGTTAACGCTGAAGAAAACTCTTTGCTGTAGCCTTCTTTTTCCATTTGAGGAATAAACACGCGGCCAAGTGCTGATGTATCAGCGACTGCAGAGCCTGAGATACCAGCAAACATCACTGAAGACCAGATATTCACTTGAGCTAAGCCGCCACGGAAGTGACCCACTAATGCGTTAGCGAAATCGATGATACGGCTGGTGATACCACTCTTGTTCATTAGCTCACCCGCAAGAACAAACAGAGGAACCGCAAGGATAGAGTAAGAATCCAAACCACTAAAAATACGTTGAGCTATTAGGCTGATAGAGATGGGAGTACTAGAGACGTAGAACGACATCGCCAAGATGATGCTGAATACGAGAGGAATACCAAAAATTAGCATGGATCCCATTAAGGCAATTGAAGGCATAACGATTCCTTATACGTCGCTTTGGATAGCTTGAGTTCTTGTGGATACACGCGCTGATTTCACGTGCTGAATTAAACGCAGTGTAGCGGCTATAAACAGGCAAGCGCCGCCAACAATCAATGCTGATTGGAAGTAGTGCATAGGGACTCCAATACCAGCTGACTCAATGCCTCCGCGTTTGATCACAAATAGGTACGCTGAGTAAGTCCAGATCACCGAACATAACAAAACAGATAGGTCGACAATGACTTCCAGCGTTTTTTGAAATGCTTTTGATTTGACTGAATCAAGAACAGAAAATTTGATGTGTAAGCCTTCTAAATAACACAATGATGTAGCGAACATAACGCCATAAATCATTGAGTATTTGCTTAGCTCCTCGCCCCATAGGATAGAGGTATTAAAAAAGTAACGGCTGATTGTGGTGATCAACATCACTGCAAACAAATTGAAGAGTGAAGCCCCTGCGAGAATCGCAAGTAGCTTTTTATATTGCTCAATCATGTTCCCTGTCTCCTTGGGAAGAGTCGTTATACATCAGAGGTATAACGACTCATTTCTTATAAGTACTGCTGTAGGGTTTTTGTATTGATTATTCGGTTATGAATTAGTTAGTCGCGGTTTCTACTGCGTCTAGTGCATCATCAATCCATTTTGAATCGATAGTGCCTGATAACCATTTGATCACAGCGGGCTGCGTCTTATCGCGGAATTGTTTCTGTTGCTCTGGCGTTAGCGAAGTAATCTTCATGCCTTTTTGAGCAAGTACTTCTAAGCCTTCTGCTGAATTCACTTGCTGAATAGCTCGACCTACTGTACCTGCAACTTTTGCAGCGCGATCAATGATTGCTCGGTCTTCGGCATTCAAAGATGTGTAGAAATCGTCATTCATTAATAGGAAATCAGTGCCATAAACGTGACCGTCTAGAGTGATGTATTTTTGAAGTTCATAGAATTTGTTCGCGTTGATTACGCTGACAGGGTTTTCCTGTCCGTCGATAACGCCAGTAGTTAGAGCAGCAGGAACTTCAGGGAATGCAATAGGTGTAGGCTCTGCATCCAATGACTTCATCATTTCAACGTAAAGTGGTGTGGTCATTACACGGATTTTAAGACCGTTTAAGTCTTGCGGTGTAGTGATTTCACGCTTTGAGTTTGTGAAATGGCGGAAACCTGTTTCGCCATAAGCGAGGTTGCGTAGACCCGTCGTTTTCAAACATTGGTCATTCAACTTTTGACCAAACTCACCATCTAGCACTTCCCAAGCAATAGGAGCTGAAGGGAACAGGTAAGGGATTTCTAGTACGTTAGCTTCCTTACAAAGCTTAGAGTAGGCACCAGAAACCATAGTCATGGTTAACATACCTTCTTGAGTCGACTGAAGTAGCTCTGTCTCGCCACCAAGTTGACCTGAAGGGTAGATATTTACATTAATTCGACCACCAGATTCAGCCTCTACAAGGTTCTTGAAAACCTGTGTTGCAGCGCCTTTCTTAGAGATCGTCCAATCTTGTGAATCTACATGCCCAATAGTGATGTCCAGAGCAGCAGCAGAACCTGCATATGCAAGCGATAGAGCGAGTGTAAGTTTAGTTATTGTTTTCATTTGTGAACCTCCTGTTTCTACGTCGATAAAGTTATCACCTAAAATTAACAACCGATAATTCATATAGTGAAAGTGTTATTCAATTTTGAGATAACATTAACTATTCGTGTTGGGGTTACAGTTTGATATTCCATTTGCATTGCGCTATAAAACAGTGGGTTACTAATATATAGCTGTGGGTTATGTATTAAAAAAGGGGATTGAAAATGAATTTTTGTGTATTTCTTTTTTGGAGAATGAAGTCACATCTTTACGTTGGTGGAGTTACATTTTATCTACATTAACTCACAGATTTCAGCTTTTCTGCTGGAAGAGTATTCAAAAAATGTGCTGAATGTGTTCGATAGTTGACGGGGTTTAAATGTTGTATTTAGCACCGTTTTTGAAGTTGCTGTTTGCATTTGGAATTTGAATGTAAATGGCAGTTTGACAGCACTTTTGAGGCGATAACATGTTAAATATTCCAAACTTGAGACACCTAAGAGCGATATCAGAAGTGGTGAATACTGGAAGCATTAGCAAGGCTTCGGAAGTGGTGTTTTTGTCTCAGCCCGCTATCACACAAGCGATAGCGAAACTGGAAAAAAACATTCATAGTGAGCTGTTCGAACGTACCACCGATGGCATGAAACCGACCGAACAAGGAGAAGCGTTTTCATTTCGAATTGAACGTGCGTTGGAGTACATCAGTAAAGGCATTACTGATTCGCTAAAAGTCGCGAAAGGCCAGCGAAAAAGCAGCGTTCAGCGCTATTTATTCAATATAACAACCACTCAATTGAAAGCATTGATCGCGGTTTCTAACGGTCAAAGCTTTACTGAAGCCAGTCGTATTTTGGAAGTGTCGCAGTCGTCAGTGTATCGTGCATCTAAAGATCTTGAAGAGATCCTTGGTATCACTTTATTCGAAAAAAACAGCACGGGTATTACGATTAGTAAGGCTGGTAGCGCTCTGGTGATGTCGAGCAAATTAGCCTTCGTAGAAATCAAGCAAGGTATCGAAGAGGTTGGCTTATTGAGTAACCGCCATAACAGTGTGATTACGGTTGGCTGTTTGCCTCTTGCTCGTACATGTTTACTACCAAACACCATCAATGAGTTTTCTCGTAAGTTCCCTGATTGCCAAATTCATGTGATCGACGGCCCGTATCAAGACTTGCTCAATCACTTACGCCACGGTGAGCTAGATATCCTAATTGGTGCGCTGCGTTTCCCATCACCGAGCACCGATATTCGCCAAGAAACTCTGTTTCAATCACATAACAAAATCCTCTCTAGAAACGATCACCCACTGAGCTTGAAAGAGCAAATAACACTTGATGATTTACAAGGTTCGAGTTGGGTTGTATCTAATGTAAACACGCCTGGACGCAGAATGTTTGAAGACATTTTTACGTCTCAGGAACGTGATGTACCTACTCGAATTGTTGAGGCAAGCTCGCAGATGTTGGTAAGAGAACTGCTTTTAGGCAGCGATCGATTAACGATCCTCTCTCAGCACCAGATTACTCGCGAACTTGAAGAGGGGCACTTCACCATTCTGCCATTTGATTGCAAAAAGCAGTCGCGCCCAATCGGTTTAACCATGCGGAAGAACTGGTTTGCTACCTCGGTTCAAAACCATTTTCTAACGTTGTTACGTGAGAAAGGTGTACAGCTTTAGTTATTCTCAGTTGAGTTCAATTCGGCTTGTTTTGTTTTCTGTTTGGCTTTCTATTTTCAACTTAAATCATGACACTCAAGTGCGATCTAAAAGTGAAGGCATTTTTTCAAAATTGAATACCCCTTATATTTATTTGATTATCGCCCTGTAGATGCCAATGCTAAGGTAACTGTCATGAAAAACGCAGATAAGTTGGCAGGTAAAAAGAGAATTATGGCGACGATAACAAGAGCTGCGTTCATTGGTTTTGGTGAAGCTGCACAAGCATTTTTGGTGTGCTGGGGTGATAAAGCACCAGAAGTGATCAGTGGATTCGATATCAAAAGTAACCATGCACAGCACCGCGAAAGCATTCTCCTTGAATACATAAAGCATGGCGTTCAAGGTGCATTTGAAGCCCACGAGGCGATAAATGGTGCTGAGTTAGTCTTTTCACTGGTGACGGCCGATCAAGCCGAAGCCGTTGCAAAAAACGTAGCGAAAACATTTACGCCCAAACAGATATTCTTGGACTGTAATTCATGTTCACCCCAAGTAAAACAAAGGAATGCTGAGCTTATTGAAGCATGTGGTGCAAGCTACCTTGATGTTGCAATTATGGCCCCGGTGTTGGGAAGAACATCTGCAATCCCATTGTTGATCTCTGGAAAAAAAGCATTAGAGATTGAACCGCTACTGACCACACTTGGCTTCAACGTTGAAGTGGTGTCTGACCAAGTGGGTGAGGCATCATGCATCAAAATGATTCGTTCTGTGATGGTAAAAGGGCTTGAAGCTCTCACTACGGAATGTTTGTTGGCAGCGCGTAAAGCGGGGGTTGAAAATCATGTGCTCGAATCACTTAGTACAACGTATCCAGCTCTGCCATTGAACGATCTCGGCCAATATCACTTGGAACGTATGTTATCTCATGGGGAGCGACGTTCCAACGAGCTTAAAGAGGTATCTAACACCTTAAGCGAACTAAATTTGAATGGCTCGATGGTGAACGGTGCGATGGAGTGGCATAGCGCACTCGGCAAGATGCCGGTCGAATATCAAGGGCAAGACCTATCTACACTGAGTGATTTGGTATTAGGGCAGTTGGCCAATACTCGAACTCGCGCAGTGAATGAATAACGGGACAACCAAAAAATCGAACATCTCAGCAAGCGAATGTTGTTATTAGCTGAATGAAGAACTGGGTTAAACGTAGAAGCCATCGATTATTAAGCAATTAAGTAATTCATTAAGTAATCAAACATTAAGTAAAAAGCATTAAGCAACACCGGCCAAACAGGGCGGGTATCAAATTAAAGGAATGAATATGAACGTATGTGTTGTGGGCGCGACAGGTGCCTTTGGACGTAAACACTTGGATGCTATCCGTGAAATTGAAGGCGTTCGCGTAACTGCGATGGTTTCTCCTGAGCAAGATAAGCTTGATCTACTGATCACAGAGTATGGTCATGATTCAAAGGGCTTTACCAATCTATCTGACGCACTTGTACTTGATGAAGTGGAAGCAGTAATTCTTGCTACGCCAACACAAATGCATGCAGCACAAGCGATTGAATGTATGGAAGCAGGCAAACATGTTTTGGTTGAAATCCCAATGGCGGACAACATCGAAGACAGCTACCGCGTGGTAGAAGCGCAGAAGAAATCTGGCAAAATCGCAATGGCTGGCCACACTCGTCGTTTCAACCCAAGCCATCAATGGATTCAAAACAAGATTGCTGCCGGCGAACTTCATATCCAGCAGATGGACGTTCAAACGTACTTTTTCCGCCGCACAAACACCAACGCTAAAGGTGAAGCTCGTTGTTGGACCGATCACCTGCTTTGGCACCATGCTTGTCACACTGTTGATCTTTTCCAATACCAAACCGGTGAACAGGCAACAAAACTTCAAGCACTTCAAGGTCCAGTTCACCCAGACTTGGGTATCGCAATGGACATGAGCATTGGTATGAAAGTGCCATCAGGTGCAATTTGTACGCTGTCACTGTCATTCAACAATGATGGCCCTTTTGGTACGTTTTTCCGTTACATCTGTGAAGAGGGCACTTACCTAGCGCGTTATGATGACCTGTATGACGGCAAAGAAAACCCTATCTCACTAGAGGGTGTTGCGGTTTCTAATAATGGTATTGAGCTTATCGACCGCGAATTCTTCGATGCAATCAAAACGGGTCGTGAGCCAAATTCGAGTGTGGCGAGCTGCCTTCCTGCAATGGAAACATTAGACAAGCTTGAACAGTTACTTGAAGCTGAATAATTAAAAGCTGAGTAGCAAGTTAACGCTCAGTAGTGACTTAAAGAAGAACCGTTCTTTAAAGTCGTATTGGTTCCACAGTTGGTATTTTTAGCAGTAAAAGGATAAACGATGATGGCTAGTATTGGTGGGCAGACATTAGCGCCAGTGGCTTTAGGGTGTATGAACTTGTCGCATGCTTATGGCACTCCACCGCAGAAATTGGATGGCATTAAGTTACTCAATCAAGCATTGGATTTGGGCTATAACATGCTCGACACGGCTGCCTTGTATGGCTTTGGTGCGAATGAATCACTGTTAGCTGAGGTTGTTGATCATCGTCGTCATGAGTTTTTCCTCGCCAGTAAATGTGGAATGTTCAAAGGGCCTGATGGCAAGCGAGCGATTGATGGGCAGCCAGAAACCATTCGCAAAACGTGTGAAGATTCACTACAGCGTTTGAATACTGACGTTATTGATTTGTACTACCTGCATCGATGGGATAAAAGTGTTCCGATTGAAGAGAGTATTGGTGAACTTTCTCGTTTGGTGGAAGAAGGTAAGATCAAGCACATAGGTTTGTCAGAAGTTTCTGCCGACACCATCGCCAAAGCAAACGCGGTTCATAAGATAGCAGCCGTGCAATCGGAATATTCGCTCTGGTCACGTAATCCAGAAATCGCGGTAATCGAGCAATGCCAAAAGATAGATGCGACCTTTGTGTCGTTTAGCCCTGTTGGTCGCGGTATGTTGACGGGCGAAGTGAAAGATAATCAATTTGTCGCTGGTGATATTCGCTTAGCCATGCCACGTTTCTCTGATGAATACTTCGAGTCTAATTTGTCTTTAGTACGACAGTTTGAGTCTGTGTTGCCGATGTTTGCAGAAGAGAATGGCTTTTCGATTAATGACAATCGCGGTTCAACTCCGACTCTGGCACAACTGGCGTTAGCTTGGACTTTGAAAAAAGCGCCGAACTCTATTGCATTGCCGGGCACTACAAGCCTTCAACACTTAGAAGAGAACTGGAATGCACAACAGCTATCAGTTTCTGATGAATTGCTGCGCGTGATAGACGGTATCATTCCTCAAAACAAGATAGCTGGTGGACGTTATAACGCGGCAACTCAACGTGAGATTGATACTGAAGAGTTCTAATCACTACTCGATGATTAGTTGTACCTTACTAGCTTTATCTTACTTGTAGTATCAATGACAACTTATCCAATAAACCTCCGGTCACGCCTACGTAACCGGAGGTTTTTTATTTCAAGACCTAATAGGCAAAACAGTTTGGCCTTGTTGCTTTCCATTTAACGCGGTTCGCTTTTTACTCTAACTCAATCTAAACGCAACGTTAGGCCAGAGTAGTTCGAGTATCCGCGCAGTAACACATGATAGGTGACACCCGGTTGCGCGCTCACACTGCACTGCTCATTGTTTCCAGCGCGATAAGGGCGACAATCGTAACTTGATGTCGTTGGCTTGCTGCCTGATTTCACGTAAAGGTCGGCATCACCTGAACCGCCAGATATTGAAACTGTCACGCTTGATGCAGAATCAACAGTGAAGGTGTAGAAGCTCTCTGAGGATTGGTTTCCGCTTAGGTTTGCAATCGGTGTGCCTTTCGTCAGTACATTGCCAGTTGGAGGTGTGACACCACAGCTTGCATTCACGCCTACCGTGTTAAAAGCATCTTCAACATCGGCAACCACATAACCCATGTCTGCTGCGGCTTTCGCTACACCACACGCACCGGCATCAAAGGTACTGTTTGCTGTCCAATACAGTTGGTTTGCGACTGTGAATATTTCAAACCCCTTACGTACATTCCAACCCGATTTGTTCGCTAAAAGGTAAAAGGCGCGGTTATAAACACCGCTAGACAAGTGAACGTTCAAACCATCGTAGTATTCAGAGGCATGGTCAATCGAGCGGCCATCTTTTGATGGTTGGTCAAAGTAACGCAAACCACCTTCCGATTTGAATATGTCGCTACCGACAATCCAATCCACATTGCCACGCAAATAGTATTCAGCCGCTTCGCCTGCAATATCGGAGAAGGCTTCATTGATGCCGCCCGACATGTTTCGGTACACAAGGCCGGAGTTCTGCTCTGTGAACCCGTGGCTGACTTCGTGAGCACTCACGTTAATATCGACCAATGGATAGAAGGTGCTGCCACCATCGCCAAAGGTCATTGATGAACCATTCCAAAATGCATTCTCGTAATTCGAGCTGTAGTGAACACGCATCGTCAGCTGAAAGGTTAAAGGCGATGTGTTCATCCACTCTTTGTACATATCGAATACGACATTACCAAAATAGTGCGCATCGTTAAGAGGCGAGTAAGCCCCGTTAATGTATTTATGATCGGTGTAGTTAGTTCCGTCGGCACAGTTGTAGCTGTAGGCTGCGCTGCCAGAGGTTCCATGATTTAAGTTGACCGTCTTGACCGAATCGTTTTCTAACGTACAAGTTGTGCCTGTTTTGTCGATAGGAAAGCTAGGGAAGTCACTGCCATATTCATATCGAGTGGTTTTGAGGTTGCCACCGGGGCCAGTACCTAATGCTTTAGCGTGGTTTAGCCCATTCCATTTTTGGAGGACATCGCCAGTCGTGGCATCAATAAAGTAGAAAGGGCGCTCTGGCATTGAGGACGCGATAAAGAAATCGACCAGATACACCACTTGGGCGGTTTGGTTCTCGTCCAATCTCACCATCAGTTTCGCGTTTTTATTTTCAATCGACTTTTTGCCGACGGTAAACGTGCGGTGAGCGGAGAGAGCAGCTTCAATTGCTTGTTCCTGATTCAGCTTTGGCGCGATGCTGGATAAGTCACCACTGATCCCCTGTGCCATTGAACCGAATACCTGAGTGGGTTGGTTCTTGGAAAGGGTAGCGACAACCGAAGTGTCAAAGACGGGTAAACCTAAGTGAGTTTGTTGATAGCGGACTTTGGTTTTTCCATTGGGCAATACCACCCGTTTAACTTCAGAAAAACCTAATTCTAGTGGGGCAACACTCTTCGACTGCGCGATGAGGCTCTGTTGGAGTAATGCATCATCATCGACCCTGACCATTTCTGCAGCGTGTGCATTAAAGCCAAAAGACGTACCTAGAATAGCTGCTATTTTCCAGCTTAGTTGACGTTGTTGGTTCATTTTTCGTTCCTGATTTTAATATAAACTCCTTCTTCCCAACGGCTTTATAGGAAGTCTATATGCAACACGCTAATGCCATGTGTTGCGAATCAAGATTGGAAGAGCATTTCGGCTTATGACAAGTTTTTTAGGGAGATTGAATTTTAGAGTATGTAATTCAAAGTTTACAAAAAAACTTATTGATCAAATTGTTTTTATAAAATCTAATTTTATTATTTATCGTAACTCGATGATGAGATGGAAGTTATTAAAATCCGCTTTGTTTGAATCTATAGAATAACTTTATCTACGTTAACTTCAATATTTCTCAGTTTTTACCTTAATTACAAATGAGCAAATAACCGAGTTTTTGGAAGTAGGGATATTGTCTTTATTATCAATAGCGAGTGTGTTTTAACAACATTGTAACCCATTGTTTTCATCTTTTATCTAATAGCAGTTAAGCGTCTGATTTTAATTGACAGTATCGTATGCTTTTAGTTTAATACTCACATGCCTATAGAGGCGAGCGGACACCCTTATTACTCAAAGATTCCTTTTATATTCGTGGATGACAGAGCCGGTCCTTTAGGAGATAAAACATCTTTCTAAAGTATGTAGTGACTATCTTTTACGTAGGTTGTGTCCGTGAAATTAACCCAGCGAAAGCTGGGTTTTTTTTAGGAGAAAAGAGTGGATTTACATGAAAAAATTACGTGGTATATAGAAAACGAAGCTGAAAAATTGGCTCTTCGACACCACGCATACCATAATGCTTTACATGTTGAGAACGAGAGGAAATTAAAGCGCTCTTCTGCACCAACAAACTTAAAAACAGTAGTAAAACCTCCCCATTGGTCTAACGATAGAAAGTTTGACCCGTTTTATGTAAAAAAGCACGCGAAGACAATTTCACATTCGATAGCAAGAAAGATTGAAGCTCAGACCTATGAACCTTTCCCTCCTGCGACTAATAATGTAGCAAAATCTTCGGGTGGTTACCGTGAAGTAGCAATGTATCAAATCCCTGATGCAGCTATATCTACATTTTTTTATCACCGCCTGCTTAAAAAGAACAAACATCGATTTAGTTCATTTTCGTATGCTTATCGTGATGATCGTAACGTTCACTTTGCTATTCAAGATATAGCCGTTGAATTGTCTCAAAATGCTAGGCTCTTTGTCGCAGAGTTTGATTTTTCAAAGTTTTTTGACACGATCTCACACCAATATCTTTTTGAGCAGTTTGACCAAAATGGTTTTTTTATAAGTAACGAAGAGCGATCTGTAATTAAGGCCTTTTTGAAAGGGCGTGATAAAGGCATACCTCAAGGAACATCAATTTCTCTATTCTTAGCAAATTTAGCCTGTTGGAAACTTGATAAACAATTAGAGAAAGAGGGCCTACAATTTGCTCGGTATGCTGATGATACAATTATATGGTCACAAGACTATACTAAGATAACAAAAGCTTTAGATATTATGAGTGCGTTCTCAAGAGAAGTCGGTGTTGCGCTTAATGCTGATAAATCTGAGGGTATTAGTATTTTGTCAACAGATGCAAAGAAATCTGAATTTTTAAAATCAAAAGAAAATATTGAGTTCTTAGGTTATTCAATTTCTATTGACAAGGTATCAATAAAGAAGTCATCTGTAATTAAAATAAAGCGTGAAATTTCTTATATTTTGTATAAGCATTT
The DNA here is from genome assembly GCF_902751245.1 of Vibrio sp. Vb339. NCBI lineage: Bacteria > Pseudomonadati > Pseudomonadota > Gammaproteobacteria > Vibrionales > Vibrionaceae > Vibrio > Vibrio sp. Vb339. The sequence goes on along the minus strand of NZ_CADDIS010000002.1, from coordinate 539,913 downwards.
AATACAACCACTGAAATCTTCGCCTTTGAAAGCATTAAAAATTCCCGCGAATAATGAGGATGAAGCTCTGCTGAGTGCTATTTGCGAAATTCGAAGGTATATGTACGGGAACTTGTCAGAAGATATGCTTTCAGCATACTTAAATGGACGAAGCAATCGTATATTTTTTAAAGGTATAATGAGTTTTTATCCCCTGATTAACGATGAAGAGCAAATGAAATCATTGGACGGTTGGCTTGTGAATGCAATATTTAAAGCTATTCGTCAACGTTCTTCTCTATTAGCGTTCCATCACCAACCTCGAAATCATATTTTTCCATTTAATGTTTCAAGGAAAGAGCTCTTAAAGGGGTGTAATAGAACACGTATTCATGGAATGAAGTTATTAAAGTATCCAAGTTTTCTTACTATATACCATGCAATGAGAAAAGGGCTAATAGAAGTTGGTATTGCAGGTGTTACTGGTTCGAAATCTAATACGTATAATTACTTTTAGTTATTATGGTTCACTTAAAGGAAAATAAGAAGATAGCCAACGTATGGATTATTTAGTTTTATAATATTAATTAATATCAAGAGTTTTATTAAATTTAATTATAAATTCAAAGCGGCGACCTTTTATTGTCGCCACTCTTACTCAGAATCCAGTGCATATGGTAAATATGTCGGTGTAGACCGTTCGATTTGCTTCTCAAAGATGCTAGTCATATAACAATCAAATCTATTCGGTCTTATTTTCAAGGAGGAAACATGACAAGCGACCAACTATTAGAAAAGGCACTTTATAGCAGTGCTAGCATCCATCAACCTCATTCTTTAAAAGCTTATTTGGCTGCGAATTATCTGAATGCTTATTTCGTTAAATCAGACAATGTCTGGCTTAAAACGAGTGAGCTGATAAACCAAACTGAGATTGAAGCTTTAGGCGAGTACTCTGCAATGCTACAAGCGCCAAAGTTTACGGATTTTCGTATTCATAGGATATTGGATAATGGGGTATACCCAGCGTCGTATGCTGCTTTAATGCAGTGGCATGAGAATAAGGGCTTTCAAGATATCTTCTCGCATTACGTTTCACAGGCTTCTCAAACCAGTGAATATCTTTCCCACAATGTGACTATCTTATTGGCGCTGAATCGTGTTTACAGTGAGTTAGAGCCGTTTCAAGTTCCTGCATTTCTTAACCGCTTCACTGAATTTGTTACATCGACCCGTTCTGATGGCGACCGAAACACCGAAACAAGCGAATTCGTAGAGCTCAATAGCGTATTACAAGCATGCTTCAAACAATTTGGTTTCTTTGGGCATAACCTCATTACACTTACGTGGATACTGCGTTGTAAGGAAGAGGTGTCGAAAGAGCAATATGACGCAATGCTTTCTAATCTTTATCGACAGGCCAATAGCCCTTTGGAAGATCCAGACGATGAGATTGATCAAGCTATCTTTGCGCAGTGTAAAAGCTCAGATAATTCAGATGAGCTCTATGACAATATCCACCGATTGGTTTTTGGCTATACATTGAACCTGCACCAGATAACGCTAGCGGATGCATTGTGCTTTCTTCACGAACGATTCCCTGAACATACATCGGAGCTAAAGCACATTGCCGAGTATCAGTGTTGTTTGTTAGAACAGTAAATCTAGAGATAGAGCCACCCGTTTTGTGGGGTTCTTAGTCGATACGACAAGTTTCAGGCATACCTAACCCAGTGAGCTTGTTCTACGTTTTTATCAGAGGTGGCCCTCAATTTATAGACATGACTTTAAGTGACGGATCTGTTCTGACAGTACCTAGAATAACTGGAACGGAGTATGACTAGAAACGTAGAAACCACTCTCCTGAATTTAATTTCAACAATAAATGACATACAAACATTGAGGTAGCGCACAGAAACGAAACTGGGGGTATCGCGATCACGTAATCATTGATCTAGCCGATAGTGAGATAGCGATAAGAGCTCGATAATTCGTTGTCGGATCTAAATTAGAGCTGTAAATCTAATTTCTAAGTAGTTGTTATCTCAGGAAGAGTTTTGTGCTATGCGCCCCTATATTAAATACATTATCCCTATTTTAATTCCTTTTATTATCCTCGTAATGCCGCTATCAGCGTTTCCATTTGAAGGCCTTACGATTATTCAACAACGCGTTATCGCGATCTTTTTATTAGCGGCATTGTGCTGGGTGTTCGAGCCTATCCCGATTTACGCGACGTCTGTTGTTATTATCGTTCTGCAATTATTGATGTTGTCGGATAAAGGGCTGATCTTTCTAAGGTTTGATCATGGGGAAGAACATTTCGGTGAGTTGTTAAAATACAGCGACATCATGGCGACGTTCGCCAGTCCAATCATCATGCTGTTTTTAGGTGGTTTCTTCTTAGCGATGGCTGCCACTAAATATCGATTAGACGTAAACTTAGCGCGCGTGTTGTTGAAGCCATTTGGGCAAGACCCAAAGTTTGTGATGCTCGGCTTAATGTTGATCACTGGTATCTTTTCGATGTTTATGTCTAACACGGCAACAACGGCAATGATGCTCTCTATTTTAACGTCGGTACTGGCTGTGTTTGGTCCGAAAGACCCCGGTCGTGTAGCGTTTGCGCTTTGTATCCCTGTTGCCGCTAACATCGGTGGCATTGGTACCCCGATCGGTACCCCTCCGAATGCCATCGCACTAAAATATTTAGTTGGCGATAACCTCATTACGTTCGGCGAATGGATGGCATTTGGTGTGCCGTTTGTCGTTATTATGATGGCGTTAGCGTGGTTTTTAATCGGCTTTATGTACAAAGCTGACCAAAAGAAAATCGAACTAAGTATTAAAGGTAAATTCCTTAAAACACCAAAAGCCATTGCGGTGTACGTCACTTTTGCGCTCACCATCATTCTTTGGTTAATGGGTTCAAGCCATGGCATGAACTCTTATACCGTCGCTCTGATTCCTGTTGCTGTGTTCTCTCTTACTGGGATCATCAATAAAGAAGACCTGAAGAAAATTTCTTGGGACGTATTGTGGCTTGTATCAGGTGGTATTGCGCTTGGTTTAGCACTCGATAAAACTGGCTTAGCAAAGCTGGTGGTCCACAGTATTCCGTTCGATGCTTACTCACCCTATGTGGTGTTGTTCGGAGCGGCGTTCTTGTGTTTGCTAATGGCAAACTTTATGTCTCATACCGCAACGGCCAACTTGTTAATGCCAATTATGGCTGCATTAGGTTCGTCTATGGCTTCACTCACGCCACTAGGCGGTGAGATAACGTTAATTCTGGTTGTGACCTTTGCCGCTTCATTAGGTATGTCGCTGCCAATCAGTACACCACCGAATGCGTTGGCTCATGCCACTGGTCATGTGCAAAGTAATCAAATGGCCAGAATCGGTATTATTTTGGGTGTGGTTGGTGTGCTACTGAGTTTTGTTATGGTGTGGCTGCTACATTCAATTGGTCACATAGGATAACGATACGTGTATCAACATAAGTTAGAAGCACTTATCGAGCGCTATTTTAACCAAACAGAACGTCGGGTGACGTGCCGTGCCGGTAACACCATTATTGAACAATCAGCGTTAAACACACGTTTATATTATGTGTTTAGTGGAGAACTGGAAGGGTTTTATACCGATGCGAATACACCGCAAGTGCGAGTATTTAGCGCGGGTAGTGGGGCTTTTATAGGCGTTCATAGCTTCTTTTCAGGTAATTGGACAGCATCTTCAACGGTTGTTGCTAAAACCGATGTTGAGTTAGCGTGGATCGATAAAGACACGCCTGCAGAAGATGAACGTAAATTTGGTCCTCTTACTGCACAGTTCACACCTGTGATTGTCAACGAGTTGTCGCGTCGTCAACGCCGTGCAACACAAGAAGCAATAGCGAAACAAAAAGCGCTAGAGAAGTTACATACTGCTGAGCAAATGACGACCTTGGGTCAATTAGCTGCAGGGATTGCTCATGAGCTTAACAACGCTATTGGTGTCGTAAATAGTAAATCTGGTCGACTTGAAACGGTCATCATGGATCTGCTTGAAGAAGTGCATCCAGAAGCCAGTCAATTTTTCGATTTTGGGTTAATGCATGGTCAGAAAACGTCGTCGTTAGAAGCACGAACACGTGGGCGACAATTTGAAAGAAAGTATGGTTTAGACAAAAACACTGCTCGCTCTCTTGCAAAGGCGATTCCAATTGACGCGTTATCTGCAACAGACGCTATTTCAAAGCACTGGCTGAAAAACCCAGAAGAAGCGATTCGTTTTTGGCAAATGGGCTGTGATTTACATGATTTACGTTTGGCATCTAGACACACCGTCGGCATCGTAAAATCGGTTAAACAACTTGGCAGAACTGATATCGACACGGAAGAAGCAGTTGATATTAACGACTCCATTAACCATGCCTTATCGTTGTTACAAAGTGAGTTGCGTAGAGTGTCTGTGCGATTGAGCCCTGCGGATTTACCGTGTTTTAAAGGCTCGAAAACAGAGCTCGTTCAGATTTGGGTCAACATTGTAAAGAATGCTTGTGATGCAATGTCGAATTCAGACGATGCCACAATAGAAATTCAAACCAGATTAAGTAAGAAACGAATATTAGTTACGATCACGAATAACGGCCCTGAGATAGATGAGGCGACTCGTAGAAAGATATTTCAGCCCAACTTCACCACTAAAAAAGGTGGTCTATCGTTTGGGTTGGGATTGGGTTTATCAGTAGTTAAGCGGATTGTGGCAGGTTATGGCGGAAGTATCATTGTGAAAAGTGATGCTTCTAAAACTGTATTTAGAATCAAGTTACCAATAGAGGGTGAACATGGAGAAGCTTAATTTAATCTGTGTCGATGACCAGAGAGAAGTACTGAGCGCAGTGATACAAGATTTAGAGCCGCTGGCGAGTTGGCTGAATATTGAAGATTGTGAATCAGCGCAAGAAGTGCTTGATCTCATTGATGAACTTGACGCAGAAGGCGAACACATTACCGTCATCGTGTCTGATCATGTGATGCCAGGGAAAACGGGTGTGGAGTTACTCACTGAAGTGTTCCATGACAGCCGCTTTCCGAATACAAAGAAAATTCTTCTTACGGGGCAGGCCACTCATACTGATACCATCAATGCGATTAATGCAGCAGGTATCGACCGTTACTTTGAAAAGCCTTGGCAAGCAAGCACATTGGTTGAGTGCATTCGTACTCTTGTCACTGAGTACATATTTGATCAAGGACTTGATTACACGGACTATCAGAATGAGCTTGACCAACAGGTTGTGTTGAGACGCTTACGCTAGTTTCTTATGTTAGCGACTTACATTAGTCACTAGTGTAAGTCGCTTGAAATTGTATGCACCGAAGGACGCTTTCTGAAGGGTTTTTTCTTTGAAAGATGTAATCTTTCGGTGCGTATATTACCTATCTCTCTTAGTCGTTTAGGTTTTAGTACTCAGTTATTAACACACTGGTTGCTGGCTAAAGTCTAAAACTCATACGCTACGCCAACGGGTGCATTGTGTTTTCTTCACGAACGATTCCCTGAACATGCAGCAGAGCTAAAATGTGTCGCAGAATATCAGTGTCGTTTGTTAGAAAAGTAAGTCGAAAGTATTCAAATGTGATTCCTAACGCGTGGTATTTGGAGTTCTAAGTCAGATCGGTACTTACAACGTAAAGGACTAGGCTTTTCACGGCTGACTGCGTAATAATGCATTCGCCCACAAGTGGGGGTTTATAGTCAGTAGGATTTGAAAATGAGTGAGATTGCTCGCTTTATATCTGGTGAAGCGCCGGATAAGTTTGGTCGTAATATTGAACAATTGTTAGCTTATAATCACTTTTGGTTGGAGCATGACCATAAGTACATTCAAGTATTTTTCCCAATAGATGAGGGGACTAAGTTTAATCAACATGCACCGTTGGTTACTCAAGAAGACAGGGTGATTTTTGCTGACTCAGAAGCACTTCGCGCTGCTCATCTACAAGTACTTGACCTGATGCTTGAGTTTTGGGGTATGCAGCGCAACGGGAGTGTAATATCGTCATCGTTGCCACTTAGCCCGGCGAATCACGTATGGCTTAAAAATCATGACCATAACCAATTGAGGCTAACGCGAGCGATTCGCAGTTTATACTTGTTAGGTAATGAAGAGGTCGCAACTCGCTTATGTGAGTTTCTAGTATCAGCGGCGAGCGAGACAGGCTCGGTGTCGGAGAAAACCGTTCAGTATTGGCGCAATGCCTTGGAAGGTTAGGGCTTCTCTGTGCAGAGCTTTCGGCACTGCCCATAATTGATTCTCAATGCGCGGCATTTTCGTACGATGTCGCTTTCTCTATATTCAACATTTGAATGCAATTTGTGGAATATATCAAAATTAATTAAATTGATATTAAGTTATTACTTTTCATTATGTTAGGGTTCTTTTCTTAAGGTCAGCGGATTAGGAAGAGGATAATGAAAAAAGGATTTGTGATAGCGATATCAATCAGCTTTGTTGTCTTCTTCCTCGTTGGTCGTGAGCTCCAGTGGTTCGGGTCCAGTAATTCCGAGTCGTTTCCTAAACTTCCTGATAGTCCCCAATTTGTTCCCTCTACCGATTTCGACGGTGAGTGGCTAGGCCGCCGTATTAACACCACTGGCAATAATATGTGTGAACGCACAACCATCACCGGAACTATTCGTGAGGGTAAGGCTACTCTAAGGCTTACCTACAATGGAACACCGTTAGAGGGTTGGGTTACGGAAAGCGGCGACTTACGTTTATATGCTAAACATCGCCAATGGGATTATCGTTTTTCCGCACATGGCAGTGGCAATAGATTTGATGGCCGATGGCACTTAACCAATGGACCGTGCCAAGGAAGTTGGTTTATAGAAAAGGTCGATGGCAAGTAGAGCTGTTACTACAAGACGCCGTTTAAAATTGACCAGCATAAGGTTCTTTTAGGAGAGATAAGTGATCAGATTAATCGCCGTGTTCATTGTGGCTTTCGGGCTAGGCGCATATGCGAGCTTACATGTTTTGACAGACTATGTTGTGAGCATTAAAGACAGTCATAAAGCTGCGGTACGGCAAGGTTTTGAAACCTATAAATATGCCAATACAAAAGACCTTGCCCCATTAATTAAAACATCGAACTTGTTAGCTCGTTATAGTGCTTGTGAATTAGAGGGAGATGAAGGCGATGCGATTGCATTAACCCTGTCTGTTAACGCTATTTCCTTTGGGATGTTATCGAAGCAAGCGTCTGACCTCGATCAAGACACCTTTAGGACTGGTTTGATGATGTACGGAAAACTCAAAGACAACGAGAAAGCGTCTGCTCAGTTAACTGAAATACTTACTTCGTACTGTAAAGATAGTCTTCGCTATCTATACGACTGTGAAAAACTTTCTAATTTGTTAGGCGAAGAATGGGATACACAATGGGAGGAAGTGAAACCAGAATGTACCTAAAAGTGATTCAACATATGCGGCATTTTTCTATGCCGTATTCAGATGTGATTTGAAAACAAAGGACACAATATGGAAGTAAGGTTGGTCAAAGGTTCAGATCCTAAGTTCGCTGAATCGATCACCAAAACGAATATGGCGAGTTACTACGATGCGCTTGGCATCGCTTGGGGTCATAGCCAGTTTTTACGGAGCTGGGATGAGCTGGATAACTATGAAATTTATGTGGAGGATAGCCGTATTGGTGTTGTTCGCTTCAGTTACGCTAGTGGTACAACGTTTCTTAGGGACTTGCAGATATTAGCTGACTATCAAGGTCGAGGTTTTGGCTCTAAGTGTCTCGATTTGGCTATTGAACATGCGAACAATCAAGCATCAACTCAGTTAGTGCTACGTGTGTTCAGTGAGAATCCCGCGATTAAGCTTTATCAATCAAAAGGTTTTACTCAGTTGTCTGAAGTGAAAGGGCTCGTTGAAATGGAGCTGCTTTTAGGATCATCATTGAGAGGGTGTCATGGATAACCGTATCCAATTAAATTTTGTTAAATACTTATTTTCAGAGTTACTGTTTATTGTTATTGCACTAGGTATTGTCTATTGGATATCAGACGGTGATCGTTCATCGCTGCTAACCATAGGGCTGATAATTTATGTTCCTCCATTAATAAAAATTCTAATGTTGTGGTGGAAGCTTCGCGATAGCTCATTTGAAATCACGAACGGTCATGTACGTTTAAATGGCGTTGCTTGTGATGTGACTTTACAGCGTAGCTTTCTTCCGTTTGAAATTGGCTCATTCATCAAGCTTTCATACACGAAAGGCGCAATGCAGAAGCACAATATTTACCTTTCTAAAGGCGCTATGAGCCGAGAAGAATGGCAGCGTGTATTAGCGTGTCGAACATAGTTCCACTGCTTTAGTTTGTGTTGTGCGTCAGTTTGTATTTCGGATGCGGTTCGTGTGCTAGTATCGCCTTTTTTGCACCGAGCTATCTTATGACCAACGACCATTTCAAAGGCAAATATGAGGTTGAGCTGAAGTATCGACTTAGCTCTAAGTCTGAGTTCTTGAAAACTTTGAACCTAATTCCTCATGAAGTAATGCTGCAAGACAATCAGGAATGTGATTGGTATTTCGATAGCCCTGATAGAAGCTTACAGGCTCAGAACAAAAGCTTGTGTATTCGTACCATGGAGCCGTCGGGCATCAAATTATGGATCGTAAAAGGCCCAGAGTCTGATCGATGTGAAGCGACAAACATCACCGATGCTTCGAATGCGAAGAGTATGCTTGAAAACTTGGGTTACGAAGTGATTCTAAAAGCGCAGAAAACTCGCAGTATTTACTTTGTTGGAGAGTTCCATATCACGGTTGATTCTCTTGCGGGTATCGGTGATTTTGCTGAATTTGCAATCATGACGGACGATGAATCTAAGTTGTCTGTGTATAAAAGTGAGCTTGAGTTGTTAGCCAATAAATTCGGGCTGACTCAATCGGCACTGCAAACTCAGTCTTACAAACAGATGTTCGAAGAAATGAACGCATAGCACAGCGCTTAAGCGACAGGGAGAGTTATGGACACCATTATCAAACAAGCTATCGAATTGCGAAAAGAAGAAAAGTATCAAGAGTCGCGTGACTTACTGGCAACGCTACTCACTGATGAAAACTATGCGGCGAAAGCTCATTTACAGATTGCGTGGTCTTACGACAACCAAGGCAAAGAGCAACAGGCGATTGAGCACTATGTATTGTCTCTGTCTGGCGTGCTTTCTTCAGTAGAGCGTTTTGATGCGTTGTTCGGCTTGGCGAGTACTTATCGAAGCCTTGGCCTTTATGCAGAGGCTTTAGGCTATTTCGAACAGACGATGGCTGAGTATCCTGAATCGATAGAAGTGAAACCTTTCTACGCAATGTGTTTGTACAATTTAGGTCGCCATAAAGAGGCGACATCGCTGTTACTTGAGCTTTTAGTTTCCACGACGAATAGCGAAGCGATCAAAGAGTACCAACGAGCGATCTCTTTGTATGCTAAAGACCTAGATAAAACCTGGTAACAGCCACGTATAGTTTGCTTAAAGACAATGAGCTTAGCCTTGTTTCGCCTTTTTAGGACGAAACTTTCTGCCGTCCATAATATTCAAAGACATCAGTGTTAGGTTGGTCGCGCCAGCTATCAGTTCTAAAACCTGAACACCATAAAACACAGAGTCGAACTCTCCTAAATTTGCCCACTGATTCAAAAAGTACGCGGCCGGAATCAAAATAACGATCCCGTTGAGCGCGATAATTGGCATGCGTCTACTCTTGCGCTCAACTATTTTTCCTTTACGTTGTTTTGCCATAGATGCACCGGTCGCACCAGTGATAGCAATGGCAGGGACAAGAATAAACAAGCCCGGAAAAACGATCATCGATTTGACTAGCTTCACTGATTCCAAAGTGCCAAACAGTTCTACAAGTAATGTGCTGGTAAAGAATGTCGCGATACACAGTGTTGCTGTTAATGCTGCTGTTTTGTGGATTATTGGTTTCATATCATTCTCGCTGTCAATTTGGTAATATGTTGTCAATTTGGTTTAAGTCTAATTTAATGACAGCATGTTGTCAAAGTGGGTGTTATGGATACGAATGGAGAAGTTTTTACAAAGATCGCACTAGAGATCTTTAAGGTCAGTGGTCTATTGAATGCTGAGGGTGATAAATTAACCGAAGAATTAGGGTTAAGCAGTGCCAGATGGAAGGTGATGGGGGCGATCGAAAAGTCCGATGATCTGGTCACGGTTTCTCAAATTGCTCGTATTATGGGGCAAAGCAGACAAGCGACTCAGCGTGTTACAGATATTATGGTGAAAGATGGATTACTAACTTGGCTTGATAACCCGAATCACAAAAAAGCAAAGTTGGTTAACATGACTGAAAAGGGTAAAGAAGCGTATTCGCTATTAGATAAAAAACAGGAAGTATGGGCTGAAAGTGGCGCTGAAGGCATTGAAAGAGACGAGCTTGATAAGGCGCTAATCACTTTGAAGAAGATGGCTACCTTCTTAGATAGATAAAGGTTAGATAAATAGAGAGTGGAAGTTGAGAAGAGTACGGAAGCCTAAGCATCGATGTGATACTTAGGCTTCAGGGGATAGCTTTTGTTCTTTAGGAAAGCGTTACGCTGAAAGCTCTTTACGAACGATCTCTGCGCCAGCACTGAGCGCATTAAGCTTCGCTGAGGCAATTTCGCGAGGTAGGGGAGCCATACCGCAGTTGGTGCAAGGATAGAGCTTGTCTGCATCAACGTACTTAAGTGTTTCTCTAAGAGTGCTAGCCACTTCTTCCGGTGTTTCAATCGAATTGGTTGCCACATCAATCGCACCAACCATCACTTTCTTGCCTCGCACCAGTTCAAGTAGCTCAAGAGGTACATGAGAGTTGTGACACTCTAAAGAGATAATATCGATATTCGATTGCTGCAGCTTAGGAAATACTTCTTCGTATTGACGCCACTCGGTGCCTAGTGTCTTTTTCCAATCCGTATTCGCTTTGATGCCGTAGCCATAGCAAATATGTACTGCGGTTTCGCATTTAAGCCCTTCAATGGCTCTTTCCAAACAAGCGATGCCCCAATCGTTCACTTCATCAAAGAACACATTAAATGCGGGTTCATCGAACTGAATAATATCCACGCCTGCCGCTTCAAGTTCTTTGGCTTCTTCGTTGAGGATCTTCGCAAACTCCCACGCCAGTTTTTCACGGCTTTGGTAATGCGCATCGTAAAGCGTATCTATCATCGTCATAGGCCCCGGCAGAGCCCATTTAATCGGTTGATCCGTTTGCTGACGTAAGAACTTTGCATCTTCGACAAATACGGATTTTTGGCGAGAAACAGGGCCAACCACTGTAGGCACACTGGCATCGTAACGGTCGCGAATTTTAACGGTTTCACGCTTTTCAAAATCAACGCCATTCAGATGTTCAATGAAGGTCGTTACAAAGTGCTGACGTGTTTGTTCGCCGTCACTCACAATATCAATGCCTGCTTGCTGCTGCTCGTGCAGAGAGACACGCAGCGCATCTTGTTTGCCGTCTGTGAGTTCATCGCCTTGAAGTTTCCATGGTGACCAAAGCGTCTCTGGTTGTGCAAGCCAAGACGGTTTCGGCAAGCTGCCCGCTGTTGAAGTCGGTAATAGTGTTTTCATAATAATACTGCCTATCCTTGGGTGGTTTGAAAGCGCAATAGACGATTAAAGTGCGTAATTTGCCGACCAGTTCTCTAGAACTGATTGGTATGGCTTAATGAACTTCTCTTCTGCGAATTTACCTTGTTCAACCGCTAGCTGGCTTCGCTCTTCACGGTCATACACGATTTGAGTCAGCGAGTGATCCAAGTTTTTCAAGTTTGGTTGGTAACAGTTACCCGCAACCGCGTTCGCGTTGTAAATCTCAGGACGGTAGATTTTCTGGAAAGTACCCATGGTACTGATGGTGCTGATAAGCTCTAGGTTAGAGTAATCGTTCAGCAGATCACCAAAGAAATAGAAAGCCAGAGGAGCAACACTGTTTGGCGGCATGAAATAACGAACCTGTAATCCCATCTTCTTGAAATATTGTTCAGTTAAAGAAGACTCATTCGGTTGGTATTCAAAACCTAATACAGGGTGTTGGTTTTCAGTGCGGTAATAGGTTTTATTATCTGACACGCTTAAGCAAATAACAGGTGGTTTATTAAAGTTCTTTTTGTAAGCGTCAGAGTTAACGAAATATTTAAAAAGCTTACCGTGTAAGTCACCAAAATCTTCTGGAATGCTGAATTTATCTTGGCCTTTATTATGATCCAATAGACGTACGCTAAAGTCATAATCTCGAACATAAGAAGAGAAGTTATTTCCGATAATGCCTTCAATACGCTCGTTAGTTTTACGGTCTACAATATTGGTTTTCAGCACTTCAATTGAAGGGAATGCTTCGCCGTTGCTTTCAATATCCATATCAACAGAAATGATTTCAAGCTCAACAGAGTAGCGGTCGCCCTTCGGATTGTCCCAGTGTGCTAACGCATTGAAACTGTTGTCTATCATTTGTAGTGCATTACGTAAGTTCGCTTGACGGCTGTCACCGCGAGCCAGGTTAGCAAAGTTGGTTGTGATACGCGTGCTGTCTGCAGGCTGGTAGTTTTCGTCGAGGCTAACGCTCTTAATCGTAAAATTAAATTCTTTATTCATGCTGATTTGGTATCCCAATTTGTTTTCTGATTCTCTCGGTCTTTAGTATTAAAACGGCTTTTATTTTTTGCTTGTGACCGGATTAAGAATCGAAGGCTATGCTGTCTGAAATTAATGCTTAGTAGAATTAATGTCGTATAAAGTTAATCGCTTAAGGTTTTTATACGTGGATAGGTTGACCATTAACAATGGTATTACTTCACATTCAACATGAGGAATATTCATGATCTATTCTGTTTGAATATTTAAGTCGGTGTCAGTTATATTAATTAGCTTGATGAAAATATAACCACATTAATAATGTGTTATTTAAGACGATTAATTTAATTAAGAGATGGATGAAATGAGTGAATTGCTGTTGTTGATTTTCTACTGTGCGTTACTGGGCAGTGGTGTTGGGTTTCTAGCCGGTTTGTTAGGTATTGGCGGAGGGCTGATCATTGTTCCCGTGTTAAGCAGCATTTTACTTTATTTAGAAGTTCTTCCGTCCGACCAAGTGGTTGTCGCGGCGATCGCTACCTCGTTGGCATCGATTCTGTTCACCTCTACGTCTTCTGCACTTGCTCACCACAAGAATGGCAATGTGCCTTGGGATTTGGCACCTTGGATCATGCTCGGTGTTGCTCTGGGAGCTCTGGTTAGTGGTTTTATGGCGGCGTTGTTACCGGAAAAGGTCGTTCGTATCGTGTTTGCCGTGAGTGTGGTTCTTATTGCGATCAAGATGTTCTTAAGCAGCAAAAATGATGCGCCTAAGGAACGAAAACTGCCGAACAAAGGCGTGCTCACTGTGTTGACAACCATTACGGGTGGCTTGTCTGCCATGATAGGGATTGGTGGCGGTGCATTGCTGGTTCCGCTATTAACGTTCTTCTCTGTCGATATGAAAAAGGCGATTGGCTGCGCGTCGGCTTGTGGCATTGTGATCGCGTTGTTTGGCTCGATAGGTTACATCAGTTCAGGCAGCAGCCATTTTGCTCTATCAGACGGTTTTGCTGGGTTTGTTTATCTGCCTGCGCTGCTGGGTATCGTGTGCACTTCTTGGTTTACGGCTCCGTTGGGCGCAAAAGCTACCAACCATTTACCGGTTCCAACGATTAAGAAAATCTTCTCAGTATTGCTGGTGGTTATCGCAGCAAGCATGGTTGCTCGTTAATTACAGATCGTTCAAGTGTGAATATATAGAACAAAAACGAATAAATTGATCCACCACCAATAATTAGAAAAGGGCAGTTTCATAACTGCTCTTTTTTTGTTTATCGGTCTATGCTTATACAGCTATATACCTGAGTATATTGATAAAACCGTTTAGTTATGAACAGTTCACTGCTATAGCTAAATGTATCTTGTTTGATTCAACGGAATGCTATCAATGAGTGGTTTATGGATCCTTTAACGCAGGGCGCGTTAGGCGCTTCTTTGTCACAATCGGCCAGCAAAAAACAACATTTGGTTGTTGCTGGGGTATTAGGGCTGCTCTCCGGGTTGGCTCCAGATTTAGATGCACTGATTAAGTCTCAAAGTGACCCTTTGTTGGCTTTGGAGTTTCATCGACAATTTACCCATTCACTCTTCTTTATCCCCGTTGGCAGTTTGATCTGTGCCTTGGTTCTGCATCATCTGATTGCAAAAAGACGTGGGCTTTCTTTCAAACAAAGTTGGCTGTTTTGTGCTCTGGGTTATGGCACTCATGCACTGTTAGACGCTTGTACCACTTATGGTACGCAGTTACTTTGGCCTTTCACCAACGCGCGTTTTGCTTGGAACACCATATCAATCATCGATCCCGTTTATACGCTTCCCATCTTAATTTTACTTGTGTGTGCAACGTTGAAACGAGCGCCTTGGCTCGCGCGTGTCGCGTTTGCTTGGGCGCTAATTTATCCAACATTAGGGATGATTCAACGAGACAGGGCAGAGGCGGTTGGGTGGCAATTAGCGCAAGAAAGGCAACACACACCGATTCGATTAGAGGCAAAACCAAGCTTCGCTAATATCTTGGTGTGGAAAGTGGTGTACGAAACAGAGGCTCAATATCATGTAGACGCAGTGCGGGTTGGCACATCGGTAAATGTATCTCCCGGAGAGTCGATTGCGAAACTGAATGTGAGTCAGGATTTACCTTGGCTAGACCCAGATTCCCAACAAGCCAAAGACATTGAACGTTTCCGCTGGTTCTCGAATGGTTATATTGCTCAGGACCCAACAGATGAGCTGCGTATTATCGATGTCCGATATTCAATTGTACCGAACCAAATGAAAGCACTTTGGAGTATCAAGCTATCAAAAACTGTTGATGCAAACACACATGTAAAATACGAAACTCACAGAGACAATACACCAGAATCGAGACAGATCTTTTTTGGTATGCTCAATGGCGATAAATGAGCTAGTTCTAAACAGTAAAAAGGCTGAGTCAGATAACCTGCTCAGCCTTTTTTATTCCTTTATTTAACAGGTCGATGTTACATTGATTTACATCACATATATTAATAAAACCCATAATGATTACATTTATAAATGTGATGTATACCTCCATTAATTTTTTGATTACTTTCTAAGCTTAGTTGGTTTTTATCCCATTAAACAGAAGGTTATATGATAAATAGAATAATAACACTAAGTGGCGTTGCATTACTTTGTTCAGCGAGTGCGCATGCGCAAATGCAAAATGGAAGTTTCGAAAACTGGGAAGGAAACGTACCATCTGGTTGGAGTGTGATTGACTCCGGCATTGCACTTTCGCTCTCTACCGATCCTGTAAATAACGGCAGTTTCTCAGCACAAGTAACAGTGAATACAAGTACTCAAAGTAATACCGACTTTCTTCAAACGATACGTGTTGAAAAAGGGAAAACTTATGATTTCTCTGTCGATGTTTACCACACGGAAGGCAACGTGAAAGCTCGCCTTTTTGTTGATGGCTATTTAGGTTACTCGAATAATGGTTTAACGAATCAGTGGCAAGCATTGACTCACTCGTACAGCGCTACGAGCACTAAAGATATCGTTGTGGGCGTACGATTTTATGATGATGCAGGTTTTGATGGTTCGGAAGCTGTGTATTTAGATAACTTTCAGCCTACGGAGTCTCCACCAACACAAAGCTGCAATGACACAAGTGCCGCACTCACGCTAGTTACGGATAACTATGGTTCTGAAACCAGTTGGTCTCTCAAAAACTCAGTTTCTCAAAATCTTTATTCTGGTTCAGATTATAAAAATAACACCATCAATGAAGTGGAAATGTGTTTAGCAGATGGTAACTACACCCTAGAAGTCTCAGACTCTTATGGAGATGGAATGTGCTGCAGTGTGGGGAATGGTTCATACAGTTTGTCGGTAAATGGAACCGTTGTGGCATCTGGTAGTGATTTCCAAGCAAGTCAGAGTACAGAATTTACGATTGGTGGCTCAACGACTACACCACCAACTGAACCTCCAGTGTTAGGTGAGTATTACAAAGACGCTGAAGGCAAAGTGGGCTTTGCGTTAAAAACGGCCTTATATCAAATTATTGATAATCATAGTAGTCAGGGTTACACCGCTATTTGGAGGTTGGTGTCTGAGGCTGACCTAGACGCATACTATGACACTGATGGGTCAATTCTCGATATGTATTCTGAGAAACCTTCAGGCTTAGATTCAATCCAATTTACTAAGGTGGCCGATCAATGTGGTCAATACAGCAAAGAAGGTGATTGCTACAACCGTGAGCACTCATTCCCGAAAAGCTGGTTTGGTGGGAAAGTCGAACCAATGAACTCTGACGGTCACCATTTATTTGCCACTGACGGCTACGTTAACTCGAAACGTAGTAATTGGCCATTTGGTGAGGTGAGTAGCGCGACATACACATCAAGCAATGGTTCTAAGTTAGGCAATGCAGCGAACTCTCTTGGTTATGTGGGTACGGTGTTTGAGCCAATTGATGAATTTAAAGGTGATTTCGCAAGAGCATATTTCTACATGGCAACACGCTATGAAAATGAAATCGCTAATTGGGAAGGGAACTCTACAAGCTCTGATGCGGTTCTAGATGGAACCAATACAACTGTTTTTGAACCTTGGCTACTTACTATGCTAAAGCGTTGGCATTCTGATGATCCAGTAAGTCAAAAAGAAATCGATCGGAATAAGGCGGTGCATGATTTTCAAGGGAATCGTAATCCGTTTATTGACCATCCAGAGTTTGTAAGCCAAATCTGGGGAAATTAATCGGAATATAACCACCGTGACAATGGTTTCATGATTATTGAATTGAGCCCAACCCTTTGTTTGGGCTTTTTTATTGAGAGGCAGTAGAGAACATGATTTTAAATATTTGAAAAAGCATATTGTCTGAAGACCCGTATACTTGTCAGTGATCTGCACCATCAATACTGGACGCTACGTTAAGCGACTTTCCATAACTTTAGTTATCTCTGAATTGTTGATTTAGGGGAAGCTGTAACTCATTTATGCCCCAAGGCAAGTTACGGCTGACTACTACTCAAAATAAAAGAAGTAGATTTGCCTTACATTAAGTAATTCTGAAAATGTAGAAGTAATACCAGGTTGCCCCTAGATATTAACGATTTATTTAGTGCTTAGCTACGGACTAAACCATCAGAGATAGATGGCAGTTAAGAGTTTGTTTTCCTATATTTTAAAGGTGTAATACCGAAATGCTTTTTGAATGACCGAATGAAATTCGGTGTATTACTGTAACCAACCTCAGCCGCAACCAAATCAATTGATAGTGATTGATTGAGCAACAGTGTTGTTGCTACTTTCATTCGATACTCTAGTACCAAGCTAGAAAAATCGCTCTTCTTACGCTGCAATTGAGCTCTTAATTCTAGCTTAGAGACGCCGCAAAATTGGGCAGCTAATTCCATGCTCAAATTGTTAATATTGCTAGCAATGTACTCATTCACTCGAGATGTAAAATCTATGCTTATTTTCTCCTCGGTGAGCAATTCAGCGTTACTTTTAATTGTTGATGACGATAGGTTTAACCAGTTACTAGGAAACTGTATTGCAAGCCGGTTTTTAAATGCTTTGATAACGGTGAATGGCGCAGAGGGAGGTATCGCTTCAGGGTGGGGTAATTTAATAATAACTTTTTTCGAATCAGCCGCTTTGTCTAAATGACTTAATATTGCTGTAGCCACAAAGGTGCAGAAAAATGAGTCTGCTTGCCAAGTTGATCCTTCGAGCAATTGGCTCCTATCACCGTAAATGATTACATAATCTTTATTGATCAGTAGGTTGTATTCACTAATGGCTGATTCTGTGTCGAAGTTCAATACGAGTTGGCTCAGTGCGGTAAGCAAAGAGTCAGAATGAATTAGGATTTGAGTGAAGGGATTCAGGTTGTCATTGATGAGTTGTTTGCCAACAGTATGCCCTAGATATGGATCGTCCATTTCATCCGATATTTTGTTTACGAGGCTGTTAATCAAAACCGATGACAACACATCACTAGGAGTAATCTCATTAATTGTCGATACACCTAATTCTTGCTGAAAATCTGATACTAAGCCACCTTTCAATTGGTATTGCTTTAAGAAAGGAATTAGAAACCTAACTCGGTTTACTGGTACATTCTGAGCCACAATTTGTAGTCCTTTATTTACGGAATCTATTGTTGTTGACGGTGGTGTGTGTGAAATTTTAGTCGCTTACTCACGATCATTCTTGCTTCTCTTAAACATTAAACTCTCTCTTAAAATCCTTAATAAGCGCGCCAAT
Organism: Vibrio sp. Vb339; assembly: GCF_902751245.1. NCBI lineage: Bacteria > Pseudomonadati > Pseudomonadota > Gammaproteobacteria > Vibrionales > Vibrionaceae > Vibrio > Vibrio sp. Vb339. The sequence continues at coordinate 521,525 of NZ_CADDIS010000002.1, read as the reverse complement.
TAATCAAAAGATTAGGTCCTTACATTAACGAACTCAACATATAAAATTATCATTTGTGATAAGGATATCACTCAGTAATTCTCCAATGATAATTTTCACCAAGTTTACATATTCCCCCGTACATTTTTGCTTTTTAATAGCGTCATCTCTTACGAAATAGCCAAATTGTTTCAAAGAAGTTATTGCTTACTTTGGAAAGCTAAACAGAAATGGCCTCAGAAAATAGCCGGTCAAAAATTAACATTGAGGGTGAACTAATGGCTCCATCACCAGCACAACTATTAATCATAGCGGTAATTATCGCTCTTATATTCGGAACAAAAAAACTACGCACTATCGGTAAAGATGTAGGCGGTGCAGTTAAAGATTTTAAAGAGGAAACAAAATAATGAATTCACGTCGCAATTTTTTAAAAGGTATTGGAGCTGTTGGCGTTGCTACAGCGGGTGTTGCAGTTTCATCTGGAGCTTTAGCTGGTGTAAGTTCTAAAGCGTTTGCAGCCGATCTAACCGCCAAGGCAAAGCTTGATGAGCGTGGGTTCATCTACTTTGGTGAAGAAAAAAACGTTCAAGAAGACTATATGAAGTCAATGACGATGAGGGCTAAGCCGTTTGACTTCGGACTATCAGCAGAACAAGAAGCCAAAGCTTCTGCTATCACCTCTCGCACAATGGTATTTGATGGTGAGTTTGAGGTTGACTACTACAAATCACTGTTCCCCAACATGCTAAGTAATAAAGCTAAAGCCGTTGGCGGTTCGATGACTTTAGGCGTAATGGGGCTCGACCTAATAAATGGCCGTAGTGGTAATGAGATGGAAGTCATTCCAACAGATTGGTTCCATATGAATACACTAGATCGTGATCTAGAGTTTGTTAAGCAAATGGAGGCCAATGAACCTATCAAGATCTGTACGTCGTATGACGACTATATGCAAGCTAGTCGAGAGGGTAAGGTTGGTGTTTTCTTTGACGTTCAAGACTCTAAGTGGTTGGATAATGACTTTGACCGAGTGAAAGAATACAAAGAGAAAGGCATTCACCGCATGCAGTTGACTTACAACTCAAATAACCATTTAGGTGGTGGTTGTATGGACACAATGGATCGTAGCCGCGATCCGGGCGTAACTGGTTATGGTCGCCGTTTTATTGATGCGATGAACGAAGCCAAAATACTGGTTGATGTTGGCCACTGTTCACCTAACACTGCGGTTGATGCAGCTACTCATTCAAAATCACCAATCATTTGTTCACATGCTGGTATCCGTGACCTTGCACCAAGCAATCCACGTACACACTGGCTAGCTGACATGAAAAAGGTAGCAGATAAGGGGGGGGTTTTTGGTATTGTAGGTGTACCAGGTGCACTAAAAGATGGTCTTACCGTTGGTAACGTTGGTCACTTTGTTGATGCAATACACTTCGCTGCTAACTACTTAGGTGTTGACCATGTAGGTTTTGCCTTAGACCAAGTACAAGCAGCTTCGTTTGACGAATTCATGACATCTCCTGACTGGCCAAAAGAAGCTGTTGAAGCTGTAAATGTTGACGTGTGGCCTTGGCAACAAAACTTTGCTGGTATGGAAAACCAATCTGGTTACTTCAATCTAGTACGTGGCCTAGTAGGCAAAGGTTACTCTGAAGCTGACATCCATAAAATCATGGGTGGCAACATGCTTCGTCTTATCAAAGAGGTCTGCTAACTCCCTCATTATAGTTCGACACCTTGCGATATTTTTGTCGCAAGGTGTAGTCACAATTTAATGTGCCCCATAACTAGTGGCGCTGTACGTCTAACAATAAAATGACCATAAATATGAATCCATATAAAAAATTACTGACTCTAGTTTTACTAGTAGTAGTTTCTGGAGCTATGGCAGAGGATGGAGTCTCTAAGAAAAATAATGCCCAATCAGAAGAAGAAGCCGCAGCGAGGGAGCTTGCGAACCCTAATACCGCCTATGCGAGTTTAAATTTTAAGTTTCAAAACTTTAGTGGCTATGAAAGTGGTGGGAGTAGCTTTAATACAACCTTCCAACCGGGGCTTCCTTTCCCACTGGATAACGGCGACAAAGTGATTTTCCGACCAGCAATCTCTTATATGAGTAATGATTTTAACATAAAGGGTCAGAAAGTAGATTCAGGTGTGTCAGATATATCATTTGATTTGGCTTACGCTGCATCTTTTGCTGGTGATCCAACAAACTTGATGGCTGTGGGGGTGTTTGCGACGGTCCCAACAGGCTCTGAGTCTTTGACTGGTGATCAGTTTGCAGCGGGACCAGAATTGTTTCTAGCGAAGCTTAGTAGCAAGCGCATAGTTGGTACTTTAAATACGCACCAGTGGGGTATCAAGAACAATGGGACAAAAGAGGATGTTAACCGTACTGGCATTCAAATCCTTTGGGTTGAGATAGCAAGCGGCGGCTGGACTTATGGCTCTACACCGCAGATGAGCTATGACTGGAATACTAATCAAGCTGAGATACCTTTGAACTTAATGGTATCAAAAACAACAATGATAAGTGGGCGCCCCTGGAAGTTTTCGATAGAGGCGAACTATTATCTTGAGAAAGATGAAAAATCACGTCCCGACTTCATGCTAGGTTTTAACGTGAGTCCAGTAGTTGAAAACAAACTCGCTAGGTTATTTTAGTTCTTGTTCTCTCTTTAACTTAGCAACCGTCTATCCAGGCATGGTTGCCAATGAACGTTTCTGGCAGCCATACTTCTTATGTGAACCATGAAGGTTTAATTTCCAATTGCCCGATTAGTAGGGGCTCGTTTATCCCAGCCTACAGCGCTGCCTATTGAAGTGTCCGGGATCATTAGACTAGGACACTAACAAAAGTTGTAGAGTTGAAGGGTAATATAGTTTGTCGGAAATGAACCTTTAAAATATTGCCATAACGATACGATTACCAAAGTTTGAGCAATTTTCAGCTCGCTTTGGGCAATCCTGAGTTACAGTTTTTAGTTAGGGTATTACAAAAAAGCTGTAATCTGGCTGAAAACTCACAATACCACTGTCAATAGCTAGCTCTCAGCTCCCCTAACATTGATAGAATTTCTATATTTCAGTGGAGTCTCTCCGCATCGATTTTTAAACGCACGACAAAAGTTTGCGGTTGATACATACCCTAACTGTAAAGCAATCTCTTCAATAGACCATCGATTATCATTCAAGAGCTCACAAGCCTTTTCGATCTTTATCTTTAACAAAAACTGGGGAAAAGTTAGCCCATCAGATTTAAGCCTACCTTTAAACTCACGGACAGACATACCAGCCATTGTTGCAACTTCTTTCATCGTTACACGTTTAGCCTTGTTAGTTGCGAAAAGCTCCGTCGTTATAGTTTCTGAGTAGTCTTGGTTAATAGTTGTTATGGTACAATTCGAACTATAAACTTCTAGCCATGCGCTAGGAAATTGAATAGAAATATGATTCTTAACAGATTTAACCATGCTTTGCTTCGGGATCAACTCGTTAGGAATTAGGCTAGGGTCTGTGAGCTGTATAAGGAATGAGTCACCTTGCCACTTATTTGTGATTTTGCTTTCAATTAAACCTAAGAAGAAACCTACAAAAGTTGCATCGCCTTGTCGCCTATCATTGACTTCTGAGTCGTAGGTACGTTTACCTGAAATCGTTACAAAGTCACTGCTCACTATATATTGATGGCTACCTGCAGTAGACTCTGAATCAAAATGACGAATAACAGCGCTCAAACAGTCATTCAGTGAACAATCTTCACTTAAAAATTGAGCAAATGGCCCATTTTTTTTCTGCGCCATCTCCCATCCAATATTGAAACCTAGTGTTTTCTCACCCATCAATTCAGACATTTGAACAACCGCTATATTCATAGTTTTAGAAGTAAGCAATTGGTTAGGGTCTAATAAAGTTTCAAAAGAAATGCCTTCTAATATTGTAATATCTTTAATGTCAAACCCCTTTGATAAGTAATACTTAACAAACGGAATGAGCATAGTCATTTTATTAAGCGGGGCAGGTTTACTTGGCATAGAAGCTCTCAATTTCGTCAAAAACATTCACTACAGGATGTTCTATATCCTATCACCATCACAACTCTTTGAAAGGGTTCAGTTTCCTTCTCAGTCAAAACATTCATCATCGCTCGCTCCTTCAGGAAATTATCAATCCATTGAATGAAAAATCTCATATGTAATTGTTCTAGTAACTGATATTGATCTAGTCTAAGTAGGAACTAATATGTGTTTGCTTTCAGTGCAAATTTATAACATGGACTGTTAAAAAAGGAACTTACATGAGCACTTCCAAATATTCACGTCGCGACATGCTCGCAATGTCGGCAAAAGCAACAGCAGCTGCTGCTTTTGCAAGTCAAATGCCTTTCGCTTTTGCCGCTGGCAAAGAAGATATTTATGGTGGTTACAGCGGTAACAAAGACTACAAATTCATTAAGACACCCGCTACAGTTTACGATTTTGGACTGACTCCAGAACAAGAGCTTCAGGCGGCCGAGATTCATAAGAAAAGTATTGTATTCGATGCGCTAATGGAATGTACTTTCTATCCTGAGTTGATTCAAAACGCAAAAATTGGTGGCCTTACATCAGGTAACTTCTCAATTGGTATTACTGACATGTTTGGTTGGAGACCTGACAACATGTTTGACCCTGATGAATGGTGGACTTGGGAAGCTGTTACCAAAGATTTAGCAAGAATACCGGGCTTAATGCGTACGTTCAGTGATGATGCAATGGCCACTTATAATGCTGCCGATATCATTGAAGCTAAAATGCAAGGGAAAGTCGGCTTCATGCCTGGCACTCAGAACTTACAGTTTATGGGGCGCGATACTCGCCGAATAAAAGAAGCATACGATATGGGGCTTCGTATAATCCAGCTAACTTATAATCCTACGAATATGATTGGTTCTGGTAGCATGGAAAAAGTAGACTCTCGTTTTGGTTTATCTACTTTAGGTGAGCGCGCAGTTGGCGAAATGAATCAACTAGGCATGCTTGTTGATACTGGTCATTGTTCTCCAAATACAATGATCAAAGCGGCTCAAGTTTCAGAAAAACCAATAGCAATCTCTCATGCTGGCATGATCTCAAAAGTCGATCAGTTCCGTGCTACTACTGATGAAGCATTACGTGTTGTCGCAGATCGAGGTGGTGTTGTGGGTGTTATCAGCACACCAGGAGCTATCGCAGGCAGTGACCGCTGTACTGTAGAGGACTATATTGACAATATCGAACATGCAATAAATATCGCTGGTATTGATCATGTGGGTATTGGTTCTGATTTCATCATCCCAGGTTCATTCGAGCAAATTTTAACTGCACCTTCTTGGGATCCTGAGGTTGCTGCAAGTATTGGTAGCTTCGAAGTGTGGCCATGGTCTGACGGCCATGTAGGCTGGGAAAATAACGCAGCTTATCCAAATATGACACGTGGACTACTAAAACGTGGTTATAAAGAAGATGAAATTGCCAAAGTTCTTGGTGGAAACTTCTTACGTTTGATTAAAGATACAATAGGTTAATCTAGTCTCATTTAATATTTAACTCACAAGTTAAACTGTTCCTACATTTTTCTTGTGAGTTTTTTCGATCTCATAACTATAGGATGTATTTATGACTTCAATTTTTCGCCCAAAATCGATATCACTTATTGTACTTCTTTCCGTAATTTCTCATAACAGTTTTGCCATTGATGCATTCGCAAAGATTAAGAAAGAACGACCAATGCACTTAGATACTTCAACGCAGTTAAGCTCAGGTGGTTTGACAATTGGGTATATACCCTTAATGAGTCATAGCAATGTAATGTCAGAAGATATCAAGCATGATGTACCACTGAATAAGATTCACAATTGGACGTTAATGCTAACCCGTAGAGATGGCAGTCCAGTAACGAATGCGGAAATTGAGACCATTGCTGAAATGCCTGAACATCTGCATGGAATGACCACCACACCGGTTATAACTGAAACGATGGTGGAAGGTGAATACTTAATTGAAGGAATGAATTTCCATATGCCTGGTTGGTGGGTGGTAAGCTTTGATGTGTCTGGCTACGGCTCTCGCGCACTTGTGCGGTTTCATCTAGTTGTAGGCGAGGATGGTGAAAATGCTAGCGTGGAACAGATGGATCACAGCAAGCATGGAGATCATTCAAATATGGAAATGAAAGACCATGAGGGTCATTAAGTACATTAAATGGCTAGTAGTTGGTCTACTTGCCAGTTACTCTCTTACAATACCTGCAAGTGACACTTTGCCGCATAAGCTTACATCTTCAACGTTAGATTCGTCAGTAAATTGGAACAACCGAGAATTAGCGTTGATAGATTCGCTACGCCTGTCAAGTTTGCCCTCAATACCAAGTTCGCCTAGCAACCAATATGCGAACAACAAACTAGCGGCTTATTTAGGCGAGAAAATATTCAATGACACACGTTTTAGTCAAAATGGACAAGTAAGTTGCGCCACATGCCATAAGTCAGAATACAATTTTACGGATGATAAACCCGTAGCGATTGGAGTAGGGACAACAAATAGACGCTCTATGCCGACTGTAGGCATGGCTTATCAACATTGGTATTTTTGGGATGGACGTGCTGACTCATTATGGTCGCAAACATTAGGCCCTTTGGAAAATCCATTAGAGCATGGAATATCTCGAACCAAAGTAGCTCAACTAATTCAGCAACACTATTCAACCCAATATCAAACCATAGTAGGTTCTCAACTTGGGGACTTCTCTTTGTTTTCTTCTGCTGCCATGCCAAATGAATTAAATACCAAAAATTCTCAAGCATGGATGAGTATTCGTGAAGACAATCGCGAGGAAATTACTCTGGTATTTGTTAATACAGGAAAATTCTTAGAAGCTTTTTTAAGAACCATTAATCCGCAACAATCGCCTTTTGATAGTTATGCTGATCAGTTATTAGATTCTGATAACAACCTGAAAGAAAATCCATTTTTATCCGCAAAGCAAATTCAAGGACTCAAACTATTTATTGGTAAAGGTAGCTGTATTAACTGTCATAACGGTCCTATGCTGAGTAACGGCGAGTTTCACCATGCAGGGACGCCCACTAGAGACAAAATCGATTTAGGGAGAGCTGATGTTTTGCTTCAAATTGCAGACAATGAATTTGGATGCATGAGCCAATGGAGTGATAATACCAACCCAAATGATTGCCTACACGTGCGTTTCCTGAACAAGCGCGTTGACATTATGGAACAAGCCTTTAAAACCCCATCGTTAAGAAACGTTGCAACTCGCCCACCTTACATGCACGCGGGGCAATTTAAAACCCTTGACGAGGTTCTCAAGAATTACCAGAAAATTGCCAACACAAGCCCTTTAACGGATGAGTTATTCCATGGTGAACTCAGTGATTTAGATCTCGAATACTTAGAAGCCTTTTTACACACTTTAACGACGGATTAAACTAAAAAAACCTATTCCATTGATATTGGAATAGGATTTGAATCCAACTAAATCACTCTATTTTGGTGGATTATAGTTAGACAGAATATCTTGCGCGTTTTGTGCTGACTCTTTCATTTCTAATGTTGAAATAACTTGAGTCGCCGTTGAGTTACCCGCACTTTGAGCGTTTGAGCCATATAATGCAAACATGATAGCAGCAATATCCGTGTCTTTATCACAATCGGCTATGATGTAGGTTTTCAAGTTGTGGACACCTTGGTAGTACCCTGTCACGTCACAGCCAGCGCCTTTAAGTAGTGTTTTTGCGGCTGGGCCTCGGTCTTGTGGGTTCTTTACTAAGCCATTAAATACAGCTGGTGTAGTCACCGCTTCAAAAATGAAACTGTTTTTTCCTTCGTCGCTCTTCGCCGACACAGGTGCAACAAAAACCATAGAAACGGCTAGACCCAGTGTAGATATTACTTTTGTAACAACATTCATATATGTACTCCGATTAAGCTTTCTCTCTATTGTTAGAGAAATAAAAACTATAAAGATTACGCTGCCAACTAATCCTGTGTAGACATCAACTCATGAAATGAAGTGCTCACTTCGTTTCAACTGAACACAGTAAAGCCGATTTAATGACACATATAAATTGAATTTTCGTGAAAATTATCATCAGAACAAAAAATAATAAAACCACCTATCCTAGAGATAGTTTTTTAAGCCATAGTATTGATATTGAAATATTTTTAACTACTCTTGCCTACGAACAATGAATCTTAAACTACATAAGGCTTACTTTTTCAACCTTATGTTTTTAAAGAACAAGCATAGTGCCAACAATGAACTAAGTTCCCCCGAACTAAGCTGGTTAAATAAACTAACTTCAAGTGGAAGTCCTAATATGAACCGTAAATACATAGCCCTCTCTGTTCTCGCTTTATTGATGTCGCCGTTCAATGTGCATGCAGAGAAAACGGAAGAGACTAACGAGCATAAGGCTGGCTATGACAAAAAGCCCGACTTTGGCGGTCCAGATAGTCCACAAGGGCAGTTAGAAGAAGATGACCGTATCAAATCCTCAGCATTTCGTTTCCCCGTATTTGATGAGATGTTCGCTGGTTGGAACCAATACAAAAAAGAGTTAGATCAGAGGATTGGACTAAGATTTGGTGGTCACTACTCCATGATGTATCAAAATAATGGTGACGATTCGGGGTTGGCAGGAAACTTAAGGTTAAATGCTCAATGGACACTTGTTGGACGAGGAACTGACACCCCAGGTTATATTTCATTTCTCGCAGACAATCGCCATAGCATTGGAAACGATGGAGCGCCAGGAACCTTCGGTAAATTTGGCCAGTATGGTATATCAGCGGTTCATTACGGTGATTTTGATGGCAACTTCAAAATACTGACAATGGCATGGAACCAAAAACTCACAGACAGTACTGGGTATATTATCGGCTCATATGATCCAAATGATTACATCAATGTTCAAGGTTATGTTAATCCGCAGACCACTTTTTCCAACATCAATATTCTTTTAGAAACCTCACAGGCATTGTCCGATACGTCTTGGGGCGTTGCAGGTGGGCATTGGTTCAATGATTCTTGGTATGTCCAAGGAGGAATCAATGATGCCAATGGCTATGGTGGCGACGGTAATGAATGGTTTGTCGATGGCTCTGAGTTTTTCAAGTGGGCTCACCTTGGTTGGAGCCCTTCAAAGGGTGAACGTTATTTCAAGAACGTTCATATTGCGGCTTGGCATACTGATGAAAGAACAAGCTATGGTCCAAACGGCCAAGAAGCCGTATGGGGAGCTTCAGCTGGATTAAATTGGACTTTTAATCAAGTGTTTATGCCTTTTGTTAAAGCAGGATTTTCGGAAGGTGATCATGACTTCTTTAATAATACTGTTGCTGTAGGTATGTTATACCAGTCAACACCAAACTCAGATCTGCTTGGTATTGCAGGTCATTGGGGCCGATTCTCTAATAATCACTCTAATGGTTTAGGTGGAGAATCCCAATTTACCTCAGAGGTATTTTATCGTTATCAACTTTCTCAAAACTTAGCTATTACACCGAGTCTGCAATTTATCGATAACCCATTACTCTCCGTCCCCTCTGAAAACACCGATTTGATCTTTGGTATAAGAGCTCGTGTCGCGTTTTAGATATCAGATTAAAATAGATATTAAGCTAGAGGCTTACACCAGCACCTAAGCTTTGAATTTAGTACCTAAGTGGACGTTGATAGTTACTAAAGGCTTTCACCAATAAGTTCAAGTCTGTCAAAAGATAATAAATGATGTACTTTTCCTTGGCAGATTACTTCGACTTACCATAGAACAGTTACAGACTGATTATCTACCTAAGTACTGTTCCTAGTGTTTGTTACGTTTCTAAATAAGTTAGAGGTGGTCAGCTAGTTTTGATATACAAAAAGTAATGCTTAGCAAAACGCAAGACGTTCGAACAGTACAGTAACGGGGATTTTCTATTGACAAAATAGCTATAGTAAATGGAGTCACAAATATAACTGTAGTGGATAAATGAATTTGGCCCAAAGGTTAGAGATTTTGCAATAACCCAGGTAATCCGTGAAAAGCTAATTTAGTAAAATCACTGACAAACTTTTGTCCAACTCCGTGCTAGCAGGTACCAGGATATTCCGTGATTGTTAAGTTCGATGAAGAGATAAAGCCTTCAAATCAACCTAAGTATGTTTTGAAATGTGATTAAAAAGGCTGAATCAATCAACTGATCAGCCTCTATCGATTTATTCCATTAAAGGTAGCGGCTTCTTAAATGATCTTTGAAGTATTGCGCATTCAAGGTTTCACCGGTTGCGCCTTTCACCAAGTCATCAGTGGTCAGCAGGCTGCCTTTGCTCCAAATGTTTGATTCTAACCAAGTGAAGATTGGCGATAGGTCACCGCTTTCAATCACAGAGTTCACATCGACCGTTTTCTTCATTGAAGCCATGAACTGAGCCGCGTACATCGCGCCTAGTGTGTAAGATGGGAAGTAACCGAATGCGCCGTCTGTCCAGTGAATATCCTGCATACAACCGTCAGTGAAATTGCCTTGAGTGCTTAAGCCAAGGTATGACTGCATCTTGGTATTCCATAACTCTGGAACGTCGGTGTGTTTAATCTTGCCGTTGATCAAGTCACGCTCAATCTCATAGCGCAGGATAACGTGTGCAGGGTAGGTGAGTTCATCAGCATCGACACGGATGAAGTCTTTCTTCACGCGCGTGTAGATCTTCTGGAAGTTCTCTTTCTCAAATTCTGAGCCTGAGAATTGCTGACCAGCCAAGTTCGCTAAGTGTCCAATGAACGGGTCGCTGCGGCCGACTTGCATCTCGAAGAATAAAGATTGAGATTCATGAATGCCCATAGAACGCGCTTCGCCCGCTGGTTGTCCTGCTAGGTGTTTTGGTAAGCCTTGTTCGTAACGTGCGTGGCCTGTTTCATGCACAATTCCCATTAAGCTTTGAACGAATTCTGCTTCGTCATAGCGCGTTGTGATACGTACGTCTGAAGGTACGCCGCCACAGAATGGGTGGACACTTTCATCCAATCGGCCGTGTTCGAAATCGAACTGAAGCAGCTTCATGACTTCTAAACCCAGTGCTTTCTGTTTCCCGGTCGAATAGACACCTGATGGTGCGTTAAATTGCTCGCTCGATTGTTTTTCGATCACTTCATCAATTAAACCTGGAAGCCAAGTTTTAACATCTGCAAATAGGGTATCAAGTGAAGCAGAGCTGGTGCCCGGTTCATAGATATCCAGCATCGCATCATAAGGCGTTAAATTAGCTGCGTCGGCGCGGATCTGTGCTTCTTCAAGAGATAGCTCAACCACTTCACGCCAGTTCTTTTCGAATCCAACCCAGTCGTTTTCTCCACGCTGGCTACGCCACGCATGTTCACATTTTGAACCCGCTAGAGATTTCGCTTCCACCAGTTTTTCTGGAAGTAGGTTAGCTTGTTGCCATTGGCGTTTAATTTCACGTAGAGACGATTGTTGATCGTTGCTCAGTGCTTCGTTTTCGGCGTCTGCAATCCAGTCACCAAGCTGTGGTTGCGTCATCAACCCGTGAATATGAACCGAAAGCTCGGCCATCGCTTCACTACGCGCTTGGTTACCACCGGCAGGCATCATTGAAGCTTGGTCCCAACCACAAATAGAGGCTAGGTGTTGAAAGCGTGAACATTTTTGAGAGTGTTCGACTAGTTTTTTGAATGCGCTCATTTGACTACTCTTAATTTGGTTTCTTTAAATGATCCTTAGCGCTGCGTCAGCGTTAAGGTTCATCTCTCGTGTACTTTGATTATGGCTCTGCTTTTTAAAGACGCTGACCTTCGTAGTTGAAGGTATAACGAGAAAAGCATGAGGCGGTACGATGCCTTGAATTTACTATTTCTTAACAAATTAAACTGTTCTATTGTGCACAAAATCAGTGAGTTGTATAGCTGGTAGCAATTGTTGCTTGCGAATTGTTCAGATACACGGTATTGATGATAGATCGCTGAACAAGAATGACAATGATATGGATATTTTGAACTTTGAGGCATTTCTAATTGCCATCACTATTTTAACGCTAACGCCGGGCTTAGATACGGCTTTGGTGATTCGTAATACCAGCCGCTCTGGCTTAGCTGACGGTTGTATGACGAGCTTTGGTATTTGTAGCGGCTTGTATGTACACGCGTTTTTCTCTGCTGTGGGTATTTCTGCAATCCTCGCCCAATCCGCTGAGCTCTTTCAAGCCGTTAAGATGGTAGGTGCGGTTTACCTCATCTGGCTTGGCTTAAGCAGTTTACGAGCTTTGATGAAAAACGGTGGCGGTTTGAAGGTAGGTGAACAAGCTCAGCAAGCATACAGCGCCAAGCGTTCTTTGCGTGAAGGCTTTCTGTCTAACGTTCTTAACCCAAAAACGGCAGTTTTCTATCTGGCGTTTCTACCCCAATTTGTAAACCCTGAAGGCTCGCCTTTATTGCAATCTATGTTGATGGCTTCGGTACACTTTATGATTGCGATGGTATGGCAATGTGGTTTGGCTGGCGCTCTTAACTCGGCTAAAAACTTGCTCAAAAACGCGAGTTTTATGAAGTGGATGGAAGGCGTGACGGGCATGGTGCTGGTTGGGCTGGGTGTTAAGCTTCTGATGGAAGAGCCTGTGTAGTTCACCGTTTCCAGTTGAACATGAATATATGAAAGCCCACGATGTGTCGTGGGCTTTGTGCTTTATTACTGGTAGATCTTTGTACCGATCTTATTCAACAGCGCAGTTATTCAACGACGCTAATGTTCATCTCAGCACCTTCGAAACCTAAGTCACTCAACTCATCAGCATTGAAGTTGGTGGTAACTTCGATATCGCCAATGCGCTCAGTAGATTCGTTGACGGAATCAGTACTTCTTTTGCTGCGTAGATTGTTAGTAATTGGTGTTGCTTGTCCAATTTCAATAGTACCTGCAAATTGAGATTCAGCGTAGAAATCACCAGACACGTAAGAGTGGAATGGGCGCAAGCTTCCGCCAGTCGCGTATTGCATGCTTGATAAGCCAGCTTCTTTAATCGCCCAGCCCCAATCCCACCATTTTGTTTCACCTGGGATGTAACGGTGATCCCATTGGTAGCGAATGTCGGCAGATTCACTGCTGCCACGACCCATGGTGAAGGTATGAGCCTTGTATGAGCGGTTATCTGGATGAGAGTGCCACGCGTTGCCACCCCAACGAAGGAAGCCGTTGAATTCAACATCGTAGCTAATATCGGCGTTGAATCGGTACGGGTAAGAAATGCTTGAACGATACAGCTCAACTCGAATCGGTAGCTCTGAGTTTGCTGGAACCATAGGTCGCGCTTGAAGTGTTACTTGTTCGCTAGTGGAGTTACCATTTGTTTCAGCGAAGCTTTGGTTAGCCTCGAACTTAACGGTGAGCTTAGTTTCGCCAACCAAAGGCCACTTGAAGGTATTTTCTGTTTGAACGCTCTGTGAGAATCCATAGCTGTTCGTTTTCGACCAGTTTGTTGATTCGTCTACTTTTAGGTCGACCACCACTTGTTGTGCGATGTTGCTGTTGTTTCTTGCCGTCGCGTAAACCGTCTTCACTAGTTCACGATCCGACTCGACAACGTCACCATGCCAAAAGTTGTCATCGTTAACGGTGTAGGCAAAATTGTCGACGGTGATTTTGGTTTTTTCATCACAGCGATAGCCACTACAAGAGCCATTGTTATTTCCCTGTATCACCCAGCTGTTGCCAGAGCGCTTTATCGTCATGTCTTCGCCAACGTACTGACTGTTATTACCGCCAACCCATGCGTAACCTAGGTTGTGGGCTAAATAGCTTAATGGGCGAACAAAGTCGTTTCGGTTGTTCACTAATTCATACTGAACATCGATTTCGCTACCTTCCTGAACCGATTTGGCGGAATAGTTAGGGATTTCAGATTGGTCGTTGTTTGGGTAACAGAACGTTGACCCACTGCTTGATTGTTTAATTTCGCCATGATAACCCGGCCCCATGATTACCCAGTTTCCTTTTAACCCGGTGATCTGCCAAGTGCCCATACGAGCGACCAAAGCACTCTTCTGCTCTTCGGCTTCATAACGGTCTATAGGGCGATAACCAGAGCGACATACATCTTCACCAAGTTGGTCAAACACTATTTGGTCTGGGTAAATCTTCGCATTTACACCGGTTGATAGAACAGACAACACTGCGGTTGCTAAGAGACTTCTGTTTACTGTGATCATTAACAATTCCCTCATTTGTAATTTTTCTATTTTGATAATGTTTTGTGTGCCGTGCAGTTAACAAGACAAGTTCACTTTTTCATGTTGATAAATAGATAGATACTGAAAAGGGTTGAATTAAATTACCCAGCTAATTCAATGGCTTGTATTGTCATTAGTGTTTTTACGGTGAAAGAGTATGCAACTGAACGTAAATTGTTTGATGGGGCTCAAACCGTTTTTAGAAAAATGAAGGCCCATTATTCGGGCTTAGACGTCAAAATTATTTGACGTTATTTTTGGCGCTTGTATGAATGGTTAATTAGAAGAACAGATATAACCATTCACAATGCTCGTAGTTTTAAGGTGGGCAAGTAGTGAGTGATAAGGAGTAAAAATCTAACTTGAATATTTTGATTTGCTATCGGTTTTAAAATGCAAACACTTAAAGTAAGGAAAACGGTAATAATTGTATTACTGATAAAATAATGAAAATAACCATCCGTTTTTTATGTGTAATATCGGAAAAGCTTGCTACTTGATAATAGGGCACTTGTTGCTAGTGGTTAAACTATCTCTAATTATCGTTTGGCCAGAAGTTGCGTTCGGCCTGTATTACACGTTTTAATGATGGCAAATAAATCACTCGAACTTAAGATATCAATCTTTACCGTTAATGGGTCATTGTTGATTAACAGGTAAGGCGACAATCGGCTGTCATTCATTGTTTTATTTATTTTTTGCACAGAGACTAAGTCGATGGTGCCAGAAATAGAAAAGAAAAGTGATTGAGAAGGGCGGGCTGTTCCCCTGAATCGCAGAACAAGTGGGTCGGGCATGTTGTCATCTTGAACGGACATCAGGTGCAGCACCTTGTTGTTACTTATTTTCGTTAATCCGTCGGTACGTAATACATTGTCATTCACTATTAGGTCCACCACGCTATGTTGGTAGCGATGCTCTTCTTTTGGTTGGGGCGAAGGGATACTCCATATGCCAACCAATAAAACGAATGCAGAAATGAGCGCAACGATTGGCATCATAATTGACCTCTTTCTAGGAATAACGCCAGTTCGGTACTGGCTTGATCTAGTTGGGTTGGCGTGTAAAAGATGTTGACGGACTGGCGTGTGGCTTTGTTGAGAATAGAGAGCTCTGAATATTCAGCTTCTTCGCTAATGTACGCCACACAATCACATTGATATTGATAGAGAATGCTTTCTAGATCTGGCGTCATCGCCATTTCAGGGGCTTGGAAAACTTGTATTTGACCTATCCATTGCTCACTGAGCCGGTTAACGGGATTGATATCGCTGAGGTTTCTCTCATTAACCTTAGCAAAAGCCAATAACGCTGATGCCAACAGTAAGCAACCAGTGGCGAAGTAGCACAACTTGTTTCGGTTTTCAGCAGTAGGAAAGTAAGCCGACGAACTTTGTTTAGGGTAAGGCTGAGGTTCGACTGCAACGGCTGCACCGATAGCAATACCGTTATTGCCGACGGGTATTAGGTTGCTCGCATCAGTAAGGGGAGTTGTGGCTGCATTATTGATGGGGGAGTCGATTACCACGCACTCATCGATAAGGCGATAGCCCACCTTAGGAACGGTGACGATTGGGGTTTCTTTGATGCCTAATCTAACGAACCCTTGGCGCAGTAAACTTATACTTTTCGCTAGTGACGTATCCCCTATGAACTCGTTTCCCCAAGCGAAGCTAATAATATCTTGTTTGTTAACAATATCGGGGGAGTTTTTATGTAATAACTCCAGAACTCGAGTTTCACGGTATCCTACTTTAATAGAACGTTCATCGTTATAAATACGGTTTTTAATCGGGTCGAATCTGATCATATAGCCAACGTTTTATTTTTATTATAATTCTCTCTACAATGTAGATGACTATAAACTGACTAATATATGAATTAAAGTCACATGTTTTATTCTTCTGGTTTTTGTGTTGTTGAAACAAAAAGAAATTTAATCTATTTGTGACAAAACGCCCGACACCAACGCACAATCTGTTAAATATAAGTAATATCTAATTAAGTGTTGGTTTTATTAGTGTCCTTTTTATTAGTCTTCTATTGGCTTTGTTAAATCGCATAGTAGTCGATTTAATATTCTTGTTATTTATAAGGGCATATGTGCTGCATAATAATTTAAGACGTTTCGCTATGTGATGAAAATAAAAAAGCCCGCAGTTGAGTGCGGGCTTGGTATTCAATCAATTCAGGTTACGCTTTAACTGCTTCACAATCTTTTGAAGAAGTTAACGGTTTGAAGAATAGCTTGGTTTCTTCGATAACAACGTGGCGCAGCAAGATAAGCCCGATTAAGTTCGGAATTGCCATTAGGCCGTTCACGATATCAGCTATTATCCAGATCATGTCGAGCTTCAAGAATGCACCAGAAGCCACCAAGGCGATGAAGATAATCTTGTAAGGCAAGACTGCTTTGGTGCCTAGCAAGAACACAACACAGCGCTCACCGTAGTAGTTCCAACCTAAAATTGTTGTAAACGCAAAGAAGATTAAACCAACAGAAACCAACATAGGGCCAAGGGTGTCTGCATTCAAACCAACAGCGAATGCGTGAGTGGTCATCGCAGCGCCTGAAAGATCAGTCTGCCAAGCACCCGTTAAGATAAGCGCCAAACCTGTCATCGTACAGATGATGATGGTGTCGAAGAAGGTACCTGTCATAGAGACAAGTCCTTGTTTCACACATGAGTCTGTTTTAGCCGCTGCTGCAGCCATTGGTGCGCTACCTAGGCCAGATTCGTTCGAGAACACACCACGAGCGATACCTGATTGGATAGCAAGCATGATGCTCGCGCCAAAGAAACCACCGGTTGCTGCTGTGTTGGTAAACGCAGAAGTAACAACAAGAGTAATGGCATTCAGTAGTTGGTCGGCATTTGAAATCAGAACGCTTAAACACGCGACGACGTACATAACCGCCATAGTAGGAACAACTTTCCCTGCCACTTTAGCGATAGATTGGATACCACCAAGGGTTACAACTGCCACCAATATCGTAAGAACGACAGCAGACATCTCACGAGAAGCGCCAAATGAGATTTGAGTTGCGTCTAAGATAGCGTTGACTTGTGAGAAGGTACCGATACCGAAGCAAGCAACGCCGAGCGCGAAGACAGCGAACATTACCGCTAAGATTCGTGAGCCGACACCGTATTGCAGGTAGTACATTGGGCCGCCAACCATTTCGCCATTACTATCGGTTCTGCGGTATTTAACGGCGAGTAGACATTCTGCGTATTTGGTCGCCATACCAAATACAGCGGCAAGCCACATCCAGAATAGGGCACCAGGGCCACCAATCTTGATTGCGGTCGCTACACCAACGATGTTACCTGTACCAATGGTTGCTGAAAGTGCAGTACACAAAGCCGCGAAACTCGATACGTCACCCGTACCAGATTTGTCTTTGCTGAATACCATTTTCAGTGCAGTTGGGAGGTGTCTAAACTGGAGTAAGCCTAAGCGAAAAGTAAAGTAGATACCTGTACCCACTAGCAGAATAAGCAGTGGTGGTCCCCAAACGAATTGGTTGATGGTTTGTAGTGTAGCTTGTAGGTGGTTCATAGATTCCCCTTAATAAATTAAAAATTTAAGGAGAAGAGGGAAGGCAGTGCAGATCACAGGGATCAAGAGCACTACTTAATACATACGGATTTCTAGATAGAATTCTTTTGTTAATTAAGGCTGTTGCTTTCCACTCCTCTGTCCTTTTGCCTGAGAGTTTCACTTAGCGAATCACTTATAGATAAGTAACGGGCACTAAGCTTGCTCCTTCGGCGACCGATCTAACGGTTCTCTCCAGAGGTTCCTCCAACGACAGTCCTCACTTTTCTGGATTTCTCCAGCATAAAGCACCTGAAAGATTTACTTCTTCGGCGGGTCAATCTAACTAAATGTTAATATTTAGTTAAAAACCACTCTCCTGCAGTCTTCATCGGAACAATTACCTAAATAATTAGGTAATCTGTAGGCGTATCCTAGATCATATAAAATGTGATGTCAGCTACAAAATATCTGTTTGCACAAATGTTGTTCAACTAAATGATCAAACAACGAGTCTCTGACGTAACTTGCTTATTTAAATGGTATAAAATAGAGAAACAAGGAGGAGTTATGACTCGACTAATAGCGATTGTTTTTTTATTGGCTTTGGCATTTGTACTATTTCGTTACCGGACAAACGAAAAACTGCAAAAATGGGTAGTGATAGTTATCGTTAGCAGCTTCCTTTTGTATACTGCCAGCTTGATGATTTCGGAGTTAACTCGTTAAGCCTGCCTGTAAACAGGTGGGATGAATGTGTTAGCAGAGCTTAAGTGCTTAAGTGCTTCTGGCTTGAGCGATAGGTTTAACTGAGCCTACACTATCAGTATTGGCATTCGTGTCAGTGACCGCGTAACGTTAAACAAATTTTTGGGAGTACCCGCTAGTGAACCAGCAATCTGGACAAAGCGAACAAGATGAAGTGGTTGTTATTGAAGAACGCGATAAGCGCAGTCAGCTTTATATCGGCATTGCTGCGGTTATAGGTTTAGCACTGGGTGGCTTAATTGGTTCTACAGTTACGGCTTCAAAGTGGGAGTCCACTTATCAGGTACTCGAAACTCGTTATCAAGAACTGCATGATAGCAGAGCACAGTTGATGACATCCGTTGAAACTAAAGTGGCAAAAGTTGATACCGAAATCGATGCGAAAGTAGAAGCCGCTCTAGTGAAACAAACGGAAGAGCATCAAAAAGAACTCCAAGAATTAGCAAAACAGTCTTCGGTTTTAGAGAAGGCTAACTACTCGTTAGAGCAACAGCTAAATGAACAGAAGCAAACGTTAGAGCAAACTCAGCAAGACAACCAGAAACTGAATCGTCAGGCTGACATGCAATCGACTTTGTTTGAGCGTTCGCGTGAAGTTTTCCGAAAAGAACTGCAGATTTCCCAAGAACTTGAAAAGCTTGAGAAAGAAAGAGATCAACTCGAGCAGAACCTTGGCTCTCTTAAGAAAGCGTGTGATGTTTACTTAGATGGCACATCATGGGACGCGAAATCTGACGCGTGTGAGAAGCAAGATAACGCTAACTCTCGACTGAGTGATATCAGACAAATGATTGAAGTCCACACCATGGATCTCAAGCAGATCAAAACGCTAACCGAAGAGATGGGTCTATAAGTCGAAGGCTTTACCAACCTAACGTTAGTTTTACAGTAAATATTGAAACGCCCACATCACACACGTGATGTGGGCGTTTTTCGTTTTCTTGGGAGCATAGATCCGGTTCTTTCTCATTATTGACTATTTGCGTGTTTTCATTATTTAATTAGATATTTGTGAATAGTTACGTATAACCATAATGATATGTCACTTGTTGTCTATTGAATGACTTTGCATACATATTTTCAGATCAGAGTCGCTGCATAATAGTATTGTTCAGGATGAACACGCAGTTGATTGCTCGCTCGCATTTGGCTGCTTTGACGACAAGGGATGGAGTGATGCCAGAGTATCTTTGTGAGAACTGCACCATAGCTTATTGTTTCGATGATTGTCGCTCGCCATTAGCGCAAAAAGAGATGATCGAAGTAGAAGAGTTGGTTCGTCGTGTCGATGTTGAACACGATAGTGAAAAGGGCGAAAAGAGTGAGCAGGGTATTGAAGATAACAATTAACCTAATCATTCAGATATAAAAAATCCCCACAAGCCAAGCTGGTAGGGATTTTGGATAAGTTGCAGTCCTGTTCTCGCTTTCTCAAGCAAAGGGTCTTACAAAAATTTTTAGAACAGTTTCGTTTATTCGAGCTGTATCGTTTCTTAAAATCCAGTTAGCTACTAGAGCAACCTCATTCCACTAAACGTTATTTCTCATACGTTTTGATTTCGCCTGATTTCACACGAGCAACAAACGATTGGAGTTCTTTCTTCACAACTGGCATCAAGAAGTACAGACCAAGAATGTTGAAGATAGACATCGCAAAGATAGCTGCATCAGAGAAGTCGATTACCGCACCAAATTGAATCGTGGCACCAATAACAACAAACACACAGAACATCACTTTGAAAATCAGCTCCGTTGTTTTGCCTTCACCAAATAGGTAAGTCCAAGCTTTAAGACCGTAGTACGACCAAGAGATCATGGTAGAAAACGCAAACATGATTACCGCGAGAGCGAGTGTGTATTTGAATACTTCTGCCGTTTCAGTAAACGATGCAGCAGTCAGCGTTACACCTGTTAAACCAGAACCATCGAATGGACCTACGTTTAAACCAGCGATAGTGATAACCAATGCGGTCATTGTACAAATGATTACCGTATCAACGAACGGTTCTAATAGTGATACTAGACCTTCGGTGATTGGTTCTTTTGTTTTAACCGCGGAGTGAGCGATAGCTGCTGAACCTACACCTGCTTCGTTCGAGAACGTTGCACGCTTCAAGCCTTGAATTAACGCACCAATAAATCCACCAACAACACCTTCACCAGTAAATGCACCTGTAAAGATTGCGCTGAACGCAGGGCCAACTTGATCAAGGTTAGAACCGATAACAATCAGAGCCATACCGATATACAGAGCAGCCATCCAAGGAACAACTTTTTCCGTTACCGATGCGATAGAAGGCATACCACCAACAATCACAGAGAAAACTAAAGAGGCAAGTACAAGGCCAGTGATCACACCGTATTCGCTTGGTACATCAAATGCGTAAGTTAACATGGCGTGTGCTTGGTTAGCTTGGAACATGTTACCGCCGCCCAATGCGCCTAAAATACACATTAATGCGAAACCAATAGCGAGCACTTTACCTAGTCCGCCTAAACCTCTTTCACCAAGACCTTGACTTAGGTAGTACATTGGACCACCCGAAACAACACCTGAAGGTAGGATAGTTCGGTATTTCACACCTAAAGTACACTCACAGAACTTAGAAGCCATACCCAGAAGGCCACACAAGATCATCCAGAATGTCGCGCCAGGACCACCAATCGCAAGTGCAGCACCCACACCGGCAATGTTACCAAGCCCGACAGTACCAGAAAGCGCCGTTGTTAACGCTTGAAAGTGAGAAACCTCGCCGTCCTCTTTAGAGTTAGGATCGGTATACTTACCTTTGATAATGTCTATCGCCATGCCGACACGTTTAAATTGAACAAAGCCAAAATAAACAGTAAAGATGATCGCAGCGAGCAACAGCCAGCCAACAATCACGGGGAAGTTAGCTTCACCAATCGGTACACTTTTAAATATCAGCCCAACGAACCAACCTGTGTATTCGTTGAAAAACCCATCAACACTTTGACTTAAGTTGCTGATAGCTTGGTTAAATGATCCTTCTTCTGCAAATGCACTGGAACTAAACAATAATATAAACCCAAAAAATAATTCACGTATGTTTTTCATGGTTTTCCCTGTCTTTTTAATAAATTATGTTTGTTGCTGTTGTGTTTGTTTTCTATTTGATTTGTATATCTCAGTGGTTTATCTACTTCATTCGACGGCAACATAAACGGCTGTAGCTAGGTCGAAAAACGAAATAAATATAAGTACTGATCTTGCTTTGTATGGATATCCTTTTGGTATGTGCACCAATAAGACTATGGTATTCGGGTTACCAAGCCCTACTGATAATCCTATACATAAAGATAATACCAACAAAGAAATTTTTACAATAAATTTACAATTGTTCGGGTTTTGTCATCATTTGGGAATAAGTCGATGCTTTTTTTGCTGAGAAAAGCATATGCAGTAGCTGTTATAGAGGCGAATGAAGGAGAATTCAGAGTGATGGGCTGTCGGGACATAGGGGGGACATAGAGGGAACGTAGGAGAATTCGAGTATTCGATATGTTTTGGCGGTGTTTAAACACTCGAAGGCTAAAGGTGTGTTCGGGTCTGAGGATATTAAAAAAGCTCTTTATCAGAGCTTTTTGATGAGCGGAAAGCATGAATACTTTGCGCTAGAACATAACACTAAACGGCTCGATGACTATTGCTATTGCCAACCGTGCCTTTGCTGGATTTGTGGTAGAGCTTAAGTGCCAATAACGAACCCCACAACAAAACCTGTCCCCATAGCAATGTCCATTGAGACGCCACCTCTTGCCAAGATGCGCCCATCTGATTAAGTGCTAAGAAACCTTGGATAGCCGGTGTGCTTGGGAACAGCTGTGATAACAGAACTAACCATTCTGGCATCATTTCAACTGGCCAGATAAACCCAGACGAGAAGATCAGTGGCATTGAACTGATTAATACCACAACCGTGACTAGCTCTCTTCGTGGTACTAACTCACCAATAAAAATCCCGATCAAACAGCTGGCCAGTAAGAAGGGCAGAAGTAAGGTTAAGATCTGTGTTGTTGAGGCGAGCTGGTTTATCCCATACATCGAAAAGCTAGCGCCGAAGTAGTACATCGACAGCAAGTAATAAATGCCGACTAAGGTACAACAGCGAGCAAGCATCAGTTTCGCTGGAGAGGTTTTACTCCAGTAGCCAAACGTTGATTGAGCATTTTGGGTTGCCCCCACTAAACCAGAAGCCATGGCTAAGGTTTGTTGCAGGATTAACACAAAGACGGCTGGAACTACGTAATCGATGTATCCCATGCGACTATTAAACGTTGGTTTCAGGTTCAAGCTGAATGCACTGTAGCCTTTCGCTGCCGATTCTAAAGGCACACCTTCGACTAACAAATGACTGACCTTAACTTGCGCAGCTAACGTACCTCCTGCTTTGGCAAGCCCTTCAACAATCGTTCCGTAGACCAAGAAGTAAGAAGCATCACCAGCGTAAGAAAGTGTCGGGCTCTTACCGAGCAGCAAGTCTTTATAGAAGTATTCTGGAATGACAAGGAACCCGCCAATCTCTTGATTAAGCACGGCTTGTTTTGCATCGGCGATGGTGGAGTCTCGACGGACCAATTCGATTTGAGAGGTGGCATCCACCATTCGCTCTAATTGGTAGCTGCTTTGACTCTTATCCAAGTTCACAACCGAAGCTTTCAGTTGTTGAGGAACTTGGTTCGCGTAAGGCAATGGATACAAGAATGAATAGAAGACCACACCACCAAATACTGTAAGAAGCACGACAGGGTTGCGCAATACCGCTAAGAGTTCTTGCTTGAGCAGTTGAGTAAAGCTCATCGTTTTACTCCTTGTTGTGCTGATGCTTCTGGCTGTGTTGATGGCGTTGTTTTTGCAGATATAGCTACTTTTGTAGATAGATCCGTTTGTGCAGTTAGAGTTGATTGCGCCAAGTGTTTCTTAATTAGCAACATTACCACCAAAGCAGGAACTGTGTACCACAACATAGAAGAGAGGCTGATCAGCGACTGTGCTGCGCTCACACCATAACTAGACTGCGCCGTTTGTACTTCGATGTAATGACTCACGGGCAATAAGCTTCTCCAAATTTGAGCAGCTGTGTTCATGTCTGTTACTGGAAAGGTAATACCCATGAACGCAAAACTTGGTGCCGTAAACGCGCCAGCGAAACTCATCGCCCTCGCTGGGTCAAGTGTTAAGAAGAAAAACAAACAACCCATGATGATGCAACTAATCACGGTAAGCAGTTGGGCAATGGTCAATGCCACAAAGCTGCCGTTAAATGGCCAGTCTAAGAGCACATAGAACCAAAAGCTAAACGCGATACCAAACATCAAAAACAAGACAAGGTAGGGCGCTAATGTTGATGCGAGTGACTTCATAGGGGCGTTGGATAACCAAGCGTGAAGCCCACGAGCTCTAACGTTCGCCGTCAAAACCAATATCGTGCCCACCACAATCATGATCTGCCACAGTGCAGGAATAACTGCAGACACCAAGAACTGAGCATAACTGGTGTTCTTGTTGAACAGCGGCGTGATTTGGCTTTGCACTGTTACTGCTTGGCCTAATGCGGATTGCACCGTGGTATCACCGTGTGACAGCTGTTTCACGACTTCAAGTTGCGCGTTAAAAGTCCCTTGAGCCTGCAGCAACGCAGAGTTCACCAGCTTACCGATTAAGATAAATTGGCTGTTATAGAATACAGACACTTGCGGATTCAAGCCGAGCAGAAGGTCTCGGTCGAAGTGCCTTGGTATCACAACATAACCATAGATATCACGTTCGATCATCGCTTTCGCCGCATCACTCGCAGAGCTGTATTTCTGAGTGACTTGCAGCGTTGGTGACGCATCAACAAGGCGTGTGAACTGTTGCGAGATTTGACTGTGTTCCAAGTCAACAACTGCAACCGGTAAGTCACGAGCGATCCCTTGTGAAAAAATCAGCCAGATACTGGCAGCAAGCAGCAAAGGGATCCAAGTTAGGCAAGACAACAACCATTTGTCTTTGCGGACAATCGCCCACTGCCTAAGCAAGGTATTCTTCGCTCTATGATGCTCAGTTGATTGCGAGCATCTAGATTGCGATCCAGTATATTGAGAGTTAGCAGACATAAGTCACCTAAAGCTCAACCACTAGGCTCATGCCCATACGCAGTGTTTCGCTCGAATCGACAGGGTGCGCTTCTACTTCAAAAGTACGTAAGTCGAAGCCTTGTGCTGCGTCTGTTGAGCGCCAAGTTGCGAAATCACCCATTACGGCGATGTGAGTCACTTGGAAAGTTAATGATTTATCCAGAGCCGGTAGGTAAGCCTCAAACTGGCTGCCTTTCTCGAAATGCTTAAGCATGTCTTCACGGACATTGAGCACAGCCCAAGCATCCTTGGTGTCGATAACAGTCACAACAGGGAAGCCTTGTGGTGCAAGCTCTCCACTGCTCAATAGAACCTGAGAGACTTCGCCATCAAACCAACTGTGGATCTGTGTGTCTTTTGCGTAAGCTTCAACTTCCGCTACCGCACCCGCTGCCATTAACGCTTTTTGAGCGGCGGCCACTTTGGTTTCGTCACGAGCACCTTCTTGCGCCAATTGATACATTTGGAACGCAGCGCTTTCGGTGTACTTCGCCGCTTGCCACTGTGTTTTGGCTTCATCACGCTTCTGTTCGGCAACCACACCATCGTTGTAAAGGTTGTTTACTCGTTGGTAGGTTTTGTCCATCAGATCGGCAGCTGCTTTGGCTTTTAACCACTGGTCTTTAGCGGCTTGGATCTGTTGAGTACGCGCGCCATTCTCTGCTTCTTGTGCTAATGCACCAGCGGCTTTCTGACCAGCTTTTGCTTGCTCTAGCTTCGCATCAATCTCAGGGCTTAGTAGAGAGTAGATCAATTCGCCTTTTTCAACCGAATCGCCTTTGCGCACGAATATTTCATCAATTCTGCCAGGTACTTTCGATGAGATGCTGTATTGCTGCGCATCGATTTGACCTTGAAGCTTAACCGGCTGAGGTTGATAAGCTTGGTAGAAACTGTATCCGACCCAGCCAATAACGCCGATACCAACTAAAGATAGAAGAAGGGGCTTAATAGGTTTCATGAATTATCCTTTTGACTGGCTATCAGTGTCTGTATTTGAGTCGAAATCAGACGTAACAGAAGAGGTTAAGTAACTGGAGTAAGCATTCATTTCGCTGGTTAGCGCTAACAGCTTGTTGAGAGAGATTAGGTATTTGAATCGCGCAGCAGATTGCTGGGTTTTAATGCTCGCAAGATAGAGCTCTGCATCAACCACTTCTAATGAGTTAGATAACCCTTGTGTGAAGGCTTTTTTACGAAGCAATAGATTTTCCTGAGCTAAAGACAAGCTAGAGTTTAGGCCTTGAACCTCTTCAATCGCTTGGTTTGCTTCAAGGTAAGTTTTTTGTACCAACACGGTTAAGTCTTGCTTAGCTTGTGATTTAAGGAATTGCACCTGTGAGACGGCACTGTGAGCGGCGGCGACTTTGTCGGAACGGCCTGAAGTGTCAAGCAGTGGTACATTCACACCAATGCCAACCAACCAATCGGGTTTCATTTCACTGGCTAAAGAGTCATCTTCATACAGGCTGTAATCACCATAAAGGTATACCTCTGGGTAGTATTTACCTTTCTCGGCTTTAATTAAGCTGCTTGCTTGTTTCTCTTTTGCATCAAGAATTTTAAGGCCGGGGTAGGTCATGAGTGTTTGGTCAATGAACACGTCCATATGAGGCAGGTTCTTATTGATAAACAGTTGTTCAGAGGGTTCTACACTTTCACTTTGACCAAGGATCTGAGTCAGCGCCAATTGAGCAATTTTAAGATCGTTCTGAGCTTTCGCGCGTTCAACAATGGCTTTATCTAAAGAAGCATCGGCTTGCAGGCGTTCTACTCGGGCTATTTGTCCTTGCTGTTCAAGCTTGATGGCGAAATCACGATGCTGAGTTAAGCCTGCTTCAACGGCTTGACGCGTTCTCACGACGTCTTCCGCTAAGATCACCGAGAAGTAATACTTACTTAAGTCTTCGTAGCGAGCTTGCTTCTCCATTAAGAGTTGGCTTTGTGCTTCTTCGCTTTTACCTTCAGCTGCTGTTTGTGCTGCGGTTATTCGACCACCAGTGAAGATAGGCCACACAGCACGAATGGAAGAGCTAAAGATGTCTTGTTCGGTAATCGTTGAGGTAACGCCACCTAATATGGGCTGAAGAATCCCGCCAATAGCCCCCAAATTTGGTACGCCACTCAAACTGTTTGAAAACTGTTCACCATTAATCGTCACATCACTATCAAGGTGCGTGTAGTTAGCCCCTAAGGTAATAGAAGGTAGATTAAGGCTACTTGTTGAATTCTGAAGATGTTGATAACGTTCAACGTTGGCTTGTTGAGCCGCAAGTGAGTTGTTGTTTTCTTGCAATATTTGCCACGCTTCAGAAAAAGTGAGCGGAGCTGCATAGCCTGGCGAAGCCATAGTGCCGAGAAGCATACTGGCGATCGCAAGGTATCGGAATTTTGGTTTGGTCATCTGCATTAAATACCAATTAGAGTATTAACTCTAATGTTAACAGGGCGATAGTCATTTGTCTTGAATAGATTGTCTCATATGAATAGAAATTCTCATAACTCGTTAATCAAGTGTAAATAAGATTGAGTGACGTGAATATCAAAGATAAATGAAACTTAAAAAGCACGCATAAGCGTGCTCTTTAAGTTCAGTATAGAAGTGTTTTTACAAAATGAAGTGGCTTATTTAAAGCTAGGACAATGGTGATCGGCGCGCCATACCAATTGTCTTGAACCTTGCATTGTTTGTAATAAATCTCTACCTGACATTTGCGGGAATGCTAACAATACCTTGAGATCGAGTGGGGAGGTGCCATCTTTCTCATAGGCTCTTACGTGAGTAAAAGTCGATTGTAAGTGTTTGAACAGCATAGTCTTAGTAAGACAAATTCCAAAGTTATCGCGTTTCATTGCCTTGTTTCCTTTTCAACAATGTTTATACGTTATGTTTTTTATCCTGTTTCTATTGGACGTTGCCACTGATCGATACTTCCTGCTCATCAATGCTTTATTATTGGGTGCTGCTTTTATCAGTCACCTCTTCGTTGTCTGGCTAGCCGAGTTTGAAATAGCGATGGATGAATAGGGGAGAATACTTAATCCGTTTGTCCATCATTCGTAACGGCGAACGAGTAACTTTTACTTATCGATACGTCCAGCGAGTGAAGAGTTGTTGCCTTTCTGTTAACCGAAAATCCGGTTTAAAGCGCAGTCTTAAAATTGCAACGTATAGCTTGGCAACAATAAACTTCTTCATATGCAACCATTATAATTGTATTTATTTTAAACAACCTAAAAAACACCTAAAAGCTTAGTGATCTAGCTCAATATTTATTCGTTTATTTTGGTTTTTAAGCTAATCCGTTCTAAAAATGAACGATTAATCGAGATGAACAACGTAAAGGATTATCAATTAACAATCTGCTCAATTATTTAGTTGAGTAGCAGTCACAAATTCACGTCCATAGAAAGGTCATGCGATTAACTTGGTGTTAACATTGATCGTCTAACACTAGGGACGGTGGAATATGAAATGGAGCAGTATCAGTTTCCGTAAAAGGTTACTGATTATCATGACGGTCACTGGCCTCGTTGAACTTTTGATTCTTGCAGCGGCTGGTTTTTACTACATCAAACAATCTCAAGAACAAGAGATGGGTTTGAAAGCGTTAGGTGTTGCTGAATTTCTATCTGAATCGCCGCTTGTCACCAGCATTATTCAAGATAATGGAACGTTGGACCCTAATGGCGTTCCCTACGTTTTGTCTGAAGAAACCCAAGTTAAATTTCGTAACCTTACTCAGCTAATTGGCGCGGCGTTTATCGTTGTGGGAGATGATAAAGGTATCCGCCTGATTCATCCTTATGATGACAGGCTCGGTAAACCCATGCGTGGTGGCGATAACCAAAAAGCATTGGTATTGGGCGAGTCTTATGTGTCGACAGCCAAAGGATCGCTTGGTTTCTCAGTTCGTGGTAAATCCGCGGTAAAAGACCCCCAAGGTACCGTTATTGGCGTGGTGTCAGTTGGTTACTTATTGGATTCTTTGCAAGATCGAATCGAACCTTACTTAGCCTTTTTGATTGTGATGGCGTTGCTGGTGGTTGCGGTCAACGCTTTGATTTCGAGTTACGTATCTCGCCGTTTTCAGCGTGCTATTTTGGGCTTTGAGCCTGAAGAGATAGGCAGGTTGTATGTTGAGTTAGACGTAACCATGAGTACCGTGAAAGAGGGCATTCTGAGCATCGATAAGCACGGCATTTTACGTTCAATTAATAAAAGTGCCTGCGATATTTTATCGATAGACAGGGATAAAGCACTCAATCAACAGCGCCTTTCTGATGTATTGCTAGGCAGTGATTTAGAACAACTGCTATCAACCGGCGACACCGACCACGATGTTGAGTTGTATTTAAACAATAAGCGAATTATTGCCAACCGTAGCCCCATTATAGTGGCAGGTGAAGTGGTCGGAGCGGTATCGAGTTTCCGATTACGAGATGAAATTAACGATTTAACAGACCAGCTCTCACAAACCAAAGAATATGCAGATCTACTGCGTTCACAAACCCATGAGCATCAAAACAAGCTCAACACCATTAGTGGCTTGATCCAGATGGGCGAGTTGGATTCAGTACAGCAACTGATTGGCCAAGAAACGGCGCACTATCAAAGCTTGATCGAGTTCTTGCGTGAAACCGTTAAAGACCCGCTCATCGCAGGTATGCTCCTTGGGAAAACGGAGCGCGCGAGAGAAATTGGTTTAGAGCTTAAAGTGGAAGAAGGCTCAAGGCTTGAAGCGCTGCCTAGCTGGTTAAACGCGGATGACGTTGTCACAATTCTTGGCAACCTGATTGATAACGCCTTTGATGCCACCATGACGGCGATTAAGCAAGAGGGTCAAATTTCACCAGCGCGTCGGGTTATTGAAGTTTCAATCAGTGATTTTGGTAATGAAATTATCGTAGAAGTAGAAGACAAAGGGTGCGGTTTGCCGAAAGAGTTGGCAACCAAAGCACTTACCGAAAAAGGCGTATCGAGCAAAGCGAAGCAAAATCGTGGTGTGGGTTTGTATCTGATAAAGCAGCTGGCAGACCGATATCAAGGGCAGCTTGAAATGGTCGACAACCACGATTTTGGCACGCGAATGACGGTTTATCTGCCAAAAGAAGAACAATAATAATTAAGCACGAATCGATCTTGTGAAGATCATCGTGACGGAAAAAGCATGGTTAAAGGAAGAACATAAATGAACGCAATCACGAGAGTCATGGTCATTGAGGATGATATTGCGATTGCAGAGCTACACCATCGTTATTTAGAACAGATGGGTGGCTTTGACGTGGTCGGCATTGCCACAACACAGTCTGAAGCGCTCATGCAACTGGACATCTTAAAACCGGATTTGGTGTTATTGGATGTGTATCTGCCGGACGGATGTGGGCTCGATATTCTTAATCACGTAAGAGGGAGCAATCAAGGCTGCGACGTTATCTTGATTACTGCTGCTCGGGATGTGGATACGCTGCAGCAGGCAATGCGCGGTGGAGTGGTCGATTATCTATTGAAACCAGTAATGTTCCCTCGTTTGGAAGCGGCGCTGAAAAAGTATCAATCTCAACAGCAAGAGTTTGAAAGTGTGTCGGATTTGAATCAAGGTTTGGTTGATAAGATGCTGCAAGCCAATGCCAAAGCGGACTCTGGAAAAGTATCCACCTTACCCAAAGGCATTGATGGCGTAACGTTGGATAAGATCAGAGCCATTTTTCAACAAGCTGGTGCCGTTAATATTACCGCCGATGAAGCCGGAGAACGAATTGGTGCTAGCCGAACCACCGCCAGACGCTATTTAGAATTTTTGATTACCACTGGTGAGTTAGTTGCGGACTTAAATTACGGTACCGTAGGTCGCCCGGAGCGCTGCTACAACAAAGCGCAAAGATAAACACGACACCATTAAAATAAATATAAAGCCAGTTGAATAAGCTGGTTTTACTTTTCTCTTCCTTTCCTATTGCTCACTCCACCGACCAGATACCGTTCTTTCTTGACTACACTGTTTGAGAATGCCGATTTGCTTCTCCCTCGGGTCAAATGAATGGAACTATCGATTAGAATTTGTTCGAAATGAGTCAATATTTAATCGATTGCTTTCACAGTGGTTGATGTAAATCAAATAGTCATAGACAATACTGTCCCGAATAGAGGTGATAGCTTTCACCCTCGTTTACCAAACGCATTCTCAAATTTAATAGGTGCTTACTATTGATGTAATAGTTAAGACCTATTATCTATTTTCGTATGTCGCTGATACCTTTGGCGAATACTAAAAACCTTGTTTTTATAGGAAAGATGATGGTAATACCTGAAAACAGCAGCATCGTTATTTTTGGTGCGTCGGGAGATCTAACTTACCGCAAGTTAATTCCTGCTTTGTACCACCTGTATGCTAGCAATCAACTACCAGAATCCTTTGCGATTCTTGGAGTGAGCCGTACTGAGTACAGCGATGAGTCTTACCGTGAGAAGCTGAAGAAGTCTCTTCAGGAAATGGAAAAAACTGAACCTGAGACGCTGAATGCATTCATTGAACATCTGCATTACCAAGCGATCAACACTTCAGATGTAGACGATTATGCTCGTTTAGCACAACGTCTAGACAAGCTTGAGCAAGACTACCAATTCGAAAACCATAACACACTGTTCTACTTGGCAACCCCGCCAAGCCTATACGGTGTGATTCCAGCAAACCTTGCTGCGCATGGCCTTAACGATGAATCGAACGGCTGGCGTCGTCTGATCATCGAGAAGCCATTTGGTTACGACTTAGCATCAGCTCAAGCGTTGGATGAAGAGATCCATCATCACTTCCAAGAACACCAGATCTACCGTATCGACCATTACCTTGGTAAAGAGACGGTTCAAAACCTTCTAGTGCTTCGTTTCTCAAACGCGATGTTTGAACCACTGTGGAACCGTAACTTCATTGAATACGTTGAAATCACAGGTGCTGAGTTCCTTGGCGTTGAAGAGCGTGGCGGATACTATGACGGTTCTGGCGCAGTTCGCGACATGTTCCAAAACCACCTGCTGCAAGTGCTAGCGATGGTAGGTATGGAGCCGCCTGCACAAATTAACGCTGATTCTATTCGTGATGAAGTGGTTAAAGTGCTTCAGTGTCTGAAACCATTAGAAGAAGATGATCTGCGTAAAGACTTAGTATTAGGTCAGTACACAGCATCAGATGTTCGTGGTCAGCACCTACTAGGTTACCGTGAAGAGCATGGTGTAGCGGATGACTCTCGTACCGAGACTTACATCGGCTTGAAAGCTCACATCAATAACTGGCGTTGGAATGGTGTTCCTTTCTACGTACGTACAGGTAAACGCTTACCAACACGTGTGACTGAAATCGTGATTCACTTTAAGAACACGCCACACCCAGTATTTGGTCAAGATGCACCAGAGAACAAGCTGATTATCCGTATCCAACCGGACGAAGGTATTCAGATGAGCTTTGGTTTGAAAGAGCCAGGTGCAGGCTTCAAAGCAAAAGAAGTGAAAATGAACTTCTCTTACTCTGACTTGCCTGAAACTCAGATGCTGACGGCTTATGAGCGTCTTCTTCTTGATGCACTGAACGGTGATGCAACTCTGTTTGCACGTACCGATGCTGTAGAAGCGTGTTGGAAGTACGTTCAACCAATCTTAGACTTCAAGCAAGATCCTCAAGCACTGTTTGGCTATGCTTGTGGTACTTGGGGCCCACAGGAAGCAGATGAACTTCTGCAACGTGATGGCCGCGCATGGCGTTTCCCATGCAAAAACTTAACAGACACGGATTACTGCGAACTATGATCAATCACAAGATCTTTGCAACGCCTGAACTGGTTGTTGAAAACCTAGCAAATGAAATGAAAGCATACAGCGAGCAGGGCACACCTGTTCACATTTCACTGTCTGGTGGCAGCACGCCAAAAATGCTTTTCAAGCTTTTAGCACAGGCGCCTTACGCCGAAGGTATTCAATGGAATAACCTTCACTTCTGGTGGGGCGACGAACGTTGCGTTGCACCAGACGATGCTGAAAGCAACTTCGGTGAAGCGAATGCATTGTTGTTTACTCAAGTAAACCTTCCTGCTGAAAACATCCACCGCATCCGTGGTGAAGATGAACCAAAAGCAGAAGCAGAGCGTTTCGCAAAAGAGATGGCAGACGTAATCCCAACAGAAAACGGCACGCCTGTATTCGATTGGATTCTGCTTGGTGTTGGCGCAGACGGCCACACAGCTTCACTATTCCCGGGTGCAACTAACTACCAAGATGAGAACCTATCTGTATTAGCTTCTCACCCTGAGTCTGGTCAAATCCGTGTTTCTAAAACAGCGAAAGTTTTAGAAGCAGCAAAACGAATCAGCTACCTAGTACTGGGTGCAGGTAAAGTTGAGATCGTTAAAGAAATTCATACAACTCCTGCTTCAGAACTGCCTTACCCGGCAGCGAAAATCCAGTCTAAAACTGGCGAAACAGAGTGGTTCCTAGATTCAAATGCAGCAAGTGCTATCGCATAAGTGCGAATAGCCGCAAGGAGATAAAATAATGAAAGGTGATATCGGTGTAATTGGCCTAGCAGTAATGGGTCAGAACCTTATCCTAAACATGAACGACCACGGCTTCAAAGTTGTGGCTCATAACCGTACTGCTGCTAAAGTAGACGAGTTCCTAGAAGGCCCAGCTAAAGGTACTAACATTGTTGGTGCTTACTCTCTAGAAGAGCTAGTTGAGAAACTAGAAGCGCCACGTAAAGTGATGCTTATGGTTCGTGCTGGTGACGTTGTAGACACGTTCATCGAAAACCTAATCCCACTTCTAGACGAAGGCGACATCATCATTGATGGTGGTAACACTAACTACCCAGACACTAACCGTCGTGTAGCGCATTGTCGTGAGAAAGGCATCCACTTCATCGGTACTGGTGTATCTGGTGGTGAAGAAGGTGCTCGTTTCGGTCCTTCAATCATGCCAGGCGGCGCGGCTGAAGCTTGGGAAGCGGTTAAGCCAATCTTCCAAGGTATCTCTGCAAAAACTGACGCTGGTGAGCCTTGTTGTGACTGGGTTGGTAACGACGGTGCTGGTCACTTCGTTAAGATGGTACACAACGGCATCGAATACGGTGACATGCAGCTTATCACTGAAGCATACCAGTTCATGAAAGATGGCCTAGGTATGTCTGCTGACGAGATGCAAGCAGTATTCGCTGACTGGAACAAGACTGAGCTAGACAGCTACCTAGTTGAAATCACTGCTGACATCCTTGGCTACAAAGATGAAGACGGAGAAGCGCTAGTTGAGAAGATCCTAGACACTGCAGGCCAAAAAGGTACGGGTAAGTGGACGGGTATCAACGCACTAGACCTAGGTATCCCGCTAACTCTAATCTCTGAGTCTGTATTCTCTCGTTGCCTGTCTGCCCTTAAAGACCAACGTGTTGAAGCTGAAGCTTTGTTTGAGAAGACAATCACTCCAGTTGAAGGCGACAAGCAAGAGTGGGTTGATGCACTACGTCAAGCTCTACTGGCTTCTAAGATCATCTCTTACGCTCAAGGTTTCATGCTAATGCGTGAAGCGTCGAACGAAAACGGCTGGGACCTAAACTACGGTAACGTAGCGCTAATGTGGCGTGGTGGTTGTATCATCCGTTCTGCATTCCTAGGCAACATCCGTGATGCGTACGAAGCAAACCCAGACATCGCGTTCCTAGGTTCTGACGAGTACTTCAAAAACATCCTACAAGGCAGCCTAGTTGCATGGCGTAAAGTAGCAGCGAAATCTCTAGAGTCTGGTATCCCAATGCCATGTACGATTTCTGCGCTATCTTTCCTAGACGGTTACACAACTGCACGTCTACCAGCGAACCTGCTTCAAGCTCAACGTGACTACTTCGGTGCTCACACTTACGAGCGTACTGACCGTCCACGTGGTGAATTCTTCCACACAAACTGGACTGGTACAGGCGGCGACACTGCTTCTACAACTTACGACGTATAATCGTTAGTTAGAATCAGTTTAGAACCTTGTTGTTCTTATCAGCTGTAAACTAGAAAACAAAAGGATGCCGATTGGCATCCTTTTTTGTTGGTTCTGCAAGAGAGTCAAGTAAAGTAAATTTAATACAACCCGTTAAGCGAGCGCAGCTTGTGGACTTTGCACATCACTGTATTGCTCTCGTATCGACATGAAGTATTCTAGGTTTTGCTTCAGAGCAGACACACACTCTGGATCAAACATCAGCCCAGTATGCGCTTCAATGTAGTCCATTACCTTAGATGCTGACCATGCGTGTTTGTAAGCTCGTTTACTCAGTAAAGCATCGAACACATCTGCTAGCGTGACAATTCTTGCCTCCAGTGGAATCGCTTCTCCAATGAGCGCATCTGGCAATCCCGAGCCATCAAACCGTTCATGATGGTGACGTACAATATTCTTGATGAACTGAACTTCTTCGCCGCACATTGAGCTGTGGTGGGAAAGGGCAACCACGTCATCAATCATCTCTTCGCCATATATCGTGTGATTGTTCATGATGTTTCTTTCTTCTTCCGAAAAACGCTCAGTACTGAAGAGCACTTTGTCTGGGATTCGGTACTTACCAATATCGTGAAACGGGGCATACAAGCGAATGCGGTGAACGAATTGGTGGGTAATCTCATTGTTACTATGCGAAAGCGTACGTGCCAGCTGCTCGCTGTATTTTCCCATGCGAATCAGGTGCTCTTTAGTTTCAGGATCGCGAGCGTGCCCCATATTGAGGGCGATCGCTAATGAGGACTGAAAATGTCTCTGACGTTCGAAGAGTTGCACAAACAGGTTCGAAATCGCTTGAGTGAGGTACGCGATGTCGCTTTGTATTGTCTGCTTAGCAAAAAAGTCAGTGCATGATGCGTTGATGAAAACGAACCCAAGGTTACTCTCTTGGTAGTGGATTGGAGTGGTGTAGCTACTTTGGTGACCAAGCTCGAGCAGATGAGAGATTTGCTTAGTCGGATTCATCAAAGAGAGGTCATCAACAATTCTTGTTTCCAATGATTCAGCCAGACGACTCAAAGCAGAGTTGGGTTTGATCTCCTGTTCGATGTAGTGATGCTTGGCGTTTTGGCACAGTGAATCTGATACAAAATAATTCGATGCTTTATTTTCACTGCATAGCACCACGGATAGCCGAGATAATATGGGGTAGTGTTCACGAGCTAGCTGGAAGAGGTCATCGACTATGGCGACGATGTCTTTGTCTTGGGCCGCTGCTCTACTGAAATGGGAGTAGTCAAACATGTGGCAAGCCAACCTTTAATTATAATTATGTCATTGTTTAATCGAGTTTTTTACCGTTTCGATATTCAATAAAACCATAGCACTGTGTTATTAAAATGTAATACTGCGTACTGAAAAACTTTAATGTCATCACTAAATATATGGTTTTTGCATACGGTTACCGTAGGTTTTGTTAAGTTGAACCAGTTTCATAACCTTTGGGGTGAAGGTTTGTTTGCAGAATGTGCTTAGTCTGTATAGCGAGCTAAGGTAGGGTGTTAAGTGACCAATTCGAAATTAATTTCAAAGATAAATAGGATAACGAGTATGCTTTATGCCATCATAAAGGCATAAATAAGGGCAATGGATGTAATGCCCAAGTGATTGAGCTAGAAATGGTCAGTGATGACGGTGTTCTAGAGTAAATTCAAGGCCTTTAGTTGCCTTGAAAAAGGTATTGTTATGACTGAAGAAGAAAGAATCGAACTGCAACAAAATAACCCGCTACACGGCTTAAAGCTTGAAACCATGATCACTGAATTAGTGGATCACTATGGTTGGGAAATTTTAGATGCGGCAATGCGTATGAACTGCTTTAACACTAAACCTACAGTGGCAAGCGCAGTTAAATACCTGAAGAAAACCGAATGGGCTCGTGAGAAGGTTGAAAACTTCTACCTTTACCGTTTCAAGCGCATGCCTAAAGCATCGGACATTGAATACCAGATGCCTCCGCGTTCACGTACATTCCGCCATGGGCTAGAGCCTCGTGAGCCAATGGAACTAACGGTTGAGTCTATCCACGCTTCTCAAGCTAAAGCTGCGTCTGCATTTAAAGAGCGCCGCGGCGGTAACGGTCGTAACTTCCGTCGTTAACAAGAAGGCGTCGCTAGAAAGGACCGTCGTTAAATAAGGCGTCGGCGATTAGTACGCCTAATTAGATAAGCGAAAAACACAAAAGGAGCCTATGAGCTCCTTTTTTAGTTCGTTCGATTTAAACCGTAAATGGCTAAGCTTCGCGGTTCTTTCTTTGATTCTTCCAAATATCGGTGACATAAACGATCGCACTGACCAGTAAGAATAGCGCTGACACAGAAAACAGAGCGGGCATTTTTAGAATCCACGCGAATGTGGCAGCAAGAAAAGCGACAAAGCAAATGAGTCGACTTGATGACATGACATGACCGAGTTTAGTGTTCATAACGCCTCCTAATGAAGTCTCACTTTCGACAGGAGAATTATCCCACCTTTGGCAAAATAAAGGCTAAAAAACAGTCTAAATTGTTATCAAATTTGCTAATTGAAAGACTCGTCTCACATATTTTGGCTTGGCTATTTTATAAGCAATAAAATAGCGAAATAGGTATGAGGACGGCGTAGTCTTTTTGCTTTATCTTTCCAGTTACAAGCCTTATTGACCGAATGTCTAGTTAGCTTAAAACCGAGTTGGCACAGAACTCACTTAACATAGAATCTAGTTGGTATAGAACCTACTTAGTATAAAACCTAGTTAGCATAGAAAAAGTAAGCGGTGATCAAAAAGCTCGCGATGATCACTGTGGTACGAATATATGGTTGAGGGATGCGGCGAGAGATTTTTGCTGAATAATAACCACCAACCAATGTACCCAATAATACAGCCATGCCAGACGGCCAATCAATCGAACCATTGACGATAAAAAACACGATCGCTGCTAGGGAAGCACACGCGGACACGAGCAGTTTGATGCCATTCATCACGTTGATGTTGGTGTAACCGGCCAGCGCCAAATAGCTCAATGTCACAATCCCCAAACCTGCATTAAAATACCCACCGTAGATACAGACAATCAAAAGCAATAAAGCGGAAAAGAATGCGCCTGCGCTGGTGGCGTGCTTATGTTTTGCTGTAGCTTGTTTAAGCCATTTATTGAGCGTGCCGCCAAACGTGAATAGCAAAGCTGCAAACAGCAGCAGCCAAGGAACGGATTGAGTAAACAGAGCTTCTGGTGTGTGAAGCAGCAAGAAAGCCCCGATACCACCGCCAATGACACATAAAGCTATAGTCAGTTTTAGCTGCTTAGTACCAGATTGAATTTCGTGGCGCAGAGCGTAGGCTCCGCTAATGTACCCAGCACACGAAGCAAAGGTATTGGTCGCGTTGGCTGCTATTGGTGGAACCCCAGCAAACAATAGAGCAGGGAAGGTGATGAAGCTACCGCCACCCGCAATGGAGTTAAGCACACCGCCAATCACCCCTGATAAGAACAGAATCAACCAATCCATAGTTTTAGAATCCAATACGTTAACTAACTGGTTACCTTACTTGAATTTGTTATGAATATCAGCGCGATGTGTGTTGTAAAGATAGGTTTGTGAGTTTGCTACCATCTTTAACCGCTGGTTTGAATTGAGGCTCTAAATGAAAAAAGGAGCCAATGGCTCCTTTCGTTGAGGTTTAGTTGATTCGGTAGAGCTTTACACTTCTACTGGCTTCGCTCTAAAACTCTTAAATAGTTTCACTAGAATCGGGCTAGACAGCACCAGTACCGCCAGAATAGTGAAGGTCATCGTAATAGGGCGTTCCCATAAGAAGTTCAGCTCACCATCACTGATCATCAATGCACGTCTTAAGTTCTCTTCCATCAAGCCGCCCAATATGAAGCCTAACAGTAATGGTGCCAATGGGAAGTTGGCTAGCCTTAATGCTATCGCTGCCATCGCTACCAGTAGCATCACAAATACGTCCATCGTGTTGAATGACACCAAGTACACGCCAGTGATTGAGAAGAAGATAATCATTGGCAGTAGAACCGTTCTAGGTACCGCTAGCAGTTTAGAAATATAAGGGATTAAAGGCAGGTTCAAGATAACCAGTACGATGTTGCCAAAGTACATAGAGATGATGACTGACCAAAATACATCTGGGTGTTCAACGAACAAGCGAGGACCTGGTTGAATACCGTAGGCAATCAATGCACCAAGCATAATCGCAGTTGTACCAGAGCCCGGAATACCCAGCGTTAGTAGCGGAACGAATGAGCCACTTGAAGCTGCGTTGTTTGCTGATTCAGGTGCAACAAGACCACGAATGCTGCCTTTACCGAACTCTTTCTGTTTGTCTTTTGGCGCTAGGCTACGCTCCATACCGTAACTTAGGAATGCCGCAATAGTGGCTCCTGCGCCCGGTAGAACACCGGTAAAGAAACCGAGAATAGAAGAGCGGATCGAAACTGGCGCCACTTCTTTGAACTCTTCTTTGGTGACTTTCATGCTACCAATATCAGACATCTTTTGGCTTTCTTCTGCGCTGGTATCTTGCTCTGGCTTAAGAATACCCATCAAGGTTTCACCCAGTGCGAATGTTGCCATCGCTAATAATAGGAAGCTGAAGCCATCCATCAGATCCGTTAGGCCAAAAGTGAAACGTTCAACGCCAACCCCTTTGTCGATACCTACGGTTGATAGCATTAAACCAAGAATAGTCATCATCCACGCTTTAATTACCTGACCTGGGCCTGCAAACGCCGCTACAGCGGACAAACCTAATAGCATCAATGCAAAGTAGTCTGAAGACTGGAAGCTCAGTGACACGCTTGCCAGAGCCGGAGCTGCAATCAAAAGCATGATTGCTGAAAGCGTACCGCCAGTGAAAGAAGAGTAAGCCGCGAGAGCAAGTGCTTTACCTGCTTGACCTTTTTGAGCCATTGGGTAGCCGTCAAACGCGGTTACTACCGTTGAAGAACAACCCGGAGCATTGATTAAGATGGATGACGTTGAGCCACCAAATACAGCGCCGTAATACACACCAGCCATCAAGATTAGGCCAGAAGATGGGTCAAGGCCGTATGTAATAGGGATCATCAACGCGATTGCTGAAATTGGACCTAACCCCGGTAGCATACCGATGAAGGTGCCAACGAAACAGCCCACAATTACCATCATGATGTTCATTGGCATCACAGCGGTAGAAAGTCCTTGTAAAATTCCGTCTAACATAATGTTATCCCTACCAAAGAGTGAAGATTAAACCAGGCTCTAGGTAGATATCTAAGCCTTGAGTTAATAAAAGAAAGAACGCGATAACGAAAGGGAACGACGCGCCAAATAAAACTGCTTTGCGGCGCTCACCCAGTAGGTAAAAGCCTGCAAGTAAGAAGAAGCTGGTTGCTAAAACAAAGCCAAGATAAGTCAGCCCAACACCGTACAGTGCCATTAACACCAAGAAGCCAATCAGCAGTTTCCAGTTCAGCGGCGTTGTGTCACATGTGACTTTCTTATCCGGTTGTCCTGTTATTAGCAGGATCAACGAAAGGCCAATGCCGATAAACGTCAACAAGGTAGGTAAGGTTCTTGCTGTGAAGGGTTCGTACTCGTCACCGGGAAACAAAGGAATCAGCGTGGTTTGGTAGCCGTAGCACAAGCACGCCAGCATAAAGATCATGGCTCCGATGCGATCCTTCGAAAGCAAAGATTCCTTACTCAGAAATTTGGTTGGTAAGTCCGACATATCCAACTCCATTTGGGGTGGTATAAAAAGTAAAAAAAGCCGTACATGAGCGAGTTAATGAAGAATGTCTGGGATCACTAACCAAAGGTGAGCGAATTACATGACTTGGTTAAGCCACTTGCCTCTACAACGAATCAGCAAGCTTTAGCAATACACTACGAATAAACAAAGGAGTTTTAGTTAACTCATGTACGGCGAAACAGGAAAGAGTAAGAGGGCACATAGACCCTCTCTGGTTGTTGGTTACTTCAAGAAGCCAAGCTCACGCATTAGGTCGCCCATCTGTTTTTCTTGGTCTTCTAGGAAGGCGTAAAAATCTTTGTCAGCTTTGTAGTTGTCGATCCAACCGTTACGGTCACGAACCACTTGCCACTCATCGGTTTTGTACATTTTGCCAAGAGCTTCGTTCCACTCGTCGATTTTTGCTTGGCTTGTACCCGGTGCCGCGAAGAAACCACGCCAGTTAGCAAATACTGTCTCGTTGCCGTATTCCGTCA
The DNA here is from genome assembly GCF_902751245.1 of Vibrio sp. Vb339. Taxonomy (NCBI): domain Bacteria; kingdom Pseudomonadati; phylum Pseudomonadota; class Gammaproteobacteria; order Vibrionales; family Vibrionaceae; genus Vibrio; species Vibrio sp. Vb339. Next base: position 480,588 of record NZ_CADDIS010000002.1, on the reverse strand, counting down.
GTGTTGGGATGTTAGGCGCAGCGTCAAGACGCTTTGGAGCCGTTACAGCAAGCACTTTTACTTGGCCAGACTTAGACATCTCTAGTACTTCACCAAGGCCAGTTGAAAGCAGCTGTGTTTCGCCAGAAAGCAGTGCCGCCATCGCTTTACCACCAGCATCATAGGCAATGTAACGCACTTTCTTCGCATCAAAACCTTCGCCTTTGAACGCTGCAGCTACCACAAGGTGGTCCATGCTGCCACGAGCTGAACCGCCAGCAATCTTAACTTTACGTGGGTTGGTTTCGAACTCTTTAACGACGTCTTCCCAAGTGTCGTATTTAGAATCCGCAGACGCGACGATTGCACCGTAATCGGCAATGGTTGCTGCTACCGGAGTTAGGTCACGGAAAGATTGTGGGAAGATACCTGTTAGTGAACGAACAACGATAGGCGTTGAGTTCACCATTAGCGTGTCTTCTTGGCGTTGTGCCGTTTCGATTAGGTGAGCAATCGCTTTACCGCCACCGCCACCAGACAGGTTTTGGAAAGATACATTTTCTACGATGTCTGATTTCACCAATACATCACCCGTACCACGAGCTGTCATATCCCAACCGCCACCAGCGCCGCCAGGGATTAGGAAGTGGATTTTTTCTACGTCAGCAGCAAAAGTGTTGAAAGAAAAGGTTGCTGCGATGATAGAAGCCGCAAGAGTAGGTTTCAGTGCCTTGAACATGGTTCACGTTCCTTATGTAGGGGATCTCTTCAATGGAGAGAAACTTATGTTTTATTTCCAGCTACTAAACAGATGAGTAGAATATTGCTTAGCAGATGAAGCTAAAGTTAACGGTGTGTTAATGGAATGTCTGTAATGCGGTGATATTGAGAATAAAGAACATTGGATTAATATTGTTCATAAAGTTCACGGTGACGTGTTGTGCGAAGGTGAAAAAAAGAGAGCCATGTCAGGCTCTCTATAAAATTTGGAATTTTTGTAACGAATTCCTTTATTTGTCAGACGGTTAACCAGACAAGGTCGATCCTTTTAAGATCTCAGTTGCCTTGTCAAAATCAAACTCTTCCAACGAAACTTCGAGTCGTTTGAATTCTGAAGGGGATAATCCAATCTTAGCGCCATCTTCAATGTTAAGAATTATGGTGAGCGCATCGGTGTCATCATTGGCCGTCGCCTCCAATAATTGGCGGTAGAGTTGATGATCAGTAGTCGATTGTTGCTGCTGTTCAGAGCTCTCTTCTGACTTCGCAGAATTGGTCGCTACTGAATCTTTCGATACTTCAATTTGAGACAAGGCTTCCGTAAATGATTGGCTTAGTGATTTGCTTAGTTTAAGCGATGTGTCGATCACACTGTTTTTTAAATCGGCATCATCTGGCTGTGCTTCTAGGTTTTCACACAACGTGTGCAGTTGTTTCGCCCCCAAATTACCAGCCACCCCTTTCAGTGTATGAAGATAGCGTGGTGCGCTGCCGACTGTTAGCTCGCTTTCAAGCTTATCTTTGTCAGAGTAGGCCTCGACAAATCGATGCAATAGCTTGCTATACAGTTGGTGATTATTGTTGGCTCTGATTAAGCCAAGAGTAATGTCTAGACCTTCAACTTTGGAAAGCGCTTCATTAAAGGCACTGTTGTCTTCTGACTCGTTAGAGCTAGAGTTCACTGATTCTGCTTGATGTGATATTGGATCAACAAACGCAACAGGACGAGAAGGTGAGACCCAATTCGCAAGAGTGGCAAACATGGAACCGACATCGATAGGTTTAGCAATAATGTCACTCATACCACAATCGAGCGCCTTTTCCTTGTCTCGCTCCATGACATTAGCTGTCATCGCGATGATCGGTATATCTTGATCGTTGATCTGCTGACGGATGTACTCTGTTGCTTCATAGCCGTCCATTACTGGCATTTGGCAATCCATCAAAATACCATCGAACGGTTGTCCGTCTGCAATGGCTTGTTGGTAAAGTTCGATCGCTAGCTTGCCATTTTCGGCTATCGAAACCTGAATTTGCTGTCCTTCTAATAGCTCAGTCGCGAGTTCTTGGTTGATCTCATTATCTTCAACTAGGAGTAACTTGGCTCCCGCTAGTTGCTGGACGTTGGCTAACTGAGTTTGTTGCTCAAGTTCACTGCGTGAGACACGGTCTGAGTCGAGCCCATAGAGTGAGACAATAGAGTCATAAAGGTGAGAGGAGGTGATTGGTTTGTCTAGAATACTCGGTACTTTAAAGTTTCTTTGTTCAATCGCTTCAGCAAGCTCTTCTCGATCGTAAGCGGTCAGCATCATGATCTTAGGTATTGTGTTTAGCTGCTGCCCATTGTTGAGCTCTGCTAATAAGTCTACGCCATCTCGCTTAGGCATCTTCCAGTCGGAGATAACCAAATCAAATGGCTTGTTCTGAGCGTCAGCGGTATGTAACTCAACAAGAGCGTCATCGACCGATGAACTTAGTGTTGGCGTTAGCTTCAACGACTCTAGAATATCACCCATGATCAAGCGTGCGCTGGAGTTGTCATCGACGACCAACACTTTCAAGTCGTTAATTGATGCAGGCACCACCACGCGATGCTGCTGGATAGAATGACTGACGCGAGTGGCAATCGTAAATGAAAAGGTAGAGCCTTTACCAAGCTCCGTTGAGACATGAATATCGCCTCCCATCAGTTGGCTCAGTTCTTTACTAATGGCGAGGCCTAAGCCCGTACCACCGTATTTTCGTGTGGTTGAGCTATCAGCCTGAGTGAACTTGTTGAATAACTTGGCGGCTTGCTCTTGCGTCATACCAATCCCACTGTCTGAGACGGCAAAGTTCAGCTTGATGTCATCGCCTTCTCTTTCTGCAACCGAGATAGCGATTTTCACTTCGCCTTTCTCTGTGAATTTGACAGCATTGTTACTTAGATTAATCAATATTTGCCCAATTCTTAACGGATCCCCAATCAGGTTAGTCGGCACGTCTCTGTCGACTTGAATGAGCAGTTCTAGGTCGCGTTCTGAGGCTCGTAAGCCAACCAAGTTAGTAATATTGTCGAGTACATTTTCAAGTTGGAAGTCCACTTTCTCAATGTCGAGTTTTCCGGCTTCAATTTTCGAGAAATCGAGAATGTCATTGATTAGGCCGAGTAGGGTATCGGAAGAGAGCTTCACTTTATGGATGTAGTTACGTTGTGCCTTGGTCAAATCTGTTTTTAATGCCAGGTAACTCATGCCGATGATGGCATTCATTGGTGTACGAATTTCGTGGCTCATGTTGGCTAAGAAATCGGATTTTGCTTGGTTTGCGGCATCTGCTTCATCCCTTGCTGCAGCTAGACTTTGCGCGAATGCTTCTAAGGCTGAGTGTGCTTTACTGGCGAGCAAGCCCATTAACAAGATAATGACGAAGAAAATCACACCACCTATGGCTAAATGGAACGTCACGCTAGAAGAGTCTTTTACATTGACGCTTTCTGAAAGGTGACGTTGAGAGACGAAATCTCGAAATTCTAAGAAGCTCTCATCCATCGCGTTGAGTAGTTGGTGACCTCGCATTTGTGAACTGACTAACTCCATAAATTGCGACTCGTAAACACTGATATGCTCGTCAAAGGCAGTGATTTTTACGTTTGGCGCATACAGGGTAATAAGTCGTTGCGCGTTGCTAGATTTGGATTGCATCTCATTAATCACATGTGACACTTTGTCGGCGATGAGCTTCTGTTCCTTTGAATTTGCGAGCAGAAAATCTCGGTTGAATCGATTTGAACGGCTTAATAGCGTGCGAATCGCCAGTAGGTCTTGCCCTATGAGCAATTGGGAAGATAGCTCTGCTTGAGATTGAGAAACGAGATGACTCAGTTCCGCGACTTGGCTCTGTTTGGTTTGATAGAGCAAGCTAACTGAGCGTGAGAATTCAGAGCCACTAAGGGTGACTTGATTGATAAGGGGTGCTCTTAACTTTTTCGAAGACGCCGGTATGCCTTGCAGCTGAACTAAGTTGGTGTAATAGCGATTTTTTGCCTTATCTACAACCTCTAAAAGTTGTTGTCCTTTGTCATCCAAAATCTGCTCTTGCAACTCTGAAATGAGCCGTGAAGCCTTTTGCATCTCAAGTTTGACTAACGAGTGAGTCTTTAGGTTGCCGTCGAGTAAATACTCTTTTTCAAGGTTTTGTATGTTAACAGCGAGAGTAGCAAGTTGACTGGTTTTTAGTGCGACGTTGGTCAGTTCTTCGCTGTTTAGTCGTAGACCGCGAATTTTCTGATTGTTTTGATTGAACGCTTGATTGTGTAGATCCCTCATCTCTCGCAATAACTCTGTCGCGGCATTGGAGCGCTCGTCCATAAGCGTTCGAGTTGATTGGTTCAACTCAACAATGTCGACATATTGCTTGAATTGAACCAAATATTCTGTGAGTAAATTGATAGGAAGGGACGTTGCATACTGGTCGGCATAATCATTGGCTAGAACCACGGTTTGTTCTGCTTCTTGATCAAAGCTAGAGATGACTTGTTCGCTGTAGTCGTTACTAAAAGACAACTCATAAACGCGGAGCTTATCGAGCGAGGTCAATAATCGGGTACTGGAAGCGTATTGTTCAACGCCGATGAAGCGATCGTTGAGATTGATCCAAGCGCCTACCGCGACAGAAAACACCACAATGGCTGCGACCAGAAAAGAGGTTAAGATTAATTTCGAATCAGTAGCAAATCTTGAAACAGTATTCATAAAGTGCCTGTATTGATAAAGTACCAGCGAACTTAGTGTTCTTGTTCATCAGTAAAAGAGTCTTTGATAGTGAGCATTTCATCGAGCTTACTAATGAAAATAGGAACCAAGTTAGGATCAAAGTGATGGCCAGCTTGCTCTTGTATTAACTCAATCGCTTTTTCAATCGGCCAAGCTTTCTTGTATGGGCGTTCGCTGGTGAGGGCATCGAATACATCTGCTATTGCAACAATACGTGCACTTAGAGGGATGTCTTCGCCTGATAGCGTATGAGGGTAGCCGCTGCCATCCCATTTCTCATGGTGATAAAGAGCGATCTCTTGGGCGAGTTTTAGCAATTTAGAGTCGTTGTCTCCGATAATATCCCCGCCAATCGTTACGTGTGTTTGCATGATTGCCCATTCATCCGCATCAAGCTTGCCAGGTTTACCTAATATGCAGTCAGGAATACCGATTTTGCCAATATCGTGCATTGGAGCTGCTTGGAATAACAACTCTACCCACTCTTCACTGACGTCTAACTGCTGAGCCAGAATCTTTGAGTAGTAACTCATTCTTACAACGTGCATTCCGGTTTCATTATCCTTGTATTCAGCGGCGCGGCCGAGCTTGCGGATTATCTCCAATCGACTCATGGCGAGGGCTTCCGTTCTCTGTCTTACCTTGCGAGACAGTGCCAAGTTTTGGTCATACAAGGAGATATGTGTGACAACGCGAGCTTTCACGATAGGGGGGCTGACTGGTTTAGTGATGTAATCAACAGCGCCGAGTTCAAAGCCTTTCTGTTCGTCGACCACATCCGTCTTAGCTGTCACAAAGATAACGGGGATGTCAGAAGTGACAGGGTTACTTTTAAGTCGGCGGCATACTTCATAACCGTCCATCACAGGCATCATGATATCGAGAAGAATGAGATGAGGCTTTGGGTGAGTAGAAGCAATTTTTAGCGCTTTTTCTCCGGATGTCGCAGCCTTAATTTTAAAGTCGTCGTTCAGGATCCCTGAGAGGGTATGTATGTTGTCCGGAATGTCATCAACAACCAGAATGATCGGTTTATCTGTCGTAATTTGATTCATTTTTCGTCCCTAAAAAATTTAATCAGATTGCTATGTTTTATATTAATAAAGCGTAGTGGAATTTGGCGGAAACGCATGATTTTAGGAGGGTTAATTGTTGATTCTGGAATCTAACAAAATAATGGTACGCCTTTTTATTAATAGATATTTTATATATTAATCGTTATTTGACAAAGAATAACCAAATGGATTGTGTCGTAGTGCGATCAAGGTTGAATAGTTCAGGTTCTCGTTTGCTAACACTGAATCATTCAGAGTTACTCAGTCGTTCAATTAGCTTTTTAAATCTATCGTGAACTTGCTACAGGGGAAAACACGCGATGCCGAATATCGGGCTTATCTATGCTGTTTCAGTAGAACCTGATATCGACTTGGCAGTGCCGCAGCATCTAATAGTTCTTCTAATATGACGGCAAGTGCGAACCAATCATCCAGCTTGTTTGTGACTGATTGATGCCTTGAATATCGAGGTGTGTAGCTTTCAAAGCGAAGCGCAGTACGTTCAGTCCGTATTTTAGTGACGGAGCCAAAGTCGATGAGTTGGGCTTGTCCTTGTGGGCTGAGCACGATATTGGATGGCTTAATATCTCCATGAACAAAACCAAGAGTATGGATTCGGTTGATGGCTGATTCTAAAGTGCTAATCCATTGAGAGGGCATATCGGCATTGATATTTGATCTGTTTTGAATTTCCAGCAGTGTGTTACCACTCAAGTGAGAAAGAACGAGGCAGTCAGTCTGATGAATCGAAAAGTAATCACAATATGTAGGCCAAATATCGTTTGTGCCGGAACTTGTAAAGGAGCTTGTATCGGAATGAAGAAACTCCGCCTCTTGTTTTAAAAAGTGGCGGTGCTTGAGCTCTTTAGCATATTTGATGGTCACCAGTCCCCAACTAGGGTGTTGGGCTCTGAAAACTCGTGGACTTAAGCGAGTGAGATTAGTGTAGCCATGAGCTTTAAACGCTTGTCGAAGCTTTTCATCTTTCACATGTCCTTTCACGTCTTCTCTGTTTGAAGATACATTATCCTCAAAAGGTTGAGCTCGCCTTGATGGACAAGACGAGCTGTTTGAAAATGCGTTATCAGATACCACTTGGCAGAGAGAATCCAGAGAAGAAGCCAGGAACAAACGGGTTCGATTGACCCTGAGTCTTGATTGTTAACTTCACCTTGCTGTCGCCGTAAACAAACTCCACCTGAGTGTCTTGTGCAGACGTAAAGTTCACGTTTGGTTCGAATAAACGGAACCAACTCCATGTGCCTTTTACTGTGTTCTGGCCAATTGTAGAGTCCTGCGCATTAAGCTGAATACCTAGTTTTTCGATAAACTTCGCGTCACCTTGCCATGATTGCTGGCTCCATAACGTCGGCCCATGACGATAGGTAAAGATTGGCTTATCCGAAATGATCGAAAACTCCGTGATGTTTGGCGTCATATCGACCGCTTTCAATTGGAAATTGATCAGGATGTTCGATGGGTCAGCTAAGAATAGGGCACTCTTTATATCGCCGGCTTTGTCCATCATTGTCCAAACCTCTGGCGTAATCGATAAACCTGTACCCGGCAATAGTCCCGGTAAATAAGGCGCTTCGTCACTATCTTTAACGAATCCATTTAGGCGATTTTGAGAGAACTTGTCGACTATGCCATTCGTAACGAAGAAGGCTTTGACATCCGCCACACTGACGTCCGTTTTAGACTTTCGATTGAACGGATAAAAAGCGGCCAAGCGCTGTTGATAAGGTTGATAAATTTCGTTCGACCACGCCGTGTTTAAGTAGTCGTGAGCCAGTGACATCACCGTTTCATTACTTTGGTGTACCACCTTGTTAACCAGCTCTTCAGCGACCGCTAAATGACTGTTGGATAGGCTCGATAGTGACGCTATAGGGTTACCGGCTTGCAGAGTGACAGACAGCGTATCAAAGGCAACCTTTTGCGGCTCTTTGGTTTCGTAAAACTTGTCTCCCCACTTTTTAGCGTTGATAAACGCAGTAAGCAGGTTGTCGATTGGCTTCTTACCTTGGTCGTTAGCTGTAACTTGCTTTTTGTAGGCTTGGAAACTGAGTGATATCTGACGAGCGGATTCTTTTTTATCAGGGTCTTGAATCGGCATACTCGCAGGATCTTGTTGCTTGTCATCCTTTACAGGGATTTCAAGCTCAACATAGGTGTATTTAGCGATCGTCGAGTACAAGCTGACTAACGGGTTATTGCTTGCTTCCGACAGGCTCGTTAATGCGCTTTTCAGTTGTGTAGGATTAGCCACTTCTTTGACTTCGACATTACGAACTAAATCACGCCAATAGTTGATGTAATCATTCTGGTAAGTTTGCTTTAACTCTCGACTGATTCGATGCAGCTCCAGTGCGCTAGGGTAAGCCCCTGCGACGCCTTCATAAGACTGTAAAGCGGATTTTAGAGTAGGGGAATTCACCGATAAATCGAGTTGGTTAAACCCCGTCGGGGTAAAGATATACGGAACCAAGTAGCCAGCGTAACTCGGTGAAAACTGAAGCACTGAGCCGAAATTGTCACCTAGCTCACCGCGAATATCGACGCGCTTAGCATAGGCCGTAGAACTCTGAATGTGTTCGTACAGCAGGGTTTCAATGCCCGTTTGCGTGATGACTTTCTTCGCTAGACTTTCTAAATCATGATTCGATTTTACTGGCGTCAGGTTACGAGCAAAGATGTCATTGAGCAGTACGTCAAGCTGAGCGATGTTGACGCTATCTGCTTCGCCTTGGTCTTGGAGCGTGCGAATGTAGTAGTTCTTGAGCTCTTGGACGTTGGTTCTGTCTTTGCTAAACAACAGACGATAGTTGTTTAACAGAGATAGCGTCTGAGATTGATCCTCAAGGTTTACATACACAAACAGGTCTTTCTCTAGCGTGTTTTCCATAGAAGGAATCAGGACTTGTTGTAGCTCGGTGAAATAGGCTTCTTCGACTTCTTCCTTTATGCTCGGATTTGGCATAAACGGCAGGCTGTACCAAGGCTCTGGCTGCTTGTAGAGGTTATAGATACGCTGCAGTGAGAATAGGTTGGGGATATTATCAGCCATATTCTCGATGTCATAAGGCGATGCCGATATCGCCTCTTTATAACGCTCAAGCATGATATCCGCTCTGGTTTCACGTTGATTCTGGAAATCAAAATCAAACTTAATCACCAGCAACACTGCGGCGAGCAAGGCAATCCAAGATAGGGTGAAAACGACTTGGTTAACGAGCAGAGTGTTCTCTTTGCGTTTGTTGACGCCGACCAGCTCATGTTCCGATAGGATCACGTGAGTCATTAGGTATTGAGCAAATAAGGTTTGGTTAACCGGGATTTGCTCGTTTTGTTGATAATGCTCGTGACCTACTGAGTAAGAAACAGCGCTCGCCAATAAATCTGACTGCGCTGAACTTTGTCCATCATGCGTGAAGTAAAAGCCGCGGAATTGCAGAGCATCACTAAGTTGTTCTCCTCTGTATAAACGATTGAGGAACAACCAAAGATTCTGCTTTAATAATCCAAACTGGAAAGGGGCACTGGCTATGGAGTTGCGATAATCTTGATTGAGTTGTCCGGCAAGCGCATTGCTCATATTAGCAATCAGCTCGCTGATTAAGTGATCATACTCATCGTTAAACCAGTCTGCATCGATCCCACCGTGTTTAGAGTAAGGCGCGGTGGCACCAAACACTTCGTCTCTTTTGGATTCATCAAACGCTGAGAAGAACTGACAAAAGTCGCTGATGCTACCCATATTCGAGACAACATTATAAATCGGTAAGCTGACCCCAAATGCTTGATTAAAAGTCTTAATAGTCGATTTAAGCTCATCAGCTTGCTGTGTAATTTGCTCATTGTTTTCTAATAACGAGGAAACATCGGTGGTAAGCAATAAGCCATTGGCTGCTTGTCTTGGTCGCCACGCAGTTAACGACTGACATAGCGTTTTCAGGTACTCAGGGTGTTGGTCTTCTCCCATACTGATAGAAACCAAAATCGAGTGCTCACTGACCCAAAACAGGATTGGGAATTCAATATCATTGCCGAAGTCATCGAGCTTATACGCTTCATAGCCCATTTGAGTGATGATGCTTTTGTCTTTATTCGGGTTCTGACTTAGCAGTAGATAGATTGGCTGGTCGTAACGGCTGGTTAAGCGAGTTTTACGTTTCTGCCCACTGATCATTCGTTTGAAATGACTGGCTAGTTGCTTTTGTCGCTTTTGAATCAATTCTTTATCTAATGACTCTTCTTGTGATTTTGCGCTGCGTTTGATCAGCACCCAGTAACAAATGAAGCCGATAAGCGTGGATATAATGGCGATAGTGGCCAGCGCCCACACCAAATAAGCGTTGAGAGGTGTTAGCAGAATGACGCTAGAAGCGACGGTAAAAAAGGCGACAGAGGCTAGGGCAGAAATGCCTACTGTTTTTTTTACATTGCCTGACTTGTTTGATTTGGCATCCGGCATAATCAGTTAGACTCTTCCTTGTTTAACTCGTGTGCAGAAGTGCGAACGATAATGGCGTTTATTTGGTCGTTTTCGACATACCACGCCTTGGTGCTTCTCGCTTCTTCTGAGGTGTTTGTTCTTAGTATCACTCGGTAGTACTTCTTGTAAGGAGAGATAATCGGCTCATAAGCTGAAGGTGATAGGTTCTTGATGAAAGCTTCGGCGTTTTTCTTACTTGAGAAGGTGGCGAGTTGAACCAACCAATTTGCTGTACTTGGCGTAAAGTCGTTGGTTTGTGATGCTTCTATTGCGTCCGCTTTGCTGGCGTGACGAGGTGGATTTACCAAGTCTTTATCATCGCTGATGAATACGATGTCTTTGATTTCGCCCGATAAGACGTAACGTTCGCTAAAGCTTGGCAAGAATGTGAAATCACGCGCTCTTTGCTCGTGGGTCTTGGTGTACCAAAATTCAGTTAAGCCAATGCTGGTGGCGATTAAACAGAAGAAAAACAGGCTAGTGATGAAGTAACGTTTACGCCTAGTCGGTTTCCTTACTTCTGGGAGTTTTACTTTAGTACGACAATGCACACCGCTAGCCGAGCGATATTGGCTGATGGTTTGTTCTAGCTGGTGAACAAATGCTTTTAACTGTTCAGCGCCGCCTTCACGATATTGGCCTTTGAATCCGATATTGATAAATAGGTAGATGATCTCTAAAAGGTCTATCAGCTTGTGGGGTTGTCTTGCGGCTTTTTCTGCAACAGAGAAGAACAGTTCGCCACCATTACGCATGCCAAACAGTTCGCTAAGCAGGGTTTTGTTTTCCCAGCCGCGTTTCTCTCCCCACTCGGTGTAGATGATGAATTCATCAATGACTACAGCGTATAAAAAGCACAGCTTATCGATCACCGCGATAGGGTAAGTGAGCTCGGTTGCTTGAGCTTTTATGTCGTTGATGCCTTGAATAAATTGTTCACGAAAGACCGTGAGATCTTCGGGTTCAGACAGTGTGGATATCTTGAGTGTTTTAGTCAGTAAATCACTGCTGATGTTGATCAGTTGATTCTCTGCCTTATCAAAATGACGCAGAAACTCTTCTTGAGTGCTGGTGGAGTGCACCGCAACCAATTTAGATAATGCCTGATCAGACTCTGTGTTAGCAGAGCCTTTTGATGCTTTATCGATGACCAGTGTTTCTTCGTCTAAATAATCCATAGCCATTATCTCAACGCGTATAGAACGACTTCGAGAGCAGGAATGCGCGCATCAACGTGAAGGGCAATCGCGTCACGTGTGTCTAGCATGTCTAACCAATTGCGATCCTTAGTATCCACTTCGAAATAAGCGACGCCTTGCATCGGCTTAAGCTCGCTTGGTGCAATCGGAAGCGGTGTTAATGAGATACCAGAAAGCGAGCTTCTTACTAGTTCTACGATCTTGTTGTTACTGCTTAACTTAGCCGAAATAGGGAACAACTCATTAAGCTCTGTACTGCTGATGTCGGATTTAACACTTAGAACGAAGCGACGGTTATAAACGCTGCTTGGGTCTTTGATTAAGGTGCGAAGTAGACGACGTTTCTCAAACAGAGAAATATCCCATTTGAACTCGATGACTGAATCTTGTTGAACCAGCGTGAGTAGGTTTCGTAGGCTCGAAAACAGCGGGTTAAAGTTGTCATAGAGCTTGTCATATTTTAAAGGCTGACACTCACCTGGAATCGCTGGTGTTAACGCCATGACTTGAGCTTCAAATTGTTTTAGTTTTGAATACAGTTCATGGGTCGGGTATTTGGTGTTGCTGATGGTCAACTCAAACCACGGTAGCCAGGCGTTGAGAGTTTGTAGCCATAGAAAATCTTGCATCATAGACTGAGGGCTTTTTTGACCTTGGCCAGCTTCAATGCGTTTTAAAAGGTTTTGAGCTCGGTTGCTTACCAGCGCGTGGATCTCTTTGACTCGTTCGCTGAGTAGGGTTGAAGCACCGTAATGCAAGCAAGCAGGGATGAAGGCTCTATCAAGCATGACTTCGTCTGAGTCGCTGATTTCTAAAATCTTAGCCACTGGAATGAGGGTAAAACCAGAGGTGTCTTCTCCCGCGAATTTGAGCCCGATATTCAGTTGAGCTACATCGACTTCTACACTGGCGTTTTCGGAGGTAGAAGTATCGAATACATTGATTGAACGGGTGATGTAACGACTCTGTTCTTGACCATCTTCGCTGTAGTCATTATTGCCTTGCAAAGAGATTGGCAGAGCAAGGTAGACGATGGTTTCAATGGTGCCTTGCGGAATATCGACAACAATCTCTTGTTTGAGGTTGAATTGGGTTCCATCGGGGAACACACCTGAACAGCTCGGTATAGATAGCTTACCGATCTTTAAGAGATCGTGGTTAAGCACTAGCTCAGTGATGCCAAAGAAAGGGGCAAAACCAGCCAGTGTTTCAATGTTCTGACGAATGTAGTTTTGCACATAGCGATCTTGCTGCTGAAAGTGCTGAGGGGCAATAAACATCCCTTCTTGCCACACTACTTTTTTGAAAGCGTCCACGTAAAATCCTTTTCTATTATTTTTATATATTGGCTTTTTTATTAAAAGATTTGCCACCAGCTCGAGTCAGGCTGTATCACGGCTAACTCTGCTTTCTTCCCTGTAATCGTTAACTCTAAGGTTTGCTCTGGATCGGAAGGCATAATCAAAACGGTCTTGGTTGTGCCATTCTGGTAATCCGCGAATTCGACCAGAGCTGCAATGTATTGCGTGTTTTTGTTGATGTCTAACGTCAGCTTTTGCTCTGAGTTAGGCAGTACTATCGGTAACACCTGTTTTGAAACTAAGTTTGCCGCCAATAACTGCAAGTCATTGTTGTACAAATCAATAAACGGCAGCTGTTTGAACAGCTGTTGATCCGTGAGTTGGTAAAGCCTAACCACAACAGGGTTCGCTTGGTCATCATTGTATTGGTTGACGGTCGCATCAGCTTTAACGGTCAACGAATATTGAGTGACAACAGGAGTTGGATCTGATGAAGAACATGCTGTGATCAATACACAAAGAGATAAGAGTATGAGACGTTTCATTCTCTTTCCTCACTTTGCTTTTGCATGTTCTCCATAAACAACGCTTTGAATTGGCGTCTGAAATCTCCGTTGTCTTGACGGTGTTGAAAATGCTTTCGGTAAATCTTCCAATACTTTTTATCTTTATTGGTAAAAATGCCGCTACTGACATACTCACTAAATTGGCTCTCAAGCTGCTTTGGTGCGAACTCATTTAAGAACTGATCAACGGTTTGTTCTAGGGCGTCGAACAGCGCTTTTTGTTGAAGCTGAGGATTCTGTAAGTATTGTTGGTTCTTTTCGGTCAGCGTGATGAGTTTGTCGATCGACTCTTCAATGCGAGTATTGTTCTCAACATTGACGGGCAGATATTCTAACTCTGCAGAAGAGAGTGTGTTGTTATCGGCGTGAGAGATTTCGTCTACTTCAATGTTTGGTATGACTTTGTCATCGTCTAAATCTTCAAATGGGTCAGATGAGAAGGGGTCGTCACTCAGAACATTCTTTGAAGAGAAATTCGAGGTCTTCTGAACGACTGCAACTTCTGGTGAGTCATCTAAAAAGTCAGTATCGCTGTCATCAAGCTTTAAGTTAAAAGGTTCAATAAAAGTGTCATCCTGTGTGGTGTTATTGGCCGCGTTGACTTTTGGGTCACTCAATAAGCTAATCAGCAGTGTATAGCCACCAAGTTTGATGATGTCGCCGTCGGTAATGACGTACTCTTTCTCTTTTGCCAAAGACTTGTCGTTTAGCGATACGCCGTTGTTACTGATGTCTTTAATCACGTAACCTCGATCTGTCGGGTAGAGCTGACAGTGAGTTCTAGAGATCCATTTTGATTGATCGGGCAGCGCAATATCACATGACGGAGAACGGCCTAAGCTTCCGCCACTTTCGGGCAGATACGTCACTCTAGAGGAAACAACCTCTTCAGCAGGTACAGAAATCATGTGGACACTGATGGACAATGGCTACTCCTTGCACTTGGATATGGCTGAATTAAAACTGTCTAAGAAACCCGAATAGGTTTTAAGGAATCGATTCGAAAAATAGACCCCCATATCCTTGGTATCTAAATTCGTCGAATTGAAGTAATCGAGTGGTAAAGAAGCTTTATTCAACTCTCTTTTAAAGACCAACTCATCTTCTAAAACAACATCAATTTCCCTTTGTTTTAAAAGTCTTAGTAATACTTTAGCATCTCGTGGCTGCTTAACGACGTTAAATCCATTACGTTTTAGCCAAAACCATTTGTTTGAGCCAAATTTGGCAGAAAAGTTAAGGTTTAACTTTGACAATTCATCAACCTTCGGCTCCACTCCTGGGCCAAAATACCAATTCAACGTCTGTTTTGCGATGGGTGCCGAGAGCGTAGCGTATTCATCACGCTCAGAAGTTTTAGTGGCGACGAAAAAGCCGTGTTGGCTACCGCTATGCACGCGCAGTTGTGCGTCCGACCAAGTTGTCATTGTGAGTTGGTAAGGCTGTCCCATGATACCTAAGGCACATTTAACCTTGTCCAAAGCAATTCCTTGCATTGTCGCGTTTTCGTAGCTTTGGTAAGGCGGCCAATCTTGTGTGGTCAGCATTAGGCGAGATGGCCCAATTTTTACTTGAGCAAAGACACTCATCGACCAAAGCGTCGAGATGAGTAGGGTGACTAACGATAGTCTGATGGTAGAGGCTCTAGTTAACGTCATTAGAGTGTCCTATCACTTCAGAAATCTTCAAAATAGACACTGGCGGGTAATAGTCGAGCTTGTGTGCAGCCTCGATATTAACAATATAGGAATATTGGCTTAGTGATTCTATTGGGATGTCTGAAGCTTTTTGAGTTCCTTTCAATATGTTCTTCGCTTTGTATCCAGCGAATTGACCAACATTGTAGTAACGGCTAACAATGCCAAACAGGGCCTTATGTTTTCTTATCGGACTCTCGGTCGCCGAAAAAGTAGGTATACCTGCGGAATGTAGCCCCGATACGACTTCCCCACCTTGGGTGATAATGTATGAATCCGGGGGTAAATAAGCCATATCGATACCATCACGTTTCATATTGTTTATCGTGATGTTAATTAAGTCGCTGTTTGACTTGGTTTTATCAATGTTTAATGGATACAACATAACACGCTTGTTATAAATTTCCGACAACTCCATCATTTTATTTGCGGTGATAATCGAATTATTTTCGTCAGCGTTATATATAACCCCAAGGCTCGAAATGTTATTGAGCTTTTCTATCGCTTTAAACTGTATTTCATGGGGTACGATGTGCGATACACCAGTAAAGTTTCTGTCTGTTGAAGACAAATCAGTGATTAACTTAGAACCCACAGGGTCGGTCACGATACTGAATACAACCGGCGTCGTGTTGTTTATTCTAAACTCGCTAGGTTCTGTATAAGTTCCTAATAAATTCAATGTGATAGTGGTACCAAATGAATAAATGAGGTCGGCTTCTTTATATTCTAGATCTCGAATATGTTGTTTGAGCTGAACTTTATCTCGGTTTGCATCAAGAACGGTAAATCTCACATCAATATGTTGGGATAAATAATCCATGAAGCCTTGTTCAGCATCCGTTACTCCTCGCCATAATAAAAGAATGACGTGTTTTTCATCACTTTTAGCGAATGAGGGGGGCGACATTAAAATAAAGCTAAGAACGAACACTATAAATCTCATGATTGAACCCCTAGCTTCTGTTTATCAGACTTCAGGAATATCGAGAAAAACACAATTAAACTAAAGGAGCTCGCGAGAAGCGACGCGCCAAATATAAGAATAGTTTGGTCGTAACCGAAGATACTCAAACAAACCCCAGCCAGCATTGGCCCCGCGATATTACCGATACGCTCTGTAAGTCTAAATATACCGATGATTTTTCCCTTCTCTATGCCCTGTCCAGACAGGAGGTCGATGACCAAAGGTATTTGTGGAGAAACACAGATGCCGTGTGCGATACCAATAATGATCACGATAAGTAGCAGCCCTAATGTGCCTTGGAAGAAGTAGAAGTTGAGCAAGGCAAGGGATGAAAGCAAACCACCGATAAAAATGAAGGCCATTTTGTTTTTAAGCTTATCAACTAATATCGCGCTTAATGGTGAAATTAATATGATAGCGAGGCCATACGCCATAATCACCCGTCCAGAAACAGAGCTGCTTTCGCCTAGGAATTGCAGATAGACAGGGCAGATGTAGTAGAGGAAGCCTGTCAGTACGATCTTCGCCGGTATCGCACTGAATATCGTAATTAATGCAAAATACTTATTACTCAAAAGAAGCTTAAAGTCTTTCAGCTGAACGGGTTTACTCGCGTTGCTGGTGGTCGACTTTTCAAAGAACACATACACGAGTAACACACTGAGCGTTGCCAATAATCCCGCAAGCATAAACGTTTCTGAATAGCCTAGCTTCTCTGCAAGAATTCCACCGATCGCAGCACCACATAACGAACCAGAGAAGAAGGCTGACAAGAAAGTCGCCATTCCTTTGGTGCGGTTAGTGTCGTTTGTGGTATCTGACACATAACCTTGCGCTGAAATAAATACGATACCGTAGCCTACAGCGGTAAAAGCCCGAGCTACCAACAAGAGTTCAAGAGATTGAATGAAAGCAGTAGCAACCAAGCCTATACAAGTGATGAGCCCACCTGTCATCAATGAATGTCTTCTACCTACTTTATCTGACCAGTAACCTGCAAATGGCAGTGAGATAGCCCAACACAACATGAACAGAGAAATGGGTAAGCTCGTGACTAGGTTTTCAGGGATCCAACCGGTTGTGTTTTCCAGTGAAGAGACAAACCTAGGGAAGAAGGCGAGTGAAGATGCTTCTGAGAACACCAATAAAAACAGTGGCAAGCGAATGAATCGAAAGTCTTGCTTATCGATGTCTTGTGATGGTTGAGTCGGGTTTAACTTAGTGATCGCTTGGTTAGTCAGATTGAGCAGTTTGCCAATTTCGTCGCGCGTAGAGATCTTGGCTAAGTGATTCACGATGTCGCGGTTGACCAACATGAACACTTTCTTTACCTGATTCCAAGGCGAAATAATCATGAAGTTACACATGAATAGAATGATTTCTGCAACCACAAGGCAAGAGGCAACCAACACGGTAATCATGTCCATGACGCTTTCTTTAAGCAGGTTAATGATTAAGTTGTTGTCGGTGGTGACGTTCAGTTGAATCGTGTGGCTGTTGTTGAGTGAGAATGTCGATTCGCGGATAAAAGGGTGCTCAACTTGCTCTGCAGGATAACGATAAGAAGTGCCCGATTGTCCTTCAAAGTTAATCGATAGAATCTCGCTATGATGATCAACGAAGAACGCAAATTCGTTTTCTAAGCCATGTAGCTTATCGGCAGGAACGCCTTTATCGAGTAGCTCTTTAATCATTTGATTTAAAGAGTCGCCAATCAGATTGGACTTTTGTTCGAGCTTAACCTCGTAAATCTGTGAAAACTTGTCTAGAGATTGATACGAAACCCCTAGGTTAGCAATGATCGTCAACAGGATGGCAAGAGAGATGATAAACACTGGGAAGTGCTTGTTTTTCAACTTCTCAAACTTAGACAATGAGTTTGGGGATTGCAGCGCCTTGTGAGCTTGGGTAATCGTTGGCAGTAATTCATCCGAATCGGTCGCGGACTCAAATATTGCAGTTGCGCCTTTTACTCGGCCGACAATACCTTTCAATAGGTACTTCAAAGCGACAAAGGCAAACAGGCAAGAGAGTAGTATCCAAATTGCCGAGTAGAGGAACTGGAGCTTGAGCAAGAAGGTTTTTTGTTGTTCTAACAGAGTTGTGGAGTAGTAGAGCTTTACTTGCCCCTCAACCAATCCAAAAGAGTTGGTGATATCGAGCGATAGCTGACGGTTATTCTCGTTGTTTTGTTCTCCGGTACCAAACAGTCGTTCGCCAGAGCTTGAGACGACAACCAAGGCGGTAATACCGTCAACGATTTTTAATCGACGATCCAGCATGCCTTGTATGTTTGATATTGCAGAAAGCGGCAAGCCTAAACTGATCGCCTGGTTGATATCGTTATGTGTTTCTTCTAATACAATTTCATAGATGGAGTCGGAGGTTTCAGTGAGCCTTTTCTCGAAATTAAAGTAGTTTAGCGTTGCATTTAAGGTGATGGAAAACAGCAAAACCGCCATGATAGCAAGCATCAACTTAACCCTAAGTGACAGGTTAACTAATGAAGGTTTGGTCAATGTTTGGCTGGCTTTGCTGTTCATAGTTAAAACCTACTTAATCGATAAATCGAAGTCAGCACTATTGTTGGTTGCGCTAACGGTGACTTGAGTAATAGGTTCGCTTCGGCTTAGCCTTCCAATACACTCTTCAGCTAATCTCGGCATCAATGAGCGGTTAATGATTTGCTCGACTGCACGGCCGCCTGTTGTTGGATCGGTGTTACGGTCAACCACGAATTGAATGAAGTCTGCGTCCCAAGTAAAGGAAGCTTGATACTGTTCAGCCAGCTTTTTCTTGATTCGATTTAGCGAGATCTCAGTGATTTTCGCTAACTCTTCATCGTTAAGTGGGTAGTAAGGGACAATGGTGGTTCGTCCTAAGAAAGCGGGTTTGAAATATTGCTGCAGATCTGGACGAATCGATTCAAGTAGCTCGTCGTTGTCGATACGGTCTGTTGTCTTCGCACACACATCACAGATAGCTTGGTCAGCTGCGTTCGACGTCATGATGATGATGGTGTTTTTGAAATCGACAGTTCGGCCTTCACTGTCTTTGATATGGCCTTTATCGAAGATTTGATAGAACAAGTCGTGTACGCCAGGGTGTGCTTTTTCCATCTCATCCAACAGTAGTACTGAGTATGGGTTACGTCGGATAGCTTCCGTCAACACACCGCCTTCACCAAAGCCGACATAGCCAGCAGGTGAGCCGAGTAGCATCGAAATCTTATGTTCCTCTTTAAACTCGGTCATGTTAATCACGGTAAGGTCGTTGCTACCTCCGTACAGTTGCTCCGCAAGTGCCATGGCGGTTTCAGTTTTACCCACACCACTCGGACCACACATCAGGAACACACCAATCGGTTTACGATTATCGGTTAACCCAGCGCGTGATATGCGAATCGCTTTTGCGAGCTCGTTTTTCGCGACATCTTGCCCAATAACTCGAGTATTAAGCTCGTCTTCTAAGGTCAGCAGCTTGGCGATTTCATCACTCATCATGTTACCAACAGGAATACCGGTCCAATTTGCAATCACTTGAGCAATGGTGTTGTCATCTACCATGGCGTAAACAAGAGGTTCTTCACCTTGCAGGTCGGCCAACTCAGTACGCAGGGTGTCGAGCTGTTTTCGTTTGTTAGCGTCGACAGCATCTTGCTCTTGTTCTTCGGTGATCTCCTGTTGAACGGATTTGATTTGGTCAACTAACTCAATCTCTTTTTCCCAACGTGTGTAATACGCTGCCAATGCTTGTTGGTTTTCTTCGATTGATTGTGTGAGCTCTTTGATCAATTCAGCGCTATTTGAGAACAACGCATCTTCTTTTTCTAACGCCGACTTCTCATTTTCTTGGTAACGAATAGTTTGCTCTAACGTTTCCAATACTTCTGGTTTCGCACCTTGTGTCAGTGCGATTCGCGCACTCGCAGTATCAAGCAGGCTAATGGCTTTGTCTGGCAGTTGGCGACTTGGCAGGTAACGGATCGATAAGTTGACCGCCGCTTCAATCGCGGATTCAGCAATAAAAGCGCCATGGTGAGCTTGTAGTGAGGCCGCTACACCACGCAGCATTTGCATTGCATCTTCTGCGTTAGGCTCTTCAATCGTCACGACTTGGAATCGACGTGTCAGGGCAGGATCTTTTTCGAAGTACTTTTTGTATTCCGCCCATGTTGTCGCGGCGATGGTTTTGAACTCACCACGTGCCAAGGCTGGTTTTAGAAGGTTGGCCGCGTCGTTTTGTCCGGCAGCGCCGCCTGCACCAATAAGGGTGTGGGCTTCATCGATAAATACAATGATGGGTACTTCTGAGCTTTTTACTTCGTTGATGACGTCTTTTAAGCGGTTTTCAAACTCACCTTTAACGCTCGCACCAGCTTGCAGTAAGCCAAGATCTAAAGAGTGGATTTGTACGCCTTGTAGAGCACTAGGGACTTCGTCGGCTGCAATTCTTAACGCTAAGCCTTCAACTACGGCGGTTTTACCTACGCCGGGTTCACCGACCATAATCGGGTTGTTTTGGCGTTTACGACACAAGATATCAATCGCTTTTCTTACTTCGGCATTACGGCCAGAAATAGGATCGATATTGCCGTCAATCGCTTGCTGAGTCAGATTCACCGTGTACTTGCTCAGTGCGTCGTTTCCTGCGGGTGTGGTATCGACAGAGCCACCGGCTGAAGGCGTTGCAGAATTACGGGCAATAGGGGTTTTCTTTATCAGGCCTTGAAGAGATTCGAGTGAAACACTGCTCAGTGTTTCTAGCTGCAGGGTGCTGACGCCTAACACGTTCTGTTGCATCAGCGCTTGAATAAGATGCAAGCTGACGATTTCGCCATGACCATAGTTTACCGATGCAATCATCCAAGCATCTTTGATTAATTCAGTTAAGCCATGGCTTAGTGTCGGCTGACCTTCGCTGCCTTTTGGAAGCATAGATATTTTTTTGGAAAGCTCATTCACTAAGGCGTCTAATGACAGCTTTTGAGATTCGCACAACGCCATTAGCTTCGGATCTTTTTGGGAAATAAGCTGAAGGATCCAGTGTTCTGTTTCTATCGCTCCAACACCTTGGTTCATCGCCGCGCCCGCAGACGCTTCCAACGCTTGCTTCAGTTCGGGAGATAGCTTTCCTACTAAGTTAGTGAGAGTTACTTGTGTCATAGTCAATTCCTTGTATCTCTAAAATCTACACATTCCGTATTTATGAACTACAAAAGCAAAATCTTTACGGTTTCATTGGGGTTACGCTCAGGTGCAAGGTAGTCAATTTCACCCAAGCGAGCGGCTATAGAAACCTTGCTTGATAAACGGGGTTTGGTTAAATATGAACGTTTGACGTTCAGATAAATGGCAACAGGCGTGCTGTCTTTTAAATAGTGCTGAGTCAAAGACAACACGGCTTTTGCAAATTGGTCATCTTTTTGAATCTCGAGGAACTCATTTCTGTTCTTTGGGGTAACAAAAATACTCAAGTTGTTGAAATGAGCTAAACAAGTTTTGCCGACCAAAAAACCTTGTCCTAAGCGACTGTTAAAATCTCGATTAACACCAATGCGAGTTAACGAGTCGGTTGGCAATAGACGCTGTTCAAATGCCTTGCACTCCACTTCGATGGAGTAAGGGAAGAAGTCATTTAAAATCTTTTTCAGAGTCGTCAGGTTTCGGCTTTGTTGGCTTAGCAGTAGTGAATATTGGAGATACTCTTTGTGCTCTTTTCCAAGCGCAGCAAAGTGATTCAATAATGCAGTTTTCTTTGGCTTTTGCTCACTTTCAACGAGTAGCCAACGTCGAGCATTGGTTCGATAGGTGATTTCAAAGTGTCGTTGATTAAATACGTCCAGAAAATCTTGCAGCGAATGATCTTCATTGTGGATCGCGGCTAACAATTCTTCGTATATGTAATTAGGTATCACGCCTTTAACGCCCGAGAGCGCTTGTTTTGCCAATCTGAGTTTGGCTTTGTTTCCCTTTAACGAGAAGTATTGGATCTCTTGAGGGTTGCCAGTCGGCATCGCCTCCGATTTCAATTGGATCTGTATCGGCGCGCTACTTTGGGACTGAAGCTGCTCCAATAGCCTCATTGCCTGAGCGAAGTCGTACTTTTCAGGCTGAGCGGCTAGGTCTTCGATGAAAGGCTTCATATGTCCCCCTTACAGCCTAAGCTCTGGTTATTTTCAGTTCGCATCATTGCCGATATTCGCTGAGTTATAAGCACAATTGACTACCGTGAATCTTAGGATATTTTTTAACGACACCATCTCGACCGTAGATTCGGATCTTGAGTTGGATATATCGATCAAAGCTACAAAACTGTTGGAAGAAGCGATTCAGTACATCTGCAAACGCCAAGTAGGGTGAGGTTGCATCGAGTGTGAGTTCAATCTCTGTTCCTGGAGAGAATACGTTTTTGCCCAGAACGCGAATCGCAGACACTTGAGAGTTGAATGTGATCGAGTGAATCATCTGAATTTCAGCGCTCGATACTTGTTCTCGACTGCACAAACTCAACATATGCTTGAGGTCAGCAACCGGATTACTAGACTGCACCAGTGATGAAAAGTTTGTGTTCAGTAAGCTAATGAATTCCCAATGGATATTTTGGTCGACTTCCTTTGTTATGGGTGCCGAAGGCGGATAAATAGGTGAAAACTCACCGGGTAAATCAATACTCTCCAGGCATTCCAAAGTACCGCTTACGCCACACGCTTGCTTACCATTTGTACACAATAAGTGAGTACCAAGTAGCTTACTAAATTCAGCCTCTGGCGCTTCAGATAGCGAGATTGCGATGCTCATTTCACCAAAGTGATTGTGTTTACTTTGCCAGTAGTCGTATTGCTGATTGTGGGTGTATTTCTCTTTAAAAAGAGGAACTAACGGTATTTCACCGTTAGGCGTGATTTCATACACCTTCTGAATTTCGATGATTTCAATATTGTTGTCGCTATGCGCGTCGGCATTGACAGGAACTGAAAGGGTTCTGTGATCGTACGCAATAGGTTCGCCTGTCTGCTTAAACAAGTTAATCGCTGGCATTACGTTTAACTTGAAAACATCTTTATTGAATAGGCGGATAAATTCGGACGGCAAGGACGACATGAACAAGTTAATGATGATTTCTGACTTATCAAATTGGCCTGCGTAATCAGCAAAGTTCTTAAGCCTAAAGAACTGTCGCTTCTCTTTGAAAAAGAAGAACTCGTTAATCAGTTGGTAGCCCGTGAATTGATTACCATGCTCAGGTAAAAACTTAAACTCGAGATCGCTGATTCTATTTTTAAGCTGGTGGCTGTCAATGGTGACATGTCGAGTACATTCGTTGTCTGAGATAGAAATCGCTAAGGTGTTGTTGAGAAGAAGCTCGACTAGAGAATCCGCATTGTTTTCAAACCCTTTGACGAAGAAGTCGAGGTCATTCAGTTCTAAATGGCTGAAGTGTACTTCGGGGTCGCCGGTGTTCAGTGAGATCTGAACGACCGCTGAGCTTTGATTAGCCGATTTGGGTCTATTGAAGCTAAACGGAGCGCTTAGCGCTTTGATGTTGCCTAAGCTAAATGGCGCTATTTTGAGTTCATCAACCGTTCTAAATAGACATTCGTTCTTGGTGTTTGTGCTCGAAAACAGCGAACCCTTTGGCAAAGTACTCGATTCAATTGGGCCTTCTTCTGCGAGTAACTCAAGATAAGCAACGCTAGGAACGGTTTGTATATAAGAAGGATAGAGCACACCTAGTATACCTTCGATGACCTCAGGTAATTGCTCTGATAGTTTCTTTTCTACCTTAGCATTTAACAGTGCGACGCCATCTAATAGGCGAGCCATGCTAGGGTCTTCAATCTTCCCCTGATGAATATTGAGCTTCTCAGCGTGCATCGGGTATTCCTGACCGAACTGACCTAATGAACGGCGCACAAATGCCAGTTCTTGCTCGAAGTAACGCATAATAGGTTCAGTCATAGTTATCTTCTTCTAATGAGGTTGTTAGGTCACTTAATGCGATTTTGGAGTCAAAGATAAGGTCTTGTTCGCCATGACTTGTCTTAACCTTGGCGATGATGTTGAACGACAGTGAGTTGTCACCCTCTTTGCGCTCTCCAAGCTCTACCGAGATGTCATGGAGTCGTGGCTCAAAGCTTTTTATCCACGTTTCAATACGTAGAGTCAGCTGCGTTTTTTCAAGAGTGGCGCTCAGTAATTGAATATCTTCGATACCAAACTTTAAGTTAGAGCGATTGACTTCTATCAGTCGGTTATCGATATCTGTCAATGATGCCTCTGCTTCAAGTAGCTTGGTGAGATGGAACTTGATGTCTTCAATCTCTGCATCCTGATAGGGCTTTGAATCACTGATAAAGGTCTTCCAAAAACTCATTACGCCACCTCATTTAGGTCGGTGGTCAGCACAACTTCACCGCTGAAGTAATCAAACTGGTATTGAGGAACAATGCGCAGAGTGCAAGCGAAGCTGCCAGCTTGAGAGCTTGACTCTGTCACACTCACTTTGGCGAAGCTGAGGGGGTATTTAGATAAGGTCTCTTCATTGGCAAATGAAACGTTACTCGAGAACTTTTCAATCCAATGGGTCAAAAACAGCTCACACTCGGTTGCGTTGTTGAAGCTGCCGATCATCTCTCTGACTTGAACTTTTAGGTAATGAGCAATTCTGCAAGACATCAGTGTGGTTTGAATCTGTGTGAGCACTTTGTCATTGTCGTTTTGTCCGCACTGCCAAATTGAGTTGTTACCATTGAAGTAAAACTTATCGGTTAACGGGCTTTTCGCTAATGGGATAAAGCCGCTTTGAGCGTAGAAGTTCGACAGTTGGCCGAACAAGCTGATATCCGTCACTGGTTTTTGCAGGTGACTGTCGAAATAGTGATTGGTTGGTAGGTTAACGACGGCACCTTGCAGCTTGTCGTTCCAGCGGGATTTTAGGAAGCCAAACCAGTTCACGCGGTGAAACTCTCGCATGATAGTGGTAGCCAGTACCATATTGGCTAATCCCCAAGCCCCTTGACCTTGCTCGTTGTAAATGAAGCCAGCTCGTCGATTCTTGTATGCGTCTCTCAGGCGGATTTGTGGTAGCGCCATGCCAATAAAGCGAGAGCTCGGCTTACTGCGTAAATCCTGCCACGCTTTAAAGTCGGGGCCGGAAAGGATCTTATTGATACGTTCGATATCAGATAACCAATCGGCACCGCTTTCACCAAAGAAGGTTGATACGGGAGAGAACAACATAGGGCAGAGTGTCGCTTCGCCTAGTTTCCCTAACAGTTCTACGGTAAACAGATCGTCGTAGTCGGCGTCAAAATCGATGTCCATCGAGATAGGATGACTAAAGGTGATGCAACCAAAAGGGTGACCACCTAAGGTATTCAGTTCGTTATTACCAATCTTGTTATACAAGTCACTGGATTTGGTGGAATAGGCTTGATTGACGTCGCTAGAGATCTCCGCCCAGTTCATATCGAGCAGTTTTACATGCGCTCTTTGGTAACTGACGGGTAGGGAAACAAGCTGCTGAAGGCTTAACCAGTTACGTTCCAGTTTTTGAAACTCTGGCTCATGGAGGACTTGATCAAGCTGTAAACTGAGTTTGGAATCGATTGTTGATATAAGTGTAGATATCAATGAAATTAGTGAGGATTTAGAGCTTAAGGAGTGTTTGTCTAGCTCAGATAACAGAGATAAAGCCTCTTTCATAAAGGTATTATCTGTGTCATCTAATCGATTGAATTTGTTTTGCCATTCTGTATTTAACTTCATACAAAATTTTTGGCCGGATTGCTCCGGCCAAATCCATATTAGCCTGGAATCTTAGCAACCATTCGAACTGAGGTCGTCAGTTCTTCAAGTTGTAACCAAGGTCTTAGATGAGCGACAGCTGAGTATGCGCCTGGCTTACCCGGTTGCTCGACCACTTCAATGCGAGATTCACAAAGAGGTGTTTTTGCACGTTGCTCATTACCAATGGCACCCGCATTGGTGTATTGGTCGATCCATAGTTGCAGCTCTCGTTTGATATCCGGAGCTTCAAGATTCGAGCCTAACTTGTCGCGACCCATTACTTTCAGGTAGTGGGCGATACGGCTACTTGCCATGATGTAAGGAAGGCGAGCTGAAATTGCCGCATTTGCTGTTGCATCTGGGTCAGTGAAGGTTTTGGGCTTCTGAGTTGTTTGACCGCCGATGAACACAGCGTAGTTCGAGCTTTTGTAGTGAACCAAAGGAAGGAAACCAAGGTCAGAAAGCTCTTTCTCACGCTCATCTGTTAGGTTAACTTCTGTTGGACACTGCTGAAGTAGGTCGCCCGCTTCAGACTTGTACGTTAGGTTTGGAAGGTTCTCGACCTTACCACCGTTATCCAGACCACGAATAGACGTACACCAACCTGAAGCCGTGTAAGCTTGAGTCATTTTAACACCCAGATCGTACGCAGCATTAGACCAAACTAACTGATCATTGCTGGTTGGCTTAGGGTTACCATCCATATCAGTACCAAGCTCTTCATAAGCGAAGACATCAGTACTCAAACCTTTGTCACCATAAGGTAGGCGAGCAAGAGTTCGTGGCAGTGTTAGGGTTACGTAGCGAGCGTCATCACTCTCACGGAATGAATTCCATGCAGCGTAAGCAGGAGAGTCGAAACCTGCAGCAACAGGCTTGCCTTCAGAGAATGTTTGGAAGTCATTAAACTCGAACATCTCAGCATTGGCAGCAGCCACGAATGGTGCGTGACACGCTGCAGCAACTTCACCCATGTAGCGAAGTAGAGCAACATCTTCATCTTTCGCGCTGAACTCGTAATCACCGATGAATGTGCCGTATGGTTCACCACCCGCTGTACCAAACTCACCTTGGTAAACCGCATTGAATAACGGGCTACGGTCAATCGCTGGCGCATCTTCAAATTGATCAAGCAGCTCTTCTTGAGTGTAATCGACCATCTTGATCTTTAGATCACGACCAAGTTCGCTCTCTTTAACGAGTTTTTGTAGACCACGCCAAGAGCCTTCAAGCTTCTGTAAGTCTTTTTGTTGCATGACTTCAGATAACTGTTGAGATAGCTTCTTGTCTATCTCTGAGATTGCGTTTTCAATTGTTTTTGTAACGTTCTTATCCCACGTCACGGTGCCAGAAAGAGCTTGTTCTGTAAGTACAGAAAACAGTTCTTTTGTCGTGTCTGCAGGAGTTTGAGTGGTTGCTTCAATCGCACGGTCTAGGAAGCTCAGTGAGCCTTCCGCTGCTTCCGGCTGCGCTTGATTCTCAGTTTCAGTACTCATTACTCAGCTCCTTCTTCTTTAATGCCAAGCTCATCAGAAAGAGCATTAATCGTATCTGCATTTTGTAGAACTTCTTTAAGCAGCTTTTCTAGATCGCGTGAACGATCGGCTTTAGAAAGAAGTACCTTCAGTTGATTACGGGTTTCGACGAGTTTTTTAAGCGGTTCAACCTGTTCGATAATTGCCTCAGGTTCGAAATCTTTCATCGAGTCAAACTTAAGGCTCGCTTCAAACTGGCTGTCATCACCGGCAAGTACATTGTCTACTTTTAGGGATAATTCAGGGCCAACACGCTTCATTACAGTGTCGAAGTTGTCTTTATCAACGTTATAGAAGGTACGATCTTCCACTTCTTCTTTGTCTTGCTTATGGCCAGAGTAGTCACCAATAACCCCAACAACAAAAGGGAGCTCTTTGGTTTCTACAGCGCCATTAGTCTCAACGTCATAGGTAATACTTACGCGGTTCTTACTTACGCGTTTATGTTGGGAATTTAGTGCCACGGTAACTCTCCTTGTTTAATTACTTAGCAGTTGAAGTAACTTTAGCTGTAGTAGCATCGAAGCCAACCTCAGGGCCTTTCTCGATCTTACCGCCGTCTGCTTCAATGTAGTAAGCCTTAGAAATTTCTGTGTAGGTTAGGCTGAAAGACTCGCTTGGAAGTGAACCGTCTGTGCCAGACATGTTGTAGCTAGACATACGAGCCATCTTAAGCGTTAGAATCAGATATGGATCAGCACCAGAACCTTCACGGTTTGGTTTTGTCATAACGATTTCAACAGTGCGACCTTCTGGACCCGGCGCATATAAGAAAGTGGTTAGATGAGGTGTTGCACCATCACAGCCACGAGTCATGTTGACTTCACCAAGAGCAACCATACCTTGGTCCGCATTGTTTGCATTACCTACATCGATACCAACACCACGTACTGCACTCCAAGAAACGCTATCAAGTGCAAAGAATCCATCTTTACCCCCGATTTTTTCTACCGTTGCTGCACCTTTTGGTGTCGTACCATCAATTCTCATAAAAATAGAAGCCATTACTTTCTCCTTGCTCAACGCATTAATGTGCTTTACCACTCAAAATCTTGCAGGCTGCTCGATGATGAGTTGGAAGTCGGTTCAGATGTTTGGTTTGTATCTGTCGTACTATTTGAACTATCAGGAAC
Organism: Vibrio sp. Vb339; assembly: GCF_902751245.1. Lineage (NCBI taxonomy): Bacteria > Pseudomonadati > Pseudomonadota > Gammaproteobacteria > Vibrionales > Vibrionaceae > Vibrio > Vibrio sp. Vb339. The sequence continues at coordinate 452,113 of NZ_CADDIS010000002.1, read as the reverse complement.
TGGCGATACTGCCGCTGGCTCTTCAATAGTCGGTGTTGCTACCGGAGTTCTCTCCGGAGCGGAAGTCATTACTGGAACGGACTTTCCGGACAAATCGGTTTTGTCTAGGTTGTCCATTCCTGTCATTTGATTGATTTGGGCGATGACACTTTCATTGCCAACCATTTCTTGGAGTAACTCTGGGAAGCTCATGTAGCCCCAACGAATTGAACGTTCGAGTAAGAATGCAATAGGGCTATGAGGTTCTGTTTCTTTAAAGTACTCAGCTATTTTTCTAATTTCTTGAAACGCATGATCGCGATTAACAATGCCGTTAATGCTCGAGACGTTTTGAACAATCGTTTGAGTCTGGTTTTGAGGGGCAAGGTTGCTTAGTGCTTGGATGTCACTAGCCACGCTTCCGTTACCTTGATTTACCGGATTACTTGACCCTGAATTTTGGCTTGTTTCAGTTGTTAGACTCGAGTCATTCTGGGGAGCACTAGCTTGCATAGGTGCCGAGTGTGTCGAATCGTCTTGTTGAGGTGCTTCTGTTGAATTTTGGATAACGTGGAAGTTGTCATCCAGAGGCCAAGGAGCGAATTTTTCTCCAACGAGGAAATGTATCGCTTTAATTAAGTCACGTACGTTTGTCTTAATGAAGTTGAAGCTGATTACGGTCGCACCAACAGCTTGGCACTTTTCAGCTAAGTTTTTCTCAGCAATCTCTAATTCACTAAAAATACTCGCAAGTAGATAGAGTGTTTCTGAAACACTTCCATCAAATGAGCCTAATGCTGATTCTTTTAGCTCTGCGATATTGCCTTTACGCTCAGCAGTGAGGTAATCACCAAAAGTAACGCCTGCACAAAAATCAAGCATTTGAAAAGGAATATAAACGGAGCTTGAATCAACAGACTCACCAACGAGTTGAAGTAGGGGTTTAGTTTTAAATTCAGTGATTTCCTTTGCTTTCCCTGCATCGTCAGAAGCTTTGAGTTTAGCTTCCGGAAGCATAGGGTTTAGCGTATCCCAAAATTGGTCGATGAAAAGGTTTAAAGTCGGGATAGCATTCGCAAGGTTGTGAAATGGTTGAGAAGTAAAAAGTTGGCTTGTGATGTACCAACCTAATATCTCTAAGTCTTTAGATTGTGAGGTCAGCGTTTCCTCTGAAATCTTTCTTAATTCAGCCCAGTTGTCTGTATTGGTATCGACGATAGCGGGATCAGACGATGCATCAGGCGTTTCAACCAACTGTCGAAATGAGGATTGAGCGCTATTGTAAACGTTTCTCAAACTGCGATAGGCACTTCGATCTAACTTCAAATAAGAGCCTGAAGGCTCTTCATCCGAGATTGGAACAAGTAGGCGAGCGATTTCTGTCATATACATCCTGTAAAAATCTATTGTTATCCTGATCGCACCAAAGTGTCATATTTGATACATAATCCTTATGTTTCGTAAACACTTGTTAACATTTATTAATTCTAGAGCTTTTTCGTGAAAAGTCTCATGCAAAATAGATATTTACTCAAAACTTTGAACTTCATCTAAGAAAGTGGACCGATGTCACGGTTTCTTGAAACCCTATGAAAAGTAAGGTATTTAACCTCCAATCATCACAGTTGGCATACCTAGAACAATCGTACCGCCGTGGCTGGTTGTATCTCCCATGCGTGCTGCTGGTTTACTCATTATGAGCACAGTGGCACTGCCTTTGATGATGCTATCAGGAGGCCCGACACATACGCACATGTCCCCAAGCGTCGCGGCTGGCATATTGCCAATGAGAACTGTTGGTACTCCGGGCCCACTGATTGGCCCACCTACGTGAGGGATCGGCGGAACAGCGGGTGTCTGCATTGGGCAAACGTGCATGTCAGTTAATCGTGCGGCTAACGTCATCAGTAACTCCTATGCCTTACTGCCTTTGGCAAGCTCAAGGGCAATTCCAATAGATTTCTTATAGTACTCGTCGGTTTTATCCCAATTGGGCAGTGCTGCGGAGTGGTTTATCGCGCCTGCTACCGCTTTCGAATACAGAAAAGGGTCTGGAAGTACATTGGGTAAATCAGGTGCCACAATGCTGCCAGAACCATTCCAAAATACCGCTTGAGCTAACCAAGAAGGCCCGCAATTTAATTTGAGCTTATTAGAGAATAGTTCACTCTTGCGCCTTTGCTCTTCTGATGGCGATTTGACCCACGCTTTAGCTGTGGAAATACATTGCTTTTGCATTGCAGACCAGACGTCATTTCTCGCATCGAGCGTGTGCGCGCCCCACCAAATCGCTTCTCGAACCGGTAGTCCGTGAGCGAGAAACTGAACCAAATCGAAATAGAGCTCGTTTTCCAACAACGCTTCAATGGAGTCATCAATATTGAGTTCTTCATCGATCAGAGCTTGAGCTTCATCAGAGCTTGAGAACCTATCGAGTAACTGTCGGCCTGTCTGATACGGAATCTTTTTATACATGTTTTTGTTCTACCTAAATTTGTACTGCGGCGTGGTTTAAGTGCTGGCGATTTAAATTCGCTAATTCACCTTAACAATCGCACCTTTTAACTCACCCATCACGCCACCATCGAAAGTGCCTTTGAGGCCGGATTTAAACTCAGCACTTAATGAACCTTCTGCTGAGAGGGTAGTATCGGCTTTAATCGCGACACTGAGGCCTTTAATGCTGTTGGAGCTCGTTGCTTCTAGAGCCGTGGTAACGCCTGAAATCTTGTTTGCAGATGTAGCCTTGCTGGTCACGTTCATCCCTTCGAGATTGAGCGCACTGCTGGCTTTGATATCAATATTGCTAGCTTCGATACTGATTGAAGATGAAGACATGGTGATCTTACTTGAGCCAACGGTCAGCTCTATCTTGTCATCGGCTTCAAGTGAAATGGATTTGCCTTTCTCACTGATCGCTTTATCCGAGCTAAGTGTGTAGTTATCTTCTGTTGAGACGGTCACTTGCTTGGTGGTTTTCTGAAGCAACTCACCTTTGATCGTTTCAGTCAGATTGTTCTCGACTTCTTTGGTGAAATCTTTGGTCGCGTGCATGTACAACAGCTCGTTATCTTTCTTGTCATCGAAATAGAGCTCATTCGCTAAGCCACTTAATTTGGTGCTAATGCCTGTTTTTGTGGCGTTCGCCTCTTTATAAGGTGGAGGGTTTTTACTGTTATAAACGCTTCCTGTGATAATCGGTTGGTCAGGGTCGCCATCAATGAAGCTGACTAACACCTCTTGTCCGACTCTCGGAATAAACTGAGCACCGTAACCGCTGCCAGCCATCATCTGAGCGACACGCACATAGCAACTTGTTTTGTCGCCAGAGGCTTCGGTATCCCAATGAAATTGAATACGTACACGGCCTTGATCGTCTTGATTGATTTCACCTGCCGTACTGCCTGCGACAATCGCGCTTTGCAAACCGTGGATTTTGGCTTTGTCTCTCGGTGACGGGTAATTCGGAATTGATGTATCGAGAAGGGTAAGTTTAGCCTCACAGTGATTATCTGTGTTGTATCGAATGTGAAGTTCTGAGACCAGATAATCGCCGAGTTGAGACTTATCTAAATGGGAAGATAATGAGAACCAAGTGCCTAATTCAAATGAATCGTGTTGAGCTTCGGCTTCAACGGTTTGATAACTTTGTTCAAGCTGCTCTATTCGCCTTTTGACTAGGTTGCTAGCGAGATCTTCCATCCCACCAGTGATACCAAGGTTAGGGTAAAACTGCTTGGTCAATTTGGTATTGTTGGCGATCTTATGGCTGGATTTCTTCTCTTTACTGCTCACCAATTTGGTTTGTGAGTAGTCGTAGTTGGTTAGCTCAATGCTAGCACCATGAAATTGCCCCTGTGGCATCCATTTGTTGATTAATGGATTGCTGCCTGATGGGACCTCAATCATGTCTAGCTTGCCAGCATCCGATTTTTGAAAGGGGCTTTGCGCATCTTGCAGCATCATTAGATGGTCGGAATCGCTGTGTTGGAAAAAGTAGTGAACGCCTTCTTCTGCAAGCAATCGGGTTACGAAATCAAAGTCGCTTTCATCGTATTGAACGCAATATTCGCGTTTAGACGAAGGCATTGTGCCCGTCTTATATGAGCCACTGAAGCCTGCTTGGGTCAACACGTCTGAAACGATGTCTTTCGTTGATTGGTTTTGGTAAACGCGGAAAGAGTGGGTGTGCTTCAATAACCAGAACCAAGGCCTTAGAGTGACGCGGTAACTAGAGTACTGCAGGTTACCGTCCATACCCAGTAATTGAACCTGCGTAACAATACCGTTGAATACTCGCGTAGCGGTCAAATTATCGGTGTCGTTAACGAAGCGGGTAATAGAGAGCTTTTGCCCCAATTGATTATCGATGACAAAGTTTTTTGAGATGATGGTTAGTTCGATTTTAAAAGGCTTCGATAAGTACTCAGAAATAGCAAAATCGCTGACTGCATGCTCGTTGCTTTTAGAATCTTTTGCCACAATAGTACTGGCAGAAGGGGAGAAATTATCCGTCATAGGCTCGCCTGATAATGCTCGAAGATGTTCTGACATAAGGTTATGTCGATACTAACGAACTGACTTAATGTTAAAGTTTTATATCTAAATTTATAGCATAAAGTAAATAATATAATAAGCCTGACAACAAAGGCGTGAGGTGTTTCCATTTTATGAAAACTAATACCATTAAATTAATTATGGTAATTGGCAGCTGATTTATATTGTTAAATGTCATTTAAATACAATGATATTGCGACGTAGAAGGGGATATAGGGAGATGTTGAATAATATATAGAATAATGTGTTGCTAGAGATAGTATGCCGTAGTAATAATATAAATATTGCTAGCATGTTACATTTCTGGGCTAGTGGTTATTCAAGGATAGAATAATGGCAAACACAAAAATCTCGTTGCGGTTTACCGTGGGAGGGATGTTTTTACTTGCGACGGTGCTGACGGCGATCGTGGCGGTTTCACTTCAATACTACTTCAGTAAGAAAATGGCGACCGAGCATACCTTGTCGAAGTTGACCATGGTATCTCAGGATTTAAGCGACTATATCGGCAACGTCGATTCAGATGCGATAAATACCGCTCGCTTACTCTCTTCAGTGCATCGCTCTATTAGTCATCAAATCTCTCGCGAAGAGTCGCGTGGGATTCTCTCAGAAGCGATAAAAGATAACCCTCTTTTTTACAGTATTTATATAGGCTCTTCTAACGAACGCTTCTTCCAAATTATCAATCTGGAATCTTCTCCTTTTGTTAGAGAAAAAATTGGTGCCGATCGCTCAGACCGTTGGGTGGTGATCGAGATAAGCGACAGGGAAGCAGGTCGTATCCGCACGACTAAGTATTACGACCTTGAGTTTAACCTCAGAGACTCAAAGACTGAGCCAAGCAATTACTTTCCCACGACACGACCTTGGTATGTTTCCGCGAATACTGAGACAGTTGAAAAAACACAGCCTTATCTTTTCCAACACCTTCAGATCACGGGACAAACTTATTCCTTAGCTTTTGAATCAAAGGCCGTTGGTGACACGCAACATGTAATCGGCATTGATATCGTGTTGTCTTCGTTAGCGAGTAAGTTATCTGCGAGTGCGTTAGGTTTAGATGAAGACAGTCAAGTTGAGTCTTTTTTGTACTCTAAATCGGGCAATATTATTGCGTCTAATCGAGACACTGAAACGAAACATGTACTCCCTCAAACAAGTAAAATCGATTGGACTGCTCAGCAACAAGCCGTCATTGAGAACACGCCTCCTTTGTTACTCTCTAACCAAAGCGATTGGGGGCCAATGGATTTTGCAGTATCCGGACAGCCACACGGTTATGCGATTGATCTTCTGAAAATGATCAGTGAAATGAGTGGCGTTAAATTCGAGTTTGTTAATGGTTTTTCGTGGGCCGAGTTAACGGGCAAATTTCATGAGGGAAGCATCGATGGTTTGCACTCTATTCAGAATTACGCAAGCAACGGAGTAAAAGGCTTATATACGGATGCTATCTATGAGTTGCCTTTCTCTGTCGTCACGCGAGAAAACGCACAAACTGTCTCAAACTATGGAGATCTCAGCGGCAAAAAGGTGGCGATTTTATCTGGGTGGTCGGTGATTCCTCAACTCAGAAAGGATTTCCCAAATATAGAGCTTGTTGAGTTTCCTAGTATGGAATTGGCATTTGATGCTGTTGATCGTGGTGAGAGCTTTGCAGTACTCGACGCTAAGCCTGTGTTGGAATTTTCATTGGATAAGTTTTTCCATGCAAGATTGAAAGTTAATGAAGTGCTGTTGGATCTTAAAGCCAATTACCCAAACCAATTTCACATTGTGTTGCAGAACAAACATCAGCAGCTACTACCAATCCTAAATCAAGCCATTCGCGCACTCACTGATGAACAGATAGCAGTGTTGTCACAAAAATGGTTTCATCATCATGCTCTCAATACAGGCACAACCATTCCTTATACTGAGCTTTATGAACGTACTGCGACAGCCACTGCCGAAGGCGAAATGGTTAAAATTGTGCTCAATGGAGAACCTAAGCGTCTTTATCTGAAAAAGATTGAAACGGGCGAGCACTACTCTGAATATTTTGCCGTTGCGATACCGGAAGCGGAAATCTACAGCGCGGTAAACAAACGAGTTGCTACGTCTATTGGTGTGACGGTGCTTCTTATGAGCCTAACCTTGCCAGTAGCTTGGATCTTTGGTGCGCCTATTGTTCGCCCGATCCGTCAACTCAAAGCTGAAACGCAAAAAATTAGGCAGCGTGATTACGACAATGTGTCTGTGCTTAATACGCGAATCAAAGAGGTGTGGGAACTGTCTGTGGCAGTGAAAGGCATGGCTGCAGAGATTAGACAACATGAACAGACACAAGAGGCGTTTGTGGAATCGTTTATCAAGCTTATCGCCCAAGCTATCGATGATAAATCCGCTTATACGGCAGGGCACTGTAATCGTGTACCAGAACTCGGCTTGATGTTGGCTGACGCAGCTGAGAAATCACAGTCCGATCATTTCAAAGATTTTGAGTTTAAAAATGATGATGAACGTCGTGAATTCAGAATTGCGGCTTGGCTTCACGATTGTGGCAAGATCACGACACCTGAACACATCGTCGATAAAGGTACGAAGCTAGAAGCGAACTACAACCGAATTCACGAGGTGAGAACTCGATTTGAAGTACTTTGGCGTGATGCGGAAATCACCGCTTTGAGAAAGCAACTTGAAGGTCCGCTAACAACGCAGCAAATTTCCGATGAGCTTGCGACAACCAAACAACAGCTACAAGATGACTTTGCTTTTATCGCGACATCCAACGTTGGTGGTGAATTCATGAGTGATGACAAAGTCGCTCGCATTCGCTCGATAGCTGAGACGACTTGGACACGTAATTTTGATGATCAACTTGGTTTATCGCCAGTAGAGGCGTTAAATCGAGAACCGAGTTCGAGCTTACCTGCGACAGAGCCACTGTTAAGTGATAAAGCAGAGCATATAGTGAAAAGAGATAGACCGTTAGAGTTTGACCCGAAACATCAAATCAAAATGGATGTACCTGAGCATTTATACAACCTAGGCGAAGTCTACAATCTGAGTATTGCACGCGGTACGTTGACCGCTGAAGACAGATTCAAGATAAACGAGCACATGCTTGGCACGATTAAGATGCTTGAGAATCTGCCATTCCCGAAAGAGCTAAGCCGTGTTCCACGCTATGCTTCGACGCACCATGAAACACTCAAAGGTACGGGATATCCAAGGAAACTGACTGGTGATGACCTTTCAATTCCAGAACGTATTCTGGTGATCTCCGATATTTTTGAGGCGTTGACCGCTGCGGATAGGCCTTATAAGAAGGCGAAGCCAATCAGTGTTGCTGTCGACATCATGTATAAAATGGCGTTGGACGAGCATCTCGATATCGAGCTGTTTAGGTTGTTCTTAACCAGCGGTACTCACCTGCGTTATGCAGAAGAGTATTTGAAGCCGGAACAAATTGATTTCGTTGATATCAACAAATACCTAGAAGTTACTCGTCAGATAGCTTGATTAAAGGTTGGCTTGTTAGAACGGGTTCGATGAATGAAAGGCGCACATGAGTGCGCCTTTTTTATATCTGTTTATCGGTGAGCAGGAGGATAGACACAAAGGGATCTGCGTTTGACAAGTTCGGCTATAAGTTGTCGACACATTGATTTAAAATGATTTTAGGGTAGATATCGGGTTAGTGGTTATTAATCTTTTTAAAGTTATAAATAACAGGTGGTTAAGTTGTTTTTGGTGTCTTTTTAGGTGAGTTTTTATCGTCTATAAAAAATACTACCTTAGTCTAAATTGTCGACAATTTGCTTGATTGTCGACAATTTAATCGTGTATTTTATATTCATGTTATGGAATTGTTGACAATTAAGGTTCAGCAATCAGAAGTGAGCAGCGTGAATATGAATACTGCGATAAAAGATCTCAGCTTAAGTGCAAACACTAAGACGCGTGTGAGCGACAAAGAGAACACTAAATCAGAAAACCTCACTGAGTATCTTGTTGAGGCGATTGTTAACGGTGAATTACCACCAGGCAGTAAGATCTCGGAGCCTGAACTGGCTAAACGCTTTGAGGTAAGCAGAGGTCCACTACGTGAAGCGATAATGCGTGTTGAAGGGCTTGGCTTGATCGAACGCATTCCTCATGTAGGAGCTCGAGTTATTACCTTTTCGGCAGACAAACTACTCGAGTTGTACGCAGTGCGAGAGGCATTGGAAGGCATGGCGGCTCGCTTAGCAGCGCGACATATCACACAAGAAGAGCTTGTCGGGCTTGAAGGATTATTGTCGACACACTCAAAACACATCGATGAAGTCGAAGGTTCTTCTTACTTTCATCAACATGGGGATTTCGATTTCCATTACCGCATTATCAAAGCGAGTCGTAACAGCAAACTCATTTCGTTGTTGTGTGACGAGCTTTATCACCTATTACGTATGTATCGCTACCAATCGCCAAGAGCACAGTCTCGTCCCAAAGAGGCGCTCGATGAACACAAATACATCCTACAAGCGATTCGTAATCGTGATGAAGAGCTAGCAGAAATGCTAATGCGAAGACACATCTCGGGAAGCAGATTGCTTATAGAAAAACAAATTCAATCCAAAGATCTTGAATAACTGGCGACTGGTATTTGCCAGCGGTTCTTCGCTGGCGAGAGCTAAACATCAGTAGTCATATAGATTAGAAATTAACAATTAACAGGGAGCGTCATTATGAAGTTATCAGCAGGAGCTAAGTTCCGACAAGCTGTGCAAGACAACGACCCATTACAGATCGTCGGCACGGTGAATCCGTATTGCGCGATGATGGCAAAGAACTTGGGGCATCAGGCTATCTATTTGTCGGGTGGAGGCATCGCCAATGCGTCTTATGGTTTGCCTGATTTAGGTATTACGACATTGAACGATGTGTTGGTGGATGTTGAACGTATTACCAACGCGTGTGACCTGCCATTGCTGGTGGATATCGATACGGGGTTTGGCGGAGCGTTTAATATTTCACGTACCATTCGAGCGATGGAAAAAGCGGGTGCAGCTGCGATTCACATGGAAGACCAAGTCGCGCAAAAACGCTGTGGTCATCGACCAAATAAAGCGATTGTGAGCCAACAAGAGATGGTCGATAGAGTCAAAGCGGCAACCGATGCTAGAACCGATGAGAGCTTTGTGATTATGGCGCGTACGGATGCATTGGCGGTTGAAGGCATTGATAGTGCGATTGAAAGGGCGATTGCTTGTGTTGAAGCGGGCGCTGACATGATTTTCCCTGAGGCGATGAATCAACTCGATCAATACGTGAAGTTCTCGGCAGCGCTGAAATCAGCAACGGGTAAACACGTGCCTATTCTTGCGAACATCACTGAGTTTGGCCAAACACCACTCTACAACTGTAGCGAGTTAGCCCAATCAAGTGTCGATATGGTGCTTTATCCACTGAGTGCATTCCGCGCGATGAACAAAGCGGCGGAGAATGTTTACAAGCACTTATTAGTTGAAGGCAATCAAGAAGCTCTGTTGGATTCAATGCAAACCCGTAAAGAGCTTTACGAACACCTTAATTACCACGACTACGAGAACAAGCTTGATCAGTTGTTTTCAAGTGAAGGGTAAAACCAGTTTCAATTAATCAAAAATCAACTTAATCCAATAACGTGAAATGGTTAGTCGCCATATCCAGTACCGATGATAAAGATCATCGGACACATAAACAGGCAGCACCAAAGAGTGCAGGCGGCTAACACAGAAAAGGAGTTCACCATGTCTGTATCTTTGAGTGATAAAGCAGCTGTCGAAAAGGCTTTAACAGAAAACCAACAACAAAGCGAAAAACCCGAAAGCAAACCAGCTAGCGCACCTGCAATCGGTGGTGCTGGTCTACGTGGCCAGAGTGCGGGAACCACGGCGCTATGTACCGTAGGTAAATCAGGAACCGGATTAACCTACCGAGGTTATGATATTACCGATCTTGCTAATCATGCTCAGTTCGAAGAAGTGGCGCATCTGTTACTAAGAGGTCATTTGCCAAGTGAAAAAGAGTTAGACGATTACAAAACATTGTTGATTGGTTTGCGTGGCTTGCCTCAACCTTTGAAAGCAGCACTAGAGCTTATCCCTGCAGACGCTCATCCAATGGATGTGATGAGAACGGGTTGTTCAATGCTAGGTAATCTAGAGCAAGAGTCTGACTTCTCCGAGCAACTGCCTGCGACTGAACGAATGCTCGCGCTTTTCCCTGCCATTATTTGTTATTGGTACCGCTTTAGCCATGATGGCGTGCGAATTGATACTGAAGATAAAAGTGAAGCCTGTCTGGGTGGCTACTTCTTGAAAATGCTAACGGATAAAACACCTAGTGAACTTCATAAGAAGGTGATGCACTGCTCGCTAACCCTTTACGCGGAACATGAGTTTAATGCTTCAACCTTTGCCGCTCGTGTGTGTGCATCAACGTTGTCGGATATTCACTCGTGTGTCACCGCAGCGATTGGTACGTTGCGAGGCCCTTTACATGGCGGTGCGAATGAAGCGGCGATGGAAATGATCCAAGATTGGCAAACTGCTGATGAAGCAGAAGAGAACATCATGAATATGCTCGCCAACAAAGACAAAATCATGGGCTTCGGTCATGCCATTTATCGTGAGAGCGATCCACGAAATGCGCTAATCAAGCGTTGGTCAAAAGAGCTAGCTCAAGAGGTGGGTGATAAACAGCTTTACGCCGTTTCAGAACGTGTTGAAGCGGTAATGAAGCGCGAGAAAGGCTTGTTCTGTAATGCTGACTTCTTCCATGCATCGGCTTATCACTTCATGGATATTCCAACCAAACTGTTTACTCCGATCTTCGTGATGAGTCGCCTTACGGGTTGGACGGCGCACGTGTTCGAACAGAGAGAAAATAATCGCATCATTCGTCCAAGTGCAGACTACACCGGCCCAGAGCATCAAGACTGGCTGCCTATTCATCTACGTTAGTCCTCTATATCGAACCGACTTATGTCTTGAGGTGACTTTGTCTTCACATGATAAGACCTCGAGAACCAACGAATAGAATTTAACAGATAATGGTGGATGTATGTCTGATGTAAAACTTGAACAAGCTCAGTACCTTGATAAAAATCAGTACCGGAAACTTTTACCCGGAACCCATTTAGAGTATTTCGATGCTTGCGAAGCGGTAGAAGCGATATCTCCAGGCAGTTATAAAACCTTGCCTTATACGTCGCGAGTATTAGCAGAACAATTGGTAAGACGTTGTGAACCTGAAACCCTTAAAGACAGCTTAAAACAGATTATTGAACGTAAGAGCGATTTAGATTTTCCTTGGTATCCTGCGCGTGTCGTGTGTCATGACATTCTAGGTCAGACCGCTTTAGTTGATTTAGCTGGCTTACGCGATGTGATTGCCGATCAAGGTGGCGACCCTGCCAAGGTGAACCCCGTTGTCGAAACTCAATTGATTGTTGATCACTCTCTGGCAGTGGAACATGCAGGCTTTGATAGCGAAGCCTTTGATAAAAACCGCGCGATTGAAGAGCGCAGAAACGAAGACCGTTTTCATTTTATTGAATGGTGTAAAACCGCGTTTAAAAACGTGAGTGTAATCCCTGCTGGTAACGGGATCATGCACCAGATTAACTTGGAGAAAATGTCTCCAGTTATTCAATCTAAAGAAGGCATCGCGTTTCCTGATACCTGTGTCGGCACAGACAGCCATACTCCTCATGTCGATGCTCTGGGCGTTATTGCGATTGGTGTGGGCGGCTTGGAAGCTGAGACAGTGATGCTCGGTCGTCCGTCAATGATGCGTTTGCCTGATATTGTCGGCGTTAAACTGACGGGTCAACGACAAGAAGGGATAACCGCAACGGATATTGTGCTTGCGATTACTGAGTTCCTTCGCAATGAGAGAGTGGTCTCAAGCTATTTGGAATTCTTCGGTGAAGGGGCTCGTGCACTGACCATTGGTGACCGCGCAACCATCTCCAACATGACGCCAGAGTATGGTGCGACAGCGGGTATGTTCTATATCGATGAGCAGACTATTCAATACCTGAAGCTCACCGGTCGAGAGCCGGAGCAGGTTGAATTAGTTGAACGCTACGCCAAGCAAACCGGGCTATGGGCTGACGATCTAAACTCTGCTCAATATGAGCGTGTACTCGAGTTTGATTTATCGAAGGTAGAGCGCAATCTTGCAGGGCCATCCAATCCACATCGTCGTTTACCAACCAGAGAGCTGGCTGAACAAGGCATTAGCCAAGCTTCTTGGAAAGAGCAGCATGCTAAGCAGTACAGCGACGAGCAGATGCCTGATGGTGCGGTGATCATCGCAGCAATTACCTCTTGTACTAACACCAGTAATCCGAGAAACGTGGTAGCCGCAGCATTGGTGGCTAAGAAAGCCAATCAGCTTGGCTTAGTTCGTAAACCGTGGGTGAAAACGTCATTTGCGCCAGGTTCTAAAGTCGCCAAGCTCTATCTTGAGTCTGCAGATTTGCTATCAGAATTGGAACAATTAGGTTTTGGTATCGTCGGTTATGCGTGCACTACCTGTAATGGTATGAGCGGAGCCCTAGATCCTGCTATCCAACAAGAGATCATCGACCGTGACCTGTACTCAACCGCAGTGTTGTCGGGGAATCGAAACTTCGATGGTCGAATCCATCCATACGCTAAGCAAGCCTTTTTAGCTTCGCCGCCATTGGTGGTTGCTTACGCCTTAGCGGGCACGATTCGCTTTGATATTGAGAAAGACAGCTTAGGCACTGACAGCAACGGCAAACCAATCTACTTAAGTGATTTATGGCCGAGTGATGCCGAGATCGATGCCGTTGTCGGTGAGCATGTTAAACCTCAGCAATTCCAACAAATCTACGTGAAAATGTTCCAGCCAGACGAGGAACGGGTGACTACTGAACCGCTTTATGACTGGCGACCTCAAAGTACCTATATTCGCAGACCACCTTATTGGGAAGGTGCTCTTGCGGGAGAACGAAGTCTTTCAGGAATGAGACCTTTAGCGATTCTGGGTGACAACATCACCACGGATCACTTATCTCCTTCAAATGCGATTCTCGCTTCGAGCGCTGCGGGGGAATACCTCACCAAAATGGAAGTGCCGGAAGAGGATTTTAACTCTTACGCGACCCATCGAGGTGATCATTTAACCGCGCAACGAGCAACATTCGCCAACCCTAAGCTGTTTAACGAAATGGTGAAGGACGCTGGAGAAGTCGTGCAAGGTTCATTAGCAAGAGTTGAACCTGAAGGTCAAGTTACGCGAATGTGGGAAGCGATTGAAACCTACATGAACCGTAAACAGCCTTTGATTGTCGTGGCGGGTGCCGATTATGGACAAGGTTCATCACGTGACTGGGCAGCCAAAGGTGTGCGCCTAGCGGGTGTTGAAGTGATTGTGGCTGAAGGGTTTGAACGAATTCACAGAACCAACTTGGTTGGCATGGGCGTGCTGCCTTTGCAATTCAAAGCGGGGACCAATCGCAACACCTTAGAACTGGACGGCACCGAGCTTTACGACGTGTACGGTGACATTGAAGCAGGTTCTGATTTGGCTCTAGTCATCACTCGTAAAAACGGTGAAAAGCTTGATGTTCCTGTGACCTGCCGACTAGACACGGCAGACGAAGTGAATGTTTATAGCGCTGGTGGAGTGTTGCAACGTTTCGCCAAAGACTTTCTTGCAAATTAGGAGCTAGTTATGAACATCAAACAGATAAAAGTACCTGCTACCTATATGCGGGGCGGAACAAGCAAAGGTGTCTTTTTCAACTTAAGTGACTTACCTGAAGCTGCGCAAGTTGCCGGAGAAGCTCGAGACGCATTACTTCTGCGCGTGATTGGTAGTCCAGATCCTTATGGCAAACAAACCGATGGCATGGGTGGCGCAACATCCAGCACCAGCAAAACCGTTATTGTTTCGAAAAGCAGTAAAGCCGATCACGATGTTGATTACCTATTCGGCCAAGTAGCAATAGACAAGCCGTTCGTTGATTGGAGCGGTAACTGCGGCAATCTGTCTGCTGCCGTAGGCCCATTTGCAATTCATAGTGGACTGGTCGATTCGAATCGTATTCCAGAAAATGGTGTGGTCGAGGTGCGAGTATGGCAAGTGAACATAGAGAAAACCATTATTGTTCATGTACCTATCGCTGATGGGGAAGTCCAAGAGTTAGGTGACTTTGAGCTCGATGGTGTCACTTTCCCCGCTGCTGAGATCCAAGTCGATTTCCTAGACCCCGCCGATGCGAGTGGCTCTATGTTCCCAACAGGGAATGTTGTCGATTTTTTAGATGTTCCCGATCTGGGTTGCATCAAAGCGACATACATTAATGCTGGGATACCCACCATTTTTGTTGATGCTGAATCGGTTGGTTACCAAGGCACTGAACTTCAATCAGATATCAATAGTGATACCAAAGCCTTGGCTCTGTTTGAATCCATACGAGTACATGGTGCAGTAGCGATGGGTCTTATTGATTCTTTAGAACAAGCTGAATCACGTCAACATACACCTAAAGTCGCGTTTGTTGCTAAGCCTCAAGCGTACCAAGCCTCCAGTGGTAAATCGGTCGCTGTCGAAGATACTGACCTTCTGGTGCGTGCTTTGTCTATGGGACAACTGCATCACGCTATGATGGGTACGGCTGCAGTCGCCATTGCTTCAGCGGCGAGTGTTCCGGGCACGTTAGTGAACTTGGCAGCCGGTGAGGGGTCTCGAGATTTTGTGACCTTTGGTCATCCATCAGGAACCTTAAAAGTGGGTGCTAAAGCTATTCAGACGGAAAGCGGTTGGCAAATAGAACGGGCGATTATGAGTCGTAGTGCCCGAGTGATCATGGAAGGTGCCATCCGTGTGCCTTTTCCTAAGTAAAGCGATTGTCGTGAACGGTCAAATGTTCACGAACACAACGCTGAGAAAAGAGTGCACCCAAGTGACACTGCCAAAAGCTAGGCGCTTGGACTAATGGATAAATCATGGAGGAGGCACTATGTCTGCTACGAATCGAATGACTAGAAAAACAGATTACATCACCGAGTATCAATGGGCTAGGGAAGACCCCAATTCGTTCTGGGAAACACAAGCACAAGCGATAGATTGGTTTGAACCACCAAAAACGATATTACAAACTGACGATAACGGTATTGAACGTTGGTTTCCTGATGGGGTGATGAACACCTGCTGGTTGGCGCTTGATTACCATTGTGAAAATGGCCGTGGTGGCAATACCGCGCTGATTTACGACTCTCCAGTTACAGGAACTCAATCCTCGTACACTTACAATCAATTGCGTGACCAAGTGGCTAAAGTCGCAGGCATGTTGGCAACACAGGGCGTGACCAAAGGCGATCGTGTGGTGATTTATATGCCAATGATTCCCGAAGCTGCTATGGCCATGCTGGCTTGCGCTCGACTAGGCGCGGTGCATTCGGTGGTGTTTGGTGGTTTTGCTCCTCATGAGCTTGCCGTTCGAATTGAAGATGCCGAGCCGAAAGTGTTGATTACTGCCTCCTGTGGTGTCGAGATAAATAAAGTCCTGCCATATAAGCCGATGGTCGACAGGGCGATCATGGACAGCCGCTGGAAGCCTGAGAAAGTGGTGGTATTCCAAAGAGAGCAGTCTCTAGCCGAATTGAACAATGAACGCGATGTACTTTGGCAACAAGCGGTTGAGGATGCTTTGCCTCACGTATGTGTGCCTGTTCTAGCGACTGACCCACTATATATATTGTATACATCAGGGACGACGGGTAAGCCAAAAGGCGTGGTTCGTGACAATGGTGGTCACGCGGTCGCGATGAAATACTCGATGAGCACTATTTACGATATGCCGCAAGATGGTGTGTTTTGGGCAGCTTCTGATGTCGGCTGGGTAGTGGGGCATTCCTACATTGTGTATGCGCCATTGATTCATGGCTGTACGACCATTTTGTTTGAAGGCAAGCCAGTACGAACGCCAGATCCCGGGGCATTCTGGCGTGTGTGTGAAGAGTACAACGTCGATGTGTTATTTTCCGCGCCAACGGCATTTAGAGCAATCAAGAAAGAAGATCCTGAAGGCGAGTTGCTCACCAAGTATGACTTATCATCGCTCAAGTCGATTTTCATGGCTGGCGAGCGCTTAGACCCGCCAACATTGGATTGGGTCGAGTCTCATACCAATAAACCGGTTATCGACCACTGGTGGCAAACCGAAACGGGTTGGGCTATTTCTGCCAATCCAACAGGGCTTGAATCTTTGCCTGTAAAAGCGGGTTCTTCAACCAAGCCAGTACCCGGTTACCAAGTGGAGATCCTCAATGAATTGGGTGAAATCGCACAAACGAATCAACAAGGGTTTGTGGCACTTAAACGACCATTGCCGCCAGGTTGTTTACCCACGGTATGGCGCAATCATGATCGGTTTGAATCCGGCTATTTGAGTCAGTTCCCGGGCTATTATGTTTCTGGGGACGGTGGCTATCTTGATGAAGATGGGTATTTATTTATCATGGGCCGTATCGACGATGTGATAAACGTAGCGGGACACCGTCTGTCGACGGGAGAAATGGAAGAGATCGTGGGTGGTCACCCAGCCATTGCAGAATGTGCGGTAGTCGGTATTCACGATGACTTAAAAGGGCAGTTACCTCTTGGTTTAGTTGTGCTGAAAGATGGCGTAAAAGTCGATGGCATTGAGTTACAAGCGGAGTTGGTTGGCAAGGTTCGCAATGAGATTGGCGCGGTAGCCTGTTTTAAGCAAGCCTTGGTTGTTGAGAGACTACCCAAGACACGTTCAGGTAAGATCTTACGCAGAACTATCCGACAGATCGCAGAAGGTGAACAATATGTGGTGCCTTCGACGATTGACGACCCTACCAGCTTAACTGAAATTGCTGAAAAGCTCGGCAAGTAGACGTCGCAGTTTAGGTAATCTCACCTTCGGCTTGTTGATTTATACATAACCTAGCGTGATAGTTTACCTAAACTCTACTTTATTCATCCGCTTATCCATTGCGTTTACTATGACCTCATTATGAATCCCACATATTGAGGTCTTTTTATGCGAGCTTACTTTTTGTTGATTGCTTTACTGGTCAGTGGTGCTGCTAGTGCCAGTATTTCAAAGGATGAAGCGAGTAGAGCGTTGTTAGAACCTTTGAGTCACCCCAAGGTATTTAAGTGTGTGTCCAAGACAGGCGTCGATCTCTATCAAGCGGTTTTTGATATTGGCGTGGGATATGAAGCCGATCCTATTAACTCGAAGATGATCGTTAACTCAAGAAAAGGCCGCTACGAATATCAAATCCTAGGCGCAGTAAGGTCTGAAAGAGCCGGTGAGATTGTCGTGCTAACTCGCCATGTGGGAGATGGTGTTAAAGTTGCTGCTATGATTGATGACGCAAATGGCAAGATACTGGGGATAGGCGATAAAAATCATTATCGAGATTGCGGTGTTAGGCCACCACCTAGCGCAGCAAACATGCAAAACTTTTGGTCTAAAGGCTAAGAGAGATATGTGAAAGACAAGAATTATTGAGAAAGCTCGATTGAGGCGACCTTATTGGTCGCCTTTTTTGTTGGTGAGGATAAAGCGAGCTCAAAGCTATATATCATTAATCAGTTATGTGATGGCTGAATAATACATAGCTGAACATGATGTATCGTCTAAACGTGGCTTTATTTATCTCATTAACGGTTCTGCTTAAGATGGCTCTACTCCAAACGAAGAACTAAGCGAGACTTCTATGAAATTCACTAAACCTTTTCTTTTAGCGACACTGATTGTGACTCTTTCTGGTTGCGCATCACCAGCAATGGATAACGAAAATGAGAATGCCGCACGTAATCGTGGTGCTGTAGGTGGTGCTTTATTAGGAGCAACAGCAGGCGCTCTAACTGGAGATGCGAGTTTAGCCGTGAAGGGCGCTGCATTAGGTGGTGTGACCGGTGGTGTGGCGGGTTCAATGAAAGATACGGATGATGCAAGAAACGCACAACGAACCCAAGTTACTGCTGATGGTCTAGCGCAAGACAATCGCACCGATGCAGAAAAGCGAGTTGCTGAAGTAGAGGCGGAAATTAAGCTTATTGAACTAGAACAACAGCTTGCTGATCTCAAAGAAGAGAAAGAAGATAACGGTGCATAAAGCTGAAGCTACAGCAAAAGCCACAGCCACGGCAAAAGCCACAGCTTCGATATTCGTTTAATTCAAAATCATTCAAACAGAATGGCCACGTAATGTGGCCGTTTTTGTATCTAAAATACACACTTCAAACAATGAATTAATTCAATAACTTGTATAGATACTCACGCCAAGTAAACTAGACTCAGTTTAGATATTAATTTGGTTTGAGAAGCGCAATAGTCATGAATGTCACCTTAAGGGCCGCAAAGCACGCGGATTTGGAACAACTTAACGAGTTAATGTTCGATCTCCACCATCATCACCACCTTGCTAGCCCAGAGCACTTTAAAACGGCAGAAGAGATTGAGCAGGAAAAAAGCATTGCACGATACTTGGACGATCCTGAATGTTTGGTTTATGTGGCATTAAAAGGTGAGCTCATTGTTGGTTTTATCTCTGGGCATTTTTGTGAGCTTATCTCAACGGTGAGTAAACCAGTGCCGATGGGAAGTGTCGATGAACTGTTTGTGTTGCCTGATTATCGAAAAGAATCAATTGCTGAAAAGTTGTTTAACAAAGTTGAAAGTACTTTTGATGATTATGGGGTTGAACAAGTCTTTGTAGAAGTTTGGGACTTTAACTCACCTGCCAAGGACTTCTATCAAAAAATGGGGTTCACACCTCACATTCAATGGATGAGGAAGGCTTTGCACAAAACGTAGACAGCGATTTTGTGTGGCTTTGATTACAATAGTTCAACTGCAACAGCAGTCTTCAATATTCTTCTATTATTTTTTAGGTAAACTCGTTGGTTATTCGATATTTATTAGTTTTCATACTGTCTCTTTTGAGTACTACTTCCGCTTGGGCAAACGACACTTTGCCCGATCATATCGCGGGCGCCTTGTGTGTAGTACGTGCTGATAACCAAATCGTGTTGGTTGATGAGTTGATCACAGGTCAATTGTCTCTACCGGGAGGCACTGTTGTTTCAGGTGAGCCGCCAGCAGTCGCGGCGCAACGTGAAACGTGGGAAGAGGCGGGCTTGTCGGTAACGGTCGGTGATGTACTGGGTTATACCGACAGTGCCGTCGTGTTTGATTGTATCTCTGACTCTGAAGTGATCAGCTACAAGGCTCGGAATGAGTTAGGTGGCTTTGAGCTGCCGATTTGGTTTGCTCCTCATTATGGCGTGGAAGTCAGCCGAGCGATGTTACTTCCTCCTACTGAATTACAAGATCACCAATACCGCTACCCAGAACAGTGGTCTGAGATTAACGAGCTGTTTTTATCTGCGACAGATCAACCGGTGACGTATGTGACTGAGCTGGTGGGCGCGGCACCCAAAGTCCATCAAGTTGAATTAAATTGGATTGTGTCACTTCAAAACACGTTCGATAAGATGCCAAGCGTGTTTGCGAATACTGTGCTTTTGACTGACTTGTTGGCTAAGCCATGGGTTTTCATTGTGATATTGCCGTTAATTGCTTGGTACTTCGGCCGTAACTTCGCGTTGAAGTTTGGCTTCACTTTGATCTCGGTGACATTGCTTACTTTGATCGCACATCAAGGTTTTGGTTTTCCACGTCCACATGCTTACTTACCAACATTGAAACTGGTGATGAGCAGTGGGTATAGCTTCCCAAGTCTACTGGCTGCCTTATGGGTCAGTTTAACCTTGTTAGTTTTTTGGAAACTAAAGCGCCTCTTAGAGCAAAAAGCTATTCTGATAGTGCTCGCTGGCCTGCTGTGGATCATGCTATTTAAGTCTTATTCAGGTAGTGCGTTTTTTAGCGATGTATTAATGGGTGGTGTATTAGGCGCGTTAACGACGTGGCATATCGTGAGATTAGACGCGAAACCGGATGTTGATATTAGCGCTTTGTTGAGCTCTAAAGGTGTTTGGTGGGCATTGTGCTTACTGTCGATTGTTCTCACGGTGATATGGCCACTGCCAACATTCTCATTCTGGGTGGCGATTTTGATGACGATTGCATGCCTAGTGACGTTAACAGACTCGAAACCTTTGGTTGGTCAGTTCTCATTCAAGATCGTTCTTGGAGTGATGGCGATGCTGTTAGCGGGAAATTTGCTGATTAGCTGGGCAGGAAGCTTTGTCTCTTTCAGTGGTATTGCTTCATTTGCTATTGAAACGTTACGTTTCCCAGTCTTGATTCTGTTTGGTGTGGTGGCATTTCGCCTGCCATGGAAAAGAGAGTAAGTGACTCGACGAACACAAAATCAAAAAGGCTGTGCAGTGCACAGCCTTTGTCATTTCTGAAACAAGCAAAAAGTAATTCTTATTGGAACCTGTTGAGCGTTTATGAGTTGAAGATAAACTTCTCAATCGCGACCGCTACACCATGGTCGTCGTTGCTCGCTGTGATGTGATCCGCCAGTTTCTTGGTTTCTTCCATTGCGTTTTCCATTGCAATGCCAAGGCCTGCGTATTCAAGCATATGGTGATCGTTTTCAGCATCACCCATGCAGATGACTTCTTCCGCTTTAATGCCTAAGTGTTTCGCTATCGCTTCAATACCGACACCCTTGTTTGATTTCGGGTTTAGGAACTCTAAGAAGAATGGTGCACTTTGTACGATAGTAAACTGAGTCTTAAGCTCTTGTGGCAACTTGCTGATGATTTCAGTCAGCTTGCTTGGTTCAGCGACAATCATAGTTTTGATAATTTCGTGGTCGTCTTCTAGTTGAGAAAAGTCGAACTCGGTAATATCTAAGCCATTAATACGCGCTTCAATACCAGTGTACTCATTGTTCTCAGGTGTGATTAAGCCGTGGATCTTGCTGAAAGCATGGACATAACCACCAAGCTGTTCAGCGAGGGCAGCAATCTCTTTTGCGGCTTTACCGTTGCTGATCTCACTGTGAATGATCTCTTTTGTCGATACGTTCTGAACCATAGAACCGTTGTAGAAGAGTACAAAGTCATCTTCACCGTTAATTGATAGCTCATCTAATTTGCTTTGCATGCCTTCTAAAGGGCGACCAGAAGCGAGAACCACTTTCACACCTGCAGCTCGTGCTTTGGCGATTGCATCTTTGTTCTCTTGAGAAATCACTTTTTCACTGTTGAGTAGTGTGCCATCCATATCAAGAGCAATCAGTTTGTACATGTTGTTCCTTACTAAAAAATTAAAAGCTAACGAAATCTATGGGCGAAAGGATAAGGGAACTTGAAAGTTCAGGCTAGGGCTTTGATCAACTCATTTATCAGTACTCATTTGTTTGACCAAAAGGGGGAAGTGCTTTAAGGTCTGCGGTTGATTAATTTCATCAAATGATTGAGCTGAGGGAAAGTTGTACAAGATTAATGAAATGTTTGAAACCATTCAGGGCGAGGGCGTGTTTACTGGCGTTCCCGCTGTTTTTGTTCGTCTGCAAATTTGCCCAGTGGGCTGTTCTTGGTGTGATACCAAGCAGACCTGGGAAGCGTTGCCAGAAGATGAAACCAGCCTTGGCGATATTATGGTTAAGACAGAAGATTCACCTACTTGGTCAGCAATCGATGCTCAAGGAATCGTGAATGAATATATCAAGCAAGGTTACACTGCTAAGCACATTGTGATTACTGGTGGTGAGCCATGCATTTATGATCTTGTTCCTCTTACTGAAGCATTTGAGCAGCACGGTTGTCGCTGTCAGATTGAGACAAGCGGAACATCAGAAGTTAAAGCCACACCGGATACTTGGGTTACGGTGTCACCGAAAGTGGCGATGAAAGCGAAACTGGAAATCATAGATAGCGCCTTGCAACGTGCTAACGAAATTAAGCATCCAGTAGGCACAAGCAAAGACATCGAACAACTTGACGGTTTATTGGAGCGAGCTGCGGTTGCTAGCGACACTGTTATCGCTCTGCAACCAATCAGTCAAAAAGACCGCGCTACTCAGCTTTGTATTGATACCTGCATTGAGCGCAATTGGCGCTTATCAATACAAACTCACAAATATTTGAGCATCGCATAGGTTGTATTTTTACTGGGCAAGATAAGTCGCCAGTAGAAGGTTCTCGTAAGGATTTAAGATGAAAAAAGCAGTGGTAGTATTCAGTGGTGGTCAAGACTCAACAACGTGTCTTGTT
Source organism: Vibrio sp. Vb339 (assembly GCF_902751245.1). Lineage (NCBI taxonomy): Bacteria > Pseudomonadati > Pseudomonadota > Gammaproteobacteria > Vibrionales > Vibrionaceae > Vibrio > Vibrio sp. Vb339. The sequence continues at coordinate 429,349 of NZ_CADDIS010000002.1, read as the reverse complement.
CAGGCATTAAAAGAGTATGATGAAGTTCATGCGATTACGTTTGATTATGGTCAGCGCCATAGACTCGAGATTGGAGTTGCGGAGTCATTGTCGAAAGAGCTTGGTGTGAAAGGGCACAAAGTGATGGATGTGACTCTGTTGAATGAACTGGCTATCAGCTCTCTGACTCGTGACGATATTCCTGTGTCTCATGAGCTGCAAGAGAATGGGCTGCCGAACTCATTCGTTCCTGGTCGTAATATTCTATTTTTAACTCTAGCGGGTATTTACGCTTACCAAATCGGTGCTGAAACCGTGATTACCGGTGTGTGTGAAACAGACTTTTCTGGTTACCCTGATTGCCGTAATGACTTTGTGAAGGCGATGAACTCTGCACTTGTACAAGGTATGGATAAGCAGCTTGATATCAAAACACCGCTAATGTGGTTAAACAAGGCTGAGACATGGGCGCTAGCAGACCAGTACTCAGCACTTGAACTTGTTAGAAACAAAACACTGACTTGTTACAACGGCATTGTTGGTGATGGCTGTGGCGATTGTCCGGCATGTGAACTACGTAAAGTTGGCCTTAACGATTACCTCGGTGATCGCGAAAGCATTATGGCTGAGTTGGTTCGCAAACAGGCTGAGAATAAATAATCTCAGGTAAATCAATCGGTTCGTTATATGCATCAATAATACAGTTTCGACCGTTGCTTTTGGCTTGATAGAGCGCTTGGTCAAGCACTGAATACAAGTCATCAAAGTCACTTAATGCGTTTGAGGTTGCTAGATAAGCAAAACTCGCGGTCACATTAAGTGACTTTTTGCTTTCTGATAAGAAGACAGTACTTGAAATGGCGTAGTGCAACTCTTCAACGCGTTCTCGTACCTCTGTTGGTTTGGTATCGGTTAGCATGATGACAAATTCTTCACCCCCTAAGCGACCAAACAATTCACCATTCACTAAGTGTTTTCTAATTTGATCGCTAATATGGACCAGTGCTAGATCACCGGTAGGGTGCCCATGCTGATCATTAATCTTCTTAAACTTATCGAGATCGAGCAGCACGAGCACATGCTGTTTGTCCGTCCCTTTACAGCGTTTCACTCTTTTGATTCTTCGAATTATCTCAGTTCGGCTATATGCTTTCGTTAAGCCATCAATTGCTGCTTTTGCGCGAACCGTTTTGTTGACCAATACCGTAAAGCTTGCAGCGCAAAGCAACAAAATAACAACGATGTTGTACATCCATCTTTGATGTTCCATTTTTTCAATTTGAACGCGGTCGAGCTTCGCCTGATGTGTCAGGAAAGAGCTTTCCAGTTTCTGTTCATATTTGGCGTGCGTCAGGCCGAGCGCTTCGAGTGCGAGTCGATTGTCGATATCTCTAGCTTCCATTTGTATTGACGAGTATCGCTGGTAGAAATAGAAAGCTTGTTGGTAATCGCCGAGTGATTGATGAATATCAGAAAGCTGCAAAAGTGACTGCGCGATGTATTTATGCCTTGTGACTTGTTCTGCTATTTCTAGCGCTTGTTGAGCATAGTTGAGCGCTTCAGTTGGCAGTTTCTGTTCCTCGAATATATCGCTGATCGCCAAGTAAGCATTGATGCGAATGACATCATTACTCAGTTCGCTCGAAGCTGAAAGAGACTCGATTAGGTAGGCTCTCGCCACATCATAGTCTTTCGTTTGAGTGTATGCTTTTCCCAAGCCAAGACTTGTGAGTGCGATACCGTAGCTATGCGACGATGATCTCAACAGTGTTTTTGCTGCCTGAAAGTGGTGAATTGCTAGGTCACTTTGCTCTTGGTTAAGGTAGAGATCCGCAAGGCTGTGATGCACTTGTGCTTTCATTAAATCTGAAGCGTTTGCTCTGAGAGCTAGAGCTTGCTCTAGATACTCCGCCGATTTTTCATATTGCTTTAATTCTTTGAGCAAGTTACCCACATCGTTGTAAACCCCTGAAATATCATGTCCTTGTGGAAATACATTTATTAGTGATAGGTAGGTGTCTAGTGCAGCTTGATAGTCACTGCGGAAATGGTGATTGTTGGCGATGACTCGATAAGTCCCGAATTTTGGTAATACAGGGTCAGCGATGTCATGTAAATCTGACTGAAGGGCAGAGCAGTAATAGTTAGCTTGATGGTATTTAGCTTGCTCGTTAAGCGATCGGCATAGCTGGTATTTTAGTAAGGCTTTTCCAGTTAAATCACCACGAGATTGCATTTTCGCCAAAAGTGTTAGAAAGCCTTGTTGTGCTTGTTCATATTGGCCTTTGCCATCTTTCATCAGAGCAGAAATAAACACTGTTTCTATCGCTTGGTAGTCGCTGTCGTTTGAAGCGATTCCGTAAAACGGCTGATCTCGGTGGCTCATGTATTGATACAGAAGAGACGCAAGGTAAAGCTTATCTCCATAAACCGTTGACCCGATGTAGCGTGTTTGCAGCATGTTTAATGCGCGCTCAGGAGAGTGGTTTAAAGTAGAGAGATAAAGCGCGTTCCAATCAGCATTTGGAGTAGAGCTTAAATTGGAGGTATAGACTGGTGAATTGTGGTCACGATCTGATGTTGATACTTGGCTATAAGAACAAAAGCTAATGAATAGTAGAAAGGTAACAAAAACGAAGTGATTCACAAGAGACGATCAATCAGATAAAGAACGATATTCTATTATTAGTTTGATGTTGCTTCAAATTTTGAATGATGCGGCTACGAGGTTATGCGAGGTAAGTCTCTAATTTATTGATACTAATCAGAGATATATCGGTCGCACGACTCGCGCGACCGATATCGGAAATTAGATGTATAATTTCGCTAGGTCAGAAGGCTCAAGTTCTTTGCCTTCTAATGTTGCATTCCAGTTAGTACCAACAAGAACGCCGTCCTCAGCAAGAGTCAGTAACCAATCTTCTACAAAGATATCTAATGGAATTTCTAATACTTCGAAGTCTGCCCACTCCTCAACGTTGTGAGTTTGAGCATCTTCTTTTGAAGACCAGAATGGCATCACTTCGCTGTTTTCGAATTCACTTGAGTCACATGCTAGCCAACCTTCTTCGTTGCGAAGGCCCCATACCAGTTTAGTTTCTTGTGTTTCAGAAACGAAAAGTTCTAGATTTGCTTGAGTATCAGCTGTTAGTTTGCTCATGGATTAATTCTCTATGTTGATAACGTGGCAAGATTAACATTATAGACGGCTTAGGTATATGCTATTCAAGGAATTATCACCATACTGAAAGGTTAACTTAAGATAACGTTTCAGTATGGTAAAAGCAGGGTACGCCTACTTTTTAATTTTGGTGAAGATGTGCCATTCTTCTTTGATATTACCCTTAAATCCAACAACCGAAGCAACAACTTTTCGATGCAGTGCGTGATTGATTTGAGTGTCATCGCTGCTGAATTCAGAATCACCGTGACCGACGATGTTGACTCTAGATGGCTGAATACCGTTGCTGATTAGCGCACGTCTTACATGCGATGCACGTTCCTTCGAAAGCTTTAGGTTGTGTGCCGCGTTACCTACTTTACTGGCATAACCTTGCAATTCAATGCTGGTACTCTCGTAGCGCTTCAAAAACGCAGCCATTTGGCGTATCTGCCCTAGAAAGACAGGGTTTATTTCCGTGGAATTATTAGCGAAGAGTATATGTAGCTCTTTCTTTTCCGATGACTCGAAATATGAACCACAACCGTCGTTATCGATCTCGGCACCAATTTGCGTATCGGGACATAAATCTCGCGCGTTGATTACACCGTCGTTGTCATCATCTTGAAGATCGTAAATTTGAGTGACCGGCGGTAGAGCGCGATATTCGAATTCATCTTCGTTGTTTTCAGCTAAAGCATTGGCAGATACAACCATGAAGCAAAGCGATAATACTGTGTTGGTAAGCTTCATTAATATTCCACCTTTTCATTCCATTCTTCTGGGATCTCAACTCGTAAACCGATGAGTAGGTTACCAGTTGCGTTCATTACGCGATATTTTGCGTATTGCTCGTCATACTTAGCATCTAAATAGCCTTTACGAGCTTCGAATAATTCATTCTCGGTGTTAAGCAAGTCGAGAAGGGTACGTTTACCGATGCGGTATTGTTTCTCATATGAGATTACCGTGTCTGATGCCGAGTCTACGTGGTCAGATAGGAACTCTTTTTGCTGAACCGTTAAATCAAGTGCGCTCCATGAAAGACGCAGACTCTCTTCTACATTGCGGTAAGTACTTTCGCGAAGGTCCTTGGCTTTGTTGAGTTGGTAGGCTGCACTTTCTGCGCGGTCTTGATCCGAACCACCATTGTAAAGGTTGTATCTTAAACGAACCATGGCAGAAAACTCATCGCTGCTGCCTTCTGTGCCACCGGCGTCATCACGCCAAGTTTGAGCGGCTTCAAAAGAAACGGTCGGGTAGTTGGTGCTTTTGGATTGTTTGTACTGGAACTTCGCCGAGTCAACATCGGCTTGTGCAATCTTAATGACTGGGTGCTGGTTAAACGCTTTTGCCAACGCACCATCAACGGTATAAGGAATCGCGCCCACATCTGCGCGAGGGAAGGTTAACCCTAACGGAGATTGACCAACAATTCTTTTAAACTGTGTATGTGTATCAAAAAGGTTGTTTTGAGCAGCAAGCAAATTCCCGTGCGCTTTCGCAATACGAGCTTCAACTTGTGACATATCTGCGGTTGAACCAATACCTGACTCCACGCGCTTACGAATATCGTTATATATCTCTTTGTGGGTCGCTAAGTTACTTTCCGAAAGAGAAAGCACTTCATAGGCTTTCACTGCGTCAAGATAAACCTTTGTGACTTCTAAAGCGATGTCTTGCGCGTTAGATAGTAGTTGATAGCGCACAGACTCTGCATCAGCGGCAGTACGGTCGATATCATTGGATGTATTAGCACCATCCCATATCAACTGGGTTAACGTGATCGTTGCTTCTTTTCTAGTCAGATCGGTAGTGTCTTGGTTGGTTACAAGATCAGTATGTTCATAACCAATCCCACCATCTAAGTCTATACTTGGTCGATAAGCACCACCAGAAGCGTCGTTAAGATAACGCTTACTGATATATTCGTTATAAGCACTTTTGATTTCAGGGTTGCTTTCTAAAGTAAACGCAACGGCTTGCTCTAAGGTTTGTGCTGTTGTCGGCAAACTTAGCGCTATAGCTAACCCTAATGTTGTCGTTTGAATGTAATTCAATTTCCATCTCTCCAAATTGGACTGCATCTAAACCTACGCTTTTTAATGTGCTAGATACGAAATTTAGATGAACCGCCAAAAAAATAACGTTCGCTCGAGAAGCTACCGTAAATGGTTGTAAAGTTGTTAACAGTTTGCTGTGCGTTTTATGATGATTTTAAGAACGTCAATTTTACGTTTTTAGCTCTGTTATTTTTCGCAAACACAATAACTTATATTGATAGTGTGAGCACTTTCATTATTGTGTGATGTGATCAGCGTCATTACCTTGGCAGTCGGTATGTTAAATGCGCGATTCATAACTAGGAATTATGTGACGTTAAATGTTATATTTTGGCTAATATTATAAATAAGATGTCACAAAATTGACGTGGCAAGCGAAAATTGGTTTTAGGGGTTGATATGGACATTACAGCATTGAATTTGACTGGTGCACTTGCATTGGGTCAGCGCATTGTTATTTCAGTGGATGGCACGGTTAGAGTACTTGAAGACGGAGAGCCTCTTCAGGCTGGAGATGTAACTCTTGAATCTCAAAATACACCTAATGAACCTCAGGTATCAGTTAAGCGTTTTTCACCTGAAGACGGTGAAGTTGAACTAGACCAAGATATCGCAAATATCTTTGCCGCATTAGAAGAAGGTGAAGACCCTACTGAGTTAGGAGATGAGTTCGCTACCGCTGCTGGTCAAAATGGTTCAAGCTTAGCAACTAGTGGGACTGTAGAACGAGACGGTGAAGAAACGATCCCTGGTACTGAGTTCATCACTACGGGTTTTGAAGCCCTAGGCATGTCTCGAACTCAAAGCTTAAGCCTTCTAGAGCAATTCCGTTCGTTTGAGCAAACTAATAGCGCCCCTACCTTTGTTGATACCAATAACTCGCCTGTCGGTGACACTCTCTCATTTACAACCGATGAAGATACTCCAGTAAGCGGAACCTTGTCAGCATCAGATGAAGATGGCGATTCGCTGTCTTTCGTTAAGTTCACCGATCCATCAAACGGTACTGTCGTTGTCGATGAAAATGGTGATTGGACTTATACCCCCAACGAAAACTACAACGGTACCGATAGCTTTACGGTTATCGTCGATGATGGAAATGGTGGTACTGACACAATTACGGTTAACGTTGGCGTAACTCCCGTAAATGACACGCCGATAGGTAATGACCTTTCAGTAACCACCGACGAAGACACCCCAGTAAGCGGAACGCTAAACGCAACAGATGCGGACGGAGACTCGTTAACATTCTCAAAAGGTACAGATCCGTCAAACGGATCTGTAGTCGTTGATGAAAATGGTAATTGGACCTATACGCCTGACGAAAATTACAACGGAAGCGATAGCTTCACCGTTGTAGTTAGCGACGGGAATGGAGGCACAGATACTATTACTGTTGATATTGGGGTGACGCCTGTAGATGACGACTCTTTGTTTTTTGACCAAGAACTAAGTTATGCGGAAAACCAAGTGGCGGACGCGGTGGTGGGCACCTTGTCCGGCAGCGATCTGGATGGCGTGACCAAATACGAGTTCAAACACAGTGACGGCACCTTAAGCACCATCAGTGAAGACGGTTTCTACAGTGTGGATGCGGCCGGCAACATCAGCATCACGACAGCGGGTGTGGCGGCGGAGGTGAACGACTTCGAGCAAGACACGAACAGTGGCGATTACCAGATAGTATTAACAGATGATTTAGGTAATTTATCAGAAGCTACGGTGACGCTGAACGAAACGAACGTGAATGACAGCGCGACCGAGTTCACTGAAGAGAGTGATACGTTCGAGTATGCGGAAGGCACGGCAGCGGGCGAGACGCTGGGCACGGTCACGGCGACCGACGCGGATGGCTCAAACATCAACTACAGCATCGCGGCGGACGACAACGTGTACGCGGCGGATGATGCAGCGAAAGCGAACCCGTTCTACACGGTGGATGCAAACGGTAATGTGAGTCTGACGGCCGCAGGCGCGGCAGCGTTCACCAACGACTACGAGTTAGATAGCAACAGCCACCAAATCACCGTGACGGGCACGGACGGTTCGGGTGCTGACACGGTTGATACGATCGTGGTGACGCTGAACGAAACGAACGTGAATGACAGCGCGACCGAGTTCACTGAAGAGAGTGATACGTTCGAGTATGCGGAAGGCAYGGCAGCGGGCGAGACGCTGGGCACGGTCACGGCGACCGACGCGGATGGCTCAAACATCAGTTACAGYATCGCGGCGGACGACAACGTGTACGCGGCGGATGATGCTGCGAAGGCGAACCCGTTCTACACGGTGGATGCGAACGGTAATGTGAGTCTGACGGCCGCAGGCGCGGCAGCGTTCACCAACGACTACGAGTTAGATAGCAACAGCCACCAAATCACCGTGACGGCGACGGGCACGGACGGTTCGGGTGCGGACACGGTGGATACGATCGTGGTGACGCTGAACGAAACGAACGTGAATGACAGCGCGACCGAGTTCACTGAAGAGAGTGATACGTTCGAGTATGCGGAAGGCACGGCAGCGGGCGAGACGCTGGGCACGGTCACGGCGACCGACGCGGATGGCTCAAACATCAGTTACAGCATCGCGGCGGACGACAACGTGTACGCGGCGGATGATGCTGCGAAAGCGACCCCGTTCTACACGGTGGATACGGACGGTAATGTGAGTCTGACGGCCGCAGGCGCGGCCGCGTTCACCAACGACTACGAGTTGGATGACAACAGTCATACAATAACCGTGACGGCGACGGGCACGGACGGTTCGGGCGATAACACGGTGGATACGATCGTTGTGACGCTGAACGAAACGAACGTGAACGACAACGACACGGTCATCGATAAAGCGACAGATACGTTCGAGTATGCGGAAGGCACGGCAGCGGGCGTGACGCTGGGCACGGTCACGGCGACCGACGCGGATGGCTCAAACATCAGTTACAGCATCGCGGCGGACGACAACGTGTACGCGGCGGATGATGCTGCGAAGGCGAACCCGTTCTACAAGGTGGATGCGAATGGTAATGTGAGTCTGACGGCCGCAGGCGCGGCCGCGTTCACCAACGACTACGAGTTAGATAGCAACAGCCACCAAATCACCGTGACGGCGACGGGCACGGACGGTTCGGGTGCGGACACGGTGGATACGATCGTGGTGACGCTGAACGAAACGAACGTGAATGACAGCGCGACCGAGTTCACTGAAGAGAGTGATACGTTCGAGTATGCGGAAGGCACGGCAGCGGGCGAGACGCTGGGCACGGTCACGGCGACCGACGCGGATGGCTCAAACATCAGTTACAGCATCGCAGCGGACGACAACGTGTACGCGGCGGATGATGCTGCGAAAGCGACCCCGTTCTACACGGTGGATACGGACGGTAATGTAAGTCTGACGGCTGCAGGCGCGGCAGCGTTCACCAACGACTACGAGTCTGTGGCAAACACGCACACCATCACGGTGACGGCGACGGGCACGGACGGTTCGGGTGCTGACACGGTTGATACGATCGTGGTGACGCTAAACGAAACGAATGTTAACGAGGGTCCAGTAGCCAATAATGATTCTTATAATGATGTTCAAGAAACTACGCTGCTTACTGAGTCCTTTGAAAACATGACAAACACAGGTCGTTGGACAGTAGTAACTGGCAATGAACTAGGTGATTGGGAAGCAACAAATGGTCTAGAGATTCAGCGTGACGGTCTCATAGCTGACGCGACAGACGGTGACTACCTCGCTGAGCTTGATGCTCATCAAAATACCGCGATCACAACAAGTATTAATACGTCAGACCAAGATAGCGTGCGTGTTGAGTTTGATTACAACCCTCGACGAGACGGTAATTCATCTTCTGACATGACGTTTAAAGTCGGTGACACGTTAGTTACTGTTCACGCCGATGGAACTCTATCGGGTGCCGACGGACTTAATGTCCAAATAGGGCAACCTGACGCAGATGGTTGGTATAAGGTCACGGCTGAGTTTGAAGTCCAAGGGGACGTTACGGACCTTACATTTGCAGGTGCTGGAGCTTCAGATAGCTATGGTGCGTTGTTAGATAACATTACAGTGACAGGTATTAATCAATCTAAACTTGTTACTGCTGAAGACACGTCTATCACGATTTCTTTTGATGAGTTGTTGGCGAATGATACTGACATTGATGGTGATGAGCTCTCAATTGTTGTCGGTTCAATTACCTCCGCGGCTAATGGTGAACTGTTTGTCGACTACACAAACAATACAATTACATTCACTCCGGATACCGACTATAACGGGGAGGCAACTTTTAAATATAAAGTGACCGATGGGAACGGTGGGGAAGACGAAGCAGAAGTTACGCTTAATATCACTCCTGTGAACGATGCACCAGTGCTGATAGGTGATTTGTTTGGTGAAGTGGATGAAGCAGGCAGCTACACCATTACGGCTGAGGACCTAGGCTTCACGGACGTTGATGATACTGACACCGGTGTGACCTTCACGGTCGGTAACGCGAGCAACGGCACAGTCTTAGTGAACGGCGTCGCGTCGAGCAGTTTCACGGTGGCGCAGTTGGCGGCGGGTGAAGTGACGTTCAAGCATGACGGCAGCGAAACCACGTTGGCGTCGTTCGACGTTAACGTTGAAGACGGCAACGAAGATGGCAGTACACCGGTAGACAGCACGTTCAACTTGACGGTGACGCCAGTGAATGATGCGCCGGAGCTGACAGGCGATTTGGCGGCGGAAGTGGATGAGGCAGGCAGCTACACGATCTCAGCAGCTGACTTGGGCTACACAGACGTTGACGATACAGACACAGGCGTGGCCTTCACGGTTAGCAACGCGAGTAACGGCACAATCTTAGTGAACGGCGTGGCGTCGAACAGCTTCACGGTGGCGCAATTGGCGGCGAGTGAAGTGACGTTCAAGCATGACGGCAGCGAAACCACGTCGGCGTCGTTCGACGTTAACGTTGAAGACGGCAACGAAGATGGCAGCACACCGGTAGACAGCACGTTCAACTTGACGGTGACGCCAGTGAATGATGCGCCGGAGCTGACAGGCGATCTGTTGGGTGAAATGGATGAAGCAGGCAGCTACACCATTACGGCGGCAGATCTTGGCTATACGGACGTTGACGATACAGACACCGGTGTGACCTTCACGGTCGGCAACGCGAGCAACGGCACAATCTTAGTGAACGGCGTCGCGTCGAGCAGTTTCACGGTGGCGCAGTTGGCGGCGGGTGAAGTGACTTTCGAGCATGACGGCAGTGAAACCACGTCGGCGTCGTTCGATGTTAACGTTGAAGACGGCAACGAAGATGGCAGCACACCGGTAGACAGCACGTTCAACTTGACAGTGACGCCAGTCAACGATGCGCCTGTAGCCATTAGTGATTCTTACAAAAACGTTCAAGAAACCATATTGCTTACCGAGTCATTTGAAAATATGGCAAACCCAGCGGGTTGGACGGTTGTTTCTAAAGACCCATCAGAGGTATGGGACTTTACTAATGGTATAGAGATTGAGCGAGACGGCTTAATTGTTGATGCTACCGACGGTGATTTTTACGCAGAGCTAGACCCACATAAAAATACGGTGATGACGACATCAATAGATACGTCGGATCAAGACTCTTTGAGGGTAGAGTTCGATTATAACCCTCGCCAAGACGGCAACTCGTCGTCTGATATGACTTTTACTGTTGGGAATAGAACTATTACGCTGCATGCGGATGGAACAGTGACTGCTCCAGAAGGCATTTCTGTAACACTAGATGGTCCGGATAACAAAGGTTGGTATCAAGTAAATGCTGAGTTTGATGTTAGTAGTGATGCTACTTTAATCGCTTTTGCTGGTGCGGGTAAATCTGATTCGCTTGGTGCGTTCATCGATAACATTACAGTTACCGGAATAGATGCACCCAAACTCATAACGGAAGAAGATCAGGCTCTTACTATTAGTGGTAGTGAGCTGCTAGCCAATGATTTCGATATTGATGGGGATGACATAACCATTTTTTCTGTCAACGCAACCGATGCTACAAACGGTTCTGTTCAGCTGATAGATGGCAATGTCGTGTTTGAACCTAACCAAGACTTCAATGGTGAAGTGACTTTCGAATACACCATTGTTGATACTCATGGTGAAAAAAGCACTACGACAGTGACCGTTAATGTCACACCAGTAAATGATGACCCTATCGCGAACGATGATTCAAGAGCATTAGGTGATAACCTGATCGTCAATGGTAGTTTTGAAGACTATGAATCGGTATCAAATGCCGGTTGGGGTTCTCGAATCGACCAACTAGATGGTTGGTCCTACGATGCAAGAACTGGCGCTTTAGATTCAGTTCAAGAAGGCTATGCTGTTGATGAAACAGACGGCGATCGTATGATTGATATGGAAGGTAACGGTGACAATGTAACCCTTACCCAACAAATTCAAGGTGTAGAAAGCGGTACCTTATACCAACTGTCTTTTGATACGGCAATGTACGAACGATTGCCAAGTGCTGAGCTTGAGGTCATTTGGAACGGCGAAGTTGTTGCTACGATCACCCCTGAAAGTAACATAATGCAAACCCAGTTATTGGAATTATTAGGTGGTAGTGGCGATGGTTCAAATACCCTTTCATTTAGAGAAGTTGGCACTGAAGGTGACAAGAGTGGGACTTATCTAGACAATATCAAATTTCAAGAAGTGATTAAAAACCTTCAGACGCAAGAAGATGTAACTCTCGACATCCCTAGTAGCGAGTTACTTTCGAATGATTCTGACGTTGATGGTGATACGTTAATTATTTTAGATAGTTTAGTGATTGATCCAACATACGGTCAGGTGGAGTTAGTTGAGCTACAAGATGGTTCTCAAACCGTTCGTTACACTCCAGCGGATGACTTCAATGGTATCGCTACGTTTACTTACACAGTTTCTGACGGTAAAGGCGGTACTGATACCGCCGTGGTTACGATTAATGTCAATCCAGAAAATGATGCTCCAATATTTGTCAAAGATGGAGTGCCGATTGGCGATACTGATCAAATAAGTGTATCGACTAAAGAGGATAACTCTGTATCTGGTAAGGTTACTGCAACCGATATTGACGACACTGACCTGACTTACACGGTGAGCCAACCTACAAACGGTAGTGTTGAGATCGACCCTGAAACGGGCGAGTGGAAGTACACTCCGAACAACGAGTTTGATGGAGATGATTCATTTGTTGTTACCGTGTCGGACGGTAACGGTGGTACAGATACGGTTGTAGTGAATGTTGATGTATTACCTGTTGCTGAGCTAACAGTTACGGCAGGTCAACCAGTTACAGAAGCAGAAGAAGCATTCCTATCTTTTGAAATCAACTTAAATGAACTAGTTTCAGAAAACGTGGCTCTAGACCTGACTCTGGGACATGCAGATGATACCGCAACTAAAGGTGTCGATTACGAAGACAAGATCTACGTTAAAGATGGACAAGATTATAAAGCGCTTTCAGAGCAGGAGCTTGCCGATCTTATTATTGTTAGCGGCTCTGATAGCTTAGAAGTCTTCATCAAGGTTCTTGATGATAAATTGCTTGAGGGTGAAGAAGCTGTAACTCTAAATGCTAGCTCAACTAGTGAGTATGTTGAAAATGACAAACAGGACTCAGATACAGCTAAGATTGTCGATGAGACAGACACAAACGACAAAGATACCGTTACAGTTGGCCTGACTGGTCCAGATTCAGTTATTGAGGGTGATAAGACAAGTCCATTTACGATTACGTTAAGTGAACAAGTGCCTGAAGATAGTGTGGTTACTCTTCAGTACTCTTACACAAACGCGAGCAATGAAGATATTGTTGAAGTTATAACTGTAAACGTAGACGCAAATACAAATACAGCGACCTTTGAGATTCAAACTGAACAAGACAACGAATACGAGGTCGGACAAGAGTTTAACGTTAGTGTTGTATCCGTAACTCAAGATGGTACCGATGTATTTGAGAAGCTAGATACGTCTAGCGCTGATAAAAATGTAGCTATTGACGATAGCCATGATAACTCGCCAAAAGCTGAAGACTTCGCTATTTCTCTCAATGCAGATGGCTCTTCGCAAGTTATTTTCGATACCGGAATGGGGACTATCGAAGGTGATGGTACAGACCATATTTCTGATGATGAAGATGATAACGATAATGACGCAGGTACAAATCTCGGCGTGATCATCACAGAGCTGCCTGATTCAGGAACTCTTTACTATGTCGATGGTAATAACAAGGTTGAAGTGGTAGTTGGGCAAAAGTATGCAAACCCTAACAACATCGTTTATGAAGATGACCAAGAATCAACAGGCTTCTTCTTAGGTGTTGATGATACATCCACATTAGATAAAGGCCCTCATAGCACTGCAGAGTTCCATAACTGGGGTGATGAAGTAGATGCGTATACTCGCGAACTGAAGTTTGATAATGGTGATGTCGTCACCATTACCTCGGAAGGTCGAAATAACGTTGACGCTAAGCCGTTAGTACAGAACAACAGCCAGCAAGGCCATATGGGCTTCGGTATTGCATCGACTAATCGCGGTATTCACCAAGACGAGGCAATCAACATTGATTTCTCTTCTCGTCCAGCGGATTCAGTAACGGTTGGTCTAAGTGGTTTGGGTGGCTGGTTTGCCCCAAATGCTGATGATAGTGTTCAATCAAGAGCTGAGATTACAGTCACCTTTGATTATGGTAATGGTGTCACAGAAGAACAAACCTTCCTTTATGAGGATACCCACAATAATCAAAATGTCACAATTGTCGCTCCTGAAGGTGCTGAGATTGTTTCGGTGGAAGCAAGCACACAAGGACCAGGTAACTGGGAGCTGACTTCTCTTGAAGCTAAGGCGTCAGATTCATTCGAATATAAATCAGTAGACAGTGATGGTAACGAAAGTGAAGTTAAGACAGTTACTATCGATAAGTCTGGTGACCTGAATGCGAATAACGATCCGCAAGGCTTCGAAGTTAAACTGGGTGAGTTCAGTGAAGACAACGACTCTCCATGGTCGGCCGAAGGCGCTGAGCTAAATGCTAGCTTCAATGGCCAAGATAAAGACTTTGCACACAGCGGTATTAAGATTGGTGTTGCCGGCAAAGTAGGTGGATTGGGCGCTCAGATTGAATATGATCGTGCAGAGCAGCAATCTGAGAAGTTTGAAATCAACTTAGATAGCCCTGCGACTCAGTTTACATTTTCAGTATCTAACTTGTTTAAAAACGAAGGTAATGACGGTGATTTCACTGATAACCATGAACAAGGCAGTTGGGTAGCGTACCTCAATGGCGTAGCGGTTGCAGGTGATACGTTTATTGCTGAAGACGGTAACAATAAAGGTACTTACGAAATAACACCGCTTGGTCCTGATGGTACGCCAATCGCATTTGATACTGTGGTATTTGAAGCAACTGAGTATTCCAACCAAGCAACGCATGATAATGATGCTTCAGATTACTTCCTAACTGGTTTTAAAGCCTCTAGTGAAGGCGCATATGCAGTGAATCAAGGCGGCATTCTTGAGATTCCAACATCGAAGCTTGCTGGCATTATCGGTTCTGAGCTTCTAAATAACGATATTGATTCAGATGGCGACAATCTACGTATTACCTATGTATACGGTGAAACGGAAGGTAATGCGTATAGCAAAGATGGCATCGTATACTTTGATTTAACTGGCGATGATTTTGTCGGTGAAACAACGTTTAAATATCAGGTTACTGATGATAATGGCCAAATCGCGAGTGCTGAAGTTAATGTTATCGTCAACCCTCTACCGACTCCTTCTAGTGTTGCGTCTGTAGACCTGCTAGCAGACTCAGTAGTTGAAGGTGATGAACTTGGCTTTAAAGTCACTTTGGATTCAAGTGCACTTGTTGAATCTGCGTTGGACGTTACTTTTGGTAAGAACACGGATGCTGCGAATGATTCAGGTGACGAAAAAGATCTCGACCTGAGTCTGGTTCGTTTTACTAATGGCGTCACCTATGATCAGCAAAGTGGAAAGCTGATTGTCCCAATTGGAGTGAAGGGTTTTGCAATCTTGATTCCGACAATTGATGACAGTCTCCATGAAATCGCTGAAACATACACCGTGACTGTTGATGGTGAATCCTCAGTGGGTAGCATTACTGATAACGATGAAGCTCCAATTATCGATACAGTGAACAACGCGGTTAATATAAATAATGAACAAGTAATTGAAGGCGATGTAGCTGTCTTCACCGTGAACCTAGTTAACACAAGCAGTCAAGAGACTCGATTCGACTGGTCGTTAAACTCCGGTTCTGCCGAGCTCGGTGATAACAAAGATTTCACCGACAACGTAGAGTTCACTGAGGGCGTGACGCTTGTTAATGGTCAGCTTGTTGTGCCTGCGGGAGTAACGTCGTTTGACATCAAGGTACCAACTAACGAAGACGGCATTGATGAGTTAAATGAGAACTTCACGCTCGAAGTGGGTGGTAAGCAAGGTATTGCGACGATCATTGATAACGATGAAGCACCGCAAGTACAGGACTCACATGTCATTGGCGATGAGGCACAAGCCCAAGGCTCATCGATTACGTTTAAGTGGGCTGATTTCAACGTTTCTGATGCAGATTCCAGCGAATTGTCGATTGTTATCACTAGTGCTCCAGGTGCGGGTGATATGTATCTGTACAACGAATCTACTGATGAATGGGTTCTGTTAAATACTGAAACGATTGGCACAGGAGTATCAGTAAGCCAAGAGCAGGTTGAACAAGGTTTCTTGATATTCAACCCAGTAAGCTATGAATCTAGTACATCAATGTTTGATGAAGAGAATGTAGTAACTGGCAATAATCAACAAGATTATGCGGAGTTTAACTACCACAGTTCTGACGGCATCAACATCAGCTCTAGTACGACGATGTCGATTGATATTCGCCCTGATACGACACTTGCCAAGTTAGTTGTAGAAACACCAAATGTAGATTTAGATGAAGGTTTTAAGTTAGAGCAATGGGAAAACCTAGACTTTGATTACAACAATGGTAGCGGAGTGGCTCCAGACCTTGTTGAGCAAGCAATCGAGTCTGCAGGTGTTGCCAACACTTCAGAAGTTACACAGGCGCCAGACTTTGGCACTCAGAACTCTCCAGCTATCGAAAACATTTCGAGCAAACTTACTGGTTTAGTATTCCTAGTTGTTGGTGAGTCATACGTGTTTAGCGGTCATGCAGATGATTCATTTAGACTTGAAGTCGGTGGTGAAACCATGGCCTCTCAAACTTGGGGCGGAGGCGGTACCTATGAGTCTTCAGCCTTTGTTCCATCGGCATCTGGTTGGTACACAATTACTGCATTCCACGACAACGAGGCTGGTCCAGGTAATGCCACTATCAGTGTCGCGGTTGGTGGTAATGAACCCGTAGACTTTAACACGGACAACTTCGATATTGTTCCTGATGTAAGTTCGCTTGAGGATAAAGTTAATATCGGGGCACAGGTTGAACATGAATCCTTAGAGGGTGGTTATTACCCAGCGTTCGATATTAATGAAGGGCTGGAAGATACCTTTATCAATGTCTCTAAGATCACTACGCAGCTTGTTGATAGCGATGGTTCAGAGACGTTGAGACTCGTCGTGTCTGGTTTGCCTGAAGGTTCAATTGTTAAACTTGGAGATCAGGAGCTTGTTGTTAATGCTGATGGTGAAGTTGATATATCTGCTTGGTTAACATCAAATGGTACTGCCGAAACAGTGCTCGCTGATCTGATGATTCAGGTTGATGAGCCAGGCACTTATAGCGTTAAGATTGAAGCTATTTCAGACGAGATTGTCGGCGACACCAGTGAGATTTCGAATGGGGCCTTCGAGCTAATTGTCCATCCAGTACCTGTTGGACCAGATGCTGAAAGTAAGGAAGCCTTTGGACAAGAAGATACTATTTTAGTGCTATCGATTGATGATTTTGGGATTGAGTCTGGCAACGATGTAGTGATAACTCATCAACCACTCGATGGATCGTTGGTGATTAACCTTGGCACTGTTCAAGAGCCAAATTGGCAGCCACTAAACTCGACTCAGATTACATCGGCTCAATTAACTTCAGGCGTGATAGGCTTTAATCCAGATGCTAACGAATCTGGTTATGACGGCTTCAATGTTGAAGGTGTAGGCAATAAATCGAATGACTACGCTGAAATTAAGTTCAAGGCTGTAAACGAGAATGGTACGTCAGAAGAACATACGCTTACGGTAGATATTACGCCTGTGGCTGATGCTCCTGTTGTTACTATTACTATCGGTGATTTGAAAACAATTCGAGTGGAACCTAGCTTCGATACATCTGACGAACAGGCCATTAAAGATCTATTTAATAATGGCACTCTACTAGAAATGGGTAACACGGGTAATATTGTTGAGGGACTCACCTCTAGTGGAGACGTTATTAATAACGCTGATACTACTGATGATCGTACTGACAAAGATGATTTGTTTATAGCGAAAGATCAGCGCAATCCAGATGATGTAGCATTGTCTCCCGTCCACTTTGTCGGTGATGTATCGGCGGGTACACAGGGAAGTGATACATTTATAGGAAGCGCTTATAACGACCACTTTGACGGAGGTATAGGCTCGATCGATGATCCTAACCAAGTGGACAGTGTTATTTATACAGGGGACATATCAGACTACGTTTTACGTTGGTTCCCTGCTGATGATCATAGTGAAGTTCCATATTGGATTGTTGAAGACAAACGTTTCATTGATACGGCCGACCAAGTAGGTGCTAGTGATAAAGAAGCTGGTGATCACCTTTATGAGATAGAGCAGATTGTATTCAAAGATACTATCGTGAGTTTGGACAATGAATCTGGCACTTATCAAATTCTAGAAGAGCAAGTTCTACCGATTGATGTGTCAGTTGCGCTTGTTGATGTCGATGGAAGCGAGACCTTAAGCGACAAAGTTGAACTAACCGGGATTCCTTCAGGGTTGAAGCTAGAAATAGATGGAGAGGCTGTAGAGCCAGTATTATCTGAGAATGGTGTTGCAACTTATGAGTTAGATATTGACGCTGCAGGTAACGTTCTTGGAGATGTGCAGATTCGAGTACCTTCTGAGTACCAAGGCGACCTAGACTTTGAACTTAAGGCTACAGCAACTTCGGTTGAAGTGGATGGTACTTCGCAGGACAGTTATGCCACATCTTCTGCATCAGTCCGCGATCACAGTATATTAATGGGTGAAAGTGGATCTGATAACATCATTACTGATGAAAACAGTAACATTGTCATCGGCGATACATCAGGCTTGCAAATTATCCCAGGGCAGGATTACAACATCGCGTTTATTTTCGACACTTCCGGTAGTATGCAGGGTACGATTGCCGAAGCTAAGCCTGAATTGCAGGCGGCATTTGATAAGTTAGTTGAAGGTGCAGGCGGTGAAAACTCAGGTACTGTGAACGTGTTGCTAACACAATTTGAAACTAATGCGTCTCATGTCATTAGTATCGATTTGAGTTCAGCTAACCCTAAAACTCAGTTTGAGAACGCCCTCAACACGATAATTGATGACAACTCAGGACGAACCAACTATGAGGCTGGCTTCGATTCTGCGATAGACTGGTTTAATTCACTACCAGATAATGACGCGACTAATCATTCGTTCTTTATCACTGATGGTGAAATTAACCAAGCAACAGAGGATGATTTGGACGATGATGAACTTGATCAGTTCTGGATGTATGCGGATAAATCTAAGGGTGAAGCTCTAAGCTTACAAGATATCCTTGGTTCCGATTTTGACCTAGCATCTTTGCAGCCATCAGGAAGCATAGAAGTAAATGGTGTTAAGGTTGTTGAATATGATAATGATAATGATAATGGTCATGGCCATAACCATGCGCACGTATATTCACCTTATCTAGATAACAATGGTAGTCGCGTTAGGCTTGGTACGTTGAAAATTGATGGTAATGAGCTTGTATTTAGGGATAAATACAGCGCTTCCGATACAGGCAGCAATAAGGTGACCCCACAAGCCGTTCACATGTTTAATATTTTAGCTGGCTTGTCTGCGGTACAGGCTATTGGCCTTGGTGGTAATGTCGACAAAGACACCTTAGAAATGTTTGATACAGACAAAGTGGTTGACCACAACATCAAAGTTGAAGACCTTGCTGAAGCAATCGCTGGAGATACGGTTCAGGCTGTTCCGGGAGAAGATACGATCACCGCACAAAGTGGTGATGACATATTGTTTGGTGATCAGCCAGTGCTGTTTGCTGATGACGGTTCGACAGAGCTAACGCTCCAAGAATATGTAGCTCAAAAACTCAGTTCGGGTTTAGCTGACGTTGATGCTAAGACGATTCATGATTACGCCACTAGTCACAAAGAAGAGTTCGGCACTGCGTCAGAAAACGATGCTGATGATGAATTGTCAGGTGGTGACGGTAACGATATCTTGTATGGTCAAGGTGGAGATGACACTTTAGATGGTGGCTTGGGTGACGACTTCTTATTTGGCGGAGAAGGCAGCGATACGTTGACCGGTGGGGAAGGAGCCGATTTATTCGCCTGGTTAGACGGAGACTTAGATGGAAGCGCTGATATCATCAAAGATTTTGATGTGAATGAAGGCGATAAAATTGACCTTTCTGAACTATTTGAAGAGCTAAACTCAACTGAAATCGATTCTCTTTTAGGTGATATTAAAGACTCAGTCTCATCTAATGGTAATGGTGGTTCTGTTGTTACCGTTACTAAAGGTGGTGATTCAGTATCGATTGAATTTGAGGGAGTAGCGACGGATGACTTAGCCAACTATTTGTTTGACCAAAGTGGTCTAAAGTATACCGATGGGTAAATAAAAAGACCGAAGCATAAGCTTCGGTCTCTAGTCCAAACAGAAACCACCTTTGTGTAAGGTGGTTTTTATTTTTAGTGGCTATTATAAAACCTTACAAGCAAAACCTTTCAGGTAAAAACCTTCTGGGTAGGCTGTGTCTGTTAGATGATCGGCTGCTTGCTCGAAGCGTTCTACGAACTTAACAGTGCGGCCTGCATCTAATGCTGCATCAGCGATGATTTTTTGGAACAAATCAGTACCCATTAAGCCTGAGCAAGAGTAGGTGAGTAGAGTGCCACCTGGTTTCAGGATTTGCATTGCAAGCATGTTAACGTCTTTATAGCCGTTAGCGCCTGAAGTTAGGTTATTCTTGCTTGAAACAAACTTTGGTGGATCCATGATCACTACGTCAAACTTAGTGCCTTGGTCACGGTACTCTCGAAGCAGTTTGAAAACGTCAGCGTTTAGGAATACAGCACGCTTTTTCGAGATATCAAACTCATTAAGTTCAGCGTTGAACTTAGCTGTATCAAGAGCTAGTTGAGATACGTCAGCGTTGATAACACGCTTCGCGTCGCCTTTAAGTGCGTAAAGGCCAAAACCACCTGTGTATGAGAAGCAGTTAAGGACATCTTTGCCTTTAACGTACTTCATCGATTCTTTTCTGCTATCACGTTGGTCCATGTAGAAGCCCGTTTTGTGGCCTTCCATAATATTCACGCTGATCTTAACGCCGTTTTCTTCAATCACGATAGACTTCGGTGGTTCTTCACCGTGAAGAACGCCGACAACTTGTTCTAGACCTTCTTTTTTACGAACCGCTACATCTGAACGCTCGTAGATGTTGCAATCAGGGAAGCATTCAATTAACGCTTCAACCAATACGCTTTTGTTAAATTCAGCGCCAGCACTTAGCAGTTGGCAAACAAGGAAGTCTTGGTATTTGTCGATTGTGATACCTGGCAAGCCATCAGACTCTGCGGCCGTGAGGCGGTAGCCCGTTAGACCATCACGTTCGATAATGTCTTCTCGTAAAGACTGTGCGTCTTGAATTCGTTTTACGAAGAACGCCTTGTTGATCTCTTCTTTTTCAAATGTCCAAACACGAGCTCGAATTTGAGATTCTGGTGAATAAGCCGCTTTTGCAAGCCACTGACCATTTTGAGCATATACGTCTACAGTTTCACCTTGTTTTGGTTCGCCTTCGACCTTATCGATACCGCGTGAAAATACCCAAGGGTGTTTGCGGCGTAGTGATTTATCTCGGCCTTTAGCTAGATGAATTGAAGGAGTCATAATTTACTCTGTTTGTTGAATTTGAAGGAGGGGTATTGTCGGGGAAGTGCAGGTGAAAAGCAAATAAGAAAGGGCTGCAGAAGCAGCCCTAGTAATGATTAATCAACACATTGTGGTGGGTATCAGTATTAAGCTTTAAGACCTGTCAGCAAACCTTCCATCGTATCGCTTTGTTTACGAAGTTGGTCAACATTGGAATTACTCTTACTGATCATCTCGCAGATACTGTCTGACTGATGACGAATCTCTTCAACACTCTGTGCAATGTTGTCAGCGACTACGCCTTGTTCTTCAGCCGCGGTAGCAATTTGAGTGCTGCTATCTGAAATAGACTGGTTTTTTTCCGCTAATGAACCGATCTCGACGTTCACTTCTGACATCAGTGTTTGGCCTTCGTTAGCATTGTTCACCGTGACTTCCATCAGCTTGGTCAGTGATTGACTGTTACGTTGTAATGATTCAATCATGCTTTGGATTTCAACCGTTGCTTGCTGAGTACGACCGGCAAGGGCACGAACTTCATCGGCAACAACCGCAAATCCACGACCTTGCTCGCCAGCACGTGCGGCTTCGATAGCTGCGTTCAACGCTAACAGGTTAGTCTGTTCAGAAATACCGTTGATGGTTGTGACGACTTCATCGATCTGCGCTGCGTTGGCATCCAGCTCTTCTACTGCTTGTGAAGCGGATTGGATCTCTTGAGATAGGCTAGAGATAGACTCCAATGTATTTGAAACCTTGACTTGACCGCTCTGAGCAACGCCGCGAGCGTCCATCGTTTGTGAGCTAGACGCATGAGCAAGGGTAGCGACTTCGCGAATCGTAGCCGCCATTTGTTCCGTCGCACTTGCCAAGCTATTCAGGTGTTCCTGTTGGTTACCTGAGATGTCTGAACTTTGTTGTGTTGACTGGTTCAAGTCCGAGCTGATCTGCTGCGTGAGAGCGACAGACTCTTGGATTGATAGAACCATGTTTTGTTCACGTTCAGCAACTTTATCGATTGTAATCGCGATTTCACTGAACTCGTCACGAACTAAGAAGTAGTTCATGCGGCAAGTTAAGTCGCCATTCGCTAGGGTGTTCAGAGCTTTGTTCATAGAGAACATCGCGCCACCAATGAAAGTCATGATGTAGTAAACACCTAGTGCGATAAGCGTTAGGGTTACAGCGATGATAGAAACCTGAGTCGTCGATAGAGCAGACCAAAGGTTTTGGTCATGGTTGGCAACTAGGCTGAATGCACCATTCATTACTGAAACAGAACCAGCACCGTAGCCCAAAGAGATGGTTTCAGAACTGCTGACAAGCTGAGCAACTTGATCTTTAGTGAGTTGACCTGCTTCGATAAGCCTTTTCATCAAGAGCATTTCTTCTTGATAAAGATGAGCAAGTAAAGAGTCCGCGGCACTATCTAAAACGAGAGTTAATATAACCAGGGCGAGAAGAGGCAATAAGAAGAGTAGATAGAACTTTTCTTGGATTTTTAGGTGAATGAGATATTTGTCAATCCAACGAAATGGGATTTCTTTCATAATCGTTATACTCGAAGTAAGTCCACCAATAAGCGGTGAATGAATAGAAGCTCGACTATATCATTCATATAATTTATGAGGCAACGTTATGGAAAGTTCACAATATATTTTTGTCGTGTCAGGCATAGTTCAATGTGTTGGGTTTCGTTACCACACCAGCAGGCAGGCGCAAGCTATGGGTCTCTCAGGTTATGCGAAGAACTTAAATGATGGTCGAGTTGAAGTGTTAGCTGTCGGAGAGAGTCAGCAAATAGAGAAGTTACATGCTTGGCTCAATATTGGCCCTTCGAGCGCAACAGTAGACAACGTAGTAATGCATCAAGTGAAAGATAGTGAGCGCCAGGACGTACGCATAGGGGCGTTTAAAATACTGTAGATATGGCACTACAGTATTTATATCGAACGTAACTTAATGACCTAAAGCGGGTTAGGTTTTACAAGCACTTTGCTGGTTTAGGTAAACCGGCGAGCTTGGTCGCTTGTTTTGCAGGGCCTTTTTTGAATAACTTGAAAAGGTACTTACTGTTGCCTTTTTCTGGGCCGTGAGCTTTTTCCATTGCTTTAACGAGCATGCGAACCGCTGGTGAGGTGTTGAACTCTTCGTAAAAGCTCCTTACAAAATGTACGACTTCTAAGTGTGCATCTGTAAGTTCAATCGCCTCATCTTGAGCAAGAATTTCAATCATGCCTTCTTCCCATTGCGTGTAATCCAATAGGTAGCCTTGAGCGTCGGTTTCGATTTGCTTGCCGTTATATTCAAACATGTTTAATCCAGAATCCAATTAACTATGCGGATAGGGTACATGACCAAGTTTGTCTTTCTCAACTGAAATTGTAGCTATCTAAAGAAATATCGCACTTATAGATACAAAAAAGCCCAAGAGATGGGCTCTTGGGCTAGATATTCTTCAGTGATGGGAACGATTAGTCGTCGCTGCCCATGATGCCTAGGATGCTTAGTAGGCTGATGAAGATGTTGTAGATCGATACGTACAAGCTAATCGTTGCAGAGATGTAGTTTGTTTCACCGCCACGAATGATGTTTTGCGTTGTAAGCAAGATAACACCAGTCGAGAACAGGATGAACATACCGCTCATTGCCAATGATAGTAGAGGCATTTGTAGGAAGATATTTGCAACCATACCTACAAGTAGTACTACGAAACCAGCTAATAGCATGCCATTAAGGAACGACAGGTCACGCTTAGTTGTTAGTGCGTAAGCTGATGCGCCCATAAACGCCAGTGCTGTACCGCCAAGTGCAGTTAGGATAACATCACCCATGCCTGCGCCAACGTACATGTTTAAGATTGGACCGATGGTGTAGCCTAAGAAACCTGTAAATAGGAATGTGAAGACTAGACCCATGCTGTTGTCACGGTTCTTTTCTGTTAGGAAAAGTAGGCCGTAGAAGCCAACTAGCATGATAATAAGACCCGGGCGAGGAAGGTTCATCGCCATGGATACGCCTGCTACAACAGCAGACCAAAGTAGTGTCATAGACAGTAATGCGTAGGTGTTACGCAACACTTTATTGGTTTGCAGAGCACTTTCTTGAGATGCTGTGCGTGAAAACATAGGGCTGTTCATAATCTTCCTCGTAAGGTGACTTCAATAGTTATTAGTACATTTATGGGGGTGAAAGTTCGAAAAATCAAGTCTCTCATTCCTCTTGTATACGTAAAATAATAATCAAAATAGTCGGTTAAGTGTTTCTGAAGGTGTAACAAAGTATTTCTTTAGACTGTAATTGAGTATAGCTAAGATACGATGGTCAACCTTTGGGCGTTCTATTCAGTTACTTAAAACTTTAAAAACTATCTATAAATTTGAAAAATAAAGAGGCGACCTAAGCCGCCTCTGTAGTTTATGCATCATAACACATTAGTGGTGTAAGATTTGGCTTAAGAAGTTCTGCGTTCTGTCTGATTGTGGGTTTTCAAAGAAATCGACAGGGTTGTTCTCTTCTATGATTTCACCGGCATCCATGAAGATAACGCGATCCGCGACCTCTTTAGCAAAGCCCATCTCGTGCGTTACACAAAGCATCGTCATGCCTTCCTCTGCAAGCTCAACCATTACGTCTAACACCTCACGAACCATTTCTGGATCGAGCGCCGACGTTGGTTCATCAAACAGCATCACTTGAGGGTTCATACACAAAGAGCGAGCGATAGCGACACGCTGTTGTTGACCACCTGAAAGCTGACCTGGGAACTTGTCCGCTTGTTCAGGGATTTTTACGCGCTCTAGGTACTTCATTGCAATCGCTTCGGCTTCTTCTTTTGGCATCTTTTTGACCCAGATAGGGGCCAGAGTACAGTTCTCTAATACCGTCAGATGTGGAAACAGATTGAAGTGCTGGAAACACATGCCGACATCTCTACGTACGGCTTCGATGTTCTTTAGATCTTCCGTTAATTCATTACCTGAAACGAAGATATGACCTTTTTGGTGCTCTTCTAATCGGTTGATGCAGCGGATCATCGTTGATTTACCCGAGCCTGAAGGGCCACAGATAACGATTTTCTCGCCTTTTTTAACTTCTAGATTGATGTTCTTAAGTACGTGGAATTCACCGTACCATTTGTTCATGTCTTTCAACTCGATCATAAGACCTTGAGAGTTGTTTTCTGTCTGCTGCGTCATAATACGTCCTTGATCTTGTTAATTATCGTTTGTGACCGGTGTGAAGTCTGTTTTCTAGCCATATCGAATATCTCGACATGCCAAAACAAAACACCCAGAACACTAACGCGACAAATACATAACTTTCTGTTGAATACCCAAGCCATTCAGGGTCGGTATTCGCGGCTTGGCCAATCCCTAGTACATCAAACATACCAATAATCAAAACAAGACTGGTATCTTTGAACAAACCAATGAAGGTGTTCACAATTGAAGGAATCGTGATTTTAAGAGCTTGAGGTAGAATGATAAGCCCAGTCTTTTTCCAGTAGCTTAACCCCAGAGCATCAGCCGCTTCGTATTGGCCTTTTGGTATTGCTTGTAAACCACCACGAATTACTTCGGCCATGTAGGCTGCACTGAATAGTACTACCCCAACAAGTGCTCGAATCAGCTTATCGGTTTCTGTCCCTTCTGATAAAAAGAGTGGCAGCATTACTGAAGCCATGAATAGAACTGTAATGAGCGGTACGCCACGCCAAATTTCGATGTATACGGTACACATACTGCGAATGATCGGCATCTCTGAGCGACGCCCAAGAGCAAGTGCAACACCAATAGGGAGTGACACTACAATACCAACAAGTGCGATGACCAGTGTAACCAGTAGGCCGCCCCATTTATGGGTATCAACAACTTCTAGCCCAAAGACGCCACCGTATAGCAAGCCGGCAATGATAAATGGGTAGATGTTGACGAAGAACAACCAAATCCACGTGCGTTTAGGTGTTTTTTCATAAGCCAGTAAGGCTACAAAAATGGCCAACGTTGCGTAGAAGAGGCGAGGTCGCCACAGTTCAGCTTCTGGGTAGAAGCCATACATGAATTGGTCCCAACGAACGCTGATAAAAACCCAACAAGCGCCTTCGCTAGTACAGGCATCACGTGTAGTTCCTATCCAGTCGGCACTGATGAATGCCCAATCCGCTATTGCCCATAATAGGGTGAAAGCAAAGTAAGCAAGAATCACAGTGACGACGCTGTTAACAGGTCCATTAAATAGATTTTTTCTTAACCAACCGACTGGCCCAACGGTATTCGCTGGAGGCGGAAGATCAGGTTGAAATTGATGTGTACTCATCTTATCTCTCCACCAACGCTACTTTGCGGTTGTATATGTTCATTAGAGCGGACGTTAATAGGCTCAAGGTTAGGTAGACGCCCATTGTCATCGCGATTACTTCGATAGCTTGTCCAGTTTGGTTCAGTGTTGTTCCTGCAAATACAGAGACAAGATCAGGGTAACCAATGGCCATCGCAAGTGATGAGTTTTTAGTCAGGTTTAGGTACTGACTGGTTAGTGGTGGGATAATAATTCTTAATGCTTGTGGAATAATGACAAGCTTTAGAGTTCTAGAACGTGGGATGCCTAGAGACATCGCAGCCTCAGTTTGCCCATGGTTTACCGCGTTAATACCTGAACGAACAATCTCAGCAATGAACGCTGCTGTGTAGATACTTAAAGCGAGCATCAATGCAGCAAGCTCAGGGATTATGCTAACACCACCCTTGAAGTTAAACCCTTTCAACACAGGGTAATCTGCAGAGATAGGCATGCCCATAACAAAGTAAGTTACCAACGGTAAGCCTAAAATCAACGCAGCGGCAATTCGCAACATCGGTGTTTGTTGGCCGGTCAGTTTCTGTCTGTTCTTAGCCCAGATGTTGATAATAAACGTAGCGATAATACCGACAATCAATGATGCGATGACAATGCTACTGCCTTGCTCAAACACGGGTGCAGGGAAGTACAATCCACGTACGTTCAAGAAAATTGCTTCACCTAGACTCATACTTTGACGAGCAGAAGGCAAGGCTTGTAGAACGGCGAAGTACCAGAAAAAGATTTGTAATAGAAGAGGGATATTTCGGAATATCTCAATGTAGACAGCTGCAAATCGGCTAACTAGCCAGTTTGAAGAGAGTCTAGCGATACCCATACTAAAGCCCAGCACTGTCGCTAGCATGATGCCGAGTACTGAAACCAAAGCGGTATTGAGAAGACCGACAAAGAACGTACGACCGTATGAGAAGGTCTCGTCGTATTCAATCAGTGTTAAGCCGATACCAAAACCAGCTTCTTGGGAGAGAAAATCAAAACCAGTGGTGATACCACGGGAATCTAAGTTTGTGAGTGCATTATTTACAATCGTGTAAAAGAAAGCACAAAGCGCCCCGACGGCGATAATTTGGAAAATGATGGAGCGAAAAGTGGGGTTGTAAAATAAGTTGGCACTTTTGGGCTGTGGCTTTGCCTGAGCTGGAGAAATAGTTTCATTAGGTTTCATACTACTATAACCTCAAATCCATTTAATAAATAGGGCGGAAAACTCCGCCCTAATTGATGCTTGAAAATTTATTAACGGATTGGTGGAGCGTACATAAAGCCGCCCGCATTCCATAATGCATTTACACCACGAGAGATCTGAAGTGGAGAACCTGTACCAACAGTACGCTCAAAACTCTCACCGTAGTTACCAACTTGCTTAATTACTTGGTAACCCCAGTCGTCGCGAATGCCAAGACCTTTACCTTTAGGACCGTCTACACCAAGAATACGTTTGATGTTTGGATCTTTTGACTTAAGCATTTCGTCTGCATTTTTAGAAGAGATGCCGTATTCTTCCGCGTTAATCATTGCTGAAAGTGTCCACTTAGCAACGTTAAACCATTTATCATCATCTTGACGAACAACAGGGCCTAGAGGCTCTTTAGAGATGATTTCAGGAAGTACTTCTGCAGATTTAGGATCAGCTAGGTTTAGACGAAGTGCGTATAGACCAGATTGGTCAGTCGTTAGCACGTCACAACGACCAGCGTCGAAACCTTTAGATGTTTGTGCTGCCGTATCGAATACCACTGGCTTGTAAGACATGCCACTGTTACGGAAGTAATCGGCTAGGTTAAGTTCAGTTGTTGTACCTGATTGAACACATACAGAAGCGCCATCAAGCTCTTGAGCACTTGTTAGGCCAAGTTCTTTCTTAACCATGAAGCCTTGACCATCGTAGTAGTTAACGCCTACGAAGTTCAGACCTAGAGCAGTGTCACGATGTAATGTCCATGTTGTGTTACGAGATAGTACGTCGATTTCGCCAGATTGAAGCGCAGTAAAACGCTCTTTTGCTGTTAGAGGTACATACTTAACTTTAGTCTTGTCACCGAGTACAGCCGCTGCAAGAGCTTGACAATACTCAACATCAATTCCTTCCCATTCACCTTTTGAGTTAGGGTTAGAGAACCCTGGAAGACCGGTACTTACACCACAAGTTAGAAAACCTTGAGATGTGACTTTGTCCAGAGTGCTTTCTGCCGCTGATGCCGATGTTGCCATCATCGCAGTTGATGCAGCTACTACTGAAGCAAGAAGTGTTAGTTTATTTGTCATTTGTATCCTTCCTTGTTAACCAGGTGACACCTGATACTCGTGCTCGTTTGAGTTTCTCTTATGTGTTGCGTTTTCTATGACCTTGTTGTTCAAATTAAACGAGTTGCATTTTGCAAATGAAACTGTGTGCGATTTAAACAACTGTTTATAAGGTTAGGAAAGGATCCGTAGTTTCACAAATGTATAATTTAAAAAGAATTTTGAATGAAATCACAAATCCGAACACAATTAGAATGACCAAATGTTAAGTGAATGTAAATAGTGCAACGGTTCACACTGTTGGTGCAACGAGATTTAGATTTTTATATTGATAATCGACTAGATAAATATTCTGAATCAATATCACAATGATGAAATATTAAACTTAAGAAATGTTGAAATTTGGTCAATAAATATTTTTATTACACTTCGATAGTTATGAATATGCTCCAAATTTGGTAGCATGGCTGAATAGTTATTGAAGTCGTCTCAAGGAAGAACATGCGTTATTTCCCAATGTTTTTGGATGTAGAAAATAAGCCAATCTTAGTGGTTGGTGGGGGTGAGGTTGCTTGCCGTAAAGTCGATAGCTTACTACGAGCTGGGGCGGATGTGACGTTGGTGTCTCCCAAGGTAGCGCCTTACTTAAAGCAGCTTGTCGACGAGAACAAACTTCACTGGGTTCAAAACTTTTATTCGTCACAGATCATATCGAAAAATTACTTGCAGGTTTGGGCCACAACAGACAACCCGAGTTTGAATCACCAAGTGTATAATGATGCGAAAAAACTGGGTATTTTAGTCAATGTGGTTGACGATCTTCCTTACTGCGATTTCATCACACCTTCGATGATAAATCGCGGCAGAATCCAAATTGCCATCTCTAGTGGCGGTGCATCACCTGTTTTAGTAAGAAATATCAGAGAAAAACTCGAAACCGTATTACCACAAAACATAGGTTTGATAGCAGACTTCGGTGCATCAAAACGCAATTCAATCAAAGAGTCATTCCCAACCGTCGACGAGCGTCGTAAGTTTTGGGAGCGATTCTTGTCATCCAGCTTTATTGAGCAGGTGACTGACAGAGAGCAGTTAGAGTCTTACTACCAGCAAGCGTTAACCGAAGGCATTGATAGCGAAGGGCAGGTCACTTGGATTGAATTTGAGCAAGACGTCGAGTTGTTGTCTATGAAGGCTTTACGTTTGATGCAAGAGGCTGAACTCGTACTTTCACCGAGCGATTGTCCATTTGAATTTATAGACCTGTGCCGCCGAGATGCAGAAAGAGAGAGCTACGCCAACAGTGGAGAGCTATCAACCAAGCTTGAGCAAGCAAGAGCAGAGAAATTACGAGTGTGTGTGTTTATTCCACCAGCAAGCGTAGAATTTAACCTGTTGGTCGGCAAAGATCTAAAATTGTCAGCAGCCCAAGTACTCAGTTAAGGTAGTTGCTTCTAGTTGAAATGAGAGCTTTCTGGTTGTTTGAAATCGGCTAGAGGCTCGGAATAAAACTAAAGCTGGACCAGATAATTAAAAAGCCACTTCAAAAAGTGGCTTTTTGCTATTTCAAACACGACATCGTGCTGATGAGTGAGCTACCCAAATAGGCGGTCGCTCAAACTCAATAATTAGTCGCGGAAGTTGTCAAACTGGAAAGGTTGACCAAGTTCACCGCTGCGAACTAGAGCCATAACAGCTTGTAGGTCATCACGCTTCTTACCAGTAACACGAACTTTGTCGCCTTGGATAGAAGCTTGAACTTTAACTTTGTTGTCTTTGATTAGCTTAACGATCTTCTTAGCGACATCAGTTTCAATGCCTTGCTTAAAGATAACCGTTTGGTGCCAAGTGCGACCTGTTTGGTCTGCGGCTTTCGCTTCCATCGCGTTAGGATCAACATTACGCTTCGTTAGGTTGCTGCGAAGGATATCGCGCATTTGCTTCAGTTGAAAATCGTCTTGAGCAGTCAATTTTACTGATTCATCTTTGTAATCAAAGCTTGCTTCAACGCCGCGGAAATCGAAACGAGTCGATAGCTCACGGTTTGCGTTGTCTACTGCGTTACGCAGTTCTACTGCTTCTACTTCAGAGATAATGTCAAATGATGGCATTGTGTTGTTTCCTTAAGCTAAGTTTCTATCTTTAATTGCTGTTGCAAGCATGTCTAGCATTGTTGCAGTATCTTCCCAGCTTAGGCATGGGTCAGTAATCGACTTGCCATATTCTAGGTTGTTGATATCTGTCATTGGCTGGTTGCCTTCAATAATGAAGCTCTCTGCCATAATGCCTGCAATTTGGTTCTTGTTAGATTTAATTTGCTCACAAATGTCTTGTGCAACTTCCAACTGCTTACGGTG
Organism: Vibrio sp. Vb339; assembly: GCF_902751245.1. NCBI lineage: Bacteria > Pseudomonadati > Pseudomonadota > Gammaproteobacteria > Vibrionales > Vibrionaceae > Vibrio > Vibrio sp. Vb339. Next base: position 398,051 of record NZ_CADDIS010000002.1, on the reverse strand, counting down.
CTGTTTCTGACAGTTAGCGTGGCTAAAGTCTACAACCAAACGTTGAGGTAGGTCGAATTCAGCCAGTTGCTTACATGCAGTATCTACAGATTCAGTGTCGAAGTTAGGGCCTTTATCACCACCACGTAGAATAACGTGACCGTATGGGTTGCCAGAAGTACGGTAAACCGTCATGCGGCCGTTCTTATCTGGAGAGTAGAAGTAGTGTGAAGCATGTGCTGCACGAATTGCATCGATAGCAATCTTGATGTTGCCGTTGGTCGCGTTCTTGAAGCCAACTGGGCAAGACAGTGCAGAAGCCATTTCACGGTGAATCTGAGATTCAGTCGTACGAGCGCCAATCGCGCCCCAAGTGATAAGGTCCGCAATGTACTGACCTGTGATCATATCAAGGAATTCAGTCGCGGTAGCTAGGCCAAGCTTGTTGATATCGAGCAGAAGCTTACGAGCTTTGTTCAAGCCTGTTTCAAGTGCGTAAGAACCATCAAGGTTAGGATCGGTAATCAAACCCTTCCAACCTACAACAGTACGAGGTTTCTCGAAGTAGGTTCTCATTACAACGAACAGTTCATCTTTGTACTGGTCTTGAATTTTGCTTAGGCGCTCAGCGTAATCAAGTGCCGCATCTGTATCGTGAACAGAGCAAGGGCCTACGATAACCAATAGGCGGTTATCACGACCAGTTAGGATATCTTCGATTTGGCGGCGAGAATTTTTAATGCGCTCAGCAACGTCGTCAGTAATAGGGTGTGCATTGCCTAGCTCGGCAGGAGTTGGCATAGGACCCAGAGCTTGGGTTCTCAACTCATCAGTTTTTAATGGCATGTGATGGCTTTTTTATTCTATTGCGAAGTGGTTAAGATAACGGAATTGAACAGAGGAATAAACTCTATTGAGTCAAAGTTATCTCAGTTATTGCTAATATTCTTATTTTTATCAGCAGGCCAGCGTCAAATAAGGGATTTTCACTTGTATTAACAGGCAGCTATCGGTATTTTCGTTTGAACACAACATAAAAATGCTGGAGCAGCAATGACTCAAGAAAATCAAAGCACTTTGCACCCAGAACTTGTCTTAGGTGATGTGCTGCCTTCTTATAACGATAATAATAATTCCAACCACTTATACGTTTCATTATCAGAATTAGTGATGGATCGTGTCTTCTACCACCCAAGTATCGAAAGTCACTTAGATACACTGACTGATATTGAAAAAACGTCTTTAGATGCGATCCTTGGCGATAAAACAGTCGATGAGCATTTTGTTTCGACCTTAGTGATTGCCATCCAAGCTGCCGTTCAACCAAATCACACTTCTGTTCGTATCGCATTAAGTAGTGCAGACAGCTATGGCTTCCGTTCGCTACTTGGCGGGAACTGTGAAGCTGAAGAGATTAACCCAGCACTAGGCGTTCGTGGCGTTGCTCGCTATGCAACACCAGAATACAGCAAGGCTTTCGCTTTAGAGTGTCAGGTCATTAAAACATTGCGTGAGCAGGGTATTAACGTTGAAGTGGTTGTGCCTTATGTACGAGCATTAAGCGATGCCGCTAAGATTATTGATTTGCTAGCCGAGCAAGGGCTACCACGTGGCCTTAATGGTTTGAAAGTACTGTTCTCGTGCGATGTGCCGTCTGCAGTGCTACTGAGCGAACGTTTACTGCATTACTTCGATGGTGTTGTTGTGAATGTAGATAGTTTAGCGTCTTTCACTTTAGGCGTAGATAAGCACAATGAAGCTCAGCAACACGCTTTTGATCCACAAAACGAAGCGGTTATTACCTTGTTGGATATGATTGTTAAAGCAACCCTGAACGCGAAGAAGCCAGTGTTGCTAGTAACTCAGGGCTTAGTGGATTACCCGCGTCTACAAGGTTACATAGCTGATCTTGAAGGCGTAGAAACGGTCGTGACTGCATAAATCGGTTTGTTGTCTTAATAAATCAACTGGCTGTATCCGTTTATTTGAAGCGCTAAAGCTTTGAGAATGAAAGAGATATCATTATGCGATGATATCTCTTTTTTGTAACATTTTTTTGACATCTCTATCGCTAATCGATTAACTGGTCTGATGACTGATTTGACTAGGTAATTCGAATGTTGACCCCTCTACAAAAAGCAAATTTCTACTTGAGCATGTTTGGTTTTTTCAAAGTGCCTCTGATTTGGTTATGCAGACCAAAATTGCTCGCACTGGACAACCAACATGTTGAGGTCAAAATCCCTCTTAAAAGGCGAACGAAGAACCACCTTAATAGTATGTACTTTGGCGTTTTGGCTGTCGGTGCGGATGTGGCGGGTGGCTTTCTTGCGATGAGCAAATCTCAGCAGCAAGGTGAAAAGATTTCGCTGGCATTTAAAGAGGTGACGGGCAACTTCTTAAAGCGTCCAGAAGGCGATGTACACTTCACTTGTAATGATGGTGAGTTGATCAACACTATGCTAGAAGAAACTATGTCTACTGGGGAGCGTGTAAACCAACCTGTAACCATTATCGCGACTTGCCCATCTTTGCATGGCGACGAGCCAATGGCCGAGTTCACGCTAACGCTTTCGATTAAGAAAGTCCCGTCTAAGAAATAGCTTGGAAGTAGATGGAAGCTTGAATAAGTGAATAAGTGAATAAGTGGAAGAGCGGTATGTGAATTGATTATCCACATACCGTGCCGCAAACCGTAGAAAAGTTAAGATTCTTGAGTGATTTGCTCGATGTCGACGATCTTTGAACGGTTCATTACGATTTTCCAACGGTAATAGGTCGGTTCGTTATCGTGATTGTTCTCTTTAATGATCAGGTTGAGCAAGTGGCGCTTTTCTACCGATTCACGGCTAACTTGCCCTTCATTCAAGCGATACACCTTATTTGACCCCTTATCCATCAATCGTGTCAGCGCTCTTAGGCTGATGGATAACGTTTCACGAGTCTCTTCATAACCACTCATGAACGTCGATGTCGACATCTCAGTGTGCGAACGATAGTGCAGGATCTGCTCTTCACGTTGAACGACACGCTTCTTACGAATTGATTGAATACGATCTGCTAACTTAGAGAAATTCGCATAGTCCAGCCACTCAAGCTTGTGACCGACAGATTTATTAGTCGTCGGGTCGAAGTAACGACGCTTCCATTTCGGTTTGCCTTTACGCAGCCAGCGCCAAAGGATGTCTCTCAAATCATCTTTGAAGATTTCGCGTAATGCATAGATGAATGACATCGCCACGATGAAGGAAGCGGTAATCTCACCAAGAAAGTCACGAGCCAAGATCACAGTAGTAGTCACGACAACCATCACCAAACCGGTCGCAATGCCTTTCACGGCACGCTTAACGTTCTTACCCATGGAGGTGGTCTTCTCCTTGAGTACGATAGGGTGTTCAATCAAACGTCTCAGCAGTCGCATCTTGTTACTCAGGCGGGTGACGTCTTCACGTACCTTAGCTGAGTTGTAACGGTTGAGCTTGCGGTGAGCGGTTTCTTTATCACAAAGCGTTAAGAGTCGTTCTTTGATGGTGGAGTACTCGCTGCCACGTGGCATGTGTGAAACCAGCGATAAGAACTTTTGCTCTGTGTACCATGAAAGATAGTTATCAATGTTTGCGTAGTAGCGCTTAAGGTTCTCTTCATAAGGAATACTACGACGAAGCTTCTTGAGGATATCTAAAGCCAGTTCAATAACTTCATCTACTTCATCAGCCGTTACGTCGTCACTATCATTCTTATTCAGGCTACTTACTGCTTTATCTAACGCGATAACATATTGGTAGGCGAACAAACTCAAACTGACACGATACTGCGTAATCGACAATCGTCCACGCTTAGCTAAGCGACTGTGTACCAAAGGTAAAAGTGTCTTGTCACTGTAGTAGGCACGTTTTTGAGTGATTGAGCTGTAGAAAAAGGCACTTTCAGAAAGCACTTCAGGAGTCAGTCCAAGTTCACCGGGAATGAATAGATAAACGTCCATGTCGAGCTTTTTTGTCTTAGCCATGGCATGGTTAATTTTAAGTGTTATCGCATCTTGTTTATCAACGGTGATCAACGATGTCTCCTAGAATGTAAAAATATGAATGAAACTAGCGAAAGCATATCAGAGATCACGTATAATCTCCGCCAAATTTAAAGTAGAGACAATCTTGATGATTAATATTGGTCAAATAAACAACTTAGAAGTAGTAAAACAAGCAGACTTCGGTGTATTCCTTGACGCTAGCGACTATGGAACCGTGTTGCTGCCGAAACGATTTACTCCTGAAGGTGTTGAAATTGGTCAAAAGCTAGATGTTTTCTTATACATTGATTCTGACAACCAGATCGCTGCAACCTCTGAAAAACCGATCGCTCAAGTAGGCCAGTTTGGTTTGATGACGGTTGAAGGTGTTAACAGCACTGGTGCATTCATGAGCTGGGGCGTGAAAGGCAAAGACCTTCTTGTTCCTTTCAGCGAGCAGCGTGGCCGTTTAAACGAAGGCCAGTCAATCTTAGTATATGTGTATATCGATAAAGCATCGAGCCGTATCGTTGGTACAACGAAGTTCAACAAATGGTTAGACAACACGCCTGCGACTTATAAGCAAAATGAGCAAGTTGATCTCATTATCGCTGAGCGCAGCCAATTGGGTTACAAAGCGATCGTGAACGGTGAACACTGGGGTATGATTTTCCCATCTGACATCATCGGTAAGCTGTTCATTGGTAAAACACTAAAAGGCTACATTAAAAACGTTCGTGAAGAAGACGGTAAGATTGATTTGTCTCTTCAGAAAGTTGGTGTCGCTAAGATGGATGACCTAAGCACTAAGGTTCTTGATCTGCTTGAGAAGAAAGGCGGTTACTTGCCTTTGAATGATAAGTCTTCTCCTGAAGTTATTTTCTCTGCATTCAGAACCAGCAAAGGTACGTTCAAGAAGACAATTGGTGGTCTGTACAAATCTGGCAAGATCACTATCGACAAAGAAGGTATCAGCTTAGTTAAATAAGCGATCCTCTCGGTCAAAAAAAAGCCCAAACCTTCCTGTTTGGGCTTAGGGGAAAGGGCTCCGAAGAGCCTACGCTAATCGTTTTAATCTTTTGACTATTAGATTGAAGTCTAGTTTAGATTCCCTAAAGTGCGATTTTTCTTTTTGGAAATAGTGACTTGAATTGATATTTATGTAATTAGTTGTTGATTTACAAGCGCTCGCACACTGAGTTACATGGCCGATAGAATAGAAAAAGCCCAAACAATTAACGTTGTTTGGGCTTTTTGTTTATCTAGCTGTATACAGGGAGAAAGCTTTAGAATAGGTTCTTATCGCGCACTAACTCGCGTGGTAAACCGTTCTTCACTCGGTTGCCAACCCACTTACCAAGGCCGATGATTGCACCGTTGTACTTCACTAGTACTTCACCTTTGCCAGACAAGCCTTCAGGGCGAACATCGCGTCCCATGAACCATTCACGAGCATCTTCAATGCTTAGCTCGACAACATTAGCTTCATTACCTGTTGCGAGCGTTGTCGCCACTTGGTGCTGCCAGCGGTAACCTTTTTTATGGGTTTCGGCGATCTTGATTCCCATGCGAGAGAAACGGAATTCACCAATCATAGGTTCTAGCGCTTCTGGGAATAGCCAGACATCTTTGTCACGAATCCAAACCTGAGTATCGCTTGGCAATTCGATATCGAGAGTATCCATTAATTGTTCAGCAACTTCTTGCTGAGATTTCTTTGAGGCTTTTTCAAATGGGAATTTACCCATACGCTTTTTAACTTCTGGTGGAGTCACAGATGCTAGCTTGCGAATACGAGCAACGAAGAAGCCTTCAGAGTCATAAACTTGAGGGAAGATGTGTAGAAAGCCTTCTTCTGTCGTGGTTGCTTTTGCGTTGTCGAATAGTGATTCCAGAGATTCGAATTCAACCGCATCACCAAAGGTTTCTTTTAAGTGATGGCACACTTGTTGGTTCTCTTCAGTGCTAAGCGTACACGTTGAGTAAACCAAAACACCATTAGGTTTAAGAGCATGGAATGCACTTTCAATCAGATCTTTTTGCGTATCGGCAATGTCGACCACAGATTGATACGTCCAGTTCTTCATCGCATCAGCGTCTTTGCGAATGGTACCTTCGCCAGAGCAGGGCGCGTCTAGCAACACTGCATCAAACTGTTCTGGTAACCAACCACCGAAAACTCGACCGTCAAAGTTACTTAGAGCGGCATTACGAACACCACAACGTTCGATGTTAGCGTGTAGGACTTTCACACGGCTTGCAGCGTACTCATTGGCAACCAATACACCGCGATTATTCATTAGTGCAGCGATTTGCGTTGTTTTAGAGCCGGGTGCAGCCGCAGTGTCTAACACCGCTTGGTAATCAGCTTCACCTTGGAAAAGTGCCGAGGGTGGCATCATCGAGCTGGCTTCTTGGATGTAGAAAAGACCAGACATGTGTTCTGCCGTATTACCTAGTGGCGCTTCACTTTCATCAGCTGTAATCCAAAAGCCCGTTCCACACCAAGGTACAGGTTCCAGTTCCCAGCCTTTCTCTTTTGCTCGTACTAGGAAGTCTTCAACACTGATTTTCAATGTGTTGACTCGAATACTTTTACGAAGTGGTTTTTGGCATGACGCAACAAAAGAAGCCATATCTAGATGACTAGGCATGATTGCTTCGATGTGCGTTAGGAATTCTTCAGGAATATATACGTTAGCGTGCAAAAGAGTATCTCGATTTATTGCATTAATGCGGGGAGTTTAAAGCAAAATGAGGCCGCCCTAAACCATATTTATAGCAAACAACAAAAATGCAGCCGAATGGCTGCATTTTGATGAAGAATTAATCTTCCGGAAACGTCAGGGGGTTCACTCTATGGGCGAGGAATTGCGGTTCTCCATGATTTCCACTCATCTTCGGCTTTAGGATAGAGATAGAAAGACTGATCTTCGTTTGCCACTGGCTGAAGTTCATTAGTCGGCGGTGTTGAGAATGTAATTCCGCCTCTTAACAAGCTGTCTACCGTACCGGCTTTGATGTTTGCGCCAGACAGGCCGATAGAGACATCGACGCCCGACACGTTCCAGAACACGGTGTTTGCGCGGATTAGATACGCGTAATCAGGTTCTATTTGAATCGTAGAGATGATGCGGTCAGCAAACTCGCCCAGCTGAACATCGATAACACTGCCGATTTCTAGCTCACGGAATAGGATAGGCGTGCCTTCAGATACCGAGCCTCGCGTTTCGCTTTGCAGTTGGAATATCTTGCCTTCAGGCTGCACGGGTCCTTTGCTAAGCTCAAATTTCGTGTTTCTTTCACCTTTCCCCGGATCTACGTTGATGTGCTTAGAGAGCAGCGCAGAGACGTTTTTGATGCCGTTAAGGCCAATCTCAGGTTCTGCCAACCAGAAGTGGCTGTTTGCCACGGCAATCTTGTCGACGTATTCAGGTAAAATTCGCGCAGTAATTTCAATACCGCCCTTGTTGAAGTTCGGAATCACCAAAGTAACCTCACCAACAGTGACACCTTGATATTTGATCGCCATGCCTTTGCTGACTTCTTGATCGCCAGAAGAGGTGATGGTAATCGCGCGGCCAAATTTTCGAGCGGATTTCGAATCTTTATATAGCTTCCACACATCGCCGAGTTTGTTGTCGATTCCCGGCAGAGAGTCAAAAGCAATACCGCCTTGGATAAGGGTTTTAACTGGTGCCGCTTTAATGCTGATACCCGATAGCGATGCATCAACCTCAACGCCTGAACGGTTCCAGAAAACAGTGTGCTTGTTGAGTAAGTGCGTGTAACGATTTTCGATTGTGACTTTGATTCTTACGCCACCGTCGGCAAGCTGAAAATCAGAAATACTACCCACTTGTAGGTTACGGTAGAGGAGTGGGCTGCCTTTAGAAATTGAAGGTAACTCACTCGCAAACAAAGAAAGTGTCTTTGAACCCGACTGATTAAACTTAGCAATTTCTGCTAACGACTTACTTTGGAAAAGTTGATAGTCCGTTCGAGCTTCAGATTTACCTACACTTACAAAGCTAATCGAGCCAGTAAGAAGCTGTTTTGCTGGTGGGACCGTAACACTCAAGCCTGATTCGGTTAGCTCTGCGGTCGCACTGCCTGTCACGAAGAAACGGTTGTGACTTTTGATAAGATGCGCGTACTCGTTGTCGATAAGCGCATCCATGAAGACTTCGTGTTTCTCAGAGCCCGTACCAACACCATCAACTAATCCCACATGGATGATAGAACCAACGGCAATGCCTTTGTAGAGAAGTTGTGTACCGACATCTAAACCGAACGAATTGTTTGACGTTAAGCGAATCGCAACGGATTTCTCTTGTTGCTGACTGAATTCATTTTTGCGGATCGCAGTAAATCGACGTGCTTTTTCACCTTCGCCCGGTACCAAGGTTAAAAAGTTACCTGTCACTAAATTGGCAATGTTTTTCATGCCAGTAAGCGACAGTTCAGCCTCTTCTAAAACGAATTTACTCCCACTATTTAAAAAGTCACTGAATGCCGGTTGAATAGCAGCAGATGCGACGACGTTTTCACGCCCTTCACTTAGCGATAAATCAGTGATTTGACCGATTTCGATGCCGCGATACATGATCGGAGCACCCGTTGCACTGATCTTGTTGTCATCTGGTACGGCGATCTTGATAGAGATACCTCGACCCGCTGTTTTCAGATCTGGGTAGAGTTTGAACTTAGTATTCATCTCAACCGGTTGGCCTTCTCCCGGAGAGTCAACCGCAATTGAACCGCCAAGTAATGCACTTAGGCTCTCTAGGCGAACATCAACACCAGAAAAACCAATACTGGCACCTAAACCACTGACATTCCAAAAACGGCTTTGGTCGGTGATTATATGGCTGTACTCATCTTTAATTGACGCTTGAATCGTAACGGATTTAGCGTTGTCGTTTAACTGGTAGTTGTAAACCTCACCAATTGGGATTTTACGGTAAACGATTTGAGAACCAACAGACACACCGCCCAGATCTTTGGTCGTCAGTGAAATATTCAAACCTTCAGAAGCCAGTAAGTCAGAAGGGGATGATTCTAAGGCTTGGAAAACGGTTTCTGGGTCTTGTTTGGTTTCGCTCGGGTGGATAGCAATATAGTTACCTGAAACAAGTGCGTCTAATCCTGAGATACCCGACAAACTTGCTGTCGGTTTTACAAGCCAGAAACGAGTGCCTTTTGAGAGTAGCTTCTTCGCTTCTGGGTAGATGTCAGCATCGACATAGATACTCGATAGATCTTTGGATAAAGTGATGTCGCGCACCATACCCACCTCTAAGCCTTGGTAACGAATCGTTGTTCGACCTGCGACTAAACCTGCGGCATCTGAGAAGTATATTTGCACACGTTGCCCAGCATCGTGTATCGATTTCATGACCAACCAACCGGCTAAGGCGACGGTTAATATCGGCAGAATCCACAAAGGTGAGATGCCTTTGTTTTTCCTTACTTCTGGTGAATATGACGTTTGTGATTGGTTATCGTTGTTCATTCACTGACTCATCTTTAGAGGTGTAGTTATCCCAAATTAGCCTAGGATCTAAGCTTTCCGCTGCTAGCATCGTGAGAACAACTACGACGCCAAAAGCGACTGCACCATAACCTGGTGTAAAGTTTAAAATTTGTCCACGGTCGACCAAGGTCATCATGATCGAAATAACGAACAGATCCATTACCGACCATTTCCCCACCCATTTTACGATGAAATAGATGGTCATACGTTGCCTGTGGTAAACGGCACGCTTCATCTTGATACAGATTAAGATGTACGCGAGGCCCAGTATTTTCGCGACTGGCACGACGATACTGGCAATGAAAATGATCGCAGCGATGCCATACATATCGCTATTAATCAGCGAAGCGACACCGGAAATAATGGTGTCTTCTAGCCTTTGACCGTTGGTAATAAGAATAGAAATAGGAATGACATTGGCTGGCACGATAGCCACGGATGCGGCAAATAGCAGAGCCCAAGTCTTCTGTATAGAGTAGGGCTTGCGGTGATATAAGTCATGGTGACAACGCACACAAGTATGACCGTCAGGCTGAGATAGGTGACAGTTTTGACAGTGTACGTTCTTAGTTTCAGCAAAAGAGTATTCAGATTCTTTTGCCCAAGCTTCCCAGTAGCGACGCACACTGATACGGCTTACCAGTAATACGCTGAAAAGCTGCAGAAGAATCAGGCCAATCAAACCAGGGCCGACGAAAATGTCTGAATAATCTTGCAGTTTAAAACACGAGACCGCCAAACTTACCAGAAACACATCCAACATCATCCAATGTTTGAGAGTCTGAATAATGGCTAATGAATAACGAAAGGGTGTGAAGATCTTAAAACGCAGTGAAGCATGAGTGATGAGTACCGAGGTACAGACCAGCAACGGAGCGATCGAACTGCAGAACAGGATCAGCAAACCAAGTAGAGGAAAGCCTTCGCCCATTAAGGTAAAAACACCCGATGGTAACGTCGCGGGTATCATGACGCCAATCAGGCGAATACTGATGAATTCAAAAAAGTGAGATGGAATAAACAGCAATAAGCAGGTAATTGCAATTGCTAGGTTTCCAGAGAGGCTAGGGGTACCGCCTCTATAAAGCTGAGTTCCGCATCTTGGGCAGTAAGCGGATTTCCCTAAAGGGATGTCCATTTTATCTACGGGAAGTTCGCAGCCCTGGCAAAGACGCACTGAGCTGCTGTCGCATTGGTGTTTTGTTGATAAAGGGTTGGTTACGGATGGGGAGGTCACGCGACCTCCCAAATTGAAACGTAAGTTAGGTGAGCAACCCGACTTAAAGACTCAGAGCCACAAACATCAGGCGTGCGATTGCACACTGCCGTAGAGTGTTTGATAGAGTCCTTGTTGTTCAACCAATTCACCATGTGTTCCCGTCTGTGTGACTTGTCCATCTTCTAAAACATAGATTAGATCGGCTTGTTTCACCGCTGATAATCGATGAGCCACTATCAAAGTTGTGCGATCTTTCAAAAACTCGCTCAACGCTTTATGCAGCGCTGACTCTGTTGCTGTATCGAGTGCAGATGTCGCTTCATCAAGAATAACAAACTTAGGATTGCTCAGCACCATACGAGCTATTGCTAAGCGTTGTCGTTGACCACCAGACAGTCGAACGCCGTTCCTACCAATTTGTGTATCTAAGCCATTACTCAGTTGCTTGATGACATCTTGCATTTGAGCGACTTCAAGCGCGCGCCACAACGACATTTCATCGTATTCAGCACCAAGGGTCAGATTATGCCTTAATGTATCGTTAAAGAGTATAGGTTGTTGTAAAACCACGGCAATTTGATTGCGTATTACATCAAAGCTGATGTCATCGGTTGTTTCACCGTTATAGCGAATGCAACCCGAGTCTGCTTGGTAAACCCCAATCAGCAACTGGATTAACGTAGATTTACCACCGCCACTTGCGCCCACCAAAGCGACTTTCTTACCTGCAGGGATGTGCAGCGATAGCCTATTTAAAACAGTGTTTTCCAATGTGTAAGAGAATGTAACGTCTTCGATGTCGACTGTCACTTCTTGATCTTCAGTGAATGGGTTTACTTTACTAATAGGACGCTTCTCTTCTTCTAACTGAAGAAGATCGTTGATGCGTTGCAGGGCAGCTTTCGCGCTATACCAAGAGAATTGAATCCCTAGCAGCTCTTGAACTGGGCCTAACATGAACCACAAGTAACCAAATACCGCAAAAATCTGACCAATGGTTAAGTCACTGAATAACACCATTAGCATAGCGACGGCACGGAAAAGCTCGAAACCTAATAAGAAGAGTAGAAACGAAACACGGCCAGCAGCTTCAGATTGCCAAGCGTATTTGTCGGCATCGATTCTTACTTGGTTTGCTTGAACCTTAAGTTCATCGAGAAAGATACGTTCTTTATTCGCCGCACGCAGTTGGTAAATGCCGTCTAAGGTTTCCACCAAGCGATTCTGAAAGCGTTCGAAAGATTGGTTCTCGTACTTTTTAAGGTGCTTAACCTTGCTGCCTAGTTTACGAGAGAAATAAATAACAACAGGATTGACCAGTAGAATGAACAGTCCTAAACGCCACTCTAACCATAACAGCACGATTGCGGTACCGAACACAGTTAAGAAGCTGATGAGGAACTTAGAGAGCGTTGAGCCAATGAACTTATCGATTGTCTCTATGTCTGTTATTAGGTGAGCATTAATACCGCCGCTGCCTTTAGTCTCGTATTGTCTAATACTGATACGGCCAAGCTTATCTATCATCTTGCTACGCATTTGATAGGTGATTGTTTTGGAGACGAGTGTAAATTGACGCCCTTGTAGAATGTTCAGCGCTTGGCTAACCGATCGCATGATAATCACTAACAACAAGGTTAGTGCTATGTAGCCAGTCGGTGTTTGTAATGAAGATGGAAGTAGATGGTTCATCATATCTAAGCCAGAAGCGGGCTTATCAAGTAATACTTCATCAACCATTAATGGCATGAGCAACGGGATAGGGACACTAATGAGAGTTGCAAATATGGCAATAATGTTAGCAAACAGTAATTTGGACTTGTGTTTTTTTACTTGAGTTATTAACCAAGAACGGCTAATAGTGTCTTCTGAATTGTTCATTGTAATGAGAATAAGTCCTATTTAGTTTGATGGCCGCATTCTACTGCGTTCTCTTGATAATGGAAGTCTCAATTTAATTGGAAGTTAATATGAAAATAGAACATTACCAACGCTTAACCAAACAAGCCGTTGCATTAATTGAATCAGAAACCGATCTAACTGCTAATCTTGCTAATATCAGTTCTTTATTATTCATGGAATTGGATGATTTGAATTGGGCGGGTTTCTATTTAATGAAGCAGGACCAAGCTAAGGAAAAAGACGAACTTGTACTGGGTCCTTTCCAAGGTCAACCTGCTTGTGTGCGAATTCCGGTAGGGCGTGGAGTGTGTGGAACTGCGGTTGCGACGAATACAGTTCAGCGCATTCATGATGTTCATGAGTTCGAAGGTCACATCGCTTGTGACGCTGCAAGTAACTCAGAAATCGTTATTCCGTTCTCGATTGGCGGAAAAATCGCGGGTGTTCTTGATATCGATAGCCCAAATGTTGGCCGTTTTTCTCAAATTGACGAGGACGGATTAACATTTTTCATGGCAGAAGTGGAAAAGCTGCTTAATTCGCACGCGAACAAGGCATAAATTATTCTCTTACTGTGGTTTTTCCCAAGCATCTCTCTATAATACGTAAAAATATTTTCTTAATGCTCGCGGAAAACCGCAAAAACCAGGAACCCACATGGAAAACACTGAAAAGTTAAAAAACAGCAAAGAAGTTATCGCATATATTGCTGAATGTTTCCCTAAATGCTTTACTCTAGAAGGTGAAGCGAAGCCACTTAAAATTGGTATTTTTCAAGATCTTGCTGAACGTCTAAATGAAGACGAAAAAGTAAGTAAGACTCAGCTTCGTGCAGCGTTAAGACAGTACACATCATCATGGCGTTACCTGCACGGCGTAAAAGCTGGCGCAGAACGTGTTGACCTAGACGGCAACGCGTGTGGCACACTAGAAGAAGAGCACGTTGAACACGCTAAAGCTACACTTGCAGAAAGCAAAGCGAAAGTTCAGGCTCGTCGTAAAGAACAAGCACAAAAAGCTCGTGAAGAAGGCAAAGCAAAACCTAAGGCGAAGAAAGCTCAACAGCCTCGTCGTCAAGCGCCTAAAGCACCAAAAGTAGAAAAGCCTGTAGAAACACGCGCTTTGAACGCTGACGAATTCATCGCTGGCAAAGAAGTAAATGTGAACATGGGTAAAGGAAACATGGCTGCGACCATTGTTGAAATCAATAAGGAAGATGTGCGTGTTCAGTTAGCAAACGGCCTACAAATGGTTGTTAAAGCGGAGCACTTGCGCGCTTAAAGGAGATACTCCTACGCATGAAATGCCGTTCAAAATTGACACTGATTGCTGCTAGCTTTTGGCTAGCAGCTTCAGCTCAGGCTCTTGAAGCCAAATTAGATCAGGACGATTTACCTCTACTCGCTCCTGAGGTCCAACACGAAACTGCTAGTAAACGTGTTACTTCTCGATTTACTCGTTCTCACTATAAACACTTCAATCTCAACGATGATTTCTCTCAAGCTATCTTTAATCGTTACTTAGAGATGCTGGATTATAATCGTAATATCTTCACTCAAGCTGATATTGACTCTTTCGCTGCGTCATCTACACAAATTGATGATCAACTGAAAGCAGGCAATAACCAGATTGCATTCGATGTTTATAATTTGTCTATGCAGAAGCGTTTTGAACGTTTTCAATATGCATTGTCTTTGCTAGATACAGAGATTAAGTTTGATACTGATGAAAGTATTGAGCTCAATCGTAGTGAAGCAGAGTGGCCAAAAGATATCGCTGAAGTGAATGAGCTTTGGAGAAAACGCGTTAAATACGATGCGTTGAATCTAAAACTTACTGGCAAAGAGTGGCCAGAGATTCAAGAAGTTTTGGAAAAGCGTTACAACAATGCGATGAAGCGTATTACGCAATCGCATAATGAAGATGCTTTCCAAATCTACATGAACGCATTTGCGCGTGAAGTTGATCCTCACACCAGTTACCTTTCTCCAAGAAACGCAGAGCAATTCCAATCAGAGATGAATCTATCTCTAGAAGGTATTGGTGCTGTACTTCAGATGACAGACGACTACACCGTTATTCGATCTTTAGTTGCTGGTGGCCCTGCGTCAAATAGCAAACAATTGAGCGATGGCGACCGTATTGTTGGCGTTGGTCAAGATGGCGAAGAGATTGTTGATGTTATCGGCTGGCGTTTAGATGATGTAGTGCAATTAATTAAAGGACCGAAAGGGACTAAAGTTAAGCTACAAATCTTGCCAGATGGTAAAGATGCAAAAAGTCACGTTGTCACAATTGTCCGCGACAAGATTCGTCTAGAAGACCGCGCTGTTAAGTCAGAAGTTATCGAGAAAGATGGCAAGAAGATTGGTGTACTAGAAGTGCCTAGTTTCTATGTTGGTCTTTCTAAAGATACCGATAAACTGATCACCGAGCTTAAAGAGCAAGGTGTTGAAGGTATTATTGTTGATCTGCGAAACAACGGTGGTGGTGCACTAACGGAAGCAACCGAACTCTCTGGTTTGTTTATCAAAGAGGGGCCTGTTGTTCAGGTTCGTGATAGTTACGGTCGTGTCAAAGTGAACAGTGATACTGATGGTGAAATCAGTTACCAAGGCCCGTTAACGGTATTGGTGAATCGCTACAGTGCTTCGGCATCTGAGATCTTTGCAGCAGCGATGCAGGATTACGGTCGTGCAATCATCCTAGGTGAAAACTCTTTCGGTAAAGGTACGGTACAACAGCATCGTTCTTTGAATCATATTTATGATTTGTTCGACAAAGAGTTGGGCTATGTTCAATACACAATCCAGAAATTCTATCGAATCAATGGTGGCAGTACACAAAACAAAGGTGTAGTACCTGATATTGCTTACCCAACGCCAATTGACCCGGCAGATACTGGTGAAAGTGTTGAAGACAATGCTCTACCTTGGGACAGCATTGATAAAGCAAACTACTCAGTGTTACAGCGTAACGATGAGCAAATTGCTGCTTTAACGGCTCAACACCAAGCTCGTATTGCGACAGATATGGAATTTGGCTTTATCGCGCAAGATATTGAAAAATATAAGGCAGATAAAGACGATAACGACCTTTCTTTGAATGAAAAGGTACGTCAGCAAGAGAGTGATGATGCGGATGCGCTTCGTCTAGATCGTATTAATCAACGTCAAAAAGCCGCTAAGTTAGAGGCGTTTAAAACGTTGGATGATATTCCTAAAGACTATGAAGCCCCGGATGCTTATCTTGATGAGTCTGTTGCCATCATGCTGGATATGATCAAGAAATAGAGCAAACGCCTGTTATAAGGTGATTGTTTAAAGATACGCAATTAAAAAGCGAGCCTAGGCTCGCTTTTTTTGTGTCTATGTTTTGACAAGAATATCTGATTGTAACCGTTGAGATTGTCGCAAAGAACACTCAATATTCAGGGTGATTTAGCTCCATTTTGCGTTGGATAATGACACTTAAGTTACTTCGCACTTAAAATTTAGTGACTTGGATCATATTTTTTCGCTTTCTAATCATTACGTGCCTAAGCTTAAAGAAAATGAGGGGGCGCGTATGAAATGGATTCTACTAATTTTATCTTGTTTAAGTTTTGTTGCTTTTGGGAGCGAGGTCGCTTCGAGCAGCCAACAATCAAAAAGTGATAGTAATCTATCTCATTTTGACCTTCCTCTGCTGCTTGGTGATTGGTATTTGATGAATCCAGATCCTGAGCAAGGTACTGAAAACTTTAGAGCAATCAAACTCACTCTCGATTCAAATTACTCATTCACTATCGATATCCAAAAGAAAGACTACAGTGTGGATCATTGGGAAGGTTTGTATAACGCCAATGAAGACACCATTATTTTAGGTTTGAATACTTCTGAGCCTCAGGTTTACGCATACAGCAGTAACCATAATATGCTGAATCTTAACGGTGTTATGTTCACCAAAGCCTTGCCCAACGCCCTGGCTGGAATATGGTCAAGCGCCGAACTGTCTGGAAGCGACTTGCGAGCCAGCAACATTCAAAAAATGGATTTAGTGCTTCAACCTGATTTTATCTTCATGTTCCGAGTGTCCGATGAAGAAGGGGGTGAAGTCATTCGTCGTGGTGTGTATTACACCGAGGGCGACCAATTAGTGCTGCTTTATGAGAACGGTGAGCACGGCACTCGTTACACATTGAATAGTGATGTTTTGACGCTTCAAGGTGAAGAGGGAGACATGTTCGCGGTGCTTAATCGTATACGTTAAGGACGAGTTTTAGCCATAAAATCGGTTCGTTGAAAATATGGCACACAGTTCATTTCTTAGCCGTTCCTTTCTGATTTGATTGATAAAATAGCAAAACATGGAGGCATTTTCCTACAATGCCTCCTTTTTTTAATATTCCCCTTGTGTTCTTGGCGCTCAACCTTTAGATATATACAGTTAACAAATAATTACGTATAACGATCAAAAGGAACCCGTCATGGCACATACACCTCAAGCCAAGTATCGTAAAGATTATCAATCACCATCTCACACTATTTCTGAAATCGATCTTACCTTCGATTTGTACGATTCAGCATCTATCATTACGGCGGTGTCTAGTGTTAAGCAAGAGAAAGATAGCTCGACCTTAGTACTTGATGGTGAAGGCTTGAAGCTGGTTTCTGTTTTGGTAGAAGGTAAAGAGTGGACTCAATATGAACAGTCTGAAACTCAACTGACACTGAACGATTTACCACAAGAATTCACATTAACGATCGTGACTGAAGTTGATCCTGAAGGGAACAGTGCACTTGAAGGCCTGTACAAATCAGGTGGTGCTTTCTGTACGCAATGTGAAGCAGAAGGTTTCCGTCGTATCACTTACTACATGGATCGCCCAGACGTCTTGGCAAAATTCACCACCACGGTTATCGCCGACAAAGCAGAAAATCCATTCTTGTTAAGTAATGGTAACCGTGTTGATGAAGGTGAAGCTGAAAATGGACGTCACTGGGTGAAGTGGCAAGATCCACATCCAAAACCAGCATACCTATTTGCTTTGGTTGCGGGTGACTTTGATGTACTTCGTGATGCTTACACTACGCAATCAGGCCGCAAAGTTGATCTAGAAATCTTTGTCGACAAAGGCAACCTAGACAGAGCTAACCACGCGATGGTTTCTTTGATTAACTCAATGAAGTGGGACGAAGAGCGTTTCAACTTAGAGTACGACTTAGACATCTACATGATTGTAGCCGTTGATTTCTTCAATATGGGTGCGATGGAAAACAAAGGTCTGAACGTATTCAACTCTAAGTTTGTTCTCGCGAACGACCAAACTGCTACGGATACCGATTACCTAGGCATCGAAGCGGTAATCGGTCATGAATATTTCCATAACTGGACCGGTAACCGAGTGACTTGTCGTGATTGGTTTCAACTAAGCTTGAAAGAAGGCTTAACCGTATTCCGTGACCAAGAGTTCTCATCTGATCTTGGCTCTCGCGCAGTAAACCGCATCAACAATGTTCGTATTATTCGCGGGCCGCAATTCGCTGAAGACGCAAGTCCAATGTCTCACCCAATTCGTCCAGAAAAAGTGATAGAAATGAATAACTTCTACACATTGACTGTGTACGAAAAGGGCAGTGAAGTGATCCGAATGATCCACACATTGTTGGGTGAAGATGGTTTCCAAAAAGGAATGAAGCTTTACTTTGAACGTCACGATGGTACGGCTGCAACATGTGAAGACTTCGTCGCGGCAATGGAAGATGCGTCGGGCGTCGACCTATCTCAGTTCCGTTTATGGTACAGCCAGTCTGGCACACCGACGCTGTCTGTTAAAAGCCACTACAACGCAGAGAAGAAACAATACACGTTAACAACTCGCCAAGTAACAGCGCCAACTCATGAGCAAACGGAAAAGCAGGCTCTGCATATTCCTCTTGATATCGAGTTATACACGGCTACGGGTGAAGTTGTTGAGTTACAATGTAACGGAAAGCTGGTTCATAACGTGTTAGATGTGAAAGAAGCAGAGCAAACATTCGTGTTTGAGAACGTTTCTGAGCAACCGATCCCATCATTACTTCGTGAATTTTCTGCGCCAGTGAAACTGGAGTACAACTATTCAGATGAAGAGCTTATCTTCCTAATGGTAAATGCACGCAATGAATTCTCTCGTTGGGATGCGGGTCAAATGCTTTTAGCGAAGTACATCCGCAGTAACGTTGAGAAGGTTCAACAGGGTCAAGCGTTTGAGCTTTCTGATTCTGTTGTTGATGCATTCCGTGGCGTACTGTTGAGTGATTCACTAGAGCCTGCGTTTATTGCAGAAATGCTTTCACTGCCAAGCCACAATGAAGTATCGGGTTGGTATGAGCGTGTTGATATTGATGCGGTCGCATTAGTTCTCAACTCAATGAAAGTCACACTAGCTGCAGAACTTGAAGATGAGTTAGCGGCGGTTTATCACAGCCACGCACTAGCGGAATACACGATCGATCACGATTCGATTGGTAAGCGTACTCTACGTAGAGTTTGCCTAAGTTACTTAGCTCATACTGAGCAGGGCAATGACTTGGTTGTTGCGATGTACCAGCAAGCAAACAACATGACAGACACCATGGCAGCAATGGGCGCGGCAAACAGTGCACAACTCGCGTGTCGTGAAACCTTGATGGCGGACTACAGTGACAAGTGGAAACACGATGGTCTTGTTATGGATAAGTGGTTTGCATTGCAAGGTACAAACCCAAGTTCAAACGCACTTGAAGTGATCAAAGCGTCTATGTCACATCAAGCGTTCAGTTTGAAAAACCCGAACCGTACCCGTAACTTGGTCGGTTCATTCTTAAACATGAACCCGGTTCAATTCCACGACAAGTCTGGTCAAGGCTATGCATTTTCTGGCGAGATCTTACGTGAGCTAAACAGCAGCAACCCGCAAGTGGCTTCACGTTTGATTGACCCGCTACTTAAGTTCCGTAAGTACGACGATGTTCGTCAAGCTCTTATCAAGCAGGAACTAGAGACGTTAAAGAACATGGACAACCTAGCAAAAGACTTGTTTGAGAAAGTGACTAAAGCACTAGAAGCTTAAGTTAAACGCTCAATAAGATAAGCTGTTTGCTATAACGAAAGGCCATCAGTGGTAGAGAATATCTGCCACTGATTTTTTGTTTCTGGTTCGTCGAATTTTCGATAAGCTAGAGCAGTTTCAAGTTCAGTTTCACCGTCAGACATATAAAAGTGCCAAAAAACACCGGCACTGTATATTTATACAGGCATCGTATGAATCGCTATATTTTCCAACTTAACATCTCATATCAGCAGTTTTTGGCCAGCTATTCTGGCGCCGCAAGTAAAGTTCAAGTGATAACCACAACAGGTTTACGTTTACAGTTACCTGCAACTCGGTTCAGACCATTTCTTACACAAATAGGGGTTAGAGGGCAGTTTAGGCTGACAACTGACCAAAAAAATAAGTTTATTAAGTTAGAAGCTCTGTAAACCTTGGCGTGCCTAGTGAGTTAAAAGGAATCTTAATCACATAATCAAACATTTCACCTCTTACCACCTCCAAAACAATTAACTATTTTTCAATAATGCTTTTACAATAAATGAATGCATTACCTTTGCTTAACTCGTTAGTAGAAAAGCGCTCAACGGCACGTTTCAAACACCAGATTAAGTGATCCCCCTAATAATAAAATATAATTCTAATTGTGGAGTGTGACTATGACCGCACGTGAAACTGTGGTTCCAGTTTTACTTGAAAAAGTTTACAAGCTGATTCAAGACAAACTTGACCTTGCTCATCGACCTCTCGTAACTCAACTTGCTCAACACTTGTTTAGTAACGTTTCTCACGACGATCTGACTCAGAGAAACGAATCCGATTTATATGGTGCTGTAGTTAGCTTATGGCATCACATCAATGAAAAGAAAGCCAACGAAATCTCTGTACGCGTTTTCAACCCGACGGTAAGTCGTCAAGGCTGGCAGTCTACTCACACTATCGTTGAGATAGTCGTTCCAGACAGCCCATTCCTTGTTGATTCCGTAAAAATGGCATTGACTCGCCTAGACCTTTCTTCTCACCTTATGCTTCATAACCCAACACAAATCTCTCGCTCAGATAAGGGCAGTGTTGTCGGTGTAAGCAATAACGAAGGTGCATTCCAATCGCTTTTCCATATCGAGGTTGACCGTCTTAGCAGTAAAGCTGAAATGACAGCTCTTAAAACGGAGCTACTGGATATCTTTACCGATACTAGCTTAGTTGTGAACGATTGGTTGAAGATGGTAGAACGACTTGAAGAAGTAACCAATCAAGTAGAAAAGCAGAAAGAGAGCATTCCTGTAGATGGCCAACGTTTTGATGAAACGTTGGCGTTTCTTCGTTGGTTAGGTGAACACAACTTTACATTCATGGGTTATAAGGAATATGACCTAGTTTCAGTTAACGGCGACACTGAACTGCAACCGACCAAGGAGCAAGGTCTTGGTTTGTTTGCGAACTCAGATCGTGTACGTAACGTTAAGCTATCTGAGTTTTCTGATTCGGCACGTCTTGAAGCGAAAAAGCCTTATGTGCTTATCGTAACCAAGGGCAACACGGCTTCACGCATTCACCGCCCAGCTTACAACGATTACATTGGTATTAAGAAGTTCGATAAGAACGGTAAGGTCATTGGTGAGCACCGCTTTACTGGTCTTTACACATCTGCCGTTTATAACCAAACCGTTGAAACGATTCCTCTTGTTCGCGAGAAAGTAGAACGTATTTTGGATGCGAGTGGTTACCGTGAAGGTTCATACTCTTACAAAGCGCTGCACAACATTCTTGAAAACTACCCACGTGATGAACTGCTGCAAGCTCGAGAAGAAGAGCTACTAGAAGTCGGTACGGGCGTAGTACAAATGCAAGATCGTGATCTTCTGCGTTTGTTTGTTCGCAAAGACCCGTTTGGTCGTTTCTTTAGCTGCATGGTTTACGTAACAAAAGATCGTTACAACACAGAGCTTCGTCGCCAAACACAGCGCATCTTGAAACAGTACTTTGGTTGTGAAGAAGAGGTTGAATTTACAACGTACTTCTCTGAAAGCCCGCTAGCAAGAACACACTATATTGTTCGTGTTGATAACAACAACATGGATGTGGACGTGAAAACAATTGAGCAAAATTTAATGGAAGTATCGTCTACGTGGGATGACCGTCTGTCTGAGTCAATCATTGCAAACTTCGGTGAAAGCAAAGGTCTTCCATTATCGAAAGAGTACATGCGTGCATTCCCACGTTCGTACAAAGAAGACATGATGCCAGGTTCAGCTGTTGCTGACATCGAACGTTTAGAAGCGCTAAGTGAAGACAACAAACTGGGTATGCTTTTCTACCGTCCTCAAGAAGAAGCGGCAGATTCAAAAGCCGTTCGTTTGAAGTTGTTCTACCACAGCGATGAGCCAATTCACCTTTCTGATGTTATGCCAATGCTTGAAAACTTTGGCCTACGCGTTATCGGTGAATCTCCATATGAAGTGCGTAAAACCAACGGTGTGACATATTGGATCCTAGATTTCTCTATGCTGCACAAGAGCGATAAGACTATTGATCTTCGTGAAGCTCGCGATCTTTTCCAACAAGCCTTTGCGGCAATTTGGGCGGGTGAGTTAGATAGCGATGGTTTCAACCGCTTAGTGCTTGGCGCTGGTCTTTCTGGCCGTGAAATCTCAATCTTACGTGCTTATGCTCGTTACATGCGTCAAGTCGGTTTCCCATTCAGCCAACAATACATTGAAGACACACTGTCTCATTACCCAGAATTAGCGAAAGGGTTAGTGAGCCTATTCGGCAAGCGTTTTGACCCGAAACTGAAAGGCAGCGCAAAAGGCCAACAAGATCTTATTAAGAAGATCACTGAACAGTTGGATCATGTAGAAAGCTTGGATGATGATCGTATCATTCGTCGCTACATGGAAATGATCACTGCAACGCTTCGTACTAACTACTACCAAGTAGACGAAAACAAGCAGTCTAAACCTTGGTTGGCTCTGAAAATGAGACCAAGCGAGATTCCAGATATCCCAGCGCCAGTTCCTGCGTTTGAGATCTTCGTTTACGCACCAGACATTGAAGGTGTGCATCTACGTGGCGGTAAAGTAGCACGTGGTGGTTTACGTTGGTCAGACCGTCAAGAGGACTTCCGTACTGAGATTCTAGGCCTAGTTAAAGCGCAACAAGTTAAGAACACGGTTATCGTACCGGTTGGCGCTAAAGGTGGTTTCGTTTGTAAGCGTCAACACATGATGTCTGGCCGAGACGAAATCTTCGCTGAAGGTCAACGCTGTTACAAGCGCTTCATCCGTGCACTACTAGACGTATCAGACAACATCATTGAAGGTGAGGTTATCCCACCTAAGAGCGTTGTTCGTCACGATGAGGATGACCCTTACTTGGTTGTTGCTGCCGATAAAGGCACCGCGACATTCTCAGATCTAGCGAACTCAGTAGCGGAAGAGTACAACTTCTGGCTAGGTGATGCGTTTGCATCGGGTGGTTCTAACGGTTACGACCACAAAGCCATGGGTATCACGGCGAAAGGTGGCTGGGAATCGGTTAAACGTCACTTCCGCGAAATGGGTATCAACTGTCAGAGCACAGACTTCACTGCCATTGGTGTGGGTGATATGGCGGGTGACGTATTTGGTAACGGTATGTTGCTATCTAAGCACATTCGCTTACAAGCTGCGTTTAACCACATGCATATCTTCATTGACCCGAATCCAGAGTCGGCATCAAGCTGGGTAGAGCGTGACCGTCTGTTTAATCTGCCTCGTTCAAGCTGGGAAGATTACAACAAAGACCTGATTTCTCAAGGTGGTGGCATCTTCTCTCGCCGAGCGAAGTCTATCTCTCTGACACCTGAAATTCAGAAAATGCTGGGCACTAAGAAAGCATCAATGGCACCCAATGACTTGATCAAAGCGATCTTGTCTATGAAGGTTGATCTACTTTGGAACGGCGGTATTGGTACTTACGTTAAGTCTTCTAGCGAGACTCATACTGATGTGGGTGACCGTGCCAATGACGTGCTACGTATCGACGGCCGTGACCTGAAAGCTAAGGTTGTTGGTGAAGGCGGTAACTTGGGTATGACTCAATTAGGTCGTATTGAATATGCTCTAACGGGCGGTCGAGTTAATACTGATTTTGTTGATAACGTTGGCGGTGTAGATTGCTCGGATAACGAAGTTAACATTAAGATCTTCTTGAATGGTTTGGTGTCTAATGGTGATCTAACCGTTAAGCAACGTAACCAAGTTCTTGAATCTATGGAAGACGAAGTAGGCGAAATCGTACTAGACGACGCTTACTGCCAAGCTGAGTCTATCTCTGTTACTGAGCATCAAGGTGTTGGCTTAGTGAAAGAGCAGATCCGCTTTATCCACACTATGGAAAAAGCAGGGTACTTAGACCGTGGTTTGGAATACATCCCAGATGACGAAACGCTGCTAGAGCGTGAGAAGCAAGGCCAAGCACTAACAAGACCAGAGCTATCAGTATTGATCGCTTACGGTAAAATGGTTCTAAAAGAAGATCTTGTGAGTGATGATATTGCGAATGATGAGTTCCATGCTCAACAACTGATGCAATACTTCCCAACAGAGTTACGCCGTAACTACTCTCAGCACATGGATAACCATCCACTTCGTGCAGAGATCATTGCGACTGCGCTTGCTAACCAAATGGTTAACGAGATGGGCTGTAACTTCGTGACTCGCTTGCAAGAAGAGACGGGCGCAAACATTGTTGATATTGCGAATGCTTACGCGGCATCACGTGAAATCTACGGTTTGGGTAAGGTATTGAAGAGCATCCGTGAACTGGACAACATTTCAAGTTCTGAAGCTCAATACGAATTGCTTTACCATGTACGTCGTACACTTCGCCGTCTAGCACGCTGGTTGCTAAGAAACCGTACCGGTAAACAGTCAGTGAATGCATTGATTGAGCTTTACCAAGGTGATGTCGTTGCGATTACTGAGAAGCTGGATGAAAACTTAGTGGCTTCAGAAGTCGAAGAGCATCAAGCAATGGCTCAAGTTTGGATTGACCAAGGTGTAAACGCTGAGCTGGCTAATTCAGTGGCTCGTTTGTCTAGCTTGTACTCTGCACTGGATATATCCACAGTAGCTCGTGAAACAGGTAAAACAGTACAGCAAGCGTCTAAGCTTTACTTCAACCTAGGCGACCGTTTGTCACTGCACTGGTTCTTGAAGCAAATCAATGGCCAAGCTGTAGATAACAACTGGCAAGCACTGGCGCGTGCAGCATTCAGAGAAGATCTGGATTGGCAGCAACGTCAGTTAACTGGCCAAGTACTTAACTGTGGTTGTGCTTCAGACATCGATGTAATTAAAGCGCTTGATGACTGGATGGAAAGTAACTCTGTTTCTCTACATCGTTGGGAAAGCATCCTAAACGAATTCAAAGTAGGTTCTGTTCACGAGTTTGCTAAGTTCTCAGTAGCACTGCGTGAATTGATGCTGTTGAATCTAAACTGCATGTCGAAAGACTAGTCACTAGATAAGATGAAAAAGTATAAGGGCAGGCCACAAGGTCTGCCTTTTTCGTTTCAGTAAAGTGGGATCAATAGACCTCACGATTTTTGAAGGACCAACTTAGATGGACACGTTGTTTTTTGTTAAGTGAGCTGGTGGCTGTACTAAGGTTGAGATTAGAAATGGCTTAATAACCTGAAGAAACGATAACGTTTGCTTAATAATGAACCTCATTCGTTAGCAAACTCGATTATCTTACCCTTACAGACAGTAATAGATTGAATAGTTGGGTAAATAAGTAAATAATATCGCCCCGTTTACACGGGGCTTTTTTCTATCGGAGGCACAATGCTTTACCGTCTAGCCAGAACTGGCTTTTTCCAACTTGATGCCGAAAAGGCACATGATCTTGCAATTCAAAATTTCAAGCGCTTCACAGGCACACCTATTGATCTTTTGTATCGCCAACAATTACCTCACCGACCTGTAGAGTGCATGGGTCTTACTTTTAAAAACCCAGTTGGCTTAGCTGCCGGGCTAGATAAAAACGGCGAATGTATTGATGCATTTGGCGCAATGGGTTTTGGTTTCGTAGAAGTAGGAACAGTGACTCCACGTCCGCAAGCGGGTAACGACAAACCTCGTTTATTCCGTCTTGTTGAAGCTGAAGGTATCATCAACCGCATGGGCTTTAACAACCTAGGCGTCGACAACCTTGTTGAGAATGTTAAGAAGTCGAACTACGATGGCATCTTAGGCATTAACATCGGTAAGAACAAAGACACACCAATTGAAAAGGGCGCTGAAGATTACTTGATCTGTATGGAGAAGGTATATCAATACGCTGGTTACATTGCTGTGAACATCTCTTCACCAAACACTCCGGGACTTCGTTCTCTACAATACGGCGAAGCTCTAGACGATCTATTGTCTGAACTTAAAACGAAACAATCTGAGCTGGAAGAGAAGCATGGTAAATATGTGCCTCTTGCTCTTAAGATTGCTCCGGATCTAAGCGACGACGAAATTCGCCAAATTTGTGAATCATTGATCAAAAATAAGATCGATGGTGTGATCGCAACAAACACAACATTGGATCGTTCAATCGTTGAAGGCATGAAACATTGCGATGAAGCGGGTGGCCTAAGTGGACGTCCTGTTCAATCTCGTAGTACTGAAGTAGTTCGTAAACTTCACGAAGAGCTTGGTGACAAACTGCCGATCATTGGAGTAGGTGGTGTTGACTCGTATGTTGCTGCAAAAGAGAAAATGATGGCGGGCGCGAAGCTTGTACAGGTTTACTCTGGTTTCATCTACAAAGGCCCAGGCCTAGTTGGCGACATCGTTAAAAATCTATAAGCTGAAATTGCTTTTATTTTTGAAAAGCGACAATCTGGCATCGTCTTACTAAAAGAGACACTGTAACTCACTGAGTTGTAGAGAAAAGCGATAAGAAAGAGGAATTCATTTCCTCTTTTTTTTTGCCTATTGCTCAGTAAAATTACTGTAATTGAAGGTAATTTTGCGTTTTACCTAATGGAATGGTTCAACAGTGTGAGACGAAATGATGCTTAAACCTAGCGATACATGGAGTTGGTATTACGATGAGCAGCAATGTTCATTAATGCTAAACCTCGGAGAGGATATGATTTTCAAAACGAATCTGGTCCGCAATAAGCTGGTGGATTGCGCGTTTAGAGATAATGAATTCACCGTTGATGACGCATCTTCATACCAAACCTTCAAAGAACAAATTTCTGGCTTAGAACTGTCTGAGCCTCGCCAAGCTGAACTCGCGCTTTATTGCGTGGCAGCAAAGCGCTTCCACAAGCCTGTACAGCCTAAGAGTTGGTTCTTCGACTCACAGGGTGCTGGCCACGAATACCCTCAAGAAGGGGATATCGTACAAATGAATAACGAGCATAGCTTAGGGTATTTCATTGTATTAGAAGTGGGAGAGTGTGCGAGCCTATGTGCATTTGTCGACCTAGAAGAGTTTTTGCTTACACCTTCAAAAGGGTTACGCTTTGGCGACTCGATTAAGGTCATGCACGATAGAATGATAGACGCGAACGCTATTCTTCATCAAACGCACATCGCGATGGTCGGTTAGCCTTCAATCTAGTCCATCATTTCTCACACACATCGCAACGCATCAACCTGTCAAACCTTCCCCAAAATCGGCTCATTAGCCGATTTTTTTGTGCCTAAAAAACCTCACCCTGATAAATACATCACTGCTTAACCATTTAAATAGTGAACTTACGACTACTTTTTCACCTTAATTTCTGCCTGTTTTTATCGCCAGAAGTGTAATTTACCTATCTTTATTCCCTGTTTTTTCCCTTTTGTAGCTAACTTTCACCCTGAACTCCTGATTGGTATATACCAAATTTATGGTGAATATAAATTCACATCGTCGCTTTGACGGGGATTTGCTCATGAATCGTGTTGGTTTGATAAGTCTTATGTTCTAAGGGGATGTGGGTAAGCGATCGCTTCAACACTGTGCGTTTGCTAGCCAGTTAGAAGAAAGATTCAATGAAAAGACGAGTTTAGTGTGATGCTCTAGTAACAAATTCAGGTATAATCGAGCTCATTTTTATCAATAAAAGAACACTATGAATCAATATCTAGCGGTTACCTCAAATGGCCTTGAGAATTTATTAGTTGAAGAACTAACCCAACTAGGGATTACAAACGCAAAACCTGTTCAAGCAGGTGTTAAATTCAAAGCTACCAATGAGCAAATTTATCGTTGTTGTTTGTGGAGCCGTTTGGCTTCTCGATTTGTACGTGTCCTTTCTGAATTCACTTGTATGGACGACATGGATTTGTACCTATCAACCACTGCGGTTAACTGGGTAAATCAATTCCATAGCTCTAAGCGTTTTGTTGTTGACTTCAATGGTACGAACAACGAAATCCGCAATAGCCAATACGGTGCGATGAAAGTAAAAGATGCCGTTGTTGATTGCTTCGAGAAGAAGTCTCTACCTCGTCCTTCTATCAGCAAAGAGAACCCAGACATTCGCATTCACGTTCGTCTACACCGTGATAAAGCGATTCTTGGTGTTGATATGGTGGGCAGCGGTCTTCATCAACGTGGTTACCGTCCAGAATCAGGTCGCGCACCTCTGCGTGAAACGCTTGCTGCAGCGATTCTTCTTCGTAGTGGTTGGGATGCGAATAAGCCTTTCCTAGATCCTATGTGTGGTTCAGGTACGTTGGTGATTGAAGCGGCAATGATGGCTGCAAACATGGCTCCAGGTGTTAAACGCCAGAAGTGGTGTTTCGAATCATTAGAAGATTTCGAACCAGAGCTTTGGGCTGAAGTGAAAGCTGAAGCGAACGTTCAAGGTCGTCGTGGCGTTAAGAAAGTAGAATGTAAGTTCTATGGCTATGACAATGACGAACGCATGATCAAAACAGCGCGTGACAATGCTCGTCGTGCTGGTGTTGAAGAGTTGATTGAATTCGAAGTAGGTGATGCTGCAAAACTTAAGCGTCCTACCGAGTTTACTGATGGTGTGATTGTTTCTAACCCACCTTATGGTGAGCGCCTAGGTACAGAGCCGGGTCTTATTGCACTATACACGGCGTTCGGCGCGCAGCTTAAAGCGGAATTTGGCGGTTGTAACGCGTCTATCTTCTCTAGTTCAGACGAACTACTGAGCTGCCTACGCATGCGTGCAGACAAACAGTTCAAATTGAACAATGGTGCGTTACCGTGTCACCAAAAGAACTACTCAATTTCAGATCGTCCGATGTCCGAACGTCCAACGGGCGAACAAGAACAACTGATTGCGCCAGACTTCGCAAACCGTCTTAAAAAGAATATCGGTAAAATTGGCAAGTGGGCTAAGAAAGAGCAACTAGATTGTTACCGTATCTACGATGCTGACTTACCAGAATACAATGTAGCGATTGACGTATACCCAGGTCACCTTGTGATTCAAGAATACGCAGCGCCTAAAGATGTACCGGAAGAAAAGGCGAAACGTCGTCTGACCGATATTATCCGTGCTTCTATTCAAGTAACAGGCGTTGAAGCAAACAACGTGGTTCTCAAGGTTCGTCAGAAGCAGAAAGGTCGTTCTCAATACCAGAAGATGGCTCAAGACTCATCTAACCTAGAAGTGAACGAATACGGCGTTAAGCTGATTGTTAATCTTCATGATTACCTAGATACAGGCTTGTTCCTAGATCATAAGATCACTCGTCGTCGTATTGGTGAGATGGCTGCTGGCAAAGATTTCCTAAACCTGTTCGCTTACACTGGCAGTGCATCTGTTCATGCTGCAGTCGGTGGCGCACGCTCTACAACAACGGTTGATATGTCTAATACCTACCTTGAGTGGGCAAAACAGAACATGGAGCTTAATGGCCGTGTTGGTCGTCAACATCAGTTTGTTCAAGCTGACTGCTTACAGTGGTTGGTTAAAGAGCAGGGTTCTTACGACCTGATCTTTATTGATCCACCTACGTTCTCTAACTCTAAGCGTATGGATCAATCTTTCGATGTTCAACGTGATCACATTCAGTTGATGGAAAACCTTAAGCGTCTTCTTCGTGAAGAAGGCACGATTGTGTTCTCTAACAACAAACGTCACTTCAAAATGGATCTAGAAGGTCTAGAAGCGTTAGGTCTTAAAGCTCAGAACATTTCTGCTAAGACGCTTCCATTGGACTTCTCTCGTAATAAGCACATTCATAACTGCTGGTTGATTACACATAAGTAGTTAAGAGATTGTATAAGGATATATAGTGCTGACTCTCTACAGTACAGAAGGGTGCCATCTATGTGAGATGGCATTCCAACTCACGGAACAGTTAAACATTAGCCATCACGTCAACGTTGTCGACATTGCATTTGATGATGAGCTCTTTTCCCGTTACGGGGTCACTATTCCGGTGCTCAAATTTGAAAGCTCTGATCTTTCTCAAAGCTCAGAGCTTAACTGGCCATTTGGCTTGTTAGAACTTAATGATTGGTTAAAGAAGAATGGCATTACTTACAATTCATAATGGGCAATTAGCGTTTGGCGATCACCCGTTATTAGATCGTGCAGACTTTGCACTGCAAGAAAACGAACGTGTGTGTTTAGTAGGGCGCAATGGTGCTGGTAAGTCTACATTGATGAAAATCCTGTCTGGGAACATCATCATGGACGACGGCAAGATGCAAATCACACAAGATGTGGTTGTATCTCGCCTTGAGCAAGATCCACCGCGTAATGAAGAAGGCACCGTTTATGATTACGTTGCTGGTGGTCTAGCGGAAATCGGCGAACAGCTGAAGATCTACCATGATCTTTTGGATCTCATTGGTACTGACCCGAGTGAAAAGAACCTAAACCGTCTTACTCGCGTTCAAGAGCAGTTGGATCATGCGAATGCATGGCGTTTCGAAGATCGCGTAAGTAACGTAATGGCTGCGCTTAAACTCACTGCTGAAACAAAACTGACTGATTTATCTGGTGGTTGGCAACGTAAAGCGGCACTTGCTCGTGCGCTTGTATGTGACCCAGACGTGCTTCTACTCGACGAACCGACTAACCACTTGGATGTTGCGACAATCGAATGGTTAGAAAGCTTCCTGAAAGACTTCCGTGGTTCAATCATCTTTATCTCGCATGACCGTGCTTTCATCAAATCGATGGCAACACGCATTGTTGATCTTGATCGTGGTAAGTTGAGCTCGTTCCCTGGCGATTACGAAAACTACCTATTAGATAAAGAAGAAGCGTTACGTGTCGAAGAGATGCAAAATGCTGAATTTGATAAGAAGCTTGCTCAAGAAGAAGTATGGATTCGTCAGGGCATTAAAGCTCGTAGAACTCGTAACGAAGGCCGCGTACGTGCGCTTAAGAAGCTACGTGAAGAGCGTTTGAATCGTCGTGAAGTGCAGGGCAAAGCGATTATCCAAATCGACGATGGTCAGCGTTCAGGCAAGATTGTATTTGAAGCTGAGAACATTAACTTTGGTTTTGAAGGCAAAGAGATTGTTAAAGACTTCAGTTTCAACATTATGCGTGGTGATCGCATCGCTCTGATTGGTCCTAACGGTTGTGGTAAGAGTACAGTACTTAAACTACTTCTTGACCAGCTTAAGCCTGATTCAGGTCGTCTGCATTGCGGTACTAAACTTGAAGTGGCTTACTTCGACCAATACCGTGAAATCCTAGATCCTGAGAAGTCTGTAATTGATAACCTAGCGGATGGTAAGCAAGAAGTCACTGTAGGCGGCCGTGAGCGTCATGCACTTAGCTACTTACAAGATTTCTTATTCTCACCTAAACGTGCTCGTACTCCTGTTAAAGCGCTGTCTGGAGGTGAGAAAAACCGTCTGTTATTAGCTCGTATCTTCCTTAAGTCGAACAACTTATTGATTCTCGATGAGCCAACCAACGATCTAGATATCGAAACTTTGGAACTTTTAGAAGATTTGCTTGCCAACTATCAGGGTACGCTTCTTTTAGTGAGTCACGATCGTCAGTTTGTTGATAACACGGTTATGACAAGTTGGATCTTCGAAGGTAACGGTGTGATTGAAGAATTTGTTGGTGGCTATCACGATGCTCAGCAGCAAAGAAAGCAAGCATTAGAGTACCGACAGGTTGAAAAGCCATCAAAGCCTGAAAAAGTAGTTGAGGAAACTCCCAAAACTGCGCCAGTTAAGGCTAAACCTAAGAAGTTATCGTATAAGCTACAACGAGAACTAGAAGCGCTACCAATGCGTTTAGAAGAATTGGAAACTCAAATTGAAACTCTTCAGGAAGAAGTCAACGATCCAAGCTTCTTTTCAAAATCTGTAGAGCAGACACAACCAGTATTAGATAAGCTATCTGCAGCAGAGCAGGAGCTTGAAGTTGCTTTTGAGCGCTGGGAAGAGCTCGAGGCACTACAACAGGAAAGTTAAGAAGTAATAATGACTTGTACTAAATTTAAATTAACAACAGTTGCAGCATTAGTTTTTGCTGCAACTAACGCGAATGCTGCGCTTTATAAGGTAGTTGAAGTCACTCCTTCGATTACAGGCGCGTCTGAGATCTTTGGTGTTGCGATTCAGCCAGCGACTGTTTCTGGAACAGAGAGTTGTTTTACTACTGGTACTGTCGGTGGAGTGGCATGTGACAGCTTTAAATTAGCTGGTGAAACTCGCAATACGGTCGAGGCTGTAAGTTATCGCGAAGAAGTGCCTTTTGCTATGGATGCTCCGTTCCAATACATTCAAGAGTTCGAGGATTTCGAAAACTATTGTTATCGAGAGTTGCGATACTCTACGTGTGAAAGTTGGGCAGAAAACCGCTGGAATGACACTTGGAGTAAAGAAAGAAATGACCTTACTTACGTCAATGCTAAAGCTTTTGTTGAAGGTGGCGCTACATTTGACAGTCGTAATACGGTAATTAACTCTCTAGATGACAATGCTCAACCATTAGGTGTTAAATCTGAAGGTACTATCCGTAATAACGCATTGTTTACTACGGCGACTGGGCCTACGGGAACTTCGGAAACTCGTGCATGGAAAGCTATAACGGCAAGTAACGGTACTGTTTATAATGTAGGTAGTGTATCTGAGGAGTTTGCTCCGACCGAAACTTCTGAACCAGATAAGGCTTTTGCTTCTAAAGCGGCTATTTGGGATGCGTCATATACTAACGAGCTTGATTGGGGACCAAGTGTTTCTGCGAGAGAAGATGATTTCTTTTCACAAGGGAGCATGAGGGGGGTTGTAGAGGTAAACAATCGCTTTTATGGCGTTGGTTACAACACAGTTAACGGAAATGGTGACTTGCGTGATATGAACGCGGTTGTTTTTACAAGTAGCCAAATAGACTTCGCGAGTAATGTTGATCTATCAACCGTCACTTGGGAAAATAAGTTTATTAGCGGCGCAGAAGTTAATTCAGGCTCAAATAACGACGATGCTAGATACAGTAACTCTGTAGCGACTGATATTAACGATAACTTATTTGCTGTGGGCTACTCTAAGCGTAATGGTTATGTACCAGAGAGCGGTAGTGCAGGTAACAAAATTTTCGTTGTTACTGATGCATCTGCAACGACTCCGACGGCAACATACCTGTCCGGTGGTATTTTCTTTGGTGGTTCAAGTGGTGAAGCTAAAGCGGTAAACAATTTCAATGAGTTTGTTGGCCAGATTGACGCTGAGACGACTCGTGAAGTAGATGGCAGCGAGCGTAGACACCGTGGTTTTATTTACCCTTATGCTGTTGAGGCTCCAAATAATGTGAGAGTTGACGCAGTATTTAACAATCAGGCTTGGTGGCTAGATGATCTGACCAATGGTGCAAATGCTGATGGTCAAGACTACTCTGATGCTAATAACTATTTCCGAATTATTGATGCAACAGATATTAATGATGCAGGTGTTATCTCTGGTACTGCTATAAAATGTACCGTGGGTGGCAAGGCACAAGCGTATGATACAACATCACACAACTCTTACTGTGGTGGCGCTTCGTCTAACGCAGTAGAAGAGGTTGTAGCCGTTAAACTGGTTCCAATTGCTGGTGCCACTAAAGATGATATTCAAACTCGTAGCGCAGATACCGAGAAAGTAGATCGCCAAGGTGGTAGCCTAGGTTGGTTAACTTTGACTGTGCTTGGTCTGTTGGGGTTCCGCAGAAAATTTAAATAATTTTATCTCTTGAGCCCGAGTTCACAATTCTGAACTCGGGCTTTTTTTCGCCTTGAGAAAAGTGAAAATTTGATCGATTCTTAAAGTTGGAGTCACAAAAACTCCGCAAAGTTGTAATCATTGTATGTTAGTAAATGGAACACCCGTATGAGGACTGCACTATGAAGAGACAAAAGCGTGATCGACTAGAACGAGCACAATCTCAAGGTTACAAGGCTGGTTTAAATGGACGGTCGCAAGAAGCTTGCCCATATAGCCAAATGGATTCTCGATCTTATTGGTTAGGTGGATGGCGTGACGCCAAAGATGACAAGCAATCAGGTCTCTATAAGTAGAATAGGGCACAAAGAATTAAAGGTCAGGGCTCCATTGTCTGTTGATTATAACGGCTGGAGCCTTGTTAGTTTCAGAAGAGTGCTAATCCCCAAAGTATAAAGTTATTATAATCTCGCTATCATAAGAGCGTCTTGCTGGTGGATTTAACCTATTTCACGCTTAGGTCTGAATACCTTGATGCACTATAACTAAATTTATTGAAATGAAAATAAAGCAGCCATGGGCTGCTTTATTAAAAATCTAACTATTAGATTAGAATGCTGACGTATCTTGGAAAAGGCCAACTTTCAGATCTTTAGCAACATAGATCTCTTTACCATCAACAAGTACGCGACCATCCGCAAGGCCCATAACTAGGCGACGGTTAACAACACGCTTCATGTGGATCTCGTAAGTTACTTTTTTCGCTGTAGGTAGAATTTGACCTGTGAATTTCACTTCGCCAACACCCAGAGCACGACCTTTACCTTCGCCGCCAACCCAACCAAGATAGAAGCCAACTAGCTGCCACATTGCGTCAAGGCCTAGACAACCAGGCATTACTGGGTCACCCGGGAAGTGACAATCGAAGAACCATAGGTCAGGAGTAATATCCAGCTCAGCAAGAACTAAACCTTTACCGTAATCACCTTCAGTTTCAGACATCTTAGTGATGCGATCCATCATTAGCATGTTCGGTGCTGGTAGTTGAGGGCCTTGTGGCCATAGTTCGCCTTGGCTTGATGCTAGAAGCTCTTCGCGAGTGTAAGAATCACGTTTGTTTTGCATTATCAATTACTCCGATTTTTGATAGGTGCATATTAGTGAACAGGTGTACGCTAAACAAGTCCGATCAGTACTAGACAAACCAGTTTTTAATGCGTCCAACGATTCCAATAGGGTGCTCATGTCTTTCAAAGTTTTCAATACGTTCCGCGATTTTGCTCAGAACGCTTTCTTGTTCATCGTCTCTAAATGGTTTGTTCATAATGAGAGGAATTGCTTCGTCTACATTAGACACAGACCAAATATGGAATTCTTCATTCTTAATGCTTTCAATAAGGTCAGGCTTTAGTGCAAGGTGTCTTAAGTTCGACCTTGGAAGGATCACACCTTGTTCGCCTGTTAAGCCGTTGTGCTTACACACATGGTAGAAGCCTTCGATTTTCTCGTTTAGCCCGCCAACAGCTTGCACACGTCCAAATTGGTCAACTGCACCTGTAACCGCAATTTGTTGATTGATAGGATATTCAGACAAAGCACTCACCAGAGAGCACAGTTCCGCTAGAGAAGCACTATCGCCATCGACTTCGCAATACGATTGCTCAAACACAACAGAAGCAGCGTATGGCAACGGATCTTCAAGGTTTAGTGCGCTGCTCACAAATGCTTGCATGATCATCATACCTTTAGCATGAAGATTACCACCCAACTCGGCTTTGCGCTCAACGTCGGCAATATCACCATCACCAAAGTGAATAACGCAGGAAATTCGTGCAGGTTCACCATAAGAGATCGGGTGTCCTGGAACATCGATAACCGTCAGACCATTAACTTGACCAACTTGTTCGCCCTCGGTTTCGATAATGACTTGGCCATCTCGAATATCATCAAGGGCACGTTCTGGTAGGTAAGATTCACGGTTATATTTGTGCTGTTGAGCTTGTTGGATATGGTGAATATCAATCTCACCATTGTCGGCTTCAATCAGAGCTTCGTTCAATAACGCATTGTGCCAAATAGGGCATAATGGAATATAACTTTGATCTTCAGTCTCTCTTGCTCCGGCCGTGAGAATGCCCGTCAACGCTTGTTGCGTGATGGTTGGCAATTCATAGCGTTGTTGAAGCCACTTAAGGTAACCAAGATATTGAGTCAAAGTTTCTTCAGAGAGCTTGATATCTTGTTCAATTTCGCTAAATAGGCAAAAACCGGTTTGAATATCGCTGTCTAGGTAATCAAGGTCACCTAGTTGAGCTCTGTCTCCAACCACAATCAACTTAATGTTGTAAGTCAAAGGCAAAGTCGGGGATTGGTTCAGGTGTTCTGGATTGCTGCTGATAGGCTCTACAGCTTCACCAAGCAGTGCTGATTTAAGCAATAACCAGCTTCCTGGGTTGGCCAAGATCAAGTTTGCTGAAACGATTAGATAGCCGTTGTTTGCTCTAGCCAGTAAGCCGGGCTTTGTCGCTACAACCTTACCGTCTTTTGACTGAACTTGGTCAAACAGAGAGACAGCATTTAAAGACTCAGTTTTTATAACCGGTAGAGTGTGATCATCTAAAGCAGTGACTAGAGATTCAACAATCATTTGACGGTAGATCGAATTGTCTGGAGCGTTTACAAGTAAAACACGCGAAAGGTTAGACAAACGGACAAAGCGGGTTAGCGCATCTTTGAATCTATGTTGAATATCTGAGAACGGGAAAGGCGAGATGTCAGGGAATTGCTCTAATTGAGCGCTATATTCGTCGTACTGAGGCGTAACATGTCGCCAATCTACTTGAGTCATTTAAGTTTCTGATTATGATAATGAGGTAGGGAGTATATAGAAAAACCGATCTCGCTTGTAGCTCTATGTTGTAGTTACTAATCACTAAGCTAATATAAGTATGATCTTGGTCTATTCTTTCAAGACAATAATTGTTAAATAGCCTATTTTGGGTTACGCTGTCACTAGGATTAACTCTCGAGATTAGACATGAAATATCAGCAACTTGAAAACTTGGAATGTGGTTGGAAATGGAACTATCTGGTCAAAAAATGGAAAGAAGGCGAGTCGATCACCTGCCACATTGATTCAAGTGAAGCTGACGTTGCTGTTAAAGCCTTATTGAAGCTTGAACACCAACCTACAGGTGTCCTTGAATGGATATCTAACAACATGTCTCCTGAGCTCGATAACAAGCTTAAACAAGCGATCAGAGCTAAGAGAAAACGCCACTTCAATGCTGAACAAGTTCATACTAAGAAGAAATCAATCGACCTTGATTACCGTGTATGGGAAAAGCTATCTCAACGCGCGAACGAGCTAGGCTGCACGCTCTCAGATGCCATCGAGTATTTGGTTAGCGAAGCGTCCCGTAGTGAACAGGCGAGCAAAACAGTAACCAGTCTCAAAGAAGACTTAAGCAAGCTTCTTTCTGACGATAAATAATCATCAACAGTAGTGGTGACATTATGATGTACGTGATCTTAATCGGTGCGGCGTTGGTCTTTTGGTTAGTTGCTGTTGATCGGCCGGTATTAAAAATCAAATTTAGCGATGGGGAGATCGAACAAGTTAAAGGTCATCTTCCACCGAGCTTTAAGCACAACCTTCAAGAAATTGGTCACAACAACGCCTTTAAAGGTGAGTTAAAAGTGTATGCGAAACGCTCTGGCTACAATCTCAAGTTCACTAAAGATGTGCCTAAAAACGTACAACAACGTATTCGTAACGTGTTCCCGCATAATGGGTTTAAGTCTAAAGGCTCAAAGAAAGCGTAATCGTTGAGAGTTACGTGTTAGCTGGTCAATCCTCATACTAAGTTAATCCTTCATTTTCTTTTAATCTCCGCATACTGTTCTCACCTTCAACAAAGAGAGAGCAGTATGAGATATCTAGTATTCCTATTGTGTTTTTTATCCCCAGTTGCTTTTGCCGACGATGCATTGGTTAATCCCGTAGCTAAAAAAATCAAAGTCACCGTCATGAAAGGGCTCAACAAGAGCAATGTTGATTTCGCTGGTTATTGCGATCTTATGATTGAGATGAAGCACTCTAAAGGTTACGCAAGAATTAAAAGGGTGAGAACGTCTGGTGATAGTAGCGTTTGCAAGCAGGCGAAAAAGTACTTGCCGAAGAAGAAAAGGTTCAAATACAGCTTTCCAGAAAAGTATATCCGGCTACATATCATGTACTAGACGCTTCCAATGCACTATAACTAAACGGTCTTAATTTTATTGAAACAATTTCGTGAACCAATCTCTAATTTCTATTAATATTAGTTTTGTTATAAAGGCAGGATATGCCGACGCAAGAGCATTTACGGCAAAGGAAAGTCACGGTTGTTGTTAGCAAATAAAAGTTATACCCCTGAAGTGATTGAGATCTCTAGGAAGGTCTCAATCAACGTTGAAGCTCGCTTTAATCGATGGTTAATCTCACCTGAATATAAGCTTGCACAATCTACAGTAGACACGTTACTAAGTTTAGAAAATAGGTATTGTGATAGCGTCATATTTGATGAGTCTGACCGCATATCTCATAACCAACGTATTCTACTGCGCTGTGAACAAGATAGAGTTAATGCTCATCGTGAAAAAGTCAACGCGAAGCAACAAACCTTACGATACGTTATCGATGATGTTAGCAATGCAGCCTCGGCTCTAATGCTTGAGAAGCTTCAAGGCACATTAA
This sequence comes from Vibrio sp. Vb339, assembly GCF_902751245.1. Lineage (NCBI taxonomy): Bacteria > Pseudomonadati > Pseudomonadota > Gammaproteobacteria > Vibrionales > Vibrionaceae > Vibrio > Vibrio sp. Vb339. The sequence goes on along the minus strand of NZ_CADDIS010000002.1, from coordinate 359,484 downwards.
TAAGTTCGTTGTTTTCAGACTTACCCGATTACAATCAGTTCGCTAGTATTGCGTATTCACCATCTTTAAACTTTTCAAAACTTCACGAAATATCTGCGAAAAGCAGGCCATTGAGCTCTAGCTTAATCGAGTTTGTTTCCAACCAAGAGTTTGCAGATAAGTATGGAAAGAAATCTAAGGTAGTTCTTGATCCTAAAGTTGCATCACGACAAATAGGAATAGAAAATTGTCGTTTATTGTTCCCATTGTTAATGAGTCAGCAGCTGATTAAGTGGAATGATGGCAACATTAAACACATCACACCTAAGGTTTGGCAACACTTGGTCGTGACGTCAAATGCGACTCGAATTCGACTTCAAGAAACGTCGGTTAAAGATCCTAACGTAGGCATTTTACTTGGCGTGTTGAGAGTTCTGCCTTTGTTTTTAATTTGTAACCACTTTTCTTCAACGTTTGAAGACGCATTGGTAAAAACGATGCTTGGTTATCGTGAAGCAAGTGACAAGCATGACGAATATTATGCTTGTACTGAGGTGATGCCAAACACACAGTTTCTCGAATCAATGGTCGAGCAGCTAGAGCTTAAGCTACTAAAAAATCTCGTTGAATTTATAGATTGGAGCCCCGGGAACCAGTTCATCAAGAGGGCACTTCTAGAGGAAGTGAATGACATCCCAGTACTTGAGCGAACAGTTTATGGTGCAGCTTTGGCTCAAGGTAGAAAATATTCTGTTTTCGAGGCGTTAGATAATAGTGAACTATTTAACGTTAAGCACCGACCTTATTGGTTTTCAACTGTTCAAATGTCTATCGCGACCATTGAGCAGATGCAAGATAAAGTGCCTGGAAAACTGACGACGAACATGTAGAAAAGGGAGCCACATTTAATGTGGCTCTCTTTTTTTGTTGCGCTGTAACTTTATGTAAGTGACTAACTTGTAGATATAATCTTGCTTATTTCGTTTAACAGACCACTTCGAAGGTAAACGACTCTTGCTTTGCTATTGCGTGTTTAACAGGGATACCAAGGCGCTGGCAAGTCATCAGAACTTTTAACTTCCTGTCGGCAGGAGCGTGCTCTGACAGAATCACCGAGCTTAGGCACTCTCTATTAAGGTAGAGTTTATTTCCGATCATCTCATCATTAGGTAATACCCAACGGTATTCCTTTTCATAGCGCCAATTAGAATGCTTAATTTTGAATATCTCAGGTCCCAGTCTTGTTGTTTGTAAACCACTTAGCGATGCCGGGAGGAACATACTAGGTTCGTCTTCATACTGGACTTCAAAACAGTTGAGATTGGCCTCGCCGTTATAGCAGTTGAGATCATACTCGATACACATGCCTTTAAAGTTGTCACCATACTGCGACCATAGTATTGGGTGGTCACTCGACTGAGAGAAACACATGATCTTAAAGTTTTCTTGAAGTTCTTTGTTGAATACTTGGTTAGATTCAAAAGGGTTATTAAAAGTTTTAGCGTAGTCAAACCACAACGAACACTCGGAAATAGATTGTATGTTTCTGTCGTGGAGCGATCTGAACTTATAAAGTTTAGGCAACATATCAAACACCTAGTTTACAAAATTGCCTGATGTTAACACTTTAATTTAATTTTAAAGATTGAATGCATAGCATTTGATTGCTTAATCACCAAATTTATTCATATAACTGTTTGATAGATCAAAATTTAAACACGAAATAGTAGCCTGTTAAAGTGGTTTATTTTGCGTTAAGGTTAATTTTTCAAGTTGTAACTTTTTACATAAGATACAACGTAACTTTATTTATGGTTGAATTGTCTTGTTAAAGTAAAGGTCGAGTAGGGAAAGGGAAAATAGGTGATCAAAATTAAAGCCGAACTTCAAAAAGACGGCTTTAATTGTATTTAGCCTAAGGGTGAATAGAGTTTAGAAGTGGTACCTTGCACCTAGGTAAGCGGTTTGGGGTGATACATCGATGGATTCTATTTCAACGTTTGCATAGCGGTAACCAATATGGATGTCGATGTTGTCTGTTACTATAGCACCAAGCTCAGCACCAACTTGGTAGGCTGCTTCAGACTTAGAGCCTGATACTCCAAAAGCTTTCGCTTCCATATCCATAGAGCCAACACCGGCTAACAAAGATACATACAGATCTAAGACGTCACCTTTAACAATAAATTTTGGTTTAATGTTTACGAAGAAAGCTTGGCCTTCAATATCCATTAAGTCGTTATAGTTAACTTTTCCGATTTTTCGGTACTCTGCCTCTAGTCCCAGTTTGACTAAGTCATGTGTATTGAACTCGTAGCCTCCAACCAAGTTATAGCTAAAGTCTGATAGATCAGATGAATCTTCAATGGCGTTGCCACGATATTCTAATTCAGTTTCATTATAAAAGCCGATATCAACCCCAGCATAAAAATGACCATGCTCTCTGGGTGAGTTTTCGTTTTCACTAGCAAGCGCCTGCGAGCTGATGCTAAAAAAAGCGGTGAATAGCGATAGGGCGATTGTACTGATTTTCATGTAAAGCCTTCTAAGATAATAAGTTATTCAGTTCCAGAATATGTTAACAAACAAAAGATACTCTAACTAATTGAGAACTAGCCTAAACATCTGATTTTAAAGACTTGTTGGTAATAGAAGTATCATTATCGCAGTTATGAGACAAGGTAATACAGTCTAGACAGAGGTTAATAGAATTTATGTTGCACTGTAACTTACTATCAGCTAAGTCGTTTAGATAGGTTCGTTTTGGATGGCAACGCAGTTTGGTCACAATGACCGTTGGGCATCAGAAAATTCAAAGTCAGTGGTTTGAAAAACGAGTACGGATGTTACTGATGGCGTTGATAGTTGATTCAATTTGGTGAAGAACAAGCCAACATAGATAAACAAGTGGTAGTACGGACAATAGACCGAGAGTTAGTGGAAGCGTTAATCATCTAGGTTCTTTCGGGAAACAAAATCAGCGTAATAGTTTTTAATTCTCAACCAGCAGAGACTCTGGACTAACTTTGGAGAAGCATGCGTAATTAGAAGTCTTAATTAAGTTTGAGCAGACATGTGATAAAGCCATCACGATTTAATTCAATTAACGCAGAGTCAAAGCCATAAAGTAAATAGATAGATTCATGCGGCGCTGTACGTGAAATCTACTGGTAATAAGGCTACGAACACTCACAGATCTTAATCTCCATTTGTCAATCCCACTTTAAAATGTCCTCATTTGTCCCAAATAGAAATGTCCCCTTGTTAGGTCTTTCGACTGGAAGCTTTGAATGGTTCGGTGAGGACAGGGTTGATGGCTCGAGGCGCTGTTTGAAGGGCTCTTTGTTGTGCACGGCGCTTGGGGGCTTTCTTACTGCGGGTTCGTTGCTGTTGTTGTTCGAATTCTTCTTGTTGTTGCTGAGCAAATTTTAAAACTTGGCCGAGGCGTTTGTTGTCGACGATTTGGGTTTGTTGAACGTGCTCGAGTTTGTCGAAGGTTTTGAATTCGAGTTTTCGATGCCCGTATTGGATGGCGATTTCACCGTTTGGGTAGTCGAGTATCTTGACATGTTCGTGCGCTAGTCGGCTGTTTTCTTCAGTAGGTTCAATGAGATAAATCACTTTATCGTATTGAAATGTCAGCGACTTTGAGAGCTTGCGGGTTTCTTGCCAACTGAAAATATCGTCGAGTTCTTGCTTGGACTCTCGAACCGGGCGATGCATGTCTTTTGGGTATTGAGCGGGCTTAGCAAAGCGATGGTTAAAATCGGCGATGAAGTAGGGAAGCCAGGCGTTGGCTTGTTCGATGGTGTCGATACCTTGTAAGCGCATCTCTTTAACCAGTCGGTCTTGCAGCGTGAGGTTGGCTCGCTCAACGCGGCCTTTGGCTTGGGAGCTGTTGGCACAGATGAGTTCTATGGCCAGTTCTTTCAGCACGCGCCTGTATTGAGTTTGGCCAACTTGTTTGTGTTTCTCCTGATTCACTCGAAAAATTGAGTGCTTGTCACTGTAAAATGCGATGGGTTTACCGTGCTCATTGAGGTATTCACGCGTGGTCAACATGTAGTCAAATGCGGATTCTGTCTCGCTGAATCTTAGGTTCATCAAACGGCCAGTCGCATCATCAATGAACACCAATAGGCAGCATTTGTCGCTGCGGCCTTCAAACCAGTCATGATGGGAGCCGTCAATTTGGATAAGTTCACCCAAGCAATCACGACGGTAACGAGGCTGATAGACTCGAGGTTTGCGTTGTGAATGTGGAAGCCACAGTCCGTCGGCGATCATCCATTGACGGAGTGTTTCTTTAGAGACGGATAGATTGTGTCGTTCAGTCAGTTTTTCCAGAGCGAACGTTGGTGAGAAGTCAGAGTAATGCTCACGGATAAGTTTCAGTATTTCAATTCTGAAATGTTCTGAGTAGCGTCGATTACTTGGGCGTCCACGCGCTGCGTGTGTAAGACTTTGAGCACCAAGAGAGACCAGTTTGTTCACCAAACGTCGGATATGGCGCGCAGACAGATTCAAAATTATAGCGGCGTCAACTTGGCGTAGTCGTTTTTCACGTACGTCAGTAAGCACCTTGAATCGATGAATATCTTTTTCACTCATAGTAATAAGCATCCGGATAACTCCTAAGCAGACCAATATAGGTAAGCTTAGGAGGACATTTTAAAATGGCTCAAACCGGACATTACTAAATTGCTCTAACACCATTACTGCGCATTATGTATATTATGTTAAATTGGTTTTGGTGTTTATAAGGCAGGTATCTCTGTGTGATGCCCTGCCTCTTGTTTATCTATCAAATCGACGTTCTATTTAACAGTAAGGCTATTTACCATAAAATACCTAATAAACATATTTCCTAATCTTCGATTAAGAATACGTTTATTAGACTTCAAGCATTAATCGATCAATGGCTTCTGTGATCTCTTTGGTTCTTACTGGCTTGGTCACGAAATCATTCATGCCGACATCCAAGCACGAACATTTGTCTTCTACTGATGTGTGTGCTGTTAGTGCGACGATTGGTGTTTTGATGTTCGCGTCTCTCATGTATTTGGTTGTGGTTAATCCATCCATGACCGGCATCGACACATCCATTAAGATAATGTCTATCGAGTCATTGGCTCTTTCCACAAAACCAATCGCTTCCTCACCGTTGCTTGCGATGAAAACTTCGTGGCCTTGTCGCGTTAGGATTAATTTGATCACCATTTGATTCGTTGGATTGTCTTCGACAACTAACACTGAATATCGGCTTCTCAACTCTCGTGAAGATTCATCTTCGTTGTTAGCCAGATTATTCGTAACTCTAGTAAGCACTGGTAGCTGTACTTCAAATTTGGAACCTTTTCCAGGCTCACTCTCTACCGATATGCGCCCGCGCATTAGCTCAACCAGTCTTTTAGTGATAGCCAAGCCTAAACCGGTGCCACCAAATCTGCGTGTGATTGTGCTATCAGCTTGTACAAATGGACTGAACAGCGACGAAAGTTGTTGCGAGCTAATGCCAATCCCTGTGTCTTCCACCGTTATATAGAAAGAGCTCTGCTGGTACTTGATAGAAACATGCACATGCCCATGTTCAGTGAACTTAATCGCGTTACCAATCAGGTTAAATAGGATCTGTGCTAATCGGCTTGGGTCGATGTAATGCAGTTCACCCTCAGGGATATCGCTGGTTACTGTTAGCGCCAAACCTTTATCGTCTGCTGTCTTCTTTTGTTCAGATAATACAAAAGTTACAGTGTCTCTTACATTGCTCCATTGAGGAGCTAATGAGAAACATCCAGATTCAATCTTAGAAAAATCCAATACGTCACTGATAATTGCCAATAAAAGCTCAGATGATGTACTCATATTAAGCAGTATAGACTGTTGTTCTTCGTTCAATGATGTGGATTTTAGGGTGTCTATTAGGCCAATGATGGCATTTAGCGGAGTTCTTAATTCATGACTCATCATCGCGAGGAATTCAGACTTGGCCTTGTTGGCTCTTTCTGCGTCTTTTCTTGCTGTGACAAGCTCTGCTGTACGTTCTCGAACGGTTGCTTCAAGCTTTTCTTTGTTCTCAATATCGAAAACAGCACGCTCTATCAACGGTCGGAAACGGTTTAGTGTGGCCTTGGTTTCAATACTAAAGTGCTTGGTATTTGAGTGGATAAATATGATGACGGATTGTGTTAGTCCGCTATCTATACCCGTAATAAGAACGGAGTTGATTTGGTCGAGAACAATGGGATGCAGAGAGTTGAATTCCCCAAGAGACTTGGGTTCGAAAAGGATGGCGCATTCACCATTGATGACTCGCGATAGCTTGCCACAATCGCTCCAATTCATCTGTTCGAAGACTTTGTTATTGCTTAGCAGGGTTTTGAAACTGCCTTCGTTCCCTACCCTTGATACCACGATAAAATCATCAAACTTAATGTACTTTTTGAGCACGAACTCAAGACTGGAGAATATCTCAGATATGTTACTCGCCTTACTGATCGCAGAGATGGTTGATAAGATCACCCTGTTCTCTTCAGCCAGTTTTCGCTCACGGGCTTTTAGTTTTTGCAGTTCAATACGTGCTTCTTGCAGCGCTTCTTGACCTTCAGAACCCATTACTTTTTCAACCTATAAAACGTTGCAGACGATACCATTAAATTCCCGTGTGCATTCTCACCACCAGAGAGCCTGCCTTGTTCACCAAACGTAAATGGACATATGTATGGAAGCCCATTAAGTGCTTGATTTATTTGGTCACAAACCTCATCCATATCTTGTTTAAGGTTCAACATTGGACCGGCACAAAAGATATTGATCGCCCCTAGTTTCTCTTCAAGATCCATGTCGTTGTAGTATGAGGAGTGAATGATATTCGCGGCCCGGCTAATCAACTGCTGCTTAGACCCTTGCATCAGGTAGATGGTGTCGCCTTCACTGATGTCTGTGAACAGCTCAATCCCATTACACTCCGTCTCTCTGATCGAATGAGACAATTTGAAATATGGGTAATCGTAAGAAGAGCCAACTTTCCTGCCTAATGGGTAGACTGACGACTTTTCGAAGATATAACCATCATCACTGCCACCTAAGTGGAAATTAGTCCATTCGTTATAAACGGTGACGGCTGGCCTGTGGTCTATCTCCAACAATATTCGGTTTCTTACTTTTGTCACGGTGCCTGAATAGCGCGTGGGTGTATGACCGGCGCTGAAAGAGGAATAGATGGACTGAGACGCAAACACCACCGTTAAAGATACGCCATTTATAGACAGCGACTCTTCGGTGAAGATACTCCAGTTTCCTGAAACCTGATTGTCTGCAGCACTGCCACCAATAATTGGCACTTCAGTACCAAATTTCTTATCGATAGCCGCCATCACCTTTTCTTCGTTACCCGGTGTGGAATGCAACAAGATAAGATCAGGGATTTCACCTTCTCGGTTGGCGCTCTTGAGTGCTTTGTCTATCGCGTTGAAGGTACTGCGGCCTATGGAGTCGCTGAAATGTTCGATTCCCGTACCATAGGCGTTGATCCCCGAGTCATAAATAATGAGGACGCCAATGACTGGACCAGAATGAAAACCAGTTTCGGTCATAATGCCGTGACAAGTAGTACAGCCATGTATGGGAGTGTTAGGGAGAGCATCTACGAAATATCTCTGCACAGCGAGTGTCGAATACTCTTCTGTGCAGTAGCAAATAAGACAAGCAATATCGTCAGGGTTTTCCACCCCGCAGAGCAACTCATCTACTGCGATTTTATCGTCTAGGGAGTAAGAGACTTTTGATAGAAATTTCATAGATTCTGGGTAACTTTATTAATGCTCTCTTTATAACACTTTAATGCATTGTGTTTCACTGATTTGGTACATATTTCTATCAAAAGACCCGAGGCGTGCCCCAGTTTTATCTCTGTTACTCTTTGGACAAGTTTACAGAAAACGTGCTCACCTGTTGTGGAAATGTAACCGTTATTGAGGAGGTCTTATCATTAGTTTGTAACAGCCAATTTGATGGCCCTTTTTCTTCCAGAATTCCGCTTTCATTATAGCTAATGATAAATTTGCCAGTTTTAGATGTTTCGATCGAATACCCTAGGTTATCGCCCGAAATTAAAACATTATGATTATCAATACCAAATTCACAAGGTTTTGAAACTATACAGTTTACTGTTTCGTTATTATCGTATGTTACTGTTCTCCAAGTAAATGCAGCTATTAAAATAACCAACATGACGATAATTTGAACAAGCCTGCCTTTTGTTAGCTTTTGTGCCGCCATTATAATCTTTACTCCTTGTTACAAAGTTCAAAGTTTTTAAATAAAAATCCAATTCCAGACCAAGCGTAAGGTTACTACTCTGTCATTGATTTGTTAATTCAAGTATAGTGTCGCGTTGAAAATGCCACTTTTTTTTAAAATCAGCAAGTGGAAATAAAGCCCTGAATAGGCTGAATTTCCTTTTCTAATTTGGGTGGCATTACGACGTGAGTCGTGTTGGAAGTAAAGTGTAGTAAATAAGAAATTGGAAGCATGCAAATGAGCCAAGAAAAGCAGCTTGAACAAAACTACAACTATACGGTCGTCCGTCAATTTACCCTAGTTACAATTTTGTGGGGTATTGTCGGTATGGGCGTTGGTGTTTTGATTGCCGCTCAATTAGTTTGGCCACAGCTAAACTTTGATACGCCGTGGTTGACGTACAGTCGTTTACGTCCCCTGCATACTAATGCGGTTATTTTTGCGTTCGGTACAAGTGCGCTGTTTGCAACATCATATTATGTTGTACAACGTACCTGTCAGACGCGTCTCTTTGGTGGCCCTCTCGTAGCCTTTACCTTTTGGGGTTGGCAAGCGATTATCCTGTCCGCTGCAATTACTTTACCGTTAGGTTTAACCTCTGGTAAAGAATACGCAGAACTTGAATGGCCAATCGATATTGCTATTACTCTTGTGTGGGTAGCTTATGCGGTCGTGTTCTTCGGAACCATGATTAAACGTAAGACATCGCACATTTACGTAGCAAACTGGTTCTTCGGAGCCTTCATCATCACGGTTGCCGTGTTGCACATCGTTAACAGCCTAGCTGTTCCTGTCTCCGCGTTTAAATCGTACTCGATTTATTCCGGTGCGATCGATGCAATGGTGCAATGGTGGTACGGACATAATGCGGTAGGCTTCCTATTGACAGCTGGTTTCCTAGGTATGATGTACTACTTCGTTCCTAAACAAGCTGGTCGCCCTGTTTACTCTTACCGTTTGTCGATTGTTCACTTCTGGGCTCTCGTGTCTCTGTATATCTGGGCTGGTCCTCACCACCTACACTACACTGCACTTCCTGACTGGACTCAATCTCTAGGTATGGTTATGTCTTTGGTTCTGTTTGCTCCATCTTGGGGTGGCATGATTAACGGTATTATGACTCTATCTGGTGCGTGGCATAAGCTTCGCTACGACCCAATCCTACGTTTCCTAATCGTTTCTCTATCATTCTACGGCATGTCGACTTTCGAAGGCCCAATGATGGCAATCAAAACGGTTAACGCACTATCTCACTACACGGACTGGACTATCGGTCACGTACACTCTGGTGCGTTAGGTTGGGTTGCAATGGTTTCTATCGGTTCGGTTTACCACTTAGTTCCTAAACTATTTGGTCAAGAGCGTATGTACTCTGTATCTCTAATCAATGTTCACTTCTGGTTGGCAACGATTGGTACGGTTTTCTACATTGTTGCAATGTGGATCTCTGGTGTGATGCAAGGTCTGATGTGGCGTGCAGTTAACTCTGACGGTACATTAACTTACAGCTTTGTTGAATCTGTAGAAGCGTCTTACCCGTTCTACTTTGTACGTTTCTTAGGTGGTTTCATCTTCCTATCAGGTATGTTCTTAATGGCATACAACACGTACAAAACTGTTTCTGCACCTAAAGATAGCCTTAAAGCTATCCCTCAACCGGCTTAAGGAGATTTAGAATGAGCTCAAATTCAAATAATCGCCATGAGTTGGTAGAGAAGAACGTTGGCCTACTAGCGATTCTTATCGTTATTGCTATCAGTTTTGGTGCTTTAGTAGAAATTACCCCACTTATTTTCCAAAAGCAGACTACTGAACCTGTAGAAAATCTACGTGTTTACTCTGCTCTGGAAATGGAAGGTCGTGATATCTACATTCGCGAAGGTTGTAACGTATGTCACAGCCAAATGATTCGTCCTTTCCGCTCTGAAACTGAACGTTATGGTCACTACTCTGTAGCTGGCGAAAGTGTTTGGGAACACCCATTCCTATGGGGTTCTAAGCGTACTGGTCCTGATCTAGCGCGTGTTGGTGATCGTTACTCTGATGAGTGGCACCGTGTTCACCTTATCGACCCTCGTGAACTTGTTCCTGAATCAAACATGCCTGGTTTCCCATGGCTTGCTGAGAATGTACTTGATGGCAAATTGACTAAACAGAAGCTTGAAATCTTCCGTAATCAATTTGGTGTTCCTTACACAGACGAACAAATTGCTAACGCTAAACAAGATGTTGAAGGAAAAACAGAGATGGATGCAATCATCGCTTACCTTCAATCGCTTGGCCACGCAATGAAATAAGGAATAATTATGGACATTATTACATTTCAAAGTGTTTGGACTGTTACTGTTTTTGCTTGTTTCATCGGCATCGTTTGGTGGGCTTTCGGTAAAAATCGTAAGTCGCGCTTCGACGAAGATGCAAACCTAGTGTTCGCTGATGAAGCACCTGCGAAAGATAAAAATCAAGGAGTGACGAAGTAATGAGTACATTCTGGAGTATTTGGGTAACAGTAATCACAATCGGCACGTTGATTGGCTGTGCAGCCTTACTTCGTTGGTGTTCCAACGATAAAACAGGTGTAGAAGAAGGTCAGGACATGGGTCATGAATACGATGGTATTCGTGAGCTTAATAACCCGCTACCTAAATGGTGGACATACCTTTTCGTTAGCACAATTGTGTTTGCAGCTGTTTATCTAGCTCTATACCCAGGCCTTGGCAACTTTAAAGGTCTACTAGGTTGGACGAGTTCAAACCAAACAGTTCGTAGCGTAGAAGAGTCTCGCTCTGCAATCGCTGCTGCGCAAGCAAACAAACAGTTAGACGCATACGCGAAAGAGCTTGATGATGCAGACACCTACTTTGGTGAAGCATTCAGAAAGCTAGCTCACGACGAAAATGGTCTACGTTCTGTCCCTGACATTGCATCAGATGCTGATGCAATCAAAGTGGGCCAACGTTTGTTCCTACAAAACTGTTCTCAGTGTCACGGCTCTGATGCACGTGGTCAGAAAGGTTTCCCGAACCTGACTGATGACGCATGGCTATATGGTGGTGAACCACAAGCTATCGTTACTACCATCATGCATGGTCGTGTCGGTCAAATGCCAGGTTGGAAAGACGCTCTTGGCGAAGAAGGCGTAAAAGAAGTAGTTAGCTACACGCTTAGTCTTTCTGGTCGTAGCGTAAACGCACGTGAAGCAGAAGCTGGTAAAGCGCGCTTTGTAGTGTGTGCAGCGTGTCACGGTACTGATGGTAAGGGTAACCCTGCTGTTGGCGCCCCTGACCTGACTGACCGTGACTGGCTATTCGGCGATTCTCGCGCTGATGTGACGGAAACAGTCATGTACGGACGTTCTGGTGTAATGCCGGCTTGGAAGGACATCCTCGGTGAGGATAAGGTTCAGCTCGTCTCTGCCTATGTCTGGAGCCTCAGCAACTCAGATAAAGAGTAACATAATAATAACAGCCCCTTCTTAAGGGGCTGTCTTTCTTTTACAGTTATAACCTTAAGTGTTTGTAAAAATTAGTTTTATTTCATTGTATATATTGAGAATAATAATATGGAACAACCTTGGTATAAGCAGTTTTGGCCGTGGTTTTTGATCTTCCTAACCGTTGGCGTTTCTATGCTAACATTGGTTCGAGTCGCGATACTTACCAACCATTCAGTTAACGTTGTCACTGAAGATTACTATAAAAAAGGTAAAGGTATTAATGTCGACATTTCGAAAGTAAATGTTGCTAAAGAGCTTGGCCTATCAGCTTCAGTTAGCGAGAAAGGTAACTCAGTTATCATTACCCTAGACAAAGGCAAGCTAGACCACTTCCCTGCTATTAGCGCAATGTTCGTGCACCGAACGCTGCCTGATCGTGATTTTACTCAGCTACTGACCGCTGATGCGAGAGGCAACTACACGTTGACTCTGGACCATGAAATGCAAGGTCCATGGTTTATCGAGCTTTCTCCGCATGATTCTGAATGGTTAGTGCAAGGTCGCATGAACTTCCCTATTGATACTCCTACTCAACTAACGAACTAAAGCTTATGTGTGAATCCTGTTATCACTGCGGTGAAGATGTACCAGCGGAAACGGATTTTAAAGTAGAAATCTTAGGATCGGTGCGACTTATGTGTTGTCCGGGTTGCGAAACCGTAGCCCAGACAATCGTTGATAGCGGTTTGGTCTCTTACTACCAATATCGTACCGCTCCAGCTGAAAAAGCAGATCTAGTGCCAGAGCAACTTCTGGCACTCAGTCATTACGACAACGAAGATGTTCAATTGGAGTTCGTCCGTAACTCTGAAAACACCTCTGAAGTGACATTGTCACTAGAAGGTGTCTCTTGTGCTGCTTGTGCATGGCTTATTGAGAAGCAAGTCTCTTCAAAGTTAGGGGTTGTTAGTATTCGTGTTAATACCACGACTAACCGCGCCCTGCTCAGTTGGGACAACACTCAGACAAAACTGAGCGAGCTGTTGTCTGCAATCCATACCTTAGGCTACAAAGCCGCACCATTCGAGGCTGATCAACAAGAAGCCGCCTATCATCGTTCGATGAAGAATTATCTCTATCGTCTTGGTATTGCTGGTTTAGCAACCATGCAGGTCATGATGCTGGCTGTGGCGCTTTATCTTGAAGTCTTTGGTAACCTTGAACCCGAATTCAAAAGCTACTTCCGTTGGGTGAGCTTAATCTTTGCAACACCGGTTCTGCTCTACTCTGCATTGCCTTTCTATATCAATGCGTGGCGTAGCCTTAAAGGTCGAACATTGGGTATGGATGTGCCTGTGTCGATTGCTCTGTTGTTTGCCTATGTTGCAAGTTTGGTCGCAACGGTGACAGAGAAAGGTGAAGTATTCTTCGAATCTATCTCGATGTTTACCTTCTTCTTACTGCTTGGTCGTTTCCTTGAAATGCGCGCTCGTCGTAAAGCAGCTGCTGCTAGTGGTAACCTGCTTAAGCTCGTTCCTGCTATGGCAACAACGTTAGATGGCGAACAAGTTCCGGTAAAAACCTTAAAAGTTGGCGACCAAATTCGCGTTCTTCCGGGTGAACACATTCCTGCCGATGGCAAAGTACTGTCTGGTCGAGTTCATATTGATGAATCGATGCTGACTGGTGAATCTATCCACGTAGTAAAAAACGAGGGTGATACTGTCTTCGCTGGTACATTGAATGGTGACGAGTCGTTTGAACTGGAAGTGATGACATCAAAAGCGGATTCTGTGATTTCCAATATCGTTCGCCTGCAAGATGAAGCGCAACTTTCTAAGCCTAGAATTGCTGAAATTGCCGATGTAGTAGCGCGATACTTTGTTGCGGTTATCTTGATCATTTCATTTGGCACTTGGTTCTACTGGCACCAAACACGACCAGAAGACGCTTTCTGGATCATGTTGTCTGTACTCGTTGCGACTTGTCCGTGTGCTCTGTCACTCGCGACACCGACGGCAATTACCTGTTCCACTTCTCGTATGGGTAACTTCGGTATCTTGCTGCGTAAAGGCCATGTATTTGAAACCTTGTGCAAAGTGAATCACTTGATCATTGATAAAACAGGCACATTGACTGAGGGTGATATTCGTATCAGCCAAGTTGAAACCTTCGCTGAGCTTGATAAAGACACCTGTCTCAAAGTAGCGGCGAGCTTGGAGCAACACGCTAACCACCCTATTGCGAAAGCGTTCAAAACTCATATTTCAGATGATATTGAAGTAGAGTCTGTCAATAACGTGATCGGTTCAGGTATTACTGGTGAGTGGAATGGCCTGGAAGTAGCGATCGGCAGTAGTGAGTTCATTTTGGGTGAAGCTCAACCATCGGAAAGTAACGGTATTTACTTGTCGATGGCGGGCCGTCATATCGCAACGTTTACTTATGAAGATCCCATTCGCAAAGAAAGCATCGAGTTTATTAAGCAATTTAAAGAAGCGGGAATCAAAACGACTCTGCTTACTGGCGATTCTTTGATTAACGCGAAGCCTGTTGCTGAAGAGATCGGTATTACAGACATTGTTGCTAACGCGAAGCCTGAAGATAAACTTGCTTACTTGAACTCTCGAGATGCAAGTGACATTACCATGATGGTTGGCGATGGCATTAACGATGCCCCTATTCTTGCGGGTGCTCACCTTTCAGTTGCTATGGGTGGCGGTACGGATGTGGCGAAAGCTTCTGCGGATATGGTGTTGTTGGGTGATAAACTCGATAGATTACTTAAGTCGCGTACTTTGGCGTTAAAAACGCGTAAGATAATTCGTGAAAACCTAGCTTGGTCATTAGGGTATAACTTACTCATTCTTCCATTGGCTGTTGCAGGTTTGGTTGCTCCATACATCGCCGTTGTTGGCATGTCTGCCAGCTCTATTATTGTTGTGTCTAACTCGTTAAGGCTTTTAAAAGAGCAAGGTAAATAATGGAAAGTTTATACATCCTGATCCCCATTGCGATTGTACTAGTGTGCATCGCTGTTGGTATTTTTCTATGGGCGGTGAAGAGCGAACAGTTTGAAGATCTAGAACGTCAAGGTCACAACATTCTGTTTGATGAAGACGAAAAGGCTCACAACCATTCTGATAGCAAACCTGTCAAGAATGAGACAGCTTACAGCGAAAGCCAAACTAACGTAGACAAAAAGAACGATGACGCCTGATTGGATCGGAGCCTTTGTTGTTGGATTGATCGGCGCAGGCCACTGCATGGGAATGTGTGGTGGTATTGCGTCGCTTCTTTCGATTGGCAACAGTAAACCTTCCCCTGTTATTCCCCTACTTTATAACCTAGGACGCTTGCTAAGTTATGCCGTGATTGGTGGTGTGATTGGCGGTGCAATTTCTTCGATAGGTCAGCTAAGCGATTTTAACGCTCTGCTGGGTTGGCTGCGATTATTTGCTGCTGGCTTTATGATCGTCTTAGGTTTGTATATCGGTAAATGGTGGTTCGGCTTGTTGTTCTTTGAAAAGATCGGACAGAAACTATGGCGCTATATATCTCCTTTAGGTAAATCATTTCTACCATTGAAGCACCCTAGCCATGCTTTGCCGTTTGGCTTTATTTGGGGTTGGCTTCCATGCGGCCTGGTTTACTCTATGCTTACGTGGGCAGCCGTATCAGGAAGTTGGTACAACGGAGCCGGTATCATGCTTGCTTTCGGTTTAGGCACGCTTCCGGCAATGTTAACAGTTGGCATGGGTGCCAATTTCCTCAAAAAACTGCAACAAGCTGACTTATTTCGCCAACTAGGCGCAATTTTAATCCTCATTTACGGCTTCTATACCGGATATATGGCGCTACAGCTCATTATTTATACCGTATAGCCATTCTTTAAATCCGGTTTTTTTACTACCCTTTAGGATTAAGGAATGCTAAAATATTGACGTATATCAAATAGTGAAAGATTGTTATGATTTCTGAAAAGCCTGTGACGAAACGTGTTCAGTCTGGTGGTTGTGCGATCCATTGCCAGGATTGTAGTATTAGCCAGCTCTGTATTCCGTTTACTTTGAATGAATCTGAACTCGATCAACTTGATCAGATCATTGAGAGAAAAAAGCCTATTCAAAAAGGCCAAGAGTTATTTAAAGCCGGTGACGAGCTTAAATCTCTATACGCTATTCGCTCTGGAACGATCAAGAGCTACACGATTACCGAGCAAGGTGATGAGCAGATTACTGCATTCCACCTAGCGGGCGATCTTGTTGGCTTCGATGCGATTACTGGTGACCTACACCCTAGTTTCGCACAAGCGCTAGAAACTTCTATGGTATGTGAAATCCCATATGAGATTCTTGATGACCTATCAGGAAAAATGCCTAAATTGCGTCAGCAAATTATGCGCCTGATGAGTAACGAGATTAAAGGTGACCAAGAAATGATTCTGCTTCTTTCTAAGAAGAACGCGGAAGAGCGTCTTGCTGCATTCCTTTACAACCTTTCTACTCGCTTCTCTCAGCGTGGCTTCAGCCCGCGTGAGTTCCGCCTAACGATGACTCGTGGCGATATTGGTAACTACCTTGGCTTGACTGTTGAAACAATCAGCCGTCTTTTAGGTCGTTTCCAAAAAGCAGACATCTTGAGCGTTAAAGGCAAATATATCACTATCGAAGATCACGATGCGTTGATGGAACTTGCTGGCGTTTCAAAAGAATAGTCTAGATATCAATGATGTAGTTCAATAATGAGCTACATCATGTTTCTCTCTTAAAACCTCTTATATTTCTCTTAATCTCTCCATAACTACGCTACATTATTTATATGTTCGGTCTGAAAAGTAGGCTTAGTTATGAGTATCTATAACAAAATTTTAGTTGTCGCAGACATTAATCACGATGAGCAACCTGCTCTAGTTCGTGCTATCCAACTTGCCAAGAAAAGCACCTCAACAAGCCACATCACTTTCTTTTTGTCGATATACGACTTCTCGTATGAAATGACATCTATGCTCTCTATCGATGAAAGAGACGCAATGCGCAAAGGTGTAATTCACCAACGCGAAATTTGGATGAATAAAGTCGCAGAACCTTACCTAGATGATTCTATTGAATTTAATGTACAAGTGGTTTGGCATAACCGCCCGTATGAAGCGATCATTGCCGAGGTTTACAGTGGCGAGCATGACATCTTAATCAAAGGTACGCGCAAACACGATACCTTGGAATCTGTCATATTCACTCCAACTGATTGGCATCTTTTGAGAAAATGCCCTAGCCCAGTGCTATTGGTTAAAAATGATTTCTGGCCAGATCACGCGAAGATTTTTGCTTCAGTTCATGTTGGTTCGGAAACAGAAGCTCACTTAGAGCTTAACGACACTATGGTCGACAGGTTACTAGAGATCACGGGTCGTTTGGATGCTGAACCGTTCTTGGTGAATGCCTACCCAGTGACACCTGCTAATATCACGATTGAACTGCCAGAGTTTGATCCAACGTCTTATACTGACGCAGTTCGTGGTCACCACTTGACGGCAATGAAAGCGCTTCGCCAAAAGCACGGTATGTGTGAAGAACAAACTGTGGTTGAGCAAGGCTTGCCTGAAGATGTTATTCCTCGTGTGGCTTCTGAAAATAACGCTGCAATGGTTATTCTGGGTACCACGGGTCGTACTGGCTTGTCTGCCGTGTTTATTGGTAATACAGCGGAGCATGTTATCGACAAAATTAACTGTGATGTGTTGGCTCTTAAACCGTCTGGTTACGTGAGCCCATTAGACCCTAACCTTTCGAAAGGTTAAGTCGTTTAAGCACAGAGCTTCACTACAAGTTCAACTCATAAAAAAACGCCTCAAGCATTGCTTGAGGCGTTTTTGTTTATCTAGAGCAACGCCATTCCAAATACAGAATGGCTAATATCATCTTTATCGACTCAAATGGCTAAACGTTCGTTACGTCGATGAACATTGACTCATCAATGTTTGAAGATGAGATTTCAGCTTCTTCGAATTCGTATGCTTTGCGATCTTCACTACGGTCTAGAGGAAGGTTCACGAAATCAAACAGCTCGCGGTCAGCCAGTTGACTTGGGCTTACGTTCTGGATTGACTTGAAGATCTTCTCAACACGACCTGGCGTTTTCTTATCCCAATCAATTAGCATCGCTTTAATGTTCTGACGCTGTAGATTCTCTTGTGAACCACATAGGTTACAAGGGATGATTGGGAACTCTTTGTGCTCAGCGTATTTGATTAGGTCCGTTTCGCGACAGTAAGTCAGTGGACGGATAACAACGTTACGACCATCATCTGAACGAAGCTTTGGTGGCATAGCCTTTAGGCGCGCGCCGTGGAACATGTTTAGGAACATGGTCTCAACGATGTCGTCTAGGTGGTGACCAAGTGCGATCTTAGTTGCGCCGATCTTCTCTGCGAATGAGTACAAAGTACCACGACGAAGACGAGAACATAGGCCACACGTTGTTTTGCCTTCAGGCACTTTCTCTTTAACCACTGAATACGTATCTTTATCTACGATGTAGTAAGGAATGTTCAGCGTTTCAAAGTACTCAGGAAGAATGTGTTCAGGGAACCCAGGTTGTTTTTGATCTAGGTTTACTGCCACAACATCAAACTTGATAGGCGCTGCTTCACGTAAACGTAGCAAAATGTCTAGCATCGCAAATGAATCTTTACCGCCACTAATACATGCCATTACTACGTCATTCTCTTCGATCATGTTGTAGTCGATGATGGCATTTCCAACATTTCTTCTCAGACGTTTCTGAAGTTTGTTGAATTCAAGTGTTTCTTTTCTATTATCGTTTTGGTTCATTGCGACTCTCACACCGTCGTATTACCGACTGTAGATTGCTAGTGGGACTGTTTTAGGGCGTGGATTATACGGATTTTTATTTCATGTTGAAATAGTAACGGCAGGATAAACAAGCTGAGTATTAGAAAGATTCGGCTTTTATTGTTCGATAAGCTCCCTAAGCGGTAGGGAAACGCGGCTTCACAAGCTCTCGGTTGGTATCACAGATAAAGAAAAGCAGCCTGCTCTAATTCGATCAGGCTGCTTTAAGATATGTCATGAAAGTTTGGAGACTGATTCTGCTAACAATAATTCCTTTAAAAATTATTGCGCGGGAATGTACGGCAATACGCGAACTGTTGGTTCTGGTAACGTGATGCTGTCACTTCCACTCAGTTCTTCTAACGTGAATTTCGCACGTCCTTCTTTGATTGGTAGTTGTTTGCCATTTGAAAGCTCGATGTTGCCTTCCAGCTTATTAGCGAATTCCAGCGTTAACCCTTGGATATCTGGTGTGAACCAACCAGAGAACATGCCGCTGACGTCTTCTAACATCGCTTGCATCTGTGGTAACAGGCTTTTCAGTTGTGAGACCTCGACCTTTCCAGCTAAAGGCTCTTGAGTCATTACAACCAAAGAGTACGCACACTCTTCTTCTTGAGTTTGTACAAAGATAAGAGGATTAGCTGAACGAAGGTTTTGATCTACAGGTAGAAGCAGTTCATTCGCAGAAGAGACTTTTAGCTCCTCGTAGTGCTCTTCTTTTTCCATCCAAGCTTTGCTGATGTGACAGGTTTGCTGAGCTTGTTGATCAACAAAGAAGACCGCAACTTTGACATCATCATGCCCTTCTTTGGTGTTGTTTTTCAGTTGAGTATAAAGCTTAGAATACGTGAACATGTACTCTTGCGCGGAAGCTGGAAGAGAAACCCCAAGGCTTAATGAGGCTAATATAGCGAGTGCTGTCTTTTTCATTATTATAATCTTGTCGAAGTTGAGCGTTTATAAATAGAAAGAGCAGCCAATGAGCTGCTCTTTATGTGATGTTATTTGGTCGAACTTATCGTATAAGCTCAACAAATGATTATCAAATCGAGTTACTTTGTCCAGTATACCTCGTTGTGACGGATCATAGCTTGTAAATCAGTCACATAGTCTGAACCGCGCTCAGAATATTTTAACAAGCCATTGGTGAGCTCTGTCGCCGTTGCGGTTGTTAAAAGGTCATCACCTTGCGCAGCAAGTTTTGCACGAATCGCTCTTAGATCGGCGTAAGCACGATTACGATTAAGGTTCATGAAGTAACGATGTACGGATTCTTGGCTTGAAGAGAAAGTGGCGACTTCATGCGAGCTACCTTCGTTACGTTGTAGCGGAACAAGGCCACAACCTTTGGTGTAACACCAGTGTCCGAAATAGTTGTTGGCTTTAGTAGCGAAACGTGACGTTCCCCAAGCTGACTCATTCGCAGCTTGTGTCAGTACAAGCGCTTCTGGCAGCACATTCACGCGGTTAAGCATCTCTGTTAGCCATGCCTGATCCAAACCTTCACTAGGTACTGGCAGGCTGTACAACTTCCCTAACCTTTTCGCATAAGACGCGTCTTCAGAATCAATATTGCTTAAACCAGACTCAGAGAGCTTAGATAAAAACGCGCGCTCTTTGGTGATACGCTTGTTTTCAATATTGATGCTTGGACGAAGGAACGAAAAGAACGTGTCCTTTTTCTCATTCACATCTTCGATGGCCGCAAAGTTTGGTGTGCTCGAAGAAACCGTCAAGTCACCAAACTGGTCCGCTGAATTGGCGCTTTGCTCTGTCGTACGTCGACGCTCTTCTTCTTGGTAAATATAAGGACCAATCAGTGAAATAGAGCCAACAAGAGCTAGTGCCGTCACTTTAAGCGCAAGTGATTTGCTTGCGCTTGCTTGTGTGTCTTTATGCATCGAACACCTGTGGGTTTTTGTTATTGTCGTCGTTATTGCTGTCGTTGTTATCGTCATCGCTCTTAGGACGGTCTGAAGCAATCAGTTTCAACTTGATGCCAAACATTTCACGGTAAAGGATACCTTTCACGTGGAAGAAGAACGGAAGAACGAAGATTAAGCCAATGCCGTACATCATCGCAGCCACAATGAACATCAACATAACCATTAGGTAAATAGAAGCGACTACAAAGATCTTCTTGTTTACTGCTCTTAATGAAAGCAGCAGCGATTGCATTGGCGGCACTTTCTTATCACAAATCAGCAGAATTGAATGGCTGAACGCAAGTGAGAAGTAGATCGACAAGAACGGTAGAATCATACCTGCGATGCCTTGAAGCATTAGGCTAAACAAAGTCACTAGAATCACCGGAACCGTAAACTGCAGACCTTTACCGATGTGGCGTACTTTGGTTTGTAAGCCAGCAGCGTGGCTCATTGCCATTAAACAGATACCGGCATAGATAGGTGCACTGATCACTTCATAGCTAAAATTCGCAATAAAAATCGATTCAACGATTTGTGGCGTAAACGACTCTGGGTCGATAACTGCATCCAAGATAACCGCAGGATCACCAAGCTGTAGTTTTAGTGCGATATAAAAGATAGCGAGCTGCACAAACATCAAAGCAATAATCGCTGGGGAAAACGAAAGAAAGTGACTTATCGTATGTTTCCAAGCTTCTTGGAATACAGCCGTTGCTTTGAGCTCATAATCGCCAGAAAGTGCACGGTTGATACTACCGCCCAAATTAAAATCTTTTTCGATGTCGTTGTTCATATTGATACCTAGGTGTGCCGATTAAGCGAAGCCACCTAACTTATTGATAAAAAATTACCTTCATTATACTCATATGTCGGATACAAACTAAAATATGAATCTGTAACAAGGCTTGCTTTTGCGTCTTAATGGTTAATAATTAGACACTTGTTAGGGTGTAAACCCAGTAAATAACAGTATGGTAAAGGATGTTTACTTTTACCTGCGAAATTTTTTATCTTCGAAAGGTAAAAAATGCTTTGAATTCACGTTTTTGGTGATTATGATGCGCGCCTTAAAGGTGTATAGCAACAGGTCTCAAATAGAACCAAGGTGGAGAAAAACAGACGTTGAACGCTAAAAAATCAGTAGGAAAGCCAGTAGTACAGCTAACTGGCATCAGTAAAAGTTTCGATGGTAAGGAAGTCATCGGCAATCTGGATTTAAACGTAAATCATGGTGAGTTTCTCACGATTTTAGGCCCATCAGGTTGTGGTAAAACAACCGTGCTAAGAATGATTGCGGGTTTTGAAACGGCAGATAGTGGTCAAATATTATTAGCTGAACAAAACGTAACCCAAGTTCCTGCTGAACAAAGGCATGTAAACACTGTATTCCAAAGCTATGCCCTATTCCCGCATATGACCGTTTTCGACAATGTGGCATTTGGCTTACGCATGCAGAAAGTTCCAAATAGCGAGATTGAACCTCGTGTAATGGATGCTTTGAAAATGGTGCGCCTAGAACAAATGGCACAACGAAAGCCACACCAGCTATCTGGTGGCCAACAGCAACGTATCGCAATCGCTCGTGCTGTCGTTAATAAGCCTAAAGTTCTTTTGTTGGATGAATCTCTATCTGCTCTGGATTACAAACTACGTAAACAGATGCAAATCGAGCTGAAACAATTACAACGCCAACTTGGTATCACGTTCATTTTTGTAACGCATGACCAAGAAGAAGCGCTGTCTATGTCTGACCGTATTATTGTTATGCGTGATGGCGTGATTGAACAAGACGGAACACCAAGAGAGATCTACGAAGAGCCTAAGAACTTATTTGTAGCGCGTTTCATTGGTGAAATTAACGTATTCGAAGCGACAGCGAAATCTCGTCAAGATGAAAAACGCATTGTTGCGACAATCGAAGGTGAAGAGTCCATTATCTATCACGATAAAGACGTAACACCGGGTCAAAAACTGCAAGTATTGCTTCGCCCTGAAGATCTTCGAATCGAAGAAATTAAAGAGTCTGAGCAACGCGGTATTGTTGGCCACATTGTCGAGCGAACCTATAAAGGCATGACATTAGATTCAGTCGTAGAACTTGAATCTGGTATGCGTGTCATGGTTAGCGAATTCTTCAACGAAGATGACCCTGATGTTGATCACTCACTGGGCCAAAAAGTTGCAGTAACTTGGGTTGAGAGCTGGGAAGTGGTATTAGAAGATGAGCAAGAAGTTTAATTTACAAAACGCAATTGTTGCTTTAATCACAGGTTGGTTAGTGCTGTTCGTGATGATTCCAAACATCATGATCATCGGTACTAGCTTCTTAACTCGTGATGAAGCGAACTTGATTGAGATGACCTTCACTCTCGATAACTACGTGCGTTTGGCTGACCCGCTGTATTTTAAAGTGTTGATGCACTCTTTCTATATGGCAATTGTCGCAACCCTACTTTGTTTAATCATTGGTTACCCGTTCGCTTACATCGTGGCAAAAATGCCGGCGAAGTGGCGTCCAATCATGTTGTTCTTAGTGATAGTGCCATTCTGGACTAACTCTTTGATTCGTACATACGGATTGAAAATTGTACTGGGTACGCAAGGTGTCTTGAACAAAAGCTTGTTAGCGCTAGATATCATTGATAAACCGCTACGTATCATGTACTCAGAAACCGCAGT
This sequence comes from Vibrio sp. Vb339, assembly GCF_902751245.1. Taxonomy (NCBI): domain Bacteria; kingdom Pseudomonadati; phylum Pseudomonadota; class Gammaproteobacteria; order Vibrionales; family Vibrionaceae; genus Vibrio; species Vibrio sp. Vb339. Next base: position 336,304 of record NZ_CADDIS010000002.1, on the reverse strand, counting down.
AATGATCGGTTTAGTGTACATCCTACTTCCGTTTATGATTCTGCCGCTGTATTCAGCGATTGAAAAACTGGACGATACGTACTTAGAAGCGGCTAAAGATTTAGGTGCGAACAAACTGCAAACGCTATTGAAAGTGGTACTGCCACTAACAATGCCGGGCATTATTGGCGGCTGTTTGTTAGTTCTACTGCCAGCGTTAGGCATGTTCTACATCTCTGACCTATTAGGCGGAGCTAAGAACCTATTGATTGGTAACGTGATTAAGAGCCAGGTGCTTAACGCTCGAGACTGGCCGTTTGGTGCAGCGACGAGTATCGCACTGACCATGGCAATGGCTGTGATGCTGTATGCCTACTACCGAGCAGGTAAGTTATTGAACAAGAAAGTGGAGCTAGACTAATGGGGCGCACAGTTAAGTTCAGCTTTATGGCGCTGGTATACGCCTTTCTATACCTACCTATTATCGTATTGATCGCTAACTCGTTTAATGCCAATAAGTTTGGTATGAAATGGGGTGGCTTCACCACTAAATGGTATGACGCGCTTATTAACAACGACAGCCTAATGCAGGCTGCGTGGCACTCGATCAACGTAGCGGTGTTCTCTGCAACAGCCGCAACGATTGTCGGGAGCCTTACAGCAGTAGCCCTATTCCGTTACCAATTCAAAGGTAAAGGCATCGTAAATGGCATGCTGTTCATCGTAATGATGTCTCCAGATATCGTAATGGCGATTTCGCTTCTTGCGCTATTCTTGGTAATGGGTGTTCAACTTGGGTTCTTTACCCTACTTGCTGCTCACATTACCTTCTGTCTACCGTTTGTTGTAGTAACGGTATACAGTCGCTTGAATGGTTTTGATGTGAAGATGCTAGAAGCCGCAAAAGACTTAGGTGCAAGTGAATGGACGATTCTAAAGCAGATCATTCTACCTCTTGCTAAGCCAGCGGTTGCTGCGGGTTGGTTATTGAGCTTCACTCTGTCTTTGGACGATGTGATCATCAGCTCTTTCGTAACCGGCCCAACGTATGAAATCTTACCACTGAAGATTTACTCAATGGTTAAAGTGGGTATCTCTCCTGAGGTAAACGCCCTAGCAACAGTGATGTTAGTGGTGTCGTTAATACTGGTGATCATTTCTCAGTTATTAGCGAGAGAAAAAATCAAGTAAGTCTCCTACTCTATACAGAGACTGGCTTGATTAAGAAGTTAAGAGACTTCAAGTTCTAAAAAGTGTTAATCATAAACAGAATGGTAAATTGCCATTCTGTTTTTCTATCTACTGCCTTCGGGCAACGTTTAGTTTGGAGCTAACGTCAATGAAAAAATGGGCTACTCTATTAGCTGGTAGTGCATGTGCGCTTTCAATGTTATCTGCACCATCATTTGCAAAAGATAACAAAGAATTGGTATTCATGAACTGGGGACCTTACATCAACAGTGAGATTCTAGAACAGTTCACTGATGAAACTGGTATCAAGGTTATCTACTCGACTTACGAGTCGAACGAAACCCTGTACGCAAAGCTAAAAACACACAACAAAGGCTATGACCTAGTTGTGCCGTCGACTTACTTCGTATCTAAGATGCGTGACGAAGGTATGCTACAAAAGATCGACAAAACTAAGCTGGACAACTTCAAGAATCTAGATACTAACTATCTAGATAAGCCGTACGATCCAAGCAACGACTACTCTATTCCTCACGTAGTTGCTATTACTGGTTTGGCTGTTAACACTGACATGTACGACCCAGAAGATTTCCAAAGCTGGGCTGATCTATGGAAGCCTGAGCTTGAAGGTCAACTGATGATGATGGACGACACTCGTGAAGTGTTCCACATCGCACTACGTAAGTTAGGTTACTCTGGTAACACAACAAACGAAAAAGAGATCGACGAAGCGTACGCTGAGCTACAAAAGCTGATGCCGAACGTTCTAGTATTTAACTCAGACAACCCAGGCGCGCCTTACATGTCTGGTGAAGTGGGTCTTGGTATGCTGTGGAACGGTTCTGCTGTTGCTGCGCAAAACGAAGGTCTACCAATCAAACTGGTTTTCCCTAAAGAAGGCGGTATCGGTTGGGTTGATAACTTTGCGATTAGCTCTGGTGCGGTAAACGTAGAAGCAGCTCATAAGATGATCGACTTCCTACTTCGCCCTGAAATTGCTGAGCAAATCTCTCGTGACACAGGCTACCTAACAGCCGTTAAAGCGTCTAACGAGAAGTTCAAAGACAGCCCTGCGCTATTCCCATCGCAAGAAGACCTTGATCGTGTTGAATGGCAAGCTGCGGTTGGCGATAAGACAGTGAAGTACGAAGATTACTTCATGAAACTTAAAGCAGGTCAGTAATTTAGCTTATTATCTCATGGCGACTAAGTAACAGGTTTACTTAACAAGTCGACTTAGAGAACTAATAAGTTAAAAATAAGAATATCAATGAATAGGCAGCTTAGGCTGCCTATTTTATTATATCGCTGCTATAATATAGCGCGATTTTTCGAAATCCTTTTACCTTGGGTTCACTACCCAGCTCCAAATCAAACAAATGAACGGAACAGTAATGAAAAAAACACTGTATACCGGCGCATTGTGTGCTGCTACTTTACTTTCTACACCCTCTTTCGCAGCTGACCAAGAACTGTATTTTTACAACTGGTCTGAATATATTCCAAATGAAGTACTAGAAGACTTCACAGAAGAGACTGGTATCAAAGTCTACTACTCAACTTATGAGTCTAACGAAAGTATGTACGCTAAGTTAAAAACTCAAGGTACGGGTTACGACTTAGTGGTTCCTTCTACTTACTTCGTTTCTAAGATGCGTAAAGAAGGCATGCTTCAAGAGCTTGATAAAACCAAGCTAAGCCACTTTGCAGATTTGGATCCAAATTACTTAGATAAGCCATTTGACCCAAACAATAACTACTCAATCCCATACATCTGGGGTGCGACGGGTATTGGTATCAACTCAGACATGCTAGACAAGTCTTCAGTTAAAAACTGGGGCGATCTGTGGGATACGCAGTGGGAAGGTCAGCTGATGATGATGGATGACTCTCGTGAGGTTTTCCATATCGCTCTATCTAAACTGGGCTACTCTCCAAACACGACTAACCCTGAAGAAATCAAAGAAGCCTACGAAGAACTTCGTAAGCTAATGCCAAACGTATTGGTATTTAACTCAGATTTCCCAGCGAACCCTTACCTAGCAGGTGAAGTGTCGCTTGGTATGCTTTGGAATGGCTCTGCTTACATGGCACGCCAAGAAGGCGCAACGATTGACATTATCTGGCCAGAAAAAGGCGCTATCTTCTGGATGGACAGCCTAGCAATTCCAGCAGGTGCTAAGAACACTGAAGCGGCTCATAAGATGATCGACTTCCTTCTTCGCCCAGAGAACGCTGCGAAAATTGCTCTAGAGATCGGTTACCCGACACCAGTTAAAACCGCTTACCCTCTTCTTCCTAAAGAATTTGCTGAAGATAAGAACGTTTTCCCACCACAATCAGTGATGGATAACGGTGTTTGGCAAGACGAAGTTGGTGAAGCGAGTGTCATTTATGACGAGTACTTCCAAAAACTTAAAGTAAACAACTAGGTTCTTGCTAATAAGTTAATTAAAGCGGCGTAAGCCGCTTTATTTTTATCTACACTTTATATAGGATTGCATTAAACAATACGAAGTGCGATTTAATATGCCAGCAAACCCTATTTTATTGGTCGTGACACTGATGCTTCTCGCGTCATTCTTGATGCTTGCTCTCAGTTCGTTTATCCATATCGATTCAAATTACGACTTGTTTTTCGAAACAAACACGCTCGTGATTACCATGTATATCTATTACGTTGCTCGACATGCCATTCGCCCTCATAAAATCCTTCGCTGCGGCGCTCTACTGCTTATTTTCAACCTCTTTTATGATGTAACGACAGAGCTCAAATATCTTGATGAGTGGGCAGATAGAAACGAATTACTCGATACATTTCTTGAAGATGGTTTATTGCAGATCGCCTTCCTACTTATCGCTTACGGTATTACTGAACTGACAACCAAATTGAAAGATCAGGGAAAGCAAGATGAGCTAACTGGTTTATACAATCGTAAGAAGTTCGACGCGATTCAGCTTAAGGAATTCGAGTTAATCTACTTTGATTTGGATGGATTAAAGAAAATCAATGACCGCAAAGGGCATCAAGTCGGCGATCTGATGATCGTTCGTTTCTCTCAAGCGCTCAGCCAAGCTGCACTTGAAGATGAAATGGTCTTTAGGGTTGGAGGCGATGAGTTTGTTGCGACAGCGCAGCTTGGTCGTGGAGGCGAGTTTGTTACTCAACTTACTAACCTACTGCATGGAGAAAACATCAGTTTCTCTTACGGAATTGAAGTGACCAATCAAGATAACTTCAAACAGGCGCTTATTGAGTCCGATAAGGCGATGTACGAGATGAAGAAAGCTCAGCGAACTTAATTGAACCTTGCTTTAACGCCCGTTACTATCTTACAACACTTGCGTTAGCCTTAAGTAGAAACAAAAAAGCAAACATACATGTGACTCTAAGATCCTTAAAGCCGATGTACATTTGCCATTGATAATGGATTAGGAAGTTTTAAGCCGTTAGAGAGCCCTTCTCTGAACATAACAGCTCGCCAACCAGTTTAGGTACCTCGATACTCGCCTTGCCGTAACGCTTCTCTTCAAATTCACTTTCAACCGCACTAGGTTCGAGGTTTATCTCGATTGTATGCGCACCATGCATTTTCGCATCATGAACAAAGCCTGCCGCTGGGTAAACAACACCTGACGTTCCGATAGAGATAAACAGATCTGCTTCTTCGAGTGCTGAATAGATGTCACCCATTCGTAACGGCATCTCGCCAAACCACACAATATGAGGACGCATCTGCGCTGGAATTTGACAGCAATGACAGAGTTCACCGGTTTCGATGTCACCTTTATGTTCGATAACTTGATTCGATTCACTGCAACGTGCTTTCAAAAGTTCGCCGTGCATGTGAATAATGTTGTTGCTACCGCCTCTCTCGTGCAGGTTGTCGATGTTCTGAGTGATGATTGTTACTTTGCCATCAAGTTTGTCTTCGAGCTCACCTAGCGCCTTATGGGCGGAATTTGGTTGAATGCTCTCACCTTGTAAGCCATGGCGACGTTTATTATAGAATGCTTGAACCAAGTCGGGATCTTTAGCAAACCCTTCTGGGGTCGCGACATCTTCGATTTTATGGTTTTCCCATAGCCCGTCTTGTGCTCGGAATGTTTGTATCCCCGACTCCGCAGAGATGCCAGCGCCAGTAAGAATTACGATATTTCGATATGGGAAATGCATACAACGTCCTTTTCAATATGTCACTTTGTAACAGCTTAGCACTGTTCAAATTCCAACAATAGTTTTAGGGATTAGACCATAGTCTTAGGCAACTGAATTCATTGGCTATTTGTGACATAACTCGCTTGATGGGTGCTGCCGTTGTTACGCAAACTCTCCGTTTTGCTTTTGACTGAAACAAAAAAAGCGACCGAAGCCGCTTAGTTCTGTTTAACTGATGCCTACTTGATGAGCCTAAACCCATCAAAGTGAACGACGTTAGTCTTCGTTGATAGACGAGATCTTATGGATTGAAAGATCCGCGCCGTTGAATTCGTCTTCTTCACTTAAACGTAGGCCTGTTAGTTTGCTCAACACACCATAAACAATCATTGCGCCAATCAAAGCCACAGCAATGCCCGCCAGTGTGCCGACCACTTGAGAAGCAAAGCTCACGCCCCCTAGCCCCCAGAATGTTTGTGAACCGAAGATACCTGCTGCTATGCCACCCCAAGCACCACATACGCCGTGTAGAGGCCACACACCGAGTACATCATCGATCTGTGTTTTGTTTTGCATGTAAGTAAATAGGTAAACAAATAGCGCGCCTGCCACGCCGCCCGTCACCAAAGCGCCAAGTGGGTGCATCAAATCTGAGCCCGCACAGATAGCGACGAGACCAGCCAAAGGACCATTGTGGATGAAGCCCGGGTCATTTTTACCTGCAATTAGAGCCGCAAGAATACCGCCAACCATTGCCATGAGTGAGTTCATCGCCACCAAGCCGCTGATACCATTGATCGCTTGAGCTGACATCACGTTAAAGCCAAACCAACCCACACATAAGATCCAAGAGCCTAGTGCTAAGAATGGGATATTCGATGGTGCAAAGTTGGTGTGTTTACCCGCACGGATTCGACCTTTACGCATCCCTAGGAAGTAAACCGCAACCAAAGCAATCCAACCACCTACGCCGTGAACCACTACAGAGCCTGCGAAGTCATGGAACCCATAACCAAACTGGCCTTCTAGCCAATCTTGGAATCCAAAGTTGCCGTTCCAAATGATGCCTTCAAAAAATGGATAGATGAAACCAACCGTAAACAGTGTCGCAATCAAAATTGGGTAGAAACGTGCACGCTCTGCGATACCGCCTGAAACGATCGCTGGGATTGCCGCTGCGAATGTCATAAGGAAGAAGAACTTCACCAGCTCATATCCGTTGCCTTGCGACAGTGTTTCTGCGTCTGCAAAAAAGTGTGCACCGTAAGCAACCCAGTAACCGATAAAGAAGTAAGCAATGGCGGAGACACCAAAATCCGACAGGATCTTAACGAGCGCGTTTACTTGGTTCTTCTTTCGAACGGTACCGACTTCTAGAAATGCAAAGCCAGCGTGCATCAAGAAAACCATGATGGCACCGAGTAATAGGAATAAAGTATCTGAACTTTGGGTAAGGGTTTGTACTGCACTATGAACTTGAGTCACCGTTTCACTCATTAAAGCATTCTCCTTCGCTTTATCTGATTTGCACTGATATCGTGCGATTCAATGTTGTAATTAATTAAAGACTCAACAGTGAACGCAAGATGCGTTCCAAGTGTGTGGTGTAATTTTCGTGCAACAGTTTTTGCTTTTAACTTACTGATTAATCGTGCATAAATTTATCGGTGCACTTTCTTGGTTCTTAATAAGCGTGAAAATGGAAACAAGAATTGCACCAATTAAGGGAGTTGCACCATATTGAAGCGGTCAATTCCATGCTTCATTAAGTTTCGTTGCTGATTAGAAACAAAAAGCCCAATGACCGAAATTATTGGGCTTTCAAAAGGATTATTGTGCTAGATAATTCGCTATCTAATGAGCCAATACTCGACTACAAGTTTGGACCTGTTGTCGGGTTTTGCGGTAGGTTTTGACTTAAACGCTGCATACCTTGATACATACGAATAAACCAAACCACAATCGCAACACCACCAAACAACATGCCTACATACGGGATGTAGTAAGCGATGTCATCGATAATATGGTTTTGATACCAGTAATCGTTCACACCAATCAACACGCCATTAGAGGTCGCTACCGTCACGATAAGCACAACAAAGAACGTCAGTTTCAAGAAGAACGAGCGAATCAAGCCGTAGTAATGTGTATCCACTACTTCGCCGTCTTCGCCTTTATCTAAACGATAGCCCGCGTAGATGATGGCAACCACACCAGAGAGAAGACAAGTAAATGGTGTAAAGCAGCTTAGGATGTAAGCAACCCAAATACCTTTATGAGGTTTGTTCATTCTTATTCACCCCTTCCGTTTTCTCTGTTGCAGCGTTTGCGCTTTGTTCAACGCCGTTTTTCTCTTGTTCCATCACTTCTTTGTACCAAAGGTCATGGTGCTCTTTTGCCCAAGTTTCATCAACTTCGCCTGTTACCATGCCTTCTAGTGCACCTTCCATACCGAACAAGCCGATGTAGATGTGGAACACAAAGCCACAGATAAGGATCAAAGCAGCCAACATGTGGACTAGGTTTGAAAGCTCCATATCACGACGGGTTTGACCGAAAATTGGGAAGTCTAAAACCAAGCCACTGATCGCAGCCACACTACCCATTACAATCAATAGCCAGAACAACGCTTTCTCACCCGCGTTCGAAAACTCTGCAGATGGATGAGAACCTTTATGTTTCCCGACCATACCACCTAGTTTCATGAACCACTGGATATCGACCATCTTGAAGATAGACTTACGCCACCACTTGATGAGAACAGCCATCAACAGCACATAGAAAATTGGGCCGATGTAGTTATGGTATTGCTTAGCCAGTAGAACGATGAAACCCCACAGATCCGTTGGGATATAAGGTTTCAAGAAGTGTTTACCGTAAACCAACATCAAACCACTGAACGCCAGTGTTAAGAAGGTAAACGCCATGCTCCAGTGCAATGCACGGTCTAGTCGCGACCAACGTTTGATCTTACGGCCGGTTCTTGGAGCGCTTAGCATTAGCGGGCCAATCACAACGTACATCAAAGTCACGAAAGCAATACTGCCAAAGATAGCGACAGCACCGGCTGGTGACATCCACTTCTCTTTCAATATGTACCACGTTTGACCCGGAGTACTGATCAACACACCGTGCTCAGCAGATTGAGATGTGGTGTAACCTTCTTCACCGTTTCTTACTTGTCGCCAAAAATCAGCACCAGCAAGTTGTGTGATTTCTCGTTGAGCAGAGCTCGATTGAGTTTGTGATGAGTTCGTCTCAGATGCATGACTCATAGGAGAAAGCATTGTTAGTGCTGCCAACATCGGCAGCACAACAAGGAAGAGACGCTTAAACATTGTAAGCATATGTCTCTCCTACTTAGCTCTTAGTCGCATCGTAAGAAAGGTCGTTGCCGTCTGTCCAACCTGCACCTTTCGCACCACGTTCAACAACACGCTGACGGAATACATCAGAAACTTTCTCTGCATCACCCGCTAGCAGTGCTTTGGTTGAACATAAAGAAGCACACATTGGTAGTTTGCCTTCAGCAATACGGTTCGCACCGTACTTCTGACGCTCTTCAACAGAACCTGGCTCTGTTTCAGGGCCACCTGCACAGAATGTACATTTGTCCATCTTACCGCGCTCACCAAATGCTTCTTGTTTAGGGAATTGAGGTGCGCCAAACGGACAAGCAAACAAGCAGTAACCACAACCGATACACAGATCTTTATTGTGAAGTACGATGCCGTCTTCTGTATGTTCAAAACAGTCCGCAGGACAAACTGCCATACATGGCGCATCAGTACAGTGCATACACGCTACTGAGATAGAGTTTTCACCCGGTTCACCGTCGTTTAGTGTTACAACGCGGCGACGCTGAATACCCCATTCCAGAGCATCATCATTTTCATTCTTACATGCAGTGACACAACCGTTACATTCGATACAACGCTTGGTGTCACAAAGAAATTTCATTCTAGCCATTTTAAGACTCCTTACGCTTTACGAATATTACAAAGGGTTACTTTCGTTTCCTGCATCAACGTGACAGGGTCGTAACCGTATGTGGTTGCTGTGTTAGCAGCTTCACCAATAACGTAAGGATCAGTGCCTTCTGGATACTTAGAACGCAAATCTTCGCCTTCGAACTTACCACCGAAGTGGAATGGGATGAACGCCAGACCCGGTTTCACACGACGTGTTACCATCGCTTTCACCTTAATTCGGCCCTTCTCAGCACCTTCAACCCAAACGTCATCGCCATCTTTAAAGCCAATGTCGTTTGCATCTTTCGGGTTCACTTCAACAAACATCTCTTGTTGTAGTTCTGCTAGCCAAGGGTTAGAACGCGTTTCTTCACCACCACCTTCGTATTCAACCAGACGACCAGAAGTAAGAATAATCGGGTATTCACCTGACTTGTCTTGCTCTTGGATTGACTTGTACAACGTAGGAACACGGAAGATTGCTTCCTTGTCATCCCACGTTGGGTAGTCAGCAACTAGGTCACGACGCGGTGTGTAAAGTGGTTCACGGTGCAGTGGTACGCGGTCTGGGAATGTCCAAACGATCGCACGCGCTTTCGCGTTACCAAAAGGAATACAACCATGCTTGATAGCAACACGTTGGATGCCACCAGAAACGTCGGTTTTCCAGTTTTTACCTTCAGCAGAGGCTTTCTCTTCTGCTGTTAGGTCATCCCACCACCCCAGTTGTTTCAGTAGTTTGTCACTGAATTCAGGATAGCCGTCTTTGATTTCGCTGCCTTTTGAGTAGCTGTCTTCAGCTAGTAGGCTTTGACCTTCAAACTCCACACCGAAACGAGTACGGAAGTTACCACCACCTTCAGCGACAGTCTTAGACGTATCGTAAAGGATATGCGTACCTGGGTGTTTCATCTCTGGGTTGCCCCAACATGGCCAAGGAAGACCATAAGTCTCACCATTCGCTGGGCCGCCTTCTGCAGCAAGCGTGGTTTTGTGGAACGTGTGCCAGTTTTGTTGGTGCTCTTTCAAACGCTCAGGGCTTTGACCTGTGTAACCGATCGTCCACATACCTTTGTTGAATTCACGAGTGATGTCTTCAATCAATGGTTGGTTGTTCTCAACACGGATGTTTTTGAACAGCTGATCAGAGAAACCAAGCTTCTTAGAAAGAAGGTACATGATTTCGTGGTCAGGCTTGGATTCGAACAGAGGATCAACAACCTTGTCACGCCACTGTAGCGAACGGTTTGATGCCGTTACACTGCCGTAGGTTTCAAACTGAGTAGTAGCTGGAAGCAAGTAAACGCCATCGGTACGGTCGTTCATTACTGCCGCGACTGTTGGGTATGGGTCAACGATAACCATCATATCCAGCTTCTGCATCGCCTTCTTCATCTCTGGACCACGAGTCTGAGAGTTCACCGCGTGACCCCAGTAGAACATGGCACGGATGTTTTCGCGCTGACGAATCTTGTCTTTGTCTTCAAGTACGCCATCAACCCAACGAGAGACAGGAATACCTGCACTGTTCATTGGTTTTTGACCGCCGTATGCGTTGTCGTCGAAACGTCCTTTGATCCAATCAAAGTCGATATCCCAAACTTTCGACCAGTGGCGCCATGAGCCTTCAGACAAGCCGTAGTAACCTGGAAGTGTGTCTGACAGTACGCCAAGGTCAGTTGCGCCTTGTACGTTATCGTGACCACGGAAAATGTTTGCACCGCCACCTGACTTACCGATGTTACCTAGCGCAAGCTCAAGTACACAGTAAGCACGTGTGTTGTTGTTACCTGTAGTATGTTGAGTACCACCCATACACCAAACGATACAACCCGGACGGTTTTCAGAAAGCAGTTTTGCTGTGTGGTAAACGTCTTCTTCGCTTACGCCAGTAACACGCTCAACTTCAGCTGGGCTCCACTTCGCGACTTCTTCACGGATTTCGTCCATGCCGAATACACGTTGGCGGATGAACTCTTGGTCTTCCCATTTGTTAGCAAAGACATGCCATAACACACCCCAGATAAACGCAACGTCTGAACCTGGACGAAGAGAAACATAGTGATCAGATTTCGCAGCAGTACGCGTACGACGAGGATCCGCAACAACGATCTTACAGTTGTTCTTCTCTTTCGCGATTAAGATGTGTTGCATCGCGACTGGGTGAGCTTCTGCAGGGTTCGAACCAATGAACAGCATCGACTTACAGTTGTGCATGTCATTGAACGAGTTTGTCATCGCACCGTAACCCCAAGTGTTTGCAACACCGGCTACTGTGGTTGAGTGACAAATACGCGCTTGGTGGTCAACGTTGTTGGTACCCCAAAGCGACGCCATCTTACGGAATGCGTAAGCTTGCTCATTACTGTGTTTTGCACTACCTAGGAAGTAAACGGAATCAGGGCCTGACTCTTTGCGAAGTTCTAGCGCTTTGTTGCCGATCTCTTCAATCGCTTGTTCCCAAGAAAGCTTTTTCCACTTACCGCCTTCCAATTTCATTGGGTACTTAAGACGACGTTCACCGTGGCCGTGTTCACGCAGAGCTGCGCCTTTAGCACAGTGTCCACCAGCGTTGAATGGGTGATCGAATGCAGGCTCTTGACCTGTCCAAACACCGTTTTGAACTTCAGCGTAAATACCACAACCCACAGAACAGTGAGAACAGATAGTACGTTTCACTTCTGTTTTCGCTTCTGGATCGACTGATTTAGCCTGCGCCTTTTTCATCATACCCGGAGCGAATAGACTTGCGCCTACTACCGCGCCACCAGCGGCTAATGAAGTGTTTTTCATGAAGGCACGTCGAGACACACCCAGTTGATTGGTTTCTTTGCTCACACTATCGGAGCGTTTGACAAGTTTCATCCGTTATCTCCTAAAGTGTGTCGTAGTAATCGCGAATGTGTTGCGTTTCACGATAGCCCGTCTTCTTCATGTCTTCTTTCGGCATTTCAACCGTTTCTGAAGCAGTTGCCACCTTCGTTGTACCAGCGACAACGGCACCAGCAACGGCTGCAGTCGTTAAGCCTTTGAGTAAGTCCCTACGGCTTGTGTTTATTTCTTTATTATCTTTCATCATTGCTTCCTTACCTTACGGTAGATCTTTTTGGAGGCTTAATGCCCCTCTATCGATATAATCGCGTACTGCTCGATTACTCGTAATCAGTGACGTTTTTCACATCAATCTTTAATTTATGCTTACTGCTTTTGGTATTAACGCTAAAACGCACTTGCTCTAACGTTAGGAATGCTTCGCACAGCTGAGCTGCCGATTTGTAGAAGTTCGCACTTTCTGCACTTTCAAGCTGACGCGTAAAAGAGTTGAACCAAGGACCAAGGTGCTTATTGAAAACGGCTTGTTGAAGCGCTTCTTCTTCACCGGTTAGCATTGCCATTACTTCACACAATGCCGCAATATGATCTTCTGGTTCTTTTACTTGATCATTACGCTCAATGCCTAAAAGCTCTAAATCATGACGAATCTCTGCTAATGGTTTTTCCATCATGGCGCCAGTTCTATGCCAAGAACCAAATGGAACAATCTCTCCACGGCCAATACCAATGAACAGGTCTTGATATTCGTCTTCTAATGCTTCACGATTTGATTCCGTTGCTGCTTGTTGAATGGCAATCCAAGCTTTTTGCATCGCGCTCTCAGACGCTTCAATGTCTAGCGTCTTTAGAAAATCAATCACCTCTTCAGAAGGTGCGCTACGAAACAATGCAGAAAGAACCAAATAGATTTCAGTTCTTAGTGTCTGTTCTTGATCTAAATTCGTTTCCAATGCCAACTCCTAGTATTTCAGTTGCTTCAATGGGTCTTGAGCCATCGAATCAAACATATCTATCACACGGCAGTCTTCACACATCGCAATACGGTTGATTGCTGATTCGTCTGAAAAATGAGAGTGACCGCGTAACTTATTTTGTAACATGTCAATCATAGACTGCGGTGCGAATGGTTTATGACAACGAACACATTCCGCTGCTTTCTCTTCATGAATCACAACGGCCTTCTGACGTTCTTCTTTCACCCAGTTCATGCGAGGCGTTAGAGTCAGAACATTTTCAGGACACGCTTTTTCACACAGACCACATTGAATACAGTCTTGTTCTACAAACTTAAGTGATGGAGACGCGCCATCGGTATGAAGAGCACGTGTAGGACAAACCGCCACACAACTCATACACAAAGTACAATCTTTGCTTTCACACGAAACCGTGCCATATGGCGCATTTGATGGAAGCTCAACAATGTTTTCAACTGGAATTCGAGATGAAGACATTGCATCAAGTGCTGTGAACAGGCGTTGACGTTTATTGCCTTGAAGATCGCCAAGTGCAAGATCGAATGAATCTACACACAGAGTTGGAGGACCTTCACGTAGAGACTCTAAATACAGGATATCGATGGTTTCTTTTGGAACACCGATTTGGTCTAGTAACTCTTGAGCGATCCCTACTTCGTTATTCAGAACACGAATGATGGTTTCTGGCATAAAACGAGAAGCAGCAAACAGAACTTGAGTTGCGCCATTCACTAACGCTGCAAACCAAGTATCAATACCAATAGAAGGCAGTTCTTCAACAACGATTGGAATCACGTTATCTGGCAGTGCTTTTAGCGCCATCACATTGTAAGTCTCATGACGAGAGCTACAGATCAGTACGATTGGATCCAGACCGCCCGCTTGCTCATAGTTAGCTAGCGTACGTTCAATAAACTTTTGAGTGTCGTCAGGATTTGGCAGCGCATAGGTAATCGCTTCTGTAGGACAGCTAGTTGCACAAGTACCAACGCCTTGACATAGGTAAGGGTTAATCTCGATCTTATGACCAGTCTTATCCGAGCCTTCACTTGATAGTGCGCCAGCAGGACAAGCATCGACACAACGCTCACAACCTTTTACGCCACGAGAACTGTGCGCACAAAGGTCAGTGTCTAGACGAAAGAACTTTGGCTTATCAAATGTGCCCATTAGCGTTGGAATCTCTTCCAGTGCTTCAGCCAGTTTTGGATAGCCACGGCCTACTGGGTAATAACCCGGTACAGGCACTTCTTCTGTCATGCAGCTATTCAGACATAGGTCTAGGACAACATCGAAACAATCGTGATTAATCGCGACTTTCGCTAGGTTGCTTGATGTGCCTTTACTTTCGATCACAACTTCAAACGTGCCAAGGAAACCGGATACTTGAACCGAATTCGCGAAGTACAGTTCTGGGTTTGTGCCCTTTTCGCCGTCTGTTGACAATAAGGTTAGGCTCGTCAATTGAGGTAATTGAGCCGCAGCACTTTCAATGATCGCAGTTGGACCAATAACAAGAGTATTACCGCCGCTTTCGTAGCTAACAGTAGGTGGAATCAGATTTGTTAACTCAACTGTATTTTCAAATGCATACAGTCTTGCTTTAGCGTTATTTGAAGTTGCTTGTTCTAATAATTGTTTAAGCATTGCTCAGTTCCATCTTTGGACATGGATAATCTGTTCAACCTTCATTGTAGTAAGCGATAGAGAACTTGCTGAGTAATCTGTTAACAACTAACCCTTTAGCCAGTGTGTCGTTCGTCAGACCGTGAACTCGTCTATCTACAAAAAAGTTGATAATGAACGTTATTTTGCAAATGCCATGCCAATTTAATATGCCTTACATATCAGTGATTTAGTTCTTTATAGCGTTTATTGTGCGTATAAAAAAACCGCTTGGGACATTTTGTCGCAAGCGGTTCATTGAGTGTTTAGTCAAAATGTACCTATTCTTTGTGTGGTATATTTTGTCCCATCTCTTTCCGGTCAGCTTCGTCTGACATTGTAGCGTTATCATCTGATGCTGTTTTTTTATACAGTTCTTTTTCTTGTTCGGTTATTTCGGCACTTTCTGACGTTTCAAATTCATTATCCGATACCTCAAGATCGCTTTCAGAATTTTCTAAAACTTCACCTTCGTCTTTATTATCAATGATTTGCTCTTCTTCTGGCGCAGTTTCTTCTTCCGTTTTGTCTTTAACCCAATCACGCAAGGTTTCCGCCACCCCTTCAGAAAGAGACTTCAAATTACTGTAATCGTCGTCGTAATCATCTAAACCATCACGAATGTTGAACTCTTCTGAGAGGAATAATTTACGCAATGCCGCTTTTTTTACGCTCTCTGATGCTTCTGACACCAATAATTGAGCAACAGACAAGTCTTCAGTCGTTTCTGGGGCTATCTCCTGAGATTCAATAGCTTGAGAATCGACAGCATGAGCGTCTTCATTCTGTTCTGGAGACTCATTTTCTAAAACCTCACGGTCTAATGACTCCGATGTTTCTGCGTCTATAGATGAAGCAGCAGTCGAAGCTTCAGCGGAAGTAAGCTCAGTTTCCTCAAGCGTTTGTTGCGCTTCTAATGGTTGGTCGGTCGATTCATCAAGCTTTCGTTGAGACCAACGGCTAAAAAAGTTAGTTGCCATTTGATCGACCCGCGCCTTTACGTTTCTTACGTCTTGCTTCCAATAACTCGCCATGACGACCGATGAACGCTTCCATCCAAGCTTGTACAGGCAATGGAATGTCGTATGAAAGGACTTGGTTGTCACCGTCCATGTATTGCCCTGCAACGGTTTGTGATGCTGTAAGTAACTGAATGACGGGCTTAACGCCAGAATCAACATTATCCATTACTAAGAAAAGTTTAGGTTGCTGAGAGCTGAGGTTGAAACGATAGTCTGTACGCTCGTCTTTATGTAATTGGAGTAAACACACGTCTTGGGCATCGTGTTCTGGCGACAGTTCAAACCCCGTCAATTCCCATTGCGTCGTTATCCAGATACCTGTTTTGATCTCTTTCTCTATTCTTTGGACACCGATTGGCCAAGCTGCTTCTGTTTTTTCATATTGTTCTTTGAATTCTTTTATCTCAGACATACTTCACCCAATTGATTTTCTTTGGTCTGAATGCACTTAGGACATTTTGTACTGTGCGCAATCATATACACCCCATAAAGCAATAAACACGCCAATACGGATTAATTGCGAGAGCGTATCTATAGCGTTCGTTATCAAGTTGTCACTATAACGTTAGTCGAAACTGGTTATTTCAGACAACTCCACCCAGTGAACTCTCATATTTTGCGCTATTTTAATCTAATGCTTCATGTTTCCATCAATCCCCGTTATTTTGGAATAAGATTTGCTTTAGCTAATTCGCTAATGTTATTCACAGAGCTATGTATTCTCAGAGCTATGGCATGTTCGAAACGATAATCGAAACCTAGCTATAGCGAACCAACAAACTAGCGCATTGATGAATGAGAGCCTTATTGCTCTTGTTGACTTCTTATCTCATAAAATCGCTATCTCATTAAGTAGGAAATGACTGTGGTAAAACCAAACATAATAAAAACCAGTGAGAACCCACTTCAGACAATCGAAGTTGAAGTGTTTGATGAATATGGCGAAAAGCTAACAAAACAGATCGCGTGTGAGCGCCCTCTTACCGTGATGTTGAACTGGAAAGAGATAGTAACCCTAATGACATTGGGCTCTCGTCCTGAGTCATTAGTATTAGGCTATTTGAAGAACCAAAGCTTCCTTTCCGATCCCGAAGCGGTTGAATCTATTATCATCGATTGGGAAACCAGCTCTGCTGCGGTTATCACCAAAGAAGATACAAGCCAACTTGAGCAAGCGCTTAAGAAGAAGACAGTAACCTCTGGTTGCGGTCAAGGCACCATGTATGGCAACGTAATGAAGCAGTTGGAAGATTACCAAGTGCCTCAAAACAAGATTAAGCAATCTGAAATCTACACAGCGCTTGAAGCGTTGACTCATTACAACGATACCTACAAGAAAGCAGGCGCGGTGCACGGTTGTGCGGTTTGCAAAGACGACAAGGTTCTATCGTTTGTTGAAGATGTTGGCCGACACAATGCCGTTGATACATTGGCTGGTGAGATGTGGCTTAACAAAGAGACCGGTGAAGATAAGATCTTCTATACCACAGGCCGTTTAACGTCTGAGATGGTGATTAAGGTTGCTCAGATGGGTATCCCTGTTTTGCTATCACGTTCTGGCGTGACGCAAATGGGCTTAGATTTGGCTCAGAAGTTCGGCATCACCACGATTGCTCGCGCTAAAGGTTTACGCTTCCAAGTGTTCACGGGTGCAGACAAGATCGACTTTGATGTAAAAGGCGAACAATCAGCGTAAATTATCTAAGACTAATTTACAGATGAACTTATATAAGGTGTAGGCGAAGGCTTGCACTTTTTTTTGTTTCTTTTATTCCATTTACTCTCCTTAGCACTCCCTCTGCTTACTCCATTATTTTATTCCCACAATTTTTACAGCCAGTTCGCTGTTACCCCCCTTTCTGCACATTATTTCAGCAACAGAACGCGCTTAATATTATCGTTTAGTTTTACTTAACGTTAATTTCAAAATTACTAGATATACCAAACGTTAACAATTCTTTATCTTATGCTCCGTGAACAGAACGAAGCACGCACTTATCGTGCTGCTTGGCGAAAGTTTCACTTCTTTGAATGCTCACTTCGAAGAAAACACATAAGAAAAAAGAATTGGATAACAATATGAAACAGCCTTTAAAAGCTTTAGCAATAGCTCTTGGATTGACCTTGGGCGCCAACTGTCACGCAATTGAACTTAAGCCGGTCGATACCGACTTTACATTACAAATACTGGGTTCAGGTGGTCCTATCTCGGATGACCTACGTGCATCATCAGGTGAAATCGTATGGTGGAAAGGCAAATCACGAATCATGATTGATGCCGGTGGCGGTGTTTACCTACGTTTCGGTCAAGCGGGTGCAAAACTTGAAGACCTAGATTTCATGGGTATCACTCACTTCCATACCGATCACGTCAATGACATGCCCGCTCTTCTTAAAGGTGGCTACTTCTTTGAACGTGAAAAGGCGTTGGAGATTTCAGGTCCAGCCGCAGGTTCAGCGTTCCCTAGCCTCAACGGTTACTTCGCAGCGAACTTTGACCCAGACCATGGCGCATACGCTTACCTTGCTGGCTTATACGATGGAACCGATGGTCTATTCCCAGTCAATCTTACCGATGTTGACTATCAATCCACAGTGCCAACCGTTGTTTATGAAAAAGATGGTTTGAAAATCACGGCTCTGGGTATTCCTCATGGTGATGTGCCTTGTCTCGCTTACCGAATTGAAAGTGAAGAAGGCGTGATGGTAATTTCAGCTGACCAGAACGGTAGCAACCCTGCGTTCTTAGACTTCGCTCGTGGCGCCGACATCATGATGATGCCAATGGCGATTCATGAACAAGCCGATGGTGTCTCTACATTCATGCACGCTAAGCCTTCTGTAATTGGTGAAATTGCGAAAGAGATCAATCCAAAAATGTTGGTACTTAACCACTGGATGGGTCTAGGCCTTAAGCGCAAATCTGAATCAATCAAAATTGTACGCGAATACTACGACGGACCAATCATGTCTGGTCGTGATTTAGCGAGCTTCCCTATGTCTGCTGTAAAGGAGAAATAATATGAACAACAAAATCGCCCTATCAATCGCGATCACGTCCGTGATTAGCCTTAACTCTGCAATGGCGTTTGCTGATGCACCTGCTGAAGCGCCTGTTGAAGCTAAACAATCTTCAGGGCACGGTGGTAAATGTGCTGCGGGTAAATGTGGTACAGAAAAACGCTTCGAAAAGGCGGAACTGACCACCAACCCTCAAGACCGCTTAGTGCGTGCTCGCGACGGGAAATGTGGCTTAACGGCTGAAGGTATCTCGCCAAGCAAAGAGCGCATCCTAACGGCGAATAGCAAGGTGACAGGTGGAGTATGTGGCCAGTAGAAACGCATAAAACTAAAGCTTTAAAAACCAAAGCTCTAGCATCAAGTGACCAAGCCCCTAAAAGCAGCGAGTTAAATCATAAAGTGCGAACCATTCAGAATACAGACAAAGGCATTGGGCTACGCAGTGAGCATATTGAACTGCTCGCTCGTTCCCCAAAGCACCCTGATATTGATTTTCTGGAACTGGCTCCCGAGAACTGGATGAGCTTAGGTGGTCTTAAGCGCGAACAACTACAGGATATAGCGAAGCAATACCCTTTGATCGCACACGGTTTAAGCTTATCCATTGGAGATTGTCAGCCGCTTAACACGCAGTTTGTACGTCAGGTTGGTCAATTTCTCGATGAACTGAATATTCAGGTATACAGCGAGCATTTGAGCTTCTCTCGAGACAGCCAAGGGTATCTGTATGAACTGTTACCCGTGCCACGTCACGCAGAAAACATCGGCTATTTAGCGGACAGAATCAAGCAAGTCCAAGACATCATTCAACGTCCTTTGGTAATGGAGAACATATCTTATTACCACAACTACGGAGATGAGATGCCTGAGGGTGAGTTTATCGCTGAAATAGCAAAGCGTAGTGGCTGTGAGTTGTTGGTCGACATCAACAATCTCTACGTGAACAGTCAGAACCACCACTTTGATGCGGCTGAAATGCTTAAAGCTTTGCCGAGCGATGCTATTCGCTATTACCACATTGCTGGACATTTAGTTGAAAGTGATGGCTCAGGTGGAGGCAACAAATCGCTGATTGATACCCACGGAATGCCGGTACAGCAAGCGGTTATTGACTTGGCGCGCTACACCTTCTCTATTCATGGCAGTAAACCGTTATTGCTAGAAAGAGACAACAACGTACCGCCTTTGGTCGTGCTGACTGAGGAGTTGCGAACGATGCACAGTCAGGTTCTAGATGCTGGTATTGCTCATCGTCCAATGAATCAGGAGTTGGTTTATGCATAACCCTCCTAGCATGATGATCACTCAAACACACGCACTAACCGCACTGATACGTTCGCCACTTGAAGACAACGCAGTGTGTCGATACAGCGAGTTCATTAGAGATAACGTATTTGGTGTATTGAACAACACATTCCCGCTGTTTTGCCAGCAAGTCGACCAAGACCAACTACTGATATTGGTTGATGAGTTTGTTGTCGTGCATTACGCCTCAGAGCCAGAGTTTCATCATATAGCCACTGAGTTTGTTAGCTTTATCCAGCGTCGCACTCAACCAATGGGTATGTCTAATCTGAGTGATTTGTCTACTTTGAGTGCGAGTCATGATCTTACAGCCGACCAGCTTGCGGTGTTGGAGTACGAATGGTGTGCCTTTTGCGTTGAAATTGACGCTTCAAAGCAAGTATTGCCGATGTCATGGACGGGTGATCTTCGTGTTGATGAACAACAGCTTCAATTGGGTTTGTTAGTCAACAGTACGATGAAGCTCGTACAGGTACCTTTCCTTGTTCATGGTGAGTCACTGACGTTTCTAACACAAAGGCGACACCCCATTTATTACGCGATTTATCGCGACCGTGACCAACGCGTCAACACGATAAAACTAAGAGAAATTGATGTTGCGATTATTCAAATAATTCAACAACAACCAAATCGTTCTTTAGCCGATATAAAACAAATAATTGCTCAACAATTGGCGAGATTCGAGTTTATTAATTGGGTCGAACATTTCAGTGAAGTTGAACTGATTGGCGTTCACTCTTTAGGAGAAAAATTATGATTAAGTCAGCCCTCAGCTGGTACGACGCTATTGTCGAAAAATGCAAACAATACGATTACTTAGTACTGCTTTCAGTACGTCTTTATTTGATTCCGGTGATTTACGTCGGTGCACGCTCTAAAGTGCTGGGTTTCTCGGGAACAGTGGCATGGTTTGGTGCTTCAGCAGCCGACGGTGGTCTTAACCTTCCCTTCCCTGAGCTACTGGCATTCCTAGCGGCAGCGACCGAAGTATTAGGTTGTATCTGTATCGCGTTAGGTCTGTTTACTCGCTTTATCTCGATTCCAATGATTTTCATGATGAGCGTAGCGAGTGCAATGGTTCACTGGAAACACGGTTGGGATGCGATTGCGACTGGTGGTATGGAAGCAACCGTTCGACTTAACGGCTTCATCGAATGGCTCGCGGTTAACTTCCCAGGTCGTTACAACTACATCACAGAACTTGGCGACCCGGTAATGCTGAACAACGGTATGGAGTTCGCAGGAACCTACTTCGTGATGTTGTTAGTACTGCTTGTTTACGGTGGTGGTCGTTACGTGAGTGCAGATTACTGGCTACGTAAACAGTTCTCTAAAAAACAAAGCACTTCGTTGGTAATAGATTCTTTTCACACAGCTACATGTAAAACCCTTAATTAGTTCTCTCTAATTATCATCTTATTTTCCATTATCTTACCCGTCACACTCGTGGCGGGAAGGAGTTTTTATGCTTACAGATGTCGTTGATCTGTCGCGGTTTCAATTCGCAAGTACCGCTCTTTATCACTTTATATTCGTCCCCCTAACTATAGGCCTCTCCTTCTTACTCGCAGTGATGGAATCGCTGTATGTCATGACCAACAAAACCATCTACAAGGACATGACCAAGTTCTGGGGTAAGTTGTTTGGTATTAACTTTGCTGTCGGTGTTGCTACCGGCTTAACCATGGAATTCCAGTTCGGTACTAACTGGGCTTATTACTCGCATTACGTAGGCGATATCTTTGGCGCTCCGCTCGCCATTGAAGCCTTGATTGCGTTTTTCTTGGAATCAACCTTAGTCGGTATGTTCTTCTTCGGTTGGGACAAGCTTTCTAAGCGTCAGCACTTATCGGTAACGTGGTTGACGGCGTTGGGTTCGAACTTCTCTGGTCTGTGGATTCTGATGGCCAATGGCTGGATGCAAAACCCAGTGGGCGCAGAGTTTAACTTCGAAACCATGCGTATGGAGATGACAGACTTCGTCGAAGTGATCTTCAACCCAGTGACTCAAGTGAAGTTCGTACATACCGTTGCGGCAGGTTACACAACCGGCGCGCTATTTATTATGGGTATCAGTGCTTACTACATGCTTAAAGGGCGTGATTTACCGTTCGCTCGTCGTTCATTTGCAGTGGCAAGTGCTTTTGGTATGGCTGCGATTGTTTCGACAGTGATGCTAGGCGATGAATCTGGTTATGAATTGGGTGATGTTCAACAGGTGAAGCTGGCGGCTATCGAAGCTGAATGGCACACAGAAGAAGCCCCTGCCTCATTCACACTGTTCGGCTTCCCGAATCAAGAAACCATGGAAACGGACTACGCGATTAAGATCCCTTACGTGATGGGTATTATCGCTACGCGTTCATTGGATACGCCAGTTATCGGCATTCATGATCTATTGGCAAAGAACGAAGAACGTGTTCGCAGCGGTATCTTAGCTTATGGACTATTAGAAAAGCTGCGTTCTGGTGATAAATCACAACAAAATATCGATGATTTTGAATCGGTTAAACATGACTTAGGTTATGGATTGCTGGTTAAGAAATACAGCGATAACGTGGTGGATGCTACAGAACAACAGATCAAACAAGCAGCCAAAGACACAATCCCAACGGTTGCCCCTCTGTTCTGGAGCTTCCGCATCATGGTGGTGTGTGGCGTCTTGATGTTTGCCATCATTGGTCTTTCATTCGTACAAATTTGTCGCCGTAAGATTGGTACCAATCGTTGGTTACTGAAAGCAACAATATGTGCGATTCCACTTCCTTGGATTGCTTGTGAAGCCGGTTGGTTTGTTGCGGAATATGGTCGTCAGCCTTGGGCTATTGGTGAAATTCTGCCAGTAAACATGGCGGCTTCTAATCTACCCGCTTCAAGTCTATGGATCTCTATCGGCCTAGTTTACTTGTTCTACACCGCATTCCTAATTGTAGAAATGTTCCTGATGGTTAAGTTTGCAAAAATGGGCCCGAGCGCACTGAAGACGGGTCGCTATCATCATGAGCAATCAAACCAAGATCTAGCCCTTACAGGTGAGCAAAGCGCACCGCGTCAGCTAGATAAAACTATCGACCTTCATTAAGGAATTCAGATGTTTGATTACGAAAATCTTCGCCTGTTTACATGGGCAGTTATTGGCGTGTTGTTGATCGGTTTTATCATTACCGATGGTTTCGACATGGGCGTTGCGGCGTTGCTCCCTGTTCTAGGGAAGTCGGAAGTTGATCGACGAATCATGATTAACTCGATTGCCCCTCACTGGGATGGCAACCAAGTATGGTTGGTTACCGCAGGTGGCGCTATCTTTGCGATATGGCCTGCAATCTACGCGGCTGCGTTCTCCGGGTTCTATTTAGCCATGATTATCGTGTTGGCGACCTTGTGGTTAAGACCGCTCGGTATGGATTACCGCGCTAAAATCGACAACCCACAATGGAAGAAAGCGTGTGATATTGCACTTATCGTCAGTGGTTTCATTCCTCCGGTTATCTTTGGTGTTGGTTTCGGTAACTTGATGATTGGCGTTCCGTTTGAATTTAACGAATTGCTAATGATGTCATACCAAGGTGGTTTCTGGGATCTACTCACGCCCTTCCCACTACTATGTGGCTTGGTAAGCTTGGCGATGGTTGTCACGCAAGGCGCGGCATTCCTACAGATGAAAACGACGGGTGATTTAAAACAACGTGCGCAGAAAGTGATCGTATGTATGGCGCTTGTCACTGTCGGACTGTTTATTGTTGGTGGGATATACGCGTATACACTTCCGGGTTATCTGATTACTAGCCCAGTTGTGACCGATGGTGTTTCAAACCCATTACTAAAACATGTCATGAAGTTTGATGACTTACTGCTACATAACTACGAAAACTATCCGGTACTTTGGGGAATTCCTGCGCTGGGCATCATCGGAATGCTGAGTTGTGCAGTGATGACTCGACTTAACCGCGCTGGTTTGGCCTTCGCTTCGTCGAGCTTATCGATAGCAAGCATCATAACGACAGCGGGCGTTGCCCTATTCCCAATGATCATGCCATCTAGCTTGATGCCGTCGCACAGCTTAACGCTGTGGGACGGAACATCGAGTGAGTTAACACTGTGCATTATCTCGGTTGTCGCAGTTATCGTGGTGCCAATTATTTTGGGTTACACAATCTGGTGTTACTACAAAATGTTCGGTCGACTAGACAGCCAATACATTCACGATAACAGCTCGTCACTGTATTAATTAAAGATGAAATAGGAGGATAACCTATGTGGTATTTATGTTGGGTACTGGGCGTCTTACTCGCCTGCGCGTTTGGAATCATTAATGCGCTGTGGTTAGAACACACCGACTTTCTCGATGAACAAAACGAATAAAGCTGATCGGTAAAGTTACTAACAACTGTCAACTCGATAGTAAGCTAACTACTTAAAATAACTGAAAGTCCTCACTTAATACGATGCCTGCGATTTCAAAGATTGCCGACATGAGTGTTAATGAGGGCTTTTTCTTTTTGTATCTAATCTCATGTGCTTAACCTCATCTTATCCAGCAAACTAGACTCTTCAAATTACTAAGTTAATTGTCAAGTTGGTGCATATCATCGATTAAGTTGCTTTCCCACCAACCGACCTTGCTTTAACAACCCTATAGGCTATTAGTTACATATCCATCATTTAAATGTATCTAATAACTATTAAGCATAGATGGACATGAAACGTCATCGGCTAAAGGGAGTTAACCATGAACAATCCATCAGAACCTCAGCATCGTTTGCTGTCTCTTTCTATTCGCAGTAAGTTTATTTTAATCAACCTCACCCTGTTTATTTCTGTTTTTATCTATGCCATCTACGAGCAGTTCAGCTTAGACAAATTGGAATCATTGGAGATCGCTGCAACCGAAAACCTCAGAAGCTCAGTCGATTTATTAACGCTTAGGCGACATGAGAAAGACTTCTTGTCTCGCCACGATCAAAAATATGCAGAGCGTTTCGATAAAACCGCCGATACATTGAATCAAAGATTGGTGACGTTGAACCAAACCCTAACCTCGCACGAGCTTCACCTGACCGATCAAATGACCAAGATCTCCGATACCCTTCATCAATATCAGAAACAGTTCCACCAGATCGTTAATCAAGTGAACGACATCGAACGCACAACCCCACCTTTGGGCTTTGTCGCAGCTCTCGATGGAAAAAGAACAACGCTGAAATCAGCAATCGAATCAGAATCAAGTTTGGCACTGGAACTTGCGTTGTTAGAGCTGATCGAAAAAGACTTCCATTACCTCGCACATATTAATAGCCAAACGAACGCAGCGTTAACCAATGCGCTTGTTGAGTTTGAACCCTACTCCCAAACTTCGATTGCGACTGAACAAGCCTATTCCGAATATAAGGCTGCGGTTGAAACTCTGTTGGTTGCTAACAGTAATCTAGGTTTGTCTGCAGAGTTGGGGCTTAGAGGCGCGTTACGTAGCAATGTTCATCAAACGGAACAAGCTATTGAAGAAGTGCAGAATGAGATAAGCCAAGCGATTAAAGCGGCAGTTAGAAACACACAAAACATGTTACATCTGTTTGGTGCAGCTATCGTCGCTCTACTTTCTCTGTTATTGGTGTTCATCGGTCGCAACATCCTGGGTCGTATCAAAGCGATAAACGTGATGATGGAGTCTATTGCAAATGGAGATGGAGACTTAACCGTCAGAATGAACACCAAAGGTAACGACGAGCTCGCTCAACTTGCCCACTCGTTCGATACCTTCATCGATAAACTGCACGGTAACATCAAAGAGCTATCCGGCGTGATGACGGTGCTGACAGACAGTTCATGCAGCTCTGAAGAAGCGGCAGTTAAAAGCATGAGCAATGCAGAGAAACAAAAGCAGCAATCTGAATCGGTAGCGACGGCAGTTAACGAGTTAGTGATGACCAGTAATGAGGTGACGGCGAACATCGAAAATGCCGCAACCAATGCCGAGAAGATCAAAGAAAATGCCCATCAAGCGCTACAAAAAACACAATCAACCAACGACAGTATTAATGTCTTGGTAGAAAACATCGCAGAGTCTCAGGATCTCATCGTTCAGCTCGAAGAACAGAGCCGTGAAATCAATCAGGTGGTGACGACCATTCAAGGTATTGCTGAGCAAACTAACCTATTGGCACTTAATGCTGCGATTGAAGCAGCGCGTGCTGGCGAGCATGGACGAGGTTTCGCTGTGGTTGCGTCCGAAGTGAGAGAGCTTTCCCTAATGACCAACGATTCAACCCATCAAATAGAATCCACGATTCATGGTTTAACCACTGGGATAGACAAAACCGTTGCTAAGATGACAGCGAGCTTAGAACAAACTGAACTGGTGAAAAGCCAAACCAAAGACGTGGTGAATGCGATAGAAGGAATACACTTCCAAGTTGGCGAGATGTTCGACTTAAACAGTCAGATCTCAACAGCGTCCGAAGAGCAATCGATGGTTTCGGTTGAGATTGACCGAAACATTACGGATATCGCTCACCTTGCCAGTGATACCTATACCGTGGTTTCTGGATCAGTACGTTGCAGTGAACAAGTCTCGAGTGTGAGTGTGAAGCTAGAGAAGATTGTCGCGCAGTTTAAGTACTAGTGATTAGTGATTAACGCAAGCTAGTTGATTTATGCGGTATGGAAAAACAAAAGGCCTCTATCTGATTGCTAAGATAGAGGCCTTTCTAATTTTGAATACGTACTAACGTGTTATTACGTATTAGCTCTTGCTACACGGTATTAGCCGCGTGCTTTCAAGAACTCAGCGTAAGTACCGCGGAAATCGTTGATCTTGCCATCTTTGATTTCAAGGATACGAGTTGCAAGCGAGTCTACGAATACACGGTCGTGAGATACGAAGAACAATGTGCCTTTGTAGTTCTCAAGAGCCAAGTTAAGCGCTTCGATAGATTCCATATCCATGTGGTTTGTTGGCTCATCCATTAGAAGGATGTTTGGTTTATGCATCATGATCTTACCAAGAAGCATACGACCTTGCTCACCACCAGAGATAACCTTTACAGATTTCTTAATGTCGTCTTGACCAAATAGCATACGACCTAGGAAGCCACGAACAACTTGCTCGTCTTCGCCTTCTTGGCGCCATTGGCTCATCCAATCAAACAGGTTCATGTCTTGTTCGAAGTCATGTGCGTGATCTTGAGCGTAGTAACCGATGTTTGAGTTTTCAGACCACTTGTACTCACCAGTACGAGGCTCAAGAGCGCCCGCTAGTGTGTTAAGCAGTGTTGTTTTACCCACACCGTTTTCACCGATGATAGCAACACGCTCACCTACTTCGAAAATACCGTCGAACTTGTTGTATAGGTCTTCTTCAAAACCTTGAGATAGGTTTTCAACCACAAGTGCGTTACGGAATAGCTCTTTAGACTGTTCGAAGCGGATGAATGGGTTTTGACGGCTAGACGCTTTAACTTCGTCTAGTTGGATCTTGTCGATCTGCTTAGCACGAGACGTTGCTTGCTTCGCTTTAGATGCGTTGGCAGAGAAACGAGATACGAACGTTTGAAGTTCAGCAATTTGTGCTTTCTTCTTAGCGTTGTCAGACAGTAGACGTTCACGAGCTTGAGTCGCAGCCGTCATGTACTCATCGTAGTTACCTGGGAATAGACGAAGTTCGCCGTAATCAAGGTCAGCCATGTGTGTACAAACAGAGTTTAGGAAGTGACGGTCGTGCGAAATGATGATCATTGTGCAGTTACGTTGGTTTAGCGTATCTTCCAACCACTTGATGGTGTCCATGTCCAGGTTGTTCGTTGGTTCGTCAAGAAGCATGATATGCGGGTCTGCAAACAGTACTTGAGACAATAGAACACGAAGTTTCCAACCCGGTGCTACTTCGCTCATCAGACCGAAGTGCATTGATTCTTCAATACCTACCGCTAGAAGAAGCTCACCCGCTTTAGCTTCTGCCATGTAACCGTCCATTTCAGCGAACTGAACTTCAAGGTCAGCCACTTTCATGCCGTCTTCTTCGCTCATTTCTGGCAAAGAGTAAATGCGGTCACGCTCTTGCTTAATAGCCCAAAGCTCTTTGTGACCCATGATAACCGTGTCGATTACTGTGAATTCTTCGTAAGCAAATTGGTCTTGGTTTAGCTTAGCAACGCGCTCGTTTGGATCGTAGCTTACGTTACCAGCACTTGGCTCAAGTTCACCCGATAGGATCTTCATGAACGTCGATTTACCACAGCCATTCGCGCCGATTAAACCGTAGCGGTTGCCTTCGCCGAACTTAACTGAAATATTTTCGAAAAGTGGCTTAGCGCCGAATTGTTGGGTGATATTTGCTGTGGAGATCAATGCCATTACCTTTTTAATGTGAAAAACGCCGCAACGTTACTTGTTCAGGGCTTTAACTGCAAGTATTGATTGCAATTACTGGCCATTAAGTGAGTGATAACCTAGTCAAATCATAGTTTGAGCTGACTCACATTTTTGATTTTCTATTTATCGCCGTAAAACCGTCGATTTTAAGGAAAAACAAAATATCGAACAGCGCCTCATAATAGGCGGTATATAACGCCCCAAATCATGCCAACCATTGAATATATCGTATGCTGATTGGTCACAGTAAAAAACAACCCGATCAACGCAACAGCAGACATAACAAAGATGCTCAAATACTAGCTTAATCCCTGACAATTTCATGACAAAATCGCTCGAAACAGGAATAAAGTACTCGCCCCCGACACGGGGTTGGATTTCACAAAGTCAGATTATCTAACTATAGTAATCCTAACCTCATAATTCTAAGAGACTTTTATGCGTTCACTATCGCGCTTCTTAATCCTCACTTTGGCCATTCTCTCTTGGCCTAGTCATGCCAACTTGGAATATGACTTACAATCTCAGCCGCAGGTATCCGATTCCGCTGTTGATCTCGATGACCGAATTGATTCGTTACCTGATCCCCTCTTTATGGAGCCTTCGGACAGACGCCAAGTCAATATATTGCTTGCTGAAGTGCTACAAGTTCAAAAGCAGGAAATCAAAACCTTCGAGCAACAGATAAAAGCCTACAGAGTGAACAACGACGCCGAACAATGGTTTGCCGTTCAAACCAGTTACGTCACTTTGAATAGCTTGAATGTGAGCAAGCAACACCTGTTAGAGCAGACGAACTCCGCTAATAAAGAGCGTCTAACGGGTTTTGGCCCTTACGGCGTAACTCAATTTAAACAAGAGTGGGAATTAACCAAGCTCAACATTGAGTATCTTGTTTACTTCCAGATTCGTAGCTTTAAAGCGCTCGTTAAAGACATCTTTATTTCGCCAGTGCCTGTGATTGGTGCATCGTTAAAAGTGTTGTTTATCTATTTTGGTTTAGCGTGGTGGCTTGCCAACAGCACTCGTTTGATCGAATTGTTCAGAATTAATTTTCTTGAAGCGAAAACGAACCCTCCATTCTTAGTACGTGTGATCTGGTACATCAGCCGCGCTGATCGTGCGATTGCTTGGTTAATCGCGATTACGCTTTCTCTAAGAGTGCTCTCCAGCATCCCTAGCCTACAACACCTGATTTTCCTTGAGATCTTCACCTGGTGGATTCTAGGTGGTTCGATTGCCATCAGCTTTATTTTGGAATTTGCGTATCGTTTAGGTCGTACATCCAATCAAGAAGTGATTGCGCTGCGCCTATCGACTATTCGCCGTTATGTATGGAGCTTCATTGTTGCGGGTGTAACCCTGCAAATCTCGAGCATCACGCTAGGCAAAGGCACTATCTATAGCTGGATCTACAGCGCCCTGTTTTTCTGGTTTGTACTGGTTACCATTTCAGTGCTTAGATTATGGCGCGCGAAAGTCTTCGATACGTTGCAGCACATCTCCGATCGTCCGGTATGGGTGAATTGGGCGGTAAACCGTAAGGAAACCTTCCTACTTAATATAGTAGCAACGGCAATTGGCATCGTATGGTTGAGCGTGTACAGTTTCCAACACCGCATCATGGCCTTGTTATCTAATTACACGCTGTTTAGCCAAGCTTTGGCGTATCTATTTAGAATCGAAGTGGCTAAGCAGTCTGACCTTGATAAAAACCAACAAAACTTGGTTCGAATCAAAGGCGATCAAACCTATGAGTACATCCTACCGGGTAATATCGACAGCACGCTGATTGATTACGCTGGTGATGAGGTTAAGCAACTGTCTCGCTACTTGATGTCAGACAGCCCTGCTATCTGTATTGTTTCAGGTGAACGTGGTGTGGGCGCAACAACGCTGCTTTATACCCTGCTGCACAAAGTCTCTAACGCTGAACCAGTCTACGTAAGTTGCCCTTACGCGGGTTATCAAGAGCTGTTAGCGCATCTAGCGGTGAGCATCGGCTTGGAAGAGAAAGCGACTGAGATTCAGATCTTGGCGCATCTTCGTAAAAGCAAGACCACGTACTTGATTGCGATCGACAATGCACAGCGATTGGTTAAGCCAATGGTTGGCGGCCTGTCTGATTTGATTCGTTTAACCAACCTACTGCGTCGTTCTAAAAAGAACCACCGTATCGTGATTTCGATTGCTAAGTCGAGCTGGCGATTTGTCGATCGAGCGCGTGGTGAGCGTCTGCTGTTTGATTTGGTGTGTTTCCTACCACGTTGGACAGAGAAACAAGTTGGTGAGCTTTTAAATAGCCGTATCAATACGGAGCTTGAGAAGCCGCTGTCGTTCGATGGTTTAGTGGTGCCTAAACAGTGGGACCAAGATGACATGAGTGAAGAAGATCGCGCACGCCAAGGCTTCTACCGAATCTTGTGGCATTACTCTGATGGTAACCCTACCGTTGCTCTGCGCTTCTTCCGACTCTCTTTGAATCGAAACAAAGATACCGATCAAGCCGTGGTGCGCTTGTTCCATGTTCCTGAAGCACAGGAGCTGGAAAACATGCCAAAACCTATGTTGGCTGTACTGCGCTCTATCGTGCAGTTGGAAATCGCTTCTCCGGAAGTATTGTCTGATTGTACGCAGCTAAGCACTGCAGAGATAACCGGCATTCTGCGTTACTTTGAAAGCCGTGGTTATATTGGTTGGCATGAAGAAAAGGCTCGAATTTCCGAGCACTGGTTCCGTCACATTACTAACGTTCTCGACCGTCAACATCTACTGGTGAAGTAAAATGAAGAAGTTATTTATCCTACTATTTGTTGGCTTGGCAAGTGCTGTCAGTTTCCCGACCTTTGCGACGGAAGAGTTAGCCAATGTAGAAAACATCTCAAAGATAGCTAGCCTAGTGCGATGGAGCGGCGTGTTCTTCTCCATGATCGTTATCGCTGCAATGTGGTTGCTGCTTAAGTTTATCAACTCAATGGTGACCAGTTTTGGTAGCCAATTCGTGCAATATCGAATGTTGCTACAAAAACTGCAGTCGTTTACTCAGTTCTTTATCTACGTGAGCACCGGTCTTATCGTGTTCATGATGAGCTTTAGAATCAACGACCAAATACTGGCTTTGATTGGTGGTACCCTCGCTGTGTCGGTCGGCTTTGCGCTTAAAGACTTGGCAGCTTCATTCATCGCGGGTATTACGGTAATGATTGATAGACCCTTTCAAGTTGGTGACCGCGTCACGTTCGAAGGAAACTACGGCGATATCATTACCATCGGTTTGCGTTCAGTGCGAATGAGAACCCTGAACGATGACATTATTACCATTCCGAACAACAAGTTCTTAAATGAAGTGACCACCAGTGGTAACTATGGCGCATTGGACATGCAGGTGGTGATTCCGTTTTACGTTGGTATGGATGAAGACATCACCCTAGCCCGCGACCTGATTCAAGAAGCGGCGTCTTCTAGTCGTTATATCCACTTGCCGAAACCTGTAACGGTTTTGGTTAAACAGACGATTACCGATAACTACCTAGCGATACAGCTAACCTGTAAGGCTTATGTTGTGGATACTGCGTATGAGAAGCTGTTTGAAACCGACATCACTTTGCGTGTGATGAAAGAGTTTAAGAAGCACAACATCAACCCACCGAAAATTTCAGTGGCGGCGCATTAGGCTTGATGCTTTAGACGTTTGTTTCTTATAGCAATTGACTTGCCATAAATAAGAACACCTCCGAACTTATCTCGAGTGCGGAGGTGTTTTTTTATGAGCTTTTTATCTTCAAGCTAATGTTCGTATTGATGCTATACCTTAAAGTATTTCAATTGCTCAGTAAGGTGTTCTGTAGTGTTCGCCATTTTCTGACTGTCTTCTGCGAGTGATTGTGAGGCCTGCAGTACCTCATTTGCAGCGAGATGAATCCCAGTGACACTTTCACTCATTTCAGTGGCTACCGTGCTTTGCTGCTCTGAGGCTGCGGCAATTTGCGCCACCATGTCATTGGCGTTATGCAGTTCATTCACAATCACATCGAGTTGCTGGCGAGTCTCGTTAGACGCGATAACGCTGTGATCAACATTCTCGTTACTGCTTTGCATTGCCTTAAAGGTGCGTTCTGCTTGTTGAGTCAGTTTCTCAATCGTGGATTGCACTTCGTTAGTTGAATTCTGAGTGCGGCTAGCAAGGTTGCGGACTTCATCAGCAACCACTGCGAATCCTCTGCCTTGCTCTCCTGCACGCGCTGCTTCTATTGCTGCGTTGAGCGCTAACAAGTTCGTTTGTTCTGATACTTCACGAATGACACCAACGACTTGGCTTATTTCGGTGACGCCAGATTGCAGATCTCTGACTAAGTTGTTCGCGGTCGAAATGTTCTCTGAAACTTGAGATATAGTCTCAGACGTTACCTGCATGTTTTGGTCGTTTTGGTTTGCGTGGTCTACAACCTTATTGGTGCTAGCCGCGGTATTTTCGGCATTCACAGCGACATCAGAAATGGTCGCACTCATCTCTGTCATTGCAGTCGATAATAATTCAAGTTGTGCATGTTGTGAGTTAACACTGGTTGCTGCTTCTTCACTGGCTTGAGCAATGTGGCTCGCCATGTGGCTGGACAAATCCGCCGATTCATTGGCTGTACGAAGCGTGCTTTGCAGTTTGTCGAGCATGGTATCAATTTGTTGGCTCATATCGCCCAGTTCATCTTTGCGTGTCATATTCATGCGTACACGAAGATCGCCATCGGCAATTTTGTGAGTGTTGTCGATAAGCTTGTTAAGCGGCACTAGGATGTTATTTGAAATCGCGTAGCCCATCGCAAACAATAAGCCTGACAATACGACCGCGACCAACCCCTCTTTGAGCGCCAATGCATAGAACGCGTCTTGAATGTCCGCAACCAGGATGCCCGAGCCAACAATCCAATTCCATTCTGGGAACAGCTGTACGTAGGAGATCTTGTCTTTGAGTTCACCTTGAGGGCTCATCCATTGGTAATCAAGAAAGCCTTTCTCTTCTGGAGTACGAGAAATGGTGACCATCTCACGCCAGTGGTGTTTACCCGCACCATCTTTAAAATTACCCGCGTTCTTGCCATTGAGTTCAGGTTTTAATGGATGGATAACAACGTTGAGTTGCTGGTTTAAGATCCAGAAGTAATTTGTGGTGTCATAACGAAGGTTTTCGATGGCTTGAAGTGCTTGTTTCTTTGCGACCTCTTCACCGAGCACATTACGTTGACTGTAATAGTAGCTCGCTAAGCTGACCGCAGTTTCGACTTGAGCACTGAGCTTATCTTGACGCTCTTGCATCGAGCTAGCACGCTGCTGCATTAGGTTAAAAGTGGACGCCATTACCAATAGAACAACCGATAAAATGACGATGGAGACGAGTTTTGATTTGATAGATAAGTTACTTAATTTCATAGCTGACTGACTTTATTATTTGTTTTGATTATGGATTTTCGGCCAAGGTATCAAAATTTCGTACAGTTCAGATGATATGCATCAAGATCGAAAGATATACACTGTGTTACATAACCAAAAAGAGGTGCTCGTCAAACCGGCAAAGGTTGAGATTTGGTTTGCGATAGATTAGTAGTGCGGGATTTTCGTGCTTGGGCTAAAACGTTCGTGTAATAGCCCAAGCGCGTTAGAAGTATTATCAGATGATAATGTCGGTGAATAAGTTCTTAGAACTTATAGGTTTGATACTAGCAATTGAGGTGTCGCTTTCTGTTGAAGATAGATACTAAAGCAACTTCCCTTACCTACCTCCGATTCAACTCGGATCTCACCGCCAGTTTGGCTCAAGATACTCTGAGAAACGGATAAGCCTAAGCCTGTGCCGTCTCGCTTGGTGGTATAGAAAGGCGAGAAAATGCGTTTCAGTTGTTCTTCCTTAATACCGCAGCCTTCATCTTGAACATGAACGATAGCGCCATGAGACACGCCATTTTCAACCCAGTCTTCACTTGAGATGGTTAACGTGCCCTGACCGTCCATTGCATGAATCGCGTTCATTTGTAGGTTAACCAGAATCTGTAGCAATTGGTTTCGGTTCACTTCGACTGAGGTTTTAGCGTTCAGTTGTGATACGTACACAATGCCTTTCTTCTTCGCGCCTGTTTTTACAAGCGTAATACTTTCATCGACAATTGGATTGATATGTTGCCACGTAATTTCGTCTTGTACGCCGCCGTGACGGCTGTATTGGAGCAGGCTTCGTGTGATGTTTCGAATTCGATCAATCTGCTCCATGATCGCGTGGACTTCTTCGTCTACGCGGCTCACTTCATCGCCCAGTTCAAACTTCATCAGTTCAACGTTGCCAAGAATCACGGCGGTTGGGTTATTGATCTCATGAGCTATACCCGCTGTTAATTCACCTAATGCGGCCAGTTTTTCATTGACCACCAGCTTGTCTCTGGCTTGATTGAGAAGTTTGATGTGCAGTTCGAGTTCTTCGGTTTTCTCTTTCAAACTCGCGGTACGAGAATGCACTTTGCACTCAAGTTCAGATGCCGCTTGTTGAATCTCTTGATTGCGCTCGTGCAGTAGATCCAACATCTTGTCGAATTGTTTAGCGAGCAGTGTCAGTTCGTGTTGATCATCCAAACCTAGCGTACCAATTCGCTTGTCTTGCCCCATCTGTACTAGTTTGACGACCTTATGGATGCGTTCAATTGGGTTGAAAAGATCACGTGCGCCACGGTGAACGATCAAACCGGATGCCAACAGCAGCAACACAATGGTAATGCTGATTTCGCCAAGGTTGGTCAAGTAGGTTTCTATCAACGGCCAAATCAAATAACCGGTGTAGAGCATACCAATTACATTATTAAACTGGTCACGGATTGGTTGGTAAGCCGTGATGTACCAAGCATCGTAAACATACGCTCGATCTAGCCACTCTTTGCCTTCATTCAAGACTTTCGAGTGCACCTCGTGAGAGACACGTGTACCAATGGCGCGCCCCACACTGTCTTCACTGCTCAAAGGCACGTTGGTGCTAACACGAAGATCATCAAGGAAGACCGTGACCGTACCAATATGACGATTAAACCCTTCTCGTTGTGGATAGATAAGGCTACTGATCTGATCGACAAGTTGAGTGCTGTTATTCAGTAAGATCCCACCATCCAGAAAACCAATCACATGATCATGTTCATCTTTGATGGATACAACGGTTCGGCTTACCAATCCTCGAGTCTCGACCTCTTGCCCGTTGAGCATCGGAACTTCCGCTTTTTTAGCGAGGTCACGATCGAGATAATTGAGTTCGCTACGGCTTAAGACACTGAAAAACGAAGACTTGTGAGTTAAGTTTAGATACTCGAGTTTCTTCTCCATGCTCTCGACACTGCGCCAGCGCAGAAAATCGAGCTCATAGCGAGATTTG
The DNA here is from genome assembly GCF_902751245.1 of Vibrio sp. Vb339. Taxonomy (NCBI): domain Bacteria; kingdom Pseudomonadati; phylum Pseudomonadota; class Gammaproteobacteria; order Vibrionales; family Vibrionaceae; genus Vibrio; species Vibrio sp. Vb339. Next base: position 300,416 of record NZ_CADDIS010000002.1, on the reverse strand, counting down.
TTCTCAGACACCCAGCGCGTTAGCTCTTCGTGTGAAAGATCACTCGCAAGTTTGGTTCGAAAGTTATAAGACTCGGCAAACGCACGAACGTTGTATGCCTGCTGATTTTGGATCAGGTGAATACTGTTATCGGCAACATCCAAACGCTCATCAACATCAATCAGAGCGCCCTGCCACGTGTAATGTATTGACCAATACAGTGTGATAGCTACAAGTGCACACAAGGTAAGAATGATAGGAGCAGATGTAAGGAATAATAAGCGGTAGCGAACCATGGTTTTGAATCGGAACGCCCACTTTGACCACCAACGACGTCTAATCGGCATATTCAGAGCCTTCTGTGTTCCAATCTTTGTATTTACGTTCTAGCGTTTTACGTGCCACGCCAAGATCTCTCGCAGCTGCCGATTTATTGCCATCATGGAAACTAACAAGCTGTTCTATATGAGATTTTTCCACTTCTTTAAGTGTCCAAGTGTTTGGATAGCCCTCGGCAGCGTCTGTATTATTCAAGTTTGGCATTTCTGCACCATGTGACACCGTCACTGAAATGCTAGCGGGTACAGGATCGCCATTAATCTCGCGCCAATAGTGTGCTGGTGGCTTGTCTAAAAGAATGCATCGTTCGACTAAGTTTTTAAGCTCACGAATATTCCCCGGCCATTCGTATTCGTTCAACGCCAAGATATCTTCATGTGCCCAATTTGGAACTGGCATGCCAAGCTCGCTCGATAAAAGACGAGTAAAGTATGGAACAAGTTCAATCAGGTCTGACGGGCGCTCTCTCAATGGCACCACATCAATCTTAAGTACATTGAGTCGGTAGAACAGATCGCGGCGGAAGTGCCCTTTATCGACCTCTTCTTGAAGATTTCGGTTGGTCGCCGCCACCACTCGTACGTCAACGGAAATTTCCTTCTCGCTACCGACTGGACGAATGGTTCTTTGTTCTAACACGCGTAACAATGCAGCTTGCATTGGCAGTGGCATTTCACCAATTTCATCAAGGAACAAGGTGCCACCACTTGCGACCCGGAAAAGACCTTCACGGTTTTTCTTCGCACCAGTAAATGCGCCTGATGTATGTCCAAACAGTTCACTTTCTAGAAGCTCTGGAGCAATCGCACCACAGTTAATTGGCACAAATGGACCTGTGCGTTTACTGGCTTCATGTACACCTCGCGCAACCAACTCTTTACCTGTACCCGACTCACCTTCTATCAAAACGGAAGCTCGAGACGGTGCAAATTGACTGATCAGCAATTTAAGCTGTTTGGTCTTGTCTGAATTGCCGATCAATTCGGTCTTGATATGACGACTAACATCACGCTTCAACGCGTACTGCATTCTTTGGTCGAGTCGCTTATCCATACAACGCAGAACCGCTTGTATCATCTGTTCGAGGTTGAACGGCTTAAGAATAAAATCTGAAGCACCAAGCTTAAGCGCGGATATGGTCATCTCTAGATCGGCATAACCCGTCATGAAAATCACATCGGCGCGTTTGTCGTTGTCGTTAAACGCTTCTTCCCACTCAATGCCAGAGCGACCTGGTAGGTTGATATCAAGGACAATCAGATCAAAATGTTCGCTCGAACGCAGTGTTTCAGCCTCTTCAACCGACCCTGCGCTCGAGACCTTGCCAAAGAACTTACTCAGTGCTTTCTTTAAGATAGCCTGCATACCCAATTCATCATCGACGACCAAAACGGAAAACGCCTGATACTGAGTCAATGTGTTCGGGTTGAGATTGGATGCAGATGAACTAGGTAAATACATAATGATTAGCCGGTGAGGAAAGTTGGGACAGAGTGTACCAATTAACCTTTTCTCCAACAGGGACAATGTGCGACATTTTGTCCTAGCTCATGTTTTGATTCATTTTAACGGGGTAAAAGACTCAGTTTTGTCCGAAATAACAGCAATTTAATGAAATCTGATGCATTATTTGTTGGCATTAAGATTGCTTATAAGGTGTAGATTTCTAATTACAACAATTAGCGTCTTATGCTCATGCCCTCTTTGAGCCCTTTAAAACTGAAGGCATGTCATTCATTTATAACAGAATGGACATAATAATAATGAAAGCAATTCCCCTAACTATTGCAGCTCTATCGATCGTCAGTTACACGGCTAGCAGCGCGGAAGACACCACTCATATTAAGTTGGCGACAACCACAAGTACTTATCACTCTGGTCTACTGGACTACTTATTGCCTGAGTTTGAAAAGGATTCTGGTATCAAGGTTGATGTTCTTGCCGCTGGTACGGGTAAATCACTTCGCATGGGCGAAAATGGTGACGTTGATTTGGTGATGACTCACGCACCAAAGGCTGAAGCGAATTTCGTAGAAAAAGGTTACGGCGTTTTACCTCGTAAGCTGATGTACAACGACTTTGTCATCGTTGGCCCACAAAGCGACCCTGCAAAAATTGAATCTCAAAAAGCAGTGGCAGATGTGTTTAAAGCGATCGCGACTAATAACGTGACGTTTGTATCTCGCGGCGACGACTCTGGTACTCATAAGAAAGAGATGGGTATTTGGGCACAAACTAAAATCGAACCAAACTTTGGTGGCTACCGCAGTGTTGGTCAAGGCATGGGCCCCACTCTGAACATGGCGTCAGAGATGCAAGGCTACACCATGACAGACCGTGGTACTTGGTTGGCTTACCAAAACAAACTTGATCTAAAAATCCTTTTCCAAGGTGACAAGAATCTATTTAACCCTTACCAAGTGATTCTGGTTAATCCTGAGCGCTACCCAAGCATTAACTACCAAGCAGCGAAAGTATTTAGTGATTGGTTGGTTAACCCAAAAGGTCAGAAACTGATTAACGACTTTAAACTGCATGGAAAACAACTATTTGTTGCAAGCGCAGAATAGTTTGTTGTAAGTGAACTGTCGTTTTCTGTAAGTAAAAGTAGCGCTAAGGGTTCAACCCGAATCAATTAGCGCTACGCTTAACTAAACAGTTAACGAAGCACCTAAGCAATGTCGTTTTAAAAACTGTCTTGTTTTTACAACAGATCGCTATAAAGCTCTCGCTTTAATAACTTTCACGCTTAAAAACACATTCATGCTTAAGAACGTTAGCTGACCAATACACACTCAAATAGTTAGTGTCAGCTATGATTAACATCAGTCATTACCGATAAAACCTATTATCGATTTACACGAGATACTTCATGACCCTATGGCAAACAACGATTGATGCAATGAATCTACTTGTGAGTTTTGACCACGAATTGTGGAAAATCGTCGCGGTATCCTTCAGCGTATCTTTGTCCGCCATTTCATTGGTGATTGTTCCTGCAATCCTTATGGCTTTCTTATTGGCTTATACCGAGTTCCCCGGGAAATGGGCTTTGCTTTCAGTGATCAACACCCTGCAAGCGATCCCTACTGTGGTGATCGGTTTGTTGATGTACATGATGCTTTCTCGCTCTGGCCCGTTAGGTGATTGGCAATTGCTGTTCACCCAAAAGGCGATGATTCTAGGTCAGATGGTGATCTGTTTCCCTATCCTAGTTGCGATGATGCATGGCGCTCTGCAGGCCAGTGACCGCCGAGCCGTAGAAACAGCGCGCACACTTGGTGTATCAACAACACGCGTGGCGTGTACCTTAATTTGGGAAACACGTTTTCCTCTGTTGGCTGCAACCATTGCTGCCTTCTCTCGTATTGTGACAGAGGTAGGTTGTTCAATGATGGTCGGTGGCAACATTATGGGGATGACAAGAAACATCCCAACAGCTATCGCCATGGAAAGCCATAAAGGCGCATTTGCTCAAGGTGTCGCCCTCGGTATGGTGTTATTAGCATTGGCATTAGCCCTTAACTTTTTCCTTTCCAGTGTGAGAGGAAAAGGCTATTTAAGAACTTAGGAACGCTGTCATGAGTATAAAAATAACAACGCAGCAAATTTCAATGCGCTACAAAGAGCGTGTTTTGTTCCACATTCCCGAATTGTCGATCGGCCCCAACGATGCCATTTATCTCAAAGGAGACAATGGTGTTGGTAAAACGACCCTACTTAAAATATTGTCTGGATTAATTCAGCCGAGCTCAGGCCGTATTCAGTCTCCAACACAGAGCTGGCAGCAGAAGTTATTCCCACGGCTCAAGTTCAAAGACATCATCTACCTGCATCAAACCCCCTATCTTTTTGATGGCTCGGTGTACCAAAATGTCGCTTATGGCATTCGCTTTAACAAAGAGAGCCAAAAAGATAAGCGAGCTCAAATAATTAATGCATTGAGAATGGTAGGTTTAGAAACCCTGGCAGATGAGCACATTTCTGTGTTGTCTGGCGGTGAGCGTCAACGCGTAGCAATGGCTCGAGCTTGGATTCTTAAGCCTTCAATCTTGCTTATGGATGAACCAAGTGCTTCTTTAGACAAAGAATCTATTGAAAGATTGGTGATTATGGCCGAAGATCTTCTTCAGAGAGGCGCGAGTTTAGTCATCACCAGTCACCAAACTAACGCGTTAACCGATTTATGTAAGAAGCAGTGGTGGATCAAAGACAATACTTTGACCGAATCCCCGCTTCTTCAAGTTATTAAGAAAGATAAAGCACAAGAGAATATTTATGCTGCTTCCAACGCAAACTAGTTGGGTTATTTTGGCTGGCGGACAGGCCAGCCGTATGGGCGGAAAAGATAAAGGACTCGTTGAGCTCAACGGTTCTCCGCTTATTCAATACGTTATAAACAAGCTGTCACAGCAAGACGTCAGCATCACTATCAATGCCAATCGTAACTTAGACAGTTACCAAGCATTTGCTCCGGTTGTTTCCGATTCTTTCCCTGACTACCCAGGTCCATTGGGTGGCATTCATGCTGGTCTTAAAAACGCGAACACAGACTGGGTTGGCTTTGTCCCTTGCGACAGCCCGCAAATCAGTGACGACCTTGTTGAGCGTTTTTGTTCTGCAGTTAAAGAAGACAGCGACATTCTTGTCGCGCATGATGGCGAATTTAAGCAACCTGTCTTCACCCTATTCCACAAGCGTGTTCTACCAAAGTTAGAAGCGTTTTTGGAACGTGGTGATCGTAAAATCATCTTGCTATACAAAGAGTGTGTTACCGAATACGTCGATTTCAGCGATTCTCCTAACTGCTTTGTTAATCTCAACACGCCAGAAGAACTCACCCAATTCGGAACGCTTCAATAATGAAAGATTCTAAACAACGCCCTAACCTTCCTTTATTGGGCTTTGCTGCTTATAGCGGTACAGGCAAAACGACCGTACTTGAAGCCCTACTTCCTCTGTTGACTGACGCGGGGTTAAAAGTTGGCGTGTTAAAACATGCTCACCACGATTTTGATGTCGATAAGCCGGGTAAAGACAGTTACCGCTTGCGTAAAGCGGGCGCGAACCAAATGTTGATTGCTTCTCGTAATCGTCACGTGATGATGACAGAAACACCAGAAGCCGAAGCAGATTTTGATTACCTGCTAACTCGCTTTGATACCAAAACGCTTGATCTAATTTTGGTTGAAGGCTGTAAGAACATCGCTTTCCCTAAAATTGAATTGCACCGAGATGAAGTGGGTAAACCTTGGTTATACCCGAACGATAACAACATTATTGCTATCGCGGCAGACAGCCAAGTTGAATCAGAGCTGCCACAAATGGCGATCAGCGATTTAGAAGCGATTCGTGATTTCATCATCGATTACGCGCAGTCCTTTGACCTTGCCTCTACAACAGGCAAAGCCGTGTCATGCTCACCTTCAAAAGACGCAGCGCCTGCAGTGTGTTGTGACTCGTTCTCCCCTGCAGGTTTAACCGTTACTCAAGGTCAGCAAAATATTGTTGATAGCATTGACGCGCTTGATCTCACAGAGAGTGTTGAATTACTGCAAGGCTACGGCCGCGTGTTGGCTGAAGATGTGATTTCACCAATCAACGTTCCTCAGAATACCAACTCTGCAATGGACGGTTATGCGATTCGTAGTGAAGATCTAGAATTGGACAGCTACAACATCGTTGCTGAAGTCATGGCGGGTCACAGCTATGAAAAAACCGTTCAACAAGGTGAAGCCGTTAAAATCATGACCGGCGCACCAATGCCAGAAGGCGTTGATGTTGTCGTGATGCGTGAACAAGCCGTCCAAGATGGCGACAAAGTTAGCTTCCCTGATGCTAAAATCTCGGTTGGACAAAATGTCCGTATGGCAGGTGAAGATTTAGGAATCGGCCAACCTGTCTTTACACGTGGCACACGCATCGAAGCGCCAGAAATGGGCATGATGGCGTCGTTAGGTTTTGGTACCTGCCCTGTTCTGCGTAAAGTGAAAGTGGGTGTGTTCTCTACGGGTGATGAAGTTCAAGCGCCGGGTAGCGAGCAAAAACCAAACTCTATCTACGATTCAAACCGTTTCACTATTATCGGCATGCTTCAAAAGCTTGGCTGTGACATCGTCGATTACGGCATCATTGAAGATGACGAACAAAAGATGATGGACGTGCTGCATTCTGCGTCGCTTGAAACCGATATGGTGCTGACTTCTGGTGGTGTGTCTGTTGGTGATGCGGATTACATCAAGCTTGCGTTGGATAAGCTGGGTGAAATCAACTTCTGGCGTATCAACATGCGTCCAGGTCGCCCATTGGCTTACGGTAAAATTGAAAACAAACCGTTCTTTGGTTTGCCGGGTAACCCTGTTGCTGTAATGGTGTCGTTTATTAACTTTGTTGAGCCTGCGATCCGCAAGCTTCAAGGTCAAACGAACTGGACACCAGTGAAAGCAAATGCGGTAGCAACTGAACAACTGCGCTCACGCCAAGGCCGTACTGAATTCAGCCGTGGTGTGTTCTCGATGAATGAATCTGGCGTGCTTGAAGTGAAAACAACGGGTAAGCAAGGTTCAGGTATTCTGCGTTCAATGAGCGAAGCGAACTGCTTAATCGAGATCTCACCTGCGGTTGATACCGTGAAAGTTGGCGAGACAGTGACGATCATTCCTCTGCAAGGTCGCGTTTAACTCAAAACAAACACCTAAATTGACTTAGCAGCTTTTTAATTGATTTAGAAGCTTTTAAGTGATTTGGAAGATCTTCGCCAAGACATAGACGAAGCCCCTTCTATCGAGCTTTCGATGTTAAGGGGCTTTTTGTTCTTTTCGTTTCGTGAAAAACAACCTGTTCGTTTCCTAAAAGACAAATAGCTTAAATTACGCTAAACGTTTAGAACGATAATCTTAAGATTTCTTACCATTACCTTGAGCCACGTACGGTTTTTATGTAGAGTGCGCGCAAAGTAATAATTCTATTGGAGAGCACCATGGCTCGTACCATTCTGTACACTTACAAAGACGAAGACAAAGAGTTACTGTTTTCAAAACAAGAACACCGCACGATCCAAGAAGCTGTTGCTGCAGCGGAAGGCATCGACATCTCTGAGTATCTAAAAACTGAGCAACAGCTTGAGTTGATTTCTGATACTAAAGCGGTTCGCAATTACCAAGACAACTACTTCCGTAAGCTTGGCTTTACTAAGCTTACGTTGAAGCAAAAAGACAACCTTGGTGTTGGTAAAAAGAAGAAGTAAGCCCTCTTGGCTCTTTTCTTGATATGTCGCTTCTAGTTTTTCGTTTGTAGTTAAGCTCCAAGATCTTAGAGCTAAAGAAACGAAAACACTGAACAATAAAAAATGCCGCAACCTCTTTCGAGATTGCGGCATTTTTATTTGTGCTTTTTAACTAATCTAACCTTAGCTAGCTTAACTTAAGTCAAGTCAAGTCAAGATTACTTAATGTTAAGGAATGCAGCGCCACGAACGCCGCCTGAATCACCGTGCTTCGCTTTGATGATCTTTGGGCATTTTGCTACAGACAGTAGGTATTTAGGGATACGCTTTGGCATCTCTTCGTAGATAAGTTCGAAGTTTGAAAGACCGCCACCCAATGCAACTACGTGTGGATCAAGACCGGTAAACAGGTTCGCGAAACAGATAGCCAATAGTTCCATGAAACGATCAACGTGCTCAGCCGCTTTTGCTTCACCTTCATTGTACGCTTGGATGATTTCAATCGCTTTCTTCTTCTCACCGAAGTAGTGCTCGTAAATCAATTCAAAGCCACGACCTGATAGGTAGCTGTCTAGACAACCTTTCTTGCCACAACCACAACCCAGTAGCGGTGCGTTGTCGCCAAGGTGGAACCAAGCATCAATAGGAAGACGCATATGGCCCAGTTCACCTGCAACGTGGTTACGACCAGAGAAAACTTTGCCTTCGTAAACTAAACCGCCACCAAAACCAGTACCTAGAATTAGGCCTGCTACTGATGGTTCGTCTTTAAGCTCGTCATCCCACGCTTCTGAAAGCGCAAAACAGTTCGCATCATTTTCAATTTTCACACTACGACCAATAAGCGCTTCTAGGTCTTTACGTAGTGGTTTCCCCGTTGAAGCTGGCACGTTAACAACCAGCATTGTGCCGTCGTCAGCATCTTCCATACCAGGAAGACCAAGACCAATTTTACCTTCGCAAGAAAATTCGTTGTCGTACTTCTTCACCAAACCGGCAATCGTATCAAGTAGCAGTTGATAATCTTCAGTAGGCGTTGGTACGCGTTCTGTTGCTACTCGCTCAAGTTTTTCATTGAACGCACCAAATTCAATTTTTGTGCCGCCAACATCGAAGCCGTAATACATGAAATCTCTCCAATTTTTCCCTAAATTCGGGCAAATAAATTTTTCAAATTAAACATCTAGGAAGCATTATCCATAACACTCCCCCTACAAACCGTGATAGATAACAAACTTATCTCGTGTTCGAATCTGTTTGAACAACAAGTCAGCACAAAGCGGTTAAAGGTTAGAGTGACGTCTCATTTTTAGTATGCTGTATGAAAGCGTTCAGGCTTGGTTTGGTTGGATCGGACTTATAACGCGTCTTACTTAGCATGTAGCTTTCGCGAAATGTCTCAAACCACAGCTGTAAAGTCTGAGCGCCCTGCTCTTCACCTGCCTGTTTCAAAACCAAGCTCGCCACTTCTGCAGTCGAAAGATGTTGTTCGTTGTCTGACTTACGCATCATGTATTGCGAAACCGATTCTGGTTCAATCGACAACACGGGTAAATCTTGCAGATACTCTGAACGACGGAAGATACGTCGCGCTTCTCGCCAACTGCCATCAATAAAAATCAGCAGCAACGTCTTGTTCGAATCTCGCATCTCACCAAGGTCTGCAACCACGCGCGATTTGTCATCGGTATAATCTTCAGGAAAGACCACGACTGGCTGATATTTATCGTCTTTCAGCACATCAAGCATCTCTTGATTTGGCTCAGTACGATGCCAAAGGTAGGCATAGCTGTCTTTAACGGTATCAAGGATTAAGCGGCCGGTATTACTTGGCTTGAGTATTTCATTGTCCGATAAGATCAACATGGTCGCGACGTTCGTATTTACGTCTGGTTGATGTTCACAGATACAGCTGTCTTGTTTGATTTTGCAGAACTCACATCGAACCACTTTACACCCGCGCGCGTTAAACGGCTTGGTAGAAAGAGACAAACGGTGTTGATATAAACGGTGAAAAGCGTGGATTCTCATGGACAATAACGATAAATCTAGAAAAGTGGCACGATTGTACTTACAGTGTCCCTAGAATGATAGAAGGAATTCCCATGCAAGACCCATCACTGCTTCGCCTTGTTTGTTTTATTGTCGTTTTGGGACTGTGTGCGCTTTGGGAATACCGTTTTCCACGTAAAGCACTGACTCAAAGCAAATGGTTTCGGTGGGGAAACAACTTTGCGCTGGTTGCTTTGAACAGCTTTCTATTGGCCACTTTAATTCCTATTGCAGCATTTCAAGCGGCGGTTATCGCACAAGAAAATCAATGGGGTTTGTTCAATACCCTGTCACTTCCGAAAGAACTCACTATTTTGATTTGTGTATTGCTGTTGGATTGTGCCATTTACCTACAACACTTGGTGTTTCACCGTGTTCCTTGGTTGTGGAAGCTACATCGAGTTCACCATGCGGACCTCGATATTGATGTCACAACCGGAACGCGCTTTCACCCTATTGAGATGTTTCTTTCAATGCTTATCAAAGTAAGCTTGGTGATCGCGCTTGGTGTGCCTGTCATTGCTGTCGTGATTTTTGAAATTGTTCTTAATGCCAGCGCGATGTTTAACCATAGCAATGCACGTCTTCCGTTATGGATTGATAAACAATTAAGAAAAGTGATTGTGACTCCGGACATGCACCGCGTTCATCACTCGGTCATTGTGAAAGAAACCCATTCAAACTTTGGTTTCTTTTTATCTGTGTGGGACATCTGGTTTAAGACTTACCGCGCCCAACCCAAGCTTGGCCATGATAAGGTGCATATTGGTGTTCCCGAGATTCAAGATGGTAAAGAGCAACGGCTAGATTTAATGTTGCGTCAGCCATTTGCACGATTCCCGACAACGAAAGATTAGGTTCGAATTCGGTTGAGTCTCAAGATTATATTGAGATCAACCTTAGCTTAATCCGAAAACAAAACGCCCTTAGATTCTTGTGAGAACTTAAGGGCGTTTCTGTATCGATAGAATTATAAGAGCAGCTAGTGCTTCAACTCTTGTGCGGTTTGGCTTAACTCAGCACGCTCGTTTATTTCAGCACGCTCGTTTACTTTAAAACGTACTTATGAAGCATAGCTTGTTGGTGCCCTGCTATCTCTCCGACTTGCTCTGAACTCTCGATCATAGATTCAAGTTGCAGCTTAGTATTCTCGCCCTGCTCAGATACTCGGGTGATTGAATGGGTTACATCGACAGTCGCACGAGCTTGTTCTTCCGTAGCCACCATGATTTGCTCAACACGCCCTTTGATCTGGCTTACTGCAAATTCGATTTTCTCGAAGGCTTGTCTTACATCGCCACTGGTTTGCAATGCATTGGCCATCTCACTTCTCGATTCCGTTACAGAAGCACGTGAGCGATCTGCTGCCGCGACTAGTTCATTCATCATGCTACGAATATTGGTGGTTTGCTGGGACGTGCCGCTCGCCAATTTACGCACTTCGTCTGCAACTACCGCAAAACCTCGACCTTGTTCACCTGCTCGCGCCGCTTCTATCGCAGCATTCAGTGCCAATAAATTGGTGTTTTCAGCGATACCACTGATCATGTCGACCATTTCACGAATCTGCTTAACTCGACCATCCAAGTCAGCCATCGACTCTTCACTCATGCTAAGAGATTGCTCAAGCGCTTGTAATCGTTGTTGGTTAAGGCCAACCACTTGGCTGCCATTCACTGACTCATCTTCTGCTATTTGTGCATCGTCGTTCGACGCGTTAGAGATACGAGCTATCTCACCAATCGATGCTTCTAGTTCAGTAATGGTGGTGATCATATTCTGAAGTGATTCGTTCTGCTCGTTCAAGCTCGAATTGGTTTGCTCTGCAGCGTCGTGGCTTACTTCAGCCGTTTGATAAAGCGTCTCACAGTTACGCGTTACTAAACGAACCGAATCTGCGGTTGAATCAACGACCGTATTGAGTTTTGAAGTAATAACTTGCAGCTCTAGCGGCCCCAGTAATTCACTCTGTTTAGAGAAGTCATGATCTGCCAGTGAACTCAACTGTTGAGTTATGTTTTTAAGCCCTTTATTCATCCAACGGCGTAACACGAACCATGAAATCACAATGATTACGGCAATCACTAGTCCGCTGATAAACAACACACGATCAATATTGGTGATGGTTTGATTTACAATCAGTTCACTTTCATCAATCAGGTGGGAAGCGGTAGAAGACAGCTGATTCAATGTGCTAATGACGGTGTTCGCTAAGTTAATGACTTGCGTTAAGTTCTGCTCTTGTTGCTGAACCAGTTCGAGTTTCAAGAGAATTTGTTTGATTACGCCTTCTTCGGTAAAGCCTTCTTTCACCATCTCGTAAGGCGCCGTCAAGCTCGCGAACTCAGCGATGTCTGGGTGCCAATCGGCAAAATCGCTGTAAGCCAAGTTAAGGCCTGCGATTCGGTTTCTCAATTGACGGTATTCGTCTTGTGCTTTATCAATGTCAGATTGCATCATCAGCATCAAGAAGGTGTTCGCCATAGCAGACGCGCTGGATGTAAATCGGTTCGATGCATCGCTCGCTTCTGGGTTGTCTTCAACCAATAATGAGCTGATTCTATTCATTTCTGGTCCGATAGACCCAACGCCATAACGGAACTCGCCCATTTTACTGTCGATCAGATTTTGCTTACTTTGAATTTCGATCTGCGCCAGCAGTACCGTGTTGGTCATGGTTTGCAGTTGTGCCATGTCATCGACAAGGTTTTGTTGTTGCTCTAAAGAGATTGCCTCAGGAAAAGATTGGGAGATAAAAAGGAGTTCCTCTAGCGTGGTATTGCTCTCTGTCGCGAGTTGGTCAATTGAGCCCCTTGTGGCATTCAGTGTATCTAAGTCGGTTGATTGGGTGCTGTAAGTGAGAAGTTTTACTTGTTCTAATACGCTTTGCGTTAATTCAGCATTATGTAGAGCAAGGGGTAATGCTTGTTCCGAGAGTGCATCAAAATGTCCCCCGACCCGTTCAACGCCCCGAATGCTAACCATTGATAAAAAACTAACAAGTAAAAGAATGGAAATAAATACAGCAGTGACGGTTTGAATGAGCGAGAATGTATAACGTGAGGGTTTTATTGATAAATTTGTGTCGGGCATGTGAAATCCAGTTTGACTACGAAAAGAGATATCCTTAAGTTAGGTCGTATACTAGAAGTCCTTGATGACGTTTTTATTTCAGTTTTTTGTCAGAAGAGTTACATATGAAAATCAGAAAAATGGCTGTAGTTACAATAACTTTAGCAACATTGGCTGCTTGTAGCTCGTCACCATCGCCTTCTCAGCTCAGTCAAACCGCACAGAGACCCCTATCAAAATCAGAACAATCGACTACAAACGCCTATATGAGCGTGTATGAACAGTGGAAAGGTGTGCCATACCATTTCGGCGGGACATCATTTCGAGGTATAGATTGCTCTGCTTTTGTTCAAATCGCCGTGCAAAATGCGACTCAACAAGCCCTACCAAGAACCACAAAAGACCAGAGTAAAAAGGGAAAAGAAATTGCGTATGGGGAAGCAACAAGCGGTGACTTGGTGTTTTTCAAGACTTCGATGACGGTGCGACATGTAGGCGTTTACTTAGGAAACAATCAATTTCTACATGCTTCGACATCGAAAGGTGTCATTATTTCTAGGTTAGATAACCCATACTGGGCATCCAAGTTTTGGCACTTTAGGCGTTTATAGCGGTTCGAAAGATAAACCGCTGAGCGAGGTAACTCTAGAAAGATACGACTTAAACACCCGTTGTTATTTATGCTGACTAATTACGGCGATAAATGAGCAAACAAACCGTTAATCGTATTTAGCAACAGCAGTATCAAACAGGTTCTTTACTAACGCGATGTACTCATCAAGGAATACAATTTGTTCGTTAGTCGCTTTCTTAGCCCACACACCCGCTAATACTTCACCAAGATCCGCTACTACGGCATCGGCTTCTTTCAAAAGTTGAAAACGAACGCTCGAATGCAACTCTGGGTTTTGCTCGAAAATAGCCATGATGTTCGTTGAAATCATGTCGGTAACAATGTCTTCGACACTTTCGTTTCCAGTATCACCATTACTATTGGTAAACACATCAAGGTTAAATGATAGGTGCTCGATTAAAGCCAAATAGCCATCGGTTTCTACAACCACAATAATTCTCCGTTTTAAGCTCTAGAGCAGATTAATACGTACTTGCCTAATACTATGTAATTGAAGCTATTTGTCATCACTTTATTGCCCAAAACCGCATTAAAATGATCCTAGTTAGTATTTCAGCTTAAAATTAAATCGATATAGCTTTATGTGGTATACCTGCCTACTCGAGCCACAAGTCAATTCACGCCAACAAAGTGTAAGACAAACTTTGAAGCAAAGTATTGCGCCAGTTAACAATAGCCCTTTCAACTAACTCTAAAAGCTCATTTAATTTAGTCGCTAGACAATAACAAGCTCAAATCACTTTTCCAGTTTGTTGCGTTCAAAACCGTTTCGATTGTGAGACCAGTTCCAAACTATTTCATCACGTCAGGTTTTCAATTTATGTTTGTATTTCAAAGAGCTTGAATCAGTTCGAGTTCACAATTCGGCCAATTGATTCTGCGTAAGATGAAGAAGAGCTAAGAACATTGACGAGTGCGTCTATAAATTGTTCAGATTTATCCTAAACTATTGCTATTAAACAAACAGTATTTCTAACCTTCAATCTTTTTAACTTTCAGTCTTTGAGGATTTCCTATGTGGCAGGCCATTTCTCAACAACTTTCAGATACTCTTCTATTTAACTTTCAGATTACTGAACGTACCAAGGTTTCTGGTGGCGACATTAACGATTGCTATATGATCAGCGATGGTAATGAACGTTACTTTGTGAAAGTGAATCAGCGAGAATTTTTACCTAAGTTTGAAATTGAAGCTGAGAACTTACGCTTGTTAAGAGAAACCTCCACCGTTTACGTTCCTGAGTTGGTGCTTATTGGCAAAACCAAAGAGTGCTCGTTCATTATTCTCAACTACTTACCAACCAAACCGCTCGAGACGGGCAACAATAGCTTCGATTTCGGCGTTCAGCTTGCGCAGCTTCATCAATGGGGCGAGCAAAAAGAGTTTGGTTGCGACCAAGACAACTATATCGGCAGCACACTTCAACCCAACCCTTGGCATAAGAAATGGGGGCGCTTTTTCTCTGAGCAACGCATTGGTTTCCAACTGCAACTACTCAAAGAGAAAGGCATCGAATTCGGTGATATTGATGACATCGTTGATGTGGTGAATATGCATCTTGCTGGCCACAACCCTCGCCCTTCTTTGCTTCATGGGGATCTTTGGAATGGTAATGTAGCAAATTCAGCCTTTGGGCCAATCTGTTACGACCCGGCTTGTTATTGGGGCGATCATGAATGTGATTTGGCATTAACGGAATTGTTTGAAGGGTTTCCAAAAGAGTTTTATGACGGTTACCAGAGCGTCAATCCACTCGACGTTGGCTATACTGATCGGAAAGACATTTACAACTTGTACCATCTTCTTAACCACTGCAATCAATTTGGCGGCGAATATTTAGCACAAACTGAAGCATGCATTCAGAAGATACAGGCCGTTTAATACCAATCACAGCGAGCTAAGTCGTTCTATAAAGCTACTGCGGTCTATACAAGCTGCAGCGATCTATAAAGCGACTACGATTGAGACAAGTTACAGTGAGGAGAATTCGCGATGCATAAATACACAGAGAAACATGTCTCCTGCCCCCACTGTGGGCATGCCATCAGCATAACGCTTGATGCTTCTAATGGGAGCCAAGATTTTTATGACGATTGCCCAGCGTGTTGCAATGCCATTCACCTAGACATGCAGGTAGATGAAGTAAGAGACAGGATTAATCTCTCGATTGATGCAGACGACGAACAAGTCTTCTAACACCTACTCTCTTGTCGAGTTGGCTCTACACCTCGATTTAAAGCTACCCTCGATTTTGAGGCCAGCCTAGAAAAACGCAGATACATACAAATAGAAAAAGAGCACTCAATGTGCTCTTTTTTAATGTCTTCAGGTTTACTTAGTCAGCGCTTTTTAAGCAAGTGCTGTTGATAAACCGCAACTACTATTTTTGGTTTGCTAATACGCGTTCAACAGTATCAACAATCGCTTGTGTTTGAGGATCAAACTCAATGTTTACTTGGTCGCCTACTTCACGGCCGCCAAACAGAGTACGATTCAGTGTTTCTGGGATCAGGTGAACGGAGAAACGGTTCTCTTCCACTTCACCAATCGTTAATGAACAACCATCAACTCCGATGTAGCCCTTGCTCAACACATACTTCATTGATTCTTGAGGCAGCTCAAACCAAAGCGTGCGGTTGTTTTCTGTCTTAATCACATCAACGAGATTAGCCATCAAAGTAATGTGGCCAGACATGCTATGCCCGCCAATTTCGTCACCAAACTTTGCTGCACGCTCAACATTCACTTTGTCACCAACATTCAGCTGACCTAAGTTCGTCAATCGCAATGTTGCTTGCATTAAATCAAAAGCAATCTGGTTGCCAGAAATTTCCGTTACCGTTAAGCAACAACCGTTATGAGCTACTGAAGCGCCAATTGCTAACCCCTCAACCATTTCGTCACTTAACTCAATGGTATGAGTTTGAAACAACTCTTTTTTGTTTATAGCAACCAGTGTTGCCATGCCTTGAACGATACCTGTAAACATAAGATTCCTATTTAGCATTCTAATAACAGTTTTTCATAGCAGTTATTGTGACATTTCTTTATGATTCGTCCAGTGGAAGCTTAAGATCATTGTCTCTGATTCCTTCAGAATGTCCTTTCCTACACTATTATTCTAATTTTCCCTCTTATTTGGAGTTGTTTGTGCATCGTTACAAAGAAGAATCCTCGAATCTAATCAAACTTGCGACCCCAGTATTGATCGCATCTGTTGCACAAACTGGAATGGGGTTTGTTGATACCGTAATGGCCGGTGGCGTAAGTGCTATCGATATGGCGGCGGTTTCTATTGCAGCAAGTATATGGCTACCATCAATCTTATTTGGTGTCGGTCTATTGATGGCGTTGGTTCCTGTCGTTGCACAACTGAATGGTTCTGGTCGACAAGTCAAAATTCCATTTGAGATTCAACAAGGTGCTTTTTTAGCACTCGTCATTTCCCTTCCAATCATTGGCGTCCTGTTCCAGACGCAATTGATATTGGAGTGGATGGACATTGAACAACTCATGGCGGAAAAAACCATCGGCTATATGAATGCGGTGATGTTTGCTGTACCTGCATTTTTGTTGTTCCAAACATTGCGAAGCTTTACGGATGGTATGTCTTTAACTAAGCCTGCGATGGTGATTGGTTTTATTGGTTTGCTATTAAACATCCCGCTGAACTGGATGTTCGTATACGGAAAACTTGGTGCTCCTGCTCTGGGTGGTGTTGGCTGTGGCGTGGCAACGGCTATCGTATATTGGGTGATGTTTGCTCTGCTGTTCGCTTACGTTTTAACATCAAAGCGTTTGGCGAAAATCAATATCTTCGGTACGTTTCATAAACCGCAACTTAAAGCGCAAATTCGTCTGTTTAGACTTGGTTTCCCAGTCGCGGCCGCTATCTTCTTCGAGGTAACTCTGTTTGCGGTGGTTTCTCTGTTAGTTGCACCATTAGGTTCATTGATTGTTGCCGCGCACCAAGTCGCGATCAACTTCTCTTCGCTAGTCTTCATGATTCCAATGAGTATCGGTGCCGCGGTGAGTATTCGTGTTGGGCATAAGTTGGGCGAAAACAACACCGAAGGCGCTAAGATCGCGACACACGTGGGTATCATTGTTGGTTTAGTGACAGCCTTAATGACAGCAGCGTTAACGGTTCTGTTTAGAGAACAGGTTGCATTACTTTACACAGAGAACACTGCGGTAATTACCGTTGCAATGCAGTTGCTGTTGTTCGCGGCGGTTTATCAATGCACTGACGCCATCCAAGTAATCGCTGCAGGTGCTCTGCGTGGCTACAAAGACATGCGTTCAATCTTCAACATTACCTTCGTTGCTTACTGGTTGCTTGGTCTTCCTATCGGCTACATCTTAGGAATGAAAGATTGGATTGTTGAACCTATGGGCGCGCACGGTTTCTGGATTGGTTTCATTGTCGGTCTAACGTCAGCAGCGATTATGCTGGGTATGCGTCTACACTGGATGCACAAGCAGGACGATGACGTTCAGTTAGAATTTAGTTCTCGCTAGATTCGTACTCACTAAGTCGGTCTATCTGATTTCGAATACAAAAAAGAGCTCTGATTTTCAGGGCTCTTTTTCGTTTAATGGTCAGGTAGATCGTATCTGCCTTAATATTCACTCTTCTCTCGAACAAAGCGCGCAAACTTGGGTTTTCCGTTTTGAGTAAAACCATTGTAGCGAAAGGTAATTCGGCTGCCGATCTCTGGCGGTGCGAGTCTCATTTGGTCACTGAATCCGCTGCCTATATAAAATTCCACACCCTCTTCTGTGTGAACCAAGATTGAACCCATCATCCCTTTATACTTCCCTGTCCCACCCTTGTAGCCAATAACCGTGGCTTCGGCATCATGATGCCTTTTAAGCTTTAACAAATCATTACTTCGGCCTGCTTGATAACGACTGGTGATCTTTCTAAGCATCAAACCTTCGCCATTACGCTCATCGACATTATCAAGTTGATGAAATAAAGCCTCTTCACTGTGAATTGGTACATGTTCTATGTAGCTGACATGAGATTCTCCAATCACGCTTACCCAATGCAAAATGTTGTAATAGCGCTTTTGATAATCTCCCGCAGCACCGGGCATATCAAACAGCATGAAATCAATTTGGTGCCATGCAGTGTCACTCGGCGTATGATCGAGAACGGTAGATTGAACGAGATGGAACTTGCCCCTTCCTGCCCACAACTCTCCTTCTAGACGGACCTTAGGCAAGTTTTCAGTAAACCATTTGGGTGAGTAAATGCGATTGCCATTGCGTGTATAAAGGTGTTGTCCATCCCATAGAGCGCGAATCCCATCAAGTTTTTCACTCTTCCAGTATTCAGAAACATCTATGCCTTGCTGGTAGGAGTTTGCAAGCACCAAATGGTCGGGCGGTAAATAGGATGAATGAGATGAAAGCGAACACGCCCATAGAGTGGCTAAAGCCAGTTTGGTTAATCTCATCATCTGCTCCGTATTTATATCTGTAGTGGTCAACAAATGCCTTTAATCCTAAGCGCTCTAACACGCAGTTAGACAATCTTTGCCAGAAGATGCGATCCACTCATCAACCTTATCTAATCTTTGCATTTATTCATTAAATTAATGACTTATAGCTCTCATATGTTCCGCCGTTTTTAGTTCTCATATTGAGAAACGTCTTTTCTCAATATGAGATGGGAATCCGCACTAAATATAACTCATTGAAAAATAACAACATAAAAGTTGGCACATTCAGTGCAATTGTCAATACATACTTAAAAGGAGATATCGCTATGGAACTACGTAAGATTGATTTGAATACAACGACACTGACGCTTTCTATCTTCGGTGATTTGGATGCAGCAGGTAGTCGTGATGCACAAACAGACATCGATGATGTGATTTCTAATGATGGCCACCCTGAGATCGAAGTTGATTTTAGCCAAGTTGAGTTTTTAGATTCATCTGGTGTTGGCGCGATTGTTTATATGTTCAAACGTCTGACTGAGCGCGAACGCAACATGCGACTTGAAAATGTAACTGGTCAGCCTCTTGAAATTATGAACCTACTACGTATTGGTCACGCTATCCCAGTAAATTCAAAAAATCCTACAAATTCATGAAGATCCACTAAGCTAGAAGTAACAAAAAAATAATAATAAAAATTAGAAACATAGGACGTTGGCATGAAAACACTGAAAAACCACATAGCCCTTTCTCTGTCCGCTCTCGTTCTGGGTGGCTGCACTAGCTATCCTGAACAAGGCACAGGAGGGTTGGCTGAAAGTTACGATTCTATTAACTATCAAAACTCAGACTTCTCTCCTGTTATGCCAGACGAGCCTCTTGGTCCAGAACATGGATTACGCTTTGATTGGCAGCTCGCTAAATTGCACCTTGATGCTTTGATTCAAGAAGGTGCTCGTTGGTGTTTCCCTGCAGCTGTTGTCCAAGCGATTGAAAAACAAAATCGCATTGCTCGTGAACTTCAAGGTGGTCTACTACTGGATGCAGCCAACGACTTAGTGATCCAAAGAAAACGCCTAAATGAACTTGAAGTTCAACTGGATTACGTAACCTCTCAAGCCCGCTGTGAGCCACCAAAAAATGAAAACCAATTTAGAATGCAACTGTCAGTTATCGAACAGTTGTATGACCTGCTTAATGTTGATAACCAATTCGCGGAAGATTCGATTGAAGTAAACCCGAAGTACATGGGAAGACTTGCGGAAGCAACCAGCCTACTGAAAGAACACAAATCTCTAGACCTTGTTGTTACCGGCCATGCTGATGCGACAGGTACCGAAGAATACAACGATAAGTTAGCACTTGGACGAGCGAAACAAGTCGAACGCTACCTGACTATTTTTGGCTTAGGCGCTCAACGAATCAAAGCCGTCTCTGTTGGCGAAACCGTCCCTCTTTTTGAAGGCGAATCTGACGGCACACGTTTAACGAACCGCCGAGTGAGTATCGAAATTATCTCGCCTAAGAATGCCGAGAAAATGGGAGGTGGACTATGAAATCCTTGATCGCTTTTATCATCACCCTATCGTTATGCTTTGCGAATGTCGTCAATGCTAACGACGAGTTTTCAGACGCAGTTCAAGTCGGTGACCTTATCCAAGTTAACGTACCCGGTGAAAGTACCTTAAACACGGGGTTCCAAGTGGATAAGCGTGGCCGTATTACCCTTCCTGAAGTAGGCGCTGTGTTTGTTGCAGGTTACGACAGTGAGCAGCTTAACAAAGTCGTTTTAGAGTCGCTGGCAACCGCTTATAAAGATCTTTCGAACGCTTCAGTGTATGTAAAAGAGCAGCAAATCATCATCTACGTGCAAGGTTATGTAGAACAGCCTGGCGAATACACGCTCGCATTAGGTTCCAGCATTCAAATGGCGCTTTACGCTGCGGGTGGTTTACGCCCTGGCGCGCAACTGGATAAGCTGATTCTTAAGCGAGGCGCGGATAAGAAAGAGTTTAACTACAAACGATTCCTTGATTCAGGAGACGAGTCAACATTACCCACTCTGCAATCACTGGATTCATTGTTCGTTCCTGCTTCCCCATTAGTCGGTAACATCGAACAAGAGTTTGACGCAGCAAAGCTTGCTAACTCAGGTGACAGTGCTGACTCTCGAAATTCAATTAAAGTGTTTGGTGAGGTGAACGCACCGGGTTCGTTCACTTACAAAGAGAACACCGACCTTGTCGACGTACTTATGCGTTCGGGCGGCGTAACTCGCTATGCCAGTGTTGAGCAAATCCGAGTAATCTCAAACAACACCCCCACGCTATTCAACCTAAAACGTTACTTAGATTCTGGTGACGAAAGTCTGCTTCCAATTTTACGCCCGGGTGCGACCATTTTCGTTCCCAAGCAAGAAGAAGAGATCAAATCTGGCGCAAACATGGTTTACGTGATGGGTGAAGTCGCAGCACCTGGTGCTTTTGAAGGCAAAAGAGACGCGACCTTTATGGATATCTTGGCTAATGCGGGCGGCCCAACTCGATTTGCAGAGTCACGACAAATCCGAGTCATCAAAGCCGATGGCAGAGTGCTTAAATTCGATTTAGCGGCTTACACCGAAGGCTTACCAAACTCTAACCCTCCAAGCATCAAAGCTGGTGACGCGATTTTCGTTCCTGAGAAAACCGACATGAACGAGAAGTCTTGGTTGAAAATCACGCCAGACCGAGCAGTTAACGTTATTGGTGAAGTAAATCGACCTGGTCGTATTGAATGGTCAGACGAAATGAACTTCATGGGGTTACTGGCACACGTCGGCGGCCCTACGCTACGCGCTGACACATCGAAAATTGAAGTCGTTACTGGTAGAAAGTTGGTTGTATTTAACCTTGATGATTTCATTCGAAATGGCGCGCCACGTGACCAAATGCCTCAAATTCGAGCGGGTTCTATCGTGCGCGTTCACGACTTGCCACAAGATCCTTCAGACAATAAATCACAATGGGTTCGTCAAAGCTCTGATGCTTCGATCTACATCTTTGGACAAGTGAATGCGCCCGGTCGTTACCGCTTCACCAAAGACATGCACTTCCTTGATATCTTGTCTGCGGCTGATGGCCCAACAAAGGATGCTGACATTCACAATGTTCGAGTAACGCATCGTGACAAAACCTATTCGCAAGTAAGCAAACTTAACTTATCACTGTACTTCGAAACCGGTGACGAATCATTACTGCCAAACGTAACCACTGGCGACACAATTTACATCCCAGAGAAAGGCAAAAACTGGTTAGATACACCGAAAGAAGAAACCGTCCGTGTGCTTGGTGCAATTAACAATCCAGGGCGTTATGTGTTCAACGACAACATGACCATTCTAGATATTCTGGCAGAAGCGGCAGGCCCTACCGACAATGCTTACGTAGAGAAAATTACCATCGTCAATATGTCTTGCTGCCAAGGTCAGGCTCGTACTTTTGACCTTGTAGAGTTCAGTAAAACGGCGAACATTTACAACCTTCCGGTGCTACGCGCTGGTGACACGATTTACATTCCAGACCGTCGCGAAAGCTTTATTGAAAAAGCACGTGTCGGACTTGATGACATACTGCGTATCACCACCACCATCGTATTAATAGGAGCTTTATAATGACTATTTCAGCGACCCATGCCGAAGTCGAGCAACTGTATTTAGCTTCTGAACTTAACGGCCAAAAATCAATATGCGTCACCGCCTGTCATTCAGGTGACGGTGTAACATCTATTGCAACCGCACTAGCCGAGCGTTTTCTTCTTGCGGGTCATTCAACACTTTATGTTGATCTCAACTTATTCAACCCTGCTTTCAAAGATTTGAATATGCTAGAAGATAATCAGCAAGGTCAATTGATTGAACATGTTGAATCTCAGCGTACGTTTATTGGTGTCCCTGCTCCACAAGTTGCTTCAACGCAATTGGCTTATAAAGATCCGACAACGTTACAAAAAGTGGTCAACAAATGGTTAGAGAAATACGACAGAGTCATCATTGATACCTCACCGCTTCTCAACATAAACAAAGGCAACATTCCGGCGCAGTCTGTGGCGAGCGCTTGTGACAGTACATTGATGGTTGTCGCCTATGGTGAAACGTCGAGTCACCACCTAGAACAAGCGAAAAAGCTGCTTGATGCACAAAGTATCAACCTAATGGGCTGCGTGATGAACATGAAACAAAAGCCTAGCTTTGCACAAGAGTTGGTCAGACAAATCAATCGAATGAAATTCATCCCCGTTAAGCTTCGCGATAGCTTGGCAAACAAGCTGTATCAAAATGAGTTTTTGAACCTTCCGATGTAACTTTCTTTTGCTACTTTCTGGCTGTCATTAAACCATGACAGCCACCAATCGTATTAGACTTCAAGCCCCCGACAGCTCTGAATAAATCAAAACCAAATTAGGTGTTTTTGGCGAAATTATTATTAAAAATAAGATTTTAAAAACCATTCAACGCATTTCACACACATCAACCATGGTCTTACCACCTCTAAATCCCTTCAAAAATCAACAGCCCCACGCCTAACTTTAGCGGTAATGTGACACAGACGGTTAAAGTGCCATGTAAATCGCATCAAAGATGGAATTCGTACGATTATTCCCTAAGATTATAAATAGAGGTGGTTTTTGACGAATTTGTAATAGTTTGACAAAGTTATCCGATGGCTGTTGAAACACAGTGGATGAATTGGCAAATCACACTTCACTGACTTTGCACGTTTATCTATTCAAACTTCACCCATCCCTCCTTCTGCTCAAATGGTTCAAATACACGGAAAGGATCACCATCGAGCAATTTAGATAATCAATTTACCTTGGTTACCTTAGTTGTATTATTAAAGAGAAAGGAAACTCAATATGAAATACAAGTTAAGCTCCGTATTTTTGTTAGTAGCAGCAGCCAGCGGTAATGCTAACGCTGGAGAATGTGGCAGCGTAACAATCGCAGATATGAACTGGAACTCTGCAACACTGATCGCTAATATCGACCAATTCATCCTTGAACATGGTTATGGGTGTGATGCTGAACTTATCCCTGGCGACACTATGCCAACAGGCACGTCTATGATCGAAAAAGGCCAGCCTGATGTTGCACCTGAACTTTGGAGCAACAGCTTAAAAGACGCATTAGATAAAGGTGTTGAAGAAAAACGTCTTCGCTACGCAGGTAAAGCACTTGTGAACGGCGGCGAAGAAGGCTTTTGGGTTCCAGCTTACCTAGTTAAACAGTACCCTGAAATGGCAACCATCGAAGGCGTACGCAAAAACGCAAGCTTATTCAAACACCCTGAAGACCCAGATACATCTGCATTCTACAGCTGCCCTGCAGGCTGGAACTGTCAGATCAGCGCCGGAAACTTGTTTAATGCTCTTGAGCTAGAAAACAGCGGTTTCACGATTGTTGATCCAGGCTCGAGTGCCGGCTTATCTGGCTCTATCGCAAAAGCTTATGAACGTGAAGAAGCTTGGTTTGGTTACTACTGGGCACCGACCGCTGTGCTAGGTAAATACGACATGGTTAAAGTCGACTTTGGTAGTGGCGTTAATGAGGAAGAGTTCCTTAACTGTACCACTAAAGAAGATTGTGAATCGCCAAAAGCGACCATGTACCCGCCTTCACCTGTTCACACGATTACCACTGAAAGTTTTGCGTCACGCGCACCTGAAGCGTACGACTACTTTACTAAACGTGGTTTCACGAACGACAAAATGAACTCGCTACTTGCTTGGATGGAAGACAACCAAGCTGATGGCGAAGAAGCGAGTCTGCATTTCTTGAGTGAATTCCCAGAAGTATGGCACCCATGGGTTTCTGAAGAAGTGGCTAAGAAAGTTGAAGCAGAGCTGTAAGATCTTGATTTAATAACAAGTAATTACGCTTCAACAATAAAACAGAAATAACGTCGCTATACTTGATGTTATTCATGATTCGGAGCCCTTTTCATTAGCGATTTTCTTATCGCGTGAACGAGTGGCTCCGAACTATAAGGATATAAAATGGCTGACAGCAATTGGTTATCAAGCTTTCCAGAGATGGAACGCGGTGATTTACGAACCATAAAAAAGACGCTAGATGGCGCATACCGTGAATTTTCCCGTGAATACGGCGAAATGATTGAATCTCTCTTTGACCCTCTTCTTTCATTCCTTGTTTGGTTTGAAAAACTCCTTATCTCAACACCTTGGATTATTGTCCTTGCCGTGTGTACCAGTCTTGTCTACGCAGCAAGCCGTTCTTGGAAACTGGCTTTAGGCTGTGTTGTTTCGCTGCTTCTCATTGGTTACTTTGGAATGTGGGAAGACACCATGCGGACGCTCAGTATCATTACCGTGTGTACCTTGGTTTCAATATTCTTGGGCATTCCGATTGGCATTGCGATGGCTCGTTCAAATCGAGCGCAATCTATCGTTACGCCGATGCTCGATATCATGCAGACCATGCCAGCATTCGTTTATCTGATTCCTGTTGTGATGCTACTCGGCATCGGTAAGATTCCAGGGTTAATCGCCGTGGTTATCTACGCGATTCCGCCTGTAATTCGCTTAACTAACCTAGGCATACGCTTAGTTGATAAAGAAGTCCTTGAAGCCGCTACCGCTTTTGGTGCGAGCAAAAAGCAACGCTTATGGGGTGTTCAACTTCCTCTAGCAATGCCAACGATTATGGCGGGTATCAACCAAACCATCATGATGGCGCTGTCTATGGTTGTTATCGCATCCATGATTGGTGTGAAAGGCCTAGGACAACCGGTTCTCAAATCGATTACTAACCAGTACTTCACATTAGGCTTGATGAATGGTTTCGCCATCGTTGCCCTCGCAATCCTTTTTGACCGCGCTTCACAAGCGTACGCAAGAAGAACTAATGCGCATTTAGGAGGATTCAAGCATGACTAAACCATTGATTGAAATTAGTGGTCTATACAAGGTGTTTGGACCGAAACCAATGTCTGTTATGAACCGAGTTCAAAACGGCGAACACAAAGATCAGATTCTTGCGGATACGGGTCATACCGTTGGTTTAAAAGAGATTAACCTTGAGATTAACCGTGGCGAAATCTTCGTAATCATGGGGCTTTCTGGCTCGGGTAAATCGACGCTGATTCGCCACTTCAACCGTTTGATTGACCCTACTCAAGGTAAAATCATGGTTGAAGGCATTGATGTGATGAGCCTCAACACCAAACAGCTAGAAGAGTTCCGTCGTCATAAAATGTCGATGGTATTCCAACGCTTTGGCTTAATGCCTCATCGCACTGTGGTTGAAAACGTTGCGTACGGGTTGGAAGTACAAGGCATCAAAAAAGAAGACCGTTTAGCGAAAGCCAACGAATGGTTAGAAACGGTGGGCTTAAAAGGTTACGGCAAGCAATACCCAGCGCAA
The DNA here is from genome assembly GCF_902751245.1 of Vibrio sp. Vb339. Classification (NCBI taxonomy): domain Bacteria; kingdom Pseudomonadati; phylum Pseudomonadota; class Gammaproteobacteria; order Vibrionales; family Vibrionaceae; genus Vibrio; species Vibrio sp. Vb339. The sequence goes on along the minus strand of NZ_CADDIS010000002.1, from coordinate 274,241 downwards.
CTTTCAGGTGGTCAGCAACAACGTGTTGGCCTTTCTCGCGCTCTGTGTACTAACGCTGAAATCTTGTTAATGGATGAAGCCTTTTCGGCACTCGACCCTTTGATTCGAAGTGAAATGCAAGATCAGCTTATCGAACTTCAAGAGAAGCTTCATAAGACGATTGTTTTCATCACTCATGATCTGGACGAAGCACTCCGCCTAGGCGATCGAATCGCAATTTTGAAAGACGGCGAGTTAGTACAACAAGGCACACCACATGAGATTCTGCTAAATCCAGCCGATGATTACGTGGAAGCGTTCGTGAAAGACGTAAACCGCGCTCGTGCATTGACCGTTGAAACCGTTATGCAGCCTCCTCTCTATCGAATCACATCAGAAACGATTGAAGGTGCTCTAGCACAAATGAAGATGCTGAAAAACGATTACGCTTATCACGTAACGGATGACGGCTATCAAGGCCTAGTCACACAAGAGAGCCTACAAGACGCCGTTGAAGATTCATCGGTACATGATTTTAGTGATGAGATATACGAAGAAGTCCCTGCCATCTTACCTGATGCGGTGATTGAAGAAGTGCTACCAGACACAATGTCTTGTGACTACTCTCTTCCGGTTGTTGATGAAGACGGTAATCTAAAAGGTGAATTAGAGAGAAGCGCTGTTGCTGATATCTTCTCAGAAAGTAGCGAGGAAGAAATAGAAGCCGACCCAAAGCCAAAGATAGCTAAAGCTTCGTAGTTCTACTTTTCATTATTGAGAGCTCGGCTGTTTAAATTATCGCTATTTGCGTTATAGGTATTTGGGTTATCGCTATTTGGGTTATATAGCTATTTAGTATTAGCCTAAACTATATAAATCGCTCTAAGACCACTGCTGTTAATTCACTGCAGTGGTCTTTTTTATTTGTATCGGGCTCGTTTTCTTCTGAGATCTACCCGCATCTTAGGCTTTATAGGCACCTAAGTTTATATTTCATAAGAGAAAACAAAATAAAATCAGTCCGTTAGGTTTGTCACAAACCCAATAACAAGATGAGTGAGATGCCAATTAAATGCTCTATTTGTACGGCAACCAGTTGAAATTATTCTAGAAAATGACTAGAACTTAATAGTACTCACGGATATTAAGCTCAACAAAAGGACTTAGTTTGATGAATTCTACTTTAGCGTCAGACGCAGCTACAAATCTAAACTCACAACAAGTGAGCGAGCTTGTCGATGAAAGCGTTCTGGAGCAAATGATTCGCGATACCAGTGCGGACATTATCCCTATCTTGATCGACCATTATGTCGAAGAATCACAAACACGCTTGGTAGCCATAAAAGAGGCTGTCACGCAGAAAGACGCTCAAATGCTTGAGTTCGAGGTCCACACTCTCGGCAGCACAGCGCTTTCGTTAGGTAATCGCCCTTTGGGTGAGCTAGCTCGCGCTTTAGAAAAGCAATGCTTAGAACAGAGTCATGATGCTGCATTTCGACAAGTTGATGAATTACTAGAGCTCGCAGAGCGTTCAATAAAAGCCTTGCTTGAAAGGAAAGAAGCAGGCTTCAGCTAGCTTTGCATGTTCATTATCGGTAGCAGATTAAAAACTCAAAACAGCCGTTATTAATATAGTCGCCATAAGATGTGCTCCATCATGAACAGCAATGCGAGAAGTTTTACCGGCCGCTTCTTAAAAGATTGCATGCGGTAGATAACAAATACACAAGACTCGTATTGATGGTTGCATATCACTATGTTATTGATTGGTTAGGATAAAGTTTCAAAAGGAATACACAATGCGCCCTAAGGTATTGTTAGTTGAAGACTCCACCTCACTCGCCGTACTCTACAAGCAGTACGTAAAAGACGAGCCCTACGATATTTTCCACGTCGAAACCGGCGCGGAAGCTAAGACCTTCATTGAAAGGCACTCTCCACAGCTTGTTATTCTTGACCTTAAACTGCCTGACATGCCAGGCGAAGAAGTCTTAGATTGGATTAGTGCGAATGAAATACCAACTGCAGTCATCATCGCGACAGCGCATGGCTCAGTAAACATTGCTGTAGACCTTATCCAGCGCGGTGCAGAAGACTTCTTAGAGAAACCCATTCAAGCCGATCGACTCAAGACTTCTGTTCGCTTACATCTAAAAAGAGCGAAACTCGAAAACCTTGTCGATAATATGCAAAGCAAGTTCGATCGTGATCGCTTTCATAATTTCATTGGCTCTTGCCTACCTATGCAGGCGGTTTACAAGATCATTGATTCGGTAGCACCAACCACTGCCAGCGTGTTTATTAACGGTGAAAGTGGCACGGGTAAAGAAGTGTGTGCGGAAGCGATTCACCAAGAGAGTCAGCGTAATGGTAAACCTTTCGTGGCGATTAACTGTGGTGCTATCCCTCGAGACCTAATGGAGAGTGAAATCTTCGGTCACGTAAAAGGTGCGTTTACCGGCGCAACAACCGACCGTAAAGGTGCAGCAATGCAAGCGCATGGCGGGACCCTATTTCTCGATGAGCTTTGTGAAATGGAACTGGAGATGCAGAAGAAGCTCCTACGATTTTTGCAAACCGGTACATTTACTCCACTCGGTGGCAACCGCGAGATTAAAGTGGATGTCAGAATTATCTGTGCGACCAACCGCGATCCACTGGTTGAAGTAGAAGAAGGACGTTTTAGAGAAGACCTTTACTACCGTGTTCACGTCGTGCCTATCGAAATGCCACCGCTTCGTGAACGAGGAAGTGACATCGTCACCCTGTCTAATCACTTCTTGAAGCTGTACGCGAAGCAAGACAAGAAGAAGTTTAAATCAATAGACAAAGAAACGCAGAAACTACTTAAACGTTACGTTTGGCCAGGCAACGTGCGTCAGTTGCAAAACATCATCCGTAACATCGTGGTGTTGAACAATGAAACGAGCGTGACTAAGGACATGTTACCGCCTCCGATTAATAAAGTAGATGCAGCTCCATCATCTAAATCAGTGACACCAATTCGAGTAACTGCGCCCCAACCTACTGTTGTTGAAGCACCAGAAGCTAAGTTGCCACCGATTACTCCGGAAGAGTTGGAGCAATCGTCAGTTGCTCAAACTCACAACGAGCCGATGACGCCTGCATTTACCACAAGCGAAGGTGCTATTCGTCCAATGTGGCAAATAGAACGTGAAGCCATTCAACATGCCATCAATCATTGCGATGGGAATGTGTTAAACGCTGCTGTGCTGTTAGAACTTAGCCCTTCTACTGTTTATCGTAAGAAACAGGCTTGGGAATCGGAAGATGAGTACAATCAAGCCTAGCCAAGGGGTACTCAGCGTAAACCTACATGAGATTTGGCTGTTGATCGACAGCCAAACTTTTGGAGGTATAGAAACGCATGTTTTAGAATTAGCACAAGGCCTGATATCGGAAAGCGTTCAGTATGCAGAGGCTGTTCGAATCGTTCTTTTAACTAAGTTTAGTCCTGAAGCGATCATCGTTGAAAAGTTGAATGCGCTGAACATCCCTTTTAGTTACCTCTCCGATTTAGCCTCATGTTCTGCAGATTCAAATGGCAATAGCGCGACACAGCTTAAACGTGCAGTTCAACATTATCAGCCAAGGCTTATCCATGCTCATGGTTACAAAGCCAGTTTGGTCAGCAAGTTAATCAAGCTCCCACCTCGTTTCAACAACACAAAGCAAATCACCACTTATCACGCTGGTGAAACCCCAACAGGCAAAGTGTGGCTTTATGACTGGCTCGACCGTTACAGCAGTTTTCTTTCTGATCAGTCGCTCGTGGTCAGTGAGAAGATTAAAGCGAAAGTGCCGAGTAAAACCTATCAATTGAATAACTTTGTTAAAGTCCCAACTGGGTTAACAAACTCCCGTTCATCAAGCCCATTCCATGTTGGTTTTGTGGGGCGATTGAGCCATGAGAAAGCGCCTGATCGATTTGTTGCATTAGCCAAACAGTTTCCTGATGTTCGGTTTGAGCTTTTTGGTGACGGACCAGAAATGGACGTCTTAGTTAAATCGCAGCCTGATAATGTGACCTTTCATGGGCATCAGACCAATATGGACTCCGTCTGGAGCCAAATCGATCTGTTAATCATCCCTTCTCGCTTTGAAGGCTTACCTATGGCGGCATTAGAAGCCATGATTCGCGGCATTCCCGTTCTCGCCACCTCAGTTGGTAACTTGCCTCAACTCATCGAGCATCAAGTTAACGGCTACCTCGCAAATTCAGAGGCCGAGCTAGAACAGTTTTTATCTTTGTGGATGTCATTGACGAACGAGCAATGTGACTCTCTCAAGAGCAACGCGATAGAAACCGTGAAAAACCAATACTCGCCACAAGCCGTTGTCCCGCAGTTGTTGGAAATCTATCAACTCGACCGTTAATACTCGTCTTAGTAGTTAACTTGTCATTTTGGCTTGATGATTTAAGTACTTTAGTCAGTTTTATACTGATTCTCAAAATGACAAAACTCACCTCAAGGCTACGCCCTCACTTAATAATCCAACAGTAAATCAGTCAGTTAAACAAAATGCATAACTGGCACTCACTTTGCAATCTTTAACATCAGGCGTAACTACGCCTTAAAAGATTACGAGCCGAGTCATGAAGAGTTTATTTGCCAATAGAGGTCACAATGGTCAACCCTGAAGCCAATAGATTGCCAGTCATCATCACGATCAGTACCTTGTGTGTTGGGCTTGGTGTTATTTGGTACTTTGTGCCTCATCCCGCTGTCATTGTGGCGCTCGCTCTTGTGCCATTGGCCGGGTTATTCGTGTTAAACAAAACATTCTGGTTAGTTCTATTGTTCGTAGTCTTTTCATTTTTCCGCATTCACGAAGCCATACCTCAGCTCTATTCGTTAAAAATACCGTTGATGCTTTCATTAGGCGCTCTGTCGGCTCTTTTCTGGCATGCATTAATCAGTAAAGAACTTAAAATCTTCTGGCACCCTTGTTTAAACTGGCTCGCCATATTCTGGGTGCTGGTTTTCATTGGTATTATCTTCGCGTCCAACAGGCCCATAGCACTGGCAGAATTCAAAGGCGTTTATTGGAAAATCATCGTGATGACGCTTGCGATTACTTGGCTAGTAAATACCACGGAAAATCTCGCAAAAACCGCGATGACGATTATCTACGCTGGCGCTTTAGTCAGCTCTATTGCCGTGTACAACTCAGTAAATGGTATTGGGCTTGTTGAGGGCTCACGCGTGACTATTGGCCGCGACTTTGGCTCTATGTTAGGTGACCCGAACGACCTAGCACTGGTACTGATGTTTCCACTTGCCTTTACGATAAGCCAAGCCACTACGTCTGGCATCTCACGATCCAGACGTTTAATCAGTGCCTTAGTTTGTCTGTTACTGCTCGCCGCCATTATTGCCACTCAAAGCCGTGGCGGATTACTGGGTTGTATTGCGGTGATTGGTATTTTTGCGTGGAAGCTAGTGCGCTCTAAAGTCCTGTTAATCTCGGTAGGAACTGTCGCGGCCGTGGTGCTCTACTTGGTTGCTGGGATCTCAGACAGATCTTCTGGTGGTGCAGCTGAACAAGGTATCGATGAATCTGCAATGGGTCGAATCTATGCTTGGGAAGCAGCAATAAAAATGGCAGTTGAGAATCCACTGACCGGCGTAGGGTTGAACAACTTCTTCTCGAACTACTTCTTTTATAGTTCACACTGGGACGGACTGAATCATGCCGTTCACAGTACCTGGTTTGGTGTGTTGGCAGAAACAGGCTTTATTGGTCTTATCATTTTTGTCTGCCTTATCGTTTCTTTGATCAAAACCTCTCGCTCTACGTTAGCAAGATTAAAAAACTCGACAACAGAAATCGCACCCGAACTCAATGCGGTCGCCTATGCGATCTATGCAGGTCTGATTGGTACAATCGTGTCGGGTACATTTTTGACTCAAGGCTTCAACTGGCCGATTTATATCCTCGCAGCACTCACAGTTTGCGTCTCAAACGTATCTCAAACTGCCTGTCAAAATGAGAAAAACTAAAAGCTCTATTTTAACTAATTGAAAGTATTGTGTTTATTAAATGGCACAGTATATGAAAGTACTTCTATATAACAAAATAGAGGATTTTCATTATGACGTCAGCATCTATACATCAATTCAAACATTGGCTTAAGTTTCATCCTAATTCTCGAATTAGAAATGTGTTTTTCATTTTGAAAGACATCAGAAGCGCAGAGCTACCTACCCCTCAAATACTTAATCGTTGCTTATATCAAGCGCACAAGCTAGTGGTGAATTTGGTTTCTGGCTTTACTCGATTCTTCTACTGGACTCCGGCTTTCAAAGGTCGTGTGGCTAAATGTGGCAAACGCCTGTATTTGTATGGTGGTCTACCTTTCGTCAGCGGTCCGGTACAAATTTCGATTGGCGATAACTGCCGTATCTCTGGCCACACGACATTCTCTGGTTGTACTCAACCACTTGAAGGTTTGGAACACCCACTATTGTCGATTGGTAACAATGTCGACATTGGTTGGCAGTCGACTATCGCTGTTGGCGGTAAAGTGGTTATCTCTGACAACGTACGAATCGCAGGCGGTGCTTTCCTATTTGGATACTCCGGGCACCCGCTTGATGCAAAACGCCGAGCGCTAGGTGAAGGCGATGACCCTCAGCAAATCGGTGACATCATTCTTGAACCCGATGTATGGCTGGGCACGAATGTCACAGTTAAAGGTGGCGTAACCATCGGCGAAGGTGCCGTTATAGCCGCAGGCAGCGTAGTAACAAAGAATATCCCGGCCTTTGCAATCGCAGGCGGTAACCCAGCTCGAGTTGTCGGTCACATTAAACCCGTTGAAGTGACAGAATCCGATATGTTCGATTCGTTAGAGACTCATGGAGGTGACCATGCGTGATTTAATCGTATTTGGTGAAGACTTTGGTGGCCTACCTTCTTCGACTCAACATTTAGTTCGTCACCTGGCTAAGCAACACAAAGTCTTATGGGTCAACTCTATTGGCTTAAGACATCCTAAGCTGTCCGCTAAAGATGCAAGCCGAGCGTTCAACAAATTGTTTGGCAAAACCAAAGCCGTTACTCAAAACATGCTCGACTCTGAGGGACACGACAACATTACTATCGTTAACTTAAAGACAATCCCTGCGCCTGCCTCTAAATTTTCTAGAAAGTTGGCTCAGCAAATGATGTTGCACCAACTAAAACCGGTTATTGCGGAGCTTAATCTTAACGCGCCTATCCTATGGACTTCTCTTCCGACCGCTGTTGATTTGTGCGGACACTTAGGCGAGTCATCTGTGGTTTATTACTGCGGCGATGATTTTAGCGCGCTGGCTGGTGTTGATCATGACACCGTTGCACAGCACGAATCAGAGTTAATCGATAAATCGACGCTTATATTCGCGGCTAGCAAAAAATTGATGGATAAATTTCCAAAGCATAAAGCGCACTTGCTACCACATGGTGTCGACGTAGACCTGTTTTCAACACCCGCACCAAGAGCAAAAGATTTACCAAGCAACCACCGCCCTATTGCTGGTTTTTATGGCAGCCTTTCTAAATGGCTTGATTATGAAATGATTGGTCAAGTTGCGAATGCGATGCCGGAATGGGACTTTGTTTTCATTGGCCCAAACGAGCTTGATACGCTCATGCTGCCTAAGTTGAGTAACGTTCATTACCTTGGCCCTCGTCCACACCACACGCTACCAAGCTATTCTCAACACTGGGATGTGAGCTTGTTGCCGTTTGTTGATAACGAGCAGATCCGAGCTTGTAGCCCACTCAAACTAATGGAATACCTTGCGGCGGGCACACCTATTATCACAACACCGTTCCCTGCTTTGGTTCCATACCAAGAGCACGTGACCACGGTTGGCAGTGCCAACCAAATGATTTGGGCGCTTGATCATGCACGCCAGCTAAGCAATTCACCTATCTCTGTCGTCGAACAAGAGAGCTGGCAAAACCGTGGTAACTTCGTACATTGGATGTTGGAGCTATTATGAATAATCTGAAATTGCGGTTATTAGTTATCATCAATGCGATGTGGCGCCAACGCTACGTTATCGTTCTGCCAATGCTTATTTTGCCATTTGTAGGCTTTGGTGTGAGCAAGTTGGCTCCAACTAAATATGACGCGCATACCAGTATGTTGATTCAAGAAACGGCCAAGATGAATCCATTCTTGGAAGACATCGCCGTTTCTACCATGCTCAAAGACCGCCTTAACGCGTTGAGAACACTACTTCACAGTCGACATGTGCTTTACTCGGTCGCTGATGAACTGCAATTAACCACTCCAGATATGCCTGAAATTGAGAAACAAGAGATCATTACAGACCTGTCTCAGCGTTTATCGGTGACTCAGCTTGGGAAAGACTTTCTAAAGATAAGCTTAACCTCCAACACACCAACAGGAATGGAAGCGACGCTGCGCTCGGTGAGTGAACATTTCATTGAACAGTTGCTCGCGCCGGAACGTTCATCGATTGAAGACTCAAGTAACTTCTTAAAAATTCATATCGACAAACGGAGTGTGGAACTTGAAGAAGCGGAAGAAGCTTTGGCCTTGTACATGAACGAAAACGTCCAGTCGACACCTGAGGTACAAAGTCAAAGTTTGAATCGCTTAGCTTCACTCAAACAAACACTGGCGGAAAAAGAGGCAGAGTTATCGGGTGTCGAAAAAAGTTTAGGGTCAATCGACCAACAACTTTCACGAACCAACCCTGTAATCGGTAAATTAGAAGACCAGATCATCGACATTCGAAGCGACCTAACCTTGTTACAAGCAAAATACACGGACAAACACAGTGCTGTGCAAGCTAAAGTGCGTGAGTTAGACAGACTAGAGAATGAACGTAAGAGTTTGCTCGAGGTAACCCAGCCAACGATGAACAGCGACCAGCTTTGGGACATAGCAAGTAGCACGACACTGAACAAACTTTCTGATATCCAACCTCTTCTGGTCACTCAATTACACAGCCTACAGCTGGTTCGTGCTCGCTTTGAGTCTTTAACCGAAGAGACCAAAAGCCTTCGTACTATGATTTTCGAATTAGAACACAAGGCGAATAACTTCGGCGAAAATGCAAAAGAGATGTACCGCCTTAAACGTCAAGTTGAAATCAAACGTCAGCTATCCGATGAACTGACAGAGCGTTATGAAATGGCTCAGCTAACGGGTTCGCTTGGTGTATTCGAGCAAAACAAACGTGTGAAGATTATTGATTTGCCTTTCACACCGAGTATCAAATCTAACATGCCGACTTTTGTCTTTATTCTGGCTGGATTCGTTGCAGGTATCGGATTGGGTGTTGGCTTAGCCGTGTTGTTCGAGCTGTTTGACTCTTCAATCAAACGCAAAGACGAAATCGAAGATATCTTAGGTGTCCCTGTAATTACGGTGATCCCTAAAATGAGCTAGTCAGCCTCAAAGCCATTTTTGACTTGCTAGCTTCACAGCTTTCTAGTTTCCTAGTTTCGTGCATCCTAGCTTTCTAGTTTCCAAGTACTAAACGCCAACACTCGCTTGGCGTTTTTCTTTTATAAAGCCCCAATTATTAATCCCACTTTCGATTTACCCAAGCCCTATGATTCAAACTGCCATTCAATCGTATTTTGTTTTGATTCCCATTTTGAGAAATGAAAACCGCCCTTGAACTATATCACTTAAGTTCTTGAAAATTAAATGTTATTTAATTGGCACAACTCCTGCAATCTCCTTGTGTAGTTAAACGTTTTAAAGAATTTACTTCAAGAGAAACGTCAGAAAGGCGAAACAAGAACTATAAAGGCAGGGTCCAAATTATGAATACGCATTTAACGAAGCATGGCAAAAAGATCATACACGTTGTTCAGCACCTTGCACCGGGTGGATTGGAAACCCTAACTCTAGATTTGCTGCGCCTTGCTAAACCAACAGACCAAGTGTTGATTGTCAGTTTAGAGGGTACAAAACAAGAGTCGATCAACAACTGGCCAAAGCTAGAGCCATACAAAGAACAAATCGTCTTTTTGGATAAAGCACCAGGCGTACAATTCAATATCATTATTAAGCTAATTAAAGCCTTCAATGCGATTCGCCCTGATGTGGTTCATACCCATCATATTGGCCCACTGTTATACGCTGGTTATGCCGCTCGCGTAACAGGGGTTCCAACTCGAATTCATACCGAACATGACGCTTGGCATCTGAACAACAACAAACGTCGTCGATTACAAGCGCTTGCTTTAAAAGCTGCTCAGCCAACATTAGTTGCCGATGCAACACGTGTTTATAACCAACTACGCACCGCTTTTTCTTATGAGAACATCATTACCATCAAAAACGGCGTGGATTGCGAGAAGTTTAAGCCAATGTCGAAAGAACATGCGAGAGCAAGTCTAAACCTGCCGACAGACAAACACATCATCGGTTGTGCAGGTCGACTAGAACATGTGAAAGGCCAAGACCAACTTATTAAGGCACTGACTCTTTTACCTGAAAACATGGTTGTCGTATTGGCTGGCGGCGGTACTAAACGCAATCAATTAGAGCAACTGACTAGCCGCTTGAATCTGGGTGGCCGAGTGATCTTTCTTGGCCTAGTTGAAGACATGACCACGTTTTACGGAGCGTTGGATACCTTCTGCCTACCTTCACGCCACGAAGGGCTGCCGCTTTCTACACTCGAAGCTCAAGCATGCAATATTCCCACCGTCGCAATGGACGTTGGTGCTGTCGATGAAACCTTGTGCCCAATCAGCGGAACACTCGTTAAAAAAGGCAGCATTACAGGGTTAGCCAATGCCTTGTTAGAAAATCAAAATGAACGCTTTTTATCACCTAGACACTACGTTCTTGAGAACTTCGACATCATCAAAATGGTTTCGTCTTACAACGATATCTCAAAAGGAGCTTACGCATGATCGATTGGTTACTTGCGGGACTTTGTTTGTTTTCAGGTGCGTTGATTGTCTATCACCACGCAGCCTACCCTTTGTTACTGCGCTGGTACGCGAAAAGCCACCCCGCACGCAAAGTTGAAGAGAGCCATCGTTGCTACAAAGAGGGACAGCAAGATTGCACGTTGCCGACCATCACCGTTCTTGTTCCTGCATTTAACGAAGAACAGTGGATCGCAGATAAGATTCGTAACCTTGCTTCACTCGATTACCCAAAAAAGAAGTTGGAAGTGATTATCGCTTGCGATGGTTGTACCGATAACACAGTCGCCATTGCTCAAATGACCATACAAGAAGCGATGTGCAGTGATGTCTATTTTGAGATACATGACCATCAAGTAAACCGAGGTAAAGTCGCGGTTGTTAATGAAGAAGTGCCACGTATAGCCAGTGATATTACGGCGATGAGTGATGTTTCTGCTCTTATTTCATTGGATGCGTTGCTTATAGCTGCCGCTCATTTTGAAAGTGACAAGGTTGGAGTGGTAAACGCAACGTATCAACTTTGTCCAACAGGCAACGAAGGCGAAAACACTTACTGGCAGTACCAAACCGCAGTTAAAGAGTCAGAGGCTTCATTAGGTTCTAGCTTGGGTTCTCATGGCGCTTTCTACTTGTTTAGAACACACCTGTTTGAACTGCTTCCACTCAACACTATTAATGATGATTTCATCTTACCGATGCAAATCGTTAAACAAGGTTACATCGCAGAATACGAAACCCAAATGGTGGCATTAGAGCTAGAGGAATCGAACCTAGAAACAGACTTCAAAAGAAGACTTCGTATTTCCGCGGGCAACATGCAACAAGCGATTCGATTATTTGGCTTGTTCAGCCCGAAGTTTAAAGGCATCGCGTTTGCGTTCTTCTCAGGAAAAGGACTTCGCCTACTCACTCCATATTTAATGATTGTGTGCTTAGTGTGCTCAATCTTACTTAGCAACTACTTGGTATTTGAAGCGCTGTTATGGGCTCAAGTTGCCGTTTATACCATTGGCGTCCTTGGCTGCATTCTGCCAAAGCGTCTAGTAAACAAACCTATTTCATTAATCTCTTATTTGATAGTTGGTCACTATGCCAACTTCATTGGTGGCATTCGTTACCTAATCGGACTAGAAAACTCGCCTTGGACACGAGCGAATCATTAAGGACTTATTATGATGAACATTGAACAACTATCTACCCAAAACCTATACCAATACAAAATCTCACGTGCTAAACGTACTTTCGATTTCGTAAGCTCACTGATTGCTTTGATTTTGCTAGCGCCCGTATTTCCGTTGATTGCGATGGCGATTGCACTCACTTCTCGTGGCCCTATTTTCTACCGTCAACTGCGTGTTGGTAAATCGACACCGGAGAAAATGGAAATCTTTGAGATCATGAAGTTCCGTAGCATGTATGAAGATGCAGAAACTCGCTCTGGTGCCGTTTGGGCTACTGCGAATGACCCACGAATCACGCCTGTTGGCCGCTTTTTGAGAAAGACACGTCTTGATGAACTGCCACAACTGATCAATGTACTGAAAGGTGAAATGTCTCTAATTGGCCCACGCCCTGAACGCCCTACTTTTTACACCAAACTAGAGAACGAAATCCCTTACTTTGCTGACCGTACATACGGTGTAATGCCTGGTATTACAGGGCTTGCACAAGTGAATCAAGGTTACGACACCTGCATTGATGATGTACGTCGTAAAGTAGGTTTTGACCACAGTTACGCGCTAAGCCTATGTTCTGTTAAGTCTTGGATTGCCGCTGATCTAAGCATCATTTCTAAAACCATCATCGTAATGGTAGATGGTCGAGGTCGCTAAACCAGTATGGTCTAAGGTGAAAGAGCAACCTGCTTAGTCCAAGGTGTAAAATAGAGCAGTCTTGTCCGATGTGGACACAAAGCCAGCTTTGATAATCATTTATCGGCTGGCTTTTTGTTGCCTCAAACAAGCCAAATTAAAGAACGCTTCGATTTTAAAATCCAATTGGTATACGATGCCAACATACTGTTCTAAAAACGATTAAATGCCGTTGTTATGAAAATCGAAGATCTTAAGCTGTTTACCACCGTTGTCGAACTGGGTAGTTTTACTGCCGCTGCAAATGCACTTGACCTTCCCCGCGCTAATGTTAGCCGCAGAATAAACGACCTTGAGAAATCTCTTGGCATTCAACTGTTCTTTAGAACCACGCGCAGCCTTTCCTTAACGAAATCTGGTGAGCTTTATTATAAAGAGCTCCTCACTGCGTTAAGTGCGCTCGACAAAGCGAACCATATCGCCTCCAACCTATCAGAAGTTGCACACGGGCAAGTTAAGATTGGGCTGCTGCCAGAAACCAGCGACATCATGCAATCGACGTTGTTTAAATTCCAAGATATGTACCCAAAGATCGAGCTTGATATTCGTACGGTCAGTAATGGTTTTGTCGATATGTACCGACAAGGGTTAGATCTGGCGATGCACGGTGGTACGTTGAGTGATGCTAATGTAGTGGCGCGCAAAGTTATGACTTTACAGCGTGTTTTTGTCGCCAGCCCTGAGTTTCTAGAGAAAGAAGGCACGCCTTCAAGCTTAAGAGAAATCACCAACTACCCCTTTGTGTGCTTTCGATGGCCAAGTGGTGACATCGACAAGCAATGGGACATCAAAGACCACATCATCAAGGTCGAACCTTCGGTGGTGAGTGACAGTATCGGCTTCGTGATCGGCGGTGCGACACGTCACAGAGGCATCGCATTACTGCCGGAACTCTTGGTACGACAACAACTCAAAGACGGAACTTTGATTAACCTGTTCCCTGACCAGAACCTTCAAAAAGAAGAAGCATGGCTACTCTACCCGCAACGCAAAGCGCTGAGTCATTCTGCTCAACTTTTGATTGATTTTCTATTACAAGAACTTCCAAATCTTTAGTTATTGTAACGAATATCATGACAGTGTTTCGCGAATAGACTAGATTATCTAAACAAAACTGAAAGATAGAATTGCTCCATAAATTGACAGGAGTAATCCATGAAGCCTATATCTCAACATTCATCTGTTTTGCAGCGTTCGTCTATCTTTCAACAGACACCTATCTTCAAATACACAGTCATTGCACTAAGCTTAACTGCTCTGTTTGGCTGTAATGACTCTGAGGCGACGACAGCTCAAAAACAAACGCGTCCGATTCAAGTTATTCAACTTGAGCCTCTCTCTCATCAAGTTGAAAAATCGTTCACGGGCAAATTGCAGTCATCAGAAACGGCTGGCGTCGCGTTTCGTGTGCCTGGCACCATTCAAAACATGATGGTCTCTGTTGGCGATACAGTTAAGAAAGGCCAACCATTGGCACAACTCGACCCGCACGATTACCAAGTGGCGTTGGAAGAGTTGCAAGCTCGTTCTCTTGAAGCAAAATCCGCACACAAGCTAGCTAAGGCTGAACTTGCTCGAGTGAAACAAGCCATTGCTGACAACGCGATTGCTGATGTTAATCTGGACCGCGCAATCAGCGGTTATGAAAGAAGTGAAGCCGCGGTTAAAGTGGTTGAGCAAAACATACGCCGCGCAAAAGATTCGATTCGTTATACCCAACTGCTTGCGCCATTCGACGGCGTGGTCGCGGCATCTAACTTCGATCAGTTTGAACAAGTCCTGCCGGGTATTTCAGTTTTCACCATCCACAACCCTGATCAGCTTGAAGTTAAAATCCAAGTCCCAGAAAACTTGATTCATGAATTCCAACCGAATCAAACCGCTGGTATCAATTGGTATGGCTCAGAGGAAAAACTGATTGGGCACGCCACTGAAATTGCCACGTCTCCTCACCCTATTAAGCAGACCTACGCGGTGACTTACCATGTAGAGTCAGCCGACAAATCTGTGTTACCGGGCAAAGCCGTCACACTGACGACTCAACTTGGCGAACCAACCGATAATTTCTGCTTACCGTATTCCGCGATCGTCAACCAATCGGGTATCGAGCAAGTATTCACCGTTCAAAACGAACAAGCGCATGGCGTGACTGTGGACGTGGTTTCGATGTCTCAAAATACCGTGTGTGTTGAATCTACGCTTAGCGATCGCGACTTCGTTGTGGTAAGTGGTGCTCAGTACGTCATGGAAGGCCAACACTTCTCTGATATTCAAGTTAAGAGCCTGTAGGTAAATCATGATGAATCTAGCTGATTTTGCGATCAAACAACGCACCTTCATCCTGTTTTTCACTGCATTGAGTGTTATCGCGGGCCTGTTTTCTTACTTTGATCTTGGCAAGCTCGAAGACCCAAGTTTCACCATTAAAACGGCCGTTGTAGTGACACTCTACCCCGGCGCTTCTGCAGAAGAAGTGGAGCAACAAGTCACCGATACCGTTGAAACTAAACTGCAAGAGATGGGGTCATTGAACCGACTGCGTTCACTGTCTCGTCCGGGCATGTCGATGGTGTTTGTTGACCTTAAAGAGTCTCTTAATTCAAAAGCACTACCACAAGAGTGGGACTTGTTGCGTCGTAAAGTGTCAGACATGAAGCTGTTACTGCCTTCGACGGCGCAGATCAGTGTCGTGCAGGATGAGTTTTCTGAAGTCTACGGCATGCTTTTCTCTATCCACAGTAAGGATGCTTCGTCTGCTGAGCTAAGACGTTACGCCGAAGAACTTCAACGTAGAATTAAAACCGTCGATGGCATTAAAAAGATTGAGTTACACGGTGTTCAGCCACGTGTTGTTCATATCGATATTCCAGATGAAAGGTTGGCGCAATACGGTTTATCTATCACACAAGTTTGGTCACAGCTTAATACTCAGAACATGGCCTTTGATGCGGGCAAATTTTCAGCGGGCACTGAACGCATTCGCGTTCAACAGTCGAGCGAGTTTGGTTCATTAGACGACATCAAAAACCTGATGATTAAAGGCGGCGTGAGTGAATTCGGAACCAGCTTAATCCGTTTGGGCGATATCGCAGACATCACCATGGGCTACCAAGAACCAATGATGACGGAAAACCGCTACAACGGCGTACCTGCGGTCACGCTAGCGATGAGCCCAGTGACCGGCGTTAACGTGGTATCGCTTGGCGATGAAATCAATCAGATCGTCAGCGATTTCCAAGCAACTCTGCCGTTAGGCGTTGATATCTCGACGGTAGCAAACCAGCCTGAAGAAGTTCAGAAATCGATCGATAACTTCGTACAAAACTTACTTGAAAGTGTCGCGATTGTGTTCATCGTCCTATCGATATTCATGGGACTAAAAAGCGCTACCATCGTCGGTTCAAGCTTACTGCTGACTATCTTGCTGACGCTTATCTACATGAACATCGCGTCAATTGACTTACACCGAGTTTCGCTAGGTACGTTCATTCTTGCGCTCGGCATGTTGGTGGATAACGCCATTGTCATCACCGATATGATGATTGTGAAAATCAACAAAGGTGTCGACCGTACCAAAGCCGCAATTGATTCTGTTAAAGAGACAGCAACACCACTCTTTGGCGCGACAGTTATTGCTATCATGGGTGCAAGCCCTGTTATCTTTTCAAAAACCGATGCGGCTGAGTTCGCAAGCTCGGTATTCCTTATCATCGCCTCTTCGTTGTTATTGTCTTGGCTCGTCGCTATGACCTTCACAGCCTTAATGTGTTGGTTCTTTATAAAGCCAAGCAAACAAGCTGACAACACCAAAGTGAGCTTATACCGTAAGAGTGTAAACTGGACGGTAGATAACCCACTCAAAGCACTGACGGGCCTTATTCCGTTGATATTAGTGACGGCATTGGCTGTGCCGAGCATCGCGGTTAACTTCATTCCACAAGCCGACAGGCCCATCCTGTTTCTAGATTACTGGCTACCGAATGGTGCCAAGGTTGAACAAACCTCAGAGGACATGAAGCGCATCGAACAGTGGTTGTTAGAACAGCCGGAAGTCGAGAGTATCTCAACATACGTTGGCGCTGGAGCTCCTCGCTTCTCAGTAACCATTGAACCAGAACCGTTTGACCCTGCTTATGGTCAGATCTTGATTAACGCTACCGATTTCCCGTCACTCAGCCCGCTGATTGCGCGTGGTGACAAATGGTTAATGGAAGAGTTTCCAAACGCCGATCCTCGTTTTAGAAGCTTAAAACTGGCGACTGCCGATAAATTCAGTGTTGAAGCGCGTTTCTCCGGCCCAGATGTCGAGGTGCTTCACGGCTTATCAGAGCAAGCTAAAGCGATCTTTGCTCGTCATCCAGACACCAAATACGTGCGTGACGACTGGCGACAAAAGAGCAAAGTTCTAGAACCTGTCATCAACCAAGACAAGATGCGCCTAGCCGGTATTAACCGTGCCGACATTGCATTCGCGATGAAACGCGCGTCAGAAGGCATGCCACTGGGTCGTATGAACTTAAACGACGAACTGGTGACGATTCAACTGCGTGGCACAGAAAGCTCAATTCAGTCGCTAGAAACGCTGCCGGTTCGCTCTCTGTTAGGCATTCACAGCGTTCCACTGGGTCAAGTCATTGATGGCTTTGAGCTGACCAGTGAAGAGACCATGATTTGGCGTCGTGACCGTGTAAAAACCATCACTGCACAAGCTGGCGTTGGTCGTTACACCACTCCTGCAGCGGTAAGAAACTCGGTTAAAGAGCAAATTGAATCCATCCACCTTCCAGATGGTTACCACTTGGAATGGGGCGGCGAATATTACGACGAGCACAAAGCCGTCAGCGATATTCTTAAGCAGCTACCTAAAGCAATGCTGTTGATGGTGATTATCTTAGTGGCGATGTTTAACGGCTTCAAACAGCCAGTCATCATCTTCACCACCCTACCGCTTGCGGCAACGGGTGCAACATTCAGCTTATTGCTGTTGGATAAACCATTCGGATTCATGGCATTGATTGGCGCGGTAACCTTGACCGGTATGATCATCAAGAACGGCATTGTATTGATGGACCAAATCGAGCTTGAACGTAAAAACGGTCGCTCACTGTCTGATGCAATCAAAGAAGCAACCGTGAACCGCACAATGGCGATCTCAATGGGCGCGCTCACCACAGCACTTGGCATGATCCCGCTACTTAGTGACCTGCTATTTGACCAGATGGCGGCAACCATTATCGGTGGTTTGGCTGCAGCAACTGTGTTGTCTCTGTTTGTAATGCCTGCGCTGTACAAGCTTTTCTATCGAACTGAAGAGAAAAAGACAGTGGCTGAAGCCATTAAAGACGCAGTGTTCGTGCTTGATGCAACACCTCAGTCTACAAACAACGGCACTACAACCTCATTCAACAAGGAGCAATAAACATGTATCCATTAACGAAGTTTAAAGTGGCTCCTATTGCTCTCGCCTTGTTGCTGACAGGTTGTGCGGTTGGCCCCGATTACGAAGAGCCACAAACGACCATGGCTGAGACTTTCTTATATAGCCAAGGTGATGTAAACCAAGACAGCGTGAACCAAAACGAACAGTACAATCATTGGTGGACACAGTTCAATGACCCGACGCTCAATCAGTTAGTGGCCGATGTTCAAAACCAAAACATCCCACTTAAATTGGCCGCCGAGCGAATCAACATGGCGAACTCATACAAAAGCGTTGTTGAATCATTCAAAGTTCCGACAATCAATGTCGGTGGCGGTTATTACAACTACCAATTGAGCGAGAACGACTCCCTACTCGGCCCGGTATTTGGCGCTTCTGATGCGGTTGAATCAGCGACGGGCATGTCGTTATTGGAAGCGCAACACGATGGTGGGTTCTTAGGCGCGAGCATCGCATGGGAAATGGACTTGTTTGGACGTATCGATAAGCAATCCAACGCAGCAACAATTCGAGTGGAACAAGCCGAGATCTTTCAATCGGGTTTGAATACCTTGATCACCGCCGATGTCATTCACAACTACCTGCAATATCGTGGCGCTCAAGAACGAAAAGCGATCGCACTAGAGAACATTGCCGACCAAAAGCAGACTTTAGAACTGGTCACCAAAGTTGTTCGCAGCGGCTACGGATCTGAGTTAGACCTTGATCAAGCCAAAGCCATGCTTGCCGCGACTGAATCCATTGTTCCTCAACTCGAAATAGCAGAGCAAGTCCACAAACAACGTATGGCAGTCTTATTAGGCGAGTCGCTTACGAACGTGAACCAACGTTTAGCGGGTGAATTTACATTGCCGCGAATGAACGATGTGATTCCGACAGGCTTACCTTCTGACTTGTTAGAACAACGCCCAGACATCCGAATAGCAGAGCGTGAAATGGCAGCCATTAATGAAGAACTCGGCGCAAGCATTGCCAATCGCTATCCAAAGTTCTTCCTAACGGGCACACCAGGTCTGACGGCAGGAAGTTTTGATGACCTATTCAGTAGCGACTCGTTCGGTTGGGCGGCCTCTGCAGGCATCAGTTGGAATGTGTTCGATGGTGGCCGAGGTGAAGCCATGGTGGAAATGAACGAAGCAAGGTTCCGTTCTGCAGCACTTAACTACCAACACTCAGTAGACAGCGCCTTTGCAGAAGTCGATTCAAGCTTGTTTGCCTATGGCCGTAGCCAAGAGAACCAAAAGCGCATCGATGAAGCCACCCTCGCCGTCGATAATGCAGTGAGCAAAGCAAAGTCACTCTATAAAGCCGGCCTAGTCGATTACTTGTCGGTGTTAGACGCACAAAGACAACAAAAAGCGATGCAAGATCGCCAAGTGGCCGCCAAGCTTCAAACCGCCAACACCACGATTGCGGTATATAAAGCGTTAGGTGGTGATTGGAAAGTAGCTGATGAAACACAGAGCGTTGAATTAGCCCAAGTTAACTAGGCTCGCTGCTATTCGTTATCTGCTGAATGATGTAATAAGCGTAAAAAAATACCGCCGTTGATTACGGCGGTATTTTTGTGAACTGGTTAGCTGGTTAGCTGGTAAATAAGTTTACCAGCAAGATAATCCATTACTTTATATCATTACGCTTCGCCCACTCTTGTAAGGCATCACCCATAGTCAAACCTGTCGCATTGTTCATCCACTGCATAAAATCACGGTCAAATTTAAACTCTTCGCCAAGCACGAACTTAAAATATCGACGCACGTTCTGAGTCGTTTTATAGCTGTCCGTTATGACGGTACTGTCATCAATCTGATTCTTGTGCCAATCAACCTTTTCCATGGTCTATTCTCTTCTTGTCATCTCAATGCATGCACTACGCGTTTCGAGGACCAAACATAATAATCGCCATACCGAGTAGTGCAACTGAGCCACCAACCAGATCCCACGTTGTCGGCCTTTCGCCATCAACAAGCCACAGCCATATTAGGGCAACAGAAATATACACACCGCCATAGGCCGCATAAACACGCCCTGTCGCGGTAGGATGAAGCGTCAATAACCAAGCAAACAACGCCAGGCTTATCGCAGCAGGAATCAATAACCAAATGCTCTTGTCTTCTCTCAACCAAAGATAAGGTAGATAACACCCTACAATCTCGGCCACCGCCGTCAGTACAAAAAGACCGACCGTTTTAAATTCAATCACAACTTACCTTTATCTGTTTAAATGCAGAGTACACTGTTAATTCTTAGGCTTTGTTAGCCCATTAAAACCAAGCCTTCACTAAACGCATGTTCAGTATTTATTGATATTTCCAGAGTTTGTCTGTTTGATAAACTTGTCTCATTCACTACAAGAGTGAGCGAAAAATGATTCATATATCCCAAGTACTAACGTTAGTCGAAAAGCATCTGAAGTGCTTACAACCTAAAGAAGCCGTGCACTTTAAAACCTACAAAAGAGACCGTGGTTTTCTGCTTTATTGCCTTGGTGACACACAGTTTAAGATCATTGAAACGGGTTACCACAACCATACATTTACTGGTGATGTAGCAAGCACTCGAAAACACGTTAAGAAAGTTTTGAAACGAGAGTTCCCTAGAAGCAATAAGGTTTGGGTTGAATACTATCAAGCTGTCGATGATCCATCCAACGTCAACAGCTCCCACACACCACAGATGCCCCTGTTTTAGTTTCAATGGAACATAACGTTGGTTGGATAAACGCTATTTTGGCGCTTCTGATGCTGTAAAATTGGTTTTAAAAGTGAAGGCATGCGGCGAATCACCGTTTTCTCGGAGGTGTTTAAGTCGCTCTATCGCTTCTTCGAGTGTGGGAATATGGTCTTCTTCGATCCACCAAAGAACATAAGTATCTTCAGGTAAACGATGAAACCAGTCTCCTTTTCTGCGCATGAAATCACGGTGATGTGTGCGGAACATGAAGTTCTTTAACGAATCCACAGAGTCCCACACCGACATGTTCACAATCATATTAGGATCATCGAAAGCTTGGATGTTGGTGGCGTCACCAGATTCATCTTTCAGACGCCAAACGAACCCTTCACTGCTTTCTGCGATTCCATTAACCAACTCTAAGTTATCGACAAACTCTTTGATTTCTGGCGCATCTAACGGGTATTTTGCCAGAGCGATATTCAACTGAGCTAATTTCATAACGTTTCTTCCTTGATAAATTATGAGTAATAAGCGACGTTTTGTTAGGCGTTCTTACTCAAGTAAACCCTAACAAATCCAAACTCTTCGTCGGTTTCTTCCCTATCAATCGACCAACCATTTTTCAGATAAAACTGAATCGCTTGCTCATTACCTTTGAATGTTTCAATACGATAATGTTCATGACCCAATGTGCTCATCTCGTTCTCAACATACTTGAGAAGAGTCGCACCAAAACCAGAACGTTGAATGTTCGGGGAAACCATTAAGATATGTACGAAGTCATTTTCAAACGCACAATAACCTTGAATCTGATTATTTGATTCAAGTACGACACAATTTGAGAGTTGTTTCTCAACTTCTTTATCAGACTCACCACTGTTGATGAACCAATCCACGCCTTCATCGCCCAAAAACGAACGGTAACACGCATTGATTGTGTCTCTCGCTAGCTCTTGGATTGACGCTAAATCAGATGCTTGGGCTTTTCTAATATTTTCCATATAACCTTCTTGTTCTCGCGAATAACGCTTCACTCAATAGTGGGCAACGCGACTACTTTACCTAAAAGTTTGTGCTGTAAACACTAAAGTTCAATCAAACTGGTGATCTTAAGCATTGGGAATGAATGTAGAACGCAGATATGGCTTGAGTTAGGGATTAGAAATTAAGAACTGAGAGCTCAGAATTAATAGTTAAGAATTAAAACGAGAAAGCTTATATTCATAGAAAACCACGGCACTTTCATCAGAAGCTTGCTCAACAAAACCTAGATTCTTAAGTAAGTGTGCAGAGGCGATGTTTGAACGATCGACACCACCAATCAGTGTTGACCATGACTCCGTTTTTGCGACTTCTGTGATGAAACTCTGCAATAACTCACTCGCTAAACCTTTGCCCCAGAACTCTTCTGCAAGCAAGTAGCCAATATGAGCATCACTTTCCTCTTCTACGTAAGCGAACAGAAAACCAATTAATTGATTATCGTGGGATTTCACTTGAAGTAAGCGGCTCTCTGACAACATTCGGTCGAGCCAAATTTCAGCCAACTCACCTGACACAATACCGTGAAAGTATGGTGGAAGGTTTTCAACTACTGATGGGGTTAGAATATCAGGTACTCGCTCAAGCAGAGCCGAACGTTCAAGAACAGTAAGTTCACCTGCAACTTCTTCTACTTTTAGTCTTTGAGTTTCAAACGAGATCGCCATGTGTCCTGCCTAGTTCGATAAAAATGTGGATTATACACCTGAGTTCGCGCGTTGGGTGTGTTTTCAAACCAACACGGCTTGTTGTAAGTAAAACTGACACCTAGAAGTAATCTGGTATTCGTCCATCAAACTCAGAAGAGTCGTTCGAAATATACATACAATCAGAGCCTACTATGCTCACAAACCCAAGCCTATTATAAAATTCATGCTCGATGTCGCTGTGTAGGTACAAAGCCTTACAAGTATGACGAGTGAATAACTCCGTTTTTACCAAGTTGATCAATTCAGACGCATAGCCTTGGTGTCGTAATGCTTGAGGGGTAGCCACAGAGCCAATACCGAAACACCCCTTAGCAAGACCAAACATGTCACGGTAAACGATAAGAGACGACACGACTCTATCCTTCTCGACTAACACATACCAAGTACCAGATAAGTACTTTTTACTTTTGCGACAACCTGTTAAGTAATTGTCTAACGTCAATCCATCACCCCAAACATCGAAGCCCATTGTATAAATGGTATCTAGCTCATGAAGCTCTGCTTTTTTTACGTGCATTACTCTAAATATCCTGAATTAACTAACCCATGTAATACCATATTACTTAGGCAACGACGGCAACTCATAAACTCTCGGATACGAACCAAACTAAAGAGCAGCCACGCCTTCAACTTCAATCACAGTGTTCACATTAGCGCGTTCGATTATCTTGAGTAACGTCGTTTGGATCAGTTCATTATCTCGGATTTCGGTTTCACAAGAAAAACGTTCTTCTTGAACACCATCGCCCTCACCCAGCATAAATTGAACTGCGACTTCCGTTGCGAGATCTTTGGTCGCCCCGTAATACGCTAACGTGATTTTTGGGTATCCGTGGTCGCCTTTCTTAACCTGCTTTGCGATACGTTTCTTGGCTTTATCTAAATTCATACAACTTCCTTTTAAGTCTGAAATACAAGGTGACTAGAACACGTTTTTAAACGGTAAGTAATACAATCAGCGTTGGTTATCGAGTTTCCCTAGCCTTTTGATACTAATCAAGATGGTACAGTCTTAGCACTTTAAAGAGTGATAGCTAGAACACAGAAAACCTGTTTAAGAAATATAATGACAGCGCGTAAGAGTTACGCGCCAAGAAGCGGTAGATGTTTTCGTTGTTGATAAGTTAAGGCTAACTCTAAGCACTGCTTGATTGGTGCTTTGGGAAGTGGTTCTGTTAGGTTCAAGACGATTGCCCGATTACCTTGAAATGCCAGTGTGCCATCGTGCAATTCTCTGAATGTGTCGATTAGCTTTGTTTGACAGTTAAAGAACAAGTAATAGTTGTTTGGTGATTTCAATTTCCAGTCGATTCGAATTGGGCTGCCCGTCTTAACGTTGTAACTCGGCTCGCCCCATTTCAGAGACTCTTCGACTTCACCTAAATCCAAATCAGAGCAAAGCTCAAAGATTAATGAACGCAACTCGTCAAGCCGAGCTCGAACATCATCGGGATACTCGTCGAAATGTGTTTTAATTGCTTGGTTCATTCAACCTCCGATTCAGTTGTTGTGATATTAAAGTGCAGCTCACTTAAAGCATAGAACCTTAAACATTAGCCCAATTTATAACGAAAAATGCCAAGCCTCGTAAATCACTTTTGAGTTATCTGTTCGTTAGCGGTTTTCAAGACCAGCTTTAGACCGTCTGTATCCTTACAACCAATGTAAACATGCTTTCCATTGGTTAGGCTTAACTTCAACGCGGAACCTATCGATGCATTATACAACCAGCCATCGCTCAGCATTCGGATACCAATACCTTGATACCACTTGCTTTGATAGAACGATGTCTCTGTAATGTCTGACACTTCTACATTCTTACGCCAAACACCAAAGCCGAAATACCAGCTTAGTACATTGTCTTTGACCTCAATGGTCATGGAGAAAAAGAGCAAAGCAATTAAACCATTGATGGCGTGAGCGATTAATGTCCCGGGGTTATTATCAGAGGTAACGACAATGAAAGCACTTATCGCAACAAGGATGAGCAGCAATCCCTTGTTGAATTCCTTACTATAAAACACAGTGACAACTCCTATAGACAACGAACAACCCACTAACTAGCCAACAGTTATCTTACTGCAGCCTTTCTAAATAATCGTAGCAAGTAATGCAGGGATACTCCCACAACCAAACCAAGTAGCATTGCCTTGATACTACCAACCCAAAGTATCAAGCCAGAATAACCTTGTCCCGGACCTAAGCCTTGTTTATTAATCACATCGACAAACATAAAACCGTTCCACAGCACATGCAGTGAGGCTGTAAATCCATGCACACAAATTGCGACGGTTCCAAGTAACTTGTGCCTGTTAATGACAGGTGCGCCACAAAAGATGACAACAAGCGCAAAGGTCAAAATCAGAGGGCCCGACAGTACTAAAGTGAGTGTGATTACTTCAACGTGGCTCTCTGTTCCATAACTGTATGTACAAAATACCATTGCCATTGAAAACAAAAGCGAAATGAGTGCGAACCATAGCGTTCTATTCATTGGGGTTCCCTGTCTTAATAGTGGGTTTAGGACAAATTCGATAATCGACAGGAAGAACTAATTACCAAAAATACGGCAGGAGAAATGCCCTTGTTACACTACTATTCGATGGACAACTCAGACTTTCACAAACCCAATGTAACGTGAGACTTAGAAGACAAGCTAGATAGCAAAAAGGCTACTCACCTTCGCGCCTGACTGCATACCTTATTGAGCGCCCTGTTGAACCCAAATAACATTTTCGTTTGAAGTTGGAACCTCAAACCAAGACCAAAACAGATCTAACATTTCAGGTGTCATTTCATAAGACTTGCCATTGAGTTCCGAGTTACGGCTGAATGCCCTCTCCTTACAAGTCTCAAACGGGACATCAAGGTAGTGAACTTCGCTGTCCACGCCTAGGTTTGATGCCCAACTTGTAAAAGAATCTCGGTCTGATTTACGCCAAAAACCGAAGTCAAAAATCACCGGGACACCCAAGGAAAACAGCTGTATTGCAGAGTCTTTGAATAACCCTTGAAGCGTAGCCAGCCGGCGATCAAAAACTTCACGCTCCATATGCTCGCCATACAAAGGAATCATCCACTCATCGATCGAGAAACGAAAGGCGCCATGCTTTTCTGCAAGTGCTTTAGAGTAAGTCGTTTTACCCGAACCGATAAAGCCACATACGAAATAGATCTTAGTCATGATTCCTCTTTTGCTTATAGGTAGATTTACGCAGACATCTAGCCGAAACACTAACTGGGAATGCCACACTTGAGGAATCACTCGAAAAGTTCCGTTAATCGTAATCCCTAAAATTACTGTTAACTTTATACGTTATACTGCGATTATTAGCTTCTAACACTTCAATCGTTGCACCTTGATAACTAATAAAATGACTTTCGTTTAGATCGTACTCTACGTCAGTGGTGAACGGCATTCTTGCTGTGTTTCCACTAAATTCACGATAGGTAAAACGAATACGATTATCTATTTTCCCCGTATAAATTAAAGTTTGCTGAAATGCACTTGAATCATACATATGTTTATCGTAAATGCGGCCTTGAACCTTCACATTGTCGAGGCTACTACAGTCAGTTGCCTCTAACAGCAACCCCATACTAGGGTCGTATAGGCAAGCTAGTTCGGATTTTTCATTTACAACAAACATTGCCGAAGAAAAAGCTCCAGAAAACGCACTACCTTCATCAACGGGTTCAAAAATGGCTCTGTCTTTAGAGTTTCCGACATAACCTGTTTGTATATATTTATTAGGCATTAACGTTGCCAATGAAACCGAGACCTCGTTATATACATCTATAGCTCTTACTTCAATACTTAACCCCTGACGCAGCAAATTCTCACCTAAAGAAACCGTTACCTCACGATCCAAAGGAGGATAGCTGAACTTCTGAGGTACAGGTTGTTGATATGTGGGAGAGCCAGCACAACCAGCAACTGATGCCACAACGAAAATAATACCAAAACGCTTAATCATAAATGTCTTAAATGTGTATAAGTTAGAAGTACTTATTATAAAGATTACCTTTATTTTGAGTAAGAGGTATCAATAAAGTGTTACACAAAACGAATGGTAAAAATCCTGCTTCTTAATACCAGTTAGTCCGAATAACCAAACACGGCGACAAATACTTACGAACACTATGAGTTCACGGGGCAAGGACAGTCATTGCCAACCTTGACGACAAGCAAGATAAGTTAAGTCAGTGGTATCGGGGCGTTCTAGAGCGGAGAGCAATTGAACCGAGCGATAGTGGCACTTGCCGCGAAGAACGCACGAATTATATGGTCGCTTTGACACAATCAAACCGAATATGAAAACTATGTTGCTTAAGTAGAAACCTAGGCAGCATAAAGAGTTAAACCCACCGGGTCATTGCAGACGCTAATGATGGAGATAGGTTAAGACCACTTTCGGAGAGCCTGTTAATGCGGCGGACACACTAGATGTCATCTAACGAATAAGGCACCGCAGTCGCACAAAGTCATAAGGGCCACGACGTAAGCGAATCGTCGATAAGTAGGCCGAATGTAGAGCGGCAGTCCAAAACCTATCAACATAAGGTTAGCGGATGTTTGACAACCGGGGGAATCCATGTAGCCGCGTGAAGTAGTGAGCAACGCTACCACGAAACTAAACCATACCACCATAAACACAAAACCCAACGATTAGCACTAAAAATGCCAAGCGTTGGGAATCACTCTAAAATGCTTTGTTAAACCTAAGGTAAGCGCGCTAAAACCTCTTCCCAGATAACCAATGCTTCACCCTTATCATTTATATTCACTTCATACGAATTTATACCATGCTCATATGTATGCAAAGGTTCTAATTCATGTTCACCTAAGTTACTCGAAACGGACATTGGCAGCATTGGGAAAAAAGAGATATAAAAGATTTCAACTCGTTTATTTTTCTCATAGTATTCGGACGCTAAGCCATTGATATAATCCAAAAACTTTCTCGAATTCATATATTGAAAGGTTGCTCTTTCGTCTACACACCCTCCAGCACTTGACTTGAGGTCACATATTAGAACACCTAAATACTCTTCTTTTTCATGATAGACTACAAGATCACTTCTTTTATTAACATGCTTGGCATCCGAGCAGAAAAAATAAGACAACTTTTGATAAGGTTCATCTTCTTTATCTAACTCAATAAAAATGGAGTCTTTAATACCAGTATCATCAATATGCTTCTTAAACAACTTGAAGTCAATTTTCTTCAAGCTTGCAGAAATTGAATTTTCTGTAACGGCCACTTTCCTTCCGGCAGATAGACCTATTTTTATAGAGTTACAAAATATCTTATTAAATACAGTAATCATGATACTAAGTAATAGACCTCTTTCGATAGCCCCGTCGCTTCATTTATTTCATCATTAAAAAGCTTCAGCTGAATACCCAATTTATTCACTGGCATTTCATAAATCTTATGGCTAGTTGAAGAGTTAACATATGCCCGAACTTTCGATGGTGACATTATATCTTCTTTCATAATATCGTACTTATGAAGAACTTCTTCAAGTTCTTCATCATCAATATCAGGATTACTTAACATCAATAAGGTATTGAGCTCTCTTAGTAAATGGTCACTATGAGTCGTCGCTACTACTTTTATTCCAGAGTTAACAACCCTAACCAAAAGTTGAGCTAAAAGCCTCTGCGCATCTGGGTGTAAATTTAACTCGGGCTCATCAATAATCAACACATCACCTTTCTTAGCAATATGCCTAACATATAGATCCAACAGATATAATGATTTTGTCGCAGATGAAGTAAGATGAATAGGTATTTCTACTCGGTCTCTATTTCTCTTTTTATTCGGAACATAGAATATACCGTTACTCTGAGTTTTAAAGGTACCACCTACAAGTTGCTTCAACTTTTTAACTAAAGGATCGGAGCTTAATTTTTCAGTAATAATCTCACTTCTATTCTTTATAGATTCCGAAGCATATCTAATACTATCGATATTGCTTCTTATTGGAAGAGAATACCTTGACCTCATATCCTTCATAAACTTCAAAGGATCTATTTTTTTATTTTCTTTTAAGTTTACTATATGGTCTATAAATGAGTGAGCTTGGCTATCAAGGTCTTTATAGAACATTGCAGCTCCAGTTCTTTCGGATGTAATTACGAAAGAATTTGGAATAACTGAATCCAAAATTAGTTCGGAAAGGTGTCTTTCTAACGCATACTCAACAAAACCTCTTGATACTGTTGGACTTAACAAATTTACATATATTGTATTTTGGTCTTTTTCAGTACTAATTCTAAGCTCAGTATCGCCTTCCTCACCCAACTTTACTCTAATTTCTGACTCATGTATGAAAAACTTTTGATTACAAATTTCGCCAAGTGATAAAGATACTGAGCTCTTATCAAAAGTATTCTCTTCCGAATTAAATACGTCCTTCAAAGATTTTTGTGAAAACTCTTTGGAAACTTTTGAAAGAATCTCTTCAACATTAGGGATAGCAATATGGCATTCACCGTCACTAAACAGTTTATCTATGTCCTCTTGACCCGCTACTTTGACCCTAGTAACGCTACATTTCTTCAAAAGCCCATAAATACTATGGCTGATATAAGTTTTACCGGTATTATTCCGCCCACAAATTACTGTAAAGTCTCCAAGTTCGACTTCCCCAGCATCAATAAAACCTATATTTGAAAAACTAAACTTCATATGATCCTCCTAGCTCTCGCAATCATACTACTAATCAATAGCATATGGTAGACACTTAGGTTTAACGCCCTGTTAAGGTGTGAGCAACGCCATACCGATGCCTCCGCACACCACCTTAATCACTAAAATCAACACATAGCGAAAATGCCATGCGTTGCGAATCACTCTTAACAGTTTGCTATGCGCTTACTGCTTATTATACTTAGGCTTGATGAGTGCTGGATTTTTTGACCTAAACATAGAAAATGCCTCATATTCCATATAACTAACTGCGCCCATTAACTTTAAATCTTCGATAGAGCGTCTTTTTACATCACAAATTATTGGGCAGATAGACACATACAAATCTAAATCATTTTTCCAATCCGAATACTCGCCAAGGTGATCACGAATAGTATTGCCACCACTATGACCACGACCACCATTTATCGAGCGATTAAGTTGATTCAGTCTGCCTTTGATACCTGATAGAGAGTTGGACATTCCAATATATACAACGTTTTCAAACGACATTTTTTGACCAGTAAGGTCGTCCGACGTGATAGCTAAAGCATAAACACCCGGATAGCTGATGTTTTCTAACGAGACCCGGTCAGCCCAATAAGACCAAGATGACAACAACAATTTAGGCATCGCTACATTTCTCATATATGTACTCTTGGCAAACAATGTGAGTGGCGCTTAACAACTACTAGACCGAAAAATTCTGCATTTAAAGACAGAATCATTCCGTCTAGTTTCATATGCACGGCAATGTACCACGATTAATCACAGCAATTCAGTGACTTAAAACATAGATAAACTCATTGAATGATAAAATGTAGAATATTTCCATATAGTATTAATTTCGTAAAGCCCCCGACTAACTGAATATAAATACAGCGCTCCACAGATACCCCAAAACACAAAAAAGCCTGCCATTTATGCGAACATAAATGGCAGGCTTTATACGTTAATTAAGCTTGTGAGTGGCTAACTTACGCCGCTTCGAATGCTAGGGCTTTCTTCTCTACCTGACGGAAGATCAGCGTTAGTATGCCGTTTACTGCTAAGTAGAATGCGCCAGCAATGCCGAACACGGTGAGTGTGTCGTAGGTTTGGCCGTTGATACGCTGAGCGTAGCCCATCAAATCCATAATGGTGATGGTGCTTGCCAGTGACGTGCCTTTGAAGACTAGAATCACTTCGTTCGAGTAAGCTGGAACAGCGCGGCGCAGTGCGTATGGCAGTAACACTTTAAGCGTTGCTACCTTATCCATACCAAGTGCGCGACAAGCTTCCCACTGCCCTGCTGGAATGGCGTTGAATGCGCCTCTGAACAGTAGCGTGCTGTATGCGGCAGTGTTCAAAGCTAATGCTAACATTGCACAGAACCAAGGTTGGCTTAACCAAGTCCACATGAAGCTTTCACGAATCCAATCGAACTGACCCGGGCCGTAATACACCAAGAAGATCTGGACCAATAATGGTGTGCCGGTGAACAGCGTAATGATGCCACGAGTTAACCAGTGAATCGCCGGTATTCTTAGGATTAGCGTTACCGTCATCAGCAGTGACAAGATACAGCCAACCAACAATGAAGCGCCTGTGAGTTGAAGACTGGTCACTAAGCCTTCAAGCATTTGAGAGAGGTATTGTTGATTCATGCCATTGCCCCTTTGTTACCCAAACCTTGAATAGAGAACTTACCATCAATCACTTTGACCAACCTTTGTGTGATTAAAGTGATGACCAAGTAGATTGCAGCTGCTGTCGCGTACCAAGTAAATGCTTCGTGCGTTGCCGCTGATGTTAGTTGTGCTTGTTTCAGCAGATCCGTTACGCCAATCAGCGATACTAGCGCGGTGTCTTTCAGTAATACTAACCATTGGTTGGTTAACCCTGGTAGTGCGTGTCTTACCGCTTGAGGTAACACGATACGAAAGAATGCACGAGACTGAGAAATACCAAGCGCGCTTGCTGCTTCTCTCTGCCCTTTGCTTACTGCTTTTAATGCACCACGCAAGGTTTGCGAAGCGTAAGAAGCAAAGATAAGTGACAGTGCAACAACACCAGATAAGAACGGGCTCACTTCTATGAAGTCGCCAGTGATCATAAACAGAACTTGTGTCGAACCAAAGTAGATAAACAGTACGACCAGAATTTCTGGTAAACCACGAACAATCGTCACAAATGCAGTCGTTGGCCATTTGATTGCAATACGACGAGACATCTCACCACTTGCAAACAAAACTGCTAGAACCAATCCAACCAATAGGCTTACGAACGCAAGCTGAACAGTCATCCAGCTTGCTTCGACGAGCCCTAAAGAGTAACCCGTTAATTCCATAAATTACTTACCGAAGTACTTGTTGAAGATCTTGTCGTATTCGCCGTTCGCTTTCACTGCTGCAAGTGCAACGTTAAGCTGGTCTACAAGTTCTTGGTTGCTCTTGTTTACTGCGATACCAAAGCCGTTACCGAAGTACTCTTGGTTTGTTACTTGGTCGCCAACGTACGTTAGGTTGTCTTCTTTCTTGAACCATTCAGCTACAACGGCTGTGTCACCGAATACAGAATCGATACGACCGTTTTTCATGTCGATGAATGCATCTTGGTAGCTTGAGTAAGGTACCGCTGTAACGCCAGTCATTTGCTCAAGTAGGAAGCTCTGGTGAGTCGAACCGTTTTGAACACCAACACGCTTGCCTTCTAGTGCTGCTTGGTCTGCTACTTTGCCTTCAAAAGAGATGAATGCTGCAGAGTTATCGTAGTAAGCGTTAGAGAAGTTCACTTGCTGAAGACGCGCTTCAGTGATGTCCATTGCTGAGATAGCTGCATCGTAACGTTTGAATTTAAGTGCAGGGATCAAGCTATCGAATGCTTGGTTGTGGAAAGTACATGTCGCTTTCATCTCTTCACAAAGTGCGTTTGCTAGGTCTACGTCAAAACCTTGGATTTGGTTGTTCTCATCCATGTATTCGAATGGTGCGTAAGTTGCTTCCATTGCGAATTTGATTTCTTCTTGAGCCGCTGCGTTAAAAGAAGCAAGGCCGATAAGTGAAGCTAGTAGAATCTTTTTCATTTTGTTACTCCGAATACTTTGTAGTAGCGGCCTGTGGCCATTCTTATAATTTGATTGTTTTAATTGATGTTGTGTTTAGCTAAATCTAGTGAGTCAACTTTCTTTTAATAAGAGACTTACTTAATGAGTCAAATACTCGGCAAACTCAGGTGTCTGCGGATTAACGAATGAATCGCTGGTGCCGTGTTCAACGATGTACCCTTTCTCTAGGTACAGAACGTGACTAGCAATCTTCTTCGCGAAATCGACTTCGTGCGTTACGACCACTTGGGTAATGCCCGTTCCGCTCAATTCTTTAATAATGCTCACGACTTGGTTGGTGATCTCAGGATCAAGCGCCGCTGTTGGTTCATCAAACAACAACACATCCGGTTTCATCATCAGCGCACGTGCTATCGCAACACGCTGTTGTTGACCGCCAGAGAGTTGAAGTGGCCAAGCGTCGGCTTTGTCTGCAAGTTGAAGTGTCTTTAGTACTTCTTGCGCTTGCTTAATCGCTTCTTGCTTATCCAAACCTGCAACTTTGGTTGGTGCTTCAATCAAGTTTTCCATCACCGTCATGTGTGGCCATAAGTTGTATTGCTGGAACACCATGCCGACTTTACGACGAAGTTTAAGCCCCTGCTTCTCTTGGATTTGGCTTGAAAAATCGAATTGCTCATTCGCAATGTCTAATTCGCCGTTGTCCGCGATTTCAAGCAGGTTCAATACACGCAGTAATGAACTCTTGCCCGCGCCGCTTGGGCCAAGCAATACCAGGGTTTCGCCACTCTCACAGTCGAAACTGATGTCGTGAAGAACTTGGGTATCACCGTATGATTTGTTGATGCTCTTTACTTGAATACTCATGCCACAATACTGCATTAATTGTCATTTGTTGGTTATTCTATTCAATCCGAGGTTTTATGCAAGAAAAATGTATAAAAAACTACTTTGTTGAATTTTTGTAACAAATATTGCATAAAAAACAGTCGCTATAACTGGTCTTACAACAAAAAATAGTAAGTCATTGATAAAGCTAATATTGAGACAAATAGCAAACGTTTTACTATCAATTTATAAATCACCGCACGGTTGCTTGTTTATGTGTGCACTCTCCTATCAACGCTAATTTACTTGCATAAAAATTAGGGTTAAATAGCTTACTTTCCTATCCAACTGACTGGTTCAGAATGCTTAGTTTTCCTTTAAGGTCGTTTCGAATTATTCACTTAGTGGTGAGGAAATATTGGAAATTGAGTTTCCTAGGGAGCGTCATAGCGCAATAAATGCTTTAATGGGTTCTATTCTCAACAACAATTACTTCCCAGCGAACAACGCGCAGTACAGGCAATAATTCATAAACCATAAGCAATTAGCCATAAGCAACAAGCAACAAGCAACAAGCCATCTATTTTTAAAGCGACAACACATTAAGGCAGTCATATGCAAAACGATGTCTCTTCTACGCTCGACTCAAACCAGCGACAGACTCAAAAGAATCCCGATGCCAAACCTGAGAAAAAAAGCCTCAGTATTTTGTTTGAGCTGAGTAAATTCATTCAGCCTTATAAAGGTCGTGTTATTGCTGCGTTGATCGCGTTGATCTTCACGGCGAGCTTAACCCTCTCAGTCGGACACGGTATTCGTCTTCTCATCGATCAAGGTTTTAGCCAACAATCACTCTCAGATTTAGGCAGCGCAATTCAATTCATCATGGTCGTGGTCGTGTTGATCTCGATTGGTACTTTCTTCCGCTTCTATTTGGTTTCTTCTGTTGGGGAACGCGTGAGTGCAGACATTCGCTTATCGGTTTTCAATCATGTCGTGACACTGCATCCGAGTTACTTCGAGACCAATGGCAGTGGCGACATCATGTCGCGCATCACAACGGACACCACTCTGCTTCAAAGCATCATTGGTTCGTCGTTCTCTATGGCGATGCGCAGCGCATTGATGTGTATTGGTGCAATCATCATGCTGTTTGCCACCAATATTAAGCTGACGTTGATTGTATTGGCCTCGGTGCCGTTTATCTTGATTCCAATTCTTGTGTACGGGCGTCGTGTGAGAGCCCTGTCTCGTCAAAGCCAAGATTCGATGTCTGATGTGGGTTCTTACGCAGGTGAAGCAATTGAGCACATTAAAACGGTGCAAAGCTACAGCCGAGAAGAGCAAGAAAAAGCGTCATTCGCGGTAGAAGTAGAAAAAGCTTATGAGATTGGCCGCCAGCGTGTAAAACAGCGCGCGATTCTTATCTCTGGCGTTATCGTGATTGTATTCAGTGCTATTGCAGGCATGCTTTGGGTTGGCGGCAGTGATGTCATCAACGGCACCATGTCGGCAGGTGATTTAGCCGCGTTTGTGTTCTATGCAATCATGGTTGCTTCGTCATTAGGTACGATTTCAGAAGTGATGGGCGAACTGCAACGTGCGGCAGGTGCGACCGAGCGATTAATCGAGATCCTACAAGTTGAAAGCCATATTGTTGCGCCAGTTGCGAATCCAACTTCGCTTGCTAACGTAACGCCAGAAGTCGCATTTGATGATGTGACCTTCTGTTACCCATCAAGACCGGACCAGCCCGCAACAAGCAACCTCACGCTAACTGCCCATGAAGGTAAAGTATTGGCATTGGTTGGCCCGTCTGGCGCAGGTAAAACCACCCTGTTCGAACTACTGCAACGTTTCTACGACCCGCAAGTGGGTAAAGTGACGTTAGGCGGTGTTGAACTGAATCAGTTTGATCCTAACGAGCTGAGAAAGCAGATGGCATTGGTGCCGCAGCAACCTGCTCTGTTCAGTAACGATGTGTTCCATAACATTCGCTACGGCAACCCGCAGGCAACAGACGAGCAAGTGATCGAAGCAGCCAAGAAAGCTCACGCGCACGAGTTCATTCAAAATCTGCCTGATGGCTACAACAGCTTTCTTGGTGAACGCGGTGTAAGGCTTTCTGGCGGACAGAGACAACGTATTGCGATTGCTCGTGCCATTCTAAAAGATCCAAATATTCTATTGTTGGACGAAGCAACCAGCGCACTAGACAGCGAAAGTGAGCATCACGTACAACAAGCGTTAGAAGAGTTAATGCGTGGCAGAACGACGATCATTATCGCCCATCGATTATCAACAATTAAACACGCCGACCAAATTGCGGTGCTCGATAAAGGACAGCTAGTAGACATCGGCGACCACCAGTCTCTCATCAATAGCTGCGAATTGTACCAACGCTTGGTTGAGCTGCAATTCAAACACCTTAATGCGTAATCATTGAGTAGATGTGCAACTAAGTCACTGACATTGTGTGGTTTCAAGCTTCAAAAACTTAAATCACACGTGTTGCAGTTTTGTTAATTTAGCGGTAGGGTTTTTATTCCAATAACAACTTATCCCTACATAAAAATAAGAGAGTTCGCATGGAAGCACTATTATCTGACTACCCGGTAGTAACAGAAATCCCTGTCGCTTGGGGAGAAATGGACGCACTCAATCACGTTAACAACGCCGTATATTTTCGCTATTTCGAAACCGCTCGCTTAGATTTTTTCAAGCACGTTGAGTTGATGGAAGAGATGGCGATTACCAAAGTTGGCCCTGTTCTTGGTGACACTTACTGTAAGTATTTCCGCCCAGTCACGTATCCAGATACCTTGATGGTCGGCTCACGTGTTACCGATATTCAAGATGACCGATTCACCATGGAATACGCGATTGTCAGTAAGGCTCAACAGAAACTAACGACCGTTGGCACTGCGACTATCGTGATGTTTGATTTTGCTTCGAACCAAAAAGCCCTGCTCTCGCTGCGCTTAACCAATGAAATCGAAAAGATGAACACGTTGAAGAGCCCATGTTTCAAACAAGAAGCCGTGACGGAATAACGTATTCGCTGATTGATAAAGACTCAGAAAGTTTCAGACATTAAAAAGGGCACTCGATTGAGTGGCCTTTTGTTTATTGGTTCTGAGTGCTTATAAGCAGTTACGCGTTTAAGCGTTATAAACTTTGAACGCTATAGACCTTGGACGTACTGAGCATTAGTACGAACTTCAACCATCTGCTCTAGGTTCTGTTGTGAACCTTCAACGCCGTTCAGTAGCGCTTCGAAATGCTTGATAAGCTCAACTTTGTCTTTCACTTCTTTAGAACCCGCACCGATGTTGGTTAGATCGATAAAGAACTCGTCGAACAAACCAGAGAAATCCGTTACTGCGTCGTGGTTCAAGAACTGCTCGTGGTTGTAAATGCTTGGGTAGCCACCCTTCTGTTTATCAACCGCGAAAGAGATGCCTTTCACGTTGGTAATCGTGGTCGCTTTCTCACACTTCAACATACAACCCGCTTCAATGCTTGGCTTGTTACAACCTACCGTTCTTTGGAAGAAACACTGACGGCTGGTCATCATCAAGATTGGGTGGTAAATGCTGTAGAACAGTTTGAAGTTCTCTGGGCGACGAATATGACGAATCTGACCTTTGTTGATCTCGTTCGAAATGAATGCGCCTGCACAATTAAGCTCTTCTTTCAAAGTAACCAGTGCGTGAGAGTTGGTTGTGTTCATGAACGGGCCTGCAACCCACTCAATACCCATCTCGTAAGCTTTGTAAGCAATACCCGTGTTGTTGGTTACGATGCGAGCTGGCTTGATCTCCTCAAGAATACGAACCGCTTCGTCGTAATCTTTACCGATCAATACCGCTGGGAACCAAGGAATCAAACGTGGGTTTGCTGCCAAGATGTCGATGTACTTGTTACAACGCTTCTTGAAGCTTTCTGGAAGTTTGAAGTAAACATCCGCGTCAGTCACATCACACAGGTGTAAGTCTTCCACATCCGCGATAAGCATCGACATAGTCGGCTTCTCGTTCACTTTAGGGTGTTGAGGCAGTGCTGGCACTTCAACGTGCTTAATCACTTCCACAGAGCCGTTCAGAATGAAGTCGATCTCGTCTTTCAGGTCTGAAACTTCTTTAAGAGGAATCAGCAAGCCCGCATCCACTTCACTGAAGTCGTGGCTCTCTAGCGTGTGAACCGCACTCTTCACGTTTTTGAATCGCTTCTCAAGTAGCTCTTGAGTGATCGCCTTCTCTTCAACCGCTTTCAATAGCGATTTAGATTGAAGGGTAAAGTTCTCTTTTGGCGTATTCACAGTCACCGTAAATGGTTGACCCACTCTTGCGCTGAACGACAGGGCTACTGGTGTCTTGCGAATATCAAGGAACTCGATCTTGTCACGCATTTCGTTACCAAGAACGTCTTTCGCTTGGTGAAGTTCGTTGGTCACTTCTTGAATCTGTACGACTGAGATTTCGTTGTTCTGCTCCGTCGCTTTCTCAACAGCGTAGTTCATGCTGTTGTCGCGCGGGTTATCGATGAACATGTCTTTCGTTAGGTTGCCCTTTAGGAAAGAGTTGGTGAAATCACGGTTGAATACTTTGTGCAGGTTCGAATCGTCTTCGATCAACAAACCACTTTCTACAAAGCTATCAATCTGTTTACGCCATGTGTCTACCACGGTGTAAACGTAGTGTGCGCCTTTAATACGGCCTTCTACTTTCAATGAGTCGACTTTCGCGTCAACCAATTCAGGTAGGTCATAGTAAGCTGAGTTATCTTTCAGGTTAAGTGGGAACTTGTTGCCCGCGTTGGTGATTTCGTATTCATCACGACACGCTTGGCTACAACGACCACGGTTACCTGAGTTACCCACACTTACTGAGCTTGAGTAACATTGACCAGAGAATGCGATACACAGAGCGCCGTGTACGAACACTTCGGTTAGTACATCGTGATCGTGTGCCACTTCCGTCAGCATCTTGATTTCAGGCAGGTTCAACTCACGAGACAAGTTAACGCGTGTCGCGCCAATCTTAGACAAGAACTTAATCTGGCCTTCGTTGTGCGTA
Organism: Vibrio sp. Vb339; assembly: GCF_902751245.1. Lineage (NCBI taxonomy): Bacteria > Pseudomonadati > Pseudomonadota > Gammaproteobacteria > Vibrionales > Vibrionaceae > Vibrio > Vibrio sp. Vb339. Next base: position 235,933 of record NZ_CADDIS010000002.1, on the reverse strand, counting down.
GTTAACTGAGTCGACGCGTGAACGTCTAATGATGGGAAATGCTTCTTAACCAAGTTGAATAAACCCAAGTCTTGAACAATGATGCCATCCACTTTGGTGTTCACAAGCTGGTTCAGCAGTTTGGTGATGCTCTTAGTCTCATGCTCCAGTAGCACAACGTTAAGAGTCAGGAACACTTCACAGCCGTATTCATGAGCAAGGCGAATCACACCATTCAATTCGTCTAACGACAGGTTAGAGGCTCTGTTACGAGCGTTGAATGTGTCTAAACCACAATAAACTGCATTAGCACCCGTTACGATGGCGGCTTTTATCGCTTCTACATCGCCACCTGGGGCTAATAACTCAATTTTTCTGCTCATTTTTGAAGTCGCTCACTTACTTATAATTTTTAAGCCGCGTATTCTACCCACATCACGATCTCTTTACCACCGTACAACACTTTTCAAACTAAATGACCTCAATAATGCCGAACGAATCCGATCTACCTATCCTTTATTCTTTGCGCCGTTGCCCTTATGCAATGCGCGGACGAATGGGCATCGCACTATCACAACAAAAAGTGTTACTTCGAGAAATCGTTACCAAAGACAAGCCTAGCGAACTATTGGCCAGTTCGCCAAAAGGAACAGTCCCTGTATTGGTGTTACCCAATGGACAAGTCATTGAACAGAGCTTGGATGTGATGAACTGGGCACTTCAACAAAACGATCCTCAAGATCTTCTGCGTTCAAGCAATCCAACGCTTAGCGAACAAGTTCAGCAGCTCATTAAAGCCAACGACGAAGAATTTATTGGTCACTTAGAAAAGTATCGTGCATCTGTTCGTTACCGAAACATCGATGTTGAACAACGCCGACAAGCCTGCGAAACCTTCATTAGTCAGTTAGAAGCACTACTCACCGATCAGCCCTACTTTTTTGGAGAACCCCCAAGCTTGGCCGATTTTGCGGTAATGCCTTTTGTCAGCCAGTTTGTACGAGTCGAAAAGAAGTGGTTTGTGAAATCGGAATACCAAAACGTTGGACGTTGGTTAAGAGCGCACCTTGAAAGTAAGCTCTACACCCAAGTAATGAAGCAATACCCTCTGTGGAATGAAACCAAGCAAGATTGTCTTTTTGGATGACTTAAGAGAATTTGGGGGGCTTAAGGGTATCTGGGGTGATCTAGGGGAATTCTGGAATAGATAAAGCGTGGGTAATAAAATAATTACGTGACACTGTATCTTCTTTGTAATAATCATATATTCAAAGGCTTAGCTGTCTATTTACCGATAACTACTGCCTCTTAACTAGCGACCACAGTCTAAGCTAAGCCTTTTGTTCATTTCAAACTGGTCACTGAATCGCAATCGAAATCTCGACTTCAGTTTCACCTTTGTAGAGTTCAAAATCTGTCGTGTAAGTTCTCACATGTGGACAGTCTGCAGCGTTGAAATACGCCCATACTTCACCCCATAGATCGATCACCGCTTGTGGTAATTCACCTTCAGCAGAAAACGTTAAGTATTTACCTGCTTGTATTTCGGTTTCTACAAGTGCATCTAAATCCTGATCCGTAAGTGCATTAGTACACGCAATAACATCAAACTCACCCGTAAAGTCAGACTCGTAGTTGGTGTAGACACCATACACTTTTGAATCCGGGGTTAATTTTGGAAACGCCTGGTCAAAAAAAACCTGCCACAATTGCCCGATCTTGGCTGTTGCTGGGTCCATCTCATCGGTATTAGTGGTTCTTACTGAAAAACCATACGCCTTTACGGCTTCAATCGTTTCTACTTTCATTCGTTTTATTCCTAAGCCAATTGACGATCTAACTGTATTGAATCCAATGTTTTGTAAAATAACGCGACTAATCTTGTATCTCTTTATGGCCACACTTTTCACAGACAAGGTGACGAGAAAACTCATCCATTGACGCGATAAACGGGCCAAGGAACCAACCTTTTATCATGCCTGCCCAAAACTCGCTTCGCTTTTGGTTAGGTTTGTCTGCAAACGCACTTGTCTTTCTGACCAACACAACAACATGTTGTGTGTCTTCTCTACACGCGGTGCAATAGCATTGTTCTATGGTGTTATTCATTTGAAAGCCTATGACGTTTTGAATGAAATCTGCTGAAAATGAGGATTGTCGACACAGACTTCTAGTGTGGAAAGATCAGTGAGTACGACAAGTTGTTCTACACCTTGAATACTGACCTTAATGCACTCTTCACGGCTATCATTGCGTTGAGTATCTAATCCGACACATTCAATCTGCTCGCCAGACTTCAGCGTTAATTTGATTGGGTATCGGTGCATACACACAATCTCAATATAATCGTAATCGTTGCAACTAATCATAATACCCCTCCAATTCATCCACCACGCTAATGCGACACGCCATACTATGCAATATGCATATAATCAATCATTTACCCAAATCACATTGATGTTCGTCCGTAACTAAACTTGTTTCTAAACCTATTTCTAAATTTGCTTCTAAACCTAATTCTAAACTTAGCTTAATCCCGCTTTACCCATTCACGTTTCTTCTACTCACGCCTGCTTATTCTTTCATTGTTAAATAATAATCGAGAACAAAACAATGAAAACCATCAACCATTTACACGTGTTAGCTTTTTTAGGTTTAGTCGCTTCAATGATGACGTTTAATGCGAGTGCCGCCTCAGAAATCGATGCGAGGCACTTTGCCAATGGTAAAGCCAAATACACGCAGCTTTGTCAGGTGTGTCATGGCGACAAAGGACACGGTGATGGCCCCACTGCCGCTTCATTGCCACACAAGCCCGCCAATATCGCTAATAAACTAGGCGGCTTTTTTACCAGTCCAAGTTCTTTGGCAGATGACATTTTAGAAGGTAACGCAGAACAAGGTATGCCAACGTGGAAAGGGACAATTACCAAGCAAGATGCTCTGGATATTCTGACGTACGTAGAGCTAATCCAATAGTAAACGCGGTTCCAATCGCCTTTTGAACAGATATCTTGGTTAATATTCCCCGTTCTATTGCGCTATCTATTTGATTGATTACACTCAATTTAATGGATAGTGAATAATACGGAATGTTATGACCTTTAAACCCCTAGCGCTAAGTAGCCTGATACTTATTTCTACGACGACACACGCCGTCAGCTTTATCGATGAAATTGATGGCCAGCTCGATATGGGAGAATACCTCGCAGAAAATGCCTACGGTTTTCTTCCTGTTCCCATTCTCATTACTGAGCCTGCGGTAGGATACGGTGGCGGCTTCACCGGTATCTTCATGCACGAATCTGAAGAGCAAAAAAACACGCGTAAACAACTCGCCGAAAAGTCTATCGATGGCGGCGCGCAACTTCTCACCCCTGCAATCACTGCGGTTGGCGGCTTTGCGACAGAGAATGGCACTTGGATGGCGTTTGTTGGTCACAAGCGTAGCTGGAAGGAAGATTCCATACGCTACCTTGGTGGCTTGGGTTATGGCGATATCAACATGACCTTCTATCGACAAAGCTCTCCAAACGCCTTGTCTCCACTCGAACCAAACGAAGGTGTTGAGCTAGGGCTAAAAGGCATGGGCGGGATACAGAAACTCCAATTTAGAGTGCCCGACACCCAATGGTTACTTGGGTTTTCTCAACAATTCTTCGCGCCCACTCTTTCACTCAATAATCACCCTAAAGCGCAAGAGATCTTAAACAACATTGGTAACACGTCACCGACCTCTTCCGGTTTGGGTCTCATTGCAGAATACGACAGCAAGAACAGCTTCTTGAATCCGACGCAAGGCTACAACTATGTCGCGGAATACCTTTGGTTTGGTGATGCGATTGGCAGTGACTACACCTATCAAACGTTCAATTTAGAAGGGCTGAATTATTGGGAGTTAAACAAGGAGTGGAACTTAGCATTGCGAGGACAATACAAATCATTGTCGACCAATGAACGCGTGCTTTCCCCTCAATATTACCCAGACATTGAACTGAGAGGTATCGCCCGTAATCGCTATCAAGGTGAACATACCGTCGCGGCAGAAGTTCAAGTCAGCAAACAGTGGACACCACGTTGGTCAACCGCCGTGTTTACGGGGATTGGCTATGCAGGTGACAGTGATAAAGACATGTTTGATCAAAGCTCACACGCGGCTTACGGCGTTGGTTTCCGTTACCTTATCGCAAGGCGCTATAGTTTGATTTCAGGGATTGATATTGCGTTCAGTGAAGAAGATACCGCACTCTACTTCCAAGTCGGAGCCGGTATCTAGCTAAATCACGGTTCAATGTACCGAACAAAAAGTATTAAGCGAAGGTCTTCCAATACTGGTACAAGCCTGCGATATCTGAAGAGCACATCAAAGTCATAGCACCTTTGATTTGCTCTTCGCTCCATTCCCACCATTTCATTTCTAATAGCTGTGTAATCTCAGCTTCGCTAAAACGGTAACGTATGTGGCGTGCAGGGTTCGAACCGACAATCGAATATGGTGCGACATCTTTGGTCACAACCGCTCGACTTGCGATAATCGCACCATCGCCTACTTTCACACCGCTCATGATCATCGCTTCTGTGCCAATCCACACATCATTACCAATCACAGTATCACCCGAGCGTTCAAAGCCGTCTATCGCGCCTTCAAACTTCTCATCGTCTTGATAGAAGAACGGGAAGGTACTCACCCATTGATTTTGGTGACCTTGGTTGCCCGCCATCATAAACACGGCGCCAGAACCAATCGAGCAATAGCTACCAATGATCAGCTGATCGATATCGGTTCTATCCGGTAATAGGTAACGCGCACAGTCATCAAAGCTGTGGTTATGGTAGTAACCTGAGTAATAACTGTGCTCGCCCACGATGATGTTTGGGTTGGTCACTTGTTCTTTGAGTGACTTTCCAACAAACGGGCTTTCGAAATAGTTTTTCATGTTTGTACTCTTAGTTTCGTTCTTTTAGTTAGGTACTTGTGTTGCGTGTTTATGGTTTTTACTGGTCTATCTTAGTGTAAAAGCTAACGAGCCCTATCGCCCGCCCGCAATATCAATGAATGATCCAGTTACATAAGAAGCTTCGTCTGACAATAACCACGCGATAGAGTTAGCCACCTCTTCTGGCGTGCCACCTCGTTGTAACGGCAGTTGCGAAGCTAGTCTGTCTACGCGATCTGGCTCTCCGCCGTCTGCGTGCATCTCAGTATAAATACAGCCTGGCCTTACGCCATTCACTCGGATATTGCGTGAAGCCAATTCAAGCGATAAGCCTTTGGTCAGTGAATCCATCGCACCTTTGGATGCTGCGTAATCCACATACTCAAACGGTGCGCCTGTGCGAGAAGCGGCAGACGATACATTCACAATCGAACCCGCGCCATCAGCTTGTTTGATAAAGGCTTTACTGCACAGAAAGCAGCTTGATACGTTGGACTTCATCACCTTTTCAAAGCGATCCAATTCGATGTCAACTAATGGTGACTGAGTAAACAAAATCCCGGCATTATTGACCAAATGAGTGACTGGACCTAGCTTGTTACGAGCAATCTCGAACAAGGATTTCACATCCGATTCAACAGACACATCCGCCCGAACACTGATAGCGGTTCCGCCTTGTTCGCGAATCTCGTTCACTAGATCTTCAGCTCGCGACTCATTGTGTATAAAGTTAACGCATACGGCATAGCCTTTACTGGCCAATAATTTAGAGGTCGCTGCGCCAATACCTCGGCTTCCACCCGTTACAATCACTACCTTGCTCAATGAAACCTCCTAATGCCACTTGTTTGTTATAACCTGATTTTTCGATACGACCTAATTGTTCGATACGATCTGAACCCACTGCGACCGCCACGCCGGCGCTTCGAATGGGTCTGGCCAAAACTCAGTTTGCTTTTGAATAAAACCATCAACCACCGTGTGAAAGGTAATCACTCGGCCTTTCAACACACTGTCAGTGACCGAAACGTCCGTTACTACAGTATCACCTTCACAGACAATTGAATTGAGCGCGAACTCCCAAACACCATTAGCTGGGTATTCAGCATTGACTGCCGTGAAGTTGTCGCGCCCTACCGTCAATTCAGACGACTGAGGCCAATAGCCTTCAAAATCTGCGGCTAGCCATTCACTCGCCTTTTCAAAATCATTACTGCGCATTGCATCCCAAAATCCTAATACCACTTGTTTTGGTGTCATTATTCTTCCTTAAATTCATTTACGTGTGGTGATTTTTAAACGTCTGCTTCGTTATGTGTACTTAGATTTCTATGCGAACTTAACTTTCTATGCGTACTTAGTTTTCTATGCGTACTTGCTAATGATCGTTAAAAGATCATCGACACTGTTAGCAATGTAGTCCGGCTTGGTTTGCCAATTTTCAGGCTCCGATCGGCTATAACCTGCGGCCACGGCAATCACTTTTGCGTTGTTACCCAGCGCGGCTTCAATGTTGCGAGCAAACTGTGTGTCCGCTTCATGGTCACCGATATACATCAAACAAAGCTTGTTGTTAGTCGGATCGGTGCCAAATATGTTCTCGACACATTTCACACCACCAAATGGATGGGGTTTTTGGTTGCCGTTCGAGACATCGTCATAACCCACGACCGATTTAAACAAATCGCCGATGCCATAACTGTCGAGCACACCACGAATATTCAATTGAGAGTTTTGAGAGCAGATCCCATGTGGAAGATGAGCGAACTGATTAACCACGGTTTCCATTCCTTCAAACAAGGCAACGGCTGTTTGGTTTTTCTCTTGATGCTCTGCCCACATTCCACCAGCGATCAACATTTCATCGTGTGATAAACCGTAATAGTCGACATATAAGGCCTGCCAGTTTTTAGCCCCGTGGTTGGCTTCATGATAAAGCGCTTCGCTAAGCAAATATTTAGGTAAGTTGTCACCTGACAAGTGTGGCGCGACTAAAGAGATAATGTCTTTTGTGATTGCGATATTCTTTGGAACGGAATTGACTAAGGTTCCATCGTAATCCCACAGAATGGCATCTAACTTCATGGTGTATCTCATTGTTTAAATTGACGATTTCAATTTATCACTTGAAGCCCTGTTGAGGGAAACCTTATTGTCTTGAATTTGAAAATTAGTCCAATCCGAACAAAGCTAGAGAGCAAACCGTTACTAGCAAACAAAAACCAAACTGCGTTTGCTCACATCACTGCTTTATCAATTGCAATATATGCGTATAATCCCCGCTCCATTGCGCTATCGCCATTAAAAATAGCGCCATTCAACATTTTTAATGAGTACCCAATGTCGAAACTATTTTTCAAAGGCCGTATCGAAACAAGACAGAACCATGTTCTTGCTGGCTACAACGTAAACCGCGATGTAAAAGCGGGTACTGAAGAATCTCCAATCGCTGTAATGGTTCAAACTGAAGCGCGCAAAGCAGAAGTTGAAGCACTAGCCGCTGAAAATACTATCTTCGTTACCGTTACAGTCGACGCAGACAAAGAAGAGAACACCATCGAGCTTGATACTCTACTGAACAAGCCAAAAACGATGACGTTTGAAAAGACCCCTAACCGTAACGACCCATGTTCTTGCGGCAGCGGTAAGAAATACAAGAAGTGCTGTGCATAAGCGCTTTGACTTGAAGAATTTAAAAACGGACCAGTAGCAATATCGGTCCGTTTTTTTATACGCTAAGGAAGCTTATTCAGCGTAAGACAAACGATTAAACGTCAGACAAACTAAAGCCACTAAACTTGGCGAAATTAGGCGTCGCCTTACTGCCACTGAACGTATAAAGCATCACACCTTGTTCACTGCCTACTAACGAATCAAACTTGATCACTTCCTGCCATTGTTGTTTTTCTAAAGGGTGGAAATGAGCGCTGACTTTACCGCCTTGCTTGACGAGCTTTACCGACACACTAGATTCACTAAATAACAGACGTTCCTTGATCTGTGGCTGACCATTTTGTTCTACAACGAACACCAATGAACGCTCGCCCATGAACATCTCTTTGCTCACTTTAATGTAGTTGTCGTTATCCCAGTAAATACCTAAGCCGGCTTGTTCAAATGAACGGTTTGGATCTAATTGAACCGTCACTTCTGTGCTGTAATCCGAGCTAGATACTGGATGAACGAAGATATTATCAACATCAGCTGAACCCGCACCAAAGATATTGCCCTCTTGCACTTGCATCGTCAGCACGCCGTTTTCCAAAGACCAATGTTCCAGATTTTCATTTCTGATTTGCCAGTTAACGAGGTTATTCATGTTATTAGTCCTTGCTGCTAGATCATGCGTTGACGGAGTTGGTAAAACACATTGTCGAGTTCATCGGCATTTTGCTTTTGAATGCGATTAAGCTCTCTTTGTACAGAATCGTACATAAGTTGGTTATCCATGTCTTTCAATGCGGCGTAGTAATGAATGCGACGTCCCAAGATAAAGTTATTCTGGTCATTCTCACTCATCATATTGAAACGATCTATTGTCGCTAAGAACTTCACTTTATCCTGTGGCAGCTGTCCGTTCAGTTCCATCAACAAATTAATACCGTGATAGTTACCATAGTTGCCCGTCACGCTGTTTAGTTTACTGATCAATTGATATTGTTCTTCAAGCATTTCACGTTCGCTAAGTGGCGTGAACTCTCCATTCTGCACCAGTTCATCCAATTCGGTTCCAGGCTTCACAGCAAGCGACAGAATGCGTATTTCATCTGGGTTGATTTGGTTAAGTAAGGCCGCCGTTTCTTCAACATGCTGCGCCGAATATTCTTTACCACCCAAGCCAAGAATAATGAAGGTCATCATCTTCATACCCGCTTGCTTCGCGTATTCGTTCGATTTCAAAATAGACTTCGGCGTAATGCCTTTTTTCATCAGTTTCAGAACATCAATAGAACCCGACTCCATACCGCAATAAAGCATGTTGAGTCCTGCATCACAGATGGCTTTCATCTCTTCAGGCGACTTCTTAGTCATGCTTTGCGCTCGTCCATAAGAGCTGATCTGCTTTAACTCTGGGAAGGCTTGTTTGAGTGTATTCAACACATCCAGCAAGTCTTCGGTATCCATAGTGAATGAATCACCGTCTTGCAGAAAACACGTCTCAAACTTACGGTTCTTATAGAACGCTTTCGCAGCCCAAATGTCTTTCTTAATCTCTTCAACGGGACGAATTGCAAACTCCATCCCCTCAAACAGCGTACAGAATTTACATTTGTTCCAAGGACAACCTTGGGTGGTACGAATCAATAAGCTATCCGCTTCTGAAGGTGGACGAATAGGCCCTTGTTGGAACTGATACTGTGTCATTTGAATGCCCAATAATTAACTATTCGCATAGGCTACTGGAAGTTCACTCAATAAAAAACACGGTAATATTTGAATTATTATCAAATTAAAACGGATAATTGAAACAGAAATGAGTAAGTCATATCGCTTAAAGCAACGTGTTAGAGCGATTATCCGACTAGCTTTTCGTATAAGAAATCAATCAACACACGAACACGACGGGCTTTTTGTGTATTGCGATGGAAATACAAATAGAGCCCTACATTATCACTCCAGCAATGTTCAAGAATCGGTACTAGCTCACCAGACTCAAACTCTTGCTGCACCATAGGCGTTAGCAAGCGACCTATCCCAAGCCCTTTTTTTGCCGCATCCACCATAATGTCCGTATCGTTCACCGTCATCGCCGTTTGTACGTTTACATGAACCGTATTTCCGTTATCCACCAGTGGCAATAAAGCGAGTTTGTTAGAGGTGATGAATCGATATTGAATCAACTTGTGTTGTGACAGTTCTTCAATGCTTTGGGGTGCACCATGCATCTCTACATAACTCGGTGACGCAAACAGCGCTTCTTTTAACCTCGGAGTGATAGGCTTAGCTATCATTCCCTCTTCGACTTTGTCTCCAAAACGGATCCCCAAATCAATGCCGTTTTTCAATATATCAACGGTCGCATCAGAGATAGAGATCTCGAGTTGAATCTCAGGGTAGCGTAAACAGAATTCCGCATAGATAGGCTCTATCCACTGTTTATAAGCAAAGCGCGGTACCGTGATCGATACATGACCAGATGGATTACGGCTTAGATCTGCAACACTTTCCATTGCGGTACTCAAATCACTGATCGCATCCACCGTTCTTGTGTACAACGTTCTACCAGCTTCTGTCAGTTCAACTCTTCTTGTGGTGCGAATAAACAAAGGCAATCCAAGTTCGCTTTCAAGCGCCTTCAGAGACTGACTCACCGACGGTGGCGCGACTCCAAGCTGCCTTGCTGCACCAGATATTGAACCTTCACTCACAATCGCATGGAACATCGTCAGTTGATTGTATGTTGCACCTTTCATTGTTTCCTACCCATCATTCCAATCGCTACTTTCACTTGCCACCTTATTATTAGCTTCAGCCTAATAGTTATTTAAGGATTAGTCATCTAAAACTAACAAAAGAATGAGCTTATGATTACTCCATCAATTAAGCGAACGAGACAGTCATCATGAGTAAAACCCTTGTTATTTCAGGTCACCCTAACCTTGCCGAGTCATACACGAATACGCTAATCATCGACACTTTAGAAACACAGATGGAAGACGTTTCAATTCGACGCTTGGATACACTTTACCCAGACTACAAAATTGATGTTGAAGCCGAACAAGCAGCATTGATTGAAGCGGATGTGATTGTGTTGCAGTTCCCGTTCTACTGGTACTCTGCGCCAGCATTACTAAAGAAATGGTTAGACGATGTGATGACCTTTAACTTTGCGTACGGGCCAGAAGGTAACAAACTCAAAGAGAAAGATTTGTTCCTCTCTTTTACCATCGGCGGACCGAAAGAGTCCTACGATCCACTGAGCTATAACCACTTTACGATTGAACAGCTTATGTTTCCTCTACAGCAGACGGCGTATCTTGCAGGCATGAACTATCGTCCACCGGTATACACGCATGGTATGGTTTACATCCCTAACGTATATAACAAGTTAGAAGACGTACAAGCCAGAGCTAAACAACATGCTTCGCGTCTAATGGATGAGGTTCGTAAGGTCACTCATTCCGACGAGGAGCTTGTTCGTAAATTCGTCACTCATTGGTTCGAGCAGTTAGACACGCTGCCAACAGAAGAATCGATGTTTACTCAATCGTTGTCATCTGACGTTGTATTCAATATGCCTGAAGGACAATTTATTGGTCACGCTGGGTTTAAAGATTGGTATGCAATTGCTCGATCCACCTTCAAACCAAACTGTTCTCACGGTATTGAACAACTGGAGATCAAACCTATTGGTTCGCAGTATCAAGTTAGCCTGCATGTTCGACTAAAAGCAGACACCTTCCCTGATTCTTCAATGAAAGGCGAGTCAATTGAGTTGGTAGTAAACGAAACCTGGTTGGTCTCTTTGGATGATGCTAACAAAGTCAAAATTCACGAATATGAAGTGGTGACATTGTCGTAGCTTTAAGATGCCAAAAGCCTAATAAAGCGATGAGGAGAGCAAGTTCGTTTCAACTGCTCTCCTCACCTTTGGATCTTTGCGCATTAGGCTAATTAGCTAACTACTTATCTACGTAATTACTTTGTGATTTAGTTACTTATCTACGTAGCTACTTAGCTGGCAACTTAGTGATCAAGCTATTTAGCTTTCGCTTTCTTTTTCGCCACTGTCGCTTCTGATAGCTTGCTTAGTACACCCGATACTTTCTTAACGACCTCGTCACAGCCATTGATCGCGTGACGTTCTACCAAGTAATTAGGATCGTTGTAAGACAACCATACTTTCTTATTAGAATCTTCAGTGACTAACACCTTCTGCGGTAAATCTATCGCGACTTCTTGAGCGCATTGCATTAATGGCGTCCCTACTATCGGGTTACCAAAGATGATGACTTCCGTTGGTCTCAATTCAAGATCGACCTTACTCGCGTTTTTCTGATGATCGATTCTCGCAAACAAGGTCAAACCTTTGCTCTTGGCGATTTCTTCAAAGCGGTCAGCGGTCTCTTTCACTGAGTAATTACTTTGGTATTTAATCAAACCATCAGAAGCCGCAGCTGAAAATGATGCCGAGAGTAAAATGGCGCATAGCGGTAGTAATTTTTTCATCGTCACCTCAGAGATTTAACCTAATCAAACTTACATTCATAGCGCCACTTCTAAAATCAGCGACGTAACCAATGTCAGTATAGACGTGATTCCATTCTCAGTTTGCAGAGAGGATCACTTTTCTAATGCGTCTTATTATCATCAGTTTAGGTTAACTCGACGCTAGCCATTGGCTTCGAAGCTTGAATGTTTGGTCATCAAAATCAATAGTGCCTTGCACACCTAGTGGCGTGACTAGCATAGGATGGGTGTGGCAACTGTCGAAACCATACAGGATCGGGACATTTTTACCGTTCAGCACTTCAAGAAGTACATCGAGTGGTGTTCGCCCTGTCCCTTTGTCATCAAACAGCTCATGTTTGCCGAGTATAATAGCGCCTACTTTATCGAATACTCCGCAAGCCAATAAGTGCGCGAATGAACGCTCGACCGCTTCAATGCCTTTTAGTGAATCTTCGATAAGCAAGATGTTGCCAGACTGAATTTCTGGCATGTATTCGCTGCCCCAAATCCCAGCTATTGTACTCAAGTTGCCACCAATCACGCGACCGCTGACTTGACCTCTTCCCATGAAGTGCCATTCGTTATTGTAAACTGGCTTTGCCGAATCTTGAGTTTCCCAATCGTGTTTAATGTCCGTCCAACTCTCAGGCATCGTGTACTGATGTTGGCTTGAATCCGAACATAATATGTCAGTAAATGATTGGAAGGTTTCGTCGACTAACGGCGGGAACTCACCAAATGACGCGACGAGTGCCGGGCCATAGAAAGTCACCAATCCAGTTTTGGCGTAGATGCCTAACAGTAATGCGGTGGCATCTGAATAGCCGACGATGATCTTAGGGTCGTTTTTAAGGGCATCATAATCGATGTATGGCAACAGTGAGTTGCTGTTGTTACCACCAATGGTCGACATAATGCAGCGCACGTCAGGATCTCGAATGAGCTGATTGAGTTCTTCGGCTCGCGCTTGAATTGAGCCAGAACGATACCCTTCTGACTCTCCAGTTAACGAACCTTCAACTAGAATGAAGCCCTGCTTTTCCAAATAACGTTTAGCACGAGCAAATCGATTGGGTGCAAAGACCGTTGCGGGCGATGAGGGTGAGAAAAATCCGATTTTGTCACCGATATTTAAAGCTTTTGGGTATATCACTCGTTTGTCCTCCATAACAAAGTTGGAATAATACGCCTGATTGAGACTCACTAATTATTAAAGCGAACGAGTTCTTTAAGCGAGTTGATTTCGGGATTAGAGCTCGATGTATAACCTCAACATATCTTGATGTTGAATGCCGTTTTCGAAGATAGGGTCAGGATAATGATCGATGAAATGATTCTTGATGACAGAATCGACGCGAAAGCCTGCTCGCTGGTAATAGATCAGCTGATAGCCGAATGTGCCAGTCCCTAGCTCAACGCGTTTAACCTGCTTATGAGCTAGCTGATTCAATGCGAATTCCAACACTCCAGAGCCAATGCCTTGTTGCTGATGCTTAGGGCATACCGCAACGTTGAAGATCTCAACGATATGTCCACTGATCGGTTTAACAACGCAGACACCGACAATCTCGCTACCTTGCTCGCTATCTTGTTTAGCCGCATAACACCAAGATTCGCTTAGGTACGACGCAATACTTGCTTCTGACGGATCAGCTTCAAGTAACAACGCCATTGGGATTTCGCTAAAATCGACTTCTAAGTATTCCATTTGAACCTCTAAGACCTGAGCCTTTAAATACTATCTCCACTGTACTGTAAGTATCTGATTAGCAACAGGTTAAATCGAAAACTTCGCTTCAAAAACGGTAGATTTACATCAAGTTTTCATACCCAATTAATGCCACGACTTAGTCCCACACTTCTCACATTGGTATTCGTAATCACTGTCGACATAAAAGCCGGGAACATTATGGTCACCTTTAAACAATAACGTCATCAGGTATTCCATCAACACGCCTAACTTCCATTGTTTCTTTTCAGATTCAGCGTCCGCTTTAGATTCAGCATCGGAAGCGTTAACAGCAAGGTGCGGGGTAAGTGCGTTGCACTGCTCACAGTGATAAGGGTGTTTAATATACTTATTATCAAGCATTTACATAAGCCAACTAACATTTATAAAGTTGATGCATACTAACAACTTATCACTTAGTTCTCTAACTTATTGTTGTCCACTAGAGTTTTATTAGAAGGAAATGAGACACAAGGTAAGTGCCATGTATCTTGAATCAGTTACCATCGAGACTTACCTCATTGAACAGCTAAAGCTATTGTTACGCTAAGATATGAAATTAACTTTTACTTTAATAGCCCTTTGCCTGCAGCACCTTCAAGTTGCACTTCTAGTTCTTTCCATAGAGCACGACTGCCTTTAGAAATACGCTCGCCATTGAAGGTCAGTACTTTATCTTTAGATATGTTGTGCTTCTTCCAGCTGTGACCACCACCATGGATGTTATGAAGCAAAGGCGGCACTCTATCGATCGCCTTACTAAATCTAGCTTCCGGTGACTCACCCGCTTCAAACTCAAGCCATAAATCCAAATACTCGGTTCTTAAATGGCTCGGCAATGATTTCAGCAAGCGCTCGACACAGTTTCTCTCTTTGAGCTTGTTTTCTTCGGTTTCACTGGCATAAATGATGGTGTCTCCGGCATCGATTTCCCCAAGGTCATGAATCAGCAACATCTTCATCACTCGCGTAATATCGATTTCTTCATTGGCATAGTCTTTCAACATAAGTGCGCTCAAACAGACGTGCCAACTGTGCTCTGCCGAGTTTTCATATCGCTCCAATCCAACTGGTTTTGTTTGTCGATGAACATCCTTTAATTTTTCAATTTCGACCATGAATTGCAGAATGCCTTTGATTTCTTCCACGATGAGCTTCCTTAACTTAAGTTGATGATTCAACGGTACGGAGGGTTAACCTAGCGACAGAGAAGCGTTACTCCCAATGAACCGACATTTTGTAATACGCAACGCCCGATTTTTCAAATTCAGAGCCTTCTACAGCCATCCCAAACTTTTGATAAAATCCTAAAGCCGTTGTACGCGCATCGCACCAAAAATAGTGGATGTTTAAATCTTTGAGGTTAGAGATTGCATGATCAATCACGTTTGAACCGATTCCCTGCCCTTGGAATTCAGGCAGCGTGGCAAACTTTCTCAGCCTCGCTTCATGGCCTTGGATATAGATAGACGCGACACAAACCAACTGCTCACCAATGAACGCGCCGTAATGCGTTGCATGTTCGTCATCTGGCACCATACAAAACGACATCGGTTTATCAGGCCAAAGCACTTGATGCCTAACCGGAAGTACCTCCGTCGCTGAAAGCTGTTTTATTTCCATATTCTCTGTTTAGCTCCCGACTTGATTACCCTTGTTGTAATTGCAGCGCTTGTGGTTGCCATGATTGTTATTACTAAACTTGGTAAGTCATTAAGTGATAACGCTCTAATCCCTCTCCTTTTGTGGACGAGATAACAAAGCCTTGCGACTGGTAAAAGCCAATAGCATTTTCATTGGCAGTCAAACACTTCAAAGTCAGATCAGAGTAATGTTGCTTGCAGGTATTGAGTAAAGCAGAGCCTGCCCCAGAACGTAGCGTTCGCGCGCAAACATAGAGGTGATGGATGAAGCTTTCAGGTTTCCAAATAGAGGCAAAACCTAAAACCTTATTGCCAGAAACGGCGACCCATATTTCTTCACCTTCTGTATCTAATTCGAAATCGGATAACTTAAAAGCGCCGGCATCAGCCCAATGAAAGGTGTCCTGTCTTGATTCTAGATAGAGCGCCTGTAAAGCGGTTAAATACTTAGGTTGATACCTTGTGACTTCCATGTCGCTCCTGCCAATCCGTATGACTAGAATTAGGGTTGTGGGCTAAGCTTTTCTACCTGTTAGCCATAGGATGTTCAGGGTTTAACTGAAGCAGATCCCACAAGTTACCGTAAAGATCTTCAAACACAGCAACGGTGCCGTAGCCTTGCTCTTTAGGCTCTCGGACAAAGTTAATGCCCAAAGACGTCATGCGTTCGTAATCACGCCAAAAATCATCGGTGTTTAAGAATAGGAATACGCGGCCACCAGCTTGGTTGCCGATGAAATCAAGTTGCTCTGGCTTGGAAGCTCTAGCAAGTAACAAGCTCACACCGGTTGAATTTGGTGGAGCAACAACAACCCAGCGCTTATCTTCTTCTGGTAGATACGTGTCTTCGATGAGATCAAACTTAAGCTTATTTACATAGAAATCAAGCGCTTCATCGTAGTCTTTTACCACGAGTGCAATATGGACAATATTCTGTTTCATAACATACCTTGTTGGGGTTTTAGCTGCGTGGAATAATGCCATGAAGCTGGGAAAGACACTAGGTGTCGCATCATAAATCGTAGTATCTCGTCCTTCAAAATCTAAAAGCTACGCATCACCTATAACTCCCAGAATCCGAGTTCGACGCCACCTTGAATAACAATGGCACACATGCCGTGACGTGGTAACTCCATTGGCGGCACCGCAACTTCGGCGCCTAGTTTCTCGGCTGTAGTTACTGCAGACTGGATATCATCAACCAGCGTGTAATGTCGAACAGTTGGTTCTTCAGTTTCACGAAGCGGTGCTCGAATGCCTATTACCCCACCATTAGATAGCTTTGCAGTGCGCGCCCCACCAAGGTTCACATCTGCACCACTGAACTTCACGTTGTAGAGCTGAGCGTATGTAGCACAAACGATATCGACTTCTGAGGTAACCACTTCAAGATATTGAACCTTCATCAAATTTCCTTCTCGTGTTCTTTAAGACTCTCAATCTGCATACAGCTGCGCAGGTATTTCTCATCAACAATTAGTCGGTTTCATATTACTAAGCAATTTGACCACGCATGATAAATTGCGGGCCTGCTGCGCCACCTAAATACTGCTCACTGGTATCTTCGAAGCCGCCTTTCTTATAACAGTTGAATGCTGCCGGATTTTTGCAATTCACAGTTAAGTAAATCGACTGATACGCTGAGTAATTCGCTTTTAAATATGGAAACAAAGCTTTGACCGTGCGAGTTCCTAAACCTTTACCTTGCTGGTTTTTATCAAGCACAAAAGCTCTTAAGCCAATGCTTCCTTCTGGGCAGAATTCGTAGTGCTCTGCGTAAGCGATATCCAGCTTAAAGAAACCCACAACTTCGTTATCAGACTTAATCACGTGCAAGTGCATCGTTTCACAGCCGTCTAATAAAAACTCTGCAGCTGTACCAGCGAACTTAACCTGTTCATCGGCGAGTTGGATGGCCTGAACAAACGCCACATGGGATTCTTCAAGCCTTTCGATAGTTATCATTGTTGTTCCTTCTGTATAACACGCACGAAAAACCGACTAAAGCTCATCGCTAGTATCTCGAGAACCGTAGTTTGGGAAGTTGATATTAAGAACGTTATCGTCCTCAAGTGTGAATAGAACACTTCCATTCTCTACACCGGTTTCGTTCCTATCTGAACAACCTATAAACAACTCCCAATCAAACGAATATTGAAGTCGGTATTGATTCGCATTGATGTGCAGAACGTCTTTGATGTTAATGCCGTTCACCACGTGTGCCATATCATCGATGTATGACAGATCAGGAATTAATTTTTCTTCGAAATCACTCTTATGCTCGGTTAAGAAGTTGAGCAGTTCAGAACATAACTCGGAGCCATGAACCAATGGTTTAGACAGACTAGAAAACAACATTTCTAAATACTCCAAATTTTGTTTTGATATTGGTCGGGTGCGCGCGAACCTGTTACAAATTCAAGCTCAGCCAGCGCGAACCGTTAAGGCTAAACGTTACTATTATCCGAGCTATTAAACGAGTACATTCGAACTTCATCTCGAGGAAACCAGCCCAACTTTTCGTAAAACTGTTGAGCATTGATGTTGTCGTTATAGACAAACAAGTGGGTCTTCGGGATGCCTAACCCTGCAAGTGCGTTGACTGCCTCTACGACAAGCTTACAACCTAATTTTTGCCCTCTGAAGTTGGCCGAGACAGCTAAATGTTGTAAATACCCACGACGTCCATCCGTTCCGACCAACACAGCGCCAATGATCTCGTTGTTACTTTCGGCCACAAAACTTAGACCGGGGTTACGATCTAAATAGATCCCAATGCTTTCTTTCGAATCGGCATCGCGAATACTCATGCCTTCTGTCTGACACCACAATGCGATCACTGAGTCGTAATCTGAAATTGCCATTTCCCGTATGTTGACCACTCTACTCTCCTTGTATATACGGGGTCTTTATTTGCTACTTTTTGACGAGCGACTTGGTGAGAAACGATAGCGAGGAATCTACAGGGTAATTTTCTAACACCATCTGGCATTCATACCCTCGTTTCTCATAGAAAGGCTTCGCTTGGAAACTTAATGTATCGACCAATGACGACGTACAACCTTGAGACTTCGCATACGCTTCAATACGCTCAAGTAGCTCACTGCCGACTTGCTTTCCTCTCATCGAATCGTCGACCCAGAGGAACTTAATCAGTAACCAGTTTCCCCAAAGGTCAGCGATAATGCCACCGACTTTGTTGCCTTCGTCCATCGCATAGTACGCAACTTGAGACTTGGGGATCCCTTCCAGAAACGGTGTGTTGTGTTTGATTAACCCGCCTCTGATTTCATTAATGTCGTCATCGGAGGGCTCGATATCTAATTGGTATTCCATTCACTTCCTATATCTGGATTAACGGCTTATGTAACATGTTCGATGCACTTACTAGCAGATAGCTAAACCACTAAAGTGAGTTACTTATACAAGCTAAACTTCTTTGTAAACTCACGTAGAATTTCCGTGTCACCAAACAGGCATACACCAAGATACTCAAGGTCTTCTTCTTTGGTTTCTTTGGTTCGTTTCTGCTGCTCAACAGAACCACCTTCGATCATTGAGCTCGTAAAATCAGTAAATTTAATGCCACGACTGAACGCTTCTTCGCGCACTTTTCTAATCTTATTTGAGTTGTCTCCTTTTAGCACGATGAAAGGATAATGAGATAAATTAGGGTGGACATTGCCATCCAAGTCTTCATAGTCAACGTAGTAAGCCTCATCACTTTCTAATAGGTTAGATAGGCCAACGCTCAAGTGCCCTAGCACGTTCAATGTTCTTCCTAAATCCATCTTTTTGCTTAAAATCGCTATGAATCGTTTTTGGCTTTCGTCTGGTAAATTGCTCACTACATATCCTCATTCATTCTTAATCGCACTATTTGTATAACGCATTACTGGGGCGTGAGCAATGCAACCTTAGTACTCAGTTAATACGTTTAGTCTATCCAATAATGGCGAGTAAAGACCAGTATTTGGTATCAAACCACAAGGTCATGATTTAATGAATATCTTGGCAGAACCTAAAGAGATAACCGTCTGGAGTTTGAACGATGAACTGCTTCTGAGTCGCAATCGAATCACCACATTGATAAGACTTCGACTCTAACGCTAAGTAAATAGAATCAGCGGCGCTTTCGTTAACTCTCTGATATAGAGATTCGATGTCGATAACATCCAATTGAAAGTTAACGCCACGCCCTAAAGGAAATTCCAGATCACCTGAAAGCCATTTTCGACTTTTGCCCGCAATCCCTTCAAGCATCACATCAACACCATCAAGCGTTAGATAAGCAAAACCCTCATCTGGGCGCTCGTATTTCACTTCAAACCCTAACACATCGACAAAGAAGGATTTGCTCACATTAATATCGAAACAATAAAGCTCTGGAACTAATCGTAACGTCATGATTTACCTGTCTCATTATTTTATTGCTGATTGATGATCGAGCTTCAATCGACTCTCCAATTTAGGTCGCTGTTGTATTGGATTCTGCCACGACAAAGTGTTCTAGCTTGAAGATGTGATGCTCAGGAATTCTTCTACCGACAGGGGTAAAGTACTCATCATTCAGGTCGGCCAATGTCTTGTTTTGTGTTAATGAAAAACCATTTTCAGACAACAATGTTTCGATCTCTTCAGCGTTGAAGAACGATACCCAAGGTTCACCTACCTTTGCGGATAAGTTTTTAATGGTTTCCGCTCGCTTCGTCGCCTTGGGATACCCTTTACCAAAACAAGCTTCAGGATCATTTTTTAGCGATTCATCGACATACGATATAAAGAAAGTAGAACCAGAATGTTTCGTAAGCTCAGACAGCTCTTTAATGGTCGAGGCTGTCGCGTCTTTGCTTATGTATTGCGAAACACCTTCTAGGGTAATGATCGTGCGCTTCGATTGATCGAACCCCGCCGCCAAGAGCTGTTCGGTGAGTGACTGGTGATTAAAATCGACGCCGACATAGGTAACATTGTTCGCGTTAGGCAAATCTTTAGGCAGCATAGAGCGCTTTCTAGCTTGAACTTCTGGCTGGTCCACTTCAAAAACCTTCAACGAAGATGGCAGTTCAAGGCGATGAGCTCTCAAGTCGTACCCAGCCCCTAATATTATGTATTGCTCTGAACCACTCGCCGCATTCTTTTCGACAAGATCATCAATGAATCGGGTGCGAGAGATTAAGTGCTCATGAAAACCAGGGGCAAACTTTTGAGTTATCCAAACGCTAAGCTTATGCCCCATGAGTTTGATCAGACTTGCGCCTAAAACAAACCGTTTTGCATAAGGGTCGTTAATCACGCGCTGATCAGGTTTAGCCAAGGTTTCGATATAACGCTGTTTTGCCACACCTTGGGCAGTGCCGTCTTTTCTAAAAATCGAATCACTCATAAAGCCCCCTTCTATAAAAACTTACGCCGTATTATGTCATGGGAAACAAGACACCAACCTAAAACCATAAATCTTGATGCATAAACTCAGACTTAGCTCCAAAGTACCAAAGGTTAAGAATCTTCTTTTTATTCTAGAGGGCTATGCGAGACTTTCTTTATTGGCTGACACACTAACAACACGTAAACCAATACAAAACTAAGCACAATGGCACCTAAAGTGCTAAACCCAGCATAATTCATTGATATCGAAAACGAGAAAGGGGCAACAAAGAAGAGTGAGTAGTAATAAATAGTAAAAGGCTTCAATACTTGAGCGCATTGTTTACATGGCATGTGCTTGGAAGGATGCAACTTTGATTTCTCTTTAATAGAAACCGACGCCCCACAATTAGGACACTTGAACATCGAACACCTCCTTTGGTACCACCAAACCTACCGTCTCAATACTGCAAGGCGAAGTGAAAGTACCTTGTTAGTTGACTTAGTACGCTGCACCATTGATCTTACGAACTGGGATACTTGCAAGCACTTCATTTTCGGCCATTCTCATGTTCACGGCCAAAATATCTGCGGAGCATTTCTCTGTCGTTACATAGTGCGTTAAACATCCACATGACTTACAACGATGAAATTCTACTTCTTTATCGCCCCAGCAATAAAACTCAGTTTTCTCGCTCAAGTTGATCTGAACTTGCTTTGGAGAAAAATACGCCCAAGCGGCAGCATAACGACGGCAGATAGAACAATTACACTCCCCGATTTCGTCTGGAAGCGAGCTAAGTTCTAAACTCACGTTTCCACAGTGACACTTTAATTCCATTTGATTATTCCCTGTATTCACATAGCAACGAACTAACAATTTGTATTACTGCGCTAGCTTCCCAAGGATGACTGGATCGCTCAACAGATTCGTCAGAGGAAGAAACAATGGCTCAGGTAACTCATCGAGCTTAAACCATTTCCATTGCTTACATTTATCAGGCTCTGTCAGCTGTGGTTCGCCGCTAACGTCAGAAGCAACAACAAACAGCGTTATATAGTGCTTGTTCTCTTTCTCAAAAATATCATTGGTAAAAGAGAGCTTCTCAAATCCACTAACAACAAGGCCAGTCTCTTCAAGTGTTTCACGTTTGGCACACTCTTCAATGCTCTCACCCCATTCAAGGTGTCCGCCCGGCGTTGCCCACGTATGAGCGCCGTGAGAACCAATTCGTTCTCCAAGTAACACTCGCCCTTCACGTAGAATAACCGCAGCGACACCTACTCTTACTTCCTGACTCACTTAAAACTCCTTAATTCTTACCAAAAGACAAACGAACAGCTAAGGCTTTACCAACGCTACACATTAATACACCTACCTGTCGGCATTACTTCCAAACGCTCGCCTAATACTTCTTTCAATAGGCCATAAGCTTTCTTGCCTGTGCAGTGCCCTGTATAAAGTTTATCGATGGGATATTGAGACAACGTCAATCCAAGCTCTCTAATGTCTTGCTTTGTGCCACCAATACTATTAAAAAATGGTAACCCTACTAGATGGAAGCCCCCAACAACGGCTTTTATTCTCTCTCCTGGGAACAAAGTAACGGCTGTATCAACCATATTGAGAACGCCACTATGCGCACAACCAGTAAATATAACTAAACCGTCCGGCTCTTTAATCACTAACAGTAATTCATGATCAAATAAGTCACGCTCTCGTTGATTCTTCGACTGTGTATATAGGTATTTATTGCCCTTAGGTTGTTCGTGTTTCGCGCTAATATCAGTAATAACAAAGACATTAGAAGCGATCTCGGTCGTACGATTGACGAAGACTAACCGCTCATTGCTGTTTTCTAATAAATCCTTATTGATCCCGACATCACTTTTGAAACCAAAAGCCCGGAAGTGATAGCTTTTCTGTTCGCAATTTTTCAGAAACACTTTGGCTTTAGAGTTATGAGCAACAAAATCAGCGGTGCCATTACAATGATCATGATGTCTGTGTGATATGACGGCGAGGTCTACATCCTTGATATCAACACCCAGTAATGGTGCATTTTGACAAAACGTATCGCCACTTCCCATATCGAACAAGATCTTTAGCTTCTCGGTTTCAATATGCAGTGATAGCCCGCGCTCAACAGCTAAGTCTGTCCTGTTATCCAGTCGAGAGTTATCAACCAGCATCGTTATTTTCATAATTCTCTTTTTATCTGTTCACGAATCGTACATTGCCCAACGGAAATAAGTTCACACTGAGCAACGACGAACCACCAAACCTAAACCGTCGCACCGTAAACCCAGTGATCACTCTCCACTTTCAAAGTGGGCAAATACTTCTGCACCAGTCATATTGTGCGTTTCATTTTTAAATTCGTAGTATTTGGGCTTTTCGTCGATGAATATCTGATGAGTTAACTTGTAGTCATCCCCAGACATCAATAAACCGACAGGAAGGTGGTACTGATTATTTGGCACCAAAAAGTAAAACAAGTGAGTACCACATTTACCGCAGAAACCTCTCTCTGCCCAATCTGATGATTTATATCTCACTACATTTGATTCACCTGATATTTTGACGGAATCAGAGCAATCAATGACTAACATCGGACCGCCAGACCAATTTCTACACATACTACAATGACAAGCCCCCAATTCATTACTGGCGTACTCTACTTCCAACTCAACCGAGCCACATAGGCACTTTCCTTTACCTTTCATGAATCCTCCAATCTTTGCAGTGTTTGTAAATGGATAGCGGATAACGCTTTTTATACCGATGACTTAATAAGAAAGGCTATTTTTTGTTCCCCTTCTCCGACAGATACGCGGCATACTTTTTAGAGATCCATTTATGAATATGAAGCCCTGTTTTACGGACAAGATACCAATCTATCGCAACTAGAATCACCAAACCGATTACAGTACCCATTATAAAGCCTCCATGCTCATTGAAATGTCACTCTAACAAATGGTTAAGAAAAGCACCGTGAACCTAAACAAACTATTAAGACTAGATATGGATAGTTACTTTAACTCAGGAAGAATTGCAGGGGTATGATGTGCGCTTAGGTGGCGAGCAACGTGATACCACCTTAAACACTTGGACAAACACATCGTGTAAATGCCACGCGTGGGGAATCAGTCTTAGATGCTTGTGTCGTTCTAAATTTTGTAATCAGAAACTTCTAAGTTCCAAGTGCCTTCCTTACGTCGTACCAATTGAACATTTACACCGCTTGATTGCCAAGCTTTTCGGGCATTAAGGTAATCATCACTATTCATACCTAAGCGGGTAACATTGCTGTTGGTAGCGCAACCTAAATATGCTTCAACTATTGATTCTTTGGGAATTGATAAGCAATACAGTGGTCGCCCAAAAATTTTCACTTGATTCCACGTTCCAGCTTCATTTTCAAATTCGCATGTTGAATCACGAGATTTCTGAGAACCATTAATATTTTTTACAACCCTCACTTCCTCTTCGTATCCCCATGTCAAATCTTTTAATAGAAATGTGTTTTTAAACAGGTCGTAATTATGATGTCTGAAACTCTTGTGTTCTGTGCCTACAGACATTAATGACTCAACACTTGAAGTCGGGAGCATATTTTGTGGCATCGTTGATGTGTAAACTATCTCACCATATTGAGCAGGAATTACACATGAGTTTTCATCCAGAAAATTAGCCTTTTTCATATCAATGCCAATAACGACACCTCTATGGTCATCACCATAATGTGACCACATAAGAGGATTAAGCGGATTGCGCGTAAGAGACAACACACCATAATTACGACTAAGACGGCTGCGGTGTGAGTTTTTCTGAAGCTTATTAGTTAATGTATCTGATTCCTCAAAACAGATAGCTGTACCTTCAAAAGGATCATTAAGATCTTCTAAGCAAGAAAAAACTATTGAACTATTATTCATTACCTTCGAAGCAGACTGAAATGACATATATTTATAAAGAATCATGATTAACCTTTTTCCTCAAAGAAACCAACAATTAATAAACCGAAAAATTCCACACTTAAATCCTGAATAAATAAGTCTACTTTCTTACTTGCATAACAATGGCTTATGTCACAGCTAATTTTAGGCATGTGAAAAATCGCTTACTTTAATTCATCGGGAATACGGCGATCTTTGTGGTAATACTCTCGGTCGCGTTCGTTGATTTCGCGTACCACTTTGCATGGGTTGCCGACTGCGACGACATTGGCTGGGATGTCTTTGGTGACGATGCTGCCTGCCCCTATTACTGAGTTTTCACCAATGGTGACACCGGGAAGTACGACGGTGTGCGCGCCAAGCCAAACGTTGTTGCCAATACGAACGGGAACATTGAATTGCGCTGCTTTTAGCCTGAGTTCTGGGCTGATGGGGTGTGTGCCTGTGGCGATAGTCACGTTAGGCGCAATCATCACGTTGTCGCCGATGAATACGTCTGTGTCGTCGACCAGAGTTAAATTGAAGTTCACGTATACGTTGTTCCCTAGGTGCGTGTGACGCCCCCAGTTCGCATGTAATGGTGGTTCAATGTAGCAACCCTCACCGACTTTGGCGAACAGCTGTTTCATGATCTGCTGTCGTTTATCACCTTCGCTCGGGCGAGTGTGATTAAAATCGTATAGCACTTCTAAGCATTGAGTTTGCTCAGCAACCAAATCAACGTCGTCACAGTAGTAAACGTCTTGGCTGTGCATTTTAGCCTTTATATCCATGTTTGAACCTATTTGATCATTGCCTTATGTCGGCATAAATAAAGAAACAGATGGATAATTTGAAGTTTTCACTGGTCTTAATGCAAGTTGGATGAATTAACGCGGCCTAATGTTTTCAGCCACACGCCACAGCACACCACTTGGGTCAGTGATACAAAACTCAAGCATTCCCCAAGGCTGTTCAACAACCTCGGAAACGGTAACTTCAAATTCCGACACTACATTAGAGTTTTGGATGTGTTGATACCAACTTTTTACGTCTTCAACCAGCAAGTGCATCATGTAATTGTGACAGTGCGCAGGTTCATAAAAGTTTTGCAGAAGGAACGCACAACTGCCGTGTCGTAGATAGGCGATATCGTGAAATTCAGACATCACTTCAAAGCCGATTGACTGGTAAAAACGCTTGGATAAATCGAAGTCTCTCGCGGGTACGAAAGACTTAATTTCTGAGACTTTGAGGTTTTCCATACTACATCCTTATAGTGTTGATATTCTTGTGCTGACACGCTTAACGCTTTAAGTGGTTACAGCGTTTATTCAGAGATCTTATTCAGAGCCTCGCTGAAATGAGTCGACTTCGGCTTTAGTTAGATAACGCCACTGGCCTGCTTCAACATCTAAACGAACATCACCAATCTGTTCACGGTGAAGGCCAACAACTCGGTTTCCTACCGCAGCAAACATTCGTTTTACTTGATGAAACTTGCCTTCTGTAATGCTCAACAGCACTTCTTTACTGGTAATCACTTCGAGCTCTGCCGGACGCGTCAGTTTTTGCTCGCCTTGCAATTGAATACCCGCTTTGAACTTGTCAGCGACATCGTCTTTGATATCTCGTGACAATGTCACGCGGTACACCTTCTTACATGACTTGGTTGGCAGCGTGATGTTGAATGACCATCGCCCATCATCGGTAATCAAGACTAAGCCTGTGGTGTCAGCATCTAAGCGCCCTGCAATGTGCAGTTCTGATGCTTTGTCTATCTCGATGTAGTTGAACAATGAAGGATAAACTTCATCGATATTAGAGCAGATAGTACCCGCAGGCTTGTGCATTAAGAGGTATCGAAATTCACGCAATTTAAGAGGCGTGCCATTTAACAAGATGGTGTTGCTTTCATGAACCTGAGTCGATTCATCGATGACTGTTTCACTGTTTACGTTCACCTCGCCATTATGGATGCGTTCAATCGCTTCAGGCTTGGTTAGGTCAGTGCTTTTACATAGGTATTTATCAAGGCGCATTAATCGTCGGCACCACATTTAGCACAAGGCTTGTAAGTTCGTTCACCTTGCTCGATAACCACATAATCACCAACGCACTTGTCACATAAAGCGAGCTTTGGGTAAGCCTCTTTTTGTTTCTTTGCGTTGATGTTGCCTTCGGTGGTGTATACGGTTCTCATTTTGATGCCTTTGCTTGAATAACGTGAGAGGCGCAAATTGTATCACTGTTTACAGCTTTGATTGGAGTGGTGGTGCATAGATAAGTTGATTTTAAGTGCCGCTATTCCATGTTCCCGCCCCGTAACGGCTTAACCATGAACAACAAAATCAACGTGCCACGCCTATCAGTGGTAAAATGATAAAAGCTCACCAACCAATGAAGTCGATAATGAAAGATTGTAATCAATGCGGAAAATGCTGTATCAAATACGGAGATGGCGACCTTGCCGCGACTCAAGAAGAGATCGATTTGTGGGAGCTGTTCAACCCAGACATCTTTGAATATGTTCGAGGAAGCGAGATTTGGTTTGACCCTGAATCTGGTGAACGTTTAACTCGCTGCCCTTTTCTGGAGCTGGTTCCGACGAAAGACACCAAGGCTCAAGCCAAGTACACATGTAGTATTTACTTAGACCGACCAGAAGATTGCCGACACTACCCAAGCCTGATTAATGAGATGGTACGAGATGAGTGTGAAATGATTGAGGTGGTGGATTTACAAGACACGAAGAAAGCTCAAAGGAAACTCGACCTATTGATGAAAGACAGCCGCCCTTCAAGCTATTCGTAAGCGATGATCTTTTGAAGATCAATCTTCAGCATTCGCTAAAAGCAGCTAAAACCTTAAGCCAAATACTGGTTCGCTTCTAACCAATCAAGCGCAACCAGTGCTGCCAATGAACATACTGCTCTGTCGTTGCCGTTAACAAACTTAAGTTCTTCGATTTCGGCATCTGGAGACAGTACGCCAGTATAATCAGCAAGGTAACAAGTCAATTGCACCGATACGCCTTCCGCTTTTCCATCAGCTTGGCCTGTAAAGGTCTCAACGTATTTGATGGAGTCAGGCACTAAATCGACTGAGATCTCTTCTTTGATTTCGCGAACCAGTGCTTGCTCATCACTTTCGCCAGCTTCACGCTTACCACCCGGTAGGTAGAACAGTTCTTTGCCTTTTGATCTCACCATCAACAGCTTGCCGTCTTTGATGAATATCCAAGCCAGCTTATCAATTACCTTATGCATGTCGTTAGACCTTATTTCTGTTTTAGTTTTCGTTATTACTGAATCTAGCCACACCATTAGTCGCGACCAAACAAAGCCTGGGTATGTTACACGCTGGAATGAATATACTCTATTGAATCGAATAGGAAATATCATCGCCAAACCGAAAAATGACAGCGTTCGAGACAATGCTCGTCAACTGTCATTGGCGTTGTTTACGGATTACTTTCTAGTTGTTCGTAGATAGAATCAATCGACTAGCCACTTAAGCGCAGAGTCATGGTCTTCGAATGACTTAATCTCACCAGACACAAACCAGCTCCCTACTTTTGAAGCGAATTCTTGCCAGCTTTTATCACCATAAATCGCGATTTTGTCTATCTTCGAATTGAGCTCTAATCCCAGTTTGAAATCATCCCAAGCAGCACGTAACTCCCAACTCGTTAAGGTAGAGATGTCGACCAGCATCTTGAGTTTAGATGAATCGAGTTCTTCTAGCGTAGTATTTAGAATTGGCATCATTGCTTGGTAGTCATCGTGTGTGAGTTTGCCTTTCGCTTTGAACACAACGATGGTTTCACCGCTAACACGTTCAATTCCAACCGATATTCCGTGACGTTCGATACTCATAACCTAGCCCTCATAGTGGAAACTAGAGTTAGCTTAGAGGATTAAACAGCAAAGAGATGAGAGCTTGGCGTCAAAACAGACAAGCGCTTTATCTGAACTTAATATCAGAGAGTTAATCGCGCTTCTCCAACAGTTCGCTTAGGGATTGAACTTGTACGATACGTGGATGCTGTGACTTAAGCTCAACTCCTTCCGTGTTCAACCACACCGCGTGCAAACCCGCTTCAAGTGCTGGGTAAATGTCTTTCTCTAAGGTGTCGCCAACCATGGTGATGTCTTGTGGTGCAACACTGAGCTTAGAAATGATGGCAGGATAGAACCCCGGATCGAACTTAGAAAAGCCAATGCTCGCCTTACAAAAGTAACCCAAGATATATTGAGACAGGCCAACACGCTCAAAGGCACGAATGATGTCGTCTTTACTGGAATCACCAGCATTGGTGGCAACGTAGACTTGATGATTTTTGGAGAGTTCAGCCAGTAATGGACGAGCACCACTCACCTCTTGTACGGTTTCCCAGTCGCACATCTTCCCTTGTGCGTCTGGGAAATCGACCATCAGCGTATTGCCCCAGTCGAATAAGACTATTTCTGTTAATTCGATTAGCTTTGTCATCTTGCCTCCTGCATACGATGAATTATCTAATGTTTAAGCGAGCCTAGAAAAACTTCTCGATAAGGATCTCGTCAAAGTACTGGTCGCCAATTTTACCGTGTTTCTTAGCCGTTCCGACGATGTCAAAACCTTGCTTAAGGTATACCGCTGCCGCGCGCTCGTTGTCTGCTCTTACATAGGCAAAAAGCTTTTCATAACCTTTCGCTTTGGCTGCTTTAAATGTGTAATCAAACAACTGTTTTGCAACGCCTTGCCCACGGCTATTTGCATCAACATAAGTGCCAATAATACCAACGTGGTCAAAGGCCTTAGTGTAAGTAGCAAATGGTTCTACATTCTGAAAACCAAGCAACTGGCTTGTCGTCTCGTTGACTGCAACGCTAAATACACCGCGCTCAGGGAACGACTCAATGAATGCCTTTTCTTCATCAACAGTAAAAGTCTGATCCAAGATCGTATAACGCGCTTCGATAATGATTGGATTCAATACATCAATAATGCCTTGTGCATCTTGTACCGCGACTTCTCTGATTGTTAAGCTCATGCTTCTCTACCTTTTTATTGCTTTGGGCAGATTCTATCGCTATATGCCATCCCTTTGATAGGACAGAATGTTGTCGAAGGCGATATCAAAGTAGAGTTCGTAGCTATTTTGTTCAACATAGCCCAAATGTGGAGTCGCAGTGACGTTTGGCAAGGACAATTGCGGTTCGGAGTCTGTAGTTACTGGCTCACAATCGAACACATCAATAGCGGCTGTTTTGGTCGGTATCTCGCGTAGTTCATGATACAGGGCCATCGGTTCGACTAACTCGGCACGGCTGATGTTCACAAACAGTGAGTCCGGCTTCATCAAGCTTAGGTCGTGTGCCGTAACACATCCTCTGGTCGCATCATTCAAACGCAAATGCAAAGAAAGCACATCAACTTCTCGGAAGAAGTCTTGTTTAGTTGTTGCTGCTTCAAAACCATCTGCTTGCGCTTGATCGCGTGAAGCTTTGCTACCCCACACTACGACAGACATCCCAAATACTTGGGCATATTCTGCAATGCATTTGCCGATCTTGCCGTAGCCCCAAATACCTAGCTTCAAGCCCTTCAAAGTTCGACCTAGCCCTAACGAGCCAGAATCCTGCCACTGGTTCTGTTTAAGGTTTGAAGCGTAAGTGGGAATGTGGCGCGATGCAGCCATAATCAACGCCCAGCATAATTCAGAGGGTGCAACTGGCGAGCCTCGGCCTTCTAAAACGGTAACACCAAATCGTTCGCACATTTGCGGGTCGATATGATTACTCACTTTGCCCGTCTGGCTAATCAGCTTGAGGTTTGCCAGCTGCGATAACAAAGATTCGGTGATCTCGGTTCTTTCACGAATGAGCACAATGGCTTCAAACGGGACCAACTTAGCGATGAGCTCTTGCTCTGAGAAAGTCTGGGTAAATACCGTGACATCGTGTTGTTCAAGTTTGTTGAAGCAGTCGAGGTCTTTAACGACGTTCTGGTAGTCATCCAATATCGCTATTTTCACATCACTCTCCTTGTGATTGTTAGTTATCTTGTATTGGTCAAATGAAGGCTAAAATGCCATGCCTTCCGATTCAACACATCACGTGCTGGGACTTCACTGTTGGTAAACCACTTTGAAACGCTCCAACATAAGTAACATGTCTTCACTTGGTGAGATCTTGAGCTCTTCACATTCACGTGAGAAGAAATTCCAGTGAGCTTCTCTCCACCATTCTAGTGTTTTGTCACCCTCGCCTTCTGCAGAAGCAAACTCAGCCGTCACTTCGTTGTATTTGCACGACGACACCGACGTGATCTCTACAATGCAGACGGGCTTGCCATCCCAATCGGTGACAACTTGCAAGTGACCAACGACTGGTCTCGTCTCTCCTTCATGGCTGTACCAATGTTCAAGGCTGCAGGACGCTTGTTTTTCACCTTTGAGAATCAACTGAGCGCAGAGGTTGGCGTTGTATTCATCAGCACAGTAATAGTCGGCACTAAAAGAGGTGTATTGCGAGGCAACCTCTGCTGGCAATGTGTTGAGGTAGCTATCAAGATAAGCTTTGCTTCTTTCTTCCATGATCTTTCCAAATTCAATATCAGGTTGAGCCGATAAACACTTATAGGTTAAGCATCTGACTGCATTGGGAGTAACCTATCAAGTCAGGTTATTGCTGTAAACCGAGTGAATATCAAAATGTGGGCTGAGAAAGAAGAATATAGGTAGGATTTCGAGGCTAGTACAAGAAGAGCCAAAAAGTAAAAAAGAGCTAAAAGCGCCTTTAGGCTGTGCTTTTAGCTCTTCGTATCTCGTTACTAGTACCTCGTAACTGACAGGGTATTAACGGTTCAAGAAGTCGACCGCTTTGTCTGGGAAGTCAGTAAACACACCATCGACTTTGACTTGGTTGTAGAAGACATCCAACATGCCATCAAAGTTATCAGCATAAGCTGGGATTCTTCCCGGGTCGGCACGGAACGTGTACGGGTGAACGTCTAAGCCTGCGTCTTTTGCTGACTTCATTAACGGTTTAATAATGATGTTATCTTTGGTCGATGCATCGTCCACCAGCATAGGTTTCCATGGGCCAATACCATCAGCATAGCTAGCGACTTTTGCCATTCCACCCTTCTCAAACATCCAGTCATAGCTGTACGGCGTCGCTTTATCGCCCTTGTAAGTCATGGTTTCATTCCAATCTGTATAAGCCATCAACTGAACGAGCTTGAGATCCATTTCCATAGCTGGCATTAACTCATCATTAATGCGTTGCAATTCATTGGCGTCGAAACACTGCAAATACACTTTGTCGTCTTTCGATAAATACCCATATTGTTGCAAGGTCGCAAGCACCGCTTTGGAGATGTCTTTGCCTTCGTGACGATGAAACCAAGGTGCTTTAATTTCAGGATAGATGCCCACGTCATAACCGAGCGTTTTGTTTAAGCCTTGGATCAGCTCGATCTCTTCTGCAAAGGTAGCAACGCGAAAATCAGACTGCCACATTGGGAAGCGCGTTGGGTACCCTGCCACTCTGTTGCCTTGTTCATCTAACTTAAAGCCTTCGGTCACCTTTAATGATTTGATCTCAGCGAGCGTAAAATCAATCGCGTAGTAACGGCCATCTGAACGAGCACGGTCTGGAAAGCGGTCCGCGACATCGGTGACTCGGTCTAGATAGTGATCATGCAAAACCACTAATTGGTCGTCTTTGGTCATCACGACATCTTGTTCGATGTAGTCGGGTTTCATTGCGTAAGCGAGCGCTTTAGCGGGTAAAGTGTGTTCAGGTAAATAACCAGAAGCGCCGCGATGCGCAATCACTAAAGGATCGGCGAACGTATTTGCAGATAAACTTAGTACTAATAAGGTCAGAGACAGTGACGTTGTTTTCATTATTGTTTTCCCTTGATAAAACAGAAGCAGGATATACCTGCCTCTGTTGTTATTTATAGATGTGATTCAGTAAATACACTACTGAGCTAGCGCTTCTTTCTCTCGTTCGAGATCTTTTTGTTTGTGGTGCGCACGTTCACCTAAGAAGGCGTAAAGCAGACAGATGATTGAAGCTACACAAGCGCCGACCAAAATAATGAAGCCGCCATCCCAACCGTAATGGTCAACCATAAAGCCGAGAATTGCGTTCGCAGCAACCGCGCCACCTAAGTAACCAAATAAACCCGTTAGACCAGCCGCTGTACCCGCTGCTTTCTTAGGTGCAAGTTCCAGTGCATACAATCCGATCAGCATTACAGGGCCATAGATAAGGAAACCAATCGCAACCAGTGCCAACATATCAACCGTTGGGTTACCTGCTGGGTTCAGCCAATATACCAACACAGCAACTGTCACTAGAACCATGAACAAGATACCTGCAGGTGCTCGTCGACCTTTGAATAACTTATCTGAAATCCAACCACACAATAACGTTCCAGGAATACCTGCCCACTCATACAAGAAGTAAGCCCAAGATGATTTATCTACAGAGAAGTCTTTTGCTTCTTTTAAATAAACTGGAGCCCAGTCGAGTACGCCATAACGGATAAGGTAAACAAACGCGTTAGCAATCGCGATTGACCACAACAGTTTGTTAGAGAAAACGTACTTAAAGAAGATCTCTTTCGCCGTCATTTCTTTCTCATGAGACGTATCGTAGTCGTCTGGGTAATCGTCTTTGTGTTCTTCAATCGGTGGCAAGCCGCAAGATTGAGGTGTATCTCTTACAGTAAACCAAACAAACACAGCAACGAGAGTGGCAAAAAATGCAGGAACATAAAAAGCGGTTCGCCAATCGTCGTTAAAAGCCCACAGACCCAACAAGAACATTGGGCCAATCAAACCGCCACCCACGTTGTGAGCAACGTTCCATACCGATACGATCTCGCCACGTTCTTTTCGGGACCACCAGTGAACCATGGTTCGTCCACAAGCCGGCCAACCCATACCTTGGAACCAACCATTCAAGAACAGCAGAATAAACATCGCAGTGATGCTGCCTGTTGCCCAAGGCATAAAGCCAAAGCAGAACATCACCAACGCCGACATTAACAAGCCACCGCTGAGGAAGTAACGAGGGTTAGAACGGTCAGAAACACTGCCCATTAAGAACTTAGATAAGCCGTAAGCGATAGATACCGCCGCTAGCGCAACCCCTAGTTCCCCGCGGCTAAAACCTTGTTCAATGAGATAAGGCATCGCCAAACTAAAGTTTTTACGGACTAAGTAGTACCCTGCATAACCAACGAAGATGCCGAGAAACAGCTGCCATCGTAGTCGTGTGTAGGTGCTATCGATCTTATCTGATGACAAGCGATCGATATGCGCCATAGGTTTGAATATTCCAAACATAGGAACCTCATAATTATTGGGCGAAGGAAGAATTTAAATGCTCGAACGAAAAAATTTAGCGCTCATTCGAAATCAAGGGAATTGTATGTGCTTCAGGATTAATTTCTGTGATAGAGGTAGTCATTAACGAAAAATAACTTTAAATACAGCATATTAGTTTCATTTAATTAGACTACGCTTCATATTTTTATTTGTGTCTGCTTAATTAAACATCACAATTTTCGAGTATGAACAGGCCCCAAAAGAGCGAGCGAACATAAATCAACCAACAACAACTTTGTTATTACTGCAAATGCATAGTGAATAACAACAATTTTGGTTGAATCTGTGGAATTATGAAGGTGGTGTGGGCTATTGGTTAAAGAAGTTCACCAAAATCAATGCAAACAAAAAGGGTCTAGATTTATCTAGACCCTTTTAGGTAATAACGCTTGGTGGCTTTGGCTTTATGTTGGCTAATTAAGCTAATTACACGAAGTATTAGCTAGCCACACGACGTGATTATGCGTCGATGTAAAAAGCTTCTACAGTGCCTTTTAGAGTAATAAGCATTGGCTGACCAAAACGATCTAGCGCTTTTGGAGAAGGGATCTTAACCCAACCTTCGCTGATGCAGTATTCTTCAACATCAGTACGCTCTTTACCATTTAGACGAATGCCGATTGGGTATTCGAAACACTCAGCAACGTGGTGTGGGCTGCGTGGGTTACCTGCAAGATGATCTGGTAAAGCTGGTCTTGAATTAGTATCGCTCATGTTCATTACCTGTATGTACGTAAATAAAAAAAGTGCGTCATTCTAGTCAATATAGGCTTTGTGCTCAACAACTGCTGCAATAAATCGTCTTGATCGTTTTAATCAACAGCTAGTTGTTTGATTTAAAGGCGATATCGGCATGAGTTTCAACGAAAATTTAACAGGTTTATGCGTTATGGATGAAAGGGAGAAATTCATTACTCGAACGGCAGATAACCTAATATCAGGCTTTTATTCCGAGCTTATCGATTAAGCTCAATACTCATCACTTTATGGTTCGGTTCTGATTCGATATCGACAACTGACCAACCTAGCCCTTGGTAGAGTCCCATGATATTGGTGTACGCGTAGAGTTGAGTTTGCACTGCAGAAGATACTTGTCTGACACCACGATTAATCAATTCACTGGCAATACCTTGACCGCGCCATTGAGGGTCGACAAACACGGCGTTGATCCACACTACATCCCGAACTTGGTGAGGTTCTTGAAAATAGGAATACGCCAAGCCACCAATGACCACATTATCGCGAAGTACGGTTATTACTGGAGGGAGTTGTACGTTTTCTTTATAGGTATCTTTAAACTTGAAATCAGACCATTCGCTTTGAAATAAGCCCTCTAGCTCGCTCCAATAAGGTGAGGTTTCATCGCAATTTCTAAAGATTACTTTCTGCATTTGTCCGTCCTTTGAAAGGGAGTAATTCGGCCATCCTAGCCTTGTTTAATCTAAGTGTAGGTAAAGCTACTCTTCTTCGTCGTAATCGTCTGCTGGGTCTTGATTAATTTCTTCGCCGCATCCGAGGCATTCACCTTGTAGATCCGTAGGCATCACAATAATCAAACCACAATGCGGGCATAAATCGCCTTGTTGAAACATCCTGTATTCCTTCTACTTCATGGCTATTGCTTAGGATACTTCTGCTTACTCGCTTCTAACCAGTCGTGAATCACTTGGCGAGCGGATTCCGACGGAGGAGCATTTCGTTTTCCGCAGATTTGGTCAATCTCAAACGGAAATGCTTTGCTCGGGACGCGACGTAAACCTATGGTTAAACGCTGAGGTTTGAGCATGCGGAACACCACATAACGATCGCTCATGATTCGGTTATGATACACACCAATACAGTGCTTCTGCTCGATGCCTTCGTGTTCAAGGTCGTAATAATCAGTGAGCGGATGAATGTTGTCATTACCGAGCAAAGGAACGGGATAAGGGATGTCTTTATCCATTGGGCGATTACCCTCCAATCGACGTAATTGGCGTTGCTCCGTCCAGCGGTCATGCAGTTGTTCAAACATCGCGAATGAGTTCTGGCTGGTAATAGCGCGCAGTGGATCATCCATCTCCAAATCTTGCCCTAGCAATATCGCATCTTGGAACATCGCCATCTTCGACGGTGCATTAAGTCTGCCCTCTTCCACCATTGCAATCCCTAATCGACTACCGGTTAGAAATGGATGAACTTGGTCCAAACGCAGGGCTGTGTATCCAACTTTTGAGTAATGCTTAAACTTAAGAACTCGTCTTTGCAGTGGCTCGAGAATGCGAACAATGTGGTCGAGTTCATCACCAACATTGTAATGAAGCTCTAGCTTGTCGATGAATTTGAGTGTCGCCTTACTGCCGTCTAAGCCCAACTTGGTAAGGATCTTCTTCTGCCCTAAGCGACTTAGTGCCAGTGCTTTCTTGTTGTCGACACTGTATTTCATGCAGATAAGAGCTAAAATAACAGGCCTTAATTCAAGCAATTGTGCGGCTTCATAGGTATTCGCAGCAAGCCACAACATCTGGTATTGGTACTCTGGAAAGTCGTCGGTGATTTCACGATAGCGCGCAGGTAATGAATTTAGCCAACGACCATTCACGTCAAACTGCTCAACAAGGTTGAGGCTCAGCCCAATGCCCCCATCGAGCGGTCGTCTACCATCTTCAAACACATGAAAGCCGACGAGCTTTTGAGACCAGTCTCGTATCTCAATATCGTAGTCGAAACCTAATGTTCGAGTGGGAATGGTTAGTAGTGCTGTCATTGATGCCTCTTCGTTATTGGCGCATTGAACTATCAAGCCTATCTAACAGCATAAGCTAGCGCTTCAACCACTATATCAACCTTTTGTAAATTTCTTATCAATCAAAGCGATATAAATACGATAGTGCTTAGAAGAACATTGAATGATGATTTTACGCAATATGAGATCTCTTCGATATCATTTGCGTCAACAGAAACTATGCTTGTTACATAACTCACAACAAGAGGCTTTAATTATGGATTACCGACATATTCTGGTCGCACTTGAACTGTCTGACGACACCAAGATTCTCATTGATAGAGCGACCTTCTTCGCTGATAAACTGGAGGCTGGCATTTCATTTGTTTATATCGATGGTACGCATGGAGAAATTTATCCAGAGCTCGTTGATATTCAGGGAAATGACGGTGATTTACCCATCAATGAAGATGCCGTTAAGCATTTGAAAGAGTTTGAAGCCTACGCCAAGCACCCAATCAAGCACATTTTCGTGGGAACCGGTGATTTGAACGATAAGCTCAAAAATGCCATCGAAGCCAACGGCGTTGACCTATTGCTATGCGGCCATCACCATGATTTTTGGCATAAGCTCATCTCCCATTCTAAACAGATCATCGATACTTCCCCTATCGAT
The DNA here is from genome assembly GCF_902751245.1 of Vibrio sp. Vb339. Lineage (NCBI taxonomy): Bacteria > Pseudomonadati > Pseudomonadota > Gammaproteobacteria > Vibrionales > Vibrionaceae > Vibrio > Vibrio sp. Vb339. The sequence continues at coordinate 198,392 of NZ_CADDIS010000002.1, read as the reverse complement.
ATTCTCGTTGTTCCTATGGAATAGAAGCTCCAGTTCGACACTCAAAAATAACCGGCATTGCCAACCTCTATCGGTATTATTGGTTGGCTTGATACCCTCTTCAACACACTCACCCTGACCGAAATCTCCTATTTCCAACTTAGAGTAGTCATTTGTGATCTTGTCAGCCTATCAACTCGTAAGCGTCTAATAATTAACAAATCGCCGAGTGAAAGTAATGAAAAAGATTGGTCTGTATCTTTTTACAAACGACTTAAGAATCAACGACAATGCGCTACTTTACCAAGCAAGCCAAATCGTCGATGAGCTCGTATGTGTCGTCGTTGAACCGATTCTGTCGCACTACTCTTTACTGTTCGCCCAAGAACAACAATATGGCGCTCACCGCACAGCTTTCATTTCGCAATCGATTAGCGATCTTAAGGCTAACCTGAGCGACTTAGAACAAACACTCGTCGTCCTTAAACAAGACCAATCCCAAAGCGATAACGTTAAAGACTCGCTCAACGAGATTATCTCTGCTCTAAACGTCACCCACTTGTTTGCAAATGTTCATTGTGGGTACGACGAGCAACAGCTAGTGCAATCAACGTTGGCTGACTGCGCTAACTTAACTGCGATTCAATCTCATAACTCAACTTTGTTTGAGCTCGATGACTTCCCTTTTACGTTAGACAAGTTACCCCGCTCGTTTACCAGTTTCAGAAAACTCATCGAACACTTGTCTGTCGATACACAAAGTTTGACCATAACGAAGTTACCACCAGCACCAGACCTAACAGAAACGTCACACTCTCACTCAAAAGCCTCCCTTTTTATGACGAACGATTTGACGAGCGAGCTGAGCTTCAAAGGCGGTGAAACATCGGGGTTAGTACATCTCGACCACTACTTCTCACACGATTACGCGAGCCGCTATAAACAGACAAGAAATGCATTGGACGGCATCGAGAACTCGACCAAGTTCTCACCGTGGCTCGCATTAGGTTGTGTCTCACCAAAAACAATCTGCAGACACCTCACGCGATTTGAGTCGCATCATGGTTCCAACGATTCAACCTACTGGATCTATTTCGAGCTGTTGTGGCGTGAGTATTTTTATTGGAAGAGCATGTCGTTGAACTCATCGCTATTTACAGGCTCATACACAAAGCCCGTTGTAGCAGAGAGTAGCAATCCATCGGCAAGCCTTAATTTTGCCAAGTGGAAGAGCGGTAACACCAACTACCCGATTGTCGATGCATGTATGCGCCAACTTAATGCGACTGGCTACATGTCCAATCGTGGAAGGCAGTTAGCCGCAAGCTGTTTGATTTACGAGTTGGGCGTCGACTGGCGACACGGCGCTGCCTATTTTGAAAGCCAGCTTGTCGACTATGATGTGGCATCTAACTGGGGAAATTGGGCTTATATCGCCGGAGCTCTCAATCAACCCGCCCGCAACAACCAGACGAAAAACCAATCACAACCTAAATCACGCCATTTTGATTTGGCCAAGCAGACTGAAATGTACGACCCAGACCATGCCTTCATCAATCAATGGACTGGCGGTAACGCAGTCACAACAAGCCTCACAAACCAGGACGCATTATGAAATTTAAAACGGTACGACTTGTGTTAGGAGACCAGCTAAATATAGAGCACTCATGGTTTCGACAGGTTAACGATGACGTTATTTACATCATTGCTGAGCTCAAACAAGAAACAGATTATGTAGCCTCTCATATTCAAAAAGTGGCCGCGTTTTTCTGTGCCATGGGCTACTTCGCTGACGAGCTCAAAGAACAAGGTCATCAAGTACTCTACCTAACTCTTGATGACACAACGCAATTTGAAAACCTAGATAAACTTCTAAAGCACTATGTACACGAATTCGGCGCTGTGAAATTCGAATATCAAAGGCCAGATGAATATCGCCTCTTAGAGCAAATGAACAAGCTCAAACTCACCAATGCAACCAAAGGTTGTTGTGATACGGAGCACTTCCTCTTTCCATTCGAAGAGATCGAACAACAGTTTCCAAAAGACAAACACATCATGATGGAGCACTTCTATCGCCGAATGAGAAAGCGTTTCGACATTTTGCTAGAAGACGGAAAGCCCGTTGGCGGCAAATGGAATTACGACGCGAACAATCGAAAGAAACTCAAGAAACAAGACATCGAAAACCTGCCTCAGCCTCTGATGTTTACCAATGACATAACCGACATTTTGCAGCGTATCGAACGCCACCAAGTGCAAACCATTGGTCAAGTCGGTAGCCAGTTATTATGGCCGGTGAACCGCGCACAAAGTTTGTCTTTACTCGCTCATTTCTGCCAAGTTTGCTTACCGTTATTTGGGCAGTTTCAAGATGCGATGACTACAGAGCACGACTCTAAATGGAGCTTGTATCATAGCCGCATCTCGTTCTCGCTGAACAGCAAACTGTTGAGCCCTAAAGAAGTGATTGATGCAGCACTGTCGGCCTACCAAGCATCCTGTCTTCGAGACAGTTCACCAGCTAAACCAAGCATCGACATTGCACAGGTCGAAGGATTTGTACGCCAAATACTGGGGTGGCGTGAGTACATACGCGCCGTCTATTGGGCGAATATGCCTGCTTACGCCAACAAAAACCATTACTCAGCAAACAATAACCTGCCACATTACTTTTGGGACGGACAAACCAAGATGAACTGCATGAAGCATGCGATCGACCAGTCTCTTGAATTTGCTTACGCGCACCACATCCAAAGGTTAATGATCACTGGCAACTTCTGTTTAATCACAGGCATAGACCCTGACCAAGTCGACAGTTGGTACCTCGGTATTTACGTCGACGCGATTGAGTGGGTTGAAATGCCAAATACGCGAGGTATGGCACTGTTTGCGGATGGCGGGATCGTCGGAACCAAACCATACTCTGCCAGCGGTTCCTATATCAACCGCATGAGTGACTACTGCAAAGACTGTCACTACAAGATAAAAGACCGCAGCGGCGAGCAATCTTGCCCTTTCAATAGCTTGTATTGGCGCTTTATGAACCAACACCGCGATGCATTAAACCGTAACCCACGTATGGGCATGTTATATCGCTCTTGGGACAATATGGACGAGCAATCACAACAAGCGATTCTCGATACCGCTGAACAACGAATCACAAACTTGGAGAACTTATAATGGTGGAGCAACTCAGATTACACATATTGGTGGTCGGTGGGAGCGGCGGTATTGGTTTCGCTGTGGTTAAACACCTATTATCTGAGCTCTCTCGGTTTGATTTTCTTGATGTGCATGTAGACGCGACTTACCACTCTCAACAGCCGGAACTAGAAAACAATCGCTTGAGCTGGCACAAAGTCGACGCCACCGACGAAGCTGATATTAAGCGCTTGAGTTCTGAGTTTGACCAACTTGATTGGTTGATTAACTGCGTGGGTATGCTCCACACTCCAGATCTTGGGCCAGAAAAAAACTTGGCGTCCATCGACCCTGAGTTTTTCCTGAAAAACATCTCTGTGAATACTCTGCCCAGCTTGTTATTGGCAAAGCACTTCACGCCGATTCTTAGAACGAGTGACAATCCAAAATTTGCGGTGGTATCCGCAAAGGTAGGTAGCATTTCAGACAACCGATTAGGTGGTTGGTATAGCTATCGCTCATCGAAAGCAGCCCTCAACATGTTCATCAAAACCATGTCGATCGAATGGCAACGAACCATTAAGAAAGGCACCGTGTTGGCTCTGCACCCGGGTACAACAGACACGGTTCTGTCGAAGCCTTTTCAGACCAATGTTCCTGAAGGCAAGTTGTTTGAGTCGAGCTATGTCGCCCATCAGTTGGTCGATATTATTCGCACTGCCACGCCGGACAAAAGCGGGCACTTCTACGCTTACGATGGTGAGCGGTTAAATTGGTAGTTAATACCAGTGGCCGTCTTTCATTAGCGCTAAAAAAGAAAACCCAACAGAGTTGAGGCTCTATTGGGTTATTTTTTGAAAGAACGCCTCTGTTTTATAAGGCGTTTGGTTGATATCTAGCTAAAGATCAAAACTGATCATCACGATTACTCAGCCCAATTGAACTTGCTATCGTCGACACCTTCTTTCTCTTCTTTCGCTCGCTCGCGTCGGTGTTGTTCTTCAATTCGCGCAGCGTCTATCTCTTGCATGATGGCTTCGATATCAGCCAAATCGTCCGTTTCCGTAAACTCGCCCGTCAGCTTGCTGTCTGGCTTTAAGTCGCCTTTTTCGTAAAGCGCCCACATTTCCTTGGCATACTCGGTTTTCGCCAATTCAGGAGCAAACTGAGCGTAATAATCACGGATGTTATTGATGTCGCGAGCCAGCATCCACTCAGCGTTGTTGTTCGCAGAAGCATCAACCGCTTGTGGTAAATCGATAATCACCGGGCCGTACTCATCCACCAATACGTTGAACTCAGACAAGTCACCATGGATCAAACCAACACACAGCATTTTAACTACGTAAGTCATCATCACAGCGTGGTCTTCGATCGCCTGCTCTGCAGACATCACGACATCGTTCAAACGTGGCGCAACGTAACCATCATCGTCAGTGACCAGCTCCATAAGCAGTACGCCATCAAAGCAACCATAAGGGACAGGCACACGAACGCCCGCTTCTGCCAGTTTATATAAGGCATCCACTTCAGCACTTTGCCAAACCTTTTCTTGTTGTTCACGACCAAAGCCTGAGCCTTTTTCCATCGCTCGAGCACGGCGGCTATTTCGGACTTTTCGGCCTTCACGATACGCGGTCGCTTTTTTGAAGCTGCGCTGGCTAATTTCCTTATATACCTTGGCACAACGGATCGTATCGCCGCAGCGCACAATGTACACCGATGCTTCTTTGCCACTCATGAGTTGGCTTGTCACCTCGTCGACTAAACCATCGTCAACTAAAGGCTGTATTCTTTTAGGTATCTTCATGTCGCCTTTATACATCACTTATCTTACAGATAGAAATATTAACTTGAGAAATGAATGACGAAACGATTAAAGGATCATCAAAATGATGACAAAGGAAGGAAATATAGGAGTTAGTGGGTTTAGAGCGTGAGGATTGAGCTGATCTATTCAAGAGTATGGAGATTCAGATTTATTACGACGACAACGTTCAGAACAGTAGATCACGTCATCCCAACAGCGCTGCCACTTTTTACGCCATGCGAAAGGTTTTTGGCAAACAGGACATGTCTTAGTCGGTAAATGGGGTTTCTTGTGCATGGCCGTTCCCTTCTTGAAGCATCCACTTCCTGCGTTTACTAGAGATTCCCTATTAGGTTCATTCCTCGCTCTAGGGAGTGACGAAAATAATACCAACAAAACTAGATTCCCTACTTCGCTCGTACCTCACTTTAGGGAATGACGGCTGCTTTTTAATCGTTTCAGACTTTAAGGAGTGATGGCGAAGTGATTTATGGCAACTCCCGACTCCGTCATCCTCGAGAAGGAGGAACGACTGAGTCGGGGATCTGCTGTATCAATGGCAAAGCTAGATTCCCTATTGCGTTCGTACCTCACTTTAGGGAATGAAGATAATGAATACAGCTAAATCTAAGCGACAACCTTGTATTGCTTTTCCATCTCACTCACACCTAAACCAGAGTGTTTTGTCACTTTAAGCTGAACGGGTACTCGCTCTTTCAGTGCTTCAACGTGGCTAATCACACCAATCATCTTGCCTGATGCATTCAAGTTATCCAGCGCGTTTAGAGCAATGTCCAATGTGTCACTATCGAGCGTGCCGAAACCTTCATCTAAGAACAGAGAATCAATACTGGTTTTGTAGCTTACAAGATCAGAAAGCGCTAATGCCAACGCCAAGCTCACCAAAAAGCTTTCGCCACCTGATAACGTCTTGGTATCACGCATCACATCGCCCTGCCATGTGTCGAGCACTTGCAGTTCTAAACCATCGTCGGCTTTACGTTTTAGCTCGTAACGACCATGCAAACGCTGTAGCTGCTTGTTCGCCAAATACACCAAGTTTTCCAACGTTAGACCTTGGGCAAACTTACGGAATTTATCGCCGTTCTTAGAGCCGATAAGTGAGTTCAAACGAGAGATATCATCAAACTCGACTTGTTGCTCGTCGATCTGCTTAAACAGATCTTGCTGATTACTTCGGTTCTGGCTATCCGTTTCAAGATTGGCAGAAATCGCGCCGATCTTGGTCGCATGGCTTTGTTGTGCGTTTTGACACTCAGTAGTTGCTTCTTCAACTTGCTGTTGGTCTTGTTCTTGCCATGCTTTAGCATTTTCGTGGTTTTGTAGCTCCACTTGCGTCGCTTTGGCGGTGTTCAACCTAGCTTGCGCACTGACAATCGCTTCGTCTAAAGACTTCTTCAGGCTTTGAAGTTGAGTTCTAACCTCTTCATCCAACAAGGCCGCTTCAAAATTAGCCTCATTTTCGAATGGGCTGGTTTTCAGTGCTGCTAACCAAGTATTCGACGCTTGTGTGTAGCTCGATTGCTTACTGACTAACTCGTCCGAGAAACCAGTGTGTTTGGTTTGCTCTGTTCGATGTTCCAGTTCGCTGCGGTTAAGCACTAACTGAGCGGCATCAAATGCATTTACCGCTTCAGTGACTTTTTGCTTCATCACATTGCTGGTGGCTTGAATGTCTTTGTCACCAAACAACTCTGTTCTTTCAGCCGTTACACGAGTCAGCTCTAACACTAGAGACTCACTCTCTCGCGTCAGTGTTGCAAGCTCTTTCTCAACACTGCTTAGCTTGTCGTCTAAGGTTTTCAATTCGGCATTTTGAGTAATCAGTTGCTTCTCAATATCGGCCTGTTGCTGTTTAGTTTGCTGCCACATGCTTGATGCTTGTGATTTCGCAGTAAACCAATCATCGATATGTTCTAATTCAGGCGCTTCGATAGCCGTTTGAACAATGCTCTCTTTCAAAGCGATCCATTGCTGCTCTTTCGCTTGAGTTATCTGAGTCACTTGCTCGTTTGCGACTTGGTTTTGCTTATTCAAATCAGCTAAGCGTTGCTCGGCCAACTCGAGATTAGACTGCGCCTTGTCAGCCATAACACTTACAGACAGGCGTTGTTTCTCAGCTTCAGCGTAATGCGCTTTAGCATCAGCCAACGCTTTGAGTTGCTGCGCGCTCTGACTTAGTTGAAGTTCACACTGCTGAGCAAAGGTTGCAACCGTAGCTTCATTGCCTAAATCGTTAATCGTCATCAGCGCCAGTTCAGGAGCCGTGCCAACGAAATCCGATAAACTCTGTTGAAGCTTGCCGACAACGCCTTGCCAATTCATTTGAGCCTGCTGAATATCCGCTTGCGCACGTTGAATGTCATCGTTAAGCGCGACAATCATAGGGGCAAGAGAATCTAATTGCTGACGATGCTCTTGGCCTTCTTTTTTGATAGCCGTTAGCTCTAGGTTTTCCGTTTCTTTTTGAGCAACCAAATTTGCAATATCTTGCGACTGTTCAATCGAATGGTCTGTTGAACCACACAATGGGCATTCAGATCCAGATTCTAGAGCTGCACGGTATTTTGCTAATTCACCTTCTTGATCAATCAAACGCGTTAATCGTTCAAGCGAAGTCTCTCTCTCTTTATATCGCTCCACCAACACTTCACGCTCTTTCGAAAGCTTGTCGACCAACTGAGTGTTGGTTTGATGTGCCTGTGTTTTTGCGTGCAGCTGTTGCTGGGCATTTAGGAAACCACGATTGATCTCGATTAGTGAGTGGGTATTGCGGTTCCAAAACTCCAACAGATCTTTTTGCGCATTCAGCACTTGCTCACTGGTGTTGCCTCGCAACGCTTCCCACTGTTGCTTTGCACTACTCTCTAGCACAACCAATTCAGCTAAGGCCTTATCTTGCGTTGCTTTCGCGTCTTTCGCAGATTTGATGATCATTTGCTGAGCATCAACCGCAGACAAAGCTTGCTTCGCTGAGTTCAGTTGTTCTGCATGTTGACGCTCGAGGGTACGAACTTGCTCGACCTTTGCTTGCCACTGACCTAGGTATTTTTCCAGGTATTGGTCAGCTTGATGCGTATTTAGGTACTGAGTGCTGAGTTTATCTTGTTGCTTCAGTGCATCTGTTTTTTGAACTAAAACAACCTGTTGATTGCGCTGCTGCGTATGTTGCTCGTTTAGCGTATTCGCCGCATTAACGGCCGCAGTTTGCTTATCTTTGAGTACGGCGATTTGGTTATCGAGCGGACGCACCAGATCGATGATCTTCTCTTGATCTTGTTGCTCGCTTTTTACCTGTTCGACAATCGCACTGCTTTGCGTCAGTTTAGTTTGCGCGTCTTTCTTCTCTGCATCACGAACAGCAAGTAACTTAGTGCTGTTATCTAAGTGAGCTTGAGTAGTGTTCACTTCTTGTTCGCAACGCTTTAAATCTTTGTGCATTGGGCGCAGCTTTTCAGCCGGTTCACTGTTTGCCAAGCGCTCTAGTGAAGGTTGATTACGGTCTAATTCATCTTGAGCGGTTTTGAGATCGTGCTCACTGGTCGCGATAGTTTGCTCAGCTTTGGTCACGTCTTTCCACCAACTTAGATGCGCTTGCCACTCTTTTAATTGCTCGGCTAAACGCTTCTGCTCGGCTTCTAGCGTTTCTCGTTCTGCGGCTAGCTCTTTGATTTGCTCTTCAGACAGTAAGCTCACACCTTCTGCTTTCGCTTTAAGGTGATTAAGCGACTCTTCACTCGACTTAAAATGATCGTAGATACGCTCTGAAATCAGGCTATAAACTTCGGTTCCCGTCAGCTCTTCAAGTAGCTCTGCACGGTCGTTAGCATTGGCATTTAAGAACGCCGCAAACTCACCCTGAGACAACATGATGGATTTAGTGAAGCGTGAAAAATCGAGACCGGTTACCTGCTCCACCAACTTAGTTTTCTTGGTCAGCATGGTCTCTAAGACTTTGTCGGTGTCCGCATCCGCAAATTCACACGTTGGCGTTTGTAATGCGCCATCGTGTTTTCCGCGTGCTCGCTTTTGGTGGAAGTTAGAGCGATACGTTTTGCCCTGCACTTCAAACTCCAGCTCAGCAAAACACTCACCCGTGCCACGCGTCATTAATTCATTGTTGCCCTTAGCGATGCTCTTTAAACGCGGTGTGCGGTGGAACAATGCCAAACAAATCGCATCAAGAATGGTGGTTTTACCCGCCCCTGTTGGGCCAGTAATCGCGAACAGGCCATTTTCCGCAAATGGTGATTGAGTAAAATCGAGCTTCCAACGCCCTTTCAAAGAGTTCAGGTTTTCAAATTCTAGGCTTAAAATCTTCATACTGGTTACTCTTCTACTTTGTTTGGCGCTTGAGCGCTCTCGGACACTTCAACCATCACTTGTTTAAACTTCACCGTCATTCGCTCTAAACGCGCTTTTTCAGAGTCGGTTTCAAACTCTTCTAAGGCAATACGCTTGCTAAACACGTCCATCGGGCTCAGTTCAGATAAGGTTTCTGCCGACTCTTGCTCTAATGCTTGATTACGACGCTCTCTTGCTCGGCGCAGTTGAAGTACTTCCACATTCAAACCGTCAGTTAATGAACGCATGCGCTCTTGTAGATCCGACAAGTAATCTTGCGCTTGCACTTCTATCGATAACCACACGCTTTGTTCGCTATCTAAACCTATGTATTGATTCAGCTGAGATTCGATCTCGCTCAAGTCGCCTTTGATTTCAGCTAGAGGTTGGAATGTGGGAACAGGCAGTTGAGAAATGGTGCGCTCACCTTCTACAAATTCAACAACACACACTTGTTTCTGAGATTTAAGTTCATCAAAGCTTAGTGGGATTGGAGAGCCTGAATAACGAATGTATTCACGCTTTGCCACCACTTGTGGACGGTGGATATGACCAAGTGCAATATAGTCTGCGTCTGGGAAGCCATCAGCGGCAAAACCATCAAGGTTGCCGACATAGATATCACGTACCGAATCCGATTGTTGAACACCCATCGCAGTTAAGTGGCCGGTAGCGATGATCGGCATGTGCTCGCTGTTTGCAAACGTCGCGCGCTTAGCAACCGCCGCATCATAAACACTTTGATAATGCTGTTTGATTGCATCGCCGAGTTGTTTTTGGCGCTCAACGCCGGTGACACCGGCTTGGCTCATCAACACATCGCGAGGACGAATAAAAGGAATGGCACAAACCAGCGCTTCTACATCGCCGTTCTTGCCTTTTAGTTCGACAACCTGAGTCGCATGATCTTCATTGGTGTTTGGAATCACGTCTGCACCCATGTATTTGAGCAACTGTTGTGTCTCTTTAAGCACAGAGACTGAATCGTGATTTCCACCTAATAACACCAATTGGCAACCGATCTTGTTCGAATCGACCACAAACTTGTTATACATCTCACGAGCGTAACTCGGCGGTGTACTGGTATCGAAAATGTCGCCAGCAACAATGATCGCGTCGATGTCGTGCTCTGTAACTTGCTCAAGTAACCATTGTAAAAACCGTTCATGTTCATTCTTACGGCTTTTATTGTAGAAGTTTTGGCCAAGGTGCCAATCGGACGTGTGAAGAATCTTCATTGCTGCTCACTGGAAGTCTGTAATACCTTTAATCTACCAAAATAGTCGAGATAATTCCCTTTTATAAGCTTGTGAAAACCAACTAATTTCAGGCTTTGGAGCAACTCCGCCCATAGCGTGACCAATCGTTATTTTGGACATAAAAAAACCGCTCAACGTTAGAGCGGTTTTAGGTGTCCATAACTTTAGCTTTAAGCTATTTCACAGAGGTCATTAAAAATTGTACGAAGCGCCCAGAGTTACTGTGCTAAACGCTACATCACGGCTTGCCAATCTATTACCATTCGGGCCAAAGAATTCGATATTTACTGCATCTGCTTGTGAGATCAAACGTAAGGTTAGGTTTTCTACTGGCGTGTATTCAACACCGATACCAAAATGGAAGCCTGCACCAGAATCATCATCAATGTAACTAGAGCCCTTAGAGTTTAGATCAACGTAGCTAAGGCCTGCGGTTACAAAGGGACGAATCGAGTTATCGAAGGTGTAGCCGAGGTTTGCTGCAACAGAAAGCGATGTTGGTGAAAGTACTTTAGTGCCAAATTTTTCGTAATCAGCATAATCTGTGTAACCAAGTTCGATACCTACAATACGGTTAAACTGGTAGCCACCGTAAAGGCTATACCCCATGCTTTCAGCATCTAAACTGCCTGCGCCGTCCGTGTCTGAGTCTTGATACACACCAAGGCCTGCGCCAATGTATGGACCACCCTCGATACCAGCAGCAAGTGTAGGAAGTGAAACTAAGCCAACTAGGCCCAATAGAAATGATGATTTAAGCATGAAAATACCCTTTTTTTGTCTGTCCTACAGCAACGTTGACCAACAGCCAATAGTTTCCGACACTATTTCACCTGTTGCGTTACTGTTTAAAATAAATTAAATAAGCAACTCCAAATGAATAATAAAACACTGTTCATTTACGGAGCGGATGAGAAAGTACCACAAGATTTTTAGGTCATCAAACGAACAATCATAGATATTTAATCAAGTCTTATTTATGAGACAGTTGTATTTCCTGAGGCGTAACGAGTACTAAAATTAGTATAAACCCGATAGACAACAGGAGTGTCATCAACATTAAATTTATTACATTCAGTTTGTTATCGAGCTAATTAAATTTTCATCCGCTCTCAAAAACAACCTGAATCTTCATGCCTAAATATAAAAACTCACGCTGTTTCTCTCTTTATCCAATAACAGATATAAAGAGAAGAATGAGTTTTATTTTTGGAGAGTGCTTATTTAGAACGGTCTGTTATTAAAATATATTTCAGTTTAATTCATGTTATTAACGAGCGTCAGCAAGACTAGCCAAGTAGTTATTCGTTAAATAGAAACCGCTGAACTTCTCAATAAAGTCCGCAGGGACGGTTTTATCGGTCAAGCCAGATTCAATCAGCGCCGCTTGCCACTTCTGTACTTTCGGGAAGCCTTCAAGCATATCAAAGCCTGAGCCCTCTTTGATTACTGACGCTCGGTGCAACAGTGGTAGCCAAGCGATGTCGACATTAGAGATATAATCGCCTTTGAAAAAGTCGCTGTCACCCAGCTTGTTCTCGGCCTTTTGGAAGGATTTTTGAAGATTCGCTAAACGTGTCTCAAAGGTTTCTTTATCTTTACTGCCCATCGTTCCACATTGTGGCATGTAATGTTTGCTTGCCTGATAAGACCAAGCGCGATCTAGTGCTTTTTGTTCCGCAGACACCTCTTCTATCGGCGTATATTTATCATCTAGGTATTCAATAATTGCATCTAACTCAAAAAGAACCGTTTCATTTTCTGTAATCAAGACAGGCACTTGTCCGTTTGGCGAAATATCTAGGAACCATTGAGGTTTATTATTTAGCTCAATGTATTCAATTTCAAATGGGACATTTTTCATTACCAAAGCACCCATTACACGTTGAACAAATGGGCAGTTTTTAAAGCTAACAAGTTTAATCATGGTGACTCCGAATTAGGTCATTAATTTGTATTTGTACCCCTAAGACGAACGCCAAAACTGAAAGACGAAAAATAATTCTATTTTGTTGGAAATAATTAAATGCGGAGATAACTAAAAGCAGTCACTTTAGATACGCACTTTAAGTAGTAAGCTTGAATGCCTAATTACGCGCAGCTAGACGATCAAAGATATTGCAATAGATGCCATGATCACGCCAACGACAAATTCCAACACCTTCCACGCTCTCGGGTTCTTAAACATTGGAGCCAAGAAGCGAGCGCCATAGCCAAGTGAAAAGAAGAACACGAATGATGCCGATACCGCACCAGCTCCAAACAACATTTGATTCGGTTGATATTGGGTTGAGATAGAACCCAGCAATACCACAGTATCCAAATACACATGCGGATTAAGCCAAGTAAACGCCAAACACATCGCAATCGCTTTGGTTAACGAGTCTTTGGTTTCAGCAGTGGCTTCTAAGGCGTGGTTTTCAGTAAGTGCTGAACGGAAGCTTAAGAATGAATAGACACCCAAAAAGATAGCCCCACCATAACGGGCGAACTGTTCAATTTGTGGGAACTGCTTAACGATTGCGCCAAAGCCCGTCACGCCAAAGCTAATGAGTAAGGCGTCAGAAATGGCACATACAGCACAAACTGCCAATACGTGTTGGTTCTTAAGCCCTTGCTTTAAAACAAACGCATTTTGAGAGCCAATCGCAAGAATCAACGAAAGGCCAAGAGAGAAACCTGCAAAGTAAGTCGACATCTAAGGCTAGCCTCTTAACGCAACTCAATACGCATAAACTGGCTGTGCGGATCCAACACATAATCAGCAAAGGGTTCACAGTATCCAAAGCCAAACTTTTCATACAGGTTACGCGCGGCTTTAAAGTAGTCTTCTGAGCCGGTCTCTAAACTGATTGTTTGATACTGGCGAATGGCCGCTGTATCTAATACGTGCTGTAAAAGTTGGCTCGCAACACCTGACTTTCGAGCAAACTGCGAGGTTCTCATCGATTTGAGTTCAGCGTGTTGGGTATTCAGCTCTTTGATGGCGACACACCCAAGCAGTTGGCTGTCTTTCCAAGCGCTGAAAAAGGTAATCTCTGGTGACTTGAGCCCATCTAGATCCAGTGCATGAACGCTTTCGGCTGGCGAAGTTGCGTACATATCAGCGAGGTGCTCTCTAAGCAATTCAATGACTTCTCCACCCGACAAGTCATCCACCTTAATTTCTATTGAAGCACTGCTTTCCAATGCTGTTCTATTTTCCATTGAACCCTGTGCATTTATTGCTGATGTCATTGTTTCAACTCTCCTTGTTTAGTTCGCTTATTTAGCTTGAGTGATTTGGTTTTTATCAACGGCCCACTTTCCTGAATTGTTTCCTTTTCAAGAACTCGGTTTGAATCAGTAAAATTACTGATTAATCATAAAATAATAAATGTCACACTGGGTACACCTAGATACCATATTTTTCCTATCTAGTCTCGTCATAAAAGCGTGCCACAAAGCCCGTAGGTCGCAGCAGCGAGGGAGCAACACCTGTTTCAGTTAACGAATAAGTAGTCAGGCCGATATGAGTATTCAACTAGATTTAACCACCACTATGCCCTGCCAAAACTTCGACTCGGCACAAGGGCGGATGACACTTCAAAACCATCGGATTATTGATGTCGACAACGAGATCGCCCAAATTTTTGGTTATCGAAACCGCGATGAGTTATTACACAATGTTGAATTTGTGTATGCCTTAGTTCCCGACAATTACCAAAACCTAGCCAAAAAACGCTACCTAGAGGCAATAAAAGGCAAGTTTGATAAGGGAAAATTGTACACGGACATTCCAGCTAATGGTCGCAATATCTCCATATTTTGTTTATCACATGTCATTGAACTGAATAACAAACCTGCGCTTGAAGTACACGTCATTGACATCACATCAATGTTAGAGGCGCAGCGTAAACGCCACGAATCAGATCTCATGTATCGAAAATTACTCAGTACATCGAAACAAGGTATTTTGATCCACCGAAACTTCAAACCTTTGATGGTTAATCAAGCTTGGGTTGAGCAACAAGGTGCCGAATCTATCGAGCAGGTACTTGCGATGGACTCAATCATTTCAATCATTCCTGAAGACCAGCATTCAAATGCCATCAGGCGGTGCGAGAGCATTCTCAATGGCAATACACCCAACTTCAGCTCTGTAGTATCCAACCATTGCTTTGATGGCAGTTATAAATACTTCAATATTTATGACAACGTGATTAACTGGGAAGGTGAAGACGCCATTCAAGTGATTCTCGAAGAGGTCACAGACAAGGTCTTGTTAGAAAAAGAGTTGCTGTACCGCGCTATGCATGATGACTTAACGCAGGTACTCAATCGCCGCGCCATTTATGATTGGATAAAGAAACCAGTGAATCAGCAAATAGAAATGTCTTGTATGCTGATTGATATCGATGACTTTAAATTAATAAACGATCAGTTTGGTCACAGTGTTGGTGATGCTGTCATTAAACACTTAGCCGATTCCATTAAAACGCACGTTGAATTACTCAATGGCGTAGTTGGACGTTGGGGCGGAGAGGAGTTTATTGTGTTCATTCCCAACGCGAAACCTGAGCATACCCAAGTCATTGGCGAACGTATCTGCCGTGCTTTTAATAAGCATACTTTTGTTGGATTCAATCGCCGTCAATTTACATCGAGCGTCAGTATTGGCATCACCAATCGATGTATGTGTCATTCACCCAACAACATTAACACGCTAATTCGGGTGACGGATGATGCACTTTATCGTTCAAAAACAAGTGGGAAAAACCAGGTCTCTATCAATGATGATGTGGTTTGCCAGGAAGCTCTTGCTTAATCCCAGATCTTTACTCTCTTTCGTGATCCAGAGGTACTTCAAACATGCGTCAAATAAGCCGCTTAATCTGACGAATTGAAGCCAGCCAACAGATAATGAAAGTACATTGACCAAGAATTAAAGCGCCTATATTGAACGATATTTGATTGCGATTTTCCAATTTCGGTATATGATGCGCCACCCTAATTTTTCAGCTTATGCTGCAGGCAAATATGTCCGCCAACGCACTCTATACCGACCTATCCGGTTACTATGATTTAATGTGTGTAGATATTGACTACCAAGCGCAAAGTAACTGCGTACGTAGACTCCATCAAATCTTTGGAAATGAAGGAAAAACACACCTCGATTTAGCTTGTGGCACTGGCCCACACGTTCGTCATTTTATTGATTTTGGTTACCAAAGCGGTGGCCTAGATCTTAACAAGCCGATGTTAGATATCGCAGAAGTTCGCTGCCCGGAAGCCAAGTTCTCAGTACAAAACATGAGTAACTTTGAGGTCACTGAACCACTCGATCTTATCACTTGCTTCCTGTATTCCATCCATTACAACGATGGCCTAGAGAAGCTTAAAGAGTGTATAGAAAGTGTGCATCGCACGTTAAAGCCAGAAGGTATTTTCTGTTTTAACGTGGTTGATAAAGACAAGATTAGCAACGACCTGTTTGTTAGACACACAACAAACCAAGACAAAGACGATTTCACGTTCCGATCTGGTTGGTATTACTCTGGTCAGGGTGATAAGCAAGCGCTAAAGCTTAGTATCGAAAAGACGACTGCTGGTGAAACTCAAGTGTGGAATGATGAACACCCAATGGTGGCATTCTCGTTTAAAGAGTTAATCGAGATATTGAAGCCCTACTTCGAGGTTAATATCTTCGAGCACGATTACGACAAGCTAATTCCTTGGGATACTCAGTCCGGTAATGCGCTGATCACATGTGTCAAAATCTAGATAAATAGATACGTGGCGAGTTAAGCCAAACCTATAGATCAAAAAAAGAACCCACACTCGCCGCTCTCCTTATAGAGCATCAGCCAGTGTGGGTTCTTTTGTATCAAGCTATCAGTTACTGAACTCTCGATTAGAAGTCAGCTGTCATACCTACGTAGTAAGTACGTGGCTCTTCAACATAACCTAGATATTCTAGTTCTTCAGATACTGACTCGTCCGTTAGGTTCGAAATACCTGCACGCAGTCGTACTGAATCATTCACGTTGTACACTGTGCCGATGTTCAATGTTGTGTATGCGTCTTGAGTTAGGTCGCTTTCGATCTGACGCTCACCACGGTAACGAGCACTAACAAAGGTGTTCAGGTCGAAAGTCGGGCTCCAGTTCAATTTAACTAAACCAGAGTGCTTGTAACGCTCAAGTAGTTGTTCGCCTGTCGACTTGTCTTCAGTATCTAGGTAAGTATAGTTACCAGAAAACGCCCACTTATCAGAGATTTGATACATACCACCTAGCTCAACACCTTGAATGATTGCTTCAGAGACGTTTTGGTAAGTTTTCGCGCCTAAATTACCCGTTGGTGTGCCGTCTGGGTTTTCACATTGACGAGCACTTTCGTTCCAATCACCGCCTTCTGGGCAGTAACCTTCCGTTCTTTCAATCAGGTCATTAATCTCATTTCGGAACAATGCCGCTTCGATATTCCAACGAGGTTGAGTGTAAACCGCCGCCAACTCGTAGTTTAAGCTTGTTTCTGGGCTTAGATCTTCATTACCGACTAACGCACAACCACCTTTACAGCTTGGTACCTGATAGTCAGATTGGTTTTGAGTCAATGTTGGAGCTTTAAATGCTTTACCCACACCACCCTTGATGATCAGGTCATTCGTTGTTTGGTGTACCAAGTACACACGTGGGCTGAACTCTTCACCGTACAGTTCATGTTTATCTAAACGACCACCAATGGTTGCCGTTAGTTGATCCGTCATTAACCATTGGTCTTGTACAAACAGTGCACCTTGGTAAGCTTCAGACGAACCACTCACTAGGTTCTCTTTATTGGTCAGCTCGCTCAGTTGGTAATCCATACCAAACGTTAGCGTATGGCTTTCACCAAGATAAGTGGTCGCAGACGCTTCAACAATCTGAGTTAATTCTTCGATATCGCTGCTGAAGTTATTACCCAGATCAGCCGCATCATTGTCAGTCACATTTTCGCGTGAGTAACGTACTTGCGTGTCACCCCAGCTCCAAAAACCGCTGTGTGTAATCGCTTGGCTGTTACGTACAACACGCGTGTCAGACTCAATAACTGAGCTTGAGCTCTCAGCCGCTGAATTACGTTCGTCGTCGCTGTAACCAAAATCGAAATCGATGGTTTGGTTATCTGTTGCATGCCATGTCAGGCTAGCAAGCATGCTTAGCGTGTCACGGTCTTCTAAAGCTGTAATATCTTCACGATCGTAGCCAGAGCTGTGTGTAGCAGAATATGGTTGCCATGCGTTACGGCTTGTTTGGTTAACAGAAACTCGCGCGAACAGCTCATCTTCAATCAACGCACCAGAAGTAGTAAAACCAACAGACTGCTCTTGGCCACCGTTGCCATCCATTGGAGATGACGAGTCCATGCTCAGTGTAGAGCTCCAATCATTTTCTGGAGCCTTAGTGATGATGTTGATCGTGCCGCCCATACCATCTGAACCGTAAAGTGCAGACATTGGGCCACGGATAATTTCAACACGTTCAATTGAATCAGCAGGAATCGTTGATAGGTCGAAGTCGTTACCACGGATGATGGCACTCGCCGAGCTTAAACGACGGCCATTCACCATGATAAGTGTGTAGTCTGAATCCATACCACGAATAGAGATCATCTGACGACCAGCACGTGTGCTATCAAAATCAGACTCAACACTCGTTGATTCGGCAACGATGTCCGCCAAGGTAATACCAGGGCTGTCTTCAATGTCTTGCGCGGTGATAACCGACATTGAAGCTGGCGCTTGTTTTAATGCCATCTCGGTACGAGTTGCCGTAACAACCATTTGCTCATCTGTTGCTTGCGCTTCTTCTTGCGCTAACACGTTAGCTGAAAGTGAGGTACAAATAACAGCGACTGCGATCGATAAAGGTTTGCGAATCAAAAGAGATCTCTCAGACATGATATTCATTCTTATATGTGATTAGTAATGATAATGGTTTGCATTAAACAAGCGACTACCATTCTTATCAACGAAAGTTTCATACCAAAAATCGATTCTCGTTATTCATCATTCAAATAACGAAAGAGATCTATATTCAACTCGATAGGTATTCATAATTTTCATTCACCCTGCAGATGAATTATGTATAAAGCTCTTTGAATATATTGCGAACCCAGCGACACATCGGGTCGTTATGAAAGCGCTTATGCCAGTATAGATAGACGTCTTCTGATGGGTGGCGCAACGCTTTAGGGACACGTTTACAAACAAGATCTCTTTGCTTAGCAGCTTGTTGAGCAAAAGGTGTCGGTAAATGAAAGATGATGTCGGTTGCTTCAGCCATATCCGGTGCAACGTTAAAATTGGAAAGCTGGATTGGAATGGAGAGTTGGCGCTGTTTATCAATTAAGCCAAGATCTTTAAATCGACTTTCGATCGAGAGCTTCTTATCCCCTTGCAGTGAGATTTGACCAAGTTGGCTATTCAACAAGTCATCAACGGTGATCTCTTTGTCCGCCAAAGGATGGTTTTTACTCATCAACAAACGGTAATCGCGGCTAATCACGAACATTCGATACAAATTTTGCTCTGAACTTAATGGCTCGTGGGTCGACAACACAAAGTGCGCATCACCGGATAACAGAGGCTCAAAGTGTCGTTTAGGAATAGAGTCGATATCAACAATCATGTTCGGCGCTTGTTGGCGTATCTCCGCAACGACCTTCGGCAACAAGTGCGCGACATTAGGCACTAAACCAAAGAAGCGAACCGTACTGTCACTGCTTTGTGGTTCGAATACATCGCCATGTACCAGCTTTTCTAAACGTGTCAGAACCGAATTGAGATCTTGCTTAATGGCTTCTGCTTTTGGCGTTAACTCATAGCCATAAGCCGCTCGCACCAGTAGATCATCATTGAAAACGGTACGCAGTTTTT
The DNA here is from genome assembly GCF_902751245.1 of Vibrio sp. Vb339. Classification (NCBI taxonomy): domain Bacteria; kingdom Pseudomonadati; phylum Pseudomonadota; class Gammaproteobacteria; order Vibrionales; family Vibrionaceae; genus Vibrio; species Vibrio sp. Vb339. The sequence continues at coordinate 178,933 of NZ_CADDIS010000002.1, read as the reverse complement.
GCAGAGATCGGCTCACCGTAGGTTGGCTCATATCCAGCGCCAACGCCGTGTTGGAAACGTGCTTCTCTTCAAGAAGGTGTTTAAGAATAACGAGTAGATTGAGGTCGACTTGAGCAAGATTCATTATGCAAATATTAACAATATAGAAAATTCAATGAGCGCATAGTGCTATTTCTTAACAAGTAATACAATTGATAATCACTCCTATTTTGATCTAGAGCAATACAACCTAAGACATAAAATAAATAGTCCTTTTATCCATTAGTAAAATGAACTAACGCAAAACAGTTTTGACTAATATTGAGCTCTGATTCTATAACGATAGTATTCTCAAACGGTCGTAATAGTGGAACGAAAATACCCTAGAGTCAGAAGAAAGGTGGTAGAAAAAGCAAAACAAATGCAAGGTTTGAAACACAAAAACTAAACATCAATCAGCAAAGTAAACATATGGACTCAGCCTCGTATATTGCTACTATACGTACCATCGGAAAAGTTTAAACCGTACAAGGCGTTCCCCTCTAAAGGACCCGAAGCACTACGATGAAAACTGTTACAACACACTCAACATAAAGAACATTATGGCCAACATAAGAGACGTCGCGAAAGAAGCTAAAGTATCCGTTGCTACCGTATCGAGAGTAATAAATAAACTCCCACATACGAGCGAAACAGCAACGAAAGCTGTGCACGAAGCGATGGAAAGATTGAATTATCGCCCAAATGCGAATGCAAGAGCTCTTGCGAATAAAACTTCGTCTTCCATTGGTGTGTTAGTAGCAGACGTATCAAATCCATTTTATGGTGCTATGGTTCAAGCCATTGACGAAATCGCACGTGAACACAAAAAGCATATCTTGATTACGCACGGTTACCACAATGAAACCTATGAAAGAGAAGCCATCGAACTGTTGATAAATAATCAGTGCGAACATCTCGTTATTCATAGCAAAGGCCTATCGGACCAAGAACTAATTGATTTTTCGAAGCAGATCCCTGGGCTTATCATTATTAACCGTTATATTCCAGAGATAGCGGAACGCTGTATCGCTTTAGATAACATTCGAGGCAGCAGCCTAGCATTAAGCCACCTAATTCGCTTTGGCCATAAGAGAATTGGTTACTTAGCTTCCTCTCATAATATCGATGACTCAATAGATAGGAAACTGGGCTATCGTTCTGAACTGGAGAAGAACCAACTGCCCTACTCGGAGGCTCTGGTGGTGTCCGGTGAACCGAATGAGATTGGCGGCGCAGATGCGATGCGAAATTTATTAGCGAAGAATGAGCCGTTTACCGCTATCGCGACATACAACGATTTAATGGCTGCAGGTGCCATTTCAGTGCTTAAAGAAAACAACCTACGTGTACCAGAAGATGTCTCTGTCATCGGGTTTGATGATGCCATGATAGCCAGCTATTTACAGCCAACTCTGACCACCGTTCGTTACCCAGTACAAATCATGGCGAGCCAAGCGGCAAAGCTGTCTATCCAGTTGGTAGAAAAGTCTCCTCACGAGCATAAAGGAAACCTTTACCTTCCTACACTGGTGAGCCGCAATTCCATTGCTTCACCTAACAATTAACCTATGATTTGTTAGAGAATCAACACTGAATACAAGCTTGTCTTTAGGCTCTTATTCTCGCATTCTGTTTATAAAAGAAACCCCAGCCTTATTCAGACTGGGGTTTCTTTATTATTACTAGCTAAATTTTACGTTATAGTGAGCCAACAAATGTCACCGTTGAGCGCGGAGGTACAAGGTAATCGTCTTGTTCTTTTTCTAATTCAACCAACGCCAAATCATGCTGCGCATTGGTAATGTGTGTTGTATAAGTGGCAGAATTAACAACGCCTTCTAAGTTAATAGAAACATTCTCTACCTTATCACTCGTATTAACGGCAACAATCACCACTTTATCTTGTGTTGGACTGACATAAGCCGATGCCATCAAGCCATCAAGCCATCAAGGTTGTCTACCCCACTCAGTTCTACACGCTGATAACCCGGGCGAACAAAGCGACTGAAGTTACCGACAGTCCACATCATTTTCGAATCTTCTACCGTATTGGCTTCTAAAGATGGGGCAATTTTCACCATACCATCTTTGTAATCATATGGCGTCAAACCTAACCACCAATGCCATGCTGAAGCGTTCAAACGAGTCAGGTCTCGATGCATGATACGTCCCACATGTAACGCATAATCCATATCATCTGCCTCAAAGCCATGACCATCAAAGTCACGAGAATAACCGCCACCGCCCAAGATGCTCATTTCACTCATCCAAATTTCTGCACCCGGAGACACATCCTGTAGGTTTCCATATGTCATATCACGCAGCTTACCTAAACGGTCTGGCCAAGCGTCAGAAAAGTAGCCATGTACTGAGATTTGGTTACCAATAATGTCTCTAATTTCAGGATCCCCTAACAGTTCATCAATGTAGTTTCGGTACAAGCCAACACCACGAGAATTCATGCCATTAGTTTGAGATGAACCGTCAAAGTTACGCTTATAAGCATCACGAAGTGCTGCTGTGAATTCGACCACTTCACCGCCATCAATATGAATGTCGCTACGAATACCCGCTTCGTTCAGCTTTTTATCTAAACTACGGTATACCGCTTTGACTTCCCGCATATTGTAGCGATTGCCTTCTTGAGTCTGTCCTTCCCATTCCCACGTTGGCTCGTTAATTGGACTGATGTAATTAACCGGGATCCCTACTTCTTCACTACGTAAGTAGGTCAACACTTCAACCAAAAAGTCGGAAAATGCATCCACATTTTCAGGTTTAAGGTTAGTAGAGCCTAGGTCATCCGCTGCCGTTGGGTGAGTTAAGCCGTTTTTTGTTAGGTAATGCGGTGGGCTATTAGAAAACGCGATAAAGTTATCGACACCACGTTGATGAGCCTCTTGCATGAAACGAATTTGTCCTTGCTGCTTAGTCGTGTCTATTGCGCCACCCGGCTCAGGTACCAATAATTCCGCACGGCGTAATGGATCACGAATAAAGCTACCATCACCTTGCTCGGTACTGCCTGCACCTATATTAAATCGCCACGCTGTTAAGCCAATACCATTGTCAGTAGAGAACAATAAATCAGCGAGGTGGTCGATAGCCGCATCGTCCCCTTTTTTCTGCCACTTGTTAATTGTTGGGTTAATAGACCAAGCATCCGAAGCACCAAAGCTGTGTATTGTTTGTTTGGTATTTTCAATTTCCACATCTAGTGTTTGGGCATAACTCGGCACTGACAGTATTGATGCGACTGCCATTGATAATAATATTTTTCTCATTTCACATCTCGATATTATTAATTTAATAATCGTATAGATTTAGGATATATTCAGAATTAATTAGAAAGAACGGCGATATCCAAGTTTCACAAAGAAGTAATCATCTTCCCACTGATTTTGGTTCCAATCCTGTTCAAAGTTCTCTTTATCTTCAGTTTGGTAATAAGTTTCGAATACAAACTTAGACTTATCATCTATTTTGTAATCACCCCAGAAGCCCGCTCGAATTCGCAGTTCGTCCTTATCACCGTAATCAACACTCTCTGCATTTCGGTAGAAGGTATAGCGTACAAATGGCGTTACAGTGAGGTCATTGAATGTCTGTGTATAGTTCATACGAACTTGCCATTCTACGCGCTTCTCTTCTTCCCAGGCCCGGTTATCGCCTTCAAACTCACTTTGCTTACTTACTTCGCTGTATAACGTTACCTGCAATGTTTTGTCATAAGCTAGACGAGAGCGAACACCAAAATCTATCTCGTGATAATAGTCTGTATAGCTGGTTCTTAGGTCGTTGTTTGCTTCATCCTGACAGCCATTTTCGCCGACACAATCTTCACCACGAGGGCGATTTCTAACACCAACGGGGGCGATAAAACCATCAAGGATTAAGTCATGGTCTTCTGCTAGGTAATACGCCATATTGTTGTAAAATCGATATTCCGTGCGGCGAGTATCATTCGCGTACATTTCATTTCGAATTTGGAATTTAGGTCCCCACCAAAAGTCTTTGTATCCCTCGGACCAACCAATCGCGACATCCTGTCGAGAACGGTCATTCCAAGTTCGCTCTTCACTCTCAATCATGTGGCGGTAGCTGAAGTTAGCGTACAAAAACATGGATGAATCTTCGATTGGATTAAATTCCATTGCTATGTATGGCATGGTATTCGATCGTTGCTCTTGGTCACCCCAGTTCTCATATTCATTACCTAGCTCGATATAACCAGCCATAGTCGATGAAGAAAAAGCAAGCGCAGAGCACATCAAATAAGATGCCTTATTATTTAATTTCATTGTTAACCTTTATTATTGGATATAATTATGTAGAAGAAATTTCTTTTAAAACCATATTTTGATATTCACCATTCAGGCGATATGTTTTTTGATATATATAAGCGCTAAGTAATACTAATAATGTAGGAATACCAACCATTAATGCTCTTAGACCTAATATGGTTTCTTCACTCTGCTCAATATTAGGAACATAACCCACGGCGGTTAACCCAATGCCGACAAAGAACCCTGAAAGCGCACCTGCAAATTTAACGAGCATGGTTTGAATTGAGAAAATGATACTTTCACTGCGGTGCCCTGTTTTGTATTCTCCGTAATCTACTACGTCAGCTAACATCACTGTCGACAGGCCATTTGATAAACCACCACCAAACTTGAGTGCTGCACCAGCAATTCCGACTAAGATCCCGTTTTCCGGTGCAAAAATTCCCGTTAGAACAAGAATTAGGCTACATAACAATGGGAACAGACACGCTACCAGCCACATAAACTTTCGGTTGATTAAGTTACAAAGCTTAGGAAACAAAAAAACACCAGCGATTTCAGCCATGCCAGATACTAAAGCAAACATCGGGAACAAATCTTCACGCCCAATGGCATAGCTGAAGTAATAGATAGCAAAGCCACCAACCAACTGAATAGCGATATTGAACGTTAGCACTACACCAATCAGTGACTTCAATTGATCATTTTTGCCAATAATGTCTTTTACATCTTTGAGCGTGAATTTGTCTGCAGATACACGCTTATCTTTAATACGTTCTTTAACGTTAAAGAAAGTGATTAAGGCGCTCGCTATGAATGCCGCAATAATAGCCAAGCTTAGGTATACGAACCCCGACCCTTTGTCTTCACCACCAAAGAAGCCAACCAAGTACAAGCCGTATGTACCCATTAGTGTCCATGCACAACTAGCAAACAGACGAGGCCATACCACTAATTTTTCACGTTCAACACGCTTTGAAGACATAGAAGGAATCATCGACCAGTAAGGAATATCCATGATCGTGTAAGTGACACCCCATAAGATATAAGTGACCGTTGCGTATACATACACCATATTTCCTTCGATATTATGGGTATTGAACACCAACAATAGGAAAACAGAGTTAACTAGCGTACCAATCACAATCCAAGGGCGAAATTTCCCAAAACGAGTTCGAGTGTTATCAACAATCATACCCATTACAGGGTCAGTAACCGCATCAACAAAACGAGCGACGAGAAATAACGTACCAACAAATGCAGCAGATATTCCAACGACATCGGTGTAGTAGAACATTAAAAAGATATAAATAATGGAACAGGCGAAATCTTTTCCTAGAGCACCTAGACCATAAGAAAATTTTGTTTTTATCGATATACTACCTTCAGACATATAAGGCTCCTTAGCCTTTGTAGTTAAATGATTCAGGGTTCAAAGAGTGGCTCACCCCTCATTGGAGGTGAGCTCAATTTGTTATTTTAAAACGAATTTCCATCGGTAATTGTTGCGTAGCAAACGGTATTCAGGTCGAACACTTGGTGTCCAAGAATCATCTCCTCCTACCCCCATATGGAAGCCGTCAAAGTAAACAAATAATCCAGGTTGCTTTTGCAGCTCGTAAGTATGTTTAGCTTTAGCGAGTTGTTGCTGACCATACTGACTAACGCTGAAATAGAAGTGACCTAATAGCTGAATATCACCAATTTCAAGTTGTTGGGTATCGCTACGTAATCCGTTATCAGACGGGAATATGTATGGTGTATGCATATTCGAAATAGGTTGCGTCCAACGACCAAGGTCAGCACTTAACTTACGATCTGGATAGTTTTCATGCGGACCTCGCCCTAGCCAGGCCACACTTTGTGGACACTCAATCAAATGCATTTCAGCACCGATTCTTGGCATCGGTGGCATTGAATCATCAACATCGACAGATACCGATACTTGCGCCTCACCCTGCTGCGTAAAGCGGTAATCCCAAACGGACGTTAAAACCAACTTATCGTTTGCAAAATACGTATGTCGCACGCGTACTTCTCCAATCGCGACATTAACCTCAACACCTTTACAGCGATGTTCTAAGTCAAACAATCCAGCATTCTGCCAACGAACCATCCAAGCATTTGGGTCTTGGCGGTCGACTTCACTTACACCAATATCGTTATCAAGTGGTGCGCGGAAAAAATTATCGCGAATTGGAGAAAGCAGTTGTTCACGGTCCGCTTTTTTCCAACTTTCCACTTCACCAGTGGTCGCATTGATATACCATTGATTATGCGCTGCCGTGACACGCAGCCCGCCATCAACCTGTTCAAATTTAGCTGGTACAAATGTTTGGCTTTCGACGTCTTCAAGCTGAAGTTTCTTACCTAATGTTGCCTGATGTTCTGCAACAATATGCCCAGCATTAGCCCAGTTAGTATCTTGCTGCTGTCGAATCGCAACATTAAGATAAGCCTCTGTGTTAAGTAGTCCAAACTCAGAATCTAATTCAATCAGGTGCGTCTGTTGAGCTGGTAGATTCAGACTCAATTCACCACTTCTAATGACAGATCCTTCATCATCAATAACTGTCCAATCTAAGCTGTGGTGAGCAGTATCAACAAACAAATGTTCACTGGTCACTTTAATTGCAAGCGGTTTTGAAGATACAAGTTCAAAACTAAATGGTTGCTGAGCCCGTTTTGCTTCGAATAATGTAGGGTGCGGCGTTCGGTCAGGAAAAACTAAGCCATTTATACAGAACTGACGGTCGTTAATTTCGTCACCGAAATCACCGCCATATGCCCAGTAATGAACGCCATCCTCGCTCGTTTTATCAAGCCCTTGGTCAACCCAATCCCAAATAAAACCACCTTGCAGGCGAGGATGAGATCTAAATGCATCCCAATACTCTGCAAATCCACCAAGGCTATTGCCCATCGCATGTGCGTATTCACACAAAATGATTGGACGGTTTTCATCACCAATACCAACCCATTTCTTTAATGAAAGTTTAGGTTCGTCGGTATGCCCTTGCTCTTGGTCAGCGTCGGTTCTTGCATACATAGGGCAGATAATATCGGTTGCGCTTGTGTCCGAACCGCCTCCCTCATACTGAATAACACGAGAAGGATCGACTCGTTTGGTCCACTCATACATTGCGTTATGGTTTGAACCATAGCCGGACTCATTACCAAGCGACCAAATAATGATGCTTGAGTGATTAAAGTCTCGCTCCACCATGCGGGTCATTCGCTCTAAGAAAGCGCTCGCCCATTGAGGATCATCTGCGATTCGTCCCATTGGTGTCATTCCGTGAGTTTCAATGTTGGCTTCATCGACAACATATAATCCTAAGCGGTCACACAGGCTGTAAAAACCAGGTTGGTTAGGGTAATGAGAGCAGCGGACAGCATTAAAATTATGCTGTTTCATCAGCTTTAAATCTTGCTCTACGCGTTCAAGGCTTTCTGCATGACCTGTTGTAGGATCGTGCTCGTGCTTGTTTACACCACGAATCATCAGTGCTTGACCGTTGATGCACAACTGACCGCCTATGACTTCGATCTTTCGAAAACCGACATCGTAGGCTTCACACTCAATCACATCACCTTCGTTTGTGACTAAGCTAACAACCAGACGGTAAAGGTTTGGCGCCTCAGCACTCCACTTCTTTGGGTTGTTTGCCTTTAACGTTGCGAAACAACGTTCACTGTATCCGCCTTTTTCATCGACAGGCGCTGTACCGACTTCCGTAACATTTGACGCAATTTCTTTCTCACCATCAAACAATGCGGTTTTCACCGACAAGCCCTCACCATTCATGGTGTCGACATTGATTGTCAGCTCACCATCTCGATAAGCAGCATCAAGGTCTGGCGTCACTTTTACATCTTTAATGTGGCGAACTGGTTTATTAAGTAGACGAACTGAGCGGAAAATACCACTCATCCACCACATGTCCTGACCTTCCATGTAACTGCCATCACACCACCGAAGGACTTTGACGGATAATGTGTTATTGCCTTCGGCTAGATATGGACTAAGGTCAAACTCTGCAGCAAGACGACTATCTTGAGAGTAACCAACAAACTCACCATTACACCAAACGTAAAATGCACTATTTACACCATCAAAAACGACTCGCGTTTGTGACTCTTGCTCCCAACTTTCAGGCAATTCAAAAGTCGTCTGGTAACAACCTGTTGGGTTCTCTTTTGGAACAAATGGAGGGTTGCACGGAAATGGGTATTTCACATTGGTATAAATTGGGAAATCATGCCCCTGTAACTGCCAATTACCTGGAACTGTAATTTTCTGACTCGGAAGTTGTTCATCAGCCATCCAGTTTTCAGGAACAGAATCAGGAGACGGAAATAGTGCAAAATCCCATTCCCCATCTAGGCTCATAACCGATGAGCTTATAACTCCAGCGTGAGCACAAGATTCACTACGCCAACTAGATAGTGGCGTGTGTGCTCGTAGTCGGTTGAAAGAAGTAATTTCTGGACTTTCCCAGATACGTGTATTCGTAGCGTACATTTCAGGACCTAACGTTTTAAATGATCTTGGAATCATGTTAACGAAGACATTTAAACCACACCGTGATTAAAGCCACAGTAATTGTAACCGGTTACAAACAAAAACCAAAAAGACCCATCCAATCTAAACCCCATACACCAAACAGCATTAAACTCCAAATATTAACGACAAAATACACATACAAAGGATATAACACCACCGCAATCCATAAATTAGAGTTAACGTCGAAATAAACTCATTCACCAAAACTATAAACCAACTAAAAATCATACGGGCAAGTTAATAGGTATTTGTCATTGCATATACAAACCCCATTACCATACATAGTGTTACATAGATTGTTACATAAATTGTTACAGTAACTATTTATAGTATTTGCACCGCACGTAACTTTAATCGTTCAAAGGTCATTTACCGTGAGAGTCACGTTCAACTTCGGTAAAGTTGGTTAAATTTATAGCGAAGCTCACACCTTTTTAGGTTGCTTTATAGATTTCAAATTCCCCAAATAAAAAAGAGAGGCACAATGGCCTCTCTTTGATCGTCTACTTTATGTTGCTAGCGTTGAGCTATCAGACTACAGCTTTGTCCAAGCATCTTGCCAGTATTGGCTTTCTGCTGGTGCGTAAGACGCGCTTGCACACCATGCCGTGTACGGCCAAGGTTTACATTCGTACAGACCATTATCGCTGCCGACCACAATGTCACCTGCTGCGTAATTTGTGCCTGCTTCATATGGCGGGTAATCACCTGGAGGTGGAGTCGTTCCGCCACCGTCTTTAACAGCGAACGAATCATTTACCATCACCATTTCACCGTCAGATGCTTTACCGACCACTTCAAGTGCATATTGCCCTTCCGCTACATCGTACAAGTCCATGGTAATAGCGCGGCTGTCCGTTAAGTTAACCTGAGTCTGCTCAACCACAGTCCCTGCACTATTGAGCACCATAGCGGTAACATCTAACGCTTCATTTGATGTCAGTGTTAGGTCTAAACGAACATTGCCGTTATCTGGCGCATATTCTGACTGAAGGCCTGAAACTGCAAGCTCTAAGTCATCGCCCGGATCTGGGTTACCACCACATGAAGAGTCTGAAACTTTTCTCCAAACGCCCCACTCACCTGTCGTTCCTGGTTCTTCGCCACGAGTGTACCAACCCGCTCCCCACGTTGAACCGTCGTGAGAGACTTGGTCGCCTTCCACATAAACTGTTTCACTGTCCCATGCATTGGCACAGTTAGAGCCATCAGTCACAGACACTTTACGGTCAGCGGTTACAGTTTGGTTCGCGCTGTCTGTTACGCTATACACAAGCGTGTAGTTGCCGATTTCGTTTACATCAACACTACCAGTATGTGTGATGGTATTTGTTAGGTCGCCATCTTCAGCATCATTCGCCGTCACGCCTGCCATAGCATCAAACGCAGCACCCAACACAACTGTTGTGTCAGACACACCATTAAATACTGGCTTCTGGCTGTAAACCTCTACCGTTCTCGCTTTAGTGGTTTCGTTGTTATCGCTGTCTTTCACTCGGTAAGTCAAAACGTAAGTGCCAATCACACTGGTTTCCACGTAACCTTCAACATCGACAGAAGATGTTAGATCGCCATCTTCTTTATCGGTTGCTGTTACGCCTTCCATAGGATCAAATGTTGTGCCGTGAAGAACACGCGTATTTTCGACACCTTTAAGAACTGGCTCACCCTCGACTGGAGGTGGCGTCACTTGACCGTGTACAAATGGGCCGTAGTCTTTAATAAACTGCTCGTTGTATTGTTGACCGTTTTTGTTAGTGCCCATGTCCCAGTTGATAGACCAAGTCATTACACCACGCAGGGGTTGGCCTTGAGTCGTTAAGGTCTCGAACGCGTCGTATAAATCTTGAGGGTCTTGCACAAAGCCCGTCGCTGCAGCATCGATACTTGAAGGAATACCAAACACCAGCTTGTCATGAGGGATCTTGTGGAAGCCACGCGTTCCGTTGATAAGCGAATCAGAGATGTAGTAGATGAATTCTTCTTTTAATGCATCGTTGTTTTGAGCAATCCAGCCCACACCGTCAACCCAGATACCGTCGCCACCTTGGTTGTAGAACTGTGGGTTAATCCAGTCGTAATAACCTTCTAGATTATCGATATAAGGAACGTACTTACCGCCTGTCGTTAGATACGGGAACTCAGGCGCCATAGTAATAAGGAAGTTTTTCCCTTCGGCACGGTAGTGATCTTTTACTAGCTTAAGTGCGTCAGGAATAACCGTCTGGTTGTTTGCTGCGGTTACTGCTGCTTGTTCAAGGTCGATATCTAGACCATCGAAACCGTAACGCTCAGTAAGGCGGATTATCTCATCAGCAAAGGCTCTTTCATCACCCGTTTCAAGTTCTACGTGTGCATCAGCACCACCCAGCGCTATCAGTACAGAACGGCCTTGCTTGTTGAGCTCGGCAATTTGGTCAATAAATTGTTCTTCTGATAACCCAACGGTTGGGTCCAGTTTAAAAGTTGGGATTCGACCATCAGCCACATCGTAAACCTTCATGAATGACACATTCACGATGTTATACATTGGGTTTACTTCATCCAGCGTCACGCATGGCGCATTACCACCTTGGTAGCCGCCACCGTCACACCAGTTGTGCCAATAACCGACCACGACACCAGAATCTGGATTCGTCATATCTGAACCATTCGCATAAACAGCGCCAGACATTGCGGCCATGCCGACCGATACAGCTAATTGTAGAGCTTTACGTTTCAACATTAGTCCCACTTCCTTACTTAACAGCTGTGCCAATCACAACCGAACCAATTCATTGTAATCATGAATATTTATAGAGAAGTAATGGAATTTATAGGAAAAGATGACCTTTGATTTAACTTGTGATTTTAAGTCACAGATTGAATGTCAGAATCAATATGATTTTGACTTTTCATTCAATTTATAACGCTAAAAGACTGAGAGATATAGTTTTTACATTGTCATTTCAAGCAATTAAATTCACTCAGGGAATGAATTGTAATTCGACTCAAAGTATTTACCAATATTGAGACATCGCTCATAATTTTATAGGTTGAATGAATCAATATCACCATATACAAAAGGTACAACGGTAAATTACAGCTGTTTTTTCACAGAAGATCACAAAAATATCGGACTTTACACGCAACTTGAATGGATATGCACAATGTGGCATTTGACAGTTTTGTTATACATCAAGTATCATTTTCGTGCTAGGTAAGGCTTTGAATAAAGGCCACCAACGTCGCACTGACACACTAAATAACTAACAATAATGCTACAAAAAATATGACATACTATTTTAATAAGGTACCAAGTACGATATGATTGCACTCATAGAAAATTCTAACATTGAGGTTGCTTTGAGTCGTATCACCAAACAGCAAAAAGAAGAGAACTACCAAAAACTCAATTCAGTCATTTTGGACATCTTCTTGACTGAGGGCTGGGGCAAAGTAACATACGATCGTATCTCAAGGATTACAGGGCTTCGTAAAAGCACATTACAAGGCTACTACCCGAGCAACAATGACTTTTTAGTTGCTCTCCAAGGAAATTTAAAAAGCTTAATGCTTGGGGAACTTGATCTATCGAGTAAAGAGAATTTGTTGAATTCATGGGATAAAGCTCTTGGAAAAATGGAATTTAGTTTCATTGTTCAAATGCTAATATCTCACTGTATTTCAAGTGAACCTACGCCAATTGCTAATCAAGCAATGGAAAGCTTCCATAAAACAATTACTCACGCCCTCCCTGATGATGACACCAATGAAATAATGGTTCACGTTTTCGGGTTAGCTGTTATAGCCCCAATAAAAGAGACTCTTACAAAAGCTGTTTGTTAATAATAAAAAATTTTACTATCAGCCACTTAAATTTATCGAGTTAGCTAGGACGTGTTCGTTGTGCTAAGAACGTAGCCTTTTAATACACACTTTTCGGCATAGGCGATAACCTAATGGTTATGCTTTCGTCAGTTAACTCGACATCTCCCGCTTCCCATCTCTCAACTCCCATACAGTAGTATCTCCACTCCTCTTTAGTCGTTAAATTATCAGTTAATAACTTTCTACTTATTTCTCCAAGAAGTATGATTTACCACTTATCTATGTCAACAGCATGTAAAATACTGTTATCCTCTGTCAAGATACTATACGTACCTATTACTTTTTAAAAATTTTGTGCTAATGTTTCATTTATCAACATTATGGAGACAACTATGGCACGTATTAGTAAAGCGCAATGGGAAGAAAATTTCGCCTCTTACAATGCGATCATTCTTGAAATTTTTCTAAACGAAGGCTGGGACAACGTAACCTACGACCGTCTAAGTAAAGAAACAGGATTGAGAAAAAGTACATTACAAGGCTACTACCCTAGTAATGCTGATTTTGAAACCGCGATTCAGGGTAAAGTATTCCCTATTATCCTCAGACATCTCGATTTTTCATCGCGAACTCAACTCATTGATTCTTGGAAACAAGCAATGAGCTCGAATCAATTTAGAATGATCATGCGAATGTTTATCATGCATGCTCATAAGAAAGGCGCCGATGGTAATGGTCGAAATGGTGTGATCACTCTAACGAAGCTCATTTCAGAAAAGCTTCCTGAAGAAGATTCGTTTGCACTAATTCAACTATTATTCGGCTTAACGGTTACCGAGTTAATGGAAATCAACTTTTAATTAACCTTTTATCTTGATGACACTAACAGCTGATATGTAAATGGTGTCTATCAAAAATACGATGGATCGCTAACCGATTAAATTTCATAAAAAAAGCAGTGCGACGAATGTCCCACTGCTTTTTTTATTTAGCCAATACTAATTTCGTAAACACAGCGACGAGCGTCGCCTCATAGTGAGCTCTGCTTATAGCTATCAGTTGAAAGCAACATGCTATAACACTTCTAAGCCGCACACCTACGCGTAACTCTATAGCTGATTTGCTGAAATCAGTCGTATCATCTACCTGTCAATTACCAGCTAACAGTTGCACCTAGTGCATAGTTAGTAGCTTGTTCATCGACTACCTTAGTACCGTCATCAACAAGGTTCACTTCAGCGTAAACACTCGCCCATTCTACGATTTCGTAACGAGAACCTAGGTAGAAGTTATTGATTTCGCCGTCTAAAGTACGTGTGTTTGAATCTTGGGAGATGAACTCATAACCGGTGTAACCAAATAGCTTTTCGATGATCTCAATTTGACCAGCGATAGCGAAAGCGTTTTTCTTAACGTCAAGTTGGCTGTTTGAACGGTCTTCAATATCAGTATTGTAGTACGTTGCACCTAGCTTGTAGTCACCCATGTTGATCTCACCGCTCAGCATAGAGTACAGCTCATCTTTATTGTTTTGAGTCACGTTTGTTGAAGAAGAACCTACACCAGCCGTTAACGTTAGATCCGCTAGGAAGTACTGCCCGTAAGCTTCCATAATTTCACGATCTAAGTCACCAGCTTCAGGCCCGTAGTTAACACTTAGAGCAAACACTTCAGTTTCGAATTTGTACTTAAGACCAAGATCATGTTGGCTTACAGCATTAAGGTTAGCTAAACCACCAAACGCTTCAGAGTAATCGACGCCGTTTAGGTCATCAGAAGTTGTTGCATGTTTACCAAACGTTAGCGTACCTAACACTTCGTGTTGTGCGCCTGCATAGTATTTTGATAGGTAAAGATCATCTTCATCTTTATCTTCTTCAGCATCAAAGTTGATTTCAGCCTCAACCAGTGAAAGTACGCTAGTCGTGTCCGTCACTGAGTAACGCGCATCGACACCAATCTTAGATTCGCCGAACGTATAGTCGTTGCTCTCATTGTCGTAGAAAAACGCACGAGCCTTCACTTCACCATATACATCTAGGTAAGCTGTATCGTTATTAATAATTTCGTAAGCGTAAGCGGGTGACAGAACAGCCGACGTCGCTAAAGCGAGAATAGTCTTCTTCATTGTTATTTCCAAACTAATAGCTACGCACCATTGCGTACCTAGACCGTAAAATGAATACAAGTACTGTATTCCTTAAAAGATTTAAAGGGGTGTATTTCGTGCCCCATTAAACTCAACTTCTTAAATTGATGAATCCGTGGTTTATCTATTAGAACTCATTTAGCCCACTGCGTAATTCATGTCGCACCTAGTCAATATTGCACCTAGTCAATATTGCACCTAGCTGATATTGCACCTAGTTAATATCGTGCGTAGCTCATATCGCAGTAGTTAATATTTTCACTAATGCCGTTAATTAGGCGATCTTTTTCGCCCATTGACGACTTGCTTGCAACACCTGTTGCAGAGCAAATTCAAAAGCCTGTTGGTCTTTTTGGTAAGGATCTGCAATAGTCCCTACACTCCACTGCCCTAGCAATAACGTCTTATGCCTCGCGTTAGGTGCAATGGAAGCGACCAAATCAATATGGGCTGGCTCCATAACCAAAATGAGATCATTGGAATCACACAGCTCTTGAGTTAGCTGTTGTGCTTTGTGTTCATTAAGTTCTAAGCCATGATTCGCCGAAACGTTTTGCATCATAGAATCTGCGGGCTGACCAATTAAGCCACTTGGCTCAGTCGCAATCCCAGCAGAACAAACCGCTTTATTCGGCATTATCGCTTTCAATGACGCTTCACCTAGAGGAGAGCGACAGATGTTACCCATGCAAACCACCAAAATTCGATTAAACATTGTGACTCTCTTGTGTAGACGTACGGCGTTTGCCTGATGGCAATACAGATGACACCCCGACTAGAACCAAGACCATTAAAAACGTCATGGCATTAGCAGAAGGTTGGAGGTTAAAATCCACGGAAATGTGAATCAGCATGCCAACAATGGCCATGTAGCAGCCAAGCGCTGTCCCTTTCATGGTTTTACTACGGCGTTTACGCATGGTTTGAATCGTTTTATATAAAGCGACAAAAAGCATTGTTCCCAACATTAACGTCATCGGTAAACCTGACTCGACTGCAAATTGCAAATACTCGTTATGCGCATGATCGTAATAACCAATGTTCCAAAAACTGAACCTAGGAAATGTGGAATGAAAGCTCCCCGATCCATAACCAGTAAGTGGGGCTTGCTCAACCATTAACGCTCCCCAATCGACCACTTCTACTCGTGTTTCTTTCTCCATAGCGGTTTGCTCTAAGCGATCTTTTACTTTGGATAAACCAAATAAAGACCCGACAACGACGGTATCAATCAAGACCAAGCTGATGACTAGTGCGACTAATGCGCGCGGCTTTTGGTTATAAAACAATAATGCTGTGAATCCGCCAATCAAAGTAGCAGCGAAAAATGCCGTGTTGCCCATTCTAGAACGCGTCATTACAAGCGCGATAACCATCATGATTAGACCGCAACGTACAACCATCTTGTTAGAAATTAACCCTGATACCCAACGTTGAATTCGGATATGCCAAGAACCAGAGGAAGATACATGAAGCTGTGAAACCAACAATCCCGCGCCTAAACACAGGCACATCATCATGTAGTTGGCTAAGTGATTTTTATAGATGAATGAACCCGTTGCGACATCGGGCAAACGAATGCCAAAAACTGGTGAAAACTCGAACCCAAACAACAACACTAACGCGCCATAAACGGCTTGGAAGCAACCACTCAACAACAAAGCGCTAAGCACCCATTTGATGCGTTTCTCCGTGTTGATAAGCACGATCGCTAACACGATAAACAACAGGTAAACCAAGCCTTTAATTAGGCTGCTATATGTACTGAAAGCGTCAACACTAATTCGACCCAAACCTTGTGTATTCGTGATTAAATGAGCCTGTTCATAAGCCAAAGAAGCCATTGACGACATAAACGTCAATGGAAGCTCAGACATTGGCAGTAGTTGCAATGCCGTCCAGAATTGAAAAATAGCAATGGGTAAAATCAACCATTTGAACTGATTCAGACGTTGAAAAGGGAATGCTTGCCAATGAGAACGAAAACTCAGAACCGCTGCGATTAAAGTAGTGCCAACCCAAACTCCAGCAATGGACCATGCCCATATGCGGTTAGAGCCTAATGGAATAGGCAACCAAACTAACAATGTAAGTAAGCTATAGAAGCTAAAAGTATTCAAACGCATTAATCGTAACATTCTCATTGGGAAACAAATCGTGTCATTAAAGCCCGCCCCTTCTTGATATACAAATGCTTGGTAATGAACACATAACCATTCAGGTCATTGCTTGCTATTACCTAACGCTATACACCAACAAAGATTGTGTGCGGGCTTTAGACTGTGTTAGTTGCTTGAAACAGGCGAATCTTTCACAGGTTTTGTCGGCTCTGCACCAGGGAATTTCTTATCTGATTCAGGCGCTTTTGGTGTTTCATCTTTAACTGGAGATTCATCCTTAACCGGAGACTCTTCATTTACTGGGGAATCTTCGTTTGCTGGCGTTTCTTCATTTACAGGAGCTTGCTCGTCCGCAGCTGGAGCTTCTTCGGCTACAGGATTCTCTTCAGCTACCGGAGCTTCCGCTTCTTCAACAACTGGAGCCTCTGCAGCAGGCGCTTGCTCTACTGCTTCAACAGCTTCTTGAACCTGAGTAGGATCAATGCCAGCTTCAATCGCCGCTTCTGTAACTGCTTGGCTAGAAACGCCCGCTTCAGCAGCAACTGTTGCAATAGCAGCTGCTTGTTCTGGTGCTGCTGCGATCGCGACAACCGATACGGCTTCAGCCGATTCAGGTTCAGCTGCTACTGCCGCTTCAACAATCGATGCCGCTTGTTCTGGTTGCGCCGTTACAGCAGCAGTTACGACCGCTTCAGCAGCTTCAGGGTTAGCCGTTACAACCGTTTCAACGATTGCTGCAGCCATTTCTGGGTACTGAGCGATCAACTGTGCAACTAGCTCTTCTGGTGTCAGCTCACTTTGTTCTACGATACCCACTAAATCTACAGATTCAGATGTAGCAGCATAAGTGACCGAAGTTGACATCGTCATACCAAGCAATGCGCTTAGCATAAATTTGTTTAACTTCATGTATATACCTCTTTTAAGAATTAAACAGCGTGAATTCAGCATCCACACCATGGTTTACCAAAGCAAGCTAAGCTGATAGCTGTTGCTTAATCCGATAAATTGAGAAAAGTTGATAGATACCTATTCCGATAAACAAACCAACCATGTTCGCGAACCAGTCATTAACTGAAAATGTTCGCGTAGAAATAAAATACTGCATCGCTTCGTCTAGGCTGACTAAGCTGATACTTAAAACAATGAGCGCGGCTTGCCGTCCACTAAAGTAAAAGAAGTGGCGTTTTGCCTTATTCGTCATACCAGCCCAGCAGGCACTAGCACCTAAGCAAACAGACACCGCCAGATGTAAAACGATATCACCACCCACTTTGTTTTCTAGCTGGACGATTAGCCCCGCTAGAAGGTCTAAAGATTTGGCCAACGAAGCCATTCCACCTAGCGATAGCACGATCAAAAAGAGTCCTACCCGCTTCCAGCTTGTTTGTCTTTGTCCAGAAATCACTTTGTTACTCTCAACAACTGTACTTTTTAAAACTGTTGCCTTGCTATTGCTATTGCTATACACAAAGAAACTTGTTCAACTCGACCATTATCAAGTTCCCTTACACGCGCGCATGGTTTTATCATTGAACGCGAGCAACCGACATGCACGTAGCTTCTCTGGAGAACGCGCAATAATCTTATTGTGCCAGTGATTAATACGGTACTTTTTAGGCTCTAGCAGGTAACTCGACACCAATACACGCTGTTCGACATTTAGTCTTGTCCAATAAGCGAGATAAAACTCCAGACCAAACAAGGCAACTGGTCTTTCAAAGCGACCATTCTGAAGAGCTATTTCAAACGGAGCGTTAACTTGTTCAAATGATGCGCCATTCCGCCATTGGTATTCAGCTTCGGCAACAAACGCTTTAGCGTTCATGGGCCTGAGCAACTGTGCTTGTTTTGCTGTTGCTATCGCATCTTCAAACTTGTATTCGACACTGTAAGAATCATTTTCTGCCCCTAGTTCATGAACTTGCGACGCAATCACTGCTTGGTATGCCGCCAACAATAAAAGGCTATCCGGGTTATTAGCGTCCCACCCAGCAACCTTTTCCATCGCAGATTCTAGTTTGACCAAATCAAAAATCGGCTGACTCTCTGTACTTTGACTTTCTTTATTCTTTAGGAAAGCGCCTAACTGCTTTTCTGCATCCAACACGTAAAAATTAGCTAGCAGCATTTTGCTACTCACACCAACAACAAAAGCTGACAGTAAAAAAATCAGACTGATTCCCAAGTAAACTTTCACTGTGTTTACTCGTTCTTTTCTTTGTGCAATGCCAGCTTCAATTACTACTGGGGTTTCTTTATCTTGAATTAAGGTTGTCAAAAGCAAGGCCTTGTTTAATGCAATTGGTGTAGCTAAAAAGTAAGCAAGTGTTTAGTCTGTCCGGGCATCAGTTATCTAAACACTGGCTTACTAGACTCTCGACATAACCTGTGCGATTTACAGCACAACTTTGTATCCGGTCGCTCTATTCCACACGCTTCAAAAACATATTCTGGTAGCAATAGTTGGTTGCATCGATATAACCTTCAACACTCCCGCAATCAAAGCGTTTACCTTTGAACTTATATGCAATGACACATCCCTGCTTGTATCGCTTCATCAACCCCATACTCAATCAATGGTTTATTCACGATTGGCATCATTTCCTTAGGCATTGACTTTGTTGCTGGTAAAAAGCGAGTTCCGTAGCCAGCAGCAGGAAACAAACAGTGTTTAATCATTAAAGGACCTTTTGTGTACCTAGTACCCATTATGGATAAAGTATTTCATCAAACATACCTAGCATAGGAACATCCAATATTTGAACTTTTATATTCCTAGCAGACACCTAGGATCAATAGGTCGAGATTATACTTATCAAGTACTAAGTACGCAATGGTAAATTCATTCTATACCATTATGAATACTGATTTAATGAACGCTTTATTCATTAATCACTTACAACGGGATTAATGAATAAAGCGATCCACAATTTGAATTATTAGTCTATTCGAAAACGCTTAATAAACTAGACTCTAATTCAAAATTCAAACCAGTTCCTTTTTAAAAACAAGAACATTGATTCAGTAGACGCTGCACACGAACTCGCTCTATCGCTTGAGTATCAAAAGAGTGGAGCATTTGGTTGGTGTTATTACATTGATGCGTCTTAACCTGGATAAATATTTGAGCATTACGCAATGTAGACTGAAATGCGTGGTACCCAGGAGTCGCTAACCCTTTCTGTAGTGTCGATGCCGACAAAGCGTTAGGGTAAGCATCTATCATTAAATCCAATAACTCCCTATGCTTACCTGCGGCCTTGGTAAACTGTTGAATTAATATCTGCTTCTCTTCTTCTATTGATAATGAATAAATCACAAAACACCTTCCCTGTATTCGTTAACATTGATTGATTTCTACGGCTAATGTCGTGCTATTCGGTATCCTCATCGGCTGATAATTCAACACTGTTTGATGCTTGATCATTTGCCCGTTTTTCTTCAATCATTGCCATAATCCGGCTTTTCATTGGGTGTTTCGGATTCTGTTGTGCATACTCCGCAACCAAAGTGTCAACGTAACGAGGCGTGTTGTTTCTGCCTCCCTTTTTTCTTTTTGATTCCTTCTGAGTGATTATGCGTGCAGTAGTAACACCGCCATACTGTGCGGAGTTTGCCTCCTCCTCCGTGTAAATCCCGCCACCGTGTGTTTTGAATGCACAAGTTTGATCGCCATGATTCATTGCGTTGCGCTTACCAGTTGCGCAGTTATTGTCGGTTCGATTCCTGCTGAACTTTATTGCAGCAATATCCGTTTCAAGGTTGGTTTTCGATTGAGACATTGCCTCATATTTTTCACTGGGGCCTGATATCTCTGATTCCTTTTTTTCACATTCTGCATAACCATTTTCAATATGGCGATCATCGAGTAGATGAAGTTGATACAAATTACTTCGCTGTCTACCTCTTTTATCGAAGCGCTTTATCTTCTCTACAAACCCTAAGCTTTCTAACCGTTTGACGTGATCTTTAACTGTTCTCTCTGAAATCTCACAATACTTGGCCAAATATCGATAAGAAGGAAAGCACCGCCCGTAGTTATCCGCATTGTCGGCTAACTTAAGTAAAATCAATTTGCTGATTGGCGAATCCGTTCTCACCAGCATGAATTCTGTTATTAAAGAATGACTCATCACCCTGCTCCATTTATGAAAGTTAGTGAATATCTAAACAATATCTTTCAAATTAGGGGCAAAAATAGACCTCATAAACCTGTAACAAAAAGTACGCTGCTGCATTTCTCACATCATTTGTCGTTAATCCATCATCGTGATCATAAAAAATGCGGCGCACTTAAAATAATTTAAGCTGGCTTTTATTTGAAAAACCCTAACGAACTATTCGCGATTATGGTTATCCGCTCATTCAGTAACATCCTTGAAACGCGAACGTACTGGCTAAACCACGAACTTACAGATCGGATGCACTGTCCATTTCACTAGTTAGGAGCTATTTATGTCACCAGCCATTCGGCGATTTATTCATACTTTCAATCACGACAGTCATTCATTTCCACTTGATCAAGCACATTGGAATTCACATTCGCCTGGGTATTTACCACCCTCTATACATTCCCCAAAAAACCACGACTTAGAAGATGAAGCGAGCGATTTTATTTGGTTGGTCGTGAAAGCAAAGCGCCGGCACCCAGTAGGATACGCCATTGCTTATGTGTGGTTGATAGACCACAAACATCACGAATCATCGGTTTTGTTAAGGGAGGTGTTCTGCAAACTTGGTAAACGAAACAGAGAAAATCAGAGAGTAGAAACAGACGTAAAGATTAGTGCAGGGGTTAAAGACGGAGTTGAGGATAAACCTAGAATTGAAATGGGGATCGAACTAGAAAAATGGCTCAATGATCAAGCTTATGTGTTCTTTGGGTATTTAGAACACCTAATGTTGAAAGAGGTAAACCTTAATGGCTAATAGACTCAACAAACGAAACCAACCACTTCGTTTTGATTGGATCACCGTTCATTGCAGTGCAACACCACCCAACATGAACATAGGCGTAAAAGAAATTCGACGTTGGCACAAGCAACGCGGCTGGACAGACATTGGATATCACTGGGTGATTACACGTAATGGAGAGTTACAAGTCGGCAGGCCAATGGATCAAATGGGTGCCCATGTGAAAGGATACAACCGCCATAATATTGGAGTGTGTTTAATTGGCGGTTACAACAACCGTTTAGAGCCACAAGACAACTTCACCCTCGCGCAACGTAAAACCTTGTTTAAGTTTATTAATGAACTGCAAGACAAGTTCGACATAACCGATGACAAAGTGTTAGGCCATAACCAATGGAACCCAACTAAAGCCTGCCCCGTCATTGGGCTTCATTCGCACAGTGATCCAAACAGTATGAACGCATTTCAGTAGTTTTAAGGAAGAAAAAAAGAAAGGAATGAAAGAAGGTAGGAAATGGATTCAATACAGCAGACAAACATAGGAGCATGAATGAATTTGCTAGGACAAATCTTTGGAAGCCAATCGATGTTAGAACGAGGCTTAGAAACCATCACTCAAACAGGAGACGCGATGTTCTTTACCGATGAAGAGAAAGCTAAACACAAACTTGCCCTTCTGCGCGCCTATGAGCCATTCAAACTAGTACAACGTTACATAGTATTGCTGTTCACTGTCCCTTACGTGTTATTGCATTCGTTTGTGGTGATTGGCTGCATGCACGGTTACGAGTGGCAACCGATTGGAGTAATGATCAACGAAGCCTTTGGCTATCCTGTTTTAGCTATCATTGGATTATATCTAACCGGCGGCGTTTTACCGAAAAAGAAATAACCTGTAGCCTCCCTGCATTCCGACCTTCATAAACGAATGTGATAAGGAATCTCACTTTGGATCTGAGATTCCACATACCTCGTCCCTCGGTTCTGGAATGACGATAGAATTACCGCACAGCCCTCTTCGTCATTCAGTTCCAACGTCCCTAACTCGTCATTCCTTACAGTGAAGAACGAGCACGCGCGCGTCATTCACAACTAACCTACCCCGTCATTCCCTACAGTGAGGAACGAACGTGATAGGGAATCTCGCTTTGGGTCTGAGATTCCACATACCTCGGTTCTGGAATGACGATGGAATTGCCGAGCAACCCTCGTCATCATTTATTACAACTAGGAACAACAACCACGTCATTCAGTTCCAACGACCCTGACCCGTCATTCCCTACAGTGAGGGACGAACGTGATAGGGAATCTGTTTTTTGCTAGCTAGTACTTATTTAATGCCATGAGTGCTTCTCCGTTTGGTAGTTTTACGAGTAACGTTGAAGGGAGGAACCATGAAACAACCTGCGATTTACGTACTATCTAACAGCTCTAATTCGGTTTTGTATATAGGTCTTACTGGAAACCTTTCACAAAGGGTCTGGTTACATAAGACGGGAGACGTCGAGGGCTTCACTCAAAAGTACAATGTTCACAAGTTAGTTTATTTTGAAATTTTCGAAGATTTCAAAACTGCGATTGAGAGAGAAAAGCAGTTAAAGAGATGGAATCGTTCATGGAAGGAGGAACTGATTAGCGAGCGGAATCCGAGTTGGCGAGACCTATACGACGATATATTGTGAGATTCCAGATACCTCGTGCCTCGGTTCTGGAATGACGATGGAATTGGCAAACAATACCCAACTTCGTCATTACCGACAGTAAGGCACGAGCGTGATAGGGAATTTCACTCCGGTCAGAGATTCCACATACCTCGTTCCTCGGTTCTGGAATGACGCTGGAATTAGCAAACAATACCCAACTTCGTCATTACCGACAGTAAGGCACGAGCGTGATAGGGAATTTCACTCCGGTCAGAGATGCCACATACCTCGTCCCTCGGTTCTGGAATGACAATGGATTTAACAAACACACCCCACCCCGTCATTCCCTACAGTGAGGCACGAACGTGATAGGGAATCTCGCCCTTCCCGACTAATTCGAATAGTAATCCGTTAACACTTGAATAAAACGCTGCTTATCCGCTTCTGGCAACACGTTGATACCCGCGGCGGCTTTACGGCCACCGCCCGTTTCAAAACTAGAACAAACCTCATCGGCCCCTGTTCTATTCGACAACGGCGCACGCAAACTCACCATGTAAGATTCGCCATCTTGATTCAGGGTTAACACCGCTTGAGCTCGGTTCGGGTCTTGATTGACGATCTCATTACCAAACACCCCACTAATACGCCTTGCCCAGGTTTTGCTTGGCAGTTCAAATACACGTGCCGCCTCATTCTCGTGAACAGGTGCAAGGCTTGATACTTGTTGATGATCATTTTGGTAAGCCGCACGCAAACGGTAAAATACCGAGCCTCCATCACTTAGAAGATCAAACGGATTCGGGTATTGATAAAGCGTTTGGTAAAGCTCAACAGGTGTAAAGTGCAAATCACCCAGTGATGCTCCATAACCGTTATAGTTAACCAAAGTACCCAACTCTTCCAAGAACGCGATTTGTAATTCATCAAAACCGTTTTCAATCGCAAGCTGATTAGCAACCGCTTTAAGGTTGTCACCAAAGGCCGCAGCAATCGCCCACGCCACATACTCACCATTGAGCTTTTGATTGATTAACAAACTGGTACAGCACTCTGGCGCGGTATCGATTAAGGTTTCAAGGTATGCAGAATCAGGCACTTCACCAGTACGGTGGTGGTCGCAATAGAACACATCGATCTTTTCATCCAACAGCGAACGCAACGCGCCTTGGTTCTTCTCCATCGATACATCTAATACCGTAACAGACGAAACATCCTTTTGAGCGACTACTTGAGAAAGCAACTTAATATCACGCTTAACACCTGTAATAAGCACACTCTCTTTCGGCTCACTTAAGCGCAGTTGCAACAACGCAATGATGCCATCTGCGTCTCCATTGAATACATCGTAGTGCATTGAGTTCCTCTCGTTCTCTAAATCGAATTGGGGTAAAAGCTTATGGTTACATTTGTACAAGCGATTCCGTTTTACATCAATATCATGTCGTTAGGTGATATAACCGATAGAACAACATGGTTTAAGATGAAAGTCATGCTTGACCCAATACCTTGGGTCGAAAAGCGATAGCGTAATTAAATGTAACCACGCTCACGTAGCGCATTCACCACTTGCTCGCCACACTCTTCAATGTTAACACCTGCAGTTTTTACATGAATATCTGGTTGCACTGGCGCTTGGTATTCTGAATCGATACCCGTGAAGTGTTTGATTTCGCCTTTACGTGCTTTCTTATACAAACCTTTAGGGTCACGTGATTCACACACTTCCAACGGCGTATCAATAAATACCTCTAAAAACTGTTGTTCACCTAAAAGATCTCGCACTTGTTGGCGGTCTGAAATGAACGGTGAGATAAACGCCGTCAACACAATGCTTCCTGAATCAACAAACAGTTTAGCCACCTCACCAATACGGCGAATGTTCTCTACTCTATCTGTATCACTAAAGCCGAGATCTTGGTTCAAACCATGACGGACGTTATCGCCGTCTAACAAATAACTGTGTTTGCCCAAAGCCAATAACTGGCTTTCTGCTGCATTAGCAACCGTCGACTTGCCAGAACCACTTAGGCCTGTAAACCACAGCACAACAGGTTTTTGTTGTTTCAGTTCAGCTCTTTGTTGATGCGTTACAGTGGCATTGTGCCAAACCACATCACTCGATTTTTCTATTACATCTGTTTTTTCTTGATATGGAGTTGTCATGAATAACCTTTATATAAACTTTAAAATAACCGTCAAAAACTCGAAAACACCCGCAAAAAAACCTAAAACAATCGTCATTCCAGAATCGAGGAACGAGATATCTGGAATCTCAAACCACAAGCGTGATTCCCTATTACGTTCGTCCCTCACTTTAGGGAATGACGATAACTAGCATGGTAACTTTAAAATAACCGTCAAAACTCGAAAATAAACGCCAAAAACTCGAAAACAACCGTCATTCCAGAACCGAGGAACGAGGTATCTGGAATCTCATACCACAAGCGAGATTCCCTATTACGTTTGTCCCTCACTTTAGGGAATGACGATAACTAGCACAGCAACTTTAAAGTAACCGGCAAAAACTCGAAAGTATCCGCCAAAAACCCTAAAACAACCGTCATTCCAGAACCGAGGAACGAGGTATCTGGAATCTCATACCACAAGCGAGTTTCCCTATCACGTTTGTCCCTCTCTTTAGGGAATGACGATAACTAGCACAGCAACTTTAAAACAACCGTCGAAAACTCGAAAGCAACCGTCATCGAGACCCTAAAATACCCGTCATTCCAGAACCGAGGAACGAGGTATCTGGAATCTCAAACCACAAGCGAGATTCCCTATTACGTTCGTCCCTCACTTTAGGGAATGACGAACGCAAACATCTACTCGACTTACCTTACCGTCATCCCCGAGCAGGAGGAACGACTGAATCGGGGATCTCTTAATAGACACCTAAAACGGATACACCACCGGAATCACCACTAACGCGGTAATGGAATACACAATCGAAAGCGGCAGACCCAGTTTCACATAATCTTTAATAGAATAATTACCCGCCGAGTACACCATCAAATTCGTTTGGTAACCAAACGGCGACAGAAAACTTGCACTCGCCCCAAAAGCCACCGCCATAACAAACGGCATTGGATCGGCGCCATATTGCTGTGCAGTCGCAAGGGCTATAGGGAAAATAATCGCCGCCGCTGCATTATTGGTGATTAACTCTGTAAGCAACAACGTTGCCAAGAACACCCCAATAAACGCGCCGTACACACCATATCCATTAGTCAACGTTAGCAAAGCACCACTCACCGTATCCGCTAACCCACTGGTTTGCATTGCATGAGCTAAGGCCAATGCACTGCCCACAATCACAATAATTTCAAACGGGATACGACGACGAACGTATTGAACATTCAATATACCCGTTATCACATAAGCACCCAGCAAAATCAGTAAACCTTTAAGCAACGGCAATAAGCCAATAGCCGATAACCCTATCACAGCTACAAAACCGCCGAGCACCCAGCGAGACTGAGCTTTAGAAAGCGTTTGTTGCTCACCTGAATGGTTACCAAAATCTGCACCGTCAATGAAAACAAAGTTACGCTTTAAGTTATTCCTATCTTTAAAATCATTCCCGATAGCCAGAAGCAACATGTCACCCGCTTGCAACACAGTATTACCCAAGCCACCGCTTAGCTTTTGGTTACCACGGCGAATACCAATAACAGACGCATCAAACAGAGATCTAAATTTCACCTGCTTTATGGTTTTGCCAACCACGACCGAATCTGCCAAGAGTACTGCTTCAACTGTTTGGCCAATGTTCGCGTCTTCCTCGCTCACAGCGCCTACAGTTTTCAAACCTTTAAACTGCTGTAAAGTCTCTAATGCATTAATATCACCACTGAACATCAACCTGTCGTTAGATTGCAGAACCTCATTGGGTGATACAGGCGTAATAACACCGCCCTGGCGAATGATTTCACTCAAATACAAAGAACCCAAATCGCGCAACCCGTTCTCAAAGACCGTTTTACCCACTAATGATTGGCCGTTAACAACAGCTCGAACTTGGGCTTCAACAAAGTAACTCGTATTTTCTCGATGTTGCTCTTGGATCTTACTAGGCGGAAGCAAAGGAATACAACACAGCAAACAAACCAAACACACGCCCACAACGATAACCGCCACAGGCGTAGTCGTTATCATAGAGAACGGCGCCAACCCTGCTTCTTGGGCAAAGCCCGAGACAATTAAGTTAGTCGAAGTACCAACCAACGTTAACGTCCCCCCTAAGATAGAAGCATAAGAAAGAGGCAATAAATACTTGTTCACGTTGCTTGGTAAGTTCTTCTTTATACAACCCATTAGCGTTGCCACTACCGCCGTGTTATTGGCAAAAGCCGAGGTAAAGCTGCTAACTACCAATAATTTAACGTAGTTCGGGACAAACTTGCCATTGAACAACGATGCCCCCAAATGGCGCACATGATAGGTTTTCTCAATGGCGAAACTACAAATGATCAACACCATCAACGTCATTAAAGAACCGTTAGTAAAACCATTTAGGTATAAGGTTTGATCAACTGCACCAATAATAAACAATGCAGCACCAACACCCGCAAACGCCAATAACGGGCGAATGTGAAACACAACTAAGGCAATAAGCAGCGCAGCAACTAATACAGCGATTAATAATTGAGAATCAAACATACGACCAACTCAAAGTTACGACCCAACAGTTAAACCTTTCTAAATACGTTCAACGTATTAAAGCCCAAACGTTTCTTTACCATCCAAACCGCTAGTAGGTTCTGCGTAGCAACAGAAATTGCAGTCGCATAAGCTGCACCCATTAGTCCAAACTGGCTAGTTAGACCAAAGGCCAACACAATAGCGAGAGGCCCAGAGAACAACACAACGTTACGCATGTCTTTTTCATGACCTGTCATATTAAGCAAGTAACCTACAGAACCTGTAATCACGTTAATAAACTGGCCTATCGCTAGTATTTGCAATAGCGGAGCTGCAACCTTGTACTCTTCACCAAACAGTCCCATCAAGAATTCGGGGAAGAAGGTCATAAATGCCAATACTGGCGTTGCCATCAACATCATCAAACGACTTGAAAGTAGAGACAACTTATTCACTTCACCAGAGTTACCTTTAGCAAACGCTTGTGCGAACTTTGGCGCTACGACTAAGTTGACGGCAATTAATACAAAGCTAGCCAGTGTTGCTGTACGCAGAGTAGAAGCAAAAAATGCGACGTCTGAACTTGAAAGAAATTTAGCTGTGGAAAACTGACCTGCCCACATTGAACATTGACCCATTAGCATGGTTACAAATAATGCTGAAAGACTGACCTTCAATTCTGGCGAGAGCTTTGCTTCTATTTCAAAACTTGCGCCGTTGGCTCTAAACCAGATTACCCCGCCCACAGCCATTGCCAAGCTTATTGCAAACAAATATACATAAACTAAAGAAACACTTGTTTGCGTTATACCGAGCCACGTTGCTAAACCAAGAATTAATATAAACGAAAATTGCGCTACAACATTTTGCACCGTACTCGCCATAATAGCGTGTTGCTTACCTTGCAGCATTGCCGAAAATATCTGTACGAGCGCAAATGCCAGCATAGCTAACGCTATAGCTGGCAAAATCGATTCAACTTCAGGCATACCCAGAGCGGCTGAGATCTGAGTAGGAAAAACTACCGACACAAACATAATGGCTAATGACAGGCCGAACACACATTTGATCACAACCGATACATCTTGGTTTATACACTTCCAGGATACTCCATAATCTGCACCAACCACTTTTAATAAAGCATTAGGAGAACCGAGAGTGAGTAGCCCCCCACCTAACTGAATTAAAGCTAAGGAGAAAAAGAAAACACCAGCGTGATTTACTTCAGTAGTGTTGGCAACAACAAGACTCATTAAAAATCCTGTTGCAGCACCAAATCCGCGTACAATAAATACTTGTAGTGATCTAAAAAGTAAGTTCATATTCACTCGGTCTAAAACTGCTATACAGCGAATTCAGAGCTTGCTGTAAGTTTTCTTGGCTATGGTGTTCATTTATTTTCACATAGTTATTTTTTGCTCTGTGGTAAGCCGCAGTATCTGAGTAAGTTAAAAGCTTAATTTCTTCAATCGCTTTATCAATTGAATCGACCGTATATAAACCCTCAGATAAGAACGGGCCAATTTCACGCAAAATCATAGGCTTATTCATTTTTGCAGCTTCAAGTACAGAAATAGGAAAGCCATCCCATGCCGCTGTATGAAAATAAAAATCTGCATTAGATAATTTCTCCAAAGCACTTTTACGATCAATCCAACCAGTAACGACTACCCCCGATTCTTCGAGGTTTTTAACATATGAAGCTTCACCACCACCGATCCAAACCATATCGGCAAACGAAGTGACCTGCTTAGCTACAGATGCAAAAAAATCATAACCTTTTTGATCAGCAATACGACCTACCATTACAATACTAGGGCGACTACTACCACTCGGTTTGCTATCTAAGTCAATATCATCACATACATTAATGATTTCATGGGTTTTGAATGGATGAACGAAGTGTTGAGCAAGCAACTTTTCATCGAGGCCACAACCAGCAATAACCGCAGTCCTTTTTGCTAGAATCTTTTCAATTAAAAAGTAGGTCCTCTTAATATTTTGACTTGTATTTCGTAAGAAAGAAAAACCATGAGGGGTGTAAATTATTTTTCGTTTAGATATAAATGGAAGGAGTCTAACAATAGCTCCTGCATATGTGCTATGAAGATGAATTACATCAGGGCTGACTTGTTTTATAAACTTGTACAATGAGAAAATTGATCTAGGATTCCTATTCACCAACTTCATTAATAAAAAGTTTCCCTTATCTTCCTCTCCAGTTTCATCCCCCTTTCTCACAGTCGCGAATAAATAATGTTCAAATTGCGAAGAATTATTAACATATGTATTAATTGCAGACGTAACTCCGCCTCCGAATGACTCGGTGATATGTAGTATTTTCATAAGTATCTATATTGTCAATGTAATTATGGCACTATGACTCGATAACACCAAAAAACCAATTACGGAAAATAAAATAGCAAAGACTAGCGACTTGTATTTTATAAATAAAAGCCTGTCAATAAAATAATAGGAAATTATAGGAAAAGCCAAAGCTAAGTAATTGAGCATTCTACCAGATATGACAGGAGCATCAATAAATATTAGAATAATAGATACCACACCTATTATATACCATGACAGTTTGTGATGAGTTCCATAAACAAAAACAAAGGCTATAGATGCTAACATCAACATCCAGAACTGCTTCAACTCTAAAATATTATCGAATTCACCAACTTGTCCATTATTAGTGTAATTATCATATTTAGATATTACCGATGTATTATTAAACATATCAACAAGCCATCCAAACTTGTCCATTAGAAGAGACCCAAAAACCAAAGAAAATGCGAACAACATGATAACATGTTTAACGCTAAGCCTTACTCTCAAAAGAACAAGGGTTAAAATGGGGAAGAAAATAACTGATGATGTGTGAAATAAAAATGCTACTCCCATCAACAGTAATGACAATCTATGTTTTTCTTTTACTGCTAAAGCGAATGAAAGAAATACGAAACCCTCTGAAAAAGACTGCCTCATAGCACAGATAAATACTAAATAGTATGAAAAATACAAACCAGTAAAAACCAATAGATAATTTTTCAATCTTAATTCAGACGAAATTAGCCTATACGACAGTAGCAAAGGCAACATTGTTAAAACTGGCATTAAAATCAACCAAGCTCGATAATTAAAGCCTATCTCTTTAATAAGAGCTGCTAATGGCCAAAATAAAAGCTCATGGTTCCCATAAATTTCAAGCCCATCTTCTCTAGCCGTAAACATTGAATCAAGTTGATTATAAGTGAAAACATACTTCCAAGTATCACCGCTTGACTCTAAAGATCTAGTTGCAGAGAAGTATATTACATTAAAAAAAACAATTCCAAGTAAGACTATAAAGAACACTGGCTTTGAAGACTTTTCATTCCTATCAATAAATAATGATGTTACTATAAATATTGATGAGGCACACAAAAAAAACATTAATGATAAATGATTCATACTAAATATTAATTATTTCCTGAAGAGCAAAGCTAGCTGGTCTATCAAACTTAGATGAATATACATTTTCAATCACTTTTTCTTGTACTACCTCCTCCTCCTTTGATAGCCCTGAATTAATAACACACTTAAAACTTTCAAAGTTTTCAACTCTCTGACCTAGTGAGTGCATTATTTTTGATTCATCCGTATGATAAGATATAGTGTCAATAAAAATACATTGCCTCCTCTTTATCGCAATATATTCATATACCTGACTACTTACATCCCCAACATAAACATCACAATAATTAGAATAATATAAATTACTTAGATTTTCGCTATCTAAATCTATAATGACATTATTTTTACATCTAAATCTATCAAAATCTGTTTTTTTTAAAATCTCACCTAGCCTTGGATGTGGTGCAAATATAACATTAAACTCATTAGAGGAGGAAAGATAGTCTAGAACCCTAACTCCCATACTATCCCAAGCATTGGCCCCTACCTTCTTATTAAAATGAGGATTAAATACAACTGTTCTCCTATCATTATTAAAAAGCTTCCCCCCCCCATTAACATGGTTATTTTTGAACCACTCCAACTTCAACGAACCAGATTGACATATATTCAACTTTGAATTTTTAAATACATTTGAAGTTGTTTCTCCAGATGTAATAACACAGTCAACCCCTCTAGTATCAGAAAAAGTTCCATACGAAGTTGCAACCCCAAGAGGCCCATGTAATGCCCAGATTACCTTGATTTTTGGGTTAATTTTCTTTAAGTAATTTCCATTATCGAGCTCTGTGGTAATTACATAGTCATACTTGGAAATCTCACTAGAATTAACCTTATGAATATAAATGTAATCCGTATGAGAATTCTTAGTTATCTTTCTAAATAAAAATCGACAATATCTTAATAAAAGATCCAAATAAAATAAATCACGCAACGCTATTCTATCGTAAAACTTATATAAACACTTCATCATGGGTTCAGTCAACATGCTAACATCTGTGCCATTAACATATGCAATCTTAACATCTAAGCTCTTACAATTTATTGCCTCATCTATCAAAGACAAAACATGTGGAATATGCGCTTGATTATTATTAAGAAGGAATAAAATCTTTTTCATAATACTTTTTCATCTTTGACAAATATTTCGAAACCAATACACTTTTAGACTTGTTCATTCTATTTTTTAATATAGATATATCATGATAATTTAATTTACCGTAGCCTTTCCCTATACTATCAGGGGTTATTGGCTTATTCACATTAGCATGATGAGGCAATAAGTTAACATCACCCAAATCTTTAGAGCTATGCTGCATCATCGACTCTTCGTAGCTCACATCAAGAAAGTCACATATTCCAGAAATTGTTTCTTCTGGTTTTGTAACCAAATCAGAGTAATAAACCATAATACAAGAGTTTTTGTTGTTAATATTAAACTCTTCAGCAAGTTCAATAGCTTTAACCCATCTATCTATTGCCTCCTCTGTAGAGCTATAAAGCTTCGCATCGATAAATGAACTTACAGAGTCTACCGGATCTCGTACAATATGAATAAATTGAGATTTTGGGAAAGTATTTTTTATATTATCTAAATAAAAAACATTCAAAGGTGTCTTATCCCCCCATCGCCTTGCGGCAATCCCATGAAAATCGAGGTAATTCAAGTAGTATTCATTAATTATTCTTGCAAATGACTGTTCGCTTTTGGGTAAACATTTTAGTGATTGATGTAATTCATTTAGGTTCGAGATTTTGAATGTGTAGAAGTCTGGGTGGAACTGAAAGTTACCTAAAATTGTAGTTACCATCGTATGCCACCCTACATGTGGCATAGCTGTATGTTGCATTGAAGCTACCCCTAGTACATATGTTTCGGGTGGTATTGCAACTTCAGAGTGTTGGTTTAGAATTCGTCTTAATAAAGTATTTCCTGATCGACCTGCTCCAATAATGAAAATAGGACTAATATTTTCATTTCTATTAATAGGAATTCGATAAAATCTTTTAGTAAAATTATTACCATGTATCAACTTAGTTAGCTTATTAGCAATATTATTTATTTTCATATTTTTCTAAAATACCTAGTAGGGAGCTTCAACAATTCATAGATAATAGCTAAAATAGTAATAAAGGGATGCTTCACGGCTCTCTTGTAAAGCAAGAACTTAATTTTATATAGACACATCTTAACTTGATTACTACTTAAACCAGATTCAAATCTATTTTCTCTGCCTTTTGCACCTTTTTCATTAACACAGTAGCCTTGATAGCCATCATCAATAAGATCAATCCAAAGCGCTAAATCTTCACAAAAATGAGCATTGGGGAACTTGACACGTTCACTATTTGTTAATATCGCACATGGCGTATGAATTCTAGGTGAAAATAGAATGTTTCTATGATTTAGTCTGGATTGCCTCATAACACTGTGATTATACATATCAAAATATAGTATTTTCGAACATCCAGAATTCAACCTTTTTTTATAAAACTCAAAAAAACCAGTAATATGACAATCTTCCCACTCATCATCAGCATCTAAAAAAGCGATAAATTTATAACCGGCTGCATGTTTTAAGCCTAGATTTCTAGCCGCACCAGGCCCTAAATTAGACTTAGTACTAACATACTGTATTTCACAGCACGATTTCAGGTTAAAACTCAATTCATTAACAGTACTTTCTAGATGTTTTAGCTTTAATTCATAGTCAAAAATCGTTTCATCATTCTTTTTATCAAAAACTATAATTAGCTTATCTACACTTTTTTCCTGATTTAGTACTGATTTTACTGACTTTAAAAGTATCCCCTCTGTTTCTATAGTTGGAATAATTACGCTAATAGTTTCTTGCATAGTCACAATTCCATTCAGGAAAAAACTTTCGTATATAAGCATTCAATTCAAGTTCGGCATCAGTATATATACGCTTAACTTGGTTTCTTTTCTGCCTCTGTGAGATTTTAACCACCCCTGCCCCAACCGTCACGTTAGTCATTCGGTCAATCACCACAAACGCGCCGGTTTGTTTGATTTGTTTATATAGGTCGACTGAGATTGCTTCGTTTAGGTTGATATCGACGCTGCCGATTGAATTAAGCTCTAGCTTGGTAAACTCATTATCAGATTTAATTTGAAGTGTATTAACATCGACTTCATGGTTAATCGCTGTTACTCGACCATTTACTGATTTAGACGCAAACTTAAACATATACTCTTTATTAGTTTGTAGTGGTGCTTCGCCCATCCAAACCATAATCGCTTGAACTGCATTACTTACGGTCGGTAGATTGTTGCTATGTACAAGTACATCCCCACGACTTACGTCGATTTCATCATTTAGAGTAATTGTTACAGCATCACCTGCGATGGCTTGCTCGATGTCACCTTCAAAGGTCACAACGTTTTTCACTGTGCTTTGTTTTCCTGAAGGCATCGCAGTAATTGCATCACCCGGGCGAACGACACCAGAAGCGATGGTTCCGCAGAAACCACGGAAATCTAGGTTCGGGCGGTTAACGTATTGCACTGGCATACGGAAGTCAGTTAAGTTTTTATCTTGCTCAACTTTTACCGTTTCTAGAAGCTTCATTAGTGTGGCACCTGGGTACCAATCCATGAGCGTACTTGGCGTTACTACGTTGTCGCCGTTTAGAGCTGAAATAGGGACAAAACGTAAGTCTTGGATGTCCAGCTCTTTGGCCATTTCACGGTAGTCGGCTTTGATTTTCTGGAATACTTCCTGGCTGTAGTCCATTAAGTCCATTTTGTTGATAGCAACAATATAGTGCTTAATACCCAACAGAGAACAAATGTAACTATGTCGGCGCGTTTGGGTTTGAATACCGTGGCGAGCGTCTACCATTACAATCGCTAGGTCACAGGTAGAAGCACCTGTTGCCATGTTTCTCGTGTATTGCTCGTGCCCTGGGGTGTCAGCAATAATAAATTTGCGCTTGTCTGTCGAGAAATAACGGTAAGCAACATCAATAGTAATGCCCTGCTCTCGTTCGCTTTGTAAGCCGTCTACCAATAGTGCTAAGTCAAACTCTTTGTCTGTGGTGTTGAACTTTTGGGAGTCTTTCTCGATGGCTGCCATTTGATCTTCGTAGATCAACTTTGAATCAAACAACAAACGGCCGATAAGGGTCGATTTACCATCGTCTACTGAGCCACAAGTAATGAAGCGCATTAGATCTTTGTTTTCGTGTTGCTTTAGGTACGCTTCAATGTCTGATGCGATTAGGGCTGATGCGTGGCTCATTAGAAGTATCCCTCACGTTTTTTCTTTTCCATCGAGCCAGACGAATCGTGGTCGATAGCGCGGCCTTGACGTTCTGATGTTATGGTTAACAGCATCTCTTGAATGATTTCTGGCAGTGTTGTCGCTTCTGATTCCACTGCGCCTGTTAGTGGGTAGCAGCCTAAAGTACGGAAGCGAACCATTTTCTCTTGGATCTCTTCGCTTTCTTCGATTGGCATACGTTCGTCGTCGACCATGATTAACATTCCGTCACGTTCTACCACCGGACGCTTTTCTGAAAGGTAAAGCGGCACAATTTCAATGCTTTCTAGGTAGATGTATTGCCAAATATCTAGCTCAGTCCAGTTTGATAACGGGAACACTCGGATAGATTCGCCTTTATCGACTTTGCCGTTGTAGACGTTCCACAGTTCTGGGCGCTGGTTTTTAGGGTCCCAACGGTGGTTCTTATCGCGGAATGAGTACACACGTTCTTTAGCGCGAGACTTTTCTTCGTCGCGGCGTGCGCCACCGAATGCTGCATCGAAGCCGTATTTGTCTAATGCCTGCTTAAGCCCCTGCGTTTTCATAATGTCGGTGTGCTTAGAGCTACCATGAACGAATGGGCTGATCCCCATTTCGATGCCTTCTGGGTTTTGGTGAACGATTAAGTCCATGCCTACTTTTTCAGCCATTTGGTCACGGAACTGGATCATTTCTTTGAATTTCCAGTTTGTGTCTACGTGCATTAACGGAAACGGAGGCTTCCCAGGTGCAAATGCTTTGCGAGCAAGGTGCAGCATTACTGCTGAGTCTTTGCCTACTGAATAGAGCATTACTGGATTATCAAACTCAGCGGCGACTTCACGGATGATGTGAATCGACTCCGCTTCGAGCTGCTTAAGGTGTGTTCTTTTGGTGCTATTTAAGACTGTCATGACGTTGTTATTGCCTTTGGTGTTGCCGCCCTTAATTTAAGTATTAAGTACGAATTTTGAATTCAAGGGGAGGTGCAAAAAGCAGATTCCCTATTACGCTCGTCCCTCGCTTTAGGGAATGACGTGTATGTTGTCGTTGCTCTCTGTGGGCATGACTGATTCGGGGGTCTCAAACCCAAAAGCGAGATTCCCAATTACGCTCGTCCCTCGCTGTAGGGAATGACGTGTATGTTGTCGTTGCTCATTATTGGGAACCGTGCGTTTGTTCTGGTTCGTCACTCTTGGAATGACGAACAGGCCGTGGCGCTAACCACCGTCATCCTTGAGAAGGAGGAACGACTGAGTTGAGGATCTCTAAACCAAAAGAGAGATTCCCTATCACGTTCGTCCCTCACTGTAGGGAATGACGTGTGTGGCGTTCTTCTTTATAGGGAAGGACACGTATGTTGTCGTTCCTCGTTATTGGGAACCGCGCGTTTGTTCTGGTTCGTCACTATTAGAATGACGAACGCGTGTAGCGCTAACCACCGTCATCCTCGAGAAGGAGGAACGACTGAGTTGAGGAGCTCTCAACCAAAAGCAGATTCCCTATCACGCTCGTCCCTCACTGTAGGGAATGACGTTTGTTGTCGTTCCTCGCTATGGGGGATGACGATTCCTGCAAAATAAGGCTACTTTTGATACGCTACCGCCCTTAGGTTTCAGCCCCTAATCTGCTATCAATTTTCTAATTTTTCGTTGTTTGGCTTTGTGCTTTTAGCTAACTTGGTCGTCACAACGATTGAAGCTAATGGGCTTCATTCAGACCAGTTTTTTTGCTACTACTTTATGGGGTGTGATTTTATTGCGTATTTGGTACGCTGTAAAGGCTTTATTGCGTATCTGGTACTTTTTGTTGTTATGGTTGTGTGATTGATTGTAAATTTCAAGACAACACGCTGTTTTCATTACCAAATAAATTCAGTTGTAACAGATCTAAAAAGGCCAAGCTGTTTCCAACTTGGCCTTTCACTGCGGTGTTACTTGAACTGTTTGCCTAGTTAAACGGGTTGTTTCGCTAGGTGGTTGTCACCATAGCTTCCGTAGTAACCACCATAGCCATACTCGTTCTTTAACGCTTTTTCAGTGACTTGGTTAATCACGATGCCGTCTATCTTTATGTTGTGTGTCATAAAGCGGCCTAGCGTGTTTCTTACACTTGCAAGGCGTGTGCTGTTCGCTTTTACCACAACGGTAATTGAGCCCACCAAACGGCTTATTACTAGGCTGTCTGCTACAGGTAACGTTGGTGGCGTATCGATGATTACGCGATCGAACTTCTCATCGAGCTGGTCTAACATTTTAGCGAATGCTTCTGATGTTAAAAGCTCTTGTGGGTTTGGCGTTAACATACCTGCGGGTAAAATCGTTAGGCCTGACTTCTCGTCTTTGTATAAGCAGTTTTCTAATGCGTCTCCCATTAGCAAGTGGTTAGTAATACCCTGCTGGAACTTCTTCAAACCAAAACGCTCTGCTACTGCCGGCTTACGTAAATCCGCATCGATAAGTAATGTACGTTCTACTTGTGCATACGCCATCGCCAGGTTGATAGACGTTGTAGTTTTACCTTCGCCCGGTAATGAAGAAGTAATCGCTAGTCGCTTACTGTTTGATTGCATTTTCGATAACGTCAATGCAGTACGAATTGAACGAACTGATTCGCTGAAGGAATTAGCTTCTTTCTCAAAATACAGTGCTTTGTCTAACGCTTTCTTTTTGTATTTCTTCATCGATACTTTTGGTAAGCCACCCAATGGGATTAAACCAAAGCGATCTTCGAACGTTTTTACTGATTCAACGGTGTTACGCAGTGCGTCTAACAGGAACACCATCACAACCGCAAAGCCAAAGCTTGCTACGAATGAAAGCGCAATGATTAACCCTTTCTTCGGTGCCGCTGCTTTCTGTGGGATCATCGCGTAGTCAGTAAAAC
Organism: Vibrio sp. Vb339; assembly: GCF_902751245.1. Classification (NCBI taxonomy): domain Bacteria; kingdom Pseudomonadati; phylum Pseudomonadota; class Gammaproteobacteria; order Vibrionales; family Vibrionaceae; genus Vibrio; species Vibrio sp. Vb339. The sequence goes on along the minus strand of NZ_CADDIS010000002.1, from coordinate 140,163 downwards.
GAGCGCTTTCTGCTGCAAAGTCACTGGTTGCTGAAGTCTCTTTTTGACGCGACAGGAACAAGTTGAATACGTCACGGTTGGTTTTTACTTCACGCTTTAACGCTTCAAATTGACGCTTTTTAACTGAAATAGTCTGGTAAGCATCTTTATTGGATTTCAGCTCTGCTTTTAGTAAGCGCTCTTGTTGCACTACCGATTTAAGCTCTTGGTCAATGCCATTAACCAGCTCTTTTACCACTGATCTTATTTGGTTATCTAAAGAACGCACCTTTGCATTCGCAGCCTTCATATCTTCATGAGCTGGACCATAGCGTTTCGCTAATTTGCTGAGCTCTTTATCGGCTAAGATCTTTTGCTCTTTTAGCGCCAGAACTTGAGGGTGCTTAGATACAAGTGGAATAGTAATAAACGCTTCTTGAGTTTTACCTTGTGCCGCTCTTAACGTACTGTAAGAAGATTCAATTTCGATTCTTCTATCTGTAATCTCTGTTAAACGTGTGGTTAAGCTACTGATTGTCGATCGAGCTTGTGCATCAATACCGCCCTCTACACCACTGTCATCAACCAGTTTTTCTTTAGCAAGAAAGTCCGTTAGAGCCGTTTCAGAGCTCGACAGTTGTTCTTTTAGTTCTGTTAGTCGGTTGGTGATCCAGTGTGATGCTTGTTGTGTCGCACCTAAGCTCGCCTCTAGGTTTAGGTTGATGTATTCCTCACCTATTGCATTTGCAATTACCGCTGCTAGTTTTGGATCTTCTGATTCAAAGCTGATGTTAACCAACTGAGTTTTTCGGATCGGAGAAATCGTTAAGCGCTCTTTAAATGCATCCAGTACCGACTGGCGAATTGCTTCTTGAGCATCTTCTTCGGTTATTGGTGTATTGTCACGATACGCGTCAAACACAGGTAAAGATTTCACTGAATCTACAAGTTGTTCCTTCAGCGACAACTCTGGGTCCAATGACGAGTTGAATTCTAGCTTATTAGTTAAACCTAGCTTGTCGATCACACGCTCAGCGATTTGGTTCGACTTTAAGATCTCAAATTGAGTTAGATAATACTCTTTTTGATTTGAATCGATGCCAACCACTTCTTCAATTGAAACGGCTTTCTTTTGCTTCGATTCAATCAATAGCGTTGCAGTCGCTACGTATTTTGGAGTTAGTGCGAACACCACTAGCATAGTTAAAATAGTAATAACCAAAGTAAACATGGTGATCTTCAACCAGCTTTGTTTGATAAGCTGGAAATACTTTCCGAGATCGATAATCTCTTCACTGTTCGTATTATTTTCTTTAGAGAGCAATTGCATAGCGAGTTGTATTCTCAATAGATTTAAATAGGTAATTGTTAGACTTTAGCTAAAGGTCTAAGGCCGTCGGTTTCACTGCTTGAGCTATTAACTCACAGCTAAAAAATATTCACGTTTACCAGAACGAACCAATAACATGCAGTGTGTCACCCGGCTGTATCTTTTGATAAAGCGCAACTTCATTTTCAGTATCGCTTTCAAACGCTTTTGTTAACTGTTCAGAAGTGTAACCTCCGTATTCACCTGCTGACGTTAGGTAAACCTTTGCGCTACGGCGGTATTTCGTTAATACGCCACCAGCCAACGAGATTGCTTCTTGTACAGTTAGTGCTGGTTCATATTCGTAACCGCCCGGTTTATTCACTAAGCCGTTTACGTAAATATTGCGATATTGGACGATCGAAACATTAACTTTAGGATTGATTAGCACGTTACCTTTCAATCCATCAGTGATTTCTAATTGAAGTTGCTCTAGTGTTTTACCACCTAGCTTGATTCTCCCTAGGTACGGGTAATCAACTGTTTCTCGGTTATCGATTTTTAGCTCTTCAATTGAAAGGTTATCTTCGCCATATACGGTGATACTGATGGTATCGCCCGCGGTTAATGTGTAAAGAATTGGTGCTGGCTTTGCATTGCTAACTGCTGATGTGAACAGGGTTAACATCACAATCAATGAACCAAGTAGCTTTTTAAACATGTGTTTGCTCTTATTGTTTGTCATTGGTAATCGTTTTTCATTCGTGAATCAGTAATTGAGTAAGCAAGTCGACCTGATGTTGAAAGGTCAGTGACTCTTTGTTCCGTGACTCGCGTTTACGCTTGTCGCATTTTGTTAGGGCGATCAGTAAGCCGCTTTGCCTACAAAGCCTTTGAATACCGTCATCACGATGATTTTAATATCTAACCAAAGCGACCAAGTTCGAATGTATTTCAAATCGTATTCCACACGTTTTTCCATTTTGTCTAACGTATCGGTTTCACCTCGATAACCACTGACTTGCGCTAAGCCAGTTATCCCCGGTTTCACGTTATGACGAAGCATGTATCTACCTACAATTTGACGGTATTCCTCATTGTGTGCGACCGCATGGGGACGAGGGCCAACGATCGACATTCGCCCTTGCAACACATTGATAAATTGGGGTAATTCATCAAGCGATGTTCTACGGATGAATGCACCAAATTTAGTGACTCGAGGGTCATCCTTCGTTGCTTGTTTCACCACGGCACCGTTATCTTGTGTGCTCATTGAACGGAATTTCCAAATCAGAATTTCTTCTCCATCTAGGCCATAGCGTTTTTGCTTAAAGATCACTGGGCCTGGCGAACTTAACTTCACGCCGATAGCAACGGCTAACAATACCGGCGATATCATCGCCAAAATAAGCGTCGAAAAAACAATATCTTCCATACGCTTGATACTGCTTCTTACGCTGTTAAACGGCGTATCGTGCACACTTACAGTCGCGACACCGTTAATGGTTCTCCAACGAGATTGCACGAGATTAAACGTTTGTAAGTTTGGCACCACGTATACACGGGCGTTTGAATCAGAAAAACGATCAACCAAAGCTTTTGTTTTTTGGCTTCCTAACGGGTGTAACGCAATGAACACATGTTTTAACTGTCTCGATTTTGCTAAAACCAGTGCTTGTTCAATATTGCCTTTGACTGGATAAGCCACAGCTCCATTAGACGAAGTCGTTGTTGGTTGGTTAATGTTCTTTTCTGCGTCATCGTAAATACCTTCAAATGTTAAAATTGAACCTTTTTGATCTAGCGCTCCGGCCATGTGATAACCCGTTTGCGTCGCTCCGATGACGATGGCTTTGTTCCTATACTGATCTTGAGCAAACATGCCTGTTTTAGTAAATCGTTCCAGTGCCCTTGCCGATATCATGAAATAAGGTACGGCCATAGACCAAATCGCGATAACTACACGTGAATGGTCTTCCGAACGCTTCGCAAAAAAAGCGATCATTAGAATGACAAGAATCGTCATTCCCCAACACAAGGTCAGTCTCTGAATTTTTTGAAACGTTGTTGTGAAGTCTTGGTTTCGATAAAGCTCAAAAACTTGTGCGAACAACAAGTGAAGTACACAACCTAAGCTTGCAAGGGTGACGTAATCCTTTGATACGTTACCAATATAAAGCCAACTTGCGCCCGTTAATGTCGCGACGATAATGAGCAAATCCAGCATCTTATGAGCGACTACACTTTCGTACTCACCATTCTGTACTTGGTATTCTTTTGAAATCATTGTTTCAAAGCCAGTTTGTTATAAGCCATTAATTTTGAAAGTGATTAGTCGAACAACTGTTGCTTTTAGTAGTACCTGATTCACTGATAGTTCAGGCTGTGATTACTGCTCTACTATTTGTTTATAATGACTAATACAGAAGCGCAGTTGCCGTTGCTTACTTTCTTCCTTTCGGTCAGTGGGAGTAAACTTAATTTCACTCCTACTTAGACACTTTATAATTGGCTGAAATATTAATGCGTATTTGGTACGCTGTAAAGATATTATTTGTACTTGGTACGCAATAATATCTTTACAGCGTAGAAAAGACCGCGATCTAAGGTTCCGCTTTGAAACCAGTATTAGGCTTCCCTTAAAATATTAATAATATTGTATGACTTATATCACAGTAAACGAACCTGAAAAGATTATAAAATAAGCGCCTCCCACTTAATGATAAAGAGAAGAATGAACACTACCACCACTCTTGTTTATGACACTTTGAAAAGCCTTGCTGCTCACGCTCCTGAGCAACATGCCGAGATTCGCCAGCGTTTATATGAGCAGTTGAGCCTGCCATTTAACAAGCAGCTCTCGTTATACGCTAATGTGCTTGGTCCTATCAGCTCAGGTAAGTTAGCGGGATGCGACAATATTGATAAAGCGGTTGAACTGGCACTGGATGTGTTGGAATGCCGAAATAAGTAACTCCCCTTTACATACCTAATATAACGGCCTAGATCTTCCCCCAGATCGGGCCGTTTTTTTATTCTCGTCATTTATCTATCTGAATTTTAGACACAAAAAAGGCGCAGATGAACCGCGCCTTTGGTTTAGTTTACTCTGAATGTTTACGAAGTCTTGAACTGCGCGACCGCTTGGTCCATGTCGTTCGCTTGCTCTGCTACCTTGTCCACTTCAACTAAGCAATGCTGCGCCGAAGCGTTATTGTCGTTCGAGATAGTGTTCAGCTCAGTGATTGAATCGCTCACTTGCGCCATTACTGCGCCCTGCTCTTCAATCGCTGAGGCAATACGTTCTGAATTGCCTTGGATGCTTTCCATATCGCTCAAGATAAGTTGCAAGCTTGCATCCAGCTCTTCCGAATCTTTCAGCGTTAGTTGGCCTTGTTGATTACACTCGCCAATCTCTGTCATCGACGCCTGCATCTGGCTTTGAATGGCACTCACCACTGAGGTTATTTCTGTGGTCGATTGATGTGTTCTGCTTGCTAGTGCACGTACTTCATCGGCAACCACCGCGAAGCCTCTGCCTTGTTCACCCGCACGTGCTGCTTCAATCGCTGCGTTCAATGCCAATAGGTTAGTTTGTTCTGCAATGCCTTGGATGATATTTACCGCATCGCCAATTTGATCAACATGATGGTTCAGTGAGCTGATCGAATCTTGGCTACTTGAAAGGCGTTCAGACAACTGGGTGATGTTGCTGATAGTTTCAACCACCACTTCTCGGCCTTTATCGGCATTCACTTTCGCTTGATGTACACCTTCAGCCGCAACCGATGTGCTTTCTGAGATCTCTCCAATGGTGAGTACCATCTCTTGCACTGACGTTGTCATGGTTGAGGTGTGATTTGCTTGAACTTCAAACTGTTTGATTACTGACTCTAGCTCATCATGCATGTTTGATGTGCTTTGTGTCAGTTGCAGTGACTTAGATTGAGATGCCGCGATTAAGCCCTCCAACTGATCAAGCAATTGGTTAAAGTATTGGCCTAGCGTGCTGAGTTCGTCTTTACCATCTAGGTGCGAACGAATAGACACATCGTTTGAATTAACGATATTACGGATAACCGAAAGCAGTGACTCAATTTTGCCAATGATAGAACGGACGATTAACCAGCTGAACAGAATGATCGACACAAGTAGTGTGACGCAAAGGATGTTGTTGATCAGCGATAGTTTGTCCATCTCTTGCTGCGTTTGTTGGTCTAGCACCGCCGAGAACTCTTTAAACTGAGTCTCGATAACGTGTGAACCAGAACGCGCCTCACCTAGCAGACCTTCGTTATGCTTCAAGCCAATCACGCGCTTCTGTTCAACCACTTGGCGCGCAGCGTCAATCAAAGCAGCTGAGCTACTCATATTCGAAGTTATAGAAAGAACACTCGGGTCAAACTCCCCCTTCTCAATTAAGTCATTGAACAGGTAAAGTTCGATTTTTTGTTCCGCACCGGCTGTCGCGCTGATGTTATCGAGCAAACCATGAAACTCGCCTAGCAGGCCTTTGTCGCGTGCTAGCCCATAGACTTCGCTCGCTTTAACTAAGTTAACAAAGCTGGTGTGGTAGGTTTCGATGTCTTCACGTAGGTGCGTGCTGTTGGCTAAACCTAGATCACTGAGCACTGTATCTAGCTCAGATTCAGACGCTAAGAATTTGTTGTAATTTACGTCGAACTTGTCGAGGTATTTCATATCGCTACGCAGCAAGAAATCTTTCTCGTTACGGCGAAGGTTGAGCAAGCGCACTTCAAGTTCTTTGGTAATTTGTTTGGCTACGCTCATTTGAGCGGTGGTGTCTGCAAATTGTGATGTAGTAAACAGCAGTGAAATCATGCCGAAGATGGAGAACATCCCCAGCGAATAGAGCTTTTTCTTTATATTCATATACGTGGCTCGTCTTTACTAAATTAACTATGAGTATCTAAATAAATCGCATCAAAGAATGGATATCCAACTTGCGCGACCTGATTATTGTTATGGTTTTTATATCGATAATGAGCGTCTAAAACTGTGGCTTCTAAGTCCACTAGCTATGACGTTCTCAATTGCATTTAAACAGCAAATGAAGCAGCCAACTAAAGTTAATTTTATCAATAACACAAATTTATTACATGTACATTAGTTGAATGATAAAAGTGAGAGACAGCTATTTGACGGAGTGTGAGGGCTTGAACACCTTGCTATGTAAGACTTTGAATTAAAACACTTTGGACTATTATTGACCTAAGGGTTAGAAATGACACTTTTTTGGCTCATCAGAGGAGCAAGAACGAAGCGTAATATTGGAGATTTTGACTTGTTTTTTAAACGGTGAATCCATCGATTGGTGATTGTACAGTCGATCGTAAATGGCGAAAAAAATGGACCTACTCAATTCGAGTCAGGTCCATTTTTGGATTTCTAATCAATCGCTTTGCGGCTAATAAGTTAGGCTGCGAACTTAAGGCTGACTAAAACGCTTTCACCATCTTGGTTAGGCACTTCAATAACACCGCTTTCTCGTCTTCTTCGATGTCTTGCGTCAGTTCATTAACCAAATTCAAGTGAAGCTGGTTGTGGTGAACGTGGATCTTCTGACCTTCATCAGTTAATGCCACCACAATTGCACGACGATCCGTTGGGTGTTCATGGCGTTCAATCAATTCAGCTTTAACCAGCTTTTCGATTTGAACGGTAAGTGTACCCGTGGTGATGCCCAACTTTTCAGCGAGCTCTTTCATTCTTAACGCGCCATGCATACCAAGTACTTCAATGGTGTGTACTTGAGCCAGGGAGTAACCCGTCTCTTTGACAACAGACTGCTCCCACGAAGACATTTTATCGTAGAACTCAGTCAGTATTTGGTTAAGCTGTTCTATATTTCGCATGGTCGTTTGAATGCACTTCAAGAGTAAGATGATTAATCTTATCAAACTTGGAGAGCATTTGTTTATATTCAGAGACGGTTTTATCACTGTTTGATTCAAGAGTAATCGCTGCTGAATAGTGATGCCCACTCACCTTCCACATATGGAAATCGGTGACCGACGCATAAGGCGTTAAAGTTTCGGTCACTGAGTCACGATAATCTTGGTCGATATTCTCATCAAGTAGGATTGGGCTGGTTTGTTTCATAAGGTTCATCGTCCACTTGGCAATCACGAATGCGCCAACCATTCCCATTGCTGCATCTAACCAGTTCCAACCGTAAAACTTACCAAATAGCAGCGCAACAATCGCAAGCAATGAAGTTAGAGTATCCGCCAACACATGCATGTAGGCTGCACGTAGGTTGTGATCATGATGGTGTCCGTGATGCTCACCATGTTTATGACTGTGGTCGCTATCATGATCATGACTATGTGAATGACCGTGATTCTTACTATGATTGTGGCTATGCTCGTGTCCGTGATCATGATGGTGATCGCCAAGTAAAAACATACTCACCACATTCACAGTTAAACCAATACAAGCAACGATGATCGCTTCATTGAACTGAATTGCTTGCGGGTTAAACAAGCGATGTACCGATTCCACCAGCATCAGTAATGCCACAATCCCCAATGCAATCGCGCTGGTGTAGCCCCCTAACACGCTGACTTTACCGGTACCGAAAGAGAAACGTTCGCTCTCGGCATGTTTCTTCGCATATCGGTATGCAAACAAAGTGATACCAAACGCTGCAGCATGCGTACCCATGTGCCAACCATCGGCAAGCAATGCCATCGATCCGTAAATAGTGCCCGCAACGATCTCAACAACCATTGTAACGACGGTCAATAACAGGACATAGAACGTGCGTTTCTCACCTTGACTGTTGTGTGAAGAAAAGTTGTGTTGGTGACGTGTTGGAAAACTCAAAATGGCGTCCTTAGCTGATGTTTGTGGTTAGATGATCGTTGTTAATAAAAGCCCTTTGATTGACAAGTAATTTGACAATCAAAGTAATTGGTTGGAATTTAGTTTGATTATCAAACTTTGTCAACGATGAATTTTGAAACTCGGATTTGCGGGACGAATAGTTTATGGTGCGCTCTAGATTGTTCTAGCGCTTATTGATTCAGTAAAAACGAGGCTTTGCAGGGACAAAAAAGCCCACGCGAGGTGGGCTAATTGAATCAAACTTAATGATTGTATTTATTTGTTTTGCAATGAAATAATCTCATCATTCACCCACCCTAACAACTGCTTAATCGCTTTCGACAAGACTTGGTTCTGCCTAACAATATAACCGAGACTGGTACTCGAGAAGTTGGTCAATGGTGTTACTTTTGAATTCAGGTGATGCTTAGTTGATACCGCAAACTCCGGGACAATAGCCACACCAAAACCGGCTTCTGCCCAGTCGATTTGAGCATCGACACTCCCTACTTCCATCACCCTATAACTTGGTAGATTAAGACTTGGTAAACCCTCATCAATGAAATCACGCGTTCTCGTATCGTGGCCAAGTAAAATCAAAGAGAGCTCTGCATCTGAGTCTTGGATATCAAACCCATCGCCAAGCGCACACCAAGAAAGCTCTTGCAGCTTAGTGAAATAGAGTGACTCGTTGTGCTGTTCTTTGGCGATAACAAAACCAATATCCGCTTGAGCATTTTTAACTAAACTCGATGCCTGAGATGAGGTGGTATTCAAGAGCGTCAGGTCAATACCGGGATACTGCGCTTTGAACTTCTGGAACGGACGAATCAACAAGAATCGAGAAATGATGTCACTCACAGCAATGGTTAACGTCCCTATTTTAAGGTCGTTAATGGCATTGAGATCAGCCTGACAAATCTGCAGTTCGAGCAGCGTTCTTTGGCTTGTTTCCAATAGCCGCTCACCCGCTTGAGTCAATTGAAATGGACTTCTCTCTATCAACTTTATGCGTGTTTGTTGTTCTAGTTGTTTTAGGTGCAAACTCACATTGGGTTGCGTCATATGCAGTGCAATGGCCGCTTTCCCGAAATGCTTGTATTCCGCTAGCGTCACAAACGTTTTCAATAAATTAATATCGAGCATAATGTCCTCTCTCTCGTGTCACTTATTTCATTCCCAAAAAATGAAGAATGCCCTTCCGTCACTCCCTTCTGTGTGGAATATCCTCACATCGTCATTCCCTACAGTAAGGAACGAACGCGATAGGGAATCTCGCTTGTGGTTTGAGATTCCAGATACCTCGTTCCTCGGTTCTGGAATGACGGTTGTTTTTAAGTTTTTGTACCAATTATCGTCATTCCCTACAGTGAGGAACGAACGCGATAGGGAATCTCGCTTGTGGTTTGAGATTCCTGATACCTCGTTCCTCGGTTCTGGAATGACGCCAAGAAAGCGAGTCGACGTTAGGTTCGGCACTTCAAGTTGTAAGGAACTGATATCGCGTCACTCTCTACGACGAATTACACCACCCCGTCATTCCCTACAGTGAGGAACGAACATGATAGGGAATCTCGCTTGTGGTTTGAGATTCCAGATACCTCGTTCCTCGGTTCTGGAATGACGGTTGTTTTAAGGTTTATCTACCCATTATCGTCATTCTCTACAGTGAGGGACGAACGTGATAGGGAATCTCGTTTATGGTTTGAGATTCCAGATACCTCGTTCCTCGGTTCTGGAATGACGGTTGTTTTGACGTTTCTCTGCTAATCATCGCCATTCACTAAAGTGAGGAATATCCTCATATCGTCATTCCGCCAAGCAAGGGACTACCCCACCCAGTCATTCCCTAAAGTGAGGAACGAACGCGATAGGGAATCTCGTTTGTAGATTAAGACTTTAAGGATATATGAAATCCTTATCAAGATAATAAAGATAATTAATTTCTCTTATCCACCTTGTAGGCCTAACATGATTTCTCAATCAGTTAGGAGAAAAATTATGCCATCTATCGTTGTTGTGGGCGCAAACTGGGGTGATGAAGGCAAAGGCCGCATCGTCGATTTTTTAGCAGACCAAGCTTCTGCTAGCATTCGTTTTCAAGGCGGAAACAATGCAGGTCATACTGTGGTAAATGACTTCGGTACATTCAAACTGCACCAACTACCTAGTGGTATTTTTAATCCTAATTGTACGGCGGTTCTTGGCCCTGGCATGGTGATCAGCCCTGCTGCGCTAACTGAAGAGATTGCAGAAGTACAGGCGGCTGGCATCAAAGTGAAAATGGCGATCTCAGATCGTGCGACACTGTGCCTCCCTTTACATGCTCTTGAAGATACGCTTGAAGAAGAGCGTTTGGGCGATGGCGCTTACGGTTCAACACGTCAAGGTATTGCACCAGCGTACGGCGATCGTGTAATGAAAAAAGGCATTCTTGTGGGTTGGCTGAATCAACCTGAGATTTTAGAGCAGCGTATTCAATTCCTACTTGATTGGAAGATGCCTCAGCTTAAAGCGCTATACCCTCAATGTGACTTCTCTCAGACTGCATCTGAAATGACAGAATGGCTACTTGAAGTAACTAAAGCGTGGCGCCCGTTCATCTGCAACGTAACTGAGCCGCTTAAAGCACTGCAATCACAAGACGCAAACCTACTGTTTGAAGCTCAGTTAGGCGCAGGTCGCGACCTTGTCTACGGTGAATACCCTTGGACAACGTCTTCGAATGTAACTGCAGCTTATGCAGGCATTGGTAGCGGTTTACCTGCCCTTCGCCCTGAGCGCGTTATTGCTGTTGCTAAATCGTTCAGCTCGTCTGTTGGTACTGGCACGCTAGTAACTGCAATGGAAGAGCAAGACAGCTTCCGCGAAAGCTCTAACGAATACGGTGCTACAACAGGCCGCCCACGTGATATGGGTTACTTCGACGCGGTAGCAACTCGCAACGGCGTTGACCTACAAGCCGCGACTGAAATCGCACTGACTAAGATTGACTGCCTGTCTGGTTTGTCTGAACTTAAGATCTGTACTGCTTACTCAGGCGAACATACTGAGAACCCAATTTGGCCACAAACGGCTGAGCTAAAGCCTGTATATGAAGATATGGCTGGCTGGGATGAAGACATCACGGGTTGCCGCACGTTTGAGAGCCTTCCTCAAGCAGCACAAGATTACGTTACTCGTATCGAAGAGCTGATGGGTGTGCCAATCGTGATGGTATCGGTAGGTCCAGAGCGCGAACAAATGATCATTCGCGCTTAGTTTAGAAAGCTATTACACATACATCTACATCTAAGCCCACACTAGTGGGCTTTTTTACGCCTGTCACAAACATCTAAATCTTGTTTTTCTTATTGAGGTACATGTTTTCATCGGAGGACTTTATTAGATTAATGATATTGAAGCTTCGAGAATCAGCAATACCGCAACCATATGAAAAGCCGAGTGAAACCTCATCATCACAACGAAAGCCTTCAATGAAATCATGGAATTCAGCGTGAATTTTGTTGACCAACTCACGAGCATAACCCGGCTCTTCTGAGTGTATGACGACAATGAATTCATCACCGCCAATTCTCGCCGATATCGTGTTGTACTTTGAATTATTTTTTATGCATGACGCAAAGCCAGATATGTAATCATCACCTTTAAAGTGACCATACGTATCATTGATGTATTTAAGGTTATCCAAATCAAAATACAAACAAACAACCTCTCCATCGCTGATGTTTGCTTTGTTGAATTCATGGAAAAAGCCCCTTCGATTAAGCAGCGTCGTCATGATATCAAAGTGACTGTTTTTGTATAAAATCCTGCTCTCTTCCTTTAACAGGATTTCAGAACGTAATAGAGTCGATATGTTCTCAATCAAGTTAACTTGGCTTTCGGTATACGTTGTTGGGCTTAAATCAAACACCAAGAGCACCGCAAACACTTCTTCATCTATATCCCTAACAGGAACCCCGCAAAAAGACTTATAGGCATCCTTACCATTCGCAGAAACGGAATCACCACCAGCGTGACCACTCAAATAGACCGTGCGATTTTCGTTATGCACATACTCACAAAAGAGGCTAATTTTGCTCTTATGTTGGTTGCACGATATGTTTGAGGAGCTCCACACACTCTCAGAACCAGAGCAACTCAAATCAGAGATCATGATGATGCCCGCATTCGATGCGTCCATTATGTCTCGTATGTTATCCAATATAGATACCCAAGTATCGACATCGATATTTCTTTGCATCCCTTCAGAAGAGAACTTATCAAAAAGCATTAATATTTCTTTAGTGTCAGACAGTTAAACTTAATCGAATATTCATTAGTATACGTTGTAACAAAAATCCCAAGAGCGATGATCTAGGGCGGTTATTACCTAGTACTAAGCAACAACCAAACCCAATCGCGCATCTTAATTTTCTAATTTGACGCTATCGTTTTCAGAAGCCCAAACCTCGGAGCGTCTATTCTTCGCTCTACCCTCTGGCGTTGCGTTAGACGCGATAGGTTCACTTTCACCAAATGAACGAATCACAAGACGGTTTTTCTCGACACCGTCAGCGATTAAGCCATCCGACGTCGTAAGCGCTCTTTGCATGCCCAGCGCTTGGTTATAACCTTCTGCGCCTGTGCTATCCGTGTGGCCATCAACCGAAATTGAACTTCCGTTAGCCTTCAGTTCACCTGCAAGCTGACTCAATGCTTTGCTGCCCATCGGCGTTAAGTTATGTTGATCAAAACCAAAATGAAGACGGGCCAACAACCCTTGACGCTCTTGATTACTGATCCAAGTCTTACAGCCGGATTGGTTCGAACTTAGATTAGATTGACCTGCCAAGGCTTGTTTTAACTCACTGCTATCAGACTGCTGCTCAATTTGTAAAAAGCCCTGTCTGTGTTGAGCTATACCCACGATATCATCGACCCTAACACTGTGTTGATATTCACTGAACGCAGTGTCGCAATAGACATTGATGCTTTCTTCCGCATGGGCGATAAGGCTAAATTGCAATGTCGATAAGACGATTGAGCTGACCATAAACTTTTTCATATTTTCCTCTAGTACAACTTAGTTATTCCGCTTGTTTTCGAGCCTTTACGGATGAGTTCTTCTATCTTTTCAATCAATTCATCGAGGTTAGATACATCGATGATGTCTTCATTGGAATCCACAACACAGTCTTGAAAACCACTTTGTTGAGACGCTCGAAAATCGATACCAATAACACCTATGTATAAGCCGGGTATCTCCTCTCTTGCTTTGTCACACATACCTCGGTCGACAAGTCCTTTGAGGATGCCGTTATTAGGGCTCTCTTGCCCGTCGCTCAAAATCAGTAGCATCTTGATTTTCTTGTTGTAAGCCTGTTGTTCTTCTTGATCGGAACTGTTCGGATCACCATCATGGAGAACTTGAGAGCCTCTCAAAATACCCTGAAACGCCGCTGTACCTCCGTCTGCCCACATCGAGTTAATCGGGTCTAAATCTGATAGCTTGTTCGATAGCTGAATGTTGGAAAACTGCGATGAATTTGAAGAACCATGCGCGTTGAATAGTTTTGCTCCACTCACACCATAGAAATCAGGTTTTAACCCCGACTTGTCAGTAAACATGGTCGACACTGATGTCGATAAATCTACATAGTCGTAAACATCGGCAACAAGGAAACGATCGAGACTCATCACATCTTTGATACGCTTAGCGTACTTTTGGTTGTCCGATTTTGGGTTAGGGCAATATGATTTCCAGTACGCACAATCAAGCACATCATCTTCCGAATAGGTTCGCCAGTAATCCCAGTCAACATCGTTGTAGGAATATGGTGATACATTCGTTTTATAGTTGTCTTTGTAGCTCAACTGGCTTGTCGCACGAGCTTTATTACCCGAAACGATTTCCCTCGTTCGAACGTTAAACGGAACAAAACCAACTCGGTTAAGCAGCTTGTCTCCGGTGGTATCTTCTCCCGGCTCATCGCACACCTCTATCACTTCGCCACCGACAGAGTCTTGGTCAATCGACGTACAAAGGATCTTGTTTGATATTTCGTCGATGGCGGTTTTCAAATCGTCGATTTTTTTATGTCGATTTGAACCCCATCGCTCATCCATAGAACCGGAAAAGTCCGACACAAACACAATATCGATGTTGTTATCGCCAAGGTAAACTGGGTACTTACGAGCTAACGAACGCCCCGCCAAATCTTGCTGCTGACCAAATGAAGGGATAAAGCTGCTCGCGAACCAAGAGTCGTATGTGGTCTTGGCATTCACTGTGTATTGAATGTATTCAAGAACCCCTGTGCTCTCGTCCTCCGCTTGATGGAACCGGTCTGCAGAGAGGTTGGTTGATTTAATGTCCCGAACATAGTTTTCGACATATTTGGTTGCTAGCCTACCAGCCTGATCTTGTTGATCTTCAATGGTCACTGCTATGGCTGCAGCCTCTGCGGAATCTCGTAATCGACTGGTCTCTTGAACATAACGTGTGCCTTCAACCGCCCAAAAGGTCATGCCCATGATTGGAACAAGCAATAAGCCCATCCACACCGCGGCAACCCCTTGTTGTCTTTGGAGACTGATATGCTGGCGATTGATTTGACGCCCATGCTGCATTTTCATTTCATTATCTCCCTGGCATTATTGAAGAAGAGCCAATCTTAACCGTGGTACTGCTACCACCGTTGAAGAAGGGTTTGAACCAAGAGCTTTCCTCTTCACAAAGACTTATTCGGTACAATGGATACACAACCCCCTTTTCTACAGGCGCTAGATCCGCATGATCGAGAATCGAATCGGTTTGGCAATTTAAGCTTCGATACTTGCTGGTTGAGAATTCAGCGACATTCGTTTTATTGGTCAACGCTTCAATCTTGATGGCCACATTGTCTACTGGTGTATTGAGCATTCGGCTTGCTACTTTCGTCATGTCTTCTAACTCTGCGTTGGTCACAGATAGGTTCGTTCCTGCCAACACATCGGCTTCAAAATAACGAGTACGCTCTTTGATAACATTGACTAAGGCAAAGCTGGATCGATCAAGCTTGGCACGTGCGAGCAATTGATAGCTCAAGTCAGCCCCAAACAGATAAACGCCCCATAAGGCCACAAGAATGAAAACTAACTCAATGGTGTACGAGCCTTGCTGGCGTCTTTTGGAAAGCACGCATTGCTTACGGAGCATCATCTTTCCACCCCTCGTGCTCTAAGTTCAAAACCATGGTTCGTGAGATATCTCTGTCAACGGCACCGGTCAGTTTAATTACGGGTGTGTAGCGGTAAGTCACTGTCATTTCGGCTAAGTCGTAATTGAAGTTCAGCCCTTGATCAGAGTGCCCTCTGTTCGCGATAAAATCATCATAGGTTTTGAAGTACTGACCTGCGATAGAGAACCGTGAGCTATCAATAAGGAAACTCCAGAGATTGTCATCGTCTTCGATTAACGATCTGAACTTGTTCTCGTACTGTTCGTTGATCCCTTTACCTTCATAGATTTTGGTATTCCTGATGGTTTCTCTAAGAGAATACTCGGTCATGTTCACGACATAGATCTGGTAACTCGATTCAAAAATCGCAAAGGTAGCGAAAAACAGAACAAGCGCACCCAACACAAACTCAATCGCCGTGACTCCTTTCTGCTTGTTAAGACGCTTCATCGTTAACTCCTAGTTGAGTTAATTCAGCGGCAATGCTCTGGATCTCTTCTGCTGAGAAATCGCCTTTGAGTAACTTTTTGGCCGAATCGATTTGCTGGGTTTTCATAAGAGCAATAGCCAGATTTGCTTTTACGATCTTATTTGCCGGGTCTTCTTTTAAAATCGGGGCTAACGTTGCGATCGCCTGTTGGTACTCGCCATTGGCCATTTGAATCATCGCAATGTTATTCTTAACAACAACATCGTCGTAACCACGTAAACGGGCTAGATTAAGCTCGTGGTACGCTTCATCGAATCTTCCAACTTTGGTATATGACACGCCCAGTAACACGTGAATTTGGCCCGTTGTGTTTCCTGCTTCGATAGAAGTTACATACGCAGCAATCGCACTTTCAACGTCATTTTTTGCATCAAACACTTGTCCTTCTAACTGGTACAAGTTGGGATTTTCAATTCCCTCTTTTTGCAAGTGTTGAACATAAAAGTCAGCCGATTCGATATCCCCTTTATGGAAATATGCCCAAGCCAGTTTCTCTTTTACCTCTGGGTCTTCCGAACCTTGTGCTAACTCAGCCTTGTAATAGCTAATGAGGCCGTCATAGTTATTCACTTTTTCCATGCTAGTGACGTCGGCAAGCTGCAAGTCTTGTTGTGACGGTGCTGATTGACAGCCCGCCAACACACTAAGCGCTAGACCAATGAGATAGATACGTTTTCCAATCACTGGTAACTCCCTATATGTTCAATGTCATTTGCATGATGCTCGGTGCGAGAATCAGGATAACGATCGGAAACATAATGAAGAGGATCAGAGGCACACTCATCTTCGCAGAAAGCTTACCTACCTTCTCCTCAACGGTAAGAATTTGAACTTTTCGCATGTCTTCAGCAAGATCACTTAACACACTCGCCACAGATGTTCCGTATTGCAGGTTCTGGATGATGGTCAGCACAAAGCTTCGTACTGGTGGCGTCGGGATACGTTCACTCAGATCATTGAGCGCCTTTTCCAGTCCGTGTATTTTCGCCGAGTCCGATGTGCGTTTAATTTGGTAACAAAGGTCTGAGTCAAATTCAGCCAACTCTTTTCCCAAATAAACCAAGGCGGCTTCAATCGTCATACCGGTTTGTACACATACCGACATCATGTCGAGCAGATACGGCAGTTGAGCAGAGGTTCTGCTGATCAACATCTTACGTCGCATTTGCAACAAGGTATCTGGAACGACAATGACGCCAATCAGCGAGAAAATAACCACGACCAGTTTGTTGGTTGATGTCATATCCCCCAACAGCACCAACCCAGAAACCAACGCCAATACCAGTAACTTGGCAGGAAAATAAAATTTCGCCCACTCAGTGTTGTAGTACCCCGCCTCGATCATTTTTTGCTCGAGTTCATGGCGATGTTCTTTACCAAAGCGAACAAAAAAACGGTTAACGCGAGAAGGTGCGCGAGCCGAGCTATCTCCAATATAGAGCGCAACTTTCTTATGTCGTTGATCTTTACGAATAGAATCGATAATCAAAAATAGTAGCGAAAAAAACAACACAATAAGGGAAGCCAGTAACATCATGCGCGTACCCCTCTGACTAATAGCCAAACAATGAACAAGCCGAAAAGCTCACTACCCAGTACGTAAAACAATACGATCCTTCCCTCTGGGTCATAGAGAACAAAATCCACATTCTCAGGGTTAACGTAGTTAAGAATAATCATAAAAATCAGAGGAATGGCCGCAACGATTTTGGCGGAGATTCGAGCTTCCGAAGTCATCGCCATTTTCTTTTTCTCTAGTGTTCTAGAATCGACCAGCACTCTAATTAACCGCGCTAACACCCCCTTAAGTTGCCCGCCTCGAGCGATATTTGCCCTGATTGTCACGGTAAAGAACAGAAACTCTGGATACGGATAGTTTTTACACGATCGTTGAAGCACGACTTCGGGAGATTCGCCTAATTTCAGTCGCTCTCCCATTAGCTTAAACTCACGGCCAATTGGGTTGTGCATGACATCGCCGACATAACTGATGGCTTGCATTAAGCTGTCACCCGCGGTGACGGCACTCATCAGGATATTCAGCGCATCAGGGAACGTATTCTCAAAGTCTCGACGCCTTCTTGTGACCAGAAAACGGTAGCCGAAAAAGGTAAACATCAAAGATGAACCCAGTACCAGCCAAGAATTGGTGATAGATAGCAGATCAGTAACGATGTACCAAGACGCGATAAGGCTGCCCGTTATATATAAGGCAATGTACAACGACGATCTCGGGCCCAACACCATTAATGTTGGCGAGATGGAATCTTTGAACTTTTGCCAGCCCTGCTTACGTACTAATGACTTAACGTTAATCGCATTAAAGTTTTCAGCTTCCGCTTCTTCGATATTGAAAAATTGGTAAACCTTTTTGACCTTGGAATCTCGGATCAAAAGCAGCACAAACGCGAACAGGATTAATGAAACCCAAAGCATATTATGCCCCCTTAAACGCAGCGATGAGCTCTTCATAGAGCCCGAAGAATTGCGCTTTTTTCACAAGCTCAGATCGTTGCATAATGCCGTCGGTGACAAATTCGCCTTTAACCGTTTCTCCGTAATGCGCATCGTCATAGCGAAAGCGATAGATCTCTTCCATCACCACGCTCTCGCCTTCAAGGCCGACAATTTCTGAGATGCTCGTGATCTTACGAGACCCATCGCGCAATCTGTTGACCTGAACAATCATCTGAACGGCACTCACGATCGTTCTTCGAATCGCATCAAGCGGTTGATTCAAATTCGCCATCATCACCATTGATTCAACACGAGCAATGGCATCGCGCGGCGTGTTAGCGTGCAATGTAGACATCGAACCATCGTGACCCGTATTCATGGCTTGCAGCATTTCAAACGCTTCAGAGCCACGACACTCGCCCAGAATAATGCGGTCCGGACGCATACGAAGCGCATTGATCACCAACTCGCGCTGCGTTACTGCTCCAGTTTGCTCAACACTTGAGGTACGTGTTTCTAGTCGTACCAAGTTGGGTTGTTGCAGGCGCAGCTCGGCCGCATCTTCAATGGTGACGATGCGTTCATCTTCAGCGATATATTGAGACAGCGCATTGAGTAGCGTGGTTTTACCTGAACCTGTACCGCCAGAAATCAACACATTGATGCGACAGCGAGAAGCGATCATCAACACTCGTGCCATCTCTGGAGACATCGACCCAAAGCCAATCAAATCTTCAAAGCCAATCTTCTGCTCTCTAAACTTACGAATAGAGATCGATGTGCCATCCAATGAAATCGGCGGAATCACAATATTCACACGGCTGCCATCTTCAAGCCTGGCATCGACCGTCGGCGAAAGCTCATCCACACGTCTTCCAACACGTGAAGCAATACGCTTAGCAATCGCTAACAACTGCTCTTCATTGACGAACGAGACTTCGGATTTTTTGACCTTGCCGTGTCGTTCGAAAAAGATGTTGTTAGGCCCATTGACCATGATGTCGGAAATGGACTGATCTTCGACTAACGGCTGCAAAGGCCCCAGACCAAACAGTTCATCGATTAAGCTTTTCACCAAGCCTGACTTCATCATCGAAGTGATCGGTCTTTGGTAGCTATTCGCCAACAGATCGACAGCCGCTTGTATTTGGGATTCAAGGTCTCGGCGGCTCATTTTCTGAACCGCTTCTGCATCTAGGGCTTCAAAGATTTGGCCACGAAATGCGAGGTATAAGTCTTTGTTAGAACTCATTTAGCACGCACCTTTTTCAACCAAGAATTCATACTCTTGTGGTCTAAAGGCTGACCATTAATCAACTTCACTAGCTGTTCCATAGAACGGCTAATGTGGCGGTCATGCTTATGGCCTCGTTTACCATCGATAATGATGTGTGCCAACGCTTTGCAGTAGTCGACTTCGAGATCAACCTCTGCGCCTAAATACTTAGTCAGGTCGGGCTTTTGTAAGACGTAAGCGTTTTCCGGACGATGGTAGTTCACCACGGTAATCACACGAGTACGCGACGATAACGAAAGCTGTAAGCTGGAGACTTTCTCAAACAGTCGCTTCGCACTTCTTACTGAAGACACCGACGCATCTAAAACCAGCACCACCACATCAAAGTTTTCTACCAAGAGTTGAGGTTCAACTTTGAAGTCCACACCACCTGAAAAGTCTTCAATAATGAAGTTGGCGTTGCGCGCTAACAACTCACACAAAGTTTGGTTGTAATTAAGAACATCGGTTTGGCTCATGTCGCCATCAATCGCCAACAGACGTAAATTCTTGCGAGCGTTAATTAGGTAACTCAACGCCCCTTCTTCATCCATTTCATGCAATGGCGCAGTAAACTCATCAATGGTTCGCGGCTTAAAGTCTTTGAGACCCAGCAGGACATCAATGTTGGTATCGGCATATTGATGGTCGACAAGAATCGTGTCCGAGCCTTGAGTCGATAACAGTGAACCCAACTCCGTGGTGATAAACGACGCGCCAACGCCGCCTTTGGCACCAACAATTGCAACTCGCTTGGCTTTGCGTTTCTGGCTCACACCAGAGAACGTCTTCAGGTTTTTGCTAACGTGATTTAAGAAGTCCGCAAATTCTTGTTTGTTCACTGGCCAGAAAACGTAATAGAAACCCATCTCTTTAAGAGAACGAAGCGTAGAAATCGCATCCTCTTTACCAATCACGACCACACCTTTATGGGTGGGCAGTTTGCTGGCAAAAGACTTAGCGTCTTCAACAACATTAGTCGATTCATTAAGTTCCAGAATAACGATATGGCTACTCTGTTGTTCTGTCAGTTTGGTCAATCCCGCTTTGGCTTTGACGCATGCAGGATCACTCCACCCTTCAAAGCGGAAGACTTCTTGAACAAGGTCTAAACACTCTTGAGATTGATAGAACAAAGTACACCCGGCAACGCCTGTTGTTTCGGTCGGAGTTGGCTTGGCCTTTGTTGTTAATGCTTTCGTCAGGTCAAACATTATTGTTCTCCTACCAATCTTGATTTGTAGGCCACTTGCTTCAAACGCATCGATTCAGCAAAGCAGTCTGGCTGCCTCAAGCGAACGTGAATCTGTGCTGGCGTGCATTCTTGAGTCTTCAAACGTGTTAGCGTCACCTGAATACTTAAGTCGTTAGGCAACAGCTGAGCACTTCGATACACCACTCTTTGTGGCGCAATGACATGCGATGGATATTGCTCGAAAATCTCTTGCAACATCGCTTTGCTACGAATTGATTTGTAATCCACAACATAGGTCGCTTCTTTGTCCATGGATTCAATATCCTGAATCAACCCTTTAAGTTGCTTGGCCGTTTCAGCACGGTTTTTCATCGCAAACTCAAAGTTATGATGCTCTTTGTACACCAAGGCCTCAGAACCATGCCCGACAAAATATTGCTCAGAGGCGCAGCCCAAAAGTGAAGAGGTAAATAACGCCATCAATAATAGTTTCTTCATTGGATAAACCCTCCTTGCGACAACAGGCGAATCGTTGCATCAGAAGACGTCACCGACTTGCCATCCCACTTAACGTTGAGCCAACGCGCTAATGTCGAGGTCTTCTTGATGTAAGGCAGTTGAATGTCTTTCGGTTTCATCGGTTCCACAAGATTCACGGTCGCAACGATGATCAATTCAGTGCGCTTTCTTTCCGTGGTTGCTTTTCGGAATGCAGCGCCAAGTACCGGAATATCGCCAACGAAAGGGATCTTTTGCATTTTTTCCAAATCAGCACTGCTCATCAAGCCACCAAGAACGAAGCTGTCGCCATCGGCCAGTTCAACGGTTGTCATGGCACGTCGTGAAGCCAATTGTGGGACTTTGATTCCTGCCGCTTCGACATAGCCCTCAACTTCGCTCACTTCAGGCGCTAACTGCATGCGGATCTTGTCTTGGCTAAGCACTTTGGCAGTAAGGTCGAGTTTGATGCCGAACTCTTTGAATGAAATGTTCACGTTACTGCTGGTAGAAACGATAACGGGCACTTCACCACCCACAAGGAAACTTGCAGATTCACCAGATAACACGGTTAAGTTAGGCTCAGCCAACACCTCTGCAATCTGATCGTTACCTAACGCAGTGATTAATGTACTTAGGTTAGCTGCATCGAACTGGTCGAAAACAAACTCGCCAACACTCGAGCCCACTGAGCTCCAATCGACACCAACGGTTTGACCAAACGACTCGGTAACTTGAGCCACCGATATTTTGACGTTCACCTGCTGGGTGGCCGCGACTTCAATACGTTCGATGATCCCTTCCCACGTCATGTTGCGCGCAAAGACCATACTTTCTGGCTCTTCATAATCAGAGTTGTCGGATTTAAACTCTAGCTTCTGAGTTTTATCCCACTTCTCGGTCTTTTCTCGTCCTAGCAGAGTGGCAACCAAACGATAGATATCGTCACGCGTCGCTTCCGAATCCACAAGGCCACTAACGGCAACTTGCTCACCCACTGACTGAACCTTAACCTTGGCATCAGGGAAATGAAATTTGAGCTGGCGTCTAATATCCATCAGATTCAAATCAACAATAATGCGATCGGAAAGCAATACCTCGTCGTCGATTCCGTAGACGATCAGACGTGACTGCCCAATACTATTGGCGAACACGACTAGGGTGTTGTCATTGATTACCTTGTAGTCAACGATATCTGGGTTATTAATGAACACTTGACCAATCGGGCTTTTGAATTTGATGTGCTGACCATCGTTGAGCGTAATGGAGCGATCGGCAGCAAAACTGTTTGTTATAAAAAGTAAGCCAATCAGCGGTGCCAACATGGAAACACGCAGTGCTTGCTTGATTCGATGATGAATCATAATTACAAAGCCTCTCTAGGGTTATTCTCATTACCGCGTAACTCAGCAATCCCGGTATAGTTATCGATAATGTTGCGCACCTCCGCAAACTCAGGTTGCGTATAGGTTTGGCTTCGATAAATTTCGATGTGCATTGTTCGCTGGGCTAGTGCGAGCTTTGGTAACTCATCGGGGCTAACTTCAATGACTACCGTAGTCAGTCCATCCTCTTTGCTCGGAGCTCGAGCAGTGACAGAACTGTCGCCTGTTTCGTCATTTCCGATGTTGAGGACTTTGACGTTTTTAAGAAACATCGAGGCTTTCACTCCCCTAAAGCGCTTTGGCTTATCGATATTGCCAGCCAAGTTGGCATTAGGAGAACTCACTGTCAGAACATCAATAAACGAACCCGGTCGGATGTAGTCGTTAATTAAGTTTTTGTCGCTGACTTTTAATGGGTATAGCGTCATACCATCCGAGACCAGAAGATCAATGTATCCAGGCTGACCAGGCGTCACCTGATATTCAGGCAGTACAACCTCGCCGGCGTTAAGGTTTCGATTTAACAAAATAGAGGGTGAAAAGCTGATTTGGGCGTCTTCTCTGACACCGAGCGTTAATGCTTTACTAAGAGGGAGTTGTTGTTTGACGACGCCTTGAGCATCGAGCGGAAGCCCTTTTTCATAAGGTTCCGTGGTCATCCAAACAGAAACATACTCTTCACTTTTTTCTTCCGTTACTTCAGCGGTCGTTGACGGTTTAGGTTCACTCTTGAACAAGTCGATAACGCCCAGTGCGCCAACTATCAAGGCGGCAATGGCAACAAGTAATACCAGTCGAGATCTCATAATGCTCTCATTCTTGGAGGTTTATATATGTGGCGTAGATTGAGTTAAAATAACTAAGTAAAATCCAATGCTAATGGCTATCCCATATGGAATACCCTCTTGGTAACGGGCATTTTCTCTTATTAATTTTTTACTCATTAGATAAGTAACTGCTAAAATACCACCAGCAAAAGCCGTCAGAATATACGCCAATAATAAGTCATCAAAAGGGATGGTAAGTGACAAAATAACGGCGTATTTAATATCACCAGCTCCAATCCATATCAGCTTATAAAGAATAAGCCCTCCACCTAACATCAGTAAAAAGCTCATTATTTGAATATCTAACGGGGATATGAAACACTGCAAGAAGAGCAATACGTACAGGGCGTAATTTTGTATCTTGCGATAGAGAAAATCAGTAACCGACACATATATACTCAGCATTGCCAAAGCCACTAAATACAATTCATGACTAAAAATTGGAAGTACCACCTAAATTTGGTTAGAATAAATCTTATTTTACGATGTAAATTAACCAAGCCAGACCAATGTAAACATGGGTCTGGCACGAATATCTTTCGATATCTTCTACATTAGCTAATAAGGCTTGATGTTAGCTGCTAGCAGTTTCAATAGCCGTAGCTACTTGTTCAAAAGCACCTTCTAGCTTACCAATGAAGCCATCAGCGCCTACTGCTGTAGTTACTAATACAGCCATTGCAACAGCAATAAGACCATATTCAATCGCAGTTACGCCGCGCTCATCGTTCTTGAATTGTGATAGAAACATGTTTGTTTTCACGTAAAGCTTAGTAATCATTATTTCTTCCTATAAGGGCTGTTGAAAATTCGTCGTCATTATAATTACCGCCCCACTCAGTGGAAAATACCCCCCTATCGATTTAATCAATAGGTCGAGCAAAAAATGATCAGAATAAGCACAATAAAAACAGAAGAATTAAAAACAAATCGCTAAATAACAACACCTTACATATAAAGCCAACTCCCACAAAGAATATTAATTTAAATTTATAAACTTGAAAAAGTAAGACACAGGTCAATATTATTACTTGTCTAAAGTTTATATAAGGTTTGGAAGCAACCTAAGAATTAATTGAACAAGCTTTATTACTCCTTATAAAACTTGTTGAAATACAATTATCATCACGCTATTGTTCTTCGAATCAACAAACAATAATAAATATAATTTCTTTGTGTCAAAAGGTTAGTCGAATCATGAAACTACATTTCGAAAATATTGTTTCGTTCATTGCAGTAGTTGAAGAAGGTTCATTTAGCTCTGCTGCTCGCATGCTTGGAAAATCACAGTCAACCGTTAGTACAGCGGTTCAGAATCTGGAGTCAGATTTAGGTTTCAATGTATTTAATAGAGAACACTCTAAAGTTTGGCTAACGGAGAAAGGAGAACGCCTATTCCAACTCTCTTTACCTGTGGTATCGAAATATCGAGAATTGGTCACCATTGCTCAACAAATGAATATATCTGACCAGATAGTTTACCGAGTAGGTATAGATCCGTTGGTGTTCAATCAAAACGTAAAGAAGACACTATTGGCATTTTCAGAGGCATTCCCAAATGTGAATTTACTTGTGGTCACGAAACCGAGTTTCGTTTTAGGAAACTACATAAATGAAGGGAAGATAGACCTAGCGTTAGGTAACCCCTATCACAAAACAAATTACGACTTCAATATAGAGGAGTTATTTCACGTCAACTGTTGGTGGGTAGCCCATGAAGACTTGGTAACCTTTGAGTCTCACACACCATCACAGCGAGTCCTATTAATGGATGGTTGTGAAGAGCTTCTTAACTTATCAAACATCGCTGCATATAACCTATGGCGACTGGATGACCTAGGGACCATCATCGACTTATGTAAGGCGCAAAAAGGCATCGCATTTTTACCCGGGTTTCTTATCGATGGTAACGTAAAAGAGAATAAGCTTAAGGTCATTACAGACCACCCTGATTTTTTTGGTAAACGAGTTATTGCATCCCTCTTCTGGCACATACATTCTGACTTTAGCTTGTTTAACCAATGGATAAAAAAAGAGCTACAAACCACAACTAATTACAAACAAACATTTGTTGCTGATTTAGCTCAATAACGTTCTCTTAAAATCTGGCAATCACGCTCTGGTACATTCACTAGCTTAGGGTGTGATACTAATAAATCCATACATCTTGATATACCTCCGAAACAAATCATAGATAATAAGTATAATTAACGTCGTTATAAATTTGTTTATTCTATAGCTCATCAATCAAAACTTAACTGCACATATAACCTTTCATTGCTTAGATTTAATTAACAGAAAGAACTTAGATCTATTTATCGCCATACTCATAATTAAACTGGTCACAAGATCTAAGGTTATGTGTTTGGCGGTATTTCGAAGAGATCAGTTGGGATTGTCGATTAGTCGTCTACAAGTCCACTGTGTAGCTATTTAGGTAATACGTGTATCTCGGAGACATAGAACGACTTAGCTTTCGCTTAATCTCTCACAAGCGACGATATAGAGGATTAGAAGGTAGGTCGATGTAGACGACTCTCATGCCCCTCTTTTGATGCTAACGACCTTTCTAGCAACGTTAATCTACATTCGGACTACAACATTGGATAGGCAAGCCCTAAAGAGCTTCATAATAGATGAGAAGACTAGAACATTCATAATGCGGGGAATTACAGACACAAAAAAGCCCACACTAGGTGGGCTTTTTTGCTTGTTCATAAAGAACGAATCTGGTGCCCGCTACTGGACTCGAACCAGTGACACCTTGCATGTCATGCAAGTACTCTAACCAACTGAGCTAAGCGGGCAATGCTTTGAAACTTGTCTAACCGCTTTACTAAGTGGCTAACGCTTCAGAACGAGATGGATAATAACGAGTGAATGGGTAGCGTGCAAGGATAAATTTGCACAAATCAGTTCGTTTGCTTTTAAAAACAACAATCAGAATAAATTTTAAACACAAAGCAGATCAATGGCTTGAAGTAGATCACATTTCATCTCTACTTCTATGGCGACATACAACGACACGCTTTGTGCTATTTACGGCTGTCTTGAGTATTTTGACTCAAGATATTAGTTCGTTTCCTCATCTACATCGAATACAACGTTGTAGTTTTCGGTATAGGTGCAGTTTGGCTGGCGGCTACAAGTGAAGAAGCGTCGGCCTTTGTAATCGCCTTGGCTTGCCAGTTTGATGATCATCGGGCTACCACACTTCTTACAAAATCGAACTTCTTTGGATGGTTCGATTAGATCGATGTGGGCTGCCAGTAACCTCTTCAAACGGCTCACTTGGTAGCTGTGTTTAATTGAAGCACCAATCAGAGGTAAACCTGCTGATTTGCAAACGTGAATCAGTAGCTTTTCGCGGTCGACTTTCCCTTTATTGAGCTCTTTGCCGTTATCAAGTTCAATGATCACGCGAGGCTCTAACGTTCGCGGATCGCAAACAACAAAGTCGAAGTAACTACGTGAGATCTTGTTGTTGGCGATAAACCAATTCTTCTTGTTGTTCGTCTTAGCTGGCACAAGCACGTTCGACATGCTGACTTTCGCAAACACTTCCCCATGGTTGCCCACAGCGGATTTAAGCGCGTTATAGAAGGTCGCCTGTTGCGCCGACATCAACGCGCCTTTCTTCTGATAAGCGTGGTCTTTGGTGTCATCGTGTTTCACCACATACTTTTGAATAAAGTAAAAGAACACAACCAGAACAATTACAACGATAAAGATATTAGTCATTTTCCAACACAATCAAGTCTGTATAGGGATTAAGAGAGTGGCTAGCGTATGTAGAAAAGCATCACCTGGCAAGCAAAAGAGCAAGAGTTGCCAACCAGAATCACGACCTTTGAGCGCAGTGTTTAGCGAGAGGTTGCTCCTTCGCTAGACATACCTCTCCTATTTTGATAATCAAATCATCAATTACACTCTAGATTGATTTAGATCAATTTACCTAGATTTGTGATCAACTAGTCTGAAAAACGTTAGACAAATGTTAATAGGAAATTGATATGGAACTTAAACAAGACCCAAGATGTTATACCGACGTATGTGTAGATGGTAAATGGTTCCACTATGACCACTGCGGAACCCAAGCCTACATGTTAAAAGGCGGCGCTTCGGCAGTGATTGAACTCGCTAGCGAACCTGCGACAGAAGGCGAATTGGTTGAAATGCTCCAAGGTGTCGCTAAATAATCCAGCAAACCAAATCAAAGTATGAATTAAGCGAATAAGAGTAGATAGCTGTATTAGTTCAGATAAGCACTCTTATTCGCTTAGTTATTGGAGTTCAGGTTTCTTGATTACAGGGGATTAACCAAGTTTAGGCACTCAAATAATAACGACTTTATTACGCCCTGACTGCTTAGCTTGATACAAAGCATCGTCTGCCGATTTCAAGTGTTTCTTATAGGTAAGGCTATTCAACTGTTGCTCCGTTAGATAAGTCGTCGCACCAATCGATGTGGTTAATTCTAGTGGGCCAGAATGTGTTTCAATCGGTCGGTCAGCGATCGCTTGCCTTATAAGCTCAAGCTCTTTATTAGGATCTTGATTCCCAGCCAGCAACAAAACAAACTCTTCCCCACCCCATCTTGCCACTACATCGCTTGTTGATAAGATTTGCTCTAAACGTTGAGCGACTTCCACCAACACTTGGTCACCGATATCATGCCCATAAGTATCATTTACTTGTTTGAAGCGGTCTAAATCTAGAATAGCGAGCGTATACCCAAACGACGACAAAGGATGTGGCATCGGCTGAGTTAACCGTTGCTCTAAATAACGCCTATTGTATAAACCTGTCAGTTCGCATCTTGTTGATTGCTTCAGTAGTTCTTTGTTGGTCTTCTGGATCGAGCGTAACCTAATCAAAAGTAATGCGGCACTTATCATCACCATGATACCCAAGGCGACAACAATTCGATTCCGTAGCTGCTGCTTATCTAATGTCAGCTCACCTAACTCTTTTTCTGCGTTAAGCAGTTCGTTTTCTTGAGCTAATGATGCTGTAGCGAAATCTTGCTCTAGTAAAAAGATATCACTCTGGCGCTTATCAAATAGCAGCGCTTTGTTGCCCTTATAATAGAGCTTGAAGTAGCGGAGTGCGTTCTCGCTGTCGCCTCTTGAATCATAGTATTCAGCAAGTGTTCTTAAGCCGAGGACCTTCCAGCTGCGAGTCCCCACAACATCGAACATTGCAGACGATCGCTTTAGATCAGCAAAGACAAAATTATCTCGATTCAAACCGATATTTGCTAAGGCTCTATTTAGGTAACACTGCCCCAATTGAAGTGTGTATTTGTCCACTCCTGGGTATCTAAGACACAAGTTTGCGACTTGCCGTGCTGACTCAAAGTGCTTTTCCGCCAACAACACATCACTCTCTGCTTTTAATAGGATGATTTTGTATCGTTCACTCACGTTATCGCCATTAAGCTTAGCCGCACTTTGATATGCTTCTCGCCCTTTGACCAAATCACCACTGCGCAGATAAGCAAAAGACTCATTCACATGCAGCACGCCGATGGTAGACGCTTCGAGTAGTCCACTCTTGTAATAAAGTTTTTTGGCTCTTTTAATCAGCTTGAGCGCTTTAGGCCAGTCTTCCAAATAGATATAAAGCAGTGCCATGTTTGACACTAACTTACTGTTGTAGATGTGTTGAGGGTACTTCTTGCCAAGGTCTAAACCTTTATGAAAAAAGTATTGAGCTTCAGGAAAGTCATTGCGGATGTTATTGATGACACCAGCCGTGTTATAGGCCTTAATCAATAACTCTTCATAGTGAAGCGATTCTGCGATATCTATCGCTGCTCTGATTTGGATTTCAGATTCCGCTAGCTCACCCGTACTGATGTATTCGATCGCCAATTCAACGAGAGATTGGGCCTTTAGCCAACCCATATGTTCGTGTTGTGCGAGCGCTTTAATCTGTCTGACGTATTCGGAAACCGCTTTGGTATCCAACTTGTGTTGCGCGAGGTTCGACAAAATCATCAATTCGTAAGCACGATAGATGGCTTTATCTTGGTCTGGGAACTTGGCTTGGAGAGCCTCAAGTTGTTGGGAAGCTAAATTAGGGTCACCACGAGATACATCGAGAATATCGATCAACGCAGATCCATATTGAGAGAGTGATAACTCTTTCTCTGGACTATAAACACTCGGGTTTTCAGGGCGAATATGCTTTAAATCGTCGTCATAAGTTGGGTAGAGCAAATACAGCCCCAGCACAACACTCATCAGCACCACTAAAAGGAATGAACCTAACACATTGTTTCTATTCATTTATCAGTGCCATTATTGATTGCATTCCAATTTCATCGACGTATGTTTAAAAGCGGTCAAACATTATACCCGACAGATATACAGATTAAAATCCTGCGCACTGGTGGATCAGAGTTGGGTTTTTCTCATTAATTAGAATAATCAGGCAACTTTCTTGATTTAACTCAGACAATCATCTACCTCATTGGCGTTATAGTGATTTTCCTGTTCCTACCTCCGCGGCTTCTTTTTGAACAAGCGGAAGCATAATGAGAATTAACAATGACCCAAATTAATGAACAACGTCTTGTAGAACATTTCTGCGATCTAGTGAAAATTGATAGTGAATCTCGTAACGAAAAAGCGATTGCTGAAGCTTTGGCTGAGCAACTCGGTGAACTAGGTTTTGAAGTTCACAAACTGGCGGTTCCTGAAGAAGTATCTAACGGTTTCAACATCTACGCTCGTCTAGATGGCACTCTTCCAGGTAGCACAGTGTTCAGCTGCCACATGGACACAGTAACGCCAGGCATCGGCATTGAGCCAATAATCGAAGACGGCATTATCCGTTCAAAAGGCAACACAATTCTAGGTGGTGACGACAAGTCTGGTATCGCAGCTATCATGGAAGCGGTTCGTTGCATCAAAGCAGAAGGCCAAGAGCACAAAACTATCGAGATTGCGTTTACTGTATTCGAAGAAGGCGGTCTGTTCGGTTCTTTGAACTTCGACATGTCTTACATTCAATCTGAGCACGCAATCGTACTTGATACAGGCGGTCCAATTGGCACTATCGTAAACGCAGCGCCTGGTCAGCAGAAGATTGTTGCTAAGATCAAAGGTCGCCCTGCTCACGCTGGTTTAGCGCCAGAAGAAGGCATCAGCGCAATTCAGGTTGCTGCAGACGCAATCACTAAGATGAACCTACTTCGTATCGATGAAGAAACGACAGCAAACGTTGGTATTGTTGAAGGTGGTCAAGCGACTAACATCGTAATGCCAGAGCTTAAAGTCGTGGCTGAAGCTCGTTCTCTAAACGGCGAAAAGCTAACGGCTCAAGTTGAGCACATGATCTCGACATTCGAAGAGAGCGCGAAGCAGTTTGGCGCTGAAGTAGAAATCGAATCTACTCGTGCTTACGATGCATTCGTTATTGCAGACGACCACCCGCATATTCTTTCTATCAAATCAGCGTTTGAGAAGCTTGGCGTAACAGCGAACACTAAACGCACTGGTGGCGGTAGTGATGCAAACAACTTCAACGCGAAAGGCCTAACAACGGTTAACCTTTCTACTGGTATGGCGAAAGTTCACACCACTGAAGAGTACATTGCAGTGAAAGACATGGTCGCTATCACTGAGTTTGTTGTGGCTTACGTAACGCAATAATCTAATCCATTAGTTAGGTCGTCACTTCTATCTAGCACAATGAAAAAAGCCGAGACATCATCACGATGCTCGGCTTTTTGCTGTTTAGGTGAACATAGAAGGTCGAACCTAAAATCCCCTACGCTTCCAGAACTGGCTTTCGTCTTTCGCTACTAGGTCGAATGTTTTGTCGGCGATGATGTTGCCTTTTAGCTCGACTGTCATACGCCATTTGCCTAACTTGTTCGAGACTGGGGCCCAGATAGTGTCACCTAAGTAAAAATCCCAGTCATTGTTACCGACATACTCTTCACCATCGAACGGTTCGAGCACTTCACCTTTGTCTGTAGTGATGTTCGGGTGATAAATGCAGTAACGGAGCTTCTCCCCTTTGGCTTTTTTGATATTCAAGATATAGCCAAATTCTACGTCGATTTCAGCATCAACGGTGGTGGTGAACTCTTGGATTTTTGGAAGATCTTTAGATTTGGAATCCCACGTTGTGTAGATCCCGTAAGATGTCATGTCGACCACAACAGAGCGCTTTGCCATTTCAATCGTTACCTTGAAGTTGTTCTATAAATTTAATTCTATTTGCCATTCAGCCACGCAAGCAAAGGAAAAACGAGGCTATTCTTGCCAATCTTTTGCCATGCGCTTAATCACCGACGGCTCAATGTCGTGAATTGTGCCATATTGCTCTCGGCACACTTCGATAACCAATTCTGCTTTATATTTGAGTGCAAGTTGGCGATAGGCTTTCATTTCCCACTGCTTAATAAAGGTATTCGAAACAACCACATCAAGCCCTTGCTTTAAGCCGTTTTCAGCCGTGTTTTGACACCACTCATGAGCTTGTTGCAGCTGCCTAGGGTCAAAATGGTACTCACCTTGCTCATTCACATAATACATATCGGCTTCGACATGCAATGCATCGTAGGTTTTTGCTTTTGTTGATTTGCCAGAGCCGGGCAACCCTCGAATGAGTATTAACTTCATCTGTCACTTTACAGGCTAATTCGAAAACATGAGTTTATCGTAAATAGTAACGAGTTGCTCTGATAACTGCCTCTGCTCAGCATCCGAAAACCAACTACTTAAACACGACTCAGATAATCACTGAATACAATGAGACTCGCCTCGAAGCGCTTGGATAGCTTCTGATAGAAAACACAAATAATTTACATCTATCCATTTTGCATATCGACAAGCGTATCAAACTACTATAGATTTAGATGTATAGACGTCTACATATCTAGCTTAGGGAGAAAGCTGTGCCTATTCGCATTCCAGACCAATTGCCAGCATCCGATGTTCTTCGTGAAGAAAACATCTTCGTTATGCCGTTATCAAGAGCATCGACACAGGAAATTCGTCCACTTCGAGTCTTGATCCTCAACCTAATGCCGAAAAAGATTGAAACTGAAACTCAATTTTTACGCCTACTATCGAACAGCCCATTGCAAGTTGATGTAGAGCTGCTGCGCATTGATGACCGACCAAGTAAAAACACCCCAACTGAACACCTTGATAACTTCTACCGCCAATTTGAAATGGTCAAAGGAAGAAACTTTGATGGATTGATCATCACTGGTGCGCCGCTTGGCTTGGTTCAATTTGAAGATGTGATCTACTGGGATCACCTGAAAACCATCATGGAATGGGCAAACAAGCACGTTACTTCAACGCTATACGTGTGTTGGGCGGCTCAGGCTGGTTTGAAATTACTGTATGATTTGCCAAAACGCACTCGTAAAGAGAAGCTGTCTGGTGTTTACAACCACGAGATTCATAACCCATACCACCCTATTTTACGTGGCTTCGACGATACATTCTTAGCTCCGCACTCTCGCTATGCGGACTTCTCTCAAGAGTACTTAGCGGAACATACCGACCTTGATGTTCTTGCGACTTCTGATGTTGCGGGCGTATACCTAGCGGCGACCAAAGATAAACGAAACGTGTTTGTCACCGGTCACCCCGAGTACGACTCTCATACACTACACAATGAATACATTCGTGATTTGGGTGAAGGTATGGAGCCTGTGATTCCAATCAACTACTACCCGAACAACAATCCAGACAACAAACCAGTTGCAAGCTGGCGTAGCCACGGACACTTGTTGTTCTCAAATTGGCTAAACTACTGTGTTTACCAACAAACGCCTTACGATCTGGATCACTTCAGCGAAGACAACTTTACCAAAGACGATTAAGTTCTTTCTTCCGATTCACAAACACATAAAGCCGTGTTCAGTATGTTGTTGATAAAACGACGAATTGGACGCGTTTTTTTTATGGTGTGTGGGTCGCATTCCGTAATAGATTTACCACTTCAATGGGTTTGATTTCATATGATGGGTTGGTGTTCATAAGGAGCTTCACATGCCTGCCAAGCCATCATTTTCAAATCCGATTTCGTTGTCCCGCCGCCTTTCGTTATCAAGTGTTGTACTACTCGCCTTGCTTTCGTTGGTCGGTTGCGTCTCTGTCACTGAAGGCCCACCAAAGATTGAAAGTGACCCTATCGCGATGTCTGAATCTCGAATCGAATTAGGTTTGGGCTATATGGGACAAGGTAATATGGTAAGAGCACGTGAAAACCTTGAGCTTGCGATTAAACACGCACCTAGCTACTACCGTGCTCGGCTTTCAATGGCGCATTACTACGAAAAAGTGGGCGAAGCAGACGAAGCAAGAACCACTTACCGAAAAGCTCTCAGTCTCGATTCAAGAAACGGCAATGTATTGAACAACTACGGTACTTTCTTGTGTAAACAAGGCGAATACGAACAAGCCGATAAGTACTTCAATCGCGCCATCGACCAACCCTACTACTACTTGGTGTCTGCAAGTTATGAAAACGCCGCATTTTGTGCATTTAAGGCTGGCAATACCGACCAAGCGAAGTACTACTTCAGCAGAGCGATTGACCACGATCCAAACCGCGTAAAATCGATACTACAGTTATCCAAAATTGAAGTGAGTGACGCCGATTACAATGACGCTCGACTCCGTTTATTTAAATTCCACCAGCGTTATGGCTATCAAATTCCATCGCTTAAAATCTTGGTCGATCTCGAAAATAAAGCAGGCAACAGAGCTCTAGAGCAGAAATATCAGAGCAAGTTAGATGAGTTGCTTTCTGCTTAGCGTATAGGCAAAACACAAAAAACGGGCTTGTTGCGTTAACAACAGGCCCGTCCGTATTTCAGTTTAATGCCTTAACTAAGAGCAGCGACTATTTAAGCGCAATCCACTCTTGTCTTTGCTCGTCGTCCATAAAGGTCCATGCGATAAAGCGACTTACCTTCTGGCCTTGTGACATCTCGACGACTTTCACTTGTTTAGCTCGCAGCTTACCCAACTCTGAACGAACCATATCGACATTGTCTTTCTTAGAAATCAATGTCGTAAACCACAAGACTTGAGTAGCAAAAAGTTGACTCTCTCTCGCCATCTTCATAATGAAAGCGGCTTCACCACCTGGGCACCAAAGCTCGGCTTTTTGGCCACCAAAATTTAAGGTTGGTTTAGCTTGCTTAGCTGATTTATCTAACTTAACTGGCTTCTTGTTCGTTTCAGGCTTGAATGACTGACCGGCTTTTTTAGCACGGTTCGCCGCTAGATTATCCAGTTTACGTTGTGACCCCTTTTCCGCCTCTTCAAGAGAGCTGTGGAATGGAGGGTTACAAATAGTGACATCGTAACGTTCATTATCCTTAATCACGCCCTTAAAGATAGATTCAGAGTCAGCTTGTAGGCGAGCGCGGATCTTACCTTTTAGATTAGGGTTACTTTCCGCTATGAAGTTCGCTGTTTTGATAGAGACTGAATCGACATCAGTTCCCGTGCAGCGCCACTTATACTCTGTCGCACCAATGATTGGGTAGATACAGTTTGCACCAACACCAATATCTAATGCTTTCACAGAAGCATGATTATAGGGTTCGCCTTGACCATCGCTATTAAGGATGTCGGCTACTCTGTGAATGTAGTCTGCACGGCCAGGAATTGGCGGACACAAGTAACCAGCAGGAATATCCCAATGTTTAACGCCATAGTGATGTGCCAACAAAGCTTTGTTGAGTAGCTTAACGGCCAATGGATCAGAGAAATTAATGGTGTCTTCACCCAAGGGGTTCTTGATCAGATGCTCTTTTAGCTCAGGCAAGGCTGCAACCAACAACTCGAAGTTATAGCGGCCAGTGTGCTGGTTTCTTGGGTGTAATCCACCTTGAGGTTTTTCAGCCGAGCGTCTTTTCTGGGCTGCGTTCTTGTTAAAAGCCGTTTTATTGAAAGAACCCTTATTAGATGATCCTTTATTTGCACCCGGTTTGCCTTTGCTGTCTTTTGCAAAAGGTCGCTTTGCTTTGTTATTGCCCGCGCCTTTAGGTGCACTATTCTTGCGACTTTTATCAGATGTTTTCTTGGTAGAAATACGCTTGTCGCTGCTTGGCTTAGCTGTACTTGGCTTAACATCAGCTTGGTTGTCTTTTGTTTTTGCTGATGAAGTACTGTTTTTCGACAGGCTTAGCGTCGTTCTATTTTGTGATTGGCTCATTGGGCTACTTCTTTAAATCTAAATACATCATGAATAAACGGGCATCCAACTCAAGTTGATGATATTCCGGTTCCATGTGACAGCATAGTTGGTAAAAGGCTTTGTCGTGCTCTTTCTCTTTGATATGCGCCAGTTCGTGTACCACCAGCATTCTTAGCAAAGGTTCTGGTGCATTTTTAAAAACACTGGCGATACGAATTTCATTCTTCGATTTGATCTTTCCACCGTGATTCTTCGCAACGTAAGAATGAAGACCTAACGCATTGTTGATTAGGTGTATCTTGCCGTCGTAAATCACTTTGCTGATCGGTGGTGTTTTTTTCATGTAGCGATTTTTTATCTCAATCGCATAGTCAAACAGGGCTTTCTCACTTTTGATTTCATGATTCTTTGGGTAGCGAGCTTCAAACCAAGGCACCAATTTACCCGACTCTACAAGTTGAGTAACAGGATCAAGAATGTGCTTAGGATAGCCTTGAATATAGCGTAAAGAAGGATGCATGCTGAAAGACCGTACAAGTTACACCACGACAATACGTTGTGGTCTTGAAAATTGAGCCGCATAGTGTAACTGATCACACTTTTCTAATCACCTAGGATTCGTTACACTTTAGCGAGATTCACCAAGAGAATGAAAAAATGAAACGTGTTGTATTGTACGTCGCAGACAAATGCCCGCACTGTAAAGATGCCCAAAGGTATTTAGACTCTAAGAAAATTGTTTACCGCCTGACGAATGCAAAGATGCAGCGTGGTCGTAAAGAATTGCAAGCGATGGGTGCTCGTTCTATCCCCGTGCTTAAGATCGGCGATCAAGTGATGGTCGGCTGGAATCAGAAGAACTTCGATAAGATGTATAACTCAAAGAACACTTAACGTGATTTAAGAGACTTATATTTCTACAAACAAAGCCCGAATGTCCAACCTAGGATGTTCGGGCTTTGTTTTGTCTATTGCATTCTAAATCACACATACCGCTTAACGAAGTCGATAAAGGTTCGGTCTGCTTTTGACAGGTACCCTTCTTTTCTCCACGCCAAAGATAGATTCAGTTTCACAGGGTCTTTAAATGGCACGCCTACTACGTCTTCCTCGTATTCTGTAACCAAGCTAAGCAGCGCAGTAATGGCAAACTCTCGCTTCACGATAGAAAGAATCATCGGTAACAAATTGGTTTCGAAGGCGATGGTCATGTCTAGGTTGTACTTCTTGCAAGTCGCATCAATAAAATCACGGTGGAAGTAGCCTGATTTGAACATAATCAGCTCTTGAGCGAAAAATTCTTCAAAGGTGATGGACGGTTGCGTTGCCAGTGGATGATCTTTGCCAACTACGGCTAGCATTTCTGAGCTTAACAGGTGGTCAGTTTCAAGATCATCAGGGACATTCTCATGGTTGATTACGCCGATATCGAGTTCGCCGTTTAACAACATTTCACGAATAGAAGCGGTGCCGGCATCAATCAAGGTCAACTTTAGATTTGGGTATTGGCTTTTAAATGCCATCACAACTTGAGGGAAAAAGTAGCTGCCCATCATGCTTGGAGCGCCTAATCGAACCTCGCCTTTTTCTAGCCCCTTTAGCTCATTCATCGCGAGTTGAGCGTCATCAAACTGCTGGGCTATTCGCTTCGCATGCTCAAACAGTACCTTTCCCTCCTCGGTTAAGGTGACGGATTTATCTCCTCGACGGAATAGAATCAACTCAAGTGTTTGTTCGAGTTTTTTAATGGAGATACTCAATGCAGGCTGTGCTATATGCAGCGCTTTGGCGGCCTGAGTGAAGTTACCAAACTGCGCAACAGCCAGAAAATGTCGAAGTGGTTTTGATTCAAGCATGGCGATATATTAAATATATAGAGGTGATATTTTTAATATATTTCTTTAATCACACTTGTGCTGATAACTTGTTCACAAATAGCTTACTAACTCGTGCAGGCACAACGTAAATGTTTGATAAAGGCAGTCCTCAATACAAACGCATCACCCAATCATTGGCGATTGGCTCGTTTATCATTTTCTGTAACCTTTACCTCTTTCAGCCAATCTTGCCGCACATGGCGGAGCACTTCCAAGTTTCGGAAACTCAAATCAACTGGCTGTTTGCCGCGACAACACTTGGGCTTTCCATCAGCTTGGTGCCTTGGGCGATCGCTTCTGAAACCTTTGGCCGAAAACCCATAATTCTGTTCAGTCTGTTCGCTATTCCTTTGATTGGGCTGAGTATGGTG
Source organism: Vibrio sp. Vb339 (assembly GCF_902751245.1). Lineage (NCBI taxonomy): Bacteria > Pseudomonadati > Pseudomonadota > Gammaproteobacteria > Vibrionales > Vibrionaceae > Vibrio > Vibrio sp. Vb339. Next base: position 102,259 of record NZ_CADDIS010000002.1, on the reverse strand, counting down.
TTCACGACTACCCTACTACAGCTTGTTATTGCGCGAGCGTTCATGGGAATCGCAGTTGCTGCTTTTGCAGGCGTGGCGGTTGCCTACATGGTGGAAGAATTATCACCCAAAGCATTCGCAGTCGCGATTGGTGGTTATATTGCGGCTAACTCACTAGGCGGTATCTTCGGGCGTGTATTAGGTGGCTTGATTACGGATTATTTCGACTGGCATGCGACAGTTTTGTTTTTCGTTGTCGGCTCTTTGCTTGGCGCACTCTATATTGCGTATAGCCTGCCTGACCAACAAAACTTCAAACCACAGAAAGGGCTGTTCTTTCATCATAACCGATCTGTAATGATGCACTTAAGAAACCGTACACTTTGGTTAGCTATGCTGATTGGTGGTGCTAACTTTGCCCTGTTCGTTAACCTGTATTCAGTAATGGGCTTTAGGCTCGTATCTGCGCCTCACTCGGTGCCCGTTGGTTTAGCTTCGCTGATATTCTTATGTTACTTGGCCGGTACGGTGAGCTCTAAGCTCTCAAACAAATGGACACTTCGTTTCGATCCGTTAAACGGTATATTGATGGGCGTGTGCATTAGCTTAATTGGAATGCTGGTTTCTGCGGTCGATAAAGTCCCGTTCATGCTAGCGGGCTTGTTATTGATTAGTGGCGGTGCGTTCTTTGCCCATACCCTTGCCTACTCTTGGGTGAGTCAAAAAGCGCCGAGCGCGAAAGCGACAGCAACGGCACTTTACTTAGTCCACTACTACATAGGTGGCAGTTTAGGTGGTTTCTTACTCCTATATTGCTGGCAACTGTTCGGTTGGAATGGCGTGATCGCGGGCGGTTCAATCTTCTATGTTGCGATATTTGCTTGGGTCTACCAGTTAAAACAGCGCCAAGTATCGGCGTCCAAACTCGCACAAGCATAAGTACGACTGAGGTTGTAACTCAATTATTGCTTTTGATTAACGTCCGTTCTGATATCCTACGCAAAATTTCATTTCGGAACCTGTTATGTCGAACACTCAAAGCACAGATCTTCAAACCATCCACGACCAAGTAAAACAGTGGTTAGACGATGTCGTTATTGGCCTAAACCTGTGTCCATTTGCAGCCAAGCCACAACGTAATAAACAGATTAAGATCTTTGTGAGTGAAGCGAATACGGAAGAAGCGTTGTTGGAAGACATCATGACGCATTTCGTAGAGTTAGATAACACACCAGTCGCTGAACTAGAGACGACTCTGGTTGTGGTTCCTAACATGCTGCAAGATTTCTTCGATTACAACATGTTCATTGATTGGATTGAAGCGCTGATCAAGCAAGAAGATTGGGAAGGCGTTTACCAAGTGGCAACCTTCCACCCAGACTATTGCTTTGGCGGTGCAGATCCAGAAGACGATGAAAACCTAACGAACCGTTCTCCGTATCCGGTTTACCATTTGATTCGTGAAGCGAGTATGGAAAAGGTGTTGAAGCACTACCCTAACCCTGAAGCGATTCCTGATACCAACATCGCGAGAGTTGAGTCTTTAACGCCGGAAGAACGTCGTAAGCTATTCCCTTACCTGTTCAGTTAATCTCTAACATGCTGGCTCATATTCCTGAGCGCTCTTGATGATATGGACGAGAAATAAACTGATCTCGTCCATTTTGTTTCGCAATGTACAGACATTCATCGGCAACTTTGATTAGCTTATCTAACGCCGACATCCTTTCCCCTTTGGTATCCCCTGTACTCAACTCAAAATGACACGCACCGATTGATATAGTAACAGGCTTTCTATCCAGCGTGATTTTCTTCATCTCTTGCAAAAGAGTCATGAGCTTATCTTCTACACAACTTGGTGTTTTATTTGGGTACCAAAGAATAAACTCTTCACCACCAAAACGCGCGACAAACTCACCCTCTTGAGTGTTATTACTTAGCACGTTCGCCACTTTCTTTAAGACAACATCACCCATTTGGTGGCCATAAGTGTCATTGACCTGTTTAAAGAAATCGATGTCGACAACTGCCAAGGTTCCTTTTCCTAAAGAGCCTTTTAACTGCTCGACTTCCGCATTCAACGTTTTGAACAAGCAACGTCTATTTGGTAAATGTGTCAAAGGATCGTACATAGCTTGGTACTCTAACTTCTCATTGAGCTCTTTGAGTTTTCGTTCTTGTTGTCTTCTAACCAGCTCTACTTCGATCCATGAGGCCATTAGCCTCATCACGTCGATATCGAACTCTTTGAACTCACGATGATAAGGCTCTGGGCTTGAAAAGTTTAAGGTGCCATAAAGCTCATCATTAACGAAAATGGGAATACCAATGTATGACTCCAAACCAAAAGACTGATAGGCAGGATGAGTCGCATACTTATCGTGTTTACCACAATGCTCAATGCAGATAGGACCAATCGATTTACAAGTAATTTCGCAATAAGTCGAACGATAATCGAAGGTGTCACCGCTATTGAGTTCTACTCCTTCAGGCGTAACACAATGTTCAACAACGTAAGCATTGCCATCGACTTTCGATAAGATACCAATATCAAGGTTGAAGCGTTCAAGCCCCATAATAAGCAGCTGAGCGATTTGAATATCGAAGCCCTTTCGATAATCATTGGTTATTTGATACAAGCGGCGTATAACAATTTCGCTTTCACTGGCTTGGTTCATAAATGGGATTCCGCTGCTGCTGAAGTTAATGGCAACATTAATATTTGGTATATTAAGAAGAGTAAAGTGTAAAAAAACATAATAATCAATTAGTTTGTATGCAAAATACCTCATTGGTCCAATGAATAAAAGTCGACTTCTTCGACTTTGCGTTAGCACCCTATTCCTAGCTTTGGTAAAATAATCCATTAACGAAACAGAATGGATAGGAAAATGAACCTTTCTCAACTAAGCCAAGAAATCTACGATCACCTTTACCGCGACATTGAAGAGTTCCGCAGTACTTTTGATCTGCCTGTTGCTGCTCCTGAAACAATGGACGAAAAAGGCGATACGCTACATACCTCTCTAGCGATCGAAGAACTAACAGAACTTGCAGAAGCTGACTCTAAAATCGAACAAGCGGACGCTATTGTAGACAGCGTTTATGTTTTGATGGGACGTTTGGTTCACCTTGGCCAAGCTAAGGTAGAAGACAACCTAGCAATCAGCTACCTGATCGACCTGCTATTGAATGTTTCTAAAAACCGTTCAATCGACTTCTTGCCTTGCTGGGACGAAGTACATTCAAGCAACATGAGCAAAGTATGTCGCAACGAAACTGAATACGCTGAAACAGAAGCTTTCTATGCTGAGCAAAACATCAAGCTGATGGCGGTTCAAAAAGGCGAATACATCATCGCTAAATGTGCGGAAGATTTCGTATCTGAAGGCAAGACAGTTCGCCAAGGTAAGGTACTAAAATCTGTATACTACCGCCCTGCGCACCTTGAGCCACTCACGGCTTAAGTAAGGTTAAGACTGAAGCGGTTAAAAGCTTCAGCTAACTTGAATAGCAAACGCCACGTTTAAATAACGTGGCGTTTTATTATCTGTCCGTAAATTCTAACTGTGTGTAGCTAAGCGCTATACCAGTCGCGCCATATGATAAGCCGCCACATATTCGCCATTTCTGAAAGCGAATCCTGCGGACTCTCCTTCAATCACGAAGCCAAATTTCTTATACAGGCTGATCGCTCTTTCATTATCGGTGTATACCGTTAACTCCATTCGCTTGATGTTAATCCAGTTATCACACAAGTCGATTGCTGTTGCGAGCAGTTGGCTACCAACGCCTTTGCCTAACACATCGTCTTTAACACCCATACCAAATGAAGCCACATGTCGTCTCCTTGGGTTCACACACACTTCCATTCCCAAGTTGCCAACAATCTCATCGTCGATCATCGCGACATACGAGTACACGTTATCAGGCATATTAGAGATTCGTTTTTGCCAGCTTTCCAGAGATGGATTTGGGAGTTGCAGCGTACCGGTATAAGCATTAGTGCATTCGTAAACTTCTTTGATTCCCTTTGCATCTGACGGTTCAGACCGTCTCACTATAATACTCATCGCAACTCCTAATATTTCTTCGCTAAATATGAAACACATCCTTAATGTGCACCTAAACACACTAACAAATAGTAAATATTTAACAATAGGTTAGATGAAATTGTTTCAAATTAAGGAATTAGTAAGTGGAGGGGAAATAGTATTTTGACGAAGGCGTGTTAATAGTATGGTTTTACTTGTAGTGGCTAACGGAAGAGTTTCCGATAGAGAGAATAAAGAATAGGTTATTATGTTGATGTGATATGGACACAAAGATATGTGCCCATATTGTTAAACTAGCTCTCTTGATTAGTCACGTTCACATTGAACTTGCATGACTTTAAGATCCGTAGCATTGAGCTTCTTAGCTAACGCTGCGCCTTCTTCATTACATTGCTCAAGAGTCGTAAATTGAGTGTTAACTTCCATTTCTGCTGTGCTGTCTGCACCACCCATCATTAGACTTAGAATCAGTGTTAGTTCGTACATAAGTTAATCCTCTCTCGAGTTTTCAAAGCATCCATTCGAATTAGATAAAGTGACCACGTTAAGTGCTAGCTCACTTGTTTCGTTTGAGATAATTCTAGTTATTCACCCGATTCAAGTCTTACCATTTTATGCCACTCGTTCATAAAGCAGCAAAGCCATGATTTAGGTGTAAAAAAGACCAGAGCATCATGCTTCTGGCCTTTTATGAATCAAACGTCAATCAGCGTTCAGTTTCTGAGTCACTTTTTTCTAGGCTGATGACATTCAAAACCGCAAAAGCAGAGGCTAGAAATAAACCCAATATCCAAACAAAATACCACATGAGAAACTCCTTAATACAGTGAATGGCCATTACGTTCGACATACTCGCTATCGAGTCGTCCAAACATGGTTCGGTAACTGAACGCGGTATAACACAGGATGATTGGCACCATCACAAACGCCACACCTGTCATGATGTTCAAGGTCAGTTCACTGGAGGTTGAATCCCACAACGTTAGGCTATGACTCGGATTAACGCTAGACGGGATAATAAACGGGAACATCGAGAAACCAGCCGTTAAGATGATGCAAGCGTTAGTCAGGCTTGAACTAATAAAAGCAATCGCATCCCATTTTAACCTTGCGCCAATCAAAGCCAACAATGGAATCGTCACGCTGCCGAGCGGTGCGAACCACATCCAAGAGTACGTATCGAAGTTGGTTAACCAAGCGCCTGCTTGTGTGACGACTTCTTTGTTCAAAGGATTCGAAGCCGAATTATGATCCATCGCACTGACTATCACATACCCATCACTATGGTTAATCGCCATACAGCCAACCACCATAAGGAAAGCGACAAGTACCGCACTCGCCTGCGTCACCGTTCTTGCCTTTTTGTACACTGCGTCTGTGGTTTTCATCATCAACCATGCACTGCCTTGTAACAGCGCCATCAATAACCCAACCAAACCACACAAAAGCGCAACTGGATTAATTAAATCGATAAACGAACCATGGTACTCAACCATCAATAAGCTATTTAGTGTAAAAGGTAAGCCTTGCATCAAATTGCCAAACGCCACCCCAAACAAGATAGGTGGGAAGAAGCCTGAGAAAGAGATTGCTAAGTCACATACTTGTCGCCACTGATCGCTGTCGATCTTTGCTCGATACTCAAGCGCCAAAGGACGTAACCACAGTGAAATAAGCACCAAATACATCGCTACATAAAGACTTGAAAACGATGTCGCATAAACCAAAGGCCAAGCCGCAAACAACGCGCCACCTGCGGTAATTAACCAAACTTGGTTGCCGTCCCAATGGGGCGCGATGGAATTAATCATCACTCGTCTTTCAGCGTTCGTTTTACCAATAAACGGTAACAACGCCCCCACTCCCATATCAAAACCATCGGTGATCATAAAACCAATCAGCAGTACACCAATCAGAACCCACCAAATTAAACGCAATGTGTCATATTCGAACATGAGTCAGTCACCTTATTGTTGAACTTGTTGTGCCAATTTGGCTTCAAGTGAAGTTGTATTTTGTTCATAGTGATAGCGACCCGTTTTTAAACTGCTTGGGCCTTTTTTAGCCACGGTAATCATCAAGTAACTTTCAACAATGATGAATACGGTATACAGGCTAATAATGAGAGCAAGAGACGTAAGCAGGTTTTCAACGGTTTGAGAAGAAGCCGCCACCGTCACAGGAAGGATTTCACCTACAGCCCAAGGCTGACGGCCATATTCCGCAACAAACCAGCCAGCTTCAATGGCAATCCAAGGTAATGGAATTGACCATAGTGCCGCTTTCAGTAGCCAAGGCTTTTGCGTAATGTTTTTACGGTAGGTTTGCAGGAAGGCCGCACCAAAGACAAACAACATAATGAAGCCACAGCCCACCATGATTCGGAATGACCAGAAAAGTGGCCAGACAGTTGGGATTGAATCATCAGCCGCTTGTTGGATTTGCTGTTCAGTCGCATCGGTTACGGTATGGGTATAACGCTTGAGTAATAAGCCATAGCCGAGATCGTGCTTGGTTTGATCAAAGGCTTGTTCCGTCTCATAAGAGGTATCACCTGATCGTAAACGCTCCAGCAATTCATAAGCGATGATTCCGTTCCGAATGCGGACGAGGTGTTGGTCGCGTAGGTCATGAAGGCCCGTTACTTGCTCATCCAGAGATCGCGTCGCAATAATTCCCATCACATAAGGGATTTTGACCGCGAAGTCGGTTTTGCCTTTCTCTTGGTTTGGTAATCCGAACAAGGTAAATGCCGCAGGTGCGGGTTCTGTGTGCCATTCCGCTTCAATTGCCGCAAGTTTCACTTTTTGAACATCACCCAGTTCATAGCCCGACTCATCACCTAATACGATCACCGAGATAATAGAAGCAATGCCAAACGAAGCTGCGACAGCAAACGAACGTTTTGCAAAAGCAACGTCACGACCTTTAAGCAAGTAGTAAGAGCTCACACCAAGGATAAACATTGATCCACAGGTATACGCTGATGCCACGGTATGCAGGAATTTAACTTGTGCGACAGGATTAAGCACCACGTCGGCAAAGCTGGTCATTTCCATACGCATGGTTTGGTAATTGAACTCTGATCCAATCGGGTTTTGCATCCAACCGTTAGCAACCAAAATCCACAGTGCAGAGAAGCTTGAGCCCAGAGCCACCAGCCAAGTCACTAAAAGGTGTTGGCGTTTAGATAGCCTTTCCCAGCCGAAGAAGAACAATCCAACAAAGGTAGATTCTAGGAAAAATGCGACAAGCGCTTCGATGGCTAAAGGTGCCCCGAAAATATCGCCAACATAGTGAGAATAATAAGACCAGTTGGTGCCGAACTGGAACTCCATGGTTAAACCCGTCGTGACACCCAAGGCAAAATTAATGCCGAACAGTTTGCCCCAGAAGCGGGTCATGTCTTGATAAATTTGTTTACCGGTAAGTACATAGATCGACTCCATGATTGCCAGTAAGCACGACATACCGATAGTCAGAGGGACGAAAAGAAAGTGGAACATAGCGGTTAGCGCAAACTGTAAACGCGACAATTCAACTACATCAAACATTTAAGCTCCAAACATCATAATGATGGCTTTCATATTAAGAATTGGAGCGTATTTCAGCACAGTTCTCGCGAACCAAACTAGAACAGATTGGTTGTTAAAAAACAGAACAGATTTACTTGTTAGACGAACGACTGGTCAGAGTTTAGCTGCAACTATTGGCTTGCAATTCCATTGTCTGAATCAAGCCGCCTAATGTTTGAATGGCTTCTGCTATTTTGTCGTCACAAGCGTACGAACAGTTAAGACGAATGTGATGAGAGAACTTTTTGTCACTGCTGAATATGATTCCCGGTGCGACAGAGATGTTTTGTTCAAGGGCTAGTTCATACAACTTCTCAACACAAACAGAGTGAGGCAGTTCAATCCAAATGAAGTAACCACCTTGGCTTTTATGCACCATCGCACTTGAAGGTAAGCTAGATTCTAACAATGCAATATGTGCCTTCTTCCTTTCATTCAAAAGTTTACGAAGCTTTTTAAGATGGTTGTCATAGCTATAAAACGTAAGGTAGTGAGACAAACCGATCTGAATAGGAATACTGCTGGAAAGTGTTGATAAGTGCTGTAACCGCTGAATCTTTAACGCTTGTTTACGTGCCACTACCCAACCGATTCGAAAGCCCGGTGACAATGATTTGGAAAACGAACCACAAAGCATGATCTGCTCGTCAGTGTCATACGCTTTAGCAGGCAATGAGCTTTGATTACCGAAGTGAAGCTCTCGATACACATCGTCTTCAATCATCGAGATCTTATGTTGGTTCACCAACTCGGCCAATCGCTGCTTGTTTCCATCACTCATCGAATAGCCTACTGGGTTTTGCGACTCTGTCATAAACCAGCACGCTTTGATGTCCATTGAAGCGAACACCGACTCCAACACATCTAAATCAATCCCTCTTCTCGGGTCTGTTGGAATCTCAACAGCAGTGAGGTTTAGCCTTTCTATGGTCTGTAACACACCGTAAAACGCTGGGTACTCTATCGCGACTAAGTCACCCGGTTCGGTACAGGATTGCAGGCATAAGTTAAGTGCCTCCATCGCCCCAGAAGTAATCACAATGTCGTCTGGCAGTACGTTTAAACCTTGAACTTGATAGCGTTGGGCAATTTGCCTGCGAAGTGTTTCACTGCCTGGAGGTAAATTGGTGAGCATGCTGTTGTCGGGCATTTGGCGGCTGGCATTAGCTAAGCTGCGTGACAGTGCTTGATGGGGAAACAAGGCGGGATCAGGGAATGCCGAGCTAAGTGGAATGATGCTAGGGTCTTTGGCTCGTTGAAGTACATCGTATAGCAGGTCACTGATTTTAACAGGATACGGCTTGATGGCTTTTTGTTGCGTGTGTTCTGAGGTGAATACATTTCTACGCGGTAACACGAAATAGCCAGACTTAGGCTTTGAGCGCACATAGCCTTGGTCTTCAAGTTGCTGATAGGCTTGTAATACCGTCTCGATACTGAGTTTATAGCGCTTACATGCATCTCTTATTGATGGGATCTTCTCACCACTCAGCCAGATGTTTTGCTCTATCTGATTCTTGATTGTATTGGCGAGTATCTGTGATTTTTTCATCAAAAAGTCTTTCGTGTTCGAAGATAGTAAACACATCATGTTACAGGCAAAGGGATACTCTGCCCTAATCGAAATTTATTTGCCTTGGTTTAAAGTAGACAGCACCTTAGCAAAACGTCTAACTAACTTAAGGCGAATACCAATTGAGTGACCACCAATACCAAGCACAGCACTACCGTTGAATAAAAGGTTAACGCAAAACCAAAAGCCCTTGCCGGTGCTCCATGACTGTAGCCTTTGAAAAAGAAGATACGCCCAATAAAAAATAACACTGAACACACGAGTCCCGCCGATAACCAAGCAAAAGGCATTAATAAACACCACGCGGTATAGACACCAAATGCGATGACCAGTTGCTCTAAGGTATTTTGAAGCAAGCTTTGCAGCATGATGGCTTGCTTTGTTCCAGACGTTAACCCACTGCCATCGATATCTTCTGGGCTGAAGAAGCGAAACTTGGCTAAGCGTCCAATAGAGACGATTAACATCAAGGTCGGTAGTATCAGAGACTGCCCTAAAACAGTCACCCTATCTTCTAGCAAACTGGTTTGAGCGTAATTGAGAGGGTCTAAAACGATGGCTGCCCAGATTGCAACAATGGCGGTTAGCATAGCCCACGCCATTCCCTTAAAGACTCCAACTTGCTTACTGGTTAGTTCCATAAAACCCTCGTCATCCATCCAACAGATTTACTCATTATTAACTATCAACCAGTCGATATTTGTGACGTTCTCTTACTATATGAAAGGATAAAACCAATAGAAATCAAATCTATTTCGCTTATTAAGCCTTTCCAATAAAAAAGACACCACACTCGTCAAAAAGTGTGGTGTCTTGGTTATTCCTTTAAAGCTAATTAACTAACGATAGTTAAATTAGTTGGCTGGACGCCAAACGCCCCATTTGTCATTTTCGTAGGTCACTTTAGGGTTTGTACCACCTTGAACCCACCATTGTGCTTTCCATGACTGGTTCGAGTAAGTCACGACTTCGCCACCAAGGTAAGTCGCTGATGAGTCCCACGAGCCTGGGTCTGGCGTAGGGTCTGGGTCAGGAGTCGGCGTTGGATCTGGGTCTGGGTTTGGTGTCACGCCACCGTCATCAGCAATTACTTCAAAAGTGAAAGTTTCAACACTGTCGCTTTCAATCGAGCTAGCCATAAACGATAACGTTTCGTTTGCAGTGATGCCAGTGGTATCAACTACGATAGAAGCCGTCCCGTTATTTTGAATGCTTACTGAAGAACCTTGAGTTTGAGTCAATGTCGCCGCTTCGCTTGTTGCAATCACAACTTTATCGCCAACATTCACTACGTTGTCACTCTTCACTAGCTCGTAGATGTCACCTTTCAATGGTTCAACACCACCGTCGCCACCATCAATCAACGTTAACTGACCAGAAGCACGGCTATCTTTTGAGTTGAAGAAGTTACGTGAAGGATCGTTTTGGAAATACATGTAGTGCTGCATTTCAGCGTGCCAGTCACCAATGAAGATCGCGCCGTCTTTAAACTCTTCATGCCAGCCGTTAATTTCTGAAGCCAACAAACGAGCCCAATCGTTAACGTTTGAAGCATCAATGACGATGTCGAAGCTTCGCGCTACTTCACCATACTTGTTGATGATGTCGTACTTAACGGTGTCGCCAACTTGTGGAGTACCAAATTGCTCTGAAACAAACAGGTCGCCACGGACTAGATCAGGCTCAGGACCCGGCTCTGGTGGAGGAGTTGTTCCCCCCGCGATAGTGATGTCTGAACAGTTGTAGAAACCTTCACCTGCTGCATCGTCACGTTGCCAACGTACATATAGAATTGCGTCGCCAGAGCGGTCTGAAGGAATCGTGACGTTGATACGGTATTTGCCACCACTTACAGGAACATTCCCAACTTCTTGGATAAGATCTAAATCACCCCACGCTAGGCCTTTGCTCAGGTCGGCGTTTGGTTTCGTTAGGTAGAACTCCCAAAATGACGGGTTGTGTGGTGCAGTCGCATTGAATACATATTCAAATGTACCAGTGCTTAGCTCGGTACGAGTCCAACCAGTATGAGGCGCACCCATGCCGCGTTTTTGCGAATCATTGGCATAACATAACGTGCCGTCGGGAATCGCCGCTTTTACAGCATTGATGTTATTGAAATCCTGAACATTTTTAGCGTATTCGTTACGTTGAACAAATGGGTAGGAACCCGAAATGTCTTTTGCTTGAGCACACGCAGCATTAGGTGGTGTACCCGACCAAATCCCGCCTTGCTCGTAACACGTGTTCTGACGCGCACTTGGAAATTCAGACCAACCATGAGCATTTGCCACTGAAGGCACACTCGATAGCATAGCCATACCTACTGCTACTTTTAGAATATTATTATTTATTGTTGTCACTTTCCCACTCTCTATTATTTTACCCTGCACACAACATTAACTGGTCACTTACCAATCAAAATTGCACTTCGAGGGTTTATAGTTTTTGTTTGAAGAACAACGAAAAATATATACGTCAATTTTATCAATGACAGCGGGTTTTATATTGATAGGAATCAGAGTCACACAACTCAAAGAAATGCGTTGTCGATAGATGATGTTGCTTCGAATTATTGGATCTCAGTATTCCGTCTTGATTGACGTAACATTATTCAAAGTGAATAAAAAAGCGGCTTGATGATTAAGCCGCTTTTGCATCTGGAGATTTAATATACAGCTAAGTGAGTTCGATTAACTCGTAATTAATCTAACTTTTTCCATTGTTGCTCAACCCAATTTGGATCTGCTGCCACGCCTGGAAGGTACGCTTCATTGTTACATTCTGCTGCCCATGGGCCGTAACATTGATAAACACCTTCGCCTTCAAATAAAACGACGTCGCCATCAACATAGTTACCAAAGCCTTCTGGGTAGACATAATCATGTGCAGGTGGTGGCACATCGGCATCAACTAAATGGAAATCCATCATTTGTTGGCCTACCAATTTACCTTCGCTGTTTTTGACACTCACTACCAACATATGATGACCAGCCTCTGATTTAGACAAAGGTAATGCTACCGATTCTGACGAGTTATCTTCAACCTCCCCACTCCAGTATGCTAAAGACTCTCGAGCATGGTTATACACGGTGAGTTCAGCTTGGGCATCGCCCTCGGCTACCAATGATAGCTCGAGTACGGTTGCTTGTTCTCCGATCACGTATTCTGAATCCAGACCTTCAACCGTCAGTGACGTATCGGGTTCTGGCACCTCAACATCGTAGCCTATTTCCACACGCTGAATACCGCTGTCAGAATTCACATATATTGGGTTCACACCGTAAATAGGTGCAAAACCATTTTCAGTCAACACGCCAGACTTAATGTTATTGCGATCTTCATTAACTTTGGTTGCTAATGCCTTAGACCAGTTCTTTGGTTGGCCATCCTCACTATTTGCAATCTCGATACGAGTACTGAGCGCTGAGTTTTCACCAGATCCATCAAACACGCGCGTATATACCGCGTCGCCTTCTTTCAAATTAATCGTAGGAGTTATCTGACCTGCTTTTTCCCAACCCGGAAGTTGAGAATCATCGCCATCAAACACCACATCAATCGCGTTATAGAAAGCCTTGTCGGTATCGCCCACATCCCACACAGCCAGAATCACATGATAACCTTCTCTCTCTGGTACGTTACAGGTGTGAGTCGCCGTGTTCTGCGTCATCTCTCCATGGGCATCAACTTCACAAAAGGGATTTAAGTCAAACTCTAAGCGAGCTAATGGTGAATTTTGGTCCCAACCCTCTTTTGTGATGTAATATTTAAAACCAGCCGCAATATGGTTGGCTCTAAACGTCCATTCAAACTCTTGAGAGCCCGCTTCGATTGGGCGTTTCTGCCAGCGCTCTGAAGTTTGCTCGTCTAGGTTTCTTGCCATTAATATTTCAGCACTGGCAATGTAACCATCAGCAGGGCCATCTTCAGGGAAGCCGTCAAAGCCTTCCACACTTTGTGGCTCATACTGTATGTCGCCGCAGTCCATGTTCTTCGCCTGACCTTCAGAATCTTCTAAGTGACACAAAGCGACACGACTTATGATGTTGCCATCATCGTTCAGCGATATAAATCCATGTGCCATAGCACCACCACAAGCCACAGACAAAGCGATGGCTAAAGCCGTTTTCTCTATTCCGATTCTCATAACAATTCCACTTAAAGACGTCATATTTCCCATTAACAAGACAAAACGATCTTCGCTTGTTTACCTATCCACTTGTTTGATTGAGTAAGCACCTCAATTTGCTATTACCCGTTACTTGGCTCGAACATTAATAAAGCAAATGCATATCAATCAATTTGAGCATGGTCGAGGAAGGTAGGATTATTTAGTCAATAAGGCTGATTGATATTCATCAAAGGTAATACGAAGGGGAAATTATCTTATACATCTGAAGACTATGAAGTTTATTCAAGAAATCGAGCATGGGAACTGGCTAAGAACATGAGAGACTAGAGGTGAGAAACGTATGAACGGGCTGTTCAGGATATCGCATTGACGCGAAAGTAGAGGGTTTGTTGTCAAAATAACGGTTTTGACGAGTCACATTAGATAAAGGTGCTTTTATGCGAAGTTGATTTAAATAGAGGGAGCTTGCTAAAGCCTTAATAACGGCTATGCATGCCCATGCGATGTGACATGTCATCGTGCATACGACCGCCCTTCCAGCCGCCGCCACCCAATAGATTAAGTACATCTCGCGCTGTGTAGTCTTCTCCGCCGAAGAAGTCATTAGACACATCATTACGCAGCAACTGAATAGTTGGAGCTAATTCAACAGCAAGATCTTGTGGATCCGCAAACAAGGCTAAAGCAATCTGTTGTTGGCGTTTACTCAACTCACGAGAACTTGTTTCAACCTGCCCAATAGAGAAGAAATCACGGCTTCCGTAGCTCTTCATCATCTTTGCAGACAATGACTTAATCACCTTTTTGATTCTTCTTCTTTGGATGTATCTAAACATGTTTGCTTCCTTTACTAACTCGCCTTAAACCCAATGATCTGCTTAACCAATTAGTCTTTTAACCAAACAAAAGATAGGTTTGATTATCGACTGAGATACTTTTGACTTCGGTGTTGAACACGGACTCTAGTTGTTCTGGCGTAAGAACTTGTTCTGCACTACCTGATGCTTGAAGTACACCTTTATCAAGCAGCAACACTTGGTCTGCGTGTCTTAGTGCTCTGTTCAAATCATGGTTAGCCATGATCACGGCAATCCCCTTCTCTGCCACTCGTTCAATGAGCTTGTATAACAAGGCTTCTTGAGCAATATCCAACGGAGCTGCGGGTTCGTCGAGGATCAGCAGCTTCGCGTATGGGTTAAGTGTCGGCCAAATTTGCAGGCACATTCCAGCTAAACGAACGCGTTGCCATTCACCACCAGACAGTGTCTGAATGGAACGATGAAGTTTGTCTGTGATGTCCAACATCTGACTTATCTCTTCCAAAGCTGCGTTGATTTCAATATCAAGTCCGTGTGATGAACTTGGTAATGAGAGCGCGAGATATTGGAACACTTCTAAGTTGAAGGCTGGTCTTGCACTTTGGCACAAGTAAGCACGATGCAATGATAAATCTTGTAAAGACAGTTCCGACAAATCCTGCCCGTCAATCTTTATATCGCCTTTGTAGCCTTCACCAATGCCAGATATCGCTTCGAGTAAGGTACTTTTACCGCTGCCATTCGGGCCGATAACGTGAGTCACCTGCCCTTGCTTGAGCTCAAATGAGAGTGGTAATAAACGAGCGCCGACGCTCAGGCTCTTAATTTGAATCATGATTTTTAATTAACATCCAAATGAAGATAGGCGCACCGATACTGGTGGTCATCACACCCAAAGGTAATTCTGCAGAATCGAGTAATGTACGCGCGCAAATATCAGCAAATACCAGCAGTGCTGCACCTGCGACGGCAGACAAAGGAAGAAGGTATCGGTTGTCGGTACCAATCGCTAAACGCAACAAGTGCGGCACAACTAAGCCAACAAAGCTGATCACGCCGCCCAATGCCACCGCGCAGCCGACTAAAATAGACACGGCGAAGATTAAACGCCAACGTAATCTCGGTACGTTCACACCTAACTGTGCGGCATGTGTTTCGCCAATCATCAGTTTGTCTAGTTTGCTACCTTGCAAACACAGCCAAATAATCACGGGGATCATCACTAACGTGAGCGAGTGTTGATACCAAGTGACTCCACCCAAGCTGCCCATCAGCCAATACATCAATAAGCGTAGGCTTAAGTCATCACTAAAATAGAACGCCCATGTCACCATCGCACCAGAAAGAATGCCCAATGCGACACCCACCAACAGTAATTTAGCCGTGGTGAGTCGCATCGTTTTTACCATGCTCACCAGTATCACGGTGAAACAGAGCGAGCCTAAAACGGCCGCAATCATGAACACTTCTGGAGTCGGAGCAAACGGCAAGAAGAACAGCACGATAACCATCGCCAAGCTTGCGCCACCAGAAATGCCGAGCACACCTGGCTCTGCTAATACGTTACCCAATAAGACTTGTAAGCTTGCGCCAGATACGGCTAACCCAGCCCCGATCGCAATCGCTGCTAATAATCGAGGTAAGCGTAAATCAATCAGTAGTTTTTGTTCTAACGTGGACAATGTGCCCAGAGGGGAAATGAAAAGATCGCCAACCATTAGGTAAATCGCACTCAGCGCGACAAGCAGTGCTGCCATCAGATAAATGGCTTGGGTCCATTTGCGCTGTTTTTGGTGAAGAAGTTGTTGGAAATCCATATCAAGCTACTTTGAAATTGTTCGCGTAACCTTACCTGTATCCCTAAATAAACTCAAGGCTCACACCGTAATGTGAACCTTGATATTTCAACCAGTTGAGCGGTTGTTTTTCTCGCTTTAACCCGGCTCGGTATTAATCGTACACAAGCTGACCGTGGTCGAATCGTGTTTCAACTTCGCACACCATTAAGGCCGCTCGTTGACCGATAGCCACGTTACGATTTGGGAATACCACTGCTTCGTTTTCATTCTTCGCCATCAATGGCTTATCACCATCATGACCAAACACTTCACCGTGCTTGAACGCCGTAAAGTTCTCAACGTCGTCAGAGAACATGAAATCAAAGTCATCGTGCAAACGAACAATGGTTCGGCTTACGCGATATGTAATGGTTTTCTTCGGCAAATGCTCTGGTTCTATTTCAGCAATCAGATTACGCATTGCCAAATCGAAAGCCGTTAGCTTATCAAGTTGGTTCTCACCAATTCTTGCAACCTGCCCTAGCTCCATTGTCAGAGCTTGCGCTTCAAAGTTTTCAGCGCTGTACCAACTGAAGGTGCTGGTTGGTGCATTCGATAGCAGTACAGCTTCAACGTGAGCACTGTTGATGAAATCGAAAAGCTCCTTGTTGCGTACTTCGTGGCGAACCTTAGGGCTCACAGCGAACGAGTAATGCTTAGATAAACGGATCGCACAGTGCAAATCTAAGTGCCAACGAGTGGCAGGTACCGTTTCTTTGTAAAACTCAGTAACCAAGTACTTAAGGTTCTTTGCGATATCCACTTCTCGATTACTTTCGTGCTGTTTTTCATCAAACAGACGGTTCATATTCACATCAAGAAAACGAGTATGCGCGTTGGTTGCTTCCGGGTGAGCAATGATGAACAAACATCTTGCTGTCACTACTTGGAAGCCTGTTTCAATATCCTCAATGAGCTTATCAATCAGCTCCATTGGTGAAGTTTCATCGCCATGAACACCTGTTGAAAAGATGATGTTCTTGGTTTCAGAATTGTACTCTGCGGGAATCACTTCCAATACACCGCGTTGATGAAGCTTAATTTGAACACCGTTACTCAGTACGGTCTGTCCTGCAACCACTTCTTGCTCAAGATCTAGGCTGTCAAAAAGAAATGATTGGCGAAAGAGGGTCTTCGTCATGCGCTACTCCTTAATTGCACGGCCGTATGTTAATAAATTGTACATAGAAATTGTGTTGCTAGGATCGCACTTATCAATAGAAACTCCGTTATCACTCACAAATACTACCCATATATTTTTGTATTACCTGCTGATTTTACTAACCGACATCTGTTCCAAATAACTTTCTCTATTTAGAGCAGCTTTTGGTAGTCTCTGGTCATCTCAGCAAGATAAGAGCCACGTAAGCTAACACAGCTCTTACCTGCCATGAACAGATTGAGATCAATTAATCTTCCTGATCAAGCAATCTTTCAAATTCATCGATTTGAACTTTGACCATGTCGATGCTTTGTTGCCAAAAATCCGCTTGAGTCAGGTCCATTCCTAAGTGCTTTTGAACGACTTCTTCCGCCATCATGCTGCCCGTATCACGAAGCAACGACACGTAATCTCCGTAAAATTGCTCGCCTTTTGCATCGCGTTGAGCGTAAACACCTTTACTGAACAGATAACCGAACAGGTATGGATAGTTGTAGAAGCTCACTTGAGAGATGCTGAAGTGCAGTTTGCTCGCCCAAAAGTAAGGGTCGGCTTCTGTCATTGCATCGCCGTACCACTCTTTCCAAGTCGTTTCCATCAAGTCACACAGCTGCTGAGCCGTTAGCTCGCCTTTTTCACGCTGCTCGTAGAAAGCTTTTTCAAACTCAAAACGGACAGGAATGTTCACCATTAATGCTAAAGAAGAAGAAAGCTCTTCCCATAGCATTTCAAGTTTCTCATTGCGTGTTTGGGCTTGCTTCAATAGATAGTCACGAACGATGTTCTCAGCGAAGATAGAAGCTGTTTCTGCTAGCGTCATCGGGTAGCGTGTTTGACACAACGGCATGTCTTTCATCACCCAGTTGTGGAACGCGTGGCCTAGCTCGTGTGCTAATGTCATTAAATCTGAGCGGCTACCGCTCCATGTCATGAACACAAGCGGTGTGCGTGTCGCAGCAAATTTAGTGCAGTACGCACCTAGACGTTTATTGGCTGCTGGAGCGGCATCAATCCAACCGTTCTCAACCATTAATGCGACAAAATCAGCCATCTCTGGATTTACTTCAGCGAACGCAGTTTTGATCACTTCGATCGCCTCATCAAATGGGTAAACCTTAGATTCAGCGTCACCCAGCGGCGGCATCGCAGCTAAGTGATTCCAAGGCTTCATTTCATCTAGCCGGTGAACTCTTGCCATCAACAAACCCGCTTTCTGACCAACAGTGCGATTCGCTTTTGCTACCGACATCATGGTGTCTAGCGTTTCTGGCACAATGCGGCTGCCGTGTAGGCTTGGATCTAAGAAATGCACATCGCTAATCTTCGAGCGCTTTTTGTTTTCAGTCAGTCGCCAACCCGCCAATGCATTTAGAATCGAAGCAAAAGACTCTTGATGCGTTTTCATTGCGCCTTGAACCGCGCGCCATGCCGGTTCTTGTTTGTCGAATTCGCTGCCGTACAACAGACTCGCGGCTTGTGAAAAACCTAGAGCTTCCTCTTCACCTTCCAGCTTTAGCGACAGTTTTAAAGATCCGGTTAGGTTATCGTATAAACGGCCCCACCCATCACGGCCATCAACCTTCATCGCCGCTAACAACTGCTCTTCAGCAACACTGAGTCGGCTGCTTGATAACTTACGAGAGCTTTCAATCGCAAAGCGTTGGCCTGCAACATCCGCGCTCTCATGCTCTAATACTGCATCAATAAATTCTGGTTCTGCGTGAATTAGTGTGTCTTCGTAAGGGCTGAACGCTTGAGACATTTCAGAGTTCAGCTTTGCGACACGACCAAGCAGTGCTTTGGATTCTGTGTGTG
This sequence comes from Vibrio sp. Vb339, assembly GCF_902751245.1. NCBI lineage: Bacteria > Pseudomonadati > Pseudomonadota > Gammaproteobacteria > Vibrionales > Vibrionaceae > Vibrio > Vibrio sp. Vb339. The sequence goes on along the minus strand of NZ_CADDIS010000002.1, from coordinate 83,309 downwards.
TCGCGTCGACCGATGCGTGGCAATTCGCGAAGGTGTTGATCGTGCTTAGTAGCGTGCCTGCCGCTTCTGAAGTTTGAATGGCGTTTTGCATCGCTAGAATGATATGACGCTTTTCAACGTGTAGGTTCAACAGCTCAATACACTGTTGAATGAGTTCAATGTCCTGTTCGATTTTTGCATCATTAAGATCGCTATAAGCAATGCTTAGATCCCAACTTGGTGTTGTCATGACTAAATTCCTTTCACGTAGGTAGTAATACCAATCAGGTATAGCGGCTGTGAACGCCGCTTTATATTTCGATTTCTGTTTCTATTTACAGATCTAATAGATTGTTAATTCTTAAACTGTGTTTTTTGAACACTCAGAGTACAGGTAGCCCTATCGATTTAACGCTGATAAAACTTTGCGCAAACTGAGTGATTTGAATATGAGTTATCGACGCGTTTTCTATCGATAACTTCGAGTACAAACTCGGGTTTTTCCAATCAATATCAAGGCAATGCGCTAACAATATGCGAATCACACCACCATGAGTAACCAACAATATATTGTCACTTGGATCATTCAAAAGTTGCGACCAAGCTTGAGTTACTCTGTCGTGGAAGCCGTGTAAACTTTCTGCGCCAGTCAATTGATGATTTGCTGGGTTTTGCCAAAAGGTTTCTAGCATTTCCCACTTGTCTTCAAGTTCATCAAATGGGACACCATCTACTTCACCGAAGTTCATTTCCTGAAAGCAAGGTGCAATCGACAAAGGCACAGACATACGCTCTGCATACAAGCTCGCGAGACCACCACATCGTCTTAATGGCGAGGTAACCACGCTATCAAAGGTAATGTCTTGTGTAGCAAGCGCCTCACATATCTGTTCTTGAAGCTCAGGGCTCACCAATACATCAGATAAACCATTGAGTGCAGCTTTTCCTTCGACTTTGCCATGTCTTAGCAGATAGATGTTTTTGGTTGTTCCATTGACCATGTGTGTGACCTAGGCTTGAGTATCAAGCAAGTGATTGGATGGTTTTAAGCTCAGTGGTAACCCTGCTGCGACCAGAGTGACTCGTTCAACAACGCGAGCTAGCGCTTGGTTCATTCGCCCAGCATTGTCAACAAACAAGCGCGACACTTTACCCAGTGGCACCACACCTAAACCGACCTCATTAGACACCATGATAATTTGTGCCGGACTTTGCTCGATGCTTTTTACCAAAACTTCAACCACGGCTTCAATCTGCTCATTGGTTGCATCATCACCCAGTTCAAAGATGATGTTGTTCAACCACAATGTTAGGCAGTCAATCAACACCACATCTTCTTTCTCAAAAGACTGCAGTTTTTCGGCTAACTCAACGGGTACTTCATGCTCGATCCACTGTTCTCCACGACGTTGTTGATGGTGCGAGATTCGTTCTCGCATTTCGTCATCAAGATACGTCGCTGTCGCAATATAATTGAGGCGTCCATTTGAACATGCTTCAAACGCACATAATGCTTGTTGCTCTGCAAAACTCGACTTACCTGAACGAGCCCCGCCCAATACCAGATAGCTGTTTCGCTGTCTTGTTTGACTAATTTGATTCGTGTTTGTCATAGGAAACCGTTATAGAAAGCCATTGTAAAATGCAGTAATGAATACCAGGTAAATCAATAACTCCATCAACTGCTGTGCTGCCCCCAAACAGTCGCCAGTAAAGCCACCTATTCGAGCCGTTAACCACTTTTTGAAACCTGCTCTGAACAGATAGGCGACGACCGATAAAACCATAGCGAATTCAAGACCAAACCACAGGCTAGGCAGTACGCCCACAAACAATAAAAAGACAAGTTCACCTTTAGTTTGCTTGTTGGCCAATGGCTTACTCTTGCTCGTGTCCAAATCACTGACATAAGGCATGTCGTAAATTAGCGATGCTGCGATCGCTCGGCTAAAGGTGTAGCTCGTCACGATGACCATAAACAATCCAGTCAAGCTGAGGAGCTCATGCAGCAGAACCCACTTACCAAGCAATGCCATGATCAGCGCAGACGCACCATATGTGCCAATTCGGCTGTCTTTCATGATGGTCAAGCGGCGTTCAAGTGTCATACCGCCACCGATGCCATCCGCCATGTCGGTCAATCCGTCTTCATGGAAAGCGCCAGTGAGCATTAAGCTGAAACTCATCATCAAGAAGATCGCTACTGCACTCGGCAGTACCGCATCAAGTAGCAAGAACACACCGCCACATAGAACACCAAGTAACAAACCAACCGTTGAAAAGTAGCGACCAGAACGATTCATTCGCTCTGTTGAATAAGGCGTGTTCTTTGGCATTGGCAATCGAGAAAAGAAACCCATCGCCAGCGCAAACAGCTCCCACTGATAAGTAACTCGATCTTTCAACGATCTTTCTGGTGCATCACTCATTAAACTGTGACTCCAGCGCTTTCGAAGCTCGCCATGTTGTTATAAAACTCGGCTGCCGCACGAATAATTGGCATCGCCAGAGCTGCACCAGTGCCCTCGCCCAATCTCAATCCAAGATCGAGCAGAGGCTCAGCTCTTAGCAGCTCTAACAGAATTTTGTGCCCTGACTCTTCAGAGCGATGTGCAAAAATCATATAGTCACGGCAGTTCGGTTCAATTAAGGTCGCGACATACGCCGCAACCGACACGATAAAGCCATCGACTAATACTGGTGTTCTGTTTTGGTAAGCACCAAGGAAACCACCGACCATTTGAACGATTTCATAACCGCCGACTTGTGCTAGTACCTCTTTAATATCTTTAACTTCAGTCGCATCTAAACCTTTGCAACGCGCAACACCTTGCTCAACCACAGCCACTTTACGTGTAAGCTGTTCATTGTTGATGCCAGTTCCGAGGCCAACACATTCATCTGCAGAGCGATTCGCTAACACACTTAAAATCGCTGACGCGCTGCTGGTATTGCCGATGCCCATTTCACCAAACATGATGATATTAGTGCCATTCGAAATGGTTCTAGATACAAGCTCTGCGCCCAGTTCAATCCCACGTTCCACCGTTTCTAAATTCATTGCCGCTTCGTTGGCAAAGTTTTTGGTTCGCGTACCCAAGCGCTGAGAAATCAACATGCCACTATCAGATTCCACAGGCAACAATATCCCCGTGTCGACTACCGTGATATCGATATTATTCACCGCACAGAAGCAATTAATCGCTGCACCTCCATTTAGGAAGTTCAACACCATCTGCTGTGTTACCGCGCTTGGAGCAATACTCACACCTTCATCAGCTATGCCATGGTCGCCAGCAAAAATGATGATACTTGGCGTATTCAATTCGATGTGTTCAACCGCAGCTTGTTTGCCTTGGCTCTGAATCAATGCCAGTTGATGCGCGACTTTTTCTAGTAAGCCAAGCGCGCCATGTGGCTTGGTTTTTTGGTCAATACGGTGTTGGATGTACTGCGAGTATTGGGTATCTAACATAGTTTTAAAAACGCTTATTCTGGGTACGGTTTAGTTAGGAAAGCTATTTAGGGCGTGCTACAGAGAACACATTAGAAAGCGTCGCGTATTCACCGCCGCCCAGTCGAGATAAAGGATCAAGTGCTAGTGCATCAATCTTCAAGCGATCGCTCTCTTTATCGATCACACCTTCAGAGATATACACCTGTTCAACTTGAGCAAAGATAAGGCTTTGCGGTACTTCACCGACTTCTTTAACTTCATACAATGTGCAGCCAAAAGCCACGGCGCACTCTTTCACTCTCGGTAAAGAAAAGCCCTCAAATTCAACCAGCTCAATATTATTCGCGGTTACTTCAGAATCACCATGATCGAGAGTGGCAGCTGTTGCCGTCATTATTTCTGCAGAACTTGAAGACGCGATATGGATCACCAGCTTACCCGTTTCAAGGGCGTTACGAGTGGTATCTTTGATTTCGCCCGTTGGCTTCTTCCCGACCGACAACATCAGTAGCGGTGGATTGCTGGAAACGGGTGTGAAATAAGAGAAAGGCGCTAGGTTGTACTCTTGCTCAGAAGATTCCGTCAATGCCCACGCAATAGGGCGAGGAACAACGGTTTGTGTCATCAGGTGATAAATCTGAGTGGGAGCAAGAGTATCAAGCTTGAAGTTCATAGCACGTCCTTGGTCTATGTGAATTACGACTCAGTTTACGTGTTAAGAAGAGTCGTATCTATGGCTAAGTACTAGAAACCGCAGAGAGTGTTCTTAATTTAGACAGATCACGTTGGTTTTTTCTCAAATTGACAATCAAATTGACGAACCCTATAACACCAACAATTCTGATAATAGATTTATCAATAACTTACATTTTGGCATCGTTTATGCATTATCTAAAACACTTGTTAATCTCTCCATTGATAAGTACCCATACAGTGAATTCCCACAACACTGACGCTACACAAAGAAACACAAGCGATAGAAATACTCAACAGAACAGCGATTTAGGAGGTGTAATGATTCCGAACTCAAGTAAAAGAAAGCCAAATAAATCAAATAAGAAAACCAGCAAAAAGGTAAGGAAAATCCCACTGTCCTTCACCTAGTAAGCAGCAAAGCAAGTAACAAAGCCCGTCGCCCAGCGGGCTTTGTTATGTTTGGAGTTTTGAATTTGCAATCATATCAAGATCAGACTCAGTTGGTTCATCGAAAATCTCAATAGTTAGACAATTAGTTCACTTTAAAACCACTCTGCAATCTAAATATCAAACATTGGCTCACTTGTTACACTTCGTAAACTTATTCTTACATTTCATGAAGTTATAATCACCCTCGGTTTATTTACTCTTATACCCTTGTTGATAGTATCGCCCCATAAATGATTAAGGGGATTTATGAAAAAAAAAGGCTTTACGTTAATCGAGTTAGTTTCCGTTATCGCTATTTTAGGCATTGTGGCTGTGACAGCAGCACCACGCTTTTTGAACCTCAAGTCTGACGCAACAATAGCCAGTCTCGATGGCTTCATTGGCGCATTCAACGCAACCAATGAAATTGTCATGGGTAAAGCAACCATTGAAGGTTTAGAAAAAGAAAAACTCGTTCAATTGCCAGATCAAGATATATGGATTCGATGGGGCGCTATTGCTCTTGACTCTGACAATATCAAAAACGCGATGCAATCAGATGATTATCAATTACTCAGCTATGGACCCAAATTCAACCCTACCCTTATTGTTTACACGGGCAGAGAAAGGAAGTTTGTAGAGTTGGGAAGCTATAACTGTTTTGTTCAATTCACACGATCTTACACATCGAATCAAAGCCAAGTCATCAACATTGGCGATCTGACAATCAATAAATTCTATGACGGGTGTTAACCTCCTCGTTTAAAAATTTCGCATGATCATTATGTCGTCTGAACTCTTTAAGCCCGCAAATACGGGCTTTTTGTTTCCATAACATTATTTTTCCATAGCTAATATAGATAACTGACAATTAATTTGCATGTGCCTTCACATTAAAAGCGAACAAGTTTTCGTCATTGAATAAGAAGGTTTAAATTACAACAGTGACTTACTTAAGTGTTAGGGAGAACCATGAGCATTTCTGGAGACAAAACATCGGTCGTGGTGGCTGGTGCAACCGGGTTAATTGGTCATCATGTGATGAAATTGCTCATCGATGAACCCGCGGTTGATCATATCTATGCCCTATCTCGCCGAGCGTTAGATTCACAGTTTGACTCCAACAAACTCCACACTCTTATTCACAGCGACCTGCAAGTTACCCGTTGGGATGACACCAATGCGACGCCTAATCTTGGCGTTATATGCTTAGGTACAACTAAGAAAAAGGCAGGGTCAAAAGAAGCGCTTCGTAAAATCGATGTGGAACTGGTTAGCCAAGTCGCACAGTCGATGAAGTTTCTTGGGGTTCAACGCGTAGCGGTCGTTTCTAGCCATGGCGCTTCACCAGATTCCTATTCGCACTACCTTCGCTGTAAAGGACAAATGGAACAAAATTTAAAACGTATTGGCTTCAAGCAGCTTTTCATCGCACGCCCTGGGCCTCTGGTGGGTGAGCGTGATGAACCTAGAGCTGATGAAAAACTCCTGCAAAGTGTCTTTCCTCTGCTGTCTCCATTTATGCTTGGTAAGTTCAAAAACCTACGCCCTATTCAGTCGGAAGACGTAGCCAAAGCAATGTTGTTCCGATTATTCGAAAATAATTTCCAAAATATCGAAATTTACTCGTCAAGTGACATGCTCAATTTATTGGCAAAATATCGCTAAAAAGCTCACCTATTCATCACAATGTTGAATATCCACCCATCCTATTGAGTGGATATTACTAATCGTTCTAATAAATTACTTTTCCTTATTTTACGTTTTGTTACAGGTCGCTACTGTAGCTAACAGTATTTGCGCCCATATATCTAAGCGCCCTATCGATTTAAAGAAATTCATAAGGAAAACAAATGTCATTTTCAGCTATCGCTGCCTTAGCGGTATTCACTGGTATCCTCTTTTTTCTCTACGGACAGCAGAAAAAAGAAAACACACTTTCTCGCCTCGTTTTACTCGGTTTAGTATTTGGTAGCGCATTTGGTCTTGGTCTACAGCTGTTATTTGGTGAAGGCAATCCGGTCATCAACGAAACACTAGACTGGGTAAACATTGTTGGCCGTGGTTATGTTGGCCTACTAAAAATGGTGATCATGCCATTAGTATTGGTTTCAATGATTGCTGCAGTAGTGAAGCTTGAAAAAGGCGGTTCACTGGGCAAAATCTCTGGCATCACCATTTCTGTACTGTTAGCAACAACCGCGATATCTGCGATTGTTGGTATTGTTGTAACGCAAGCATTCGGCTTATCTGCTGAAGGTTTAACAGAAGGCGCTCGCGAAACAGCACGTATCGCAACACTTGAAAGCCGCATCGGTAGCGTTTCAGACCTAACAATTCCACAAATGCTGATTAGCTTTATTCCGACTAACCCATTTGCAGACCTAACGGGCGCTCGCTCTACGTCTATCATCGCAGTGGTTATCTTTGGTGTGCTAACGGGTATTGCTGCTCGTAAAGTGATGGCAGAGAAAGAAGAACTAGAATCTCCAATCCGTACTTTCGTTGAAGCGGCACAATCTATCGTGATGCGCTTAGTTAAGATGATCATGGCACTCACGCCATACGGCATCGCAGCGTTAATGGCGAAGGTAGTTGCAACATCAAGTGCTTCTGACATCCTCAGCCTACTAGGTTTCATCGTTGCATCTTACGTTGCGATTCTACTAATGTTCGTTGTACACGGTGTGTTGGTTTCTTTTGTTGGTGTAAACCCGAAAGAGTACTTCCAAAAGATCTGGCCTGTACTGACGTTCGCTTTCACGTCTCGTAGTTCTGCCGCAACGATTCCACTGAACGTTGAAGCTCAAATCACTAAGCTAAACGTGCCACCAGCGATTGCTAACCTGTCTGCCTCTTTCGGTGCGACGATTGGTCAAAACGGTTGTGCGGGTATCTACCCTGCAATGCTAGCAGTCATGGTTGCACCTACGGTTGGCATTGACCCAATGGACATCAACTTCATTCTGTCTCTGATTGCTATTATTACAGTTAGCTCATTCGGTATTGCTGGCGTAGGTGGCGGTGCAACGTTCGCGGCACTTATTGTACTTCCTGCTATGGGCCTTCCTGTAACGATTGCAGCACTGCTTATCTCTATCGAGCCACTTATCGATATGGCACGTACAGCGCTTAACGTATCTGGTGCAATGACAGCCGGTACGATCACAAGCCGCCTATTGGGTAAGAAAGACAAGCAACAAGATCTGGAACAAGCGAACGCTTAATGGATTCGATTGATTCAAGCACTTGAATCTCGTTAAACAAAAAACCGATGCACATGCATCGGTTTTTTATTATCTGCTACTTCTAACTTCCATTGCTTCACAGGCAACAGCGCTTAGAGCACAAGTTGAATCACTTTCTCAGCAAGTGCTTCATCGTCATCTTCACTCAATCCGCTGATACCAATCGCGCCAATCACCTGCCCATTTAACTCAATAGGAACACCGCCTTTAAAGCCAGTGATCTTAGCGTCAGTCCAGTAACTTAAGTCTTTACCGGTTTCTCTCGCCCAAGCCCCTAAGTTACCACTTGGCTGTCTGTCTCTTGCAGACGTATAAGCTTTGTTCTGTGCTAACAATCCGGCTTGAACACTCACATTATCCATGCGAATAAACGCCTGTAATTCACCGTGCGTATCACACACGCTCACCGCGATTGCTTGCTGATTACGCTCAGCAATATCGAGAGCATTAGACACCAATTGTTGCGCGATCTTTTGATTCAACATACTCATTCCTTATGGCAGTGCCTGACCACGTGAGTACACGTATAAGTTGTACCACTCTTCACGAGACAGGTTTATCTGAGTCGCGACTGCCGAAGCTTTGATTCGCTCTAGATTTGTGGTGCCAATTACAGGTTGGATACGAGCAGGGTGACGAAGCAAAAATGCTAACACAATCGCTTCACTTTCTACGCCATATTGGTTCGCTAACTGAGCCACATAGTGCGCTGTCTTTTTCACATTCTCATGTTCTGAATACAAACCTTGCTCAGCAAATCGGCCTTGTGCCAAACAGCCCCAAGCTTGCAGTTGGATGTTATTCATTTGGCAATGCTCTAGCGTGCCTGCGGCGAAGTCTGATTGATGGTGCCCTTGCGAGTTAATCATCACCCCATCATTCAACCAATCCAGCTTGGCTAAGCTCATCTCAACTTGATTCGCGACAATAGGTTGCCCTAGCGCAGATTGAAGATACTGAATTTGATGGCTGTTCATGTTCGACACACCAAAGAAATCGACCTTACCTTGCGTTTTTATGTTCTCTAACGTTCTTGCTAGCTCATCGAGTTCCATCAAAGGGTCAGGGCGATGCAATAACAACACATCAAGCTTCTCAGTGTTCAAACGGTCGAGAATACCGTCTACCGATTGGCCTACCCAATCAGCCGAGAAATCATAACGACCAACATTGCCCTCGCCTTCAAAACGAATCCCACACTTAGATTGAATGAACATCTGTTCACGCAGATCAGGCGCTTGTTGTAATGCTTGACCAAAGGCTTGCTCAGCTTTGCTGAAGGTATAGATATCCGCATGGTCGAATAAGTTAATGCCCGATTCTAGTGCGGTGTCGATTACGCTTCGTGTTTGAGCAACATCCGCACTCATCACTGGATTATCATTCCAGCCACCACCTAATCCCATGCAGCCATAGGCAACTTGCCCAACATTTGGCAGATGGTTTGATAATGGGATCCTCTTTTTGTCATTCGTTTTATTTGTAGATTCAATGCTGTTCGTCATATCGATTCTCGCTTAGAAGATTTGCTGACCAGAAATATGCCTCTATCATATTGTTCTTTTTAAAAAACAGAATATGCTAGTTACGAAATGATTGTTTGATATGACGAACAATAGATTGGTAGGAGCGCGCGAATGAACGAACACAAAAGAATAGAACGACTGATCCTGTTTGTAGAACTGGCTCAGCAACTTAACTTTACCAAGGCAGCCGAAAAGCTCGGTATCTCTAAGAGCTACCTTTCTGAGCAGATCAAACGTTTAGAGAACGATTTACAGTGCCCGCTTTTGGTCAGAACCACGCGCAGTGTTCGTTTAACCCAAGAAGGTGAACGCGCGTTACAACAAGGCTTAACGATTCGTTCGCAAGTCTTACAGCTTGAACGCAGCGTTTCAGAGCAACATGACGTCGTCAAAGGTCTATTACGCCTTACCGCGCCAAAGATGTTTACTGAGGTATATCTATTCGATATCTGCCAACAGTTTAGGCAACAATATCCAGAAATCCGCTTTGAGATAAACAGCAGCTACACCAACTTTAATCTCAACCAAGATGATATCGATATCGCGTTTCGTGCCACCAATACGCCACCTGACAACATGGTGGCGAAACACTTGATTAGCTATCAGCATGATTTAGTCGCGACTCCCGGTTATCTTAATCAATTTGGTCGCCCTACCAATGTGAGTGACTTAAGTGATCACCAATGCTTAGCAACGCTGCACCAAACCGAGTGGCCTTTAAAATCGGCAAATATTGATGTGTCCGGCTGGCTTTCAAGTAATGACAACCACTTACTTAAGCAACAAGCTATGGCAGGCAGTGGCATCATCCGTATCGCAAGTTACTACGTTGCGAAAGAGGTCGAGCTTGGAGAGTTAGAGCAAGTGCTGCCTGATGAATGCCTACAACAAGGCAACAGTATTTACCTGTTCTATCCGCAAGTTATTTACCCGGCAAAAAAACACCAAGTGTTCGTTAAATTTGTTCAAGCTTACTTTGATAATTTGAGAGCTTGAAAACTTAAGAGCTTGATCATTTAAGAGCTGAGAGCTTGATAATTTGGCAGTTTAAGAATATCAGAGCTGATCTAACGAATTGAAAAATGAGAAGCCGAGGAACCGATAAATTAAATAACACGAAATAAGGTTTAAACAACCCTCTTGGTTTATATACCTATATTTAGAATGGGATTATCGAACAATAATAAAGCAATTTTGCGAATACTATCATCGATGATTATGTTTAATAGAGAGAAATCGTGCATTTGTTCAATAATACAATGAGTTAGTTATGAACGATTAACATAACTGATATATGATGCACCGCTTCAGTATGTCACATCATTTTGGCACCAGTTCGATAACAGGATCCTCATGAGCTTTATTATATTATTACTTCTTCTGCTAGTCGTAGGCTTTACACGTTTACTTCAGTGGCGAAAAACCTCTCTGTTTTTATCTCTTGTTCTTATATCGTCATTTGTGCTGATTGGTTCAGGTTTAATTCCTCGTTATTTACTGAACGACCTACAAGCCAACTACGAAAGTAAGCCTGATATCCAATGGTCTGACAATAACGCCATTGTTCTTCTGGGTGCGGGAACGCAGTTAATTAAAAGCACGCAAGAGTTTGAGCCAGCCTTTTTCTCTTTTGGCCGAATCAGTGAAACGGCAAGCCAATATAAAGAGTGTGCAAAAACGCAAACTACATGCAAAGTGATCATCAGTGGTGGCGATGCACAAAATAACGGTGTTACCGAAGCAGAAGTTTATCAACAACAATTGCTCAGACTTGGCGTTCCGATGGGTGACATCATTCAAGAGCCAAATAGCGTCAACACTTGGAAGAATGCACAGCTCACTAGTGACCTAATGAAGCACCATAAATTCGACAACATTGTGTTGGTTTCATCTGGCCTGCATATTCGTCGTAGCGAGCTCTACTTCAACCACTTTGGCTTGAATGTTATTCCAGTAAGAGCCGACTATATGGCTGCTCAAATTTCATGGTTGCCGTTGTGGTACAACTTTGCGGTCACAGATTTTGCTTTGCATGAGCAGATAGGCTTTGCCCGTTACAACATCTACAACTTTATGGGTTGGAACAGCAAACGCGAAAAGCCAGGTGATGCTTAACCTCTACCAATTAAGTTAACTCGAACAATACAAAATGCAGCAGCAATCAAACGGTTGATGGCTGCATTTTTTGATCTTGCTTATCACAACATCCTTTCTTATTTGGCTTACTCAGTACTTCCCCATCCTTTAAGCAATAAACCTCTCTAATCCATCTTGCTGGCCTAATTTTTTCCAAGCCAACATACCAAATAGCGAGACTTCAAAAACAGAAACGTTCAACAATTAATCACCCATAGATTGGATTGTTGAAACTAATTGAAGTCATCAAGATAAGTCTTTATCAAACAACAAGTTGATCAGTACAACCTCCTGATATCTATAAGTATTTATTTTCAATTCATTTCAGTATTTTTGGCATTGTTTTATATGACAAAGTACACCCCGCTAGAGTCCTTCGGCTTTAAATCAATACCCATAAAACTAATAAATCGAATTAAATAAAAATAGCCAAACAATGGCATTTAGGAACTTATTCATGCTTAACGTCAGTAAAACCGTTCTATTTAGCTCTGCCCTTTGTTTCATCTCTTTTAGCACTCATGCAAAGATATATTCAGACCAAATCGTATTGGATAACCTCGGTGAAGACATCTGCCGTTCCGATTATCGTCCGCTCAGTAATACAGAAGCGCAAGAACACAAAACCGCCCTACTATCTCGCATGAATGTGTGGGACATTGCTGGCCTTAAAAATGACTGGGTGATCATGGGGTCTGGCTACCACGGGCTCATCAAACAAGGACAACCAAGCGACAATACTTGGTGCTACCCCAATACCCCAGACGCTGGCCTGCCTTACTACGAAGCGCAAGCCATCGAAACGAACAATAACCTTGATGTTCAACGCGCCTTAGTCAGCGACAACACGAACTTTATCAGACCACTGAGTTACTTAGCCCATAACCTGGGTTACGCTTGGGTTGGAGGCGATAGCGCACATTATGTCGGTCAAGACATGGCAATAAAACCGCTTAACAATGGTTGGGAGATTAAAGGCAATAACGATGGAAGCTGTGCCGGTGATCGCTGTAATGAGAAGACAAGCATCATTGTTGATAACTTCGCTTACACGCTCGATAACATATCGTTTTTACACGGCTCCATAACAGAGACCGACCAAGAGCTGATTGAAACCGTTTCGGCTTATGCAATCAATGATGGAGATCAGCCTAAACAAATCGTCGTTGACCTTCATTTTGAGCAATCCACACAATGGAGTAAAACACAGCGCTTCGACCTTGCTGATTTAGTCGTCATTGATGAAACCTTTCATTGGCCACAAGTTGGAAAAACAGAAGTAAGAGTAGCGCTAGAAGATGGCCAACGTTTCTCCGATACCAACAGTGGTGCTCGTTTTAAACCAACAGAACTACAAGCCATCATCACCGTGCCTGCTCACTCAGTACTTCCTTTTCAAGTAGAGTTCTTACGCTCTACCATCACTTACCCATACCGTATCAAAACCAGCATGAGTTACGACGTGAACTTCACAGGTTTCCTTCGCTATAGCGGCAATGCACTAAACTCACACCCAACAAACCGTCCGACTGTCTCACACACCTTTACTATGGGAACCACCAGCGAAGATCAAGCCAATATCCGCTACCAATGGGATCACCGTTATATTCCAGGAGAGATGAAATGGTGGGATTGGAGCTGGGCAATCAACACCAATGGCTTGAGTAGCATGCAGTACGCCGCAGGTGCCAGTGTCCGTCCTTTCTACACCTATGTTTCAGGCCAGTTTAGTGCGGAGTCACAATATTCTGGAATGATCGATATTGGTACCGAGCACTCTATTGATTCATTTAACGCCATGACACCTTCTGGCGATTACACAACCTACTACGCCGGTGACATCAAAGTTCTGACTGACTTCGACCCTGCGGCTCTAGCGCAAATGGGTTATAACAGCGCTCAGCTAACGCTTACCCCAATACAGCAATAACGTCATAGAAAGTGTCATCTGTGATTCCAAGCCCATTGCACCTGCTCTGGGCTTGATTCGTCTTACATTCTCTCAGTCATACATCTGCATTAGCCGCTAAGTATTCACTTTCTGAATCGTTTTTCATTGACTTAAAAATGAAATCATAACGACACACTAATTTGCGTAACTTAGGGTGCAAATAGGCAATCAGATTAAAGTGCCTATCAGGAGGATGTATGAAACCAAATCGATCTACGGTACTCACTGGACATGTAAAACATTGCCCATGTTGTTCTACCGAACTGGTCATCAAAGACCACATTCACGTTTGCCCGCGCAATGAAATTGGCGACTGTTACTTCGATGGCTACGACCAACACGAACAGCGCGCTAATACCGATTTTATCGATCATGCAAGTGCCAATGATAGCCTTGTTTACGGCATGTCAGAACATTAGCTAGCGAACGAACGTCAATCAGTCTCAATTCCTGTTCAAATGCAAACAAGCCCTGATGCTCTTTCTAGTTAAAAGCGCATCAGGGCTTTTCATTTATTACGCCCTTTTTATTCTTCAATAATCCCTCTTCCTCCTATCAGAATACCCACCCACTCTTGGCGCAAAGTGACCTATCTGTATTTTCAGCGGTTGCTATTATTCACAGCACGAATTACGGAGAGCAAATCAATAGGATTTGACAAAGCTTCGTTACTTACTATTCGTTTAGATTGATAGCGAATAGCTGAGACATTGCGAACGACCCTACGACAACGCTGGAGAATCCATCAGATGCTATTTCGATTTAGTTCACTATTTACGACTCTGTTACCAGGTTTACTGCTTAGCTTTAGTGCTATGTCGTCAACTATGGTGATGTGGGAAGACCTGATTCCGCCGCCAACAAAAGAAGTCGCGCTACCCGCGTTGAATCAAGATCAAGTCTCTAATCTATTTGCCGTTTTGAACTATCAGAAAACGAGCCTCAAGCGCGAGATGAATTCTGGAGAGACACAGCAATACGAAGCAAGCAAGCTCGCATTAAGTGAATCTGGTTATGACGCTGATGAATTACTGGCACTGAGAGAAGAAGCACTGGCGGTAGAACACATTCGCTTAACAACGGTCAACACCGACCTCGAACTGAACGATGTGACTATTCCGGGCTTCGTTGTCCCGCTTGAAATGGACGGCGTGTTAACGACGAAGTTTCTTTTGGTACCCATCGCAGGCGCGTGTATCCATACCCCGCCACCACCGGCAAATCAGACCATTATTGTCGATATTGATGAAGGCTTCCCACTTCAGGATCTTTACAGAGTCGTTATGGTGTCGGGAGATATCGCCACCTTTGAACAAGATCTACCTATCTCATTCATTGATGGAACCGAAGTGATCAGCACGGGTTACTCAATGGCGGCGCATAAAGTCAATTACCCTTAGTAATTCGCCAACTTGCAATAACGTATTCATTTTCAATAACGTATTTATTTTCAATAGGAAAGCAGTCATGAAATCATCCATTCGCTCTGTTGCGTTACCCATCGTCTTAATTGCGTCAGCAGCTAATGTTTACGCAGAAAGCTACGACGTAGTCATTCAAGGTGGTCATGTTATCGACCCAGAGACAGGTTTGAGTGATGTACGAAATATTGGTATCAACAAAGGCACCATTGAAGCGATCACTAAAGATTCAATCACGGGTAAAACCATCATTGATGCGAACGATCACATTGTTTCTCCAGGTTTCATCGACCTCCATCACCATGGCCAAAATATTGCTGGCTATCGTATG
Source organism: Vibrio sp. Vb339 (assembly GCF_902751245.1). Taxonomy (NCBI): domain Bacteria; kingdom Pseudomonadati; phylum Pseudomonadota; class Gammaproteobacteria; order Vibrionales; family Vibrionaceae; genus Vibrio; species Vibrio sp. Vb339. The sequence continues at coordinate 68,135 of NZ_CADDIS010000002.1, read as the reverse complement.
CAGGCACAACAAGGTGTGACCACTGCCCTTGAATTAGAATCGGGTATTTTGCCTATCGGTGACTGGTACAAAGGACAGGCAGAAAAGAACCTGCCGATTAACTATGGTGCATCAGCAGCGTGGACATTTGCTCGTATCGCAACGTTCACCGACAGTGAGCCACAAGCTAATTTGCAGTACTTTCAAAGCATGCAAGGGCTCGATAACTGGAAGCAGAAAATCGCGACACCAGAGCAGCTAGAAAAGATCATGGCATACGTTGAACAAGGCTTAGACGAAGGTGCAATCGGGATTGGTATCAATGCGGGTTATGCGCCGGGCTATGGCCAGAAGGAATATTATGCCCTTTCTAAGCTTGCAGCAGAGCGCGACGTTGCAACCTACACGCACGTTCGCTATGCCAGCATGATGGAACCAGGAAGCAGCTTTGAGGCTATTCAAGAGTTGATTGCGAACTCTGCACTGACTGGCGCAAAGATGCACATTAACCACATCAACAGTACCTCACTGCGCGATATTGACGCGACATTAGAACTGTTCGATGAAGCAACAGAGAATGGTTTCCATGTTACAGCCGGCGCTTACCCATGGGGAGCAGCAAGTACGGTGGTTGGCGCGGCGATGTTTAGCGGGCCTGAATGGAAAGAACGTTTAGGCTATCAAGAGGAAAGTATCCAAATGGGTACCGAACGCCTTAATAACGAAGAGCTTCTCAAAGCACAGAAAGAACAACCGGGCTCTATCATAAACTGGCACTTCTTAGATGAAGCGGTACCAAGTGAGTTGTCTGCACTGGATAAGTCAATCATCCATCCCAATGTGTTGATTGAATCAGACTCCATGCCTTGGATGTTGATCGAAGATGGCAAGGTAAGCTATTACGAAGGTGATGAGTGGCCAATTCCAAGCGAGGCATTTGCACACCCTAGATCGAGCGGTACGTTCACTAAAATCTTAGGTACGTACGTAAGAGAGCGTGGTTTGCTCTCTATGGAAGAAGCGATTCGCAAAATGAGTTACATGCCTGCTACTGTGCTTGATGGCTTCGTACCGCAAATGGAGAAAAAAGGCCGTATCCAAGTGGGTATGGACGCAGACATCGTTATCTTTGACCCAAAAACGGTCGCGAACAAAGCGACATACCAAGTACCGGCTGCGATTTCTACAGGGGTTGATACCGTGTTAGTTAACGGTCAGTTTGTGGTTCAAGATGGTGAGCTTGTAACCACTGCAGCACCAGGACAAGCTATACGTCGTGACATTAAGAAATAAGGTCATTCGAGCGTTAGAGTAATATACACAGATCAAAATTAGATTAAATCAAAATAAAGCCAGCCCCCTCCAACTTACATCTAGTGACTGCAAGGGCTGGCTTTTTGTTTATCCGTTAAAACATATCTTAATTAGCTGGTTTGCTTTTGATATTGCGCCGGCGTTTTGCCCAACCACCCTTTGAATGCTCGGTTAAAGTTAGATAAGTCGCTATAGCCACATCGCCATGCTGTCTCGAAAGGTGATGTGTTGGCTTTAAGCAACCGCTTCGCCACCTGACAACGAGCCTCATCTCGCAAACCACGAAATGTACAACCATGCTCGGTGAACTGCCTCTGTAGAGAACGCGACGAAGTTCCAATCAATGAGGCAAGCCATTGAATATTAAACCACGGTAGCACTGCATAGGTTTGCACCAGTGCAGTAATTACCGTCAACCAATCACTGTCTATTGGCTTGTCTACTGGGACGAAATCCGCTGACAACGGCACTTCAATGGCACCAAACGCATGATCGAAACGGAACGCTTCTAGGTTCTCAGCATTGGTAACATCTCTCGCCAAGTGGTCAGGAAAACTCATAAACACCGAGTTAGGTTCCCAATGATTGCCCAAGAACATGCGACACAACGAAATAAAAGCAAAGGTTCGAAACCATTCTGCTTGGTCATAACCGGGTAACGAAGGATGGTATGAGCCTCGGTGACACAAGTACCACTTGCCATCAATTTTATCGACCCAAACCACCATGTAGTTGTTTAACGTCGGCATCATTTCAAGCAGATGATGAAGTGCATGTTCTAAGTTTTCACATCCCGAGAACTCAGAAACTAACTCAGGTGAGATTTGGTCAAGCGTGATTAACCGCCCCACGTCAAACCCAACATTCTTATTGGTTTGTTTGACCATTGCACCGAGAAAAGCCATCGCTTGATGAGAAGACAACCAATACTCTTGGTCTTCAATATCTTCAGGGAAGTCGTATTCAGCCGCAATTTTTCGCCACTCAATCCCCTTTTGTTCAAAGTAAGCTAAGAAGGGAGCAAGGTTGTTTGAATTACTGATATTAATAGGATTCTGCATTAAGCGATTAAAACCTTAGAGACTATCTATTAACGACTATAGCGTTAATTGTTTTTCGATGTGAACTGTTACCGAAACATTGAGTAGTACGCTGCGAAAAAGTACGCTGCGAAAATACACTACAAGTGATAAGAGCAAAGTAAACGTGCTGGCATAGAGCTTTGATTGAATGGTTTTGGGTGTGCAGATGGAAGAAGCGTACAAGGGGCGATATTAAGACAGGTTGCGGAAAGTGAAGGAGTAAGATGAGAAACTGAAATTGAAATTGAATGAAGCCTCCATGCTTCGGGATCTTTAATCGTTAAATAGGTGTAGGTTCTAGAAGTAAACCTTATAGAAAACCCACGCTACCGTGTCATCAATATCGATTTTTTTCGATGTAGATTTCATGCTGCCATTGGTGTTTTCAATCTTAAATTGCCCCCAACGAGTACCATCGCTCGACAAAGGCGTACCCGCAGTTATTGAGCTTTTCAGTAATGAGGTTTCAATGTCACCATCCATGTAGGTGTATTCAGGTGAAAGCATAAAGTACGTGCCATCAGCACCCGGCTTCCATGAAATATACGCCGCAGCCATACCACCAAGTATGTCGGTCTTTTTTTCACCCATCGAAGATGCAAAATCACTGTCGTAATCACCCGCTAGCACGCCCACTCGACCGAACAGAGTTAGGTTTTCTACGTCCGGTTTGATCATCACGACTCCGCCCAACGCTGCAGTCGTGAACTGAGTATTGTCGATGATATCAATCGAGCCCGCCGCTGACGGCATAACAGGGTTAGCGAAATTCATAACATGGAAATATTGCAGTCGGCTGTCTTTGTATTTTCCGTCTTGGTCCATGGTTCCTTCGATGGTACCCATCGCCATTTGACCGTTTTGTAAACCATAGCCAATAGAGCCCGACAGTTTCACGTCGCCTTGGTTACTAAAGCCTAAATAAGCGGATGTGTTAACGGCGGTCAGGTTCGAAGGATCAATCACTTCTTCATTAGAATCTTGTGCGTGAGCTAAAGTGATGCCAGCGCAAAACAGAGTGGTTGCGAAAGCAATTTTGGTGCGTTTTTTCATGTGTGTTCTCCCGTATTAAGGGGACGCACTATAGAGGTTTGCTTAGGTTTATTAAGGTCATTTCGCGCCAAAAAAAATGCAGCGCCAATCAAGTGATTGTTCGCTGCATTCTTAGATCCTGTAAACTTAGCTAGCCATTAGAATGGAGCTAGGTAAAACGGATTACCACATTAGATCATCTGGGATCACGAAGTCTTTGTACGGGTCATCTTCGTCTACTTCGTCTGTGCTACCTGCCTGCGTATCAACGATAGATTCTTCGTCGCGCATAGCAATCTTGTTCGCTACTGCTGTTGGAATAACAACATAGCTCTCGCCTTGACGAGCAATACTTAGAATGCCTTTACTTAGTTGCTTTTGAGTCAGCTCTTCTACGTAAAGGTATTTAACTAGCGTACCGTCGGTGAAGTTGTATTTGATCTCACCGTTCTTCTGTTCGATCTTGTTCATCTCAATCAGTTGCTTCACTTGAGCTTTAATTTCTTTGCTCAACTGCTGTTCTTTCAACTGTTGGTTTAGCTCTTTGTCTTTCGCTTGCTGCGCCAGTTTAGTTTCTTCAGCTGCCGCTTTTGCTTCACGAGACTGAACGCGAGACTTTTTAGAGCCTTTCTTCGCCTTCTTTAATTTTTTCTCATTTACCAAGCCAGCTTTAAGCATCTGCTCTTGGAGTGTTAACTTTGCCATGACTTTCCCAGTTCAGGATTAAAAACGGCACTATCATACCTGTTTTTAAGGTTTCTGTTTACTGAACAAGAATAAATTACAGAACAATCGCAAAATTTGTGCTGATAGGTCTAAGCTGTCGACATAATCCCTTCTAGCTGCCCACAATCTCTACTCTCCCCGAACAAACAGTTTTCATTCAAGCATGCCAACATTGGCTGTTCCGCAGACTCGAAACCATTATCTGACTCTATTATTCGCGCGCGTACCATTTATCATTCCAACAAGACAATATGTTAATTTTCAATGGTTAATCAATTTTATAAAACCTTGGCATATATCTCATATTTGAATAAATGCCATAGAGTTATAACTCCAATGTCATAACTCTTGACTACGTTATTCTAGACATCAATCAATAAGGATAACGTAAACGATGAAAACTCAATGGACTTGGTTAGCTGCACTTGTGGCATCCACATCAATCGCTTCGACCTCTGCCATAGCAGACACTGACGTGTATCTCACCAATAACACCAATCAAGTAATGACCATTCAAGCCAACCACAGCGGTACCGACCTGCTTCAACTCGGTGATGAGTGGCAACAGCATGTTGAACAGATTGGTCCTTGGGAGACGAAGAAGCTGATCAGTTTTAACCGCTGGACTGGTGTGAAATCTGGGAAGACCTATGAGTTTGACACTGTGGTATCGAACGCTGTGGGTGAGAGTGTCACGCTCAACCAAACCATGAAGGGACATTGGTATAACTCGACACTGCAACATGGTTTGAGTGCCGCAGACGTCAACCTAACGTTGCATGACGACCGTAATATTCATCGCAGCACCACCGATGCGTTCGGGGTCAATGCAGAGCTAGCACTTAAAGCCGATTCTACGGCGCGTTATGATGATATTTATTACACCATCACCCCGTCAAAAGTGGATGAACAACCAGAGCCGGATGCCAATACACTGAAAGTCATGACTTACAACATCTGGGCGCTGCCTGCTATCGCGTCGCATATTGGTGACCGCTACGATCTTCTCCCTCAATATGTAAAAGGCTACGACGTGTTGGCGCTTCAAGAAGTGTTTGCTAACGGCAGAGATGAATTCTTGCGTGAACTTGCGAAAGAGTATCCTTATCAAACTAAAATGCTCGATAAAGATGGGATTAACATCTATGACGGTGGTGTGATCATTGTCAGCCGCTACCCTATCGTTAACGAAGCTCAGTATGTTTTCCCTGATTGTACGGGCACTGACTGCTTTGCAGATAAAGGCGTTAACTACGCGGAAGTGATCAAGAATGGTCAGGCTTACCATGTTTTCGGTACCCACACGGCATCATTCGATACGGACACGGCACGTGACTACCGACAACGTCAATTCAAGCAGATGCGTGCACTGGCGCAGTCTCTGAATATCCCGGCATCAGAAACTGTGGTTTACAGCGGTGACTTCAACGTGAACAAGCTCAAGTTCCCGGGCGACTACCAACAGATGTTTGCTAACCTGCAGGCTGATGAACCAACATACTCAGGTTACACCGCTTCTACCTTTGACCCACGCATCAACAACTTTGCGGGTGAGCCTATGTCGGGTGGCGAGAACGTTGAGTATCTCGATTATGTGGTAGTGAGCTCAGAGTATGCCGCTAAAGCGCATAACGACAATCGCGTGGATGTTCCAAGATCAACAAGCAGTGAGTTATGGAAGCACTACAACCTTTCAGACCACTTCCCTGTTAGCGCCGTGATCAAGTAACTCGGTGAACCAATAATGCATCGAGTTATATTAATCCTAATGCTCGTCTTAACGGCGAGCATTATTGGCTATTCGTGGTCATCAAAAACGAACGAAACAGCGCTATCTTCTGCTCAACACACAGAAGCTAAGCCGCGTGTTTCTACGACAACTGATGACGATAATTTCACGCCCACTGCAACCACCAGTTCGGGAAATTCAGCATCGCAGAGCAATCTATCCCTAACTGAATCATCGGGCGGAGAAACGCATGTTGAAAACTTGACTGAGCTTGAAGGTAAGGCTTTATTCGATGAACTCGACGGGTTCTGGAAGCTTTGCCAACAACGCGATGACTGCGCAGAGCAACTCGCACGATTGAAATCAGAATTGCCGAGCATATGGTTTGAGTTACTGAGCGACTATCCGCAGCTATCAGTCGGCTGGCAATTAGCCCAAAGTACCATCCCACTTGAATCCATAGAGACTCTTGAAGATCGTGTTGCCTTATTCAAGCAGTCTGCACAGCAAATATGGGGCGAGTTGGCCCACCAGCTATTCGCAGACCAGTTTGCGCATCTAGATTTTACGCTCGACGCAAACACCCTTAAAGAAAACGAAGCGAGCGAGTTTTTGGCCAACTATCAAGATTTGCTCAGTGAATGGCAAAACAATACGGACACGTTAAACGCGGAAACACAGCTTCTAAAATATGAATTGGCAGTCTCTTTGATACCCAGCAGCTATAGCCCTGCTGAGATAGTATCAGTCAAAGCCGACCTTCAAGAGACCTACTTAGATGAAATGCAGACCAGCAACATTGCCGCGCGAGAACAGCAAGTCGCGCAACAGCAGCAAACCGTGATGAGTTATCACGAGCAACTGGATCAGCTCAACGCGACCTTAGGCTCTCAGCGCTCTTCAAGTTATGCCACTTGGACTCAATACGATTGGGACAGTTACTACCAACAGCAAGTCACCGATTTCAGGGAGCAGTTTTTTAGCAAGTAACTCTTTAACTTAAACCGTCACGAAACTGCGCGGGCGTTTTATTGAGCCAACCTTTAAACGCCCTTCTGAAATTTGCGGGGTCGCTATAACCGAGCCTTTCACCGATGTCATCGATACTCATAGTTGTGCCGAGTAACAGCTCTTTGGCCAGTTCCACTCGAACTTCGGTAAGCAATATTTGATAACCGGAATCATGGGTCACTAGCTCTCTCCTGAGCGTACGAGAGCTACAACCAAACTCATCCGCGAGTTGCTCTATATTCGGGAAACTACCTGCGGTTTGATAAAAGATCGTTTTGATCTGGTTAGTCAGCAAGTGCTCAGAGTCCAGCGTTTCGACTATCGACTGGCAAGACGCAAGATAGCGCTTCAGTGTCGCGGCATCATGAGTCAATAAGGTTTGTGATAAAACCGAGGCATCAAAACGCAGTTCACAATGGTTTTGCTCAAAAATCACCGGGCACTGGAAGCGGTTGTCATAAAGCTTGGTGTAATTGGGACGAGCGTAAGGCAAAGCCAAAGTATGAATATCCAACTCATGACCAGTCAGTTCTTTGAACAAAGAGACGATTGAACTCAAGAAATATTCACTGCAGAAAGGAAGGAGATCACCCACTTCCAAGGTGTTCTCAATCTGAATCACTGCTTGCTCGAAATGTAGAAACAATTTAACCGAGAAGATAGGACCGTTCAGGCGCAGATATTTAAAGCCCGACTTGATGGCCTCCCCGACATTTTGACTGGTCGATAGCGCATAACCCAACACACCAAAGTGGCTCAAGCTAGCGTGTTCCCCCAGCCAAAGCCCTAAGCCATCGTGAGGAAAGCTCTGATTCGCCGCGCTAAATAACGCAAGTTTATCAGCGTATGTCAGTTTTCCATTCGGATCTCGCCAATCCATGTTTGGCAAACCCACATCATTGAGTAGCCTTTCAATATCGATACCTCGTTGCTCTAGCGTATTCAACAGCAGCGCGATATCTAATGTCCCCAACTGATGCCGATGTCCGGTCGGCTTATACTCCGCGATAATCTCCAATCGTCTCTCCTTATATCGAGCCCATTCCCATCAACATGACTACTCAGCTTCAACAGCACATGCTGACGAAATCGTGATTGGTAACATGCTCTTGTCCGAATATGACCTCCCAATTCTACGCTACTCATCGCACAATGGTTTTAGTTGTTAAAATAATGTGAACCATCGCAATGATAAAAACCAACCCAGCCCCACACAGTTTGATTGATTCTAATGGTCAGCCGATCATTGGACATTTCGATGGCATCCCAAAGCACCTGAACATCGAGAACTTTGACTACCGAAACTCGATGGATTCAAAAGCAAACTCTTGGCAGAAGCACTTCCACTACAAACAATTCCAGTTTGTCAGCATCGTCACCGACACACATATTATTGGCGTGGCCATCGCGGATATTCGCTACTTGGGCTCAGCATTTTGTTATGTCTACGACATCGAGAACAACCATCTACAAGAGTCATCTTGGTTGAGGCTATTAGGGTTTGATAAGCATGTAACGCGTTCACCATTCGAAGGAAAGACAAGCATTGCAGATCAAAGTATCACCTTTGATATTGAAGACGGACAATGGCGAGTTCGCTTGAATACCAAACTCATCAAGGCCGATATCGCTTTAGAGCCTGAAACTGATAGCTTGCCCATCGCGATGTGCAGCCCAACGGGTTATTCAGGTTGGACTTACACTCAAAAGCACAATGCTTTGAACATCAGCGGCGACATCCAAATCAAAGGAGAATCACTCGATCTCACTCAAGCTCGTGCTGGTTATGACCTTTCAGCGGGTTACATGAGGCGCGAGACCAGTTGGCGCTGGGCAAGCATTAACTCGCAATCCAATGGTACTGATATTGGCTTGAACCTCGCGGCGGGCGTGAATGAAACTGGAGGCTGCGAAAACGCATTATGGATCAATGGAACTCGGCACTTGCTTAACCCGGTACAGTTTACGTTTAGTCGCCAAAACACGGATTTACCTTGGCAGATAACATCACAAGATGGACGTATAAACCTGACCTTTACGCCCTTAAATAATCGCAGCGAAAAGCTCAATTTATGGCTGTTAAAAAGTAACTTCCGTCAGTTCGTTGGTCACTTTTCTGGCTCGGTTGAAGACAACAATGGAGTGACACATCAACTCGATGGTGTTCTTGGCCTAACAGAAGATCACTTTGCCCGATGGTAGCGAAATTCTGCTGACTGAATCTCAGGCGAGCAAGTCTAAGTAAACTGATACTAAGAACGCTTATGGCGTCTCAACAAGGATAAAACATGAATATCGACGCATTAATCAATCACCCAGAATGGCTACTGCTGGTATTAGCGCCCTTGTTCGTGGTGTGCATGTTGGCTGAGTATTTTATAGGTCAGAAGCAAGGTCGATTGCCAGATAACTCGAGCTACAAACTTTCAGAAGTAATGTGTAACTTCACGCTGGCCGGAATGCATCAACTCTCCGATTTGCTCACCGGGTTATTGGTCGTGCAGCTGTACCTTTGGATGTTTGGTTGGCGCTTAATGGACATTGAAATGGGCGTGCTGAGTTTTGTTGTATTGATGGTGTTGCAAGACTTTTGCTATTACTGGTTCCATAGAGCAAGCCATCGTGTTCGCTGGATGTGGGCAGCACACGTGGCACACCACAGTTCAGAAAGCATGAACTTCAGTACGGCTTTCCGTCAAAGCTTAATGTATCCACTTGCTGGGATGTGGCTTTTCTGGGTACCGTTGGTCACCATAGGTTTTGACCCTAAGTGGGTCATCTTTGTGGTGCTTCTCAATCTGGGTTTACAGTTCTTTGTCCATACACAATGGATACGAAGCTTGGGGCCACTTGAATACATCTTTAATACCCCTTCGCATCATCGAGTACATCACGGCAAAAACCCGCAATACATCGATAAGAACTACGCCGGCGTTTTGATCATTTGGGATAAATTGTTTGGTACATTCGAGCCTGAAATTGAAACCGTACGTTACGGCGTCACCAAACCCGTGAACAGTTTTAACCCGATAGTCGTCACCTTTCAAGAATGGAAGGCCATATTCAAAGATTTGAAGAACCGAGAGCTAACCACGAAACAGAAAGTGCGATTGATACTCTCGCCTCCGTCAGACTAATCAAAGTAATCTGGGCTAATACACCTTATGAAAATCAATGAGGTTGAATGTGAGGTCGCTTACCCAGAAATCGCCGTCCAAGTCGGCACCTTGCACGTATCGCTTGTCTCCCATTTCTAAAGTCACAATGTATTTGCCCGCGATTAGCCCCTCTACCATGTAAAAGCCATCACTCTCAATCTCGCTCGAATACTCGGTGCCTTTCTGGATATGTTTAAAGTGCAGATAAGCACTGTTTTCTAGGTCACCTTCTACCGTGCCATCGACGCCAAATGACACCACCATTTCGATATGAGCATGAGTTAGCCCGACTTGCTTAGTATTTACAAATACGGGGTTTTGAATCGGCGTGAGGTTAAGGTCGAGTGCCCCTTCATCAATATAGATAGGTAGATTATCTCGAGCTGGAACACTTGAGAATTCAAATCGGCCTTTTGCATCACTGACCGCTCGTTGATCCAAGATTTGTAGGCTTACACCTTGTATGGGCTGTTTGTGGTGATCGTAAACAATGCCCGTCAGCTTAGAATGGTTGTATCGATTCCACTCAACAAACTCACCAATGCTTTCATCAAAGTAAGTCTTCGCGCCGAATTCGGTTGTCATCTCGACACCGTATCGGTCTTCAGTTCCTTCTAGCTTAAAGAGCAAATAAGGATTCACTCGAGCTTCCAAAGAAGCCGTAAACGAAACCTCTTGTTTCTGATAGCGAGCCGATACGTTGGTCGTGAGCTCTTGAAAAACCTCCAGAGGATCGAGCAGGCACTCTTTGCACGCATTTCTTAGGGATAGTTCCGTTCGTTCATGATGACCAGAGCCATCAACGGTTCCTGAGATATTCCACGACGTATCCGAAAACCCGCTTTTGGCCAGACCAATAGTGTGTAGATAATCATCTTGATGAGAAGCTTTGGTGTATCGATAGTCACCAGCGTATGAGACAAACAGATTACGAGCCACTTTCGAGTTCAACTTGGGTTCAACGCTCAATTCGTCGTCATAATTTCTTACCGTTAAAAAGGCCGTTAGATTTGCAAGCGACAAGTTATATTTGAAAACGTCGTACTCCATCGACTCTAAGTCCAATTCATCGGTTTTATTGAGCTCTATCGATGCCGACTGATCGCCGTTGATCAAGATATCAAACTCCATTGGAAAGCGATTGAACCCTGGTAACCAACCAATATGACCCGCAAACCAGTGCACTGGTAAATATCGTCCTTGAAAGCCAATCAGGTCTTTGCCATGTTGCCTCATAAAGGCGCTACCCACGGTGAAGTAATCGGCAAGCCCATACTCAAGCGACACAGCGCCCGCTCGGTCTGCACCTTCATTTCCCACCACTTGAACGCCCCACTCGTTGCTTGGTAGAAATGCATCTTCTAAACCGGCAACGGTGATCTCTTCTTCCTGCCAGACACCTTTCGACAAGTAGTAGCGAAACTTGATGGTGTCACCGGGGGAAATATTGTCTTCTTCAACAACGAAGCGTCCAAACTCATCAGAGCGATAAGTGGTTTGATAGATGCCATTAACCAAAACATCGATGCTGATGTTAGGTTGAGTAGTTCGTTCGAGTTGAAGGTTGCCGAACTCTGTCTGTCGTTTTCGATTTGTGTAATAGAGCCCGTCTTCTAGGGTTTGATTCACGGTAAAGACGCTGCCATCTAATAACACATGGCCGACTTCCAAAGACCCTTCACCATCATGAGCTTCAACCGCAATGTTGTAATAAACGATGGGGTTATCTTCTCGTGAATCAATCGACAAGCGAGACAAGGAGTGTTCAGTGCTTAATATGGTGTCTGAGATTGAGTAAACATCACCACCAGTTTCACTGTCGTGATAAACAGAAGCCGCTAACCGAGTCGCCAAACCCACAGCGGCAACAGGTTCGAAAGCTGGCGTGTTTTCTGCTCGCTTGAGATCCTCGGCCTTCTTACGTGATTCATTTTTCATCTTAGAAATGGCCGCTTCCAACTCAGTCAATGAACTGAATTCTGGAGAAACAGTGAGCCGGTAATCATCAATATCCCAACGGACTTTAGCCGGGATACAAGCTTGTAAGCTATACCAATGGACGTAAGTTTCTGAGTCGATGACTTGATATTTGATCGACTGGATATTGTTGTCATCGCGATAACAGATGGCTTGTTCGGTATCAACAATATACGGCGGAGATTCTCTGCCCACATCTTGTGGCAAGTACAATTCGCAATATCGGCTTTCATCACACTGACCATTCATTTCTAGCAGATAAAAAGCGGCATTGGATATCGAAATGAAGGGTTCTTCGTAGTCATCCATCATGACACGATAAAAGCTATCCCCCACTTTCCCGACTCGAACTTCAACATGGGCTGGATAGAGTTCGTTCGCCTCACTTTCTTCTTCAGATTGCGAATACGCAGCAAAAGGAAACAATGAAGCAAGCAAAAAGAGTCGCCAAAGCATGCAATTGAACACTAGCCTTTAAAGATTCTGAGACAATGAAACGAACGCTACAGAACACATTCGTACAGAGGCTGTTCGTTCTGAACCAGTGAGATCTTCGAGCCTTTTGGGAAAGGCTTAGTTAGTTCAGCATTACGAAGTAGCACCACTTTTTCGCTATGCTCATCGACATTCAATTTTGCAGTAAATTGAAAGTTACCATCGTTACGAATCTTGATGCTTTGGTTGTCACACGCAAACTTAACATCTTGTACCTGCACACCTTTCTGAACATAAACAGGCACATAACTGTTGATGTGAAAGTTCAGTTGAAAGGCTGAACCGTCACTGTTGGTTTTACTTGAAGATAGCGCAATGTCCGATAACTCTGCGGCTTTTGCTATTGGGGAAAACCACAAGTAAGCACGATATTCACCATCAGCCATGTCAGCAGGCAGAGCATTCATACGTAAGCGAACCGTGCGTCTTTGATTGGGTTTAAGTTCACGAATTATTGGTGGTGACACTTTAATCCAACTTGCGATGTCTTCCGATAGCGCGATATTAGCGTCAGTTCGAACCAAACCACTCGCCTTTACTGGGCGATAAATCGGTTTTATCTCCAAGCGAATCGGTTGATCTGAGTTATTTTCGACGACGATTTTTTCAGTCACCGAAGTGTCGGCATCCAAAACAAAACGAGTCGGAGCGATGAGTAGCTGAGCATAGGCTTGTGCTGTGAAGATTAAGCCGAGAACACATGGGATAAACAACTTCATTTATAATTAACCTCAAAAGGGATTATACTGGTGTAAAGGCCTGCGGGGTGGTTAGCGCCGATTTTCACTTTCGCACCAATACACAATAATTTGCTTCTTCCATTCCCTTTGATTTTGGCTCTACCGCGCTTGGATAAGCCACAACCAAAATAAAACTTTCTAATACGCAGGCGCTTGGATTTACGGGAATGATTTAGGTATTGCTTGGAAGGGAGAGAAACCACGATTTTTTTACCAGGCTCACCTTCAACGTAAAAGCGCACCACATATACCTGACTATTGGCTGGGTTTGAATCCGCATTCTGACCCGATCCAGAGATATACATGCCTGGAAATTTCACTTCCATATTCTCAGGAATAATTTCTAGCGCATGAAAAGGGCTAGAGTAAATAATTAGACTGATATAAATCGCGTATTTTAATAGAATACTCATAGTAAAGACGGCTGCTTTTTAACAGCCGCAATATTATACTGGTTTCATTTAATTATTGGTAAGTGACATCTACCGCAACGTTAGCAGTATATGTACCAGCAACTAATGTCGCACTTGAAGTACGTGCAGTGCCGCCAATATTAAGATCCGCAGTACCACCCGTAAGGGTAATAGCATTATTAAAGTCAAATTCAGCTGCAATGGTATTTACGCCATTCACCAAGTTAGTATCAGAAATAACGACTGTTACTGCATCACCAGACTCTCCAGAAAGAGTAAATGCCGCCGCTCCTGCATCGCCTTGAGCGATAACAACGTCGGTTGTGTTATCTGAAGTGATGATACCGAAGTCAAGATCACTTGTTTTTGTCATTGTAATTGCTTGTTTTACTTCTAGTGTTGCATCAAAAGTGTCACTCACAGCGAAAACGTTCGCTGAAGAGATAGAAAGTGCAGATACAGCAACAACCTTAAAGACTTTGTTCATTTCTTTAATCCTTTATATAAAATCGGCTTTATTATTAGGGTTACCTAATAGTCAATCAAAGTTAACAATTAAGTAACAACAATCCTATTTAGAAAATATATATATTGACACTTATTTATAAAGAAATGAGGCGCAGTGAGAATAAGATCACGCAAATTGATATAAATAACACTAACGAAAATAATGGTATTAGAGTATTACTACCAATTAGATATAAAACTGGTTTTACATCTAATTCCTTTGTTTCTGTGTGTTATTTATATTTATAAAAACACCTCAACTTAAATAGTCCAAAAATAAGATAGAACATTCCCCCACTATTCTATTCAGATTCATCACTATATAGATCGACGTGTTGCAATATAGTCTCAAAAGTGAAACAAACTGATATCTACACAGTATTGCAATAAAAATGAAATATTAGAGTTTTATTTATATCCAATTCAAACACGGATTATATAAAGTATTAAAAGTGAGACAGGTACAACTATCCAGTCAAATTAACCCCAACAATCATAAATACCGAAAATCAAGTCAAATCTAAGGAGATTGTATTATGAAAAACACCATCTTTGGACAGAGCCTAGACAGGTAAATGAAGCGGTTTAAACATCTGTGCTACGGATTAGACATTTGCGCTGCGGTTTAGACACAAGCACAGCGGATTAGCTACAGGTACAGTAGATTAGCCATCAGTGAAAAAACAACGAGCGTGTTTCTAATGACACAGGTTTACAGTAAAAGACAAACAAACTCATTCGCGGTCAACCTTAAAACCCGACTCATCGCCATACAACGGCTAGGTTGAAAAGATAGGTAAAAAGAGGTAACTAGGCAGAATCACGACTATAAAAAAGCCACAATTGGTTTCAAAACCTTCCCCACTGACTCGATTGAATAGTAAAGCACCGTTTTCCGGCAATTTATTTGTGATCTGGGTTGCACGCGTACCGCATACTATCAGATACTGAACAAAACTAACCTTCAGCCACAGTATACGTTCCGCGCTTGCTGTTCAGGAAATTCAATGAGTTCAGATAATCAGCCAACCTACTTCTTTTTCGATTACGAAACTTGGGGCGTGAGCCCAGCAAAAGACCGTCCGAGTCAGTTTGCAGGTGTTCGTACCGACCAAGATTTCAATGTTATTGGAGAGCCTCTGGTTATCTATTGCCAACCTCCTGCTGATTACCTCCCTGCACCTGAAGCTGCATTGATTACCCGTATCACGCCACAGAAAGCGGCTTCACAAGGTCTCCCTGAGCCAGAGTTTATCGCTAAGATCCATGCTGAGTTAGCGAAACCAAACACCACAAGCCTTGGCTACAACAGTATTCGATTCGATGATGAAGTAACGCGTTACACCTGTTACCGAAACTTCATCGACCCATATGCGTGGAGTTGGCAGAACGGCAACTCACGTTGGGATCTGTTAGATGTAATGCGCGCCGTACACGCACTGCGTCCTGAAGGCATTGTTTGGCCAGAGAATGAAGAAGGTTATCCAAGCTTCAAACTGGAACACCTATCTGTGGCAAATGGCATTGAACACGAAAACGCGCACGATGCGATGGCCGATGTTATTGCGACCATCGAGTTAGCGAAGAAGCTGAAAGCTGCACAGCCTAAGATGTTTGATTACCTTTACAACATGCGTCATAAGCGTAAGCTGAATGACCTGGTTGATATCGTAAACATGACACCATTGATGCACGTTTCTGGCATGTTTGGCCGTGACTGCAACTACACAAGTTGGATTGTGCCTATGGCTTGGCACCCAACCAATCAAAATGCCGTTATCGTGGTTGATTTAGCCAAAGATCCAAGCCCACTGTTAGAACTGGACGCTGATGAACTCAGAGACAGACTCTACACCAAACGCAGTGAACTGGGTGAAGACGAGCTACCAGTACCAATCAAATTGGTTCAACTGAACAAGTGCCCTATTCTTGCTCCAGCCAAAACGCTGACGGCTGAAAATGCCGAAACCATCGGTATTGATCGCCAACAATGCTTGAAGAACTTGGCACTGCTGCGCGAACATCCAGAGATCCGCGAAAAACTGATCGGCCTGTACTCACAAGAACGCGAGTACGAAAAGAGTGATGATGTTGATACGCACCTTTACGACGGTTTCTTTTCACCTGCTGATAAAACAGCGATGAACATCATTCGCGAAACTGACCCGAACAACTTGGCAGCTTTAGATATCACCTTCAGTGACGAACGAATTAAACCGTTACTGTTCCGTTACCGTGCACGTAACTTCCCATGGACGCTCGACGAAGCTGAGCAATTGAAATGGGCGAACCATTGTCGTGAGTTTTATGAGTGCCGTTTAGAAGAGTACATGCTCAACCTTGAAAACCTCGCGCACGAACATGAAAGCGACGAGAAGAAAATGGCTATCTTGAAGGCGGTTTATCAATACGTAGAAAAGTTAGCTAGCTAATTCCATTATCAAGAGACGTAACACTTTGAAAGAAAGATTGATCCAACTGGTTTACTGCTTAATCTCCTTCACCTTAATCATAGGTGCACTTACAGCAGGTAACGCGTTACAGCACTTTTTGGATACCTCAATCCCAGGCAGTATTTTTGGCATGTTGATTCTGTTTGCAGCCATGGTGATTGGTATTGTTCCTTCGCACTGGGTACAGCCCGGTGCAAGCTTGATTATCCGCCTAATGATCTTACTGTTTGTTCCGATCAGTGTTGGGTTGATGGATCATTTCGACATGCTTATCGCGAACGCATTGCCAATTATGGCGAGCGCCGTTGGTGGCACGTTGTTGGTGTTGGTGTCCTTATCATGGTTCTTAGACCGCTTGCTTTCGAGAGGTAACTGATCATGTGGATTCTACTCACCATCGTGGTATTCCTATTTGCTCGCTGGGTAAGTCAAAAAGTAAACTCGCCGCTGTGTAACCCCCTGCTTATCAGCATTGGTATCATCATTCCGATTCTCACGTTCTTTAGAGTACCGTTTGAGACTTACTATGCTGACAACACTTGGATTACCTACATGCTTCAGCCTGCGGTTGTTGCCCTTGCTTATCCGCTTTACGAACAGCTACCTCAAATCAGAGCAAACTGGCGCATCATCACCTTTGCTTGCACGCTAGGCAGTGTGATGTCGATGACAACGACAGCATTAATCGCAGTGGCTTTTAAAGCTGACTTAACTTTGATTGCGAGTTTATTAGGTAAGTCAGTCACCACACCAATTGCGATGGAAGTATCGAGCCATTTAGGTGGTGAAGCAGCGATTGCGGCAATACTGGTATTGATTGTTGGTCTGTTTGGGGCAATTTTTGCTTATCCAATCTACAATCTCATTGGTATTAAAAGCCCGATCGCCCGTGGTTTAACCATGGGTACCGTGTCTCACGCTTTAGGCACCGCGACTTGTGCGGAAAAGAATCAGGAAGATGCAGCATTCAGTTCTTTGGCTCTTGTGCTTTGTGGCGTCATTACCTCAATCATCGCACCGAGTATATTTTCGCTCGTGGTTTGGTTCTACTCTTAACCTAAACGATCACTACGCGATTCAGCCCAACCAGAATGCTGTTTATTACAGTGTCTGTTTGGGCTTTTTATTCGCATTTATTTAGCAATAGCAGTCAAGTCACGGTCTTTTACGAGCACTAAGTGCGATATCAGCTGTATAAATGGCTCTTGTAATCGATTTCAAGTGTGACCTCACTCTAATTATGCAAACCAATGTAACAACAACAATTCAATAGTGATCTTTATCACAGAAAATTCCTGAGCAATGCATAAACTTAAAGCCTAAGGTCAATTAAGGATTCAACATGAACAGTCGTATTACCCTGGCGCTGGAAAGTGCTCCATCATCAATGAAAGCGCTTTTGAGTGACATCGTATTAGCAGACAACTTTGACGCGACATTGTCTCCAGAACAATTTGCTAGCCTACTGCAAGCAAGTGGTCTAGCGGATGACGAGCTACGTATTGAGCTACTTCCTTTTGCCGCAGCCTATTCTTACGCTCCGCTATCTGACTTTTATGTTGGTGCAATCGTGCGTGGTTTGTCTGGTACTCTGTATTTTGGTGCAAACCTTGAAATCGCTGGTGCTCAACTTGGTCAAACCGTTCACGCTGAGCAATCTGCAATCAGCCACGCTTGGATGAAAGGCGAACTAGGTATCTCAGATATCACCATCAACTTCAGTCCTTGTGGTCACTGTCGTCAATTCATGAACGAACTGACAACAGCAAAAGAACTTAAAGTTCAGCTTCCACAACGTGATGAAATGTCTCTGCAAGAGTACCTACCAGACTCGTTCGGCCCTGCTGATTTAGGTGTGACAACTGGCCTAATGACAAAGCTTGATCATAAGTACACGACCGAAGAAACAACACCTATTGTTGTAGAGGCGCTAGCAGCACTAAACCGCAGCCATGCTCCTTACACCAAAAACCTAAGTGGTGTTTCATTACAACTGACGTCAGGTGAGATTTTCACGGGTGCTTACGCAGAAAATGCAGCGTTCAACCCGAGCCTACCTCCTCTGCAAGTCGCGTTAATTCAACTTAAACTGGCTGGCTTCGATTTCGAACAAATTGAAAGTGCTGCTTTGGTTGAAATCGCAGAAGGTAGCATCAGTCACCTAGCGGATACGCAATCTACATTAGAAGCGATTAATCCCGACATTCCAGTGACTTACTTAGCAATCTAAGTACATCTGATTAACAAAAATTTAAATAAGCAGCCCTATTTAACAGGGCTGCTTTTTTTATGCCTGTAATTAACGCAACAACTTGCGCAAACGTTTGCTTTTGTCATTGAAATAAGTATGATCACCCCGTTTTAAATCAATCGTTCAAAAGATCGGAAGGAATTTCTATGTTTGGTACTGCTACTCGTGAAAATGCTACTCGTGTACTTCTATTAGGTTCAGGTGAACTCGGCAAAGAAGTTGCTATTGAGTGCCAACGTTTAGGTTTGGAAGTTATTGCTTGTGACCGTTATGCAGACGCACCAGCGATGCAAGTTGCGCATCGTAGCCATGTATTAGACATGTTAGACGGCGATGCACTTCAAGCGATCATTGAACTAGAAAAGCCAGATTATGTGGTTCCTGAAATTGAAGCTATTGCCACCAGCAAACTGGTAGAGCTAGAAGCGCAAGGCTTAAATGTCGTTCCAACTGCGAATGCGACCAAGCTAACGATGAACCGCGAAGGTATCCGTCGTCTAGCTGCAGAAGAGTTGAAACTGAGCACTTCTCCTTACCGCTTTGCAGACACCTTTGAAGATTTCTCAGCCGCTGTTGAATTCGTGGGCATGCCTTGCGTTGTTAAGCCAGTAATGAGCTCTTCAGGTAAAGGTCAAAGCGTTATCAAAACAGAAGAAGACATTCAGAAGTCTTGGGACTACGCACAAGAAGGCGGTCGTACTGGTGCGGGTCGTGTGATCGTTGAAGGCTTCATCGACTTTGATTACGAGATCACGCTTCTAACCGTTCGCGCAGTCGACGGTGTTCACTTCTGTGCGCCTATCGGTCACCGCCAAGAAGACGGTGATTACCGCGAATCATGGCAGCCACAAGTGATGTCAGACAACGCACTTAAAGCCGCGCAATACACGGCTGAACAAGTGGTTAACGCACTAGGTGGTCACGGTATCTTTGGTGTCGAGCTGTTTGTTAAAGGCGATCACGTTATCTTCAATGAAGTATCCCCTCGCCCACACGATACTGGCTTAGTCACATTGATGTCTCAAGACTCATCTGAATTCGCACTGCACGTACGCGCATTTACAGGTATGCCTATCAAATCAATTACTCAGTATGGCCCTTGTGCCTCTGCTGTAATCCTTGGCCAAGGCACTTCAACCAACATTCGTTTTGAAGGTCTTACAGAGGCGCTAGATGCACCACAAACACAAGTTCGCCTGTTTGGTAAGCCTGATATCGATGGCCGCCGTCGTCTAGGTGTGGCGCTTACTCGTCGCAACAGTACAGAGACAGCAATTGAAGATGCCATTGAGAGCGCGTCAAAAGTAAAAGTGATTTACTAACCTGCTATTCAATTCTGAACAATCACGATTTCAAATCTGAACAATAAAAAAGACGGGCTATCGAGCCCGTCTTTTTGTTGGTGTTATCTGTTAGCTTAACTAAGCAGACTGAACTTAAGCGTCTGACTCAATCAAGTACACTTCTTCACAGAAGCGAGTAAAGCCTTTCTTAGCAATCTTCGGATGTTCATCGTCCGCTATATCTTGGTTCAACAATGTGATTTTGTATCCTGAGAACAACTGATCGATCTCTAGTTTAGGCACGCTAAACGGAGGCCCTGCCATCTCGCTTTGGTCATAATCTAGAGTCACCAGAAGGATCTTACCACCCGGTTTCAGCAGTTGTTTTAAACGCTCTACATACTGCACTCGCATCTCTTCAGGCAATGCGACTAAAGACGCGCGATCATAAATGGTGTCGACAGGCTGGATTGGTGCTGAAAAGTAATCGCCCGTGTAGATGTTCAGTTCATCGAATTGGTAGAGCTCGTGCTGACCGCTAATTTGAGTCACAGTCGGGGTGTAAAGGTGTTCTGCAAAAAATGCGCGAACCGCAATCTGGCTTAACTCGACACCTTGAACATCTTCATGCTTTGAAGCTAGCCAAATCAGATCTTCACTTTTACCACAAAGTGGAACAAACACACTCTTCTCGTAGCTAGGCTCAGTCTTTTCCCAAAATTTAATCAAAAGTGGGTTTACATCTTCGAGGTGGAAACCAATTTGGTTGGCTGCCCATTTATTGTGCCAAAATTCAGGATTATTCATCTTTCGTTCATGTTAAACAGTCATAATGCAAGGGTACAGTATAGAGAGGTAAGAGCAACCTTAGCTTGGTTTAAAGTACCAAATTGGTTTCGATAAAATCAGAAACTGGCTAAGTTCAAAGTTCTGATAATTGCGGAACTAACGGTTGGATTATTTGTCTATATCTTCACATTTTAAAGCAATATTAAACGTTAGAGTTGGTTTCTGTCTTAGCTAGCCCCATTTAATATGTAGTGAGTTTAGTTAAGCTGTTTTTACTCTTGTGCGTTACTGGTTACCCCTTTTGACTACCCGTTTTTTGTAACCTTGTATTTTGGAGTTTGAATGAGTGTATTTCTCCGTACGACGGCCCTAATGCTTCTGGTATTGAGCCGAGCGCCTGCATTCGCAGCAGCACCTGTTTCAACAAGTTCAACTGATCAAACGCGCACTCCTGCGCAAAACCAAGTATCTTCAAACGTATTCCGTCATAGTTTGAGCGGCCTTTACGGCATCAAAGCCTTCGACTCACGCCCGACTCAGCCTTACACCGACTTCGATATTCTGTACAGCAAAGCGCATCAAGGCCAAGCTGAACTAGAAACTATCTGTAAAAGTACTGCCCTACTCACCAATTCTGAAGCGCTATTTGCTGGCGTTAAATCTCAAGCTCGCGCAGAAGAAAAAATCGCCCTTGAGCTTGATGGTGATGTGACAAAAATTACCGACTTAGCCCGTGCAACTATCATCGCAAACGATGTAGAGAGCTTGGTTGAAGTTTACGAAGCGTTAAGCCGTGAAGCAGACGTTGTTAAACTGAAAAACAAGTTTAAATCACCAGCTGACTCTGGCTACCGTGACCTTAACTTGTTGGTTCGTTTGCCTAAAACCAACATCATTGCAGAGGTTCAACTTCACTTAAAAGCGATTGCTGATGTGAAAAGTGGCCCTGAGCACGAGCTGTACGAAATTATCCAAGGTATTGAGCGTCACGCAATTGCAGAACATCGCCCAATCAACGATATCGAAGCGGCACAAATTAATAGCTTAAGACGCCAATCTTTAGAGCTTTACCAACAAGCATGGCAACCGTACATTACAACGCACATTAAAGCGGCTTAACCGCTTATTCATAAACAAGAACGACAAAGGGCTGCATAATCGCAGCCCTTTCTTTTATCTATCGTTTTGCTTATCGTTATCTACTGTTTTAGCCACCGAACCTCGTAGAGACCAACTTAACCAGTGTTCCCAGAAAGCTCAGCTACTGGTGATAATACTCTTTAGTGCGATTGTATAAGTCCAATGGCTTCAACGTACCATAGAACGCAGCTACGTCTTGTAGGTCTTCATCTGAAAGGTGTTTGACCACAGACTGCATGTATAAATCTTGGCGTTCATCACTTTTAAAATCACGCAGCTGCTTAAGAATATACCCAGCTTTCTGACCTTTGATGTTTGGATAAGATTGTACGAAGGGAATAATTTTGTCGCCATGACACTGGCTACATAGATTTTGAACCAACTTCTCACCTGACACTAAGCTAGGTATGTAAACTTTGGTGATTACCTTGCTATCGACAAGCGTTTCAACCTCAATTTTAGCTTGCGCTTCAAGCTTTGGCACTGGTTTCGACTCTATTCCTAATGATTCGACGCGCGAGGCAACTTTATCTTCAGTGCTCGGCTGTTCATCAGTACACGCCGACAACAACAAAACTACTGATACAGCGGCTATCGCCATAGCTCTATTGGCAGCAACTCTATTAGCAATAGCTCTATTAACAACAGCTCCATTCACAAGAGAGGTCCGTTTTAATCGATTGATGATCATTGGCTCTCTCCCGGCATAGGTGGCATCAAAGCGCTATCAATAGGCTTACGACGATACTTGTTCATATCGATGCCTTTGTCTTGATAGTAGGTACTGAGGTAATCCAATACTGGATCCCAAGTATCAGACAGATCCCACAGCCCTTGAGTGTCGACCATCCACTGAATGGTTTCACGCCATTGCTCTCTGGTGCCGCTGTTCTGAGCAACGATTAAGCTGGTATGGCAGGCGTTACATTGCCCTTTCACGGTCTCCCAACCGGGTGCCATGATCAGCCCCGAGGCTTTATCTACGCCGTAGTACTCTTTTGGGTTCTCTGGAATGTCTTCAGCGTGAACAAGCATCGACGTTAATAAGCTACACACCAATGCAGCTCTCATTATGCCTTTACGGTAACTGCGCTTGTTGACAGGAGTTGAGTCTGCATGAAATGACTGGCCATTAACCAAATTGGTAAGCTTAGAACGGCCATCAATAGGCTTATTGGAAATAGACAGCATCACGACACTCTTACTGCGATACGGTGGCAACCATTAAACAAGTAACCTTTAGGGTTCCATTGCGGTTGCACGACTGGCTGGCTATCGCCTTCGCTATCGGTCGCCTTCGCCCAGATCTCATAATAGCCTGTCATGGGAAGGTCTAGATCGGCTTCCCATTGTTGCCACGCGCCCTTGTTTACCGGCTTATTCAGCTTTGCATCATGCCAAGTGGTGCCGTAGTCGTAACTCACTTGCAGCTTCTCAACAGTTCTTAACCCAGCCCAAGCATGACCACTGACTTTAACCTTCTTACCGAGGCCAAACTCTGTCCCACTTTTTGGAAAAGTAATCAGCGACTTCACAATCATCTCTTCAATGATTCGGAAATCTTTGTTATCCACTTTCTCACCCGGAGCGATTGGGTTCTTAGGCACTTGATAAGCAGGAGCCGCCATCTTGTGCCCATCATGAATCTTGTTTCGAATACTGATGCCTGTTGTGCATTTCTGAGAAACAGAAGCCGGTCGACCGCCAAATACCGTTCGTAACGGATAGCCATGGAGGTATGGGATCGGCTCGCCATTCATTTCCCATGCAATCAAGGCGTTATCGTTCATCGCCGCTGCAATAGGAACGCCACGTGAAATTGCCTCACCTTTACCACTCAAGTGCTTATCAAAGCCATGGTTACCGACGTAAACCGCATCATCTTTAATGCCACAGTCTTTAAGCACATCACTCAACAACACACCTGTCCACTGTGAACAATAAACACCAGCATTGTTCCATTGATTGCCTTTAGTACTCGGATAAAAATTGTTACGGCTGTTACCGCCACACTCCAATACTAGGCTTTGCGTGTGATGTTTAAACTTAGATTTGAGCTCAGCTATCGTGTAGGTTTTACTCTGTTTTACCGATTCACCTTTCACTTCAAAGGTCCAAGTATCTGGGTCCATCTCCGTAAAATCTGGCATCAAACCATTCCAACGAACAAAGGGAACATCTGCAGGATGTCACAGCAGGCGCAAGCATACTTTCTGGCGGATACGCATTCAAAGGATTGGTATTTAAAACGGTGTAGTAATCCGGTAGATCTTCTGCTTTTGCCCACGTTAATGCATTGATGTCCAGTGCAGCTAAACCTTCAGGGCGATTCGCAGCAAATACCCACGACACCGGCAATGCAGATACTGCGGTTGCTGAAAGCGCGGCTTTAAGGAACTGTCTTCTATCTAAACTCATTGTGGTGACCCTGTGTTGTTCAGTTGGTAAAAGTAATTAGCTAACTTCTTGATGTCTTCTTCTGACAATAGTTGCGCGACTTTAGACATCGTTTTGTCCTCACGCTTGCCACTTTTAAAGTCAGTCAGTTGCTCAGTAAGGTAGACTTGGTTTTGCCACTTTAAGTTAGGGATAGAGGGAAACGAGGTATCGTTGTTACTGCCATGACAAGCAATGCACATATTGGCGAGTTGCTGGTACTCCGCTGCCGAAGCGACAGTCGATAAAAAGAGTAACATCAAAGCTAAAGCGGACTTACGCAAAGCTTCTCCTTAGATTTAGATCAACAAAATAGATTAACTGGCTGTTTATTGAGCACATTACAGCAAATCACTCGGTAGATTTAAATTCAATTAGATTTAACCTCTGTTCAATTTCACTGAACGGATTTAAAAAACCAATAAGATACACTTAATTCATACTCTCTAGCTGTCCATTTTAAATGTATGGGTAATAACTAAAGTGAGACGTCGATGTATGGAAATACGTACGATATAGAATGCGCGAGATGCGAGATGCGAGATGCGAGATGCGAGATGCGAGATGCGAGATGCGAGATGATAAAAGAGAGAAACAACAATAATTGCCAGACTAAAAACAAAAAGACCACGCTAGGCGTGGTCTATTGCTTGGCTACTTCTCGATTTTAATATTTTCAACTCGGGCCTTTAGTTTTTGCCCCGGTCTGAAAGTAACAACACGTCGAGCAGAAATTGGAATGTCTTCACCAGTTTTCGGGTTACGACCAGGTCGCTCGTTTTTCTCGCGAAGATCAAAATTACCAAAACCAGACAGTTTTACCTGTTCGCCATTTTCGAGTGCTTTACGAACTTCTTCGAAAAACACTTCAACCGTTTCCTTGGCATCCCGCTTGCTGTATCCGAGTGTCTCAAACAGGTTCTCAGCCAAATCGGCCTTCGTGAGTGCCATAAAACTTTCCTCAAAGCTATGTTAAACATTGCTACTATCGTGAGTAGCGCCAAAGCATTTACCCTATTCAATCAATGAGATAAGGTCATTTACAAGGAAAGTGTATGCCAAGCTTCTGATTT
Organism: Vibrio sp. Vb339; assembly: GCF_902751245.1. Classification (NCBI taxonomy): domain Bacteria; kingdom Pseudomonadati; phylum Pseudomonadota; class Gammaproteobacteria; order Vibrionales; family Vibrionaceae; genus Vibrio; species Vibrio sp. Vb339. Next base: position 42,547 of record NZ_CADDIS010000002.1, on the reverse strand, counting down.
TCGCCAACTTTTTTATCTTAACTATTTAATTATTCTTTCAAATCAGAAAGATAACTCGCTTCAAAATTCACATATATAGCTAAAAACCATCTACCCAACAGCCACCAAATGGAGTTATACCCCATACAAATAACATTTAGTAGAATTTAAAACTTTAGCGATCTAAATAATAATTTTTGAGACTTTTCTCCGATACCCAATAAAATCAGCCACTTGATTTGATATGGGACTCAACAGAGGTTACTAAATAAGCGTTATTAAATATGAGATTTGTATCATTTCAGAATTTAATTCGAATTCACTTATAACAACCCACTCTCTTTTGGGGTTTTAATCAGTAATCCAATCATTATAAGAAAGCTTCTTTGGCACAACATGCAAAATGATGAGTAATAAACAGCTCATCTTCATCTACAAAGTACGCACTAAGATAATATCTCTTTGCGGATCGTTACCTAGCGGAAATACGTGCTCACCCACTTTTTCAAAATCGAACTTGTTATAGAAAGCGATAGCTCGCGGGTTATGCTCCCACACACCAAGCCAAACTACGTCGTTACCTCGTGCTTTTAAGATATCGAAACATTCCGCCATCATGTCTTGAGCAATGCCTTTCCCATGCCATGACTTATCAATGTATAGACGTTGAATTTCACCTATCGACTGACCTAAGACACAACTTGGTGCCGTCTTCCAGTTAAGCTTAGCGAATGCAATCAGCTGGTTGTCTTGTTCAACTACAATGGTCAAGGATTCAGAGTCAGCTATCTCTCGCGATTGCAGCTGTTCACTGTATGAAGAACGACAATGAGCCTCCATATCCTCTACGGTATTCTGAGCTGCGAATGTGTCTCTAAATGTCGTTTCCGCCAGTTGTGCTAACGGTTTAGCGTCCGACTGTTCTGCCTTACGAATGATCATCCTATATCTCAGTCCCTTAGTTTGATAACAACCGTTACTATTGCAATTATTGCTAACAAGATCCATTGGTCGCCTCAAAAGAAAGATCCCACCTAGAGGTTCTTTAAGTGAAAGTTCGTTCCCCGCAATCAACTGTTATGTTATAACATATCGACATTATCACTAATTTTGTGGATTGAATGAGAGACATCGAAGAGATCATCGAGCACGTAAAACAAGGCTGTAAAACGAACGGAAAACAGTTTACCGCTAAAAGACTGTTGATACTGCGTGCACTGGTTCATGCCGACAAAGCGCTGTCTGCTTATGAAATCGTTGAGTATTGTAAGGAACACTTTGATCAACACGTTCAAGCGATGTCGGTTTACCGAGTGTTGGAGTTTCTTGAAGAGCAGCACTTAGCGCACAAACTGCAAGTCTCTAATAAGTACATACTTTGCGACCATATCCTTTGCGATCATGAGCACGGCATCCCGCAGTTTTTGATTTGCTCTAAGTGCGACAAAATCAGCGAACAAACCATCGCCCCTTCCATCATTCGCGATCTTCAATCTCACGCAAAGCAAGAAGGCTTTACTGTAACAAGCCCCCAGTTAGAGATTAGCTGCGTATGTGATGAATGCGTCGATACATAAGCTCTAAGCTCTAAGCTCTAAGCTCTAAGCTCTAAGAAGCATAGCCGTAACGCTATTTTATTAAACACTCCCCCAGCATTAGCACTAATCAAAAAGGAAGAATGAACCGCTATGTCTGCAACACTCATCAAGAATGCCCGCTTGGTCAATGAAGGCATCATTGCCGAATCGGATCTATTGATCGTTAACCAGCGAATAGAAAGAATTGCCAACAACATTGAACCAAAACCAGACGATGAGATTATTGACGCTCAAGGGTGCTATCTCCTTCCAGGGATGATTGACGACCAAGTCCATTTTCGCGAACCCGGCCTCACTCACAAAGGCTCAATCGCCACCGAATCACGAGCTGCAGTTGCTGGCGGCATTACGAGTTATATGGAAATGCCGAACGTAAACCCGGCGACCACCACCATTGAAGCATTAGAACGAAAGTTTGATATTGCAGCACAAAGCTCACTGGCAAATTATTCATTTTACCTTGGTGCGACCGAAGACAACCTTGAACAAATCAAACAACTCGACCCTAAGAATCATTGTGGGGTGAAGGTGTTTATGGGCGCTTCCACTGGCAACCTATTGGTGGAAGATCCTCAAGCGCTAGATGCTATATTCCGCGACTCTCCCGTCCTTATCGTTACCCATTGTGAAAGCGGCCCTGTCATTGCCCAAAACCAAGAAAAACTGAGACAAGAGAAAGCCGAATTCACGATTGAAGACCACCCTACTCTGCGAGACGCCAATGCTTGCTACGCCTCTTCGTCATACGCCGTAGAGCTAGCCAAAAATCACAGCAGTCAACTTCATGTACTGCACATCACGACTGAGAAAGAACTCTCACTGTTTGAAGCTGGCCCCATTCAAAACAAGCACATTACGGCTGAAGCTTGTGTCCACCACCTTTGGTTTAGCAACCAAGACTACGCAACGTTGGGCAATCAGATTAAGTGTAACCCTGCCATCAAATACCCGAGTGATCGTAACGCGTTATTAGCGGCTTTGAATTCGGGAAAAATCGACATTATTGCGACGGATCACGCACCTCATACATGGGAAGAAAAACAGGTTCCCTATGAACAAGCACCCGCCGGTTTGCCTTTAGTCCAGCACGCTTTGTTGACCCTATTTGACCATGTGAAGTCAGGAAGAATGACAATGACTCAGGTTGTAGAGAAAACGTCTCACAACCCAGCACTGCGCTATGCAATTCGTGACCGAGGCTTTCTTCGTGAAGGTTACTACGCCGATTTAGTTTTGGTTGACTCGCAAGCACCAACCTTAGTCAGCGATGAAAACAGCTTATACCAATGTGTATGGTCACCATTTTCAGGGCATGAGTTCTCCGCTCAGATAAGGCACACATGGGTAAATGGAGCCCGAGTGTATAGCCATCCTGAGGCATTCGCAGATCAAAAGACTCAAGACATCGTCAAACAAAGCACTCTGCCAACACCGGCAATGAGGCTCTCCTTTGAACGTTAGAGCCTCCACTAAGAAACAAACCTCCATCTAAACAACGAAATAAATCTCTGGCCACTTGTAAAGCTAGACCCAGCGGCACTAAAAAAATAAAAGAGCTCAATATGTTAAGAAGAAACCCTAGCGGCCATATGCCGAACGTATCGGAAACCGCCTTCATTGACCCGACCGCTATCATCTGCGGGAAAGTTATCATTGAAGATAACGTGTTTATCGGCCCCTACGCCGTCATTCGTGCCGACGAGGTTAACGAACAAGGTGACATGGAAGCAATCGTGATTAAGCGCGATACCAATATTCAAGATGGTGTCGTCATACACTCAAAAGCAGGAGCAGCGGTTACCATTGGAGAACGATCTTCTATCGCTCACCGTTCCATCATTCATGGGCCATGTGAAGTTTGTGACGATGTCTTTATTGGCTTCAACTCGGTGGTATTCAATGCTGTGATTGGCAAAGGTTGCGTCATTCGCCACAACTGTGTGGTAGATGGCCTCGATTTACCGGAAAACTTCCATGTTCCACCAATGACCAATATAGGCTCTGGGTTTGACTTAAATAGCATCTCCAAAGTACCGCCTGAATACTCTGCATTTTCAGAGTCTGTGGTATCAGCCAACCACACCCTAGTTCAAGGCTATAGGAGAATTGCTAATGAGCTCTGATAAGTCACCTATGTTAGGCATTCCAACTAACATTATTACTGGGTTCCTTGGGGTGGGAAAAACCTCTGCGATTCTCAACCTGATGAAGAACAAACCAGAAAATGAACGCTGGGCTGTGCTAGTGAATGAGTTTGGAGAAATCGGCGTTGATGGTAGCTTGATTCAAGGCAACCAGACCACACAACAAGTGTTCATTCGTGAAGTACCCGGTGGTTGCATGTGTTGTGCGGCAGGTTTACCGATGCAAATCGCGCTCAATCAACTGCTTACCGAAGCCAAACCCGATCGTTTGTTAATCGAACCAACAGGGCTTGGTCACCCTAAAGAAGTGCTGCAAGTTTTGTCCTCTGAACATTACCGTAAAGTACTATCACTGCAGAAAAACGTTACCTTAGTCGATGCACGGAAGCTCTCTGATTCTCGCTATGCAGATCACGATACCTTCAATCAGCAAATCACCATTGCCGATACCGTAGTTGGTAACAAAGTCGACCTATACCAAGATGGCGACGCAGAGAAACTGGCTGAATACGTGACTGAAATTTGTCACCCGAATACCAAGCTAGTCTTCGCTCGCCATGGAAAAATCCCTTTTGAAGAGTTCGAAGGAGATACAAATTTCTTTGGCCAACAAGCGCACCACCACCATCATCATCATCACCAGCAAGAAAAGCCGCTCGCTTCAGAATTACCGATGCCAGAAAGCGGCATGATCAAAGCGACTAACCAAGGTGAAGGTTTTGAAAGCGTTGGCTGGCGATTCTCTGCAGAGAAACTGTTTGACCACCAGCGTTTGAGACACTTTTTAGTTGGATTGAAAGCTGAGCGGATGAAAGCGGTATTCATTACTCAAAGTGGTATTTTCGGGTACAACTTAACAGAGGATGGCTTGACGGAATCAGAACTCGATGAGTGTATCGAAACCAGAATAGAAGTGATCGGTCTAGAAATAGACGACGATCTTGAGAGCCAGTTACTTGAGTGCATGATCGCTTAAGTCATAGAAAGAAATAAGCCCACTAGCCTTGTATACCAAAGCTAGTGGGCTTATTTGCTTGTTATGGATTAGCAGTCTTATCAGCTCCTAGAAAAATTCTGAGCCTGATTAGCCTACAGAAACTAGACGCTTCTCTGCCAAGGCCATCGCAATGTTCGCTTTAGCGTAAGCGCTCTCATTAATGAAATGTGGATAGATATCTTGTTCGCGCTCCCAATAGATATCATAACCAAAGAAAGTCGCTAACAACGGCTCACCTTGCTTCACGGCTTCGAAATCTCTGCCACAAATCGCTGGGTGTACCGTAGCGACTCGCATACCATCAGGACCAAGTGGCACATTCACTTCCTCAACATAGAAGAAAGCACTGTAGTCTTGTAACGCTTTAACTTGGTTAAGGTTATGGTTCTCAACGTAATCAAGAACCAAGGTTAGCATCTGCTTCATCAGTTTGAGAGTGTCGAACTTGAGTGACCCATGCGCTTGAGCCCCTACTTCAATCATGACGCCGCGATCACCTGCCGTGCACAGGTATGGCTGCTCATCCCACGGTTTTCTGTCTTCAAAAAGAATATTGGCTTCCGGCATACGTTGCTTCACATACGCGCCCATTTTTTGGTAGAAAGCATCATTTGACAGCAAGATTAATGTCGCCCCCATATTGCTGGTCGTGTTGTGTAAATCAACGATCAATTGTTGCTCTCGATTTGCATACCTTTCAGCAAACTGACGCGCGACCGCCTGTTCAGCTAAGTCAGATCCGCTTTCTTCATCACCCACAGCAAACTGACGGTTTAGGTCTGTATCTAGGTATCGTACATTCTGTTCTACCGCTTTCGGATTTGCGATAACAGAAGTCGCAGCGAACGTTGAACGATCAGCCCCATACATGCCCTCTTTGATCAGCTTATTTAGGTAAATACCTGAGAGCTCATTGCCGTGTGTTCCCGCAACCAGCAAGACTTGTTTAATTTTATCCATGATATCGATGTCCAAATGTCGAGTAATCTAGTCACTCATTATTGATACGATATAACATAACAATTACTAGCAAGTTTCTCCAGATAACTTGACCGCCTTCCGTAAGATAACTTTAATCAAATTCGATACATAGAATAAGACCTCACAAGTGCGAGGTCTTATTTGTCATTCAAAGCTGGTCATGCAATATCAGTTTTCTTCAATCACTTTTGCTTGGCAAGTGTTTGTGTCGCTTTGGTATTCGTTGTATTCGCAGGTTTCACAATCAAACCAATCCCGACAAGAAACAGTATTGATGCAACAACCTGAGCGACAGACAACACCTCGTCATACATAAAGTAACCACTTATCAATGCGAAGATAGGCACTAACAAGGTTAACGGCGCGGTCGTACTTAACGGGTATTGGATTAGCAGCTTATTCCATACCCAATAACCAAATAGCGTGGTTGGGTAAGCTTGAAACAGCACCGCAATCGTCGTGTTCCAATCCCATTGTTCGATGCCCTGCCAGATAATTTGGTCACCGTGTAACATCACGGCAAATAACACTAATGGCACTGGAGCAAACAACATCCCCCAGACATTAAATGCAAAAGCTTGAGTGGTTTTCGATGCCTTAACAATCACGCCCATCAAGGTCCAACTGCACGCCGCAATCATAATCAAGATCACGCCATTAACGGTGACATTGCCCGTTGCTGCGGATACCAATACCGCCAACGCACACATAGCTAGCATCGCACCCAATAATTTACGAACAGAAGCACTCTCCTTGAACACCCACACGCCAACCGCCATGCCGATTAATACGTTGGTTGAAAGCAAGACCGATGAAAGCCCAGACGATAAACCAGCAGTGATCGACCATGAAGCCATACCCCAAATTCCCACACCGAATACAAAGCCATAACTCACTAAGTAGCGCCAAGCGACATTAGGTCTCGCTACAAAAAATATCACCGGAATCACCGCTAGCGAAAAACGCGCGGCGGTTGCTAACAACGGATGAACATTAGTCACACCCATTTTGATCATCGAGAAGTTGAATCCCCAAATCGCCATGACGAATACCGCTAACAACAAATCATTTCTTTTCATACTGACCCCTCCTTTGTTTTAAATGAGTATCCCTTGAACAATAAAACCAGTACAGATACAATTTTTATAATAAAAACCAGTACAGTTAACAACGGTCGTGACAATGAGTATCTATAGAAAGCTAGCCAATCAGTTTATCGATGAGATAGAAACAGGCAAAAGAGCGGAAGGCGGACGCATGCCTTCGCTACGTCAATTGGCCAAGCAACAAGCCATAAGCATGTCGACCGTGGTGAGCTGTTACCAAGAACTGGAATCACAAGGCTGGATACATTCTCGACCGCAAGCGGGGTATTTTGTCTCGCCTCACAAGCCGTCTCACTCTACGCCTGAGTGGGTACAGTTTGAGAGTAAGATATCGAGTGTTAAGCAAACCTCTTCGACCCACAACTCAATCAAAGGGCCGTTAGGGGTTTCGAGCACCACCAATGATGAGCAGTCGATCGTAGAACTGGAACGAAGTTTTCGTCGTGCTATTAGGCGTATGAGTAGCAGGCTCAACCATTACCCAGATACACAAGGTGAGCCGATATTGCGACAGGCATTATCCACTCACTTCGCCAAGCTCGATGTGCACTTTTCACCTGAAGAGATGGTGATCACCGCTGGCTGCATGTCGGCGATAAAAGCTGCACTTGAATCGTGTACCAAAGAAGGCGACACCATTGCGATTAGCTCTCCTTGTTTCAATGGAATTCTGGAGTTACTCGGAAAGATGTCACGCCAGATCATAGAAATCCCATCGCTCGATGATGGTGTCGACTTGCAACAACTGGAAGCGCATTTGAAGAACAAGCGAGTCGATGCCGCGATCTTTTGTACCTCTCATATGAACCCTCAGGGGATCAATATGTCGGCAAGTCAAAAACAGAAGCTTGCCGAATTAGCGAATCAATATCGAGTGCCGATCATTGAAGATGACGTGTATCTTGAACTGTCCTACTCCTCACACACACCACTCCCCGCGAAATACTACGACAAAGGCGGTTATGTCTTATGGTGTGGATCAGTATCGAAAAGTTTGTCACCGAGTTACCGTTTGGGATGGTGCTTGCCGGGCAGATTTATCAACGAATACAAGGCTCAGTTCTCTGCTGCGAGCTACGGCATTGCCCTGCCTACTCAACTTGCGGTTGCTGACTTTATTGAATCTGGCCAATACGCTAAGCACGTGAGGAGAAGATGCACTCAGATCTTGTCTTTGCGCCAGCAATACCTAAGTTATTTGGCTCAGCACCTTCCTCGAGATGTGAAGATAAGTAATCCACAAGGTGGCATGGTGCTTTGGCTACAAACCCCAAGCTTGAACCAGTCAGCCTTTTCTCAGGGCATTAGCGAGAAGAACATTGATATTAGGTTTGGACACCTGTTCAGTACTCTCGACCTTTACAGTAACTGCTTACGCATCAATATTGGGTATTCGTTAGAGGGTGAAGCCAAGCAGCAATTGGATGCCTTAATCGAGCTTATCCATATTCACAGCTAACAGCTAACAGCCCGTAGCCTTTCAAAGTCAGCTTTTTTAAAAGCCTTTCGAACACCGAATTCTAATAGCCTTTTGTCATAAAAAAGAAGGCTATTATTCCTATCTTGATTCGGTTAAAGCCCCGAACCGTAAGGAAACCCACTCGCCTCAAAACCCTTAAATGCTGAGTTTGCAAGCACCCACAAATTTATGCAACTTGGCTAATGACACATCACTTTTTATCGTCAATATACAACCGTCAGCGCTGGCGTTTTCCTGTATTTGAAGAGAACTATTATGAGTGATAAAACAAAAAACAAACCACTACCTTCCTTTATCGAAGAGCGCTTGAACTTCTATATTCAAGACCTGATTACCCAGAACCAAAGCCAGAAGCATTTGGTATTGGGTAAACGCCCCCAGCGCAATTCCGTTGTGATGCAGAGCAATGATTACCTAGCGCTGTCACACAACAAACAGATCCAAAAAGCCCATCAAGCGGCGATCTGTGAGCACGATGACAACGTGGTGATGTCTGCTATTTTCTTACAAGATGATCAGTCTAAACCTGCGTTCGAAACTGAGCTCGCGAACTATGTTGGAATGGAGAACTGTTTGCTTTCTCAATCGGGCTGGGCGGCCAATATTGGGCTATTGCAAACCATCTGCCCACCGGGCACACCTGTTTATATTGATTTCCTTGCACACATGTCCCTATGGGAAGGGGTTCGGGCTGCCGGCGCAGTTGCCCATCCGTTTATGCATAACAATATGAATCACCTACGCAAACAGTTAGAGCGCCACGGCTCAGGCGTCATTGTTGTCGACTCTGTATACAGCACAATCGGAACCATTGCCCCACTACGCGACATCTACGAAATGGCGCAAGAGTTTGATTGTGCGGTCGTCGTTGATGAATCCCATTCACTGGGTACACATGGAGAAAATGGTGCAGGCTTAGTGCAAGCGTTAGGACTCACCAACCAAGTCGACTTCATCACCGTTAGCTTGGCAAAAACCTTTGCTTACCGCGCTGGGGCAATCCTTGGTCCTAAACAACTCTCTAGAACCTTACCGTTTGTGGCGTACCCTGCGATTTTTAGCTCGACGGTGTTACCACAAGAGGTGGTTCGTTTAGAGAAAACGTTGGAAGTGATCAAAGGTGCGGAAGACAAAAGAGAAGCCTTATTCAATCGGGCAAAATCGCTGACTACGGGGCTAAAGCGAATTGGCTTTAATATCCGCAGTGAGTCTCAAATTGTAGCGCTAGAGTGCGGCAATGAAAGAAACACTGAACGAGTGCGTGACTTCCTAGAACAGCGTGACGTGTTCGGTGCGGTTTTCTGCCGCCCTGCTACTGGCAAGAACAAAAACATCATCCGTTTTTCAGTGAATGCCGACATGACGCCAAGAGACATTGACCATGTGCTCACGGTTTGTCACGAAGCGTACCATCACCCCGAGTTAGAGTTCGTGTAACCTTTTTCGAACCGTATTTATAACCAACACCAACGGCAGGACTGAATGGACGCTATCATGTCGCGATACAAAAAGAGCCCAGCAATTCGCTGAGCTCTTTCTTGAATCTATGTCTACCCACTGCCCGTGAACTTCAGACGATTACATCCGCTAAATCCAGTGAGCAATTTTATCGAACAGTCGGTTTTTGTCGGCAGGTTTAACAATAAAGTCCGACATGCCTGACGATTCCATCTTTTCCAAGGTAACGGGAGAACTGTCACCCGTGTGAGCAATAATCGGCACCGAAGAGTATTCTTTGTCGGCACTTCGAATTCGGCGAGAAGCTTCAACACCGTCCATGATTGGCATTTCAATATCCATTAGGATCAAGTCGATGTCGTCGGTATCAAGCGCATCTAAGGCTTGTTGTCCGTCTTCTTTCTGCACAACATCAAAGCCCTGTTTTTCCAATAACATTGCCGTAAATCGGCGTAGAGATTCATTGTCATCGACCACCATAATCGTACGTTTAGTGGTGGCCTCTAGCGGTTTTACAGCAACCGATGTCATCACGTAGTTGGAGTCAAACAGTAAACGGTCAATGGTCGCTTTAGTATTCAGTAGCCAGACTTGTGTTTCCACCCAAATAGGCTCGAAAGAGATGTTACGTACATGCTTGATAGGATGACGCTCATACAAGTAAATGATTCGCGCCTCAGTAAACGAAAGTAACGATTCAATCCTATCGAGGCAATTGGCTCTTAAATCCAAGCTCTCCATATCAACAAAGATCAGATCGAATTCGAACTGATACTCCTTGTTCTTAAGCGCAGATGCGACATCTAAGACGGCAAGTTCAAAGCCCATAAAACGCGATATCTCGGTCATTTTACTGGTCAGAATCTTCTGGTCGCTCACCATTAATACGGTCTTCAGCTTAGTGAGCTCACTCTTGATCTCTTTCACTGTATTTGAAGCCAAAGATGGGAACGTCATCGTAAACTGCGTCCATTGTTCCACTTCAGACTGGCATTTAATCTCACCACCAAACGAACGCATCACCTTCTTACAAAATGGTAAACCCAGCCCGTAATTACCCGACTGGCCTGTGGTGTAAAAATCTTGGAAAATACGACGAATGATATCGCTCGAAATACCAGACCCGTTATCCGTCACCATAATTTGGTTCGTCACTTCATCACTGAACATGGTGACATGAATATGGAAATCTTCAGGGCTACGATGATGGAACGCATTCTTGAACAGGTTATACATGACGTATTTCAGCAAGGTGTCGCTGCCCAAGAACTCAAAGTTACTCTGCACATCCAAGGAGATTGCTGACTTATCAGCAGTACGTTTGTAATTGAAGCTGTCTATCGCATCCTCAACCACCGCTTGCGCTGAATGCTTCTTAAACGTAGAGCGAGAGACGCGGTTTTCATCAATTGAAGTCAGTAACAGATCAATCGTTTCGTTGCCGGAATGAATGATCTCCATCGCTTCATCGCCCACTTCACGCAACTGAATCACTTCTTCATTGCTTAACGCATATTGCCCTTTTTGAACGCCACTTTTAGGGTTAGGCAATATAGACTGCATAACATCAATAGAGGTAAGTAATCCGCTTAGAGGGTTTCGCATCTCGTGGGCAATACCCGCACCAAAAGACTTCGCCAATGACACCTTGTTTTCATGTTCCACCTGATTGCGGAAGTAGAACAAGTTGCCGAATAAGTAGATAAACAAAAAGATTGGCACATGCGTCCAATCCATTGTGAGTTCGAGGTAGAAACCTTGTGCAATCCAAGCACACAACGTAGCAATCCCAATACCGGCAAAGGTTTGTGCAAACATCACTCTCGTCACGTGCACCAATAAAATATGGAGGAAAATAGCCGACATGAATGACATAACCCAAACGTTGGACCAATTATTCATTAGCAGCATGTAGAAAAAGAAACCTGGCAAACAGATAGTTACAGCAACTTGATAATAAGCCGGAAGGTATTTTCGCCATTCAAATGGGACACGATTACGAAATATAATGCCAAAGAACAATACCGAGCAAAACAGGCGAAGCGCTAAGTTTTCGTAGGGTTGCGGAAACAAAAACTCCCACACAATGTAGTAAATTGGAAAGCCGACAAAGCCCATCCAACCTACGAGAGTAAGGTTTGGTTCTGCGTACTGGTAAACTTTACGAATCGCGTTCATACGAAATACTTTGTTCTCTAAGCCCTGACGTTTATTAATTCTATGATTTGGTTTTTATACTTATATTTTGGCGCCGATTATATTACACATCACGTCCGAGCAGTGGGGTTTCAATCAAAGAACCAACAGATTTGTTTTTATTATTAAGCTTAGATGAATAAAGTCTCAGTTTTATACTTTAATTCAGACACTAAACCTGAGTTCCTGAGACTTGTCCGCTAGCGCCTACACCAATTACCCCTCTTACTTACTGTTATGTAACTGTTACTCGATGCATTTTTCTTGGAGTATCGCCGTAATCTATCACTGCGTAATGTTGCGTTACCCTGTTATCCCAGATCGCCATTGAGCCGTTGTCCCATTTGAAACGAACTTGAAACTCAGGGCGTCTCGCAATTTCAAACAGTTGGCTGAGTAAAACATCACTCTCTTTGCGGTCGAGCTCATTGATATAACGCGTAAACTGTTCATTGATATAAAGCGTTTCCTTACCCGTTTCAGGATGAATTTGAACAACCGGGTGAACCACTGGCGGATTCTCCTGTGCTGTTTTAATCAAGGACTTGTGCCAATCGAGCTCAATGTCTTCTGATTCTATACCTTCAAAGGCCACCAGCGAATGAGTCGCCGACAACCCTCTCAACTTAGCTTTAATATCTTCATTAAGAGATTCAAAAACCGCCGTCATAGAACACCAGATAGTGTCACCACCGACGCTTGGAATGTGTTGAGCATGCAACAGGGAAGCTTTCGACGGCAAGCTGCGCCACGTTAAGTCGGTATGCCAATAACTTTCCATTGGCGCATTGCCACGGGTTGTTTCAATCACACTCACTTGAGGCGCACTTTCCACGCGAGGGAAGAAAGGATGTGCAGGTTCTAACGTTCCAAAGCGTTCTGCAATCATCAAGTGTTGTTCTGGAGACAAAGTCTGCCCGTCGAGAAAAATCACTTGATGGGTAATAAGCGCTTGATACACCTTATCAAGTTCATCAGCACTGCATGTAGAAAGCTCTAATTCGTGGATGCGAGCTCCGATGTGAGGAGTAATGGGTTCTATTTTCAACATACTTTCGCTTATTGGTGGTATTAGGGGCGGATCTGGCTACTAGGCTAATCTAGCTACTAACAGTAAACCGGGCAAATGCAGATTTTCTTTCCCACTTGAAATAGAAATCGTCTCTCCGAAACAAAAAAAGAGCCCCTAAACTGGAGCTCTTTTCGTTTTTTGATACTTCCTGTATCCATAGACAAGTCCAATCTGTAGTACTTTCACTGAAAGCCAGATCATCGATATCTCCAGTTGTGTATCACTAATAAATCTAGCATACAATCTTCAGACTGTTCTGCGACACAACCGAGATAATCAACTCTAGTACCAAACCATCTCGCCACTCAGCACTTTCGCGCCAAGTTCTAAATCGCCTTCCGTAGCCTCAAATTTCGGGTAGGCTTTCTTCATATAATCACTGATCTCGACCGATGTTGGATTACTTTTGCTCACCAATGCTTTTTCAATATCAGCCACATAATCCTGCGTGAACTGAACTGCATTTATCCCAGTTGGCATTTCACCTAAATAGTGACCCGGAATTACAACCTCTGGCTCAAGTGCTTTCATACGATCCAACGATTGTGACCAACGGCTACGAATCTCTTTCGATGCAGTATCTGCCATCCATACATGCACGCCGCTATACACCGACACGCCACCAAATACAGTCTTTTCAGATGGCACCCACAGGTAAGCTTGATGTGTGTTTATCTCTTTCACTTCGATAGTTTCACCTTCGATGCTTAATGTTGAGCCTTTCATCACCGTTGGAACAATCACCTTAGAGGGCGCATTGCCTTCTAATATAGGTCCCCAGTATTCAAGCTTTGCATCTTTGGTGCGTTTGATATGCGCGACAACGGCTTCACTGGCAACGACCTTAACGTTGGGAAATGCCGAAACTATCGGTTCCAAACCAAAGTAGTAATCTGGGTCGCCGCTACTGATGTAAATCATCGATAATTTGTTGCCTGTGGCTTTGATTTGCTCCACTAGCTTTTGCCCATCAGCCACACTGAATTGTGCGTCAAATAAGATCACTTCTTTCTCACCCGAGACCAATACCGAGCTGGCTGGGAATATCGCGTTCTCGCCGGGGTTATAGTGAGTGATATTCAGATCCGCAGCTAAAGCAACACTTGATGCCATTACGGTTCCTAGGCTTATGGTTCCTAAAAGCATGCTTTTTGATAACAGGTTTTTCGATAATGTATTCATGGCTTTATTCCGGTATTTGGAGTTGAACACCTGCCAACTCGCTGAATGTCCAAATATCTTATTTGATTGTTTTTAGATGAAATAGCTATCAAATTGACTTTAACTGTTGCAGTTTTCGGACATATACTGAGGTCGGTTTAATTCTCTAGGCAATAAAACAATGGATAAACTCGAGGCAATGGATGTCTTTGTCACCATCGTGGAACGTGGCAGTTTGAGCGCAGCGGCAGAGCACCTTGATCTCTCACGAACCAAGGTCACTCGTTATTTGAGTGAGTTAGAAACATGGATGGACACACGCTTGCTTCACAGAACAACACGAAGCTTGAGTTTAACCAGCGCAGGTAAAGAAACACTTGAGGTCGCCAGAGAACTTTTGGCACTGGAAGCATCCCTAGCTGGAATCAGAAACCAAAACCGAGAGCATTTAAAAGGTCAGCTGCGTATTACTGCGAGCTACTCGATTGTCGATAGCTTCTTGATGGAATCAATTAGTCGTTTCATCGCCAAATGGCCAGAGGTTTCTATCGACATTATCTCGACTGATCAGACAGTCAATCTGGTTGAGTCACGCATCGATTTAGCCATTCGCATAACCAACGAACTGACGCCCAATATTGTCGCGAAGCAGATCGGTGAATGCCGCTCCGTGATTTGCGCGTCGCCTAAATATCTAAAAGAGAAAGGCACCCCCACAGAAGCCCAAGATCTAGCGCACCACAACTGTTTATCGTTCAGTTACTTTGGCAAAACCGCTTGGACGTTCAATGGCCCCAATGGGCTCGAATCAGTCCCAATTAAAGGGAATATCAGTGCAAACACCTCGGAAGTATTGCTGTCTGCCACCTTGAAAGGCAACGGGATCAGCATATTGCCCTTCCCTTCAGTCGAAACCTTGATGCGTGATGGTCTATTAGTGCCACTGCTTTCTGAATGGCAACCTAAAACGCTCGGTGTTCATGCTATTTACGGAACGCGTAAGCAAGTAACGCCACTGCTAAGAGCCTTTATCGATCACCTATCAAGTGAGATGGAACAGTCGACAAGCTGGTAGAAGTACGATGCCATCAATAAAGAGGAAAACTTACCATTAGTAAAACTGATGTAGAATTAAAATCATTAATTTTACTTAACTGCCAGTTACTTCTATCGTGACTGCATACATCTTCAATAAGCTTATTAACGCAGGGACACTGACTATGACTGCCATTACCGATCTAGACCTCCTACTGAAATCCATGTCACCAGAATTAATCGACGGGAGCTATGTTTTTTGCACTGTCGACGGAGCGTTAGCAGACTATGTTCAGCTCAACCCAATCTCGACTTTTCGTGAGAAAGAAGGTTTAACACTGGTGCTCGCTGAGGATGCCGCACGCCAAGCTCAACTCGATTTCGATGGTGTGTTTAGCTTGATTACTTTGTCGGTACACTCAAGCCTTGAAGCGGTTGGATTAACAGCTGCCTTTGCCACCAAGCTAGGCTCATACGGCATTAGCGCCAACGTGATTGCTGGCTTTTATCACGACCACATCTTTGTGCAAAAAGACAAAGCAGAAGCCGCAATGAGTGCGCTGAAAGAATTTTCACAAGCCGATTAATTAAGAGTTCGATGACTCACAAACACAAAAAAAGCGACGTAATCTACGTCGCTTTGGCTTATTGCTTACCGCGCACTCACTGATCAGGCATCAGCGAGTGAAACAGTTAAGCAAGCTTAAAAGTCGCCACTTTGTCGCTTAAACCCGCGGCTTGGCTCTTAAGTTCGTTCGACTCAGTTAAGCTGTCCTGTGCCCCCACAACTAGGTGGTCAGTAACATCTTTAATGGTCGTAATGTTTTGGGTAATTTCACCCGTCACGTGTGTTTGCTCTTCAGCAGCCGTCGCGATTTGAGTCGCCATATCACTGATCAAAGCAACCGCCGAGTTGATCTCTTCAAGCGCATGCGAAGCTCTGTCAGCATCTTCTACTGAATGTATCGCCAGTTTAGAACTGCTTTCCATCAGCTCAACCGCCTGAGCTGTCGTGCGCTGTAGGATATCAATCGTTGATTTGATCTCTTCTGTTGAAGAGTGAGTGCGCTGCGAAAGCACACGTACTTCATCAGCAACCACAGCAAAGCCACGACCTTGTTCGCCAGCACGAGCCGCTTCAATCGCAGCATTCAAAGCAAGTAAGTTGGTTTGCTCTGCAATGCCTTGAATCGTTGCGAGTACAGTCGAGATCTCTTGAGCATGCTTGTTAAGTTCGCTAATCACACTACCCGCTTCATTCACTTCATTAGCTAGGTTATTGATTGAACCTTTGGTATCCACAACCAGAGCGTGACCGCTGTTAGTGCTTGTCGCTGAATCTTGCGCCGCTTTTGCTGTTTGCTCGGCATGCGATGCGATCTCTTGCGTGGCGCTCGCCATTTCAGTTACGGCCGTCGCGACCATGGTGATTTCTTGCTGCTGATGATTAAGCTCATCCACCGAACGGTTCGCACGCTGAGCACTTTGCTCTGACTGGCTGTTTAGCTGTTCTGACTGCCCACGGATATGGCCAATCAACTGCTGCAAGCTTCCAACAAAGGTATTGAAGTTATGAGCCAACTCGCCCACTTCATCTTGGTTTTCAACATGAATGCGTTGAGTTAAATCACCACTACCATTCGCGATTTGCGCCAGTGCTTGAGAAACGTGGTTCAACGGGCGGAATAGAATCGTACACAACAGGTTAAACAGTATGGTACATACGATCACCACAAGTAGCGTCACCAACACTTGACCAATCACTGCATCAAATAGTGGCGCAACCAGAGAGTCATGGTTAACAACGCTCACAGTAATCAGGCTCGTTCCATCAATCGCACGTGCGTACAGAACATAGTCGCTGCCGTTCAACTCGATAGAAGTGTCTTTACCGCTAGTCAGCGCCTTTTGTACATCTGCAAAATCTAACCCAAGTGAGCTGATATTTTTGTTCAGTAACTTGGTGTCAGGGTGCGTATAAACCGTGCCTTTATTGGTCGCGATGAACATGTAACCTTCACCCGGAAGAATCACTTGCTCTAGGCTATTAAGAATGTCGGTAATTTCAACATCCGCGCCTAACACAACCTGTTGACCATGTAATTGCATGGCAGTACCCAGCGACACAACATTCGCCCCAGTTGCAGCTGCAACCGTTGGATTATCCATGAACACCTTACTAGGGTTTGCTACCGCGTTGGTGTACCAACCCCATAGACGTGGGTCATCATTGCCCGGCGGCAATACCACTCCGTTTGCGTTCTTTTGCGAACCGTCTGGAAACGCCAAGAAGACATTATCAAAAGAGGCTGAATCACGAACCTGTTTTAGGTGAGTCACCAAGCTTTCTTGTTTGGATTCTTTCGAAAGAGAAGTAAGCGCACGCTCTTTGGATAAGATCCAATCCGATACATATTGATTGTAAGAAGCCGATGCGCCTTCTAAACGCTGTTCAACTTCTGTATCCAACCTTTGCAATGAAGCACGAAAAGACAATGCCTCGACCAAAATCCCCCCCAGGATAATGGCCATACTGGCTGAAATCGCCAGTTTATTTTTAAGCGAGAGTTTCTTGAACATAGGAAACCTATAATGTGGAAGTAAAAAACCGTGGCGAACAAATTGGTTGCCAAAGAGGTTTGCAAGCGGGATATATTTTACGCTTTAAAATAAATTAAGAAACCGATGAGGAACTGAAATATTGATATATGTGAGTAAGTGCACGCATCGTAACCCATTGATTTAGAGAATGGTAAACTCTAAATTTTGAATTAATGTGCTAAACAAGGTCAGCTGATGGGTGTCTCTGTTTGAGAGTAATAACGGTACAGATCGTGCTATACCGTTAGCTCATTAGGAAGGTATTTAAATGAGTTGAACGTCTGAAAAGAAACAGGTTGCGGACTAAATAGTCAAAAGTTGATCAACCAAAGTCCAACGTTAACAACAATCGTGTCTCGTCAGATGAAGTGACTGGTGAACGATGCACAAGACCCGCATTTTCGTTGCCACTCCAGCGATCCCCTTTTAGTAATGCCACATCACCACTCGACAGTTGTTGGATATCTGACTCATGATTGTATAAGCCGGACTCTGAATCTGGCTGTCCGTTAGCCCCTCGCCCTAGCTTAGAACGGTCGACTAAGTCGTTTGGCAACCATTGAGTCGCAACACCATGATAAGTTGTCACCAAGCGGCAAGGCACTTGATCAAAATGGAAACGTGGGCACATCGCTTTATTCAGAACGGCTAAACGCAACCCGACTTCTTCAAGCTCAAACAAACAACAGAACATATCCACCAGCTCTGCCATGTTTTCTAATAGCGCTTTAGAGGCGGTGCCATCGGTAGCAAATTCCAACTTATCGAAAGCATTTTCAGGTGACACGCTAACAGACTTACTAAAGTTTGGATTCAAGGCGATAAAATCACTGATTGCCGTCCTTAAGCCTTCATCAAACTGTCGCTGCCATACCGCTATATTAATATCGCTTTGGTAGATATCCGCTAATGCCGTTGGCTGCTCAGAAGCACTAAAGCTTGGCTTGTGATTCGACTGATCCTGGATACTCACAACTGAACTAATGTTGAGTGGCTGGTTGCTATTGGTTGCCAAAGGCTTGGTTAACACGGCATTCATTACGTCGTCTCCTTGTCAGTGATATTATCTAATTATTTGTTTTTGTTAACTTTAAAATACATCAGCACATGACCTTTCTTAAACGCACTAACAAACTACTACAAAGAAAACAAACACAAGGTTATGTTATAACATAACACTTAGAACGGCGAAACCTGTAAAATCCTCTGCGACATGAAGGAACATCAGTATTTTCAATTCATAATCGACACCTTAATTAGAGATCTTCCGATAACAGGTAAGAATATCTCGTCTTTTAATTAGCCTACTTATACTTTCTTTATATTAACTCGGAAAGATCAAGTTATAAAAATAACAAAACCAACCGATATCGCATTTTACTATTAGCACAAAAACTCACAGCATTAAGAAACAATTAGAATATAAACAACTCAACATAACTAGTAATTAATTTCCAAAAAATAATTATCACAAGTAGTCCTCTCCCTTTAAAATTAACTAAAACGAGTTAAAAAATGAACAAAAAAGGTGAGTATCGAACAAATTCCGTCCCAAAAAAACCATCAATAAAACATTGTTTTATTGATGGTTTTAAATAGCGTAGAATAATAGATAACTATAAAAATTGTGCCAATGGTACCCTAGTCTTAAAGTCATTTAATGAAAACCACCGACCTTAACCTCATTCCTGTATTTGTCGCGATATTTGAAGAAAGAAACTTATCAAGAGCTGCAAAGCGACTGGATATAACTCAACCTGCCGTAAGTAAAGCACTATCAAGATTAAGAGATGTGTATGAAGATACACTGTTCAATAGAACACGTTCAGGCGTTGAACCAACGAGCTATGCGTCCGCTCTGTATCCTGATATGTCTGCAATCATTAACAATTTCAATGCCACTTTATCGTCAGCGCATAACTCTTTTGAACCAGCAACATCTATACGTTCGTTCTCTATTGGCTGTATACATGCGATTGACTTCTACATTCTGCCAGAACTATTTTCTAGAATTCAACAATCCTCCCCTGGTATAACTCTAATCGTTCACCCTATTACTTCTTCTGATTACGAAAACGATCTTAGCTTAGGTAAATACGATCTAATTATTGGCTTACGCCCCATTGGGAATACTCTATTAAAACATAAAGTCATTCTTACCGGAAAAATGAAAGTATGTTGCAGCGCTGATCACCCTAGAATTCAGGAAAACGCAGTTACTAACGAAGAATTCTATGCAGAAAACCATGTTGCGGTAACTCATGAGGTAAACAGAGAGCATGTATTATCTGATGCCGACATTAAAGCACTAAACAAGCGAAATGTTGTCTATAACGCTTCTAGTTTTTTTGAAACATTTCCCTTAATAGAAAAAACTGACTGTATAGCCCTTTTACCTTCATTTATGGAAAGTATTTGTAGAGAGAAGTTCTCAATAAAAACTTTTGACCTACCTTTTGACTTCAACGATATAAGCATATCGATGTATTGGCACCCACGTAAAAACGTCGATACAGCACATCAATGGCTCAGAAATCAAGTATGTGCAACAACCACACGTACAAAAAAACAAAACTGATTAATATTTAGTCTAAATTGATGTAATTTAATGAAAAAGCCCCTGCTAATTAATCGCTACTACGGTGAGGTAATAATTATTATTTAATATATAACCAATTTTCATATTTCAATTCGTCATAATCCTTGCGCTTTATTGGAGTAACCTCACAAAATCAAGGTATTATAATGAGAAAAATGAACATTGGCTCACTTAAGATGTGCGCTTTGTCAGCAGCAATTTTGGTTGGCATCACTGGGTGTAACGATGATGACGATAGTACAAGCTCTGCACCGATTGAATTCAACAACCCAGTTACGAATATACAAGGCACCTTCGTAGACGCTGTGGTTGATGGCCTTTATTACACAGATAGCAAAGTTAACTCTGGCTTCACTGAAAATGGCGGTCAATATACTGCTTTATCAAATAGTGCAGTAACCTTTTACCTTGGTGGTGAAAATGGACTTAAAGTCGGTGCGGCATCTAACCGTGATGTTTTAAGCCCATTCGAAGCAACAGGTACTTACGAAAGAGCAGTCAACCTCGCGATTCTTCTTCAATCTGTCAATGTTGGCGACGGTGATTCAAACATTGTACTACCCGAAACACTCTCGACGAACATCGATGAAGCAACAATCAGTGCACTACATAAAATCAACCTAGACGACCAAGAGACAGTTATTGACTTCCTAGATGATCATATGGGAATGGATGAGGCTGACATCGTAAGCGAGGATGATGCGATCGCTCACATGAACGATTCTTTAGGCAAGTATGAGCGAGGCGAAGATGCAGTTGTACCAATGTTTCAACGTGACCAAAACAACCTGATCCGTGAAGTTAGCATTAATCAATATCAACTACATGAGTTGAATGACCATGACCCTCTTACTAATCAAAAGCAGTTTTATGTACACGCAGACAAAACTGTTGATCAAGAAACGTTTGATCTAGTTCGTAATTCTGCTCGTTGGGATTACAAACTCTCTGACCTCGAAGTTGTTTTCCCCGCAGGAAACAACGACTCGGGTTTTGGCTCAGCTTGGGGTGCCCAATACTTAAGCTGTGTTACTGCGACTGGTGACTCTAGTAAATTCACTGTTATCAATGAAAATCAAACCAAATGTGACGGCCAAGACGCAACAACTGATGAACGATTCAGTCTTGAAAGCCAATTCTTATACAAGTTTAACAACCCAAATAAGAGTGACCCCGAAGAAAGCATGGGCTATGACGATGAGGAGTTAGAAATCTACATGCCTTATGTTCTCGCTACTTCACAGTCTCAATTGAATTCTATGATTGAGACTGAGTTATATGATGATTCAAATAATAAAGACGGAACAGCGTGGCAATACAACATTTACTCACAGTCTTATGATGCTACTACTGAGGTTTTAACCATTCTAGATAAGAAATTCAACCTCGGTTCGGTACAAGATAAATCAGCCCCATCAGATAGTTCTAAAGGTGGTGTTAGCGAATCTATTCGCTTCATTTACCAGATTGACGATCAAGAAACCGACCGCTACGTTGACTTTGTTGGTACATGGGAACACTTAGAAACTTGTAACAATGGGGAACAAGCACGTTCTGAGTATGTATTTGGTGAAAAGGACATCACCGTATCTGGCCAAGAGTGTTCAGGTTCCACGCCAGTAGAGTTGGATGATGAGGGGCCTTATTCTTATGCCGACTTTTCTAACCTAGACTACTGGTGGTTTAACCAAACGGACCGAGCTTCAAAAGCAACGCTTACCGAGTTAAATACAACTGTTCGCTTCTGTGACTCTAGCGGATACGAAATGGGCAATGAATGTCCAAACGGAAAAGAGTACTTTGTTAAATGGTCATACATGCCAGCAGGTAAAGACTGGGATCAAGGTGTTTTAACTCGTCGTAAAATGCTACCAACTGGCGAGTCAACGAGCGTATCTACATACCAAAAATTAAACTAACCTAATACTTGTGGGGCCATATAGGCCTCACAAGCACAACTCCTGAGTGCTACCTTGGTATCTCATTCAACTAACTGCTCCCTTTATCACATCAAATGCTTGCTTCTTGCGCTTACTTCCAACGATTGACTGCTTCCTAGTGGGTTACGGTAATTCTTTAGATACTGACCTAAGCTTCTAAATACCCTTACCAAAGATACTCATCAATCTGGTGACAACTTATGAAAAAACTAATCTCTACATTCGGCCTCCTATGCACCGTTATCTCCGCTCAATCTTTCGCGGAGTCGGGCTACACATTAGATCCGAAGTTATCGAACATCACATTCGCGACCATTAAAAAGCAGTTTGTTGTTGAGCCCGCATCCATCAAACCTATGTCTGGAGGGCTTACCGAAGAGGGTCAGTTTTCAATAGTATTGGACTTGAAAAGCGTGAGCACCGGTGTCGCTATCCGTGACCAGAGACTCAATGAACTCTACTTCGAATCAATGAATTTTCCTGAAGTGAAGATCTCTGGAAAGGTTGAACCGTCGATGCTATCCGGTGACCCAAAAAGAGCAACAATAGCAGCGGAAGTTACCTTACACGGCGTAACCAAAACGATCGATTTCCCAGTTGTGGTGGTTCCATCCTCAGGGTTTGTCATGGTTAGCTCAGCTTCGACAATCATCGTCAACGGCGCTGATTTTGGGATATCGACAGAGAATCTAAACAAACTTTCAGCGACCGTGGGTGGATTAGCGATTTCCGACAAAACCCCTTTAAGCTTTAACCTACTTTTCGACCAATAATGGACTTGTAACTCTTCGTTTCTCTTCTGCCTCATTTCACATTCATCAATCTTTTGAGAGCGGTGAATGTGAGTGAGAGTAACTGGGCATCAATCTTTTCTAAATAACCTAATCATTTAGATCCAACTTTAGTCTAACCATTGATCACTCAATTCTACGATGATTAAAACAATCGCTTATTGCCTTCCCCTTGGCATAGCAACAGATCTCCCTAAGTGTTTAAACATACTGGCAATTTTCCTACCTCGAAACCACCTTTAGATATGCAACTTATATGACTAACAGCCTAGTGATATTGATGGTGAATGATGTCAGTATGCAAAATCAAACAAAGATTTTGCCCTATTGCCAGAGCATCTAGTCAAACTGAAAAGAGCCCCTTTTATGATGAATACACACATCGTTAATCGAGACAGCTTGGCTGGAATGGGGGCGACTCTAATAGGCAACAGAATCGGCAGGTTCGCTTACATAGCCTTAATGCCGGCTCTCATTCAAAGCGGTTGGTTTAGCGAGAGTGATGCGTCTTATCTTGGTGTAGCAACCCTTCTTGGATACATATTAGGTGCACCAGCTGCCAATATACTGTTGCGTTATTTCAGCGCCGGTCAGTTGATTCGTTTCGCGATGTTGGTGAGCAGCTTTAGCTACTTGGGCTGTGCACTGCAGGATGCGCCCTTGTCATGGTTCTATGTTTGGCGAACTTTGGCTGGAGTTTCGGGTGCTTTGCTCATGGTTGTCGCCCCTCCGGTAATTGTTCGCAAATTTAACCCAGATGTGAAGGCTCGTGTCAGCGGTGTTGTATTTTCAGGCATTGGGCTTGGTGCAATGTTATCTGGCACCCTAATTCCTGTGCTCATTTATTTTAGTGTAGTTTCGGCTTGGATTGGCATGGGAGTCATCGCGTTGGCCACCACTATACTCACCTGGAATGCATGGCAAACCCAACCTAATACGTCAAAAGCACCTTATATAAAGTCTTCATTCTCACAGCTATCAAGGCCTAAGTTAATCAGCGTAACGCTTATTCTTGTGGCTTATACCTTCGATGCTATCGGCTACCTACCACACACTTTGTTTTGGGTTGATTACATCGTGCGTGAACTGGGCATGTCGTTCACTAGCGGTGGGTTATTCTGGGCAACCTTTGGTATTGGTGCCGCCATTG
This sequence comes from Vibrio sp. Vb339, assembly GCF_902751245.1. NCBI lineage: Bacteria > Pseudomonadati > Pseudomonadota > Gammaproteobacteria > Vibrionales > Vibrionaceae > Vibrio > Vibrio sp. Vb339. The sequence goes on along the minus strand of NZ_CADDIS010000002.1, from coordinate 18,259 downwards.
GCCCATTGATAACAGGCATATTGGGAGACAAGCTAGGGCTAAAGAAATCACTCTGTATTGCATTTAGCTTCAAGGCTCTAGGCGTCGCATTACCCCTTTTTAGCACTCATCCCATAGCGTTACTCATTTCTTCATTACTGGTCGGTATTTTCACTCCGGGGACGGTCACTCTGGTGTCGACTTACACATTGGAGATTGTCGGTTATGAACTGCACACCAAAGCGTGGGCTGGGATGACACTTTCCTTTGCAATATCACAAGGCGTAGTCGGGCTTGTGATGGCGTACTACTTAAATCACATGGCGTCATACAATCTATTGTTCAGCATGAGTGCTGCTGCTTTGATTTTGTCTGCGGTGTGCACCTTAATGACCGAGGCTCAACCTAAGCGTGAACACTCAATCTAAATCTAAACGCACTTTTTGGACTCAGTTATCGAATAAAATAAGGGATTAACATGCAACTCTACCTAAATGAAACCTCTCCGTTTTCACGCGTAGTCGCAGCAACAGCACTTCTGTCTCGTTGTTCACCTTTGTCTTTTGTTTGGGTCGACCCTTGGAGTACGCCGACCAACCTGATAAACGTAAATCCGTTTTGCTTAATTCCGGCATTGGAACTGGAAGACGGAACTTCACTGACAGAAAGCTTGTGTATTTGCCAATACCTAATTGAAACCTATCAACCTCAAACGCTGCGCCAAGTGACATTAAGTGATGCCCATCAAATGAAGTATCTAGGAACAGCAAAGACATTAATGGAGATAGCTTTTCGAACCGCAGCACTAACACGCTATACCGACAGTGATAATTCGCTAATCAAGAGAGGACAAGACGGTATCGCTGCCGCGCTAAAGCAACTTGACCAAGAAATAGACAAACAAGGGTTAGATTCCCTTCTTACCGACAACTTGGCCACGCTGTATCTCCATGTCGCTTTGGATTACGTCCAATTCCGACATACTGCGTTGTTTGATGAAGCGAACAGCCGAAACATCACCGATTTTTACACCGTTCTCCATTCGCAGACGTACTGGCACACATAAGCATTGAGATATTGGCAAGCAAGCCTGACTATGAAATGTTATTAAACTCGTTCGGTCATGAGGCTGAAAATTGGCATGAAACAAAGGCGTGCAAAGTCTAGAATTGAGCGTTAGATAGGCTCAGAGGTGTCGTTGATGTCACATGTCGTTACACAGCATGACGCCTTAAGGCTTTACATCTTGGGCGAGGTAAACAACAATCCCTGAGAATAAATCCATAACATAATGTATTTAGAAATTATGAGTAGTACAGAAAACAAAAAATCGAGTCCTCTTTTCGAAGTCGTGTTTAACGTCTTTCTTCCTTCATTCATCTTAATGAAGTTCAGTGGAGAGGAGCACCTTGGAACAGGCTTAGCATTGCTTGTCGCCCTTGCTTTCCCTATTGCTTACGGTGGCATGGAGTTAATCCGCAATAAGAAGTTCAACTTCATCGCGGCGCTTGGCTTCGTCAGCGTGCTATTAACGGGCGGTATTGGTTTCTTCGAACTAGACACTCGCTGGTTAGCACTAAAAGAAGCATTAATCCCTGGTCTAATTGGTTTAGCGGTTCTTGGCTCAACCTTCACCCGCTACCCGTTTATCCAAAAAGTTATCTTCACACCGGCTCTGTTAAACATCTCTCTTATTGAAGAGCGCCTCAAGCAGTTCGGTAACCAAACAAAGTTTGATCGTTGCCTGATGACATCGAACTACCTATTCGCGAGTACCTTCGCTTTCTCTTCTGCGATGAACTACTTCCTTGCGACTTGGATTGTGACTAGCCCAGCAGGCACGGTAGCCTTCAATGAAGAACTAGGTAAGCTGACACTATACAGTTACCCTGCAATCGCTATCCCAAGCCTTCTAATGATGCTAGGTATCTTCTACTACATCTGGCGCCAAGTTCGCGACATGACTTCGCTAGAAACAGAACAAATCTTTATTACTAAGTAGTTCTCTTTGCGTTCGCTTTATATAGAGAACCGCTTCAAATACTAGATTATTTGAATACCATAAAGCCCAGCCCTGTCGCTGGGCTTTATAGTTTTTGCTGTCTAATTCATAAAATCGATCGGCGTTCCTTTGATTGATACTCTCAATCAACCAAGACATTCACAGTCACTTATCTCTCGTGAGCTCAACTAACTCGTTTTAAATCCATAATAATCAATGAATTCCATTGATTGAGCCGACAGATGCTTTTATAGTCAATTCTGTTGGTTACTTTACAAAGCTCTACCCAACCACTGACAATATTTCAGTTGCCGTTGATAAGATCGCATAAGCTAGGTGCTAAAGGTAGACGCCAGCCGTACTCAATAAGGAATATAGATTATGAACAAATCTCAATTAGTTGAACACATCGCGACTTCTGCAGACATCTCAAAAGACCAAGCAGGCACGGCGCTCAATGCGCTTGTTGAAGGTATTTCTACTTCGCTTGCTAACGGTGATGACGTATCGATCCTTGGATTTGGTAGCTTTAAAGTTAACTCTCGTGCCGCTCGAACTGGTCGCAACCCGCGTACCGGAGAAGAGATTCAAATTGCAGCGTCAAAAACGCCAGCATTTAAAGCAGGCAAAGCACTGAAAGAGACGTGCAACCTGTAATACAAAAAACACAAGGAAGGTTACGATGACGACTAAGGAAAAAGCGAAAACGAGCCGAAGCAAAAAAGCAGGTAAGTCGCCTAAAGCGCAAGCTGAGACGCCTAAGACTCGTCAACGCATTGAAGAGCTTCTCGAAGAGCGTGAATTGGCCAAACTGTTAGAACTATAGTTTATGTAAGAACTAAAGTTTAGGTTTGAGCAAAGTGATAGTTTGTTATCGTTCTAATGCCACTGCAGATTTGTAGTGGCATTTTTGGTTATAGGCTTGTCTTAGTGATCTATGACGTCAGCAACTACAATGAGTTTGTTCGTTATGGTTACGTATCGCTAACTCTTAACACCCACCCAAGTAGATGATCAAAACTGGTTTTATCACAATGACTTAGTTACGTTGTCGATAATGATTTCACTGGGGCTTCTCTTGAGAACTTTACTCGGGCGACGATATTCAGAATAGTTTTCAATGAAACTATCAATCACGTTATAGTCAAAATATGAAAGAACTGCATTATCACCAAGTCCATCTTTTCTCTCTGTTTCATTTCTAATAACTAAACATGGAATTCCGAGAAATGCGCATTCTTCCTGATTACTACCGCCATCAGTAACCATAAACTCAGATTTCGATATGAGTTTATTAAAGTTCAAAAATGTCATACGAGGAATTAAGTCTAGATTGATGTTGTTTTCCAAAGTTCTATAAAGCCCATTCTTCTTAAGTGCTTCTCTTGTTGGAGGGTGTAATATAAACTTAACTTGAATAACATTAGTGAGTTTTTCTATTAGTTCCACTATTTTCTTCAAACCACTTATATTTGATATCGTTTCGAATCTATGGAGTGAGACAGTAGCGTAGCGTTCTTGTTTATCAGAGATAGAATTGGTCGATAATTTATTTATAGAGCTAGCAAGTTGTATAGTATCAACAATAGTATTCCCATTAGTGTTGACAACTTGTTTATTATATTTACTTACGTTCTCTGCAGAGAGTTGATCCTGACAATAAAAAACATCAATTAATCCCAATTTAGCTGTAACAACACGAGTTATTTCCTCAGGAAAAGGCTTGAGTAAATTAAAAGAACGTAAGCCAGCTTCGACCGAGGCGACCCTTAATTTCTGGCTTTTAGCCAAAATAGCACCTAATAACAATGGGGGGGCATCACCATGAATCATTACGATCCCGTCCTTATCTCCTCTGAATAACTCCCGTTTATTATAAATACCGACAAGTAAAACCTTAATAGACCATGCAACCATCTGTATACTGCTAACGATATCTCTATTATCGTCACATAAAACATAATCTGGCTCTTTGATTCCAAATTCAAATAATATTTCTAATATAGTTTCTCTATGCTGTGCCATAAATATAAAATTGTATTCAACATTTCTATCTTGAAGATTTTTCATAATGGGAATCATTTTTATGAGCTGTGCGCGAGTACCAATCAAAATATGTATCATCAATAGCTCCATAAAACAGATTATTTCATACTTTTATCTTAGCCCAACAGACGATAAACCGTTAGCTAATCGTCTAAGTAATCAAGCTCTAACTCACTAAAAACAAGAAAATCCAAAGGTACTATAGTTAGAAAAAGCAACAGAGCTTTTAGATGAAATAACAAAGTCTTTGGAAGTTTAGGGTAGAAGGAAAATGTTTGAAAAAACAAATAGTAAGCCTAATATATTAAATAGAGATATCAAGGTAAGCAGAAGTTCCATTATGCTTACCTTGATATTTCTAGCTATAGTTCTTCGAGTATACAACGCGTTCAATTATGAGGTTAATTGGGATGAATTCTACTATCTGTCTTTTGTTCATCAGTTTTTAGCTGGAGAATCGATAAGTAGCTTTCAAACATTCCATGTGCATTTTTTCACTTGGTTAAGCTGGGTATCCGATAATGAGGTTAACCAAATCATTGTTGCTCGTAATGTTATGCTGTGTCTTCAAATTGCTACAGGATTTTTTATATTTAGAATTTGTCGTAGACACCTTGGTAGATCCGCTTCTCTATTTTCGGTTTTAGCTTACTTTTCATTTACATTTGTAATTAGGATGGGAGCTAGTTTTCGGACAGACCCTATTGCAACTTTTTGCTTAATGGCTAGTTTAGATTATCTGCTAAAACTAGAGTATTCTTTCAAACGAACATTGATTACTGCATTGCTTACTGCCATAGCATTCCTTATAACACTAAAGTCTGTGTTTTATCTTCCTACTATTATCCTAATTTCACTTTTATCCATTGTACAATCTTCCCAAAAACGTAGAACTAGCATTATCCTTTCGCGATATTTTATTTTAGTCACGTTACTGTTTTTATCTCTATACTTTTGGCACTCACAAAGCATTACATCAACAATCGAGAACGATGCTATATCAATGCTAAGTGGGGCAAACAAAACACTAAACCATAATTTATTTTTCCCTCGAGCTAATTACTTTATATATACATTAGGAACAGACTTAGGCTTTTGGTTTACTTTAGTTTGTGGCGTTTACTTCTGCCTATCTTCAACAATTAAAAATAATAATATTGAAATAAAATTAGATTACTTAAAGCTCATGACTTTGATACTTCCTTTATTATCTATTCTTATTTATCGTAACGCATTCCCTTACTTTTATTCATTTATATTAGCTCCTTCGGCAATTTATTTCGGCCTAGCTTGGGAGGTATGGAATCAAAGAAAAACTCGTAAGCGATACATGCGAATAAGCCGTGGGGTTGTTTTTTTGTTTGTTTTTAACTTAATATTTCAAAGTATTTACTTGAAATATTCCCGGAACTTAGATTATCAGCATCATTTTATTAATGTTGTTCATAAGATATTTCCTGAACCTGTCGCCTACATAGATAGGTGCTCTATGATCTCATCATACCCTCAGAAAGGCTTTTTCATGAGCTCTTGGGGGATGGATAACTACTTAATAGCAGGACAGCCTATACTTAAGGTTGCTATTGAAGATCACGAACCTAAATTTTTGATCGTGAATTCAGAATACCTTGAGTTCATTCACAGCGAGAGCAGTGTGGGATCAATCTATTTGGCTCTTTTAGAAGAAGATAGGAAAGCTATTAAAAACAATTATATAAGTCACTGGAATGAACTCTATGTTGCAGGTAAAGAGTTGCTGTTAACTCAAGAGGATAACGCCGTGACGTTTACCTTAAATATCTCTGGTAATTACACTTTGGAATCAGATTCAAAAGTAATCATAAATAATAAAGTTATCCACCCACAAGAAATCGTCGCTTTATCAAAAGGAAAACATACTATTAAAATTTTCGAAGATACAGGTACATATACACTTCGTTGGGGGGAGAATTTATATAGGCCTAAAGAGAACAACCGAGAATCTCGTATGTTTAGCGGATTTTAAATAGAGGTGGCAGAATTGAAACTAATTGTTCAAATCCCTTGCTATAACGAAAGAAGTAACCTCAAATCAGTAATCCGAGGTATACCGGAAGAAATCAAAGGTATAGATAAAATTGAGATACTTGTTATAGACGATGGTTCTACAGATGATACGGTTGCTATAGCGCAACAGTTAGGCGTAGATTACATAGTAGAGAGCACGAGAAATAAGGGTTTAGCCCACGCGTTTCACCTAGGGTTAGAAACCTGCATAGATAAGAAAGCTGATATCATTGTCAATACTGATGGTGACAACCAATACAATGGCTCTGAAATCTCTAAGTTAGTGGAACCCATCCTGAACAAGAGAGCCGATATTGTCGTCGGAAACCGAGGTGGTTATAACAATAAACATTTCTCATTTTTCAAGCGAACCCTTCAAGTATTAGGTAGTTATATCGTGTCCAAAGCGACTGGCTTAGACATAAAAGACTCAGTCAGTGGTTTCAGAGCAATATCAAGATCAGCAGCACAACAAATAAATATAGTATCAGAGTTCAGTTACACGATTGAGATGCTCATTCAAGCTAGTGCGAAAAAGCTTTGTGTTATCTCCGTTCCAATCCACACTAACGAGAAGACTAGAGAGTCTAGGCTATTTTCAAGTATTCCTCACTTTTTAAGGATGTCTATTTCCACATTAATTCGTATCTACACAATGTACAAACCCTTGCGTGTGTTCTTTATTTTAGGTGCCATAATGGCTGCCGTTGGTGTATTACCCATCATTCGTTTCCTATACTTTTTCATGGATGGGGGTGGCGATGGCCATATCCAGTCCTTATTACTCGGCAGCACATTATTAATACTTGGGTTTCTCACTATGATTGTAGGATTTGTCGCAGACCTAGTAAGCTTCAATCGCAAGTTAATGGAAAAACTGCTGTACCGAATCGAGAAACTAGAGGATAGGTTAGCGGATGAAAAATCAAAAATATCAAAGTAACCGTCTAAGGGTTTCTCTTGGTGTCTAATATACGAATACAGGTAGAGAAACTAGGTTGGCTTATATCCATATCGCTAATTATATGGTTTTGTTATCAGTCATTAATTCAAGTATCAATTTGGTACACGATTAATTGGAGCTACGATCTAATATTAGTCCTAGTCGGAAGTATTGCTCTTTATTGCTGGACGTTAATAAATGGTGGTTTAGTTAGCTACTACCTACTGAAATCCGTAGGAGAAAGTAGAGGTAACATAACTCAGGTCGTTTCAATAAACCTTTTAGCTCAATTGGCAAAGTACTTACCCGGAAACATAGCACACCATATAGGGCGCGTTGTGTTATCTGAAAAGTTAAGAATGAAGCGAAGTAAAATTCTCTTGAGTATGCTTATCGAAACCATTTGGGTAGTTGGAGTTGTGGTTATCTTGACCCTATATCATGGGATCCATCAAGGGAATGACTTCATTCACGAATCATCCATACAAACACACGTACTTATACTTAGTTTGACTATTGCCACTATTGTCTTTGGACCGAAGATCTTTCGGCATTCGTTTGTTCGCCTGTATGCTTGGTTTCTATCAAAACAAGACGTGGCACAAATAGACGAACTTAAACTCCCTACGTTACCAATTGTGATGGTGAGTTTAGTAACATATTTATTTAACTATTTACTATTGGGCGCGGTAATATCTTTAGTTGGAGGAGCACTGTTTGACCTTTGGAAACTCGATATATTGACACTAGGGAGCATTTTCGCGGTCGCCTGGATTGTTGGATTCTTCACCCCCGGGTCCCCTGCTGGGATCGGAGTTAGAGAACTTGTTCTGGTTAGCCTGCTTAACCCAATTTACGGTTCAGAGGCTTCTTTAGCGATAACCATGACATTGCGTCTAACCACTATAAGCGGAGATGTTACAGCTTGGGTTATCGGTGCTTTTATGTGGTCAAAGTCTTATACAGAACCCTAAAACCGAAACTAACCTCCACCAGATTCGATAGACCAAATACTTTTCGGCTTACAACTCTAAAAGCTCGTAACCCATAAAGGGCGCAACATTGTTCCTAAGAACGACTCTTTTATGGTTATCAACCCAGTTTCCTCTCACATAACAAGGCATAATCGTACAAGAACCACTCACTAAGTAACTGATTAAGTTACATAGCTATACATATCCATACTTACCCAAATCGCCTTTTTCACTATCATCATTTTCTTGTTATTGGTGAGATTATTGGAAGGGTTCGTGACACGACTGTGTTCGAGCAATCCTTCTTCTTTGAGGTGATTATGAATGTCGTTCGCATGGGGATTGAAGCAAATACCCATAAAAATAAGGGTAAGTACAAAGCGATACTTAAGTTTACTATTCGAGCCCTGTTTTATTATTCAGCTACTCGAAAAATGAGTGATAATTTCAACTCTGAAGAGAGAAAGTTGTTATTTATAAAGCAACCCAACTTCCTTTCTAAATTTGTCACTCCCTACTTATGCACTGGCTTTAGCAATAAAGAAAAGATTGATATCTTATCCAAACACTACGACTGGTTTGAAAACACCTTCGCAAGAGAAGCTAGACACCAAATCTATAATGAAAGGCTCAATCTTTTAAAACTTGAGATAGATGACAACGTTTATCTGGTTAATCTCAGCTTCGAAAGAAACGCGAGAAAAGAAGGTGAACTGACAATTTCATTGACCAACTCTCAACTCGAAAAAATGTATACCATCTCGTTCACGGTTTTCGACAACAGCTTCTACATCGGCGGTATTCAAGGCGGGGCCAATGACAATGGATTTAGCCGCACATTCACAAAAGCTTTCTACGGTTTAAGACCTAAATCCTTCATGGTAGAAACACTAAGACTGTTAGCCATTAACTTAGGTATCAACAATATCTATGCGGTAAAAGAGTCTGGCCATGTGTCGAACTCATTACGCTACGGCAAGAAAAACAAAGACATCAGCCTTAAGTACGATAGTTTGTGGGAGGAGCACGATGGACAGGTGCATAACGACTATTTTTATCGTCTACCGACAAATCCAAACAAGAAAGATCTTGAGGCTCTAAAACGCCAAAAGCGCAAGTTGTATCGCGAGCGTTATGCCTGGCTAGATCAGTATGAACAAGATCTAAAGAACGAAATACGCCACCACATCCACGGTTCCATTTAACTAACAACTGCCTTTAAACCAGCACTAGTTGGCTAATACTTTCTACTGAGAAAAACACTAAGCCTCGTAATACGGGGCTTTATAATCGAGAAGTAGAACTGCTATTGCCCAGCAGTACAAGCCTCTACCAAAAACGAAATTTTAGCTTACTGGCTTTAAGCTGATATCGCGTTGACGGTTACGTTTGAGAAGCGCATGATTTTATTTCGAGCAGAATCGTTGTCTGGCGTGTTAACCGTGTAATCGCCCCAAAACTCGTTCTGTGCAACGTACTCAATTGAATGGCAGGTCACATGAATAAAGTAATTATGTTAGTAATGGGGCTGCTTTTTACCAGTCGATTGTTTGCCAGTATTGTGCCGCATGTTGGTCAACTTGAGCATGATGCGCCTATTCTCCTTCGCTCGGCATTGATTGTGGGTGTTGCGGCTTACGCGGTTTGGAGTGCATTCAAATACTTCAAAAAGACCAAGGCCTCAGGTTCAGATCAACTGTAACGGCGACAGTCCAAAAGCTTTTGAATAAGCCTCTAATTTCGATTACTGATCTGCGAAATAATCGACCAAGATTTTACGCCACTTTCGTGACTCACGAATCTTCAGCAGAGCGCGGTTAATTTCTTCTTCATACGAGTTATTTTCAGTGATGATAAAGCCATAATTCTGCTTTTCTAGCTGATACGGCAACACTTCCAGATCTTCAAACTGCCCGCTTATTCTGCCATTACCAATCATATATTTGAGCACCACATCATCAGCGACAATCGCTTCCACTTCGCCTTCCTCTAAAGCCGCCAACAGTCTTGGCATATCGATATAACTCTTGTGTCGAATACCAAAGCTTGTGAGCATCAAAGAAGAAGTCGTCGCGACTTTTGCCCCTACTTCAACATCCGCAAGATCATTCACACCTTTAATATGGGAAGAGCCTTGGCTGAGCGTAAGCTTGCTGGCTAATACCGCAGTAATACTGGCGATGAAAAGCATACTTAGCACACCAATGAACACCGTGGCGATTCGTCCCGTTAAGCTCTTAAACTCGAAATAATTGAATGGGCCTCGAGTGATAAAAAGTAAACCCAATATGAAACTTTCTAACCAACGGCCCGTTCGGCTTTTCATCGAGTAGAGCTTTTCATTTTCACCGTGTTCCAATACGTAAAAAAAGGCACCAATCACACCAGAGATAAAGACGATAACGCCAATGATCAGCCACAATGCAGGGTTTAAGAAAATGGCGTGTAAGGTATGAAGGTAACCTTGCTTCTTCACTGCGATAGCGAGGTGAGTTTCATAAAAGGAATGGGAAAAGTCAGCAAACAACTCACGCTCTGGGGTGATGGAAATACAAGAGACACCGATGTCGATTTGCTCTGTTTCAATCGCATTGAGTAATTCATCCAAACGGTGATTCTCTATCGTGTACTCAACGTCCATTTCTTTAGCGATCTGTTCCCAAAGCTCGACACTCAGGCCATTCCATTGACTTTCCATCGAACTGATCACAAAAGGAGGACACGGGTAAACACCGACTTTAAGTGGAGAAGAAGAGGCAAAAGTACTGAAGAATAGAAAAAGAGAAACGATTGAAGTGACACCGTATCGGAGTGTCGATTTGAAGTATTTGTGCATCAGCAGCCCTCCAGAAGAAGGCAGCAATGAATTGAATCGAGTACGAAGGCTCGACTAATGAACACACATCAGCGCGATCAGAAGTGAAGAAAGATTATGATAAATTCAATACTGCCCTAGTTTTATTCGTTATTACCTTAACTATAGAAAACCTCTATTTATTGTGCAAAACAATGGGCGTAACAAACTAACGGCATAGGGAACATCAGATCGATAGCTAGTGGGATGACATAAACTGGCTTTGTGCCGACGAACATAACTTTCCGCACTGCGTAATTTGGCTTTCAAGGAAGTAGATATTACGTCTGCTTTTGACCCATTGGGCACGAACTTCCAGTTCTTGACCAATGGAAATAGGATGATGAAAGCGAGACGCCAAACTCACCGTCATTGCAGTGATGTTATTTTGGAACAAACAATGCAGCATCGCACTGTCGTGTAACGCGGTGACAATGCCACCCTGCATGATGCCATCGTAGCCCTCAGCTTTATCTGTTGGTACAATCTTGGCCCTGGTTTTATATTTAGCTAAAGTCTCATACTTGGATAAAGTCTCGTGCTTAACTAAAGCCTCGTGCTCACCAATAGCTTCAAATATTATTGGATTGTCTGAAAAAAAACCTTGGCTGCACACTTGGCAACGCCGATGGTTGTGTGGAATGAAAACCTTCATACTTACCTTTTAACCTTAAATGCCTAGAGATTAATATGGCTCGACCAAAAAAACATCGCCAGTTATGCACCCGAGCGGCTTACTCTTGCTTTAAGCCTAATGGCGTTCCTATGAACGAGCTTCATAAAGAAGAATTGCTATTAGAAGAGTTAGAAGCCTTACGCTTGGCTGATCAAGAAGGATTGAGCCAACTTGAAGCCGCTGAACAAATGCAGGTGTCTCGCCAAACGTTCGGCAACATCATCAAGCGTGCAAGAGCCAAAGTCGCCAAGTGCATCGTCAACGGTCACGCGTTGGTGATTCAAAGTAGTTAATTAACGTGTTAGCCAGAAGTTATTTAACTCAGTGAGCGAGAACTCTTGATGCTTAGCTTGATGGCTCAGTAATCTGATACAGCTTTCTACTTTGCCCTTCACACACATCCTTGCAATTGCACGCACGCTCAATATCTAACTTCGCCAATCCTCCACAGCTGCCTTTGATTGGCTTGCGCGAAAAAATCACGCCTATCGCCATCAATGTAACGACTCCGACAAACCCCAATAGCGTCAACAAAAAGGTCATTTTCGGAACCCTCGAATAGCACCTAGCTGATTAGGCTGTACCATTAGAATCGAAGCTTGTTTTTTGTGCCCGTTTTCGCCGCACGTTTTATTGCCACACCCACTATTTCTCGGCTCGCGACCATAATCGAGATCGGTCACTTCCCGTAGATTGTCGAAATCCAAAGTCCCGATTTCTGCCTTACCTGTCGATGCCAAGACTCGAATATCGTTATTGAACAAGTGCGCCAGCATCTTCTTACCTATATGACGAACCACCACAGATTTCACATCGTAAGAACGAAGCACTGAGATCCATTGCTTCTTTTTATTGCAAGCGGTGTCGGACTCAACCAAAGGAACAATCTGCTTTATTTGTCGTTGTTCATCGACAATCGCAATCTGTGGGGAACGAGCAAAATGGTTGCCTACATGAAGGTCGCGACAAGGTACTGCGTATAACATAGTAACTTCCTGTTATTGATGATCAGAAGTTCAGCATACGCCCCATTATTGGCATATGCCAACAACTATCATGTGAAAAATAAGATTTACTGGATCGATAACTAAGATCAAAAGCTACAAGCTACAAGCAGCCAATAGGGTTGGCGCAGGTTACTCTACCTCCCAAACCTGTTCACGGAGAGCCTCCCTTCCCCAAAAACAAGAATGCCCCACTAGTGCGGGGCATTCTTTGTACCTGCGAGCTGGAATTTCAAAGGCAGAAGTGACGATATAAATCGTTGTTACAACGAAAGAGTAAAAGTACTCCCCACACCCAGTTCAGATTCAACGACTAGCGTTCCTTCTAGATTCTCGACCATGGCAAGCGCTAAAGATAACCCAAGACCATACCCCTCGATATTGCTGCGGCTGCTGTCGACTCGGTAAAGTCGTTCAAAAATCAAATCCTGATATTTCTGTTCAATGCCAACACCAGTATCTTGGATGGTTATCGCGATCTTACCCTCTGAACTTTGCTCGGCTTTGACCGTCACTCTTCCTTCGGGCTCGGTGTACTTAATCGCGTTATCAACAAGGTTAACCAACACCTGAGTCAATTTGTCAGGATCTGACTGAATAACAAGAGCATCAGCGCTCTCAACCTCAAGCTCAACTTGTTTATCTTCTGCGACATCTTCATACCAGCTCACCACATTGGCAATCACATCAGAGACCTGAGTCGGCACTTTCTGTGGTATGCGCTTTCCAGTCAGCTCGTCGTTCAGCTTCATCAAGGCGGTTAACATATTGCTTGCCTGCATGGCGTGTTCAGAACAATCTGCCAATGCGTCTTTCATCGCTTGTTGGTCGGCGTTATTGAGCAATGCCGTTTGGGAGGCTAACGTAATACGCGACAAAGGAGTTCGAATATCATGAGCGATCGCATCGACGGTCGTATTCAAGGTTGTCGTCACGTGCTGTAACTTGGCAACCGCAGTATGGACACTAGAGCTGATCACATTGAGCCCTTGCGGTAAATCAGATTCGGCTTCATTTTTAGTGCTAGCGCTAGGAAATTCTAACTGCCCTTTTTTCAGCTTATCGAGCAGGTCGCCAAAGGTCACTAACGGAGACATCGCACTCTGGATAATGTTACGAGTAAAAACTGCGGTCACAGCCACGAGAGCAAGCAACGCATATAAAGTCATTAGCCATTGATTGTACGCGATAAAGTCTCTTGCTCGGTTATCCAAAACCAACCAGAAATCATACTGCTCCCCTTCAATAGGCAACGACATATAGGGACTCAAGATGAAGCTCTCCAGCCATGAACGATTGTCATCAATTTGGTAGCTAGAAAAAGGCTGTTCTGTCGATAAATGTTGAACACCAGCGATAAACACGCCATCAGATGAAGCGCCCTTCTCAAGCTTATACGCCGCAATGTTGTTTTCGAGTAGCCGATGAGGATTCGCCTCTAAAACATGAATCAATCGCTCACTCGAATCGTAAGTCAAAATACGCTGATACTCGGTCGACATAGACGTAAGGATCTTCTTTTCCGTTTGGTAAAGGTCGAAAAAGAAGATAGCCCCAACAATCAGTTCCACCAGCAGCAAGCAGAGCAGTAAGGCCGACATAAAGCGAACCAACAAATGTCTCTGCGTTTTAGCAAGCGCCTGTTCAATACTACGACTTGAGGACATAGCCAACACCTCGAAGTGTGTGAATTAATGGCTTAGAAAAACCCTTATCAACTTTGCTGCGAAGCCTACAAACCAAAACATCGACCACGTTGGTTTGCGGATCAAACTGATGCCCCCAAACATGCTCAAGAATCGCGGTTTTCGACATCACAGCCTCTCGGTTTTCGAGCAATAATTTCATCAACATAAACTCGCGTTGATTAATGGTGATCGTTTGTTGCTCTCTTTGTAGCGTGTGTTTAAGTAGGTCTAGGCTAAGCGGGCCGTAATGCAATTCTAATGCTTGAGGCGTGGGTTGCTTTCCTCGGCGTACCAAGGTTTGGCAACGAGCCAATAACTCAGGAAACGCAAAAGGTTTTACCAAATAATCATCAGCCCCGGACTGTAGCCCTTGCACTCGTTCTTCCACTGAGTGTTTGGCACTTAATATGATGACAGGCGTCGCGTAACCTTGCCCTCTGAGTTCAGCCAACACTTCAAACCCATCTTTCTTTGGCAACATGATATCGAGAATGATCACGTCATACTCTTCGGTTACGGCCTCGTGTAATCCATCAACACCATCTGTTGCGTGCGTCACCGTTATCCCTTCTTGCTGAAAACCATTCACCAAAAATCTCGCGATATGAATGTCATCCTCAATCAATAGTATTTTCATTAACGTCCGTTTATCTGTTAGCCGTGGTCTAAACACACTCTATCAATATCCTTTCTCGAATATAACCAACATTGCAACTTTGTAATGTTCGAGAAAGCTCCTCGTAATCATGTGTTCGTTAGAATGAACCTGTTGAATAAAAACACCCTTTCTAAACAAGCAAAAAATAGTATTCGGAACTTGAAAACGGATATTTTTGAAAACAGATGCTTTAACGGAGTAAACATGAAAATGACAAAACTAACTGTACTAGCAGCAACTCTTGGTTTCCTTAGCCTTTCTCACAACGCAATGGCAGCAGAAACACAAACGGTCTCTTTCACACAGATCTCATCAGAAGCGGCATTCAAGCTTGCTCATGAAGCGGTTAGCCAATGTGAGGCTGATGGTTACAAGGTGTCTGCTACGGTCGTCGGTTTATCAGGGAATGTGATTGCGCAACTTCGCTCAGATGGCGCAGGTATCCACACGCTTGATAGCTCACGCAAGAAAGCTTTTACTGTCACTAGCATGAAGCAGCCGTCAGGTAATCTGATGAAGCTCATTGCAGAAAAGCCAATCATGCAACCATTACAAAATATGGATGACAACTTGCTGTTCTTAGCTGGCGGTGTTCCGGTACAACTGAACAATGCCATGATTGGTGCGATTGGTGTGGGTGGTGCGCCAGGAGGTCACCTAGATGTGGCGTGTGCTGAAAAAGCGATTAAGAAGTTCTTCTAAGCAAGTCCATTCACTCGCCTAATTTGGTCATACCCTTGCTTGCCCCAACAATAAATGCCTCGCACTTGCGGGGCATTGCTGCAAATTAAAGCAGTTGCGAATAAAAGCAACTCCGAATTGGAACCGATAATAGAAACGTAAACAGGCAAAACATGACACAAACTTGATGTGAACAACCCACTCAATTGTTATATTATAACATTACACTTAATGACCATTCTTTCTCATGAAACAGCTATTTAATCTAATCGATGTAATTAATCGCTTCTTCTCTCGCTACGTAAGCCGTTTCTCGACATGCTGTCGTTCTCTAAAGGGTTTGCCTTTTGGCCTAGTCTTACTGTGTTTTGCGCCAAATCTATATGCCCACCCTCACTCTTGGATAGAGATGAAAACTCATATTGAGGGGGAGAATGGCATGATCACCGGTCTCTCTATGGAGTGGTCTTTTGATGCAATGACATCCATGTACATGTTGGATGGAGAAGACGTCTCTGCCGATACAGAAGCTGAAACATTCAAAAAGCTCGCTGCGTCTGTTATTGAAAACATGAAGTATGAGCACTACTTCACGTACTTTTATGATGGTGAAGAGCCCATCAAATATCAGGTTGCTGAACACGCCAAGTTTGAGCGTGATAAAGCCAAGATGGTTCTAACATTTGACCTACCACTTTCTAAACCTAAACCAGTAACACGAGGCTCGCTTCGCGTATTGATTTTTGACCCTAGTTACTTCGTCGACATGTCGTGGCTATCGAATAGCGACGTGACCTTGTCACCTGAACTAGCGAGACAATGTCAGTTGGAATTAATCGAGCCCAACCCGACGCCAGAACAGATGAGTTATGCGATGTCTTTACCAGCCGACGCAGATCCAGATAACACGTTAGGCCAACTGTTTACACAATCGGTTGAGCTTCATTGTGCAGCAGTTCCTGCGTCCTAATAAAGCGACTCTTTACCGCCATTACGTAAGCTTCTCAATTCATTTAGAGAAAAATATCTGATATAGGTTCTTGTGAAATGCAGACAAATCAACTTAAAACAAACTATTACCTTATTGGCGCCGGAGCTTTACTGCTTGTTGCTGTCGGTGCATATCAAGTGTGGTCCATGTGGCCATCGTTAGTTATCTCTAGCATCCAATGGCAAAGAGAAGTCAATTCAGAGCTTGCAGACCTACTTTATGAAGCTAAGTCCAACCCTTGGGGTGCAGGCAGTTACCTTATCGGGTTCAGCTTTATCTATGGCATGCTTCATTCTCTGGGGCCTGGGCACGGAAAAGTTATCGTGTCTACTTACTTAGCGACTCATCCAACCAAAGCAAAAGCGAGTTTAGTGCTTACGGTCGTCTCCGCTTTTTTACAAGCACTGGTCGCAATCTTACTAGTAAGCGTGTTGCTGTGGGGCTTTAGTGCTTCCATGCGAGTCGTGAATGACAAAGCGAATATGTTTGTTTCATTAAGCTTTGCATTAGTGGCCGTGGTAGGTGCGTTGATTTGCTGGAAAGCTCTGAAAAACATCCACTCAACGATGCGTAAACCGCAACCAACTCTGAGAGTGAAAGCCATCACTCCATTAGCAACAGGCACAGCTTCGTCAGTGCCAGTTCGTACGCCAATGGCGCTTCGTTCATCTGGTTCAATGGTTATGGGCGCTACCAATGCATTGCAAGCCGCTGACCACACTCATGCAGATCATTCTCATGCCGACTGTGGGTGCGGCCACCAGCATGTAGCCGATGCAGATGCAATCAACAAAGCCTCAACGCTCCGAGAATATGCGGGAATCATCGTGACGATTGGTATCAGGCCATGCACCGGAGCAATCATGGTTCTGCTTTTCGCAAACATGGTTGGCCTATATTGGATGGGCGTTCTGAGTGCCTTTGCGATGGCCGTAGGCACAGCACTAACAACCTCATTAATTGCAATGATGACGCTAACAGGTAAACATCTAGTGAAGCGCTATTTGGCAGCGGGTAACAAGAACAGTAGTGAATCATTGAAAGTCGCAGGTCACTATCTTCAGCTTTTCGGTGGCATTCTACTTGTGTTGATTGGCTTGTTGCTAATGAGTGGACAAGACAGCGGTATGTCGCCTGTTTTCACTATGTAGCGAACGATGTAATAACAAACCTCAGTTTATTGCGACCTTTACCATTTTTACTAAAAAACACTAGCCCTTATCTCTCAAATCTGAATTAACAGCTACATAATTTCTACTAACCTAACTTTGCACAGCCAGTTAGGTTAGTAGTCAGCCATTCAGAACAGCGCGCTCTATGTAGTTCTGTAACAAACCTACATCCAACTTTGATTTTCCTATTCTTAGCTACTCTTTCATAAACTAACTTAGATTGTTCTAACAATATTAGAGCACTATCTGTAGTGGTCTAATGATCCCGGACACCAAATTAGGTGGTAAAGTCTCCACCATAAATGAGGTGTTCAATGACAAAACGACAACGACGTACATTTTCAGCTGAGTTCAAACTAGATGCTGCAAGTTTGGTTCTTGATCAAGGGTACTCCATACCTGAAGCAGCTAACTCTATGGGCGTAGGTGAAACAGCTTTACGGCGATGGGTCGACCAACTCAAAGTTGAGCGAGGTGGGATGACTCCAACGACTAAAGCCCTCACGCCTGAGCAAAAGAAAATCCAAGAGTTAGAAGCCCGGATT